>CAVYUC010000028.1:0-344015 GCA_963771595.1 uncultured Prolixibacteraceae bacterium | reverse complement strand
GCCGCTTGCGGTGATTCCCTCAGCAACCACCCTGTATTTCCCAGGCATATCTGAGGTAAAGAACTCAAGGTTTACCTTTCCGTTTTCAGGAAAAACTTCAGGGTTCCAGTAGAGTGTAGCTCGCTGATCCGGTTTTTTAATGGAATCCTGTTCTGCCAAGGGATATGTTGGGGAATAAAACTCCCGGGCCTGTTGAAATCCCCTCACCCGAGGTGTTATCCTGCCATGAATAATACGCTTGAATTCTGCATTAAATTTACCAAACCCGGTTTTGGTTAAAATGGAAATTACACCTCCTTTTGCTCCGTTTACATCGAATGGAAAACGCCTCCATTGGGGTTGAATAATATCAATCTTTGCAATATCATCCAACGGCATAAATTGTAAATCAGCAGGCGGGGTAAATCCATCCACTAAAATAACCGGAGGTACAGTTGCGAAACCAATCCTCAATCCATTTCCATGATCAACAATACCTGCTATTGCGAATTCCAGGTATTCCTGCATATCAACATATTTCTTCCTGTCAGCATCAGTTGGTGTATACGATCTGTCGGTGTAACCATAAATTCCCGTAACAATTGCAGGTGACTTTAATTTTTCTTTTACCTCCACCTCTTCAATTAAAATACTCCCCTCTCCCAGTTTAAATTCATTTTCAGCCAGGTGCCGGTTAAAAGTGGAACGTTCGAACTTTTCAGGTATTTGAATTTTCCTGGTGGCAAGGTTTATTTCATTAACCGGTACAAGCGAATCGAAAACAGAAGGAGTTTCATCGTAAATTTCAACATCATTTTGTCTGCCCTTCCTGTTTCTGGCATTTACCATGACTTGTGCCGAATCTTTCAGGTACAGCCGGTTGAAACTGAATCTTCCGAATTCATCGGTAGTATCTTTCAAAATTATCAACTGACTTGAAAACGGTCCCAGTTCAACTGTTGCGCCTTCCAGCGGTTTTTCTCCGAAAAGAGTTTTTACTTCACCCTGAATTGTCAGGCCAATATCGGCCCAGTTGGGTAATTTTTTGCCGAAATAGTTTTGCAAATCGTCCCAATAGTAACGCCGCCAGCCGTTCACCATCATAGCCAAATCCAGTTTTTCACCAGCGCTGATGCTATCTTCATTCGTAAAAAAGGAAGCAGGTGATTCCAGCGGTCCTTTCAGCTCAGAATCAAGCAGCAGGTAACTTTCAATGGTCTGGTTCGGTCTGTTTCCGCTGAAATAATCTTCGTTTACCACTGCAACTGACAGTCCGCCTTCAACATTTTCCTCCATCGGATCGAGAAGCGATTCGATATTCAGTTCAACTTTTTCCCTTGGTATGTATTGTGTTTTATCTGAAGTTATATTTAATATTTTTTCATCTGAATTCCGGATGAACACCAGCCGCTCTGCAAGCACATTATTTTGTTCATCGAACAGCGTTATTTTTGATATCCCTTCCGGAAAGAAGCCTTTGTATATTTCCACCGGGTACTGAAAACCGGTCATTTCCACTTCTTCACGAAAAAGCTCCTGCCCTTTTTGCGAAACTGCAAAAACAAGATTTTTTACATTATTGGATTTGATGTTCCGGTTGAGGATGAACTGCTCATCATTTCCTTCCTGCCGGTAATGAAGGGCAATACCGTCAATTTGTGCATCTTCAAACGAAAAGGAGAATTCCGGATGGCCGTCGATTATGGCGACATATTTTTTTCCTTCCTGCGGCATCATCACAAATGATCCCATTCCTTTGTACCTGCTTTCAAAGGTTACGACTTCCTTCCCGGCTTCATCCACTATTTTCCCGGTTACCGGAATTCCTTTCCCTTTTTCGTTTATCGCTTTAAAAGCAATGTAATTGGTGGCGTTCATCACCAGGTTGCCCCCTTCGGCCAAAAAGGAAACATCAATTTTATTTTGTTCTTCTGATTTGTTTTCGAATTCAGACAAGTCAGTTGCTTCGCCCACTGCAATTCTTTGATGGAACAGGCTCTCTTCCCCGAAATTCTGCAAATATTTTGTATACCCGCGAATGGTATACTGCCCTTTCGGAAGCGCATCCGGAAGGTGAAAATCGTTGGCTGAAACTCCGTACATCGAAAGCAGCAGCCGCTGGTCAATAATCCTGCCATCGTCTGCAATTAACTGTACATATACATTCTTGAAGCCGGGAATCAGCCGGTGATTTATCCCGCTGACCAGATACGATTTAAACCAGATATCGTCACCCGGAGAATAAAATTCCCTGTCGATGTGCAGGTACAGTTTTTCGTATAAAACCGTACTGTCGGAAACTGTTGTTTCCGGTATCACCTGGCTGAACAGACGCAGGAAAAATAACAGGCTCAAGGCGAAGGTCAGAAATAACTGTTTTATCAGATTCACATTTTCAGGTTTTTTGATTGCGTATATTTTCTTTATTTTCCAGGTCGGTATTCGTTTGGTAACATCGCTCCCACATGTTTATCTCCGATTACCGGCCCGAACATGATGGAGTTATCGGGCCGTGAACCATCAGCCCGAATTGTACAGGTATCCTTCAAAAAATACATTTTTGAATACTCAATGTTTGCTGAAAATGGTCTTTGAACCTCATCTGTTTCTTTTAACTTCAGGTTAACCGGATAATTGAATTTACTGAAATATTCGATAGTAAAATGTTTGTTTTTCAACCCGATAATTTTTGCCTGGTTATCTGTTATTATGTTTCTATCGAACTCAATTTCAAAGGATTCATACTTTTCTGTCTTTGGATTTAAACCTGTGTAAATCACTAAATATCCTTGCTCTTTAAGCTCGTCGTAAAATAGCGAGCGGCAAAAATGGCGGTCGGAATTGTACCAGGCTTCCAATCTTTTTTTCCTGAACCGGTTGGTTTTTCTTTTGGAAGTTACCTCATTTTCCTGAAAATAAAAATAGCCCAGCAAATGCAATTCGAATGACTTTGGATGGGCAGTGCTGTACAGTTCGGTATATTCAATTAAATTGATGTAGAGGTTATAGCCGAGGAGCGGCAAATTAATGAGCAATGGAGCTTTTGTATAAACACGGAACAACACCGAGGTACTGTCGGGTGTCCGCACAAAATTTTCGTTCAATGTATCGGAAGGTACTACTTCCACACGTTGAAAAACGAGTACATTTTCGTTTTCAATGAATGCATTTTTCCCCCAGTAATCGTCTCCGAGAAATCGATTTCTGAAATGCTGCAAATTCTCTTCACGCAGGTTTTTATTGGTTACTTCAACCGCTTCCAGAATTAAATCCCTCGGTTGAAGGCTCACCTGCAATGTTGTATCTGTGCGGTATTTTAACTTAAACATTTGTGTATTGTAGCTGACATGGCTGATTACCATCTCGCAGGGCGGATGTACTTTTTCAAGTGAAAAATGGCCGGTGGTATCGGATATGGTTCCGTTGGTAGTTCCGTTGATGTACACTGTGGCATAAGGCACAGGCTGACCATTACCAGCGTCGGTAACCCTTCCGTTAACTGTAATTTGTCCTGTTCCCTGCAATGGTAACAATAGAATGAGCAACCAGATTTTATTGTTTATTTGCATCTGCTGAAACATAACCGTTAGTTTCAATATTATTCAATACCTGCCACCACATCCAACGCTGCAGTTCCATAGCAAATCTTCCCTTTCCTGCTGATTCCTTCAACCACCACCAGGTAATGGCCCAGCATATCAGAAGTATAGAACTGAAGGCTTGCTTCGTTGTTTTCGAAATATACATTTGGATTCCAGTACAAGGCAGGGCGGAAATCGTATTTCCGTGCACTCATTTCATCCAGCTGATTGAGCGGATACTGCGGCGAATAAAACTCGCGGCTTTGTTTAAATCCCCGCACCCGCGGCGTAATACGTCCACGCACATTTCGCGTAAATTCATTCTGAAAAGCCTCTTCTCCGGTGCGGGTAAAAACCGATATTACCCCGTCGGCGCCCCTCGAACCATACATGGCAGTTGTGGCCCCGGTTTTTAAAATTTCAATCTTATCGATGTCGCCCATGGGCATATATAAAATATCGGTCCATTCCATTTCCAGTCCGTCAACAAGAAACAGCGGATTGGTTTCGGCACTTCTTATCCGCACCTCATCACCTGTTACAACAACACCGGCTACCCTGCCCTCCAGGTAATCAAGGATGTTGGTATAGGTCCAGTCATCTTTTGTTATTTTGAACGAGTTGTCTGGTTCGCCATACAACCGGAAATGCCCGTCCGGTTCATTTCTTTTTTTTCTGATAATATCAATATCATCCAGCAGGATTCCTTCATTTTCGAGCTGAAACCGGCGCCTTGCAAGTTGCTGGTAATAATTGCTGCGGTAAAATTTATCGGGAACAAGCACTTCACGCGTTGCTTTTTTCATTTCATCAACGGGAATATTGGAATCGAAAATTTCGGATGGATGGTGAATTATCTCCACTCCCCTTCCTCCGTTTTTTGTTTTGGCATTTACCATAATCAGTGCCGAATCTTTCAGGTAAAGCCGATCGATGCTAAATGCGCCTTCCTCATCGGTTGTATCTTTTTCAATCAGGAAGTTTCGTGAAAACGGCCCCACCTCCACTGTTCCGCCCACCACAGGTTTTTGCCCAAATAATTTTTTCACATTCCCGGCCAGTTCAAGGCCAATATCATCCCATCCGGGCAACCGGGCGCCTGCATATTGTTGCAGATCGTCCCAGTAATAGCGCCGCCAGCCGTAGACCATCATTACCAAATCGAGCTTTTCGTCGGCTGATATAGTTTCATCATCTGTAAAAAAGGATGCCGGCGATTCCAGTGGTCCTTTCAGTTCCGAATCGAGCAACAGGTAGCTTTCAATGGTTTGGCTGATTCCTCCGGCGCCGAAATAATCTGCATTTACAACGGCTACCGAAAACGAATTCTTGATGGAATCGCCTTCGTCAATCAAAGCAGCGATTTCAATATTAACCGGTTTACGCGTGGCATATTCATTTTTACCGGGTTCAACCTGTAAAGTTTTCTCACTGGCATTCCGCACAAAAACCAGCCGTTCGGCCAATACCTGCTGAGCTTCACCGTAGACTGTAATTTTTGAAATTCCGGGAGGAAAATTGCCTTTATAAATTTCTACCGGATACTGAAAACCCGACAGTTGAATTTCTTTCCTGAACAATTCAAGTCCTTTGCACGAAGCCACCAACACCACTTTCCGGGTTTTGCTTAACTTGATATTCCGGTTCAGCGTAAACAACAGATGATTTCCTTTCGGCTGATAATGCAGTGCAATCCCATCGGATTTTGCCTCATCGAAGCGGAAGGATAATCCGGGATAACCATCAATTTTGGCAGTATATGATTTTCCTTCGGCAGGCATCATCAAAAAAATTCCCATTCCTTTACAGCGGCTTTTAAATAATGCCACTTCCGCGCCAGTTTCATCCACCACCTTCCCGGAAACATTAATTCCCCGTCCGCTTTCATCAATGGCTTTAAATGCAACGTAATTGGCCGCATTTAGTGCCATTGTGCCTCCTTCGGGTAAAAAGGAAACCGCTATTTTTTTTTGCGTGGAATCTGCAGACTGACCGGAGGGTGAACCTTCTGCACTGGCAACAACAATATTTTTATGAAACAGGCTCTCTTCGCCAAAGTTCTGAAGGTATTTTGTGTAGGCCCTTATGGTATAATTCCCCGGACTTACGGATTCAGGAAGATGAAAATCGTTGTTTGCCGCACCTTCAACCGAAAGCATCAACCGCTCATCAACAACATTTCCGTTTTCAGAAATCAACTGAACATAAACATTTTTGTAGCCGGGAATCAGCCGGTTGTTTATTCCGCTCACCAGGTACGACTTAAACCAGATATCGTCGTCGGGAGAATAAATGTCGCGGTCGGTGTGCAAATATAATTTTTCGTAAAGTATCGAATTTGTTTTTACTGAATCGGGAGCTGTTTGTCCGAAGAGGAGAGGCACAGCTAAAAAGCTTAGTAAAAAGGTTGTAATTAGTTTTTGCATGGAAAAGCATTTTGTTTATCGTAACAAAAATTATTCCTGAATGACAGTTCAGGCAGATTTTAAAGCCCTGAAGATAAATTATTTTCTCCGTCATTTTTAAATGAAAAATAAAAAGGCAATATCAAAATCAGGAAGTCGAGGAAATCCTGAAAGGATTAAACAAAAATAGCCCGTAAGAAATACGGGGTTGGTAATGAAGCGAAACCGGAACCAATAAAATGGGTTCAATGGTTTAAAATGTGCCGACTTAAAAAAACAATTATGGAAATGTTTCCCGCAGATTTCGCAGATAAGCGCAGATTTTATTTTTCTGCGAAAATCAGCGCAATCAGCGGGAGGTTGAGAAAGAATAAGAAACACCGAATAAGCCTGTCTGGCCAAATGGACAGGAAATAACAAAATCAGAAAATCGAGGGAATCCTGAAAGGATTAAACAAAAATAGCCCCGTATGAAATGCGGGGTTGGAAACAAAGCGAAAACCCGAACCCAGAATGGGTTCAAATAAGTATGCGCAGTTTTATTATTTCTGCGAAAATCAGCGCAATCAGCGGGAGGTTGAGAAAGAATAAGAAACACCGAATAAGCCTGTCTGGCCAAATGGACAGGAAATAACAAAATCAGAAAATCGAGGGAATCCTGAAAGGATTAAACAAAAATAGCCCCGTATGAAATGCGGGGTTGGAAACAAAGCGAAAACCCGAACCCAGAATGGGTTCAATAGTTTAAAATGTGCCGACTTAAAAAAACAATTATGGAAATGTTTCCCGCAGATTTCAAAGTATGCGCAGTTTTATTATTTCTGCGAAAATCAGCGCAATCAGCGGGAGGTTGAGAAAGAATAAGAAACACCGAATAAGCCTGTCTGGCCGGACGGACAGGAAATAACAAAATCAGAAAATCGAGGGAATCCTGAAAGGATTAAACAAAAATAGCCCCGTATGAAATGCGGGGTTGGTAATGAAGCGAAACCGGAACCCATAAAATGGGTTCAATGGTTTAAAATGTGCTGTTACCACTTATAAGTGAATGAAATTGAAGGTATCACCGGGAACAAAGTTATCTGCTTCATTTGATTTCCTTTTTTATAGTAATACCATGGATTTAGCCTGTTGTAGATATTGTAAACCGAAAAATTCCAGATGATGGTTTTGTCTGCACTTTTTCGTTCGATACGGTACGAAAGATTGAGGTTGTGGAAATCGGGCATCTGGTAATTATTCACACCATTAATTAAACTCCGGGTAGCAAACCAACCGGCATTGTAGTGCGAACCTTCCATGAGCGGTAAAGGAACAGCCTGATACTCCTGTTCAGCCAGTGTAATATATTTACCCGATGCAAAGTTGAAGGTACCAGATAAATTCTTTTTTACAGTAGTGCCTTTTTTAATTTTTTGTCCCAGAAACCAATTGGCATTTATATTCAACTGGTGGCGGCGGTCGTAAGCATAAGGGAAGGTTCTGCCAAAATTGATTTCATCAAATTGCCGTGTACTTTTCGACAGCGTGTAAGCAATCCATCCGGTAAGGTTGCCGGTTGTTTTTTCAGCCATCAGCTCCAGTCCATACGATTCTCCTTTGCCGCCAACCACATAATCTTCCCAACTGTCGCCCTGCTCTTTTAAAGCCGTTGTTCCGTCTTTATACCGGATTACATTTTTCAATGAAGTATAAAATGTTTCGGCTGAAAAGTTGTACTTCCCTGTTGGTTTCCAAAACAGCCCTGTTGAAAATAAATCAGATGTGCCGGGTTTTATTTTATCGGTGGAGGAAACCCAAAGTTCAGTGGGAATTCCCAGAGTAGTGTTTTGCAACTGGTGTAAGTATTGTTTCATTCGCGAATAAGAAACTTTTCCGGAAACCTGTTCGGAAAAAAGATAACTCAATGCTATCCTTGGCCGCAGGCTCAGGTAATTATTATTTTGTGTTGCCAGGTTTCCTCCACGCAATCCAAAATTTCCTTTTATGTTATTGAGAATATCCATTTCGCTTTCGAAGTAAACTTCAGTAATGATATTCCGGGTAAAAATGTCGTTGTTTAATTCAAACGAAGTGGAGTCTGATTTATACGAAATAATTTCGGGGCTGAATTTTTGGTTTGAAAGCTGAAATCCAAATTTAAATCTGGCGCCTGTCTGGGGCAGCCAATCAAAATCGCCTTTCATAGACCAATCATTCAAATTATTGTATCCTTTGTATTTTTCGTTTCCGTTTTTATCAAAATTATTCAAATATTCCTGCCTGAAACGGCTGTTGTAGAGTGAAAAATTGGCAAACAGCACTGGTGAGAAAATACGGTTCCAACGCAGCACGCTTGTCAGGTTTTGCCAGTTGTAACTGAATTTTGTATAATCCTGAAACCTGCTGCTGCCATCTTCAGTGACAAACGCATCGCGCCCGGTATAAAAACTCAGGTAAATACGGTTGTTGCGGTTAATAATCCAATTTGTTTTGGCATTTATATCCCAAAAGCCATAGGTGAGAAGCTGGTTTCCTTCACTATTTTGGCTTTCAAGGCGTTGAAATGCTGAAAGAAGCTGGTTGGCCCAGGTTGTGCGCCCCGATACCATAAACGAAACTTTGTCTTTTACAATTGGTCCTTCCAGCGTGTACCGACCTGAAATGAGGCTGATGGAAAATGTACCGGTACGTTTTTTCATGTTACCTTCCTTCATTCGCACATCGAGAACCGACCCCAGCCTGCCGCCAAAGTGGGCCGGTAAACTTCCCTTGAACAATTGGGTTTCGCTGATGGCATCGTTGTTAAATGCCGACATAAAACCCCACAAATGATTGACGTTATAAACCGGAACACCATCCAGTTGAATTAATGTTTGGTCGGGACTGCCCCCACGAACGCTAAAGCCGGTAGAACCTTCGGTAGAAAAAGAAACGCCGGGCAACAATTGAATGGCTTTTAATAAATCGGGTTCGCCCAGTACAGCCGGAATTTGGTCCACCTGTTTTGCACTGAGGCGATGCATACCAAAGGAAGGTGACCGCAAAAAATTCTCGTGCGGATTTGCTTTAATCTTTACCTCTTGAATGTTATTGTTGGTTTGTAACTGCACATTCAGAACTGTGTCTTTCGGAACTTTCACATCGAAAACAAAAGGCTCGTAACCCACAAACCTGAAAACTATTTTTGTTTGAGCCAATGGTAAAGTAAGGCTAAAAAAACCATATTCGTTAGTAGTTGTACCCTTGCCGGTTTCGGATACATAAACTGCTGCGCCCGAAAGCCGTTCACCGGAAGAGGCATCGCAGACATACCCGTTAATGGTAATGTTTTGTTGCGAAAAAGCTTCGTTTAATCCAATCAGATTAAAAAAAATGAGGTTTACAAATATGAACTGGAGTTTGAACGTCATTTTTATTCTTGCGGATATTTTTTGGAAATACTGTAAAATGAACCAAAAATTCCCGTTCCTCCGTGAATATTGGAATATACAGGTTGCGGAGAATAGATAACAGGCATATCTTCAGCGTATAAAACCATCCGCTCCATTAGCAGGCTCGATTTCATATATTTATCCAAATGAACGTCGGCGGAAAGGAAAAACACCTCAGGAGACAAACCTGTCATCGGACGAAATTTAACCTGAACCAAACCACCGGGTAATTGGGTGTCGGAAAAACGAACATAATAATCATATTCAAACTTATAAATCCAATTATCGCTAATGTACCGGTTAAAATCATCAGCATATTCAAAATCCGATAAAATAATATGTGCGATGTTCTTTTGCGTGTAAAATACAATTGTATCTTTATGTGATGTATCTCTTAACTGTTCGTAACCGGTAGCTGAAATCCAATAAAAATTATTCTCATTTTTATTGTCTTCAAAAGATATCTGGTACCCTTCCATTGATGAAGCCAGTTTTTCAATTATTGCTTCAACTGTTTTGGGAACAGTGGTTTCTCCCCACATTTCACTGTTTCCGGTTTTAGCTTCCAACCGGTATTTCATTCCCGGATTTGGCTTATATGCCAGAAAATAATCACCTGAATCTGAACAGGAAAAATTTCCAATTTTTTTATCATTTTCAAACAATACAATTTCTGCATCTTTTACGGCCTCAAATGGGGATTCAGAAGTAATATCCCTGGTTTTTGTTAAATATGCCACAACTGTATCCTGATTGTTGTTCAAAATACAGCTTAACACGTAACTATGATTTTCATTATTTATATCGATATCCACATCCCGGATACAACCTGGTAGCACAGCAACAATCAAAATCAATATCGGTATCTTCCTGTTTAGTTTCATCACAATTGATTTCCAAAATCAAAAAGCGGAATTTGCACTTTTAATTGCAACAATTTATTCCGATGAGTTACTATAAAAGGAACTGAGAGATCAAATATGCGCTGCTGTTTTTCCAAGCTGTAGCTATATTCCAAAAGGAGATTTACTTTTTGAATCTCCATACCTGCCGATAATTTTGCATTGGGGAGAATTTTATTGATGCTTATATCTTCGTTCAAAGTTTTAGCAACATCCAGTGAAGGATACACAAATAATTTGTTGTTTACATAATATTTAAAACCCCACGAAAACGACAAATAATTGTATTTTGTGTTATTGTAATCTCCGATTATTGGTTCACGGCCTGTTCCGTCACCTGGAGACCAGGGACCATCCGGATTTTTTTGAAGAAAAATATCTGTTGAATAATCCGAATAATTCACTTCAAACATTTGATGGATTTTTGATGTCCATGGTTTTTCAAAAAACATACCTGCTGACCAACCCCAGCTATTGGATAAGGTGTTGTTATGATTAAGTTTAAATAAAAACCCTTCATCATCGGGATAAAAACGCGCCGCACCTACCGTAATTCCTAATTTTGACCCAGATTGAGCAGTCACTGTTTGAACTGCCAGGAGAAACATTAACAAATAAATTGATTGTTTTAATTTTTGATTCATAATTCAAGTTTTTTAAAGAAAAGCTGAATATTACCAGCCTTTCAGAAGATTAATTAGTTCGGATAATCAACATAATTTTTCATTTAATCAATTTTATGTTGTCTTTTGTACCTCTTAAAATTTATAAAAAGGAATTTGAACTTTCAATTGCAGGTAGGTATTGCGATGTGTAGTTGCAAAGGGTACTGTTGGATCATAAACAATTCGCTGAAATTTTAACCCGTATGCATATTCAAGCAAAATATCTACGCCTCTTAAATCCACACCCGCTCCGAGTTTCAAATGATAAGTAGTTTTATTTACATCTACATTGCTGTTTAATGTGCGCGCCAACTCAAATCCGGGATAAGCAAATAATTTTTTATTGAAAAAGTATTTTACACCTCCTGAAATTGCAATCTGGCGAAAAGATGTATTGTTATAATTTCCATAAACAGGTTGCCTTCCGGTATCATCGTTTGGAGACCAGGGACCCAGCGGGTTTTTTTGTAAAAAGACATCACTTGAAAGATTGTAGTAATTAATTTCAATTATCTGGTGGATATTTGACTTCCAGTAATCCTCAGCAAATATTCCTGCTGACCAGCCCCAGCCATTATCCATCGAATTGTTCAAATTGGCCCCCATATGTTGCGCTCTGGGATAAAAACGTGCTGAACCACCGGTAACACCAATTTCGGTGATACGCTGTGCTTGACTTGAACTAAAAAATAGCAACGCAATAAAAAGTGTAAGTAAAATTTTAACTGTTTTCATTTTATTTGAATTAAAAATACAGCCGGAATAAAAACCGGCTGAATTGGATTATGACACCCTATGGATAAACTAAACTTCCATGAACACTTGACATATAGTCTGACCAAAAATCACACACGTTTACTGCAGAAACATTTGGAATATTCCAAGTGTAAATAAGACCTGAACTATAAATGACAAAATGATAAATATCTCTTTCCTCTGTTGATCGCTCAGTATAAGGATTTGCATTATAATAATTAAGATACCAAAATTCGTTATTTCCTCCTACTCGTGCTTGTTGTGTTTTCCAATTGAAATAGGTCGGTCTATTAGACTTATACAGAGCATATTGCTTATAACTATAAAATCTGTAGTATACTTCCCAGTTTGTTCCTACATATCCCCAAACAATTCCATCTATCGGATCAATGATCCAATCATATACGTCATATTGTTCTCTAATTAATTTCAAAGAACATCTTAATCTATCATCTGCCAATAATGAAGTTCCAAGTTCCTCTCCACTTTTTAATTGATTTAAGCCTGCATTGAGATTTATTTTC
Source organism: uncultured Prolixibacteraceae bacterium (assembly GCA_963771595.1). Classification (GTDB taxonomy): domain Bacteria; phylum Bacteroidota; class Bacteroidia; order Bacteroidales; family Prolixibacteraceae; genus CAVYUC01. Next base: position 331,790 of record CAVYUC010000028.1, on the reverse strand, counting down.
TTTACAAGTTTCTTATCTTCAATATTAACTTCAAATCCACTTACATCAGGCGTTATTATTTCAGTTGTTCCCTGAAATTGATAAAAAGTTTTTGCAATTTTGACTTTGCCATCTACATTTAAAACCTTTGCATAGCTTTCATTATAAAAAGGATAGACAAATTCACCTTCATCTTTACTGAAATAACCTTTACTTGCTAATTTCAATAAATAAGATGTTAACTCCGAGTCAGAAAGTTGTTCGACCTTTTCCATAGCTTTATTTTTAAAAGAAAATGCAGATATAAAACCCAATTTTTTTTCTAATTCCTGAGTCTGTTCCTTTGTCATTTGATTTAAATCTTTTTTAAAGCTATCGAGAGTTTCGAAATCCTTAAAAACAAGATAATCTGCTTCTACATAAACATCCGGTTTAACCACTTCCTGTGGTTCTGCTTCATCAGCTAGTTGACTAACATTTAATTCGTCTTTTTGGCAACCATTAAAAATGGTTAAACTCATTGCTACCATAGCAAATACTACTAATTTTTTCATTTCTTTGTAATGTTTTATGGACTGGGGAGGTGATAACTCCCCAATCCGGTTTATAAAATAAGTGTTACAACCCGGTTCTTTTTAAAGGGCTGGGTTGTTTTTTGCCCTTGAAATATATTAATACGCGAATGTATGCCTCAATTTGATTATCATTATAACCAGACGCATTAAATAACCCTGTAATTTTATTTGTCCCTTTTGAAAATTTGTGTTACCGAACGGAGCTTGTCGCTGTATAACAATTCAAAACTATATTTTTTATTTCATTAAAAAGATGATTTTTATAGGAAATTTATTAGGGGGGGTAATTTAGAATGTTTCCAAAAATATTGGAAAGCCGGCTGCAATTTTCACCCGATAATTTTCCATCACCTGGTGAATACTATTTATGATAAACCGGCGGTACTAATTACCGGGAGAGTTTTGAACCGCCCGGTGAAATAAATTTTCCCGCAGATTTCGCAGACATGCGCCGATTTTCTTATTTCTGCGAAAATCAGCGCAATCAGCGGGAGGTTGAAAAAAATAAAAGTTGCAGGCTACCATTTCCATTCCTCTTAAATGAATAATCCGGAAACTCCTTCAGTTTAATTCACTCAAATTAATAAGTTGAGACCGGTAACCGGCAAAAATTCCAACTCCATTTTCAATGTTGCTGTACACAATAACCGGAGGCGCATTTATTTCTTCGCGGTTGGAGACCTGAAGCAGGAAATCTTTTAAAAAGTAATAGTAGTCGCTGCTTAAATCCATGTACTCCAGGAAAAATTCCCAATCGGGAAAATGTTCACTGTTTAAAGCCATACTTATTTCTGCGTCCTGTGTGCCGGTCTGGTTCATTAACAAGGTGGTTAAATCATTTGGGGCCTGGTAAAATATGGCTTGTTCAGAAGAACAACCGCTTAATATCATTTTGGATTGCGGCCGGTATTTCAACTTGCCACAAACCGCATATTCTTCAAATGTGGTTTGAACAAAATACCAATAGTTAAATATTTCTTCGGGTGTCATTAATTCCTGCACTTTTTGAACCACATTGTAGCTGTATAACGTTTGGCCTTCCAGGGGTTTTAAATGATTAATTACTTCTTCAGTTAAATATTTATTCTCATTTAAGTGCTCAAAAACTTCCCGGTTGATGCAATAAATGTTATAGCCTTTAACCGTATCGAAATATCTTCCGCGCACTGCTATGAAATATTCGTCAGTTAATTGGGGAGTAATCCGGAATCTGATTTTGTTTTGCGAAAGTAATTGCCAGTTGCTGAGGTCAGATTTTAAGGGCACATAACTTTCAGCAGTTACTGTTTGATAATCTTTTACTTCAACTTTTAACCGGTAATGCGCGCCTGCGGCAGGTTTTTCTTCCGAATGATATATTCCATCTCTTGTGTGGTTTAAGAAAACAATATTTCCGGTTTCATCTTCAACGGACACCAATGCATTTACAATAACTGCATTGTCTCCGGAACTGTCGATGTGATGCGTGAAATATACTTGCGCTTTCCAGCTGCTATCAGGTGTAAAAAAACATTTCACTGCAATTTGCTTTTCAACTTCAGGCATTTTCAGATCAAAATCCCGTAAGCAGGATTGGAAAACCAGACCTGCAACAAACAGGATAAACAATACGATTCTTATATTTTTATTTCGTTTCATTTTAATCAATTATTAAGCGGTAACTTACTGACGGCAGAAACCCGAAAAAGGAAAAGTTTTTGAATTCCCCCACACCGTTTTTGGGAGTATGAAAAGCCTCGTCATGAATCTTATAGGTAAGGAAAAAAGGATTGTTGCGGTTGTAAAAATTATACACCGAAATATTCCAAACCCGTTGACCGAACTTTTTCTCCTTTGTAAAATTTATACCGGCATCGAGCCGGTGGTATACCGGAAGCCGGTAATTATTCAGTCCGCTGTAGTAAACAGCTTTTCCTGGTGCACGGGGCGGGTTGTAAAGATGCAGGTATTTTTCAAGCGTCCCGTCAAAGCGACCATTTTTGTATAAATCTTCGCCATTATAAGCGGTTTCGGAAAGTGTTACCGGATTACCGGTAGCAAATACCCATGAAAATGACACATCGATGTTGGCTTTTAACTGGCGCACCAATACCATGTTTAACCGGTGGCGGGTGTCATAACGAAACGGAAAAGCTTTGCCGCGGTTTAAATCATCAAACTGCCTGTATGCCCACGAAAGGTTATACCCAATCCATCCCGTATTTTTGCCCCTGCTCTTTTTCAGCAAAGTTTCCAATCCGTAACTGTAACCCTTGCCGCGGGTAACTTTGTTTTCCCAGTTTTGGTTCAGGTAAAAAAACGATTCGCCATTCCGGTAATTCAACACCCCATTCATGGTTTTCCAGTAAATTTCGGTACTCAGTTCCCAAGTGCGCGCTGTGGAATAATAAGCGCCCAATTCAACCTGGTGCGAAACAGCAGGATTAAAAGCTTTTACTGCCGGTACCCATATATCCACCGGATAGCTGGCGCCATTGTTCACCAGCAAATGCAGTGGTTGTGTCATTTTTGAATAACCTGATTTTAAGATCAGGACATTATTTAAGGCATAATTCAGAAGAATCCGTGGCTGTAAAGAGAAACGGCTAAATCCTTTCCCGGTGTAAAGCAGTCCGTTTATCCCAAGATTTGCAGAAATTTTCTCCGTTACCTGGATATGGTTTTCGGCATACACTGAAAATTCGTTAGTCCGGATTTCCTTTCCGAAAAGCACCTTGCGAATCTGTTCTTCTCCGGCCACTTGATAACTGCTTTCATATTTTCCCGGTAAATAATAATTGATAAGCGCCTTTGTCCCGAATTTCAGGGAATAGCCGGTGGAAACATAGAAATCAAAATCAACCGCTGCGCCAAGGTTTGTTATTCCCGAGAAATTCAAATTACTTTCATCGAAGCGTATTGTGTCGTAAACCGAAGTTTCTTTTACTGTATAATCATTCCCAAAGCGGTATTTATATGTAGAGTAGGTTAAGGTGGTGTTCGCAAAAAATCTGGGATTGATAATTTTGTTCCATCTGGCTGAAGCGGTAAAATTCCCCCAACTGTTTGAAAAATCGTTTTTAGAATCAACTTTTTCATGGTCACCTTCAGAAGTAACAGAGACGATATTTTCGATTGTCTCGCGACTGTATAAATGGTCGCCGCCGGTGTAAGCGCTAATGTATATCCTGTCGGTTTCCGAAAGGAAAAAATTTACCTTGGCATTAACATCGAAAAAATAATACCCGTCCCAGTTTTTCACAGTCGATCCCCTGTCGCGATAAACCAACAATCTTTTTACAGGTGTGTAAAAAAGATCAGCATAGGTTCTCCGGGCTGAAAAAATATAGGATGACTTTCCTTTTTTGAATGGCCCTTCAACAAGAAATTTTGCGGCTGCCGTGCCAACAGTAATATCATATTTTGTATCGTACAGGTTTCCCTCTTTCAGCCGGATATCCAGCACCGACGACAGCCGGCCTCCGTACCGGGCAGGGAAACCCCCTTTGTAAACATCCACACTTTTAACCGCTTCGGGAGTAAACACCGAAAAAATACCCCACAAATGGTTCACGTTGTACACCGGCACGCCATCGAGTAAAATGAGATTCTGTCCGCGGTCGCCTCCCCGCACAAATATTCCGGAAGTCCCTTCACGCCCCTGTTGGATACCCGGCATCAACTGCAGGCTTTTCAGGATGTCGCGTTCGCCAAATAAACCCGGGATTGTTTCCAGTTCCCTGCCGGTTAAAAACAGGTTGCCGGTGGTTCGTTTCAGCGAATTCGCCTCGTTTGTGTTTGCCGAAACCTCCACCTCAGCCACCTGGTTGGCGGTTTCCAAAAGAATTTGAATGGTAGTGTCCTTTAACAGCTCCAGATGCAACCGTTTTGTTTTGTATCCAACATACGAAATATTCAGATTAATATGCGGTCCGGTCGCAACCAGACTAAAAAACCCATACGAATTGGTAATTGTTCCCTGGCGGGAATCAATATTCATAATATGAGCATTTATCAAGGCTTCACCACTCTTTTCATCTTTTACAAAACCACTGATTTGGAATTCCTGGGCTGAAACGGTGAAACAAAACAAGCAGGTTGTTACGAAGAAAAAAAATGCATATCGAAGGCGGTTGCCAGTGTTTATTTTCATAATTTTAGCTAATCCAAGGTTTATGTTAAAACGGCAAATTACCAGACATATTTTTAAAGGGATGAATTTTATTTGGTGCAGTTAATCGAATTTATACTCTGCCGGAACAAAGTATAAATTTTCAATCGCTAAAAATAATATCTGTAGCTTATCGAAGGCATAATTGGAAATAAGCTGAATGAATAAAGCTTTGAATTTCCGGCTTTGTCTTTATCAAAATATAAATAATAGGTGTTGAGCCTGTTATAAGCATTATACAACCCAAATGTCCATACTCTTAAACCCTTTCTTCTCTGTTCTGATATATCGAAGCTAACATCTAATTTATGATAGGAAGGCGTTCTGTAATTGTTTCTTTGGTTATAGATATGTACTTCATCATAAAAATAATCAATGAATCCCCAATTTTGGTTATTTCCCCGGTTATTCCATCCCAACACGTAAAGGTTATATTTATTCGAAGGAAGCGTTACAGCATTTCCGCTTGCAAACACCCAGGAAGCCGACAATTGATATTTTTCGTTAAACTTATGACTAACAAATATTGAAAAATCGTGCCTCCTGTCGTATTTGTACGGAAACAGCATTCCTGAATTGAGCTCATTAAATTGGCGCATGTTTTTCGATAACGTATAAGATATCCATCCGGTTGTAGCCCCTTCTTTCTTTTGCAAAAGAAACTCTGAACCATAAACAGTCCCATTTCCGTTTTTAACTATCTTTTCTTTCCAATCGGCAACGCCCGAAAAAAATGAAGCTCCGTCGTCAAATTCGATTAAATTGTTCATTTTTTTATAAAAAGCCTCAACGCTCCATTCAACAGGAAACTGGTGGTTGATTTCGCCTGCAATTCCAAGTGCGAGTTGCGACGCTGTTTGAGGAGGGACGTCTTTTGTTGCAGGAACCCATAAATCGGTGGGCAGGCCCGCATCGTTGCTGGACAAAAGATGGAACGGCTGCATCATCCGTGAAATAGAAGCTTTTACGGAATAGTTTTCTGCAATTGCATAATTGCCTGTTATCCGGGGCTGCAGTGAGTAGAATGTATGTTTGTTTTCGGCTAAAATAACAAAATGCAAACCTGCGTTAATCAGAAGATTTTCATTCAGTGCAAGTTCGTCTTCGGCATATAAAAAAAGTTCTGATGGTTTGTTTTTTGGCGCCCCAAATGTTATATCGATGTCGCTGGCATTGGTACCCACCTGGTAAATGTTATTCATTGTTGGCGTAAACCGGTGTTTGGTAATACCTCCACCAAATTTTACCTGGTGATTGCTTTTATAAAAGTCGAAATCGGCTTTTGCAATAAAATCGTTAATTGCCGATGAAAAATGATTTGACAACGTACCAACCGTATGGTGGGTTTGTTTTTCAATATTATCTATATCGGAAAATGAACGATAGAAAAAGTTGGTATAACCTATTGTAAAGTTGCTGAATAGTTTTGACGAATAAATGCGGTTCCAACGCAATGACATGGCATAATTTCCCCAGTTTACGTCATTTTTGCTTTTAAAATTATAGGGGTACTGGTCGTTTGTATCGGAGTCTTTTTGTTTTATCAGAATCCGGTCGCGGCCGAAATAGGTGCTGAAATACAACCGGTTTTCCGCATTGAAAATATGGTTTATTTTGGCATTCATATCAAAAAGGGTATATCCTGCTGATGCATCATCATTAAGAATCAGCTTTTGATAACTTCTTGTAAACACATCAAAAAGGCTTCGCCGCACTGAAAACAGGTAAGAAGTTTTATCTTTTCTGATAGGGCCTTCAACCGAAAATTTACTGCTGATTATGCCAACCGACACATTTCCGGTCACTTCATTCATGTTACCCTCTTTCATCCTGATATCCATAATGGAAGATAACCTACCGCCATACCGGGCCGGAAAACCTCCTTTATATAATTTGATATCTTTAATAGCGTCAGGATTAAAAACGGATACATAACCCCCAATATGGTTTACATAATACAGGGGAATATCGTCAAGAAGCATCAGGTTTTGGTCGGGGCTCCCTCCGCGAACGTATATGCCGCTTGTGCCTTCTTTGCCGCCCTGTACACCCGGCATAAGCTGAAAAGCCCTCATCACATCCGCCTCGCCCATTAATGCCGGAATTTGAAACAGCTGTTTCGCCGGTATTCTTAGCACGCTCATTTCAGAATTGTTAAAAGCTTTTTGTTTGTGTGTTACAACAACCTCCGCCAATTCAATCCCGCTTTCCAATCCAATATTTAAATTGATTTCTTTTTCTCCGGAATGAATTTGACGTACCTGCTGTTTATAACCAACCATACTGCACAGTAGCAGGGCGCTGTCTCCCTTTAAAGAAATGCTGTAAAATCCGAATGAATTGGAAACCGTACCCTGACGACTGTTTAAATCATAAATATTTACACCGGGTAAGCGTTCTTTGGCGTTTTTATCCTCAATAAATCCGCTGATAGTAATTTGCGAATAACAAACGGCATGTATAAAAACAAATAATGCCGGGAGTAAATATTTCATTCTTTAAAGCTCTTCAAGTTTATAATAGGTTTGGTTGTATGCGGCAAAAATTCCATAACCCCCTTCCACATTGGTATACATAGGTACAGGATCGCCAATAAGTGTCATAAATAACAGCTCCTCGATCTGATTCCCAATTTGCTGATTATTGCTGTGCCTTATCCAGCTTTTGCGGTATTTGTAATAGGCACGGCTTGTAGTTCGCAATATGCCATACCTGTCTTCAGCGTCTGTAGGAACAAATTGATTTGTAAATTTTCCTTGTACCCCCATCGCTAAGAATTTATTCTTCATCCGATAGTTTGTGCCATTGAAAAAATTGTCAGTGAAAACATAGGTAAAAACCCGGTAATCCAGTTCGCTGTCTGACCTCAAAACAGGATCGGCAACAACTGGTTCTATCTGAAAATTAATAAAATAATTATCGTAAAATTCATTTGGGGAATATTGATTTATAAAAAACAGTTCGTAAAAATTTTTTTCAGGGGGGTCGCTAATGGTAATTTCATAGTCATGATGGGGGTCGCCATATTCGTCGTATGTATTTCCTGAAGAATGGGTGCCATATATAATCCTTGTTCTGCGCGGGACTGTATCGGTAGCGGTAATGGCCGGGTAACCTTCTGCTTTTGCTTCGATGGTATAAATACTGTCTGAGATGGGGAAGACTGCTTTCGATTTGTAGATGCCATTTTTAGAATAGGGCAGGGTTTCAATATATCGTCCATTGCAATACAATGAAACTGTTGCATTTTCTATTGCCTGTATTTCATTAGAAACTATAGAAGTTGTCCGGCTTAAATGCACCCAAATTAAACTGTCGGGAGAAATAAGTCCGTTCAATACCAGTTTATTTTCAACGTTATTGTTTTTGAAGTCAATTTCCTTTGAACAGGAAAGGAGGAAAATCGCAAGGATGAAAAGAATAGCAGGTGTTTTCATATAAAATCATTTTCAAATTTGGTATAGCGTGACTGACATGTAATCAACGCTATACCTTTTAAATTTTTACCAATTGTAGGTAAAAGTTTGACCTCCAATTGTTCCACTTAACGAACAGTGCGTAACTGTAAAAGGATCATAAAACCAAGTTTGAGATAATTGCCAACTGCCATGTGGGGTTAAATTTATATATGCGTTATTTACCGAAGGATAATATGCATTATGTGGAGATGTTGGACACACATAATTCGGATCTGGCGCACAACTGTATGATGGGACATTATCTACCGCGTGAAAATATAAAGTGCATGGGTATGGATAATCCGGATCGTAGTTGAACTGCAAGTACTGATAATCCCATGTTGCAGTAAATGAAAGACTCGGCATATATGAATCGTATTTCCAGTTGCCCCAGAAATTTTTATGTTGTGCTTCTGCCCTTACAACAAATGTACAACTGGCATATTCGCTGCAATCGGCACTGGCATAGGCTCCGGACATTTCTGAATGCCCGTCAATCCAAATTTTCACTCTCCTCTTTGCATCCACTTGTTTCCAATTTGTAGTCCTGGTCCAGTTTTTATCTGTATAAAAACTGGTGCTTTTAAGCTGATTATCGCCATTAAGTGCGTCGTTCTCGAAAACAGTAACAAATATCGTTTCATCTTGATAAGCGGAGTTAATTTTTTTCAGCTTTTCTATTTTAGCCATATCGCCATCTATGATGAGTTTAAAAGCATTACCAGTGTATTGGTTAATTTGTCCTTCAACTATGACCAACCCATCTAGATTTACAACACTTGCAGCGGTATTATCATAAAGGTTTAAGTCAAAATACTGACCTCCTTCGCCATCAGGTATCAACTGAATAATTTGTTGAGATAATGCTTTTTGATAAATGTCGGAATGAATTTCGGGTTGTTTTCTCCAGTATGCTTGTTCGTCTTCTGGTAAGTCTTCATAATAGTTACTAACTGAATCTTCAGCAAAAACAACAGCATGAAAAACACTGGCAGGGGTTTTAATTCCTAACTTTTGTTCCCATAAATCAACCGCTTTTCGATCAGCGCCAGCAATTTCAAGTTTTGTAACATCAAAAGCTAATTTACTTTCAAAAACAAGCATGCCATCTTTTACTTCCACATTGTATGAAGGTTGATAAGGCATTGTAAACCCTTCCTTTATTTGTGCATCAAGACACTGGTCAATTGGCTCATCACTTTTTTGGCAACCACTAAAAATGGTTAAACTCATTGCTACCATAGCAAATACTACTAATTTTTTCATTTCTTTGTAATGTTTTATGGACTGGGGAGGTGATAACTCCCCTGTCCGGTTTATAAAATAAGTGTTGCAACCTGGTCTTTTTTATAAGGGCTGGGTTGCTTTTTACCCCTGGATTTATTCTTTAATTATTTTTTGAACCAGATTATATTCTCCTGCTTTTGCATTTATTATATAAGTGCCTGAAGAAACATTTTTTAAATCAATTTTTTTATGTTGATTATTGATTATTTTTTTTAATATTAATTTTCCGTTTACATCAAATAGGTTACATTCTAAAGGAAACGAGTTGCCTGAATAATTGATCATTATTTCATCATTAAACGGATTGGGATATATGACAATACCTGGTTTATGACTGGTTTCTGTTTCCGATTTGGTTACTTCATTAATATCTTGGATTATTCCAGACTTTGGTAAGGAATATTCTATATAATGCACATAGGGAGTTATATTTCCATAACAGTCTGTTGCTTCAATAACAATTGTGTAATAACCATTAGAAACCGCTCCTGTACCGTCCCAGGCAAAAATGTAACCATTTGAATATACTGGAACATTTTTATGCGAATAAACTATATTATTGCTTTGATTTCTAGGCGTCACATATATATTGTAACTGGTTATAAAAGCAGCCCTAAAAAAATAGTAATCATAAATTCCATCACCATCAGGTATCAAATAAAGCGAAGCCTGGGATACACAGGCAGGTTGGCATCCCCTATCAGCTTCACTCATCAATTCTTCATCAATACCAGCATAAAATGTTGCGCCTTTTTGCACCTCAAACCCACCATTTAAATATATATTCTGACCTGCTTCAAGTGAAGAACTCCCGCTTTTTAATGCCAATAAAGTGCCAGGGTCAGGCTCTGCAAAAATTTCGTAACGGCTTTTGACAGTGCCAAGCAAATCTAAATCTGTTTTGATAGTTAAAACATCCTGCATGCCACAAGGGTAACAACTTCCTCCACAGTCTATACCTGTTTCATCATAATCTCGTTCACAATTATCACAGTGGTCAGGCAATTCTGAAGGATCAGGGGGAGAAGGATTGGAACTCTCAGATTCACCTATAAATTCAGGATCAATATATAATGCTGATAAATATGTATATAAATTATCAAAACGTCCACATAAAGTTTGATTACTCAATATATCTTTTCCTACATCGTCGCATGATCCTTCTCCTCCGCATACCCATCCCACAACCTTTTTGTCGTTGTTAAAAACCGGAGAACCTGAACAACCTTTTTCATTTACTCCTTTGTCAAAATATAAACCGAAAGAATTTGAACCTGCCCATGCTCTTGAATATTCAATATTGACTTTCTTTACCGTCTTTTTAGGATGGCCGATAGTTGAATAACCATATGCTAAGTAGTCAGGATTTGAAGTCCACCCTGCATACAATATATTATATTTTGTCAGATTTTCAACATCTCGCGAAGGTTGTAATACAGCGTAATCATCATTTTGTCGATAAGTACCAAAGCCAGGATTATATGATGTGCCAAAAATAATACTGCTAAAAGTTCCTGGTAACGGTTTTCCATATCTGACCTTAGATTCATTACATTCCTTGTGCTCATAATCTATGATAACTTGAATAAATCCGTAACTACTACTTATATCTAGATAGGTTCCAGGTGCTACTTCAGGAGCAAACAAATGGCCGCAGGTGATTATTACCGGATTATCTGTTTCTTCATATCCCCCTTCTTTATTTAAGAAAAAGCATGTGCCTGAACTAATAAAGGTTTTACTATCGTAATTATATTCAATCCTAATGAATCCTACTGATTTTGCTTCACTTCCCCAGGTTCCTGCTTCCGGACATATCACGTCATATTGACATGGAAGCGGCGGAGCATCAGGATCTTCATACCAGCCACTTTTCAAATTTGTAGAATCTGTATTTTCCTTTTTTTCTTCCATGTCTTTTATAAATTCCTGTCCAAATCCGCCAGCAAAACCATAAGTAATACTATTTATAAAATAATTTCTGCCATTTTTTAAATTATTGGGCTCAAAATATTCTATCACCATTTTAACGTTATCTACCGTTCGGTTTAATCCGCGTTGTTGTATTCTTTTATTTATTTCGCCAGACAAATAGGTTTCCGGTTCCTGAATTTCATAAGGATATTTGCCCGGGATAATACTGAAATAACATCCTGGTAATACATCAAAATCCTTTATGTTAATGCCTAGGAAACTTGCTGTAGGGCTTTCGATGGTATAAACCCAAAGCTTTCCATTTTCTAACTCAAAAAACTCTGCGCTTTCCTTTAAATTAATTAAAGTATCTTTTGGAATGCCAGCCGCAAAGACACTTCCAATTTCGCGCAATCCTTTTCCACTATTTTTAATTTGACATAATGAATCATTGTTATACGAAGGCAAAACCAAGGAATGTATAATATCTGTATTGATAACATTCTTGTACTTATCAGTCAAAGAGTATGGAATAATTATTCCCCATTCATCATAGATAAACTGTGCTTTAAGTTGCAAAGCAAACAGCATAACACCTAAAACTATTATTATCTGTTTCATAACAATCTTATTTTTGGGGTATTAATAGTCCTTTTTTTGCCGCCAGTTCCAGCAATTCATCAATCTGTTCCTGTTGCTCTTTTACCGATTCAACCAGAACAGGAATCAGGCCAACATAATCTACATACTTGTAGCCATCCTTATCTTCTTCCACCAGTTCAGGGAATAAAATTTGCACATTTTGGGCTAAGAAACCCAATCGTTTACGACTTCGTTCGTCCATTTTATCCACGAGTGCAATATCGGCCTGTTCTTTTTCAGTTAAACCCAGTAATTCTTCCGGAGTAAATTGAATTTTTTCACTTTTCAATTCATAACTAACTCCTTCTAGTTGTTTTAGCTTGTCTAACTTGCTGCCGAGTGGTTTAATATTGGTTTTGAATTTCTCGTCGGAGTTAAGCTTAATGCCTTTGGCATATACATCTACATTAAACTGGAACCGGTCGGGTTGATTGATGTCCCATTTACCAATTATATTGTTGTAGTCATATCCTTGTTGGTATGTTAGATAAATTCCATTTTTACCATGTAAATCGAGACGATCGCTGTCCCAGTTTGTTCCAAGTTCACCAATAAAAACATTTGCTCCGTTATAGTTAACCCTACCATAATCCCCAATGCCAATCTTTGCATTACTAAACGTACTCCCGTATTTTCCATATACCTGCAGAGATAAGTCTTTATCCGGGTCGTCTGATTCGTTATCGCCAAATATTTTTATTTGTCCATCACTGTTAATTTTTATTTGTGCGTTAGTCTGTAGAGTAATTATTGTAGTCAATAAAATGATAATTGTATAGATATATTTTTTCATGATTTGTTATTTTAAAAATTCAACATTTTGAGAATTTAAAAGATGTTTAATTCTGGCTATTTGCAACTGTTGCTTTTTAATGGTTTCTACCAAAACAGGTAGCAGGCCAAGGTAATCAACATAAAGTCCGTCTTTATCTTGTTCCACTAATTCCGGAAAAACTTTTTCCAGATCCTGGGCAACAAAACCATACCTTTCCTTTTCCAGAATTTTTATCTTTTCTTTTGCTGCAGCAATTTCAATCAAATCTTGTCTTTGCTTTTCTGTTTCCGGCTCGAAACCGGCAGGAAAAATAAAAGCCATATCAGGTTTTAAATTGTAAGAAACAGGTGAGATTTCCATTAATCTTAAATAGGTATTATCCAAAGTTGCAATGTTTTCCTTGAACTGCTCATCAGAATTAATTATATATCCGTGGGCATAAACATCGGTGTTGAATTTAAAAGATGAAATATTGGTTAAAACGCCATTAATTACTTCATACTCCAGGTCGATTTTCGCAACCACATTATTATAATCATAACCTTGCCCCCAGGTTAGATAAATTCCACTCGATCCGCATAATTCTAATCGGTCGGAATCATAGTTGTTTCCAGCTTCTCCTACGAATACACGTTTTGTTGTTAAAATTCCTCCTGCGTTATAATCACCAATACCGATTCTTCCGTTCGTAAGGTAATCACCAAATTTTCCATAAACCTGTAAAGAAAGATCCTTGTTCGGATCATCTGTCGGTTTATCCCCTAAAATTTTCACGCGGTTGTCTTCGTAAACTTTTATTTGGGTAATTCCCTTAAAAGAAAACATAATGAAAACCGCAGAAATGTAAAATGAAATAATTTTCATACTTTTATCCAGTTTTATGGACTGGGGAGGTGGTAACTCCCCAATCCGGTTTATAAAATAAGTGTTACAACCCGGTTCTTTTTAAAGGGCTGGGTTGTTTTTTGCCCTTGAAATATATGAATACGAGAATGTACGCATCAGTTTGATTATCATTATAACCAGACGCATTAAATAACCCTGTAATTTTATTTGTCCCTTTTGAAAATTTGTGTTACCGAACGGAGCTTGTCGCTGTATAACAATTCAAAACTATATTTTTTATTTCATTAAAAAGATGATTTTTACAGGAAATTTATTAGGGGGGGGGGTAATTTAGAATTTTTCTAAAAAGATTATATCCGGGCTGCAATTATCAGTGTATACGCGTCTGGCGGATCAAACCGCTTGACGCATTGCGAAAAACAAATAAGAAATATTAAATCAGAAAGTGGAGGAAATCCTCAAAGGATTAAATAAAAATAGCCCCGTATGAAATGCGGGGTTGGTAATGAAGCGAAACCGGAACCCATAAGATGGGTTCAATAGTTTAAAATGTGCCGACTTAAAAAAACAATTATAGAAATGTTTCCCGCAGATTTCGCAGATAAGCGCAGATTTTATTATTTCTGCGAAAATCAGCGGGAGGTTGAAATAGAATAAGAAACACCGAAAAACCCTGTCTGGCCGGACGGACAGGAAATAACAAAATCAGAAAATCAAGAAAATCCTGAAAGGATTAAATAAAAATAGCCCCGTATGAAATGCGGGGTTGCGAGCGAAGTAAAAACCCGAACCCGGAATGGGTTCAACATATTTCATCGGTTATGCGTCGAGCGGATCAAATCGCATGACGCATTGGGAAAGGAAATAAGAAACACCGAATAAGCCCGTCTGGCCGGACGGACAGGAAATAACAAAATCAGAAAATCGAGGGAATCCTGAAAGGATTAAACAAAACTAGCCCCGTATGAAATGCGGGGTTGGAAATGAAGCGAAACAGGAACCCGTAAAATGGGTTCAATGGTTTTAAATATATCCACCAAAAGAAAATAAAATCGTTTACGCGTCTGGCGGATCAAACCGCTTGACGCATAGGAAAATTTAGGAAAATAAGAAATACCCAATAAGCCTGTCTGGCCGGACGGACAGGAAATATCAAAATCAGGAAGTAGAGGAAATCCTGAAAGGATTAAATTAAAATAGCCCCGTATGAAATGCGGGGTTGCGAGCGAAGTAAAAACCCGAACCCGGAATGGGTTCAACATATTTCATCGGTCATGCGTCGAGCGGATCAAATCGCATGACGCATTGGGAAAGGAAATAAGAAACACCGAATAAGAAATATCAAAATCAGGAAGTGCAAAGAAGTACTCACGCGTCCAGCGGATCAAAACCGCTTGACGCATCGCACCGGAAGCTTGTATGATTTTTTTATCTTAACTTCGCTGAATCAACAAAAACCAATGAAAATGAAACAGGTTTTTCTTCTGCTTTTTATTATCGCCACACTTGCCTGCAACCGACAACCTGAGAAAATCAATCTTGCCGGTGAGTGGCAGTTTCAAACCGATCCGGATGATCGTGGAGTGAAAGAAGAGTGGTACAATACCGATTTGCCGGAAATCATTCATTTACCGGGTTCGATGGCAGAAAACGGGAAAGGCAATGACATCACCCTGGAAACCCAATGGACGGGCGGAATTCGAAACAGAGAATGGTACAACGCCCCGAATTATGCCCCCTACTTTGATGCGGACAACATCCGGTTTCCCTACTGGTTGCAACCGGTAAAAAAATATACCGGCGCCGCATGGTACCGAAAAACTGTTGAAATTCCTGAAAGCTGGCTGCAGGAAACGGTTTGGCTGACACTGGAACGCCCGCACTGGGAATCGTCTGTCTGGGTGAACGGACAGCAGGCAGGTGTTCAAAACAGCCTGGCCATTCCGCATGTTTACAACATTTCGGAATGGCTTCAGCCTGGCAAAAACGAAATCACTGTCCGAATCGACAATAGAGTGAAGGAAATCGACCCGGGGAATAATTCACACAGCATTACCGACCATACCCAATCCAACTGGAATGGAATCGTTGGTGAGATTTCACTAAGCGCCAGAAGTAAAATTTATTTCGAAAACATTAATGTTTTCCCGGATATAACAACCAGAACGGCTCGTATTAAAGCCACCGTTTTTAATTCGACCCACGAAGAAAAAACAATAAAAGTGACGGCAGGAGCACAATTGAAAAATGTTTCGGAATCAGGAAATACAAAACAAATAAAATATGAATTCGAAATCACTCCGGGCGAAAATCTCCTTTCCTTCGATTATCCAATGGGTGAAAATACATTGCTTTGGGATGAATTCAATCCCAATGTTTACCAACTTTCGCTGAACCTGGAATACAAAAACGGCAGCGACCAACAATCTGTTGATTTTGGATTTCGTGAGTTTAAAGCTGGATGGCACCCGGTTTGAAATTAACGGCCGGCCCGTCTTCCTTCGCGGAACACTGGAGTGTGCCATTTTCCCGAAAACAGGTTATCCGCCAACGGAAACGGCCGGTTGGGAAAAAGTCTTAAGCGCTGTTAAAAATCACGGACTGAACCACGTCCGGTTTCACTCGTGGTGCCCGCCGGAAGCAGCATTTCAGGCAGCCGATGAAGTGGGTATTTACCTGCAGGTGGAATGCTCGTCATGGGCCAACGGAAGCACACAACTCGGCAGCGGAATGCCCATCGATCAGTACATTTGGGACGAAAGCAAACGAATTGCAGATGAATACGGTAACCATCCGTCGTTTGTGATGATGGCCTATGGAAACGAACCGGGCGGCCCGAAATACAACGACTTCCTGACACAGTTTGTTTCGTACTGGAAAGACACTGATGACCGCCGGGTTTACACCAGTGCATCTGGCTGGCCGGCACTGCCGGTGAATGATTATCACGTATTACCTCAACCACGGATTCAGGGCTGGGGCGAAGAACTGAACAGCATCATCAATGCGGAGCCGCCAAAAACTGATTTCGACTGGCGTAATAAAATTCCCGGCGACGGAATTCCGGTGGTCAGCCATGAAATAGGTCAGTGGTGCGTTTATCCCGGTTTTAAAGAGATGAATAAGTACACCGGAGTACTGAAGCCTAAAAACTTTGAAATCTTCAGAGAGAGCCTGAAAGCGCACCATATGGAAAATCTGGCCGACAGTTTTGTACTGGCATCAGGAAAATTGCAGGCGCTGTGTTACAAAGCTGATATTGAAGCGGCACTGCGAACTCCCGGTTTTGCCGGCTTTCAACTGCTCGATTTGCACGATTTTCCCGGGCAGGGAACTGCATTGGTGGGTGTGCTCGATCCGTTCTGGGAAGAAAAAGGGTATATTTCACCGGAAGAATACCGCCGGTTTTGCAATTCTACAGTTCCGCTGGTCCGGTTGGAAAAGCGGGTTTTCAGCGAAGGGGAAACGATGACGGCAAACGTGGAAATAGCACATTTTGGAGAGCAACCCCTGGAAAATGTGAATCCGGAATGGAAAATCATTTCCGACCAAAAAACAGTTGCGGAAGGAACACTGGGAGAACAAAACATTCCCATCGGAAACAATATCGGATTGGGAAAAATCATTTATCGAATTTCCACCTGAAAACAGACCACGGAAACTCACACTGGAAGTAAAAGCCGAATCCTTTTCCAACGCCTGGGATATTTGGGTTTATCCGGAAAAACAACCGGTAGAGGTGAATGAAATTACTGTGGTGGAGCATCTTTCGCCTTCAGTATTGAAGCAATTAAACGGCGGCGGGAAAGTATTGCTGAGCCTTGGAAAGGGAAAAGTTTCTCCGCAAACGGGAGGAAATGTTGGCGTCGGTTTTTCAAGTATATTCTGGAATACCGCCTGGACGGATGGACAAAAGCCCCACACGCTGGGTATTTTATGCAACCCGGAGCATCCGGCACTGGAATTGTTTCCCACCGAATACCATTCCAACTGGCAATGGTGGGATGCCATGAGCCATGCCGATGCCATTCAGCTTGATTCATTTCCAACTGAACTAAAACCGATTGTCCGGATTATTGATGACTGGGTAACTAATCGCAGGCTTGCGCTGATTTTTGAGGCAAAAGTGGGAAAAGGAAGTTTGCTGGTGAGCGGAGCTGATTTGGTAAACGATTTGGAGAACCGTCCGGAAGCCCGGCAACTGAGAGCTAGTTTACTACACTATATGAACGGTGGTGAGTTCCATCCAAAAGTTGAATTAAAGGTGGAGCAGGTTAAAAAAATAATTAATTAAAATCAATGTCACTTTGATATAAAAATTACGTTAATTACACCCTTCGACTGCGCTCAGGGTGACTGTCACCTTGAGCGCAGTCGAAGGGTGTAATTAAAAATAAAACAACATTAAAAACAAATAAAAATGAAGTACATATTTACTCTTTTCCTGATGATTTTTACTGTTTCCGCTTTCGCCGGGAAACCGGTTCCTTCCGATAAAAAGGCAAGTAAAGAGACCATTAATCTTTACCAAAATCTGATTAACCTGCAACACGAGGGAATAATGTTCGGTCACCAGGATGATTTGGCTTATGGCCACAGCTGGGTATACGAAGAGGGCCGCTCGGATGTGAAAGATGTGGTTGGTGATTACCCCGCGGTGTATGGCTGGGAACTGGGCCACCTTGAACTGGGAAATGCATACAGCCTTGATTCGGTACATTTCGATAAAATTCAAAACTGGATAAAATCGGTTTACGAAAGAGGTGGCGTGAACACCATCAGCTGGCACCTGAACAACCCACTGACCGGTGGCTCGGCCTGGGACACATCGTCGAAAAAAGTGGTGGCTTCGATTTTTCCCGGTGGCGAAAAACACGAGCTATTTAAAGCATACCTCGACAAACTTGCCGATTTTCTGCAGGGACTGAAAACCGATGACGGAACTTTTATCCCGGTGCTTTTCCGACCGTATCACGAACATACGGGAAGCTGGTTCTGGTGGGGTGAAAACCTGAGTTCAACAGAAGATTACAAGGCGCTGTGGAAGTTTACAGTAGATTACCTGCAGAATGAAAAAAATATTCATCACATTTTATACACGTACTCCACTGACAGGTTCAAAAGCGAAGATGAATACCTGGAACGCTATCCCGGAGACGACGTGATTGATATCCTTGCATTCGATTTGTATGACCGTGGACCGGATTTTCCAGAAGTACTCCAAAGTTGCGCAGCAACAGTTACAAAGCTGGCCAAAGAAAAGAATAAAATAGCGGCCGTTAGCGAAACCGGCGGTCCCATTGCAACCGATACAACCTGGTGGACAGAAAAAGTGTTGAAAACGTTGCAGCCGTTCGATTTATCCTATGTTTTGGTGTGGCGGAATCCGTGGCAGAAATCAAGTCACGGAGCATTTGCACCATATAAAAACAGTCCTGATGCAGAGAATTTCAGGAAGTTTTATGACGACCCGAAAACACTGTTTCAGAAAGAGGTAACTGCAGAAAAGTTGTATAAATAAATGAAGTAATTATTGAGTTGCCCAAAACCTTAATAATGCTGTCATTTCGACGAGTATCCGAGGAGAAATCTGTTTCAAATAAAAAGATTTCTCTCCCGGAATACTGGAATTGCCAATGACAGATTTACGTAACATGTTGTATTAAGTAACTTTTTAATTTGTTTACAATTGCTGGTTTATCTTTTTTAGTTTCCTACAAAATATTTTATGTAACTAATCCGAAATAATACGATTCTGTACAAACAATGGAACTACGAATCCTCATTTGTTTAACGATAATTTCTTAGAAGGCTTTTCCCTCGTGAGGGAAAATGGCGTAAGCCAAAAGGGTAAAGCAACTCCATTTAGTATCTTATTTACCCCTCTCCCGCTGGTTTCTCCCCTTGCAAAGCTACTCTTTATACACAAATCTAGATTTGCCTTTAATACTTTTAAACAATCTAATGTTTATATATATTAATATTAAACACATAATAATCATCATAATATAGATGATTAAAATGTAAATTATGATTATCTTAACGCCATGATAATCAAAAATTTTAATGGCTTTTTTAATGGCCTTTTGCCCGACCGGCGCTCTGAAAAAAGAGCGGAGAAAGTTATGACCGATATGCTTACCTTTGGAAAAGTAGTTGTAAATAGATTTTGCTCAAGTCATACAGAAAAAATAGGTGCATACCGTATGTTTAGGAACAATAGTTTCAGTTATGAAGAATTGGCTCATGGCGTAATTTCTGCCTGTGCTAAAAATCAGGGCCCAAGGCATTTACTTTGCATTCAGGATACAACTGAATGTAATTTTACAAATCATTTTAATCGGATAACAACTTCTGATAAAGACGTAGGCCCCGTTACTAATGCCAAAAATGCCGGGATTTTTTGTCATCCTTCATTGGTGGTAAATGCCGAAGATAAAATACCTGTCGGGATTGCTGACATACGCATTTGGAATCGGAACTGGGATAGTCTCAATAAATTTGAAAGAGACTATAAAACACAGGATATAAGTAATAAAGAATCATATCGATGGATCAAAACTGCCATAAATACAAAATCTGTTCTCTCAAGAACTCCTGTGATAACAATTATTGGAGACAGAGAATCAGACATTTATGAAGAACTAGTTATTGTTCCCGATGACCAAACTCATCTACTTATCCGTTCCAGTATTAACAGGATTATTGAAGGAGAAAATACAAAGTTATTTGAAAAGTTAGAAGAGCAGGAAAGGAAAAGTTCATATGATCTTAAAGTAAAAGGAAATAAAAAAAGAAAAAACAGAACTGCACAAATTGCAATAAAATGGGTAAAGGTTAAAATTAAGAAGCCTCGTAAAGCAAATATGGGAAATTATCCCCCATCTGTTGAAATGTGGGCAATTGAGGCCAGGGAAGTACAAGAAACAGTTCCGAATGGTGAAGCTCCGATTCATTGGAGACTGTTAACAACTCATCAAATAATAACAGTAGAAGATGCCATAAAATGTGTGGAATGGTATAGCAACAGATGGCTAATAGAAGAACTTTTTAGTACCTTATCTTCTATTTTAATGTTTTTTTTGGCATAATATTCAATAGCAATAAGCTGGAACCAGCACCATTTCTTTAATCTTTTGAGCCATGATGATGGTTTCTTTTCCAATTTTGGTTAGGTAATATTTATACGAATCGGTGGCCTTTTTTATAAGACCATGAACCCTCAGCCGTTTAATCAACCTGCTAATTTTGCTGCCATTAAAACCCAATAGCTTTTGCAGATTTTTATTTCTGAACCCGTTAATATTAAATTCACCCCGAAGAATGGTCATTAAAACAACTAAATCGAGGGTGTTAAAGAAGTTGAAGCCTTTGTAGTTCCGATTATTTTCATTTTTTGATGAAGTGACACCTTCAAGCCTTTTTCTGCCAATTTCTTTGTTGTCGAAAGCAGAGATAAACTCCAGGTATCTTTTATTCGAAGCTTTTAGGTTATCTTTTAGAAACGAAAGGCTGTAGATGTTTTTCTTCAATGGAGCCATTTTGTGCGACTTTGTCCCGTCACGGTGTACTACCTCGCGGAAGTGTTTAAAAAAGCTGATATCGTTTGATGTTGTTTCTATCCGCAATATTTTACTGAACTTGTCATACATTTTTATCGAGACCGAACCCATCGTGTGTTTTATGCGGCTGCCTTCGATGCGTACATTGTAATTGTTGCCCATTTCTCCCTGATATCGGGGGTCAAGTTTGTGCCCCAAAAAGGTTGCAATGTTTTCAGGTTTGACTGTGTGTATGGCAGTGGCCACAAGTTCGCTGTAAATTTGTTGCAAACCCTCCTGTTTTTTAAACACAATGTCAGTGGCATATTCGGCCTGCATCACGCTCCAATGGTATCTCAGGTTAAAATCTTTATAAACCGGACAGAATTGCCAGGCAAACTCGTCTAATTTACGGTGAAGTTTCTCAATACTGATATTGTCCGAAAGTTCCTGTGCTTTACCGGCATCTTCAATGCTGTCAAATGCATTGTCTGTCATGGTATATTTAATCCCTGCCTGTTTCAATTCAGAAGCCAGCAAACTGTGACCGTTAATATAAACCTGCAACCGAAATGGACACCAGGTAGGTACGCGAACATATCCCAAACCAACCTGCTCGTCAATGAAATAAAAATAGTAATGCAAACATTTGCTGGTGTCAGGTTTTAAAAATGTTTTCCCTGTTGTTTTGTCGTGCCAGGGTTTATAAGTATTGCAGGCTTCCATCACAGAAATGATATGGACAATGCCCGGATGGCTGCCACGTTTTTCAACTTTCTCAGAAATGATGGATTCTTTCCGGATACCAGTTTTGCGGATGAACTCGATTTCAATACCATGTTCTTTGGCTATCCGTTCAGCATTTAACCGGATTTTTTCCTTAAAAGGTTCTGCAAATTTGGGATAGTCAAATATTCTGACTTGATTTTGATACAGATAGTTTGTCATTCCCTGACTATATGATATCTCCGGAATTGTTCCACTGAGAATTAACCTGTCGAAACAAGAAAGAACACAGGATATCTCTCTTTTATATGTTTCTGTTAAAAGTTCCATTCAGTAAAGGTAAATCTTTTAATTGTTTGGTTCTGGCTTGTCCAGGTTAGGTTAATAAAAAGTAAAGGGTTTGAACTGGAGGCTGCACAACTTGAAACCGGAGCAGGTTTAAAAAAACTGCTTGTAATGACGCTACAGGTTGCTTTAACCGTAATGATGCTTAAACTTTCATTAAACAAAAAAGAAAATATCAAAGCTGAAGCAGTTTTTAATAAACATCAGGTTAAGTTTATTGAATTGCTTCTGAGTAAAGTAGATGGAAAAACTACAAAACAAAAGAACCCACATCCTTTTCAAACATTATCATGGGCTGCCTGGATAATAGCCAGATTAGGTGGATGGAGCGGTTATAAATCTCAGGGACCACCAGGTTATATATCTATAAAGAATGGATTGGATATCTTTTACAATAAATTTGAAGGATACAAGATCGCTCTTGAGATAATGAATAAAGATGTGTATAAAGAGTAGCTTGCAAAGGGGAGATCGATCTCACTAAAGAACTGTAAATCATTAACGCTTTACTGTCATTTACTCATTATGCCCAAAAAATTTTGGGTGAGCCCTCGAAATGACAGCTTGTAAACTTAAAGTATTACTTTTCATCCTAAAAACTTCATTCATGCTGTCATTTCGACGAGTATCCGAGGAGAAATCTGTTTCAAATAAAAAGATTTCTCTCCCGGGAATACCGGAATTCGAAATGACAGCTACTTTTCACCCTAAAAATTTCTCCCGTAATGCTTCCACCTGGTTATCATTAATCGGAACCAGTTTTCCAAGTGAAGCGCCCATTGTGAGGGATTTGGCACTGAATTCTGCCACTTCCAGGCGGTCGAATGTATTCAGCAGTTTATCGCCGGTAACGAGCACTGAATCATTGTTGATTATAATTGCCGGAGTATCTTTCGACAGCAGTTTCAGAATGATTTCCTGACCGGCAAAATGGGATCCAAAAGGCACATTCGGTACATCCTGCAGGAAAATCCAGCTTTCGGGAATGGTGCGTACATCCAGTTTTTCATCGGTTACACTGTAAGCCATTAAATAGGGTGTCTGCGTCAGAATAATAGAATTGATTTCTGGATTGCGTTTATAAATTTCCTGGTGCAGCCATGTGGAGCGGCTGGGCAATTTTCCCGCTTCCCGTCTTCCGTCTTTTATCTGCACAATATCTTCGTTTTGAATATCCCAGCGTGCAACATTTGTCGGGGTAATGAGAAAATCGTTTCCCCGCCAGCGCACCGAAACTGTACCATATGAACTAATCATCAGTCCCTGTTCGCATGCCCGGTGGACAATCATTTTTATCTCCTCGCGAATGGCCCGTTCATCAGAGGGATGCTCCACCTGGTTCATTTCGGGCAGCAATCTCGGAATCTGGTTTTCAAACTCCTCAATTTCGGCATTGCTAAGGTATTTCGGGCTTCCGATTGTATTTCCGTAAATAATTGTCCTGCCACAAAACTCGAGGGTTTCAAACCGCTGGAACGTATCGCCCAAATCGGAACCACCAACCACGGCGCCATGATTTTCCATGATTACTGCATTTTTCCCTCCTTTAAACTGTCCGGCTATTTCTTCACCAAGTTCTTCGCTGCCGGGCAATTCGTATTGTGCATAACCAATTTTTCCGCACACATTTTTTGCCTGCGGAATAATGTTGGTATCCGGAATCTGACGAACAATACTGAATGAAACCAGTGCCGGCGGATGAGCATGAATTATCGATTTAATATCGGGGCGGCATTCGTAAATTGCCCGGTGAAACGGATATTCTGACGATGGTTTATGGCGCCCTTCGATGGTGCCGTCTTTGCGCACCACAACAATATCGGACGCGCGCAACGAGCCTTTGTCGATGGCTGCCGGTGTTACCCACATGTCGCCGTTTTCATCAATTACCGAAACATTTCCACCGGATGTTGTTGTTAACCCGCTACGGTAAATCTTTTTGATTATCATGGCAATCTGATCACGCGGGTGCATGAGTTTGGTATCTAATTTTTTCATAATTCCTGACTAAAATTCAAATGTATTAATAATTTTTCCCAGTTTTATATTTTGAAAAATTGCTTCAATATAAAATTTCGCTAAAAATATGATTCAACAAATTAGTAAAATCGATTTTTAAATTATAAAGTTTCGCAGTTATAAAAAATGTTGATATTAAGACAATTAAGTTAATAAAAAATAGCATGTTTATTCGGTTAAGACCTTAATTTTTAATAAATTAAGGGTGAATCCAAAACTCAAAAAACATGCTACAGAGTAAAGATATTAATAAGATTTGGGAATTAAAAACCGGTTTTACCCACAGGTGGCTCGAACCGGAATTTATTTTGAGTTCTTTGAAAAGTTTTTCGTTTTCTGATTTATGCAACTGTATATCCCCTGTAAAGGTTAAAGGGTATAGTTTTCAGTCCATTTTTACCATATTGGTATCGTTGCCTTTTATTGGGGCTGCCTCTGTTAATTCCATGGTTAACGGATTTATAAAACACCAGGTTGAAGCAGGTAAGGACACATTTTATCGCCTGAAAAATAATCCCGATATCTGCTGGAGGTTGATTTTATGGTTGTTTGCAGCAAAGTTCAAAAAACTGACCGAAACTGGGAGTGATAACACCAACTCTGTAAAGTGTATGATTTTTGATGATACGGTTATTGCCAAAACCGGGAGGTTTATTGAAAAGGTGTCAAGGGTGTGGGATCATGTGTCAAACAACCACCTGCTTGGTTTTAAGCTACTTTTAATGGGCTATTGGGACGGGGTTTCTTTCATTCCTCTGGATTTTTCGTTGCACCGTGAAAGGGGTAAAAACAAAGAAAAGCCATTTGGCCTGAAAAAGAAAGAACTGAAAAAGCAGTATAAAAAGAAACGTCAGTCAGGCTCTTTTACCCATGAGCGTGCAGCAGAGGCAGACATGTCAAAAATTGACTGTGCGGTAAAAATGTTCAAACGTGCCATTTCACAAGGGTTTAAAGTTGATTACGTGCTGATGGACAGTTGGTTCACTTGTGAGGCTTTTATAAATGCAGTGCTTTCAGTAAAAAACCAGGATGTACACCTGATAGGGATGTATAAAACACCCAAAACAAAGTTTGGGTTTGCAGGCGGAAAGTACACTCACAGCCAAATCCGTAATATGCTTGGTAAAGCTAAAAGATGCCGCAAGCTTGGGTTTTATTATAAAGAGGCAACTGTTCTTTACAAAGAAAAAGAGATAAAACTCTTTTTTAGCCGACAGGGCAAAAACGGCAAGTGGAAAGTTTTTGTGTGTACCAATACGAACCTGTCGTTTATTAAGATGATTGAGATATACCAAATCCGCTGGTCGGTTGAAGTGTTCTTTAAAGAATCGAAACAACTTTTGGGTTTGGGCCGGTGCCAGTCGAATGATTTTGACGCACAGATTGCTGATGCAACAATTACAATGATACAACACATTTTGCTGACTTGTAAGTTTAGATATGAAACCTATGAATCAAAAACCGGGATGTTTTGTCAGATAAAAGAGCAGGCCAGCATGCAAAGACTTAGCCAGCGGTTGTGGGGATTATTTCTTGAGGTGGTAAAAACAATTACAGAGCTTTTTGATGAAATCGACCAAATTCAGTTATTTGAGAAAATAATACAAGATGAAAAGCTATATGAAAAAATAGCACGGCTATTTGAACCCGGTGAAAATATTAAAACCGCTGCATGATGAAAATGGAAAACTTTACAAGCTAATACACAGGGAAATAACAAAAAAAACATTGTGTAATAGATTGAATTTAAATAAATTAAAATATAGTGCGAAACATTAGTAAATTAATAATTATGCAACGTTATATCGATCAGTTAATTGAAGATTTCCGCGAAATTACTTCCGGTATGGAACATGAAGCGGAAACTGCCATTGAGGCGGTATCTGATGATGAATCGTTTTGGGCTCATATTGAGGATGTAGAAAATTACCTCCACGGAGAACGAGTTCCGGTTTCAGTTATTACAGGAATTGCATCCGAAATGCTGCCGCCTCCCGAAAAGCTCAGCATGCAGCAAAAAGAACAATTGAGCATCGAACTGGAAGCATTCCTTGAATATTTTCTTTTTTCACTCGAATTTCCGGAAAATTACCCCAACCATTTGCGTTATTCGTTTATCCGTAATTTTTGGAATGAACAACACACTAAAATGAGAACAGGCACAAGCCATATTGAATTTTGCAGTTACGATAAAGAAAATTGTCCGTTTCCGGATTACTGTACAAGTTGTGATGAGTTTGATGCTGATATAGAAGATTATAACAATTTAACAAATAATAAAAACCAATTTTTCGATGACGAAGACATTCCGTTTTAAGAAACTGAGTAAAACATTTTACAAGACATCCCGGATTCCTGCACTTCTTATTTTCACTGGTCTTTTCTCTTTCTGCCAAACGCTGGACAACAACAAGTTAAAATCTTCCAAAACAGATAAAGTTCCTGTTTTTCAAGCCTGGAATGATGCAGAAGTAACAACCGGAGAAACCGAAGCCGAAATGCTGGCCAAACATGCTGTTGTTTTTGGCGGCATGGAAAGACTAGCTGGCATCCACTGGGATTGGAATCAAAGCCCATATTCCGGATTAAGAACCAGACTCGATACAAGTTTAATGCCAGCAGCCAGGAAAAGAATAGCTGAAATCCGGAAGTTAAATCAGGATATAAAACTCCTGGTTGAACTGCGGTATCGCGAAGGTCGTTTTGTTTCGGCCCAAAATGAAGAAAACGGGAAAACGGGATATCTGCCACCTGATTCAAAACTCTGGTTGCGCACTGCTGAAGGAAAACCGGTTATCGGATGGGGAGAAGATACCAATGAAAACGGGATTATTGACCCGGATGACAAGGTACTCTCCTACCTCGTTGATTTCACTAATCCTGAACTTCAGCAACTGGTTGTACAACAGGCAATGGCCATACAAAAAAGTGGTTTATTCGACGGAATAATGATGGACTGGATGAACGAAAATGCTACCAGCGACGATGCTTCAACTGAGGGGTGGAATCCCTATCTAAAGGATGAGGTGGAATTGAAAGCCAGGATGGAACTGTTGCAAAATATCAGAAATGCAGTTGGAGATGAATTTTTGATTATGGGAAATACAAACCAGCGAATGATGAGTAAACTTGCTCCCCTTTTAAATGCTGCGTTTATGGAGAATCATAAACCCAATTACAAGGAAAATTATACCGACGAACAATTGCAGCAAATTCAGGAAGCTGTAATTTTTAACCAGGAACATTTGCACGAGCCTAAAATTGTATGCGTGGAAGGATGGCGGGTGCATGATGAGTACAATCCCGACAGGGATACCCGCATAAAAGAGCGAAATTCGGATGAAAACCTGCAGACCATGCGCTTGTTTACCACGATGACGCTTACATTATCAAACGGGTGCGTACTTTTTGCCGATGACAATGCCATTCCGTTAGCCGATCATTATCACAACTGGTATAATTTCTGGGACCTGCCCATAGGAAAACCAGTGGGAAAAACAGGTACATTGTACAACAACATTGATAATTTATACCTCAGGGAATTTGAAAATGCCTGGGTGGTGTACAATTTCAGCGGAACAGCACAAAACATTGGTTTTTCAGAAAAATTAAAGGATGGATTAACTCAGAAAGTTTCCAAAAGTTTTACTGTTCCAAATAAAGATGGTATGATTTTGCTGAAGGAAGATTAAAATTACATCGGTTTTAAAAACGGAATATTACCTCAACCGGAATTATTTATGAAATAAATTCTGATAAAAATTTTGAAGGTCTGTTCTGTTTTGCAGTACCTTCTCTTTTTAGGCGTTCTTTTGAATATTATCCATGTACAATTTTTTCAATATTAACCATATACATCTGCCGCTTCCCTCCATTGTGTGTTGAATCGAAGAAAACACGGTTTCCCTGCTGATCGCATCGCGGATGAAGATCGCAGCGCCATTCTCCCTGGAATTTTTCGGGTTCGAAGAATTCACCCAGAATAACTTTTCGTTGGGTAGGAACATGATACAAATAAAGCGTTTGCTTATGTTCCGGATTACGGTAAGGATAAGTATCGTTTAGAATCCATTCGTTGTTGGTATTCGGAACGTAAGTATTATGTCCGTTTTCCGGCATTTTTTCATCATTGAGCATTTTAAAGCGTTTGCTCTTATCATAAAATTCATAAAATGCTGCATTTCCGCCATCTTCGGTAGATGCCCAGGCTGTAATTGTATCATCATTTTTCCAGATAAAGTGTGAGAAGTTTCCTGAGTCGTTTAGCACATACAAATCGCTGCCGTCGGTATTGCAGGTAATAGCGCGTGTTATATAATCTGAATTCCAGTTTTTGGTTTTCCTCGTCTCCTCATAGAGCAGGTAGTTGCGCGATCGGTTTAAAAAAATGAACCGATTACCCGACGGTGATATCAGCAGGTGATTACACCAGTGAAAATTGTTTGCAACCGGACCCAATTCCCGATCAAGAGAAGCCAGTTCTGCTAAAGAAATGATCAGACTGCTTTTACCTGTTTTTAAATCCATTCTGAAAATACCATCATCCTCCGGCGCTTTTTCCCATTTGTCTGTTTTTTGTGAAGTTGCATATCCATAGCCGGGCCGCATTTTTTGCACTCTGGCAAAATTTACCGTCACTGCCAAAGTTCCGTCCGGCGACAATGCATAAATTGGACGCGGCAATGTCCGGGTCTGTCCGGTTTTAATATTACAAATACGGCTTACAAAATCATCACCTTTCCTGTCATTCCAAATCACTTCCTCTTTACTGCCGGGAATCCATTGCAACATACAACCCTGCTGCCAGCTCCAGGCCGTGCTTTGCCCGATTTCTTTCCATTGGTTATTATTTTCAAGATCGACCAGACCAATACGTAAAATATCTGATTTTTGTGGTGAACGAAAAATCATGTCCACTTCATTTCCCAGTGCATAGCGGCCGGTAGAATCAATCTGCCATTTATCGTAATATCCAAACCAGTGCTGGTTAGCCCCGGAAGTTATCTGGTGAACCGGAATTTCAGTTTTGATATTTGTTCTGAAGGCAGCAGGAAAAAAACCAACAGCCATTCCTGCACCCATTGTATTTTTAATAAATCTTCTTCTTTTCATTATGCAATCCTTTTAATATGATAGTCTTACTTTATTTCAATACCGTGCATTTGAACTTGTCTGCACCTGGATTCTGAAAACTCTGAAATCTGAAAAGATTTAGCGGGAATGGTGCCGGAATATTCAGTTTATATATTCTGAACAGCAATTTTAATCCTTGAACTGAATCCAGTCCAATTCAACTGGTTTGTTTCCTTTTTGCACAACAACCAGGTTGTAAATTCCCTTTTTAATTTTTGATATATCTGATTCAACAATATTCCAATCCTTATTTCCGGGAATATTAATTTCAGAAACAAGCGGCCCATCGGCTTTTGCCAAATGAATTTCAAGTTTTCCGCCGGTATTTGATCGCGCCCTTACCTGAACCGATTTTAGTTTTTTATTCACCTCTACCGAATTATATTGAATCCAGGAACTTTCTCCGTTAAACATGGCATTCCACCCTGCAAAGGTGTTGAGTGTATCATTAAATGCTTCAGAAATGCCCTTTTCACTTTTAGCAGAGTACCTGTCTATTTGTATTTTTCCGGTTGCTTTTGTTAATCCGACACCTCGCAAAGTAGGAACTACTTTTTGGATGGTACCATCGGCATTGAAAAACATGCTGTCGATACAAACCGATCTGTTTTTATCAAACTCCGGTGAATAGGCATTTTGATGATAAAAAAGGTACCATTGATCGTTATATTCAATAAGTGAATGATGATTGGTCCAACAGTTCATGGGTGATTCATCCATAATCACGCCTGTCATTTTAAACGGCCCCATCGGATTATCGCCAATGGCATATTCAAGCCGTTCAATTTTATTTTCCACATGCGGAAAAGTAAGGTAATAAATGCCGTTCTGTTCAAACAAAAATGGTCCTTCCTTTAAACCTTTTTCGGGTAAATTGGCTATTATCTGTGGTTCAGAATCCAGCTCCAGCATATTTTCCTTCAGCTTTGCGACATACAAATTTCCGAGCGACCAGTATATATAAGCCTGACCATCCTTATCGATAAATACATTGGGATCGATTCCATTTATTCCTTCTATTGAATGTGGTTGAGGAACGTATGGTCCCTCAGGATTATCGGCTGTTGCCACGCCAATGCCAAAACTTCTGCGCTGGTTTTTATCTTCCGGTTTTTTATTTGCCGGAAAATAAAAGTAGTATTTCCCGTTTCGTTCAACACAATCGGGCGCCCACATGCTGTAGGAAGTGGAATCAACCCATGGTACATTATTTTGAGTTACAATAACGCCATGGTCGGTCCAGTCGGTTAAATTTCCGGAAGAAAAAACATGGTAGTCTTCCATGCAAAACCAGTTGGGCCTCAGGTTTATCCCTTCAGGTGCAACAATATCATGCGATGGAAAAAGATAAACTTTCCCGTTAAAGATTCTTGCCGTAGGATCTGCAGTAAACTGATCCCTGACAATGGGATTTTGGGCGAAGGAATGGGTGGTCAATACCAACAAAATCAATGCGGAAAGAAGAATCTGAATTTTATGTTTTTTCATCTCACATTCATTTAAAAGTTTCTAATTATTTTATTTGTAGATAAACGACTTGCAGCATTTAACTGCAGGATAAAATATTATCGGTTAAATTAGCCTGTTATTATCTTTTCAAAGATAAATATATGCGTTCATTTATCAATAAATTCTTTACAGAACAAGCGGTTAAATCCAGATGAAATACTCGTTTAACAAAAGATGAATTGTTGGCTTTATTAAAAAGCCGCTGCAAGTATTTAACTTACAGCGGCTTTAATTTTGTCCCAGTACCCGGGGCGGGAATCGAACCCGCACTCTGTTGCCAGAACTGGATTTTGAATCCAGCGCGTCTACCAATTCCGCCACCCGGGCTAATTACTTTTGGCGGCCCCTCTCCTACTCTTCAATGCTGCCAACCGTGTAATTCCTTTACGGAAAATGGTGTGCAAAACTAATTATTTCGTCTGAATCAACAAAACATTAACCTGAAATTTGTTTTCGGCCGTCGATTCTTTTAATTACCTGCCCGTATATAATTAGCGAAACTGCTGAAATTAAAGCAATCCCAACAAAATAATACCAAATGTAATGTGCATGTACTGCTGCTTCCTGCCAGGCTTCCCTGCTGCTGAACAATCGTGGATCGGGACAATATTTTTCCAGTAAAACTCCCGACATCAAAAAGCCCAAAACTGATGATAAGAATGAATGCAAGTGGCTGAATCCAAGGTATAATCCTTCCTCGCCTGCCGGAGCCTGCAAGGAAAAGAATTCAAGATACCGCGGAGAAATAAATGTTTCGGCAAATCCCTGAAAAGCAATACCCACAATCATCATAAAAGCCACCGGATGCATGCCAAGAATTGATTCGTGAATTAAATTACCCGACGCCATAAAAAGGGCAGACACCGGCATAATAAACATACCAACTGTCATGCTGTACAGCGCTGAACGTTTACGCATTAAATGAGTGACAAAACCTACCGTTAAAAAAACAACCAACGGATTTACGTTTGCATACCATCCGGGAGTTGCCCCCTCCCCTGCCAATCGTAAAACATATTTGGGCATGGTGGCATACATTTGATGCTGCACCATCCAAAAGCCGGTTATTATCAGGATAAGAAAAACCAACCTCAAATTGGATACAACCTTTACAAGTCCTTCCAGAATTTCGCTAATTGTTTTTCCTTCGCCCTGGATATGAGTGCTTTTATACATAAAAAATACCACAACAAGTGCAATTAAAGTCATAATTGCCGAGAAATAACTAATCCAGATTAAACCTGTATTTCCCATCATTTCGCGCAGCGGTTCCACCACGGTTTTCCCGGAGAAAGCGCCAATGTTTACCATTGCATAAAAAAGGCTGTAACCCCTTGCACGGTTTTCTTTTGTTGTTTCTTTTGCCACTGTCCCGGTAATTACCGACTTAATAAATGCACCGCCCAAAACAATTAAAGCGAGCACTGGCAAAATTGCATATTTCTGAAACGAAACATCAAGCCCGTGAAAAACCGTTTCGTTTCCGTATTCCACCAATCCTGCAGAATTAAACATTGTTGGCAAAACACCCATTCCCAGATATCCCAGGGTTAAAAGGCCAAATGCAATAATTAAAGATTTTCGGAAGCCGATTTTATCAGCATAGGCACCGGCAAAAGTTGGAAGTAAATACAACAGTGCCTGAAAAGATCCGGCAATTAATGCTGCCTCAATATCGCCAAAACCCAAAATTCGGGATAAATAAAGGGTAATTACAATAAAAACTCCGTAGTATGCGGCACGTTCAAATAATTCCACCGTATTGGCCACCCAAAATGCCCGTGGAAAATTCCAGGTTTCTTTTCTCTTTTTGGTCATTTTTTTAATTTAAGCGTACAAAAATAACAGGATTGCTTAACCGGCAAAATGATAAAATCTCTGTTTGCAGAGCAATTAAATGCTTTTTGAAGGATAATGTTTTACTACCTTTAGCGGGATTCAAAAAAGGACTTAAACATGAACCTTCCGGATGAAAAAGAATTGTTTGAACGTATAAAAAATGGCGATGAACAGGCTTTTGAAACTGTTTTCCACCGTTACTACAAAAGTTTGTGCCTGTTTGCATCGCAATTTGTAAAAGACGATGACGAAGCTGAGGAAATAGTTCAGGATTTATTTGTCAGGATATGGGAAAAACGAAGCCGCATCAATATTGAAACATCAGTAAAAAATTACCTGGTCCGTTCGGTTAAAAACCTGTGCCTTAACTACATTAAACATAATAAAATAAAAGACATTCATGCAAAAAATATTCTTTCTGAAAGTAGTTCAACAGTACCTGATGAAAGTAATTTTATTGAATTGGATCTCCTTCAGAAAATAGAAGAATCCATTGATTCGCTTCCGGAAAAACGGCGTGAAATTTTCAGACTAAGCCGCCAGGAAGGACTAAAATACCGCGAAATAGCCGAAAAACTCGATATTTCAATTAAAACGGTTGAAACTCAAATGGGACTGGCTTTCAAAACATTAAGAGAAAAACTTAAAAACTTCAGTACATTTTTTGTACTTTTTCACACCTTCCTGAAAAAATAAATTAGGGGTAAAACATTTTTGTATTGTCATTTAAACAGAATGAAAGAAATGAATAACAACGGGAATTTGGATTGGGGCCTTATGGCAAAATACTTCAACAGGGAAACAACAGCTGCTGAAGAAAAAGAAGTTGCCGATTGGTTGGAACAGGCGCCGGAAAACCGCGCAATGCTGGAAAAAAACAGGAAGTTGCTCGAAAAAGCAGATTTATTCTACAAATCGAAAAAATTTAACAGCCCGGCGGCCTGGAAAAATATTCAAAGAAAATCCGGATTACTGGAAAAATCAATTCAGCATAAAAACAGGGGGAAACGTATTTATTCAACTTTTTATAAATATGCAGCTGTAATTTTAATTGCACTTATGCTTGGTTCGGCGCTATATTATTTTGGGTTCCGCGACCGGTTTTTGGCAGAGTACAGCGAGATAACTGCAGGGCGAAACCAGATTGTTTCAGAATTTGTGCTGCCGGATGGAACGACGGTGGCGCTGAACAGCAATTCGCAAATTAAGTTTCCGAAAAAATTTGAAAAAGATGTGCGGGAAATTACATTAACCGGTGAAGCATTTTTCGATGTAACACCAAATGCCGCAAAGCCTTTTATAATTCATGCCGGAGATGCACAGGTAAAAGTTTTAGGTACCTCTTTTAACGTGCGTGCATATCCTGAAAATGAATCAGTTGAAGTGGTTGTAAAAACCGGAAAAGTACAGGTGTCGCAAAACACGCCGAATTTGCCGGTTGAACCGCTGGAAGTGGTTTTAAATCCGGGGGAAAAAGGAATTCTTATCAGTAAGAATCACCTGCTTGAAAAGTCATTCAACAGCGATCAGAATTTTCTTTCCTGGAAAACCCACAGCTTTGTATTTACAGAAACTCCTCTTAACGAGGTAGTTAATTATCTTAAAAATGTATATCATGCTAAAATTGAATTAAAAGATGAAGAATTAAATGATTTGGTTTTAACTGCCAGCTTCGATCAAAAACCCGTTGAATTTATTTTGGATGTTATAAAACTGACATTTGATTTAAATCTGTCAGAAGAAAACAATCAATTTATATTATCGAACAAGAGTGATGAACCATAAAAGCTTCAAAGTCATGAAAACAACTATAACAAAATTCAGATTATTATTTGCAGTAACGTTGCTGGTTTTAATTCCATTTACGCCATTTGCACAGGATAATAAAAGCCAGGTACTCGATCAAAACATCAGCATTTATGCCGAAGATGAATCATTATCGGATGTTATCGAAAAAATTTGTAAGTACCTGAACATCGACTACTCGTACAATTCGAGCATCGTTTCCGACAAAAAGGTAAACCTCAACATTTCGAACAAACCCATAAAATTTGTACTGGATAAATTAATGAATGATTTTTATCTTTTGTTTGAAATCGAAGACAACATTTTAGTGGTGCGCGATTATGTTCCGCTTGATGAAAGTGCTGATTTGGACAATTTTGGACAGAGCGCTGCAAATAACCGCGGGTTTCTGTTTGAAAATCCCAAAAAAAAGTCGGTTACCATTAATTTCAAATCCGCCAGTAACTTGATTATCATTCCTGTAACCATCAACAATTCCGATACGCTGAATTTTATTCTCGATACAGGTGTCAGGTTTCCAATCATTACTGAGCTTCCGTATGTGAACAAGCTGGATCTTAATTATTTGGTTCCGGTTCAGATAAAAGGGCTGGGAGAGGGGGAAGAACTTACCGCCTACCGTTCGGGAAACAATACCATGAACATTGAAGGTTTGGTAGCCAGCAACCAGGAAGTACAGATGATAATTGACGAAAATTTCCAGATTTCGCACATTCTGGGTCTGCCGGTTCACGGGCTAATCGGGTTCAATTTGTTTAAAGATTATATTGTTGAAATCGATTATCTGAACAAAAAACTTACCCTGAACAAACCGGAATATTACAAATACCGCGATCGCAAAAAAGACATTATTTTGCCGTTGCAATTCGACAACAATAAACCATTTGTAAAAACAAGCATTGTAACCGACGAAATGGAGGAAGTGCCTGTAAAACTGCTGGTTGACACCGGCGCCAGTGATGCATTGTGGCTTTCGGAAAATTCGGATGAACGAATTGCCTTGCCGGTAAAACATATTGAAGCATTTTTGGGAAGAGGGTTGAGCGGCGATTTGTATGGTGTGAAAGGCAGAATTGATGGAATTTGGGTGGGCCCGCTGGTGCTTCCAAAACCAATTGTTGCTTTTCCAAATTCAGATCTTATCGACCAGCTGATTTCATCAAACGACAGGAACGGAACCATTGGGGCTGAAATCCTGCGCCGTTTTAACGTCACTATTGACTACAGAAACAGCAGGCTCACTCTGCGACCGACTTATAAAATAAAAGATGATTTTAATTACAATATGAGTGGTATGGAAATCATAAATCCGATGCCGGGGCTGCCAATTTTTACGATTACCGACATTCGCGAAAATTCGCCGGCATATAATGCAGGATTAAAGAAAAACGACCAGATTTTATCGCTTAACAGCAGTAATCATAGGTCGTTGGAATTAAATGATATAAATTTGTTGCTTCAAAGCAGAGAAAACAAAAAAATAAGAGTAAAAGTGCTGCGCGACGGTGAAGAATTTAAAACTTCATTCGAACTAAAAAAATTGTTTTAATGCGCCAATGCAGAGCAAGTATATTTTTACTGACCATCCTGTTGTTTGCCTTGTTTGTCAAAGGCCAGCAACAGGATGGCTCTGTTTTGGAACGGCGCGTTTCCATTAGTGTTACCAACCAGCCGTTAAATGTTATCCTCGACCAGATTAGCTGGCAGGCGAGGGTATTTTTTTCTTACAATGCCGCACATATTGATGCCTCAGAAAAGCATTCACTTGAAGTTGTGGACAAATCGTTGTTTTATATATTAACCCGCCTTTTCGACCCCGCCGGTTTTGATTTTACCGAACTGCAAAACCAAATCATTATTTCAAGAAAAACTTCACCCGGTTTAACGCCCATTGCAAAAACAGATTCGGTGCCGGTTAAATATTTTTTCCTGTCGGGAAAAGTGATTGAAGAACGCAAAGATGATCCGGTGGCGTATGCTTCGGTGTCGGTTTTAAATAAACCAATTGGTACAATTACCAACGGCGATGGCGAATTCCTGCTCAAACTTCACCCCGATTATATACTTGATACACTGGTGATTTCGTGTATGGGATATGCCCAGATTATTCTGCCGGCAGCCCGTGTTCTTGACGAAGATATTTTTGTAATGAAACCAGTTTCAATTCGCATTCGCGAGGTAAAAGTAACCGCCACAACACCCGAAAAACTGCTTGAAAACATCAGGGAAAATATTCCAAAAAATTACAGTTCCTATTCAAAATTAATGACTGCTTTTTACCGTGAAACACTGAAACAGGACAACAATTACATAAATGTTTCGGAGGCGGTTATCGAAGTTTTAAAGTCGCCGTATTCAAACAGCACGCGCGACGATTTGATTCATCTTCTGAAAGGTCGGCAAAGCCCTGATGTTCAGCCCTTTTCTTGGTTGAGTTTTAAATTGCAGGGCGGCCCGTTTACCATCACAAAACTCGATGTGGTTAAAAACATGGTTCCTTTTATTGATCCGGAATATCAAAATTTATACAAATACAACATCAGCAAAGTAATATGGTACAATGAAAATCCGGTTTATGTACTTGAATTTGAACCAATTTCAAGCCTTGGTTTATCAAATTACGTAGGCGAAATTTATGTTCACCGCGAAACATTTGCCATTGTCCATGCCCGGTTCGGATACAACAAAAGCGGGTTACAACAGGCCGCATCTGTTCTGATAAAAAGAAAACCACCTGGAGTAAAAGCCCGTCCTTCTTATGTTCAATATGAAGTAAATTATCTGCAGTACCAGGGAACATGGCATTTGCACACAGCCCGGGCTTCGGTAAAATTCAAAATAAAAAGCAGGAAAAATCGCTTAAATTCTGAATTTCACAGTGTTTCCGATTTGCTGATTACCGATGTTGAACCCACTGAATTAAAGAGGTTTTCGCGCGAAGAATCGTTTACACAACGCGATATTTTTGTGGATATGATAAACAGTTATGATCCGGAGTTTTGGGAAAATTACAACATCATTAAACCCGACGAAGATTTAAGAAATGCATTTAAAAATTTAAGTCAACACAATTAAACCATTGAAAACCGGGTAGTTTCAAAGCAGCATTTTAACTCCTTTACGAAAAAACCTTCTGTTAAACTATTTTGCTTAATTTTGAATTTTTAATGGTTACAGAAAACATATTATGGAACAATTCAGCACCAGGCAAAACAAAATTTCAAAACTCATTCAGCGGGAAATGGCAGATATTTTCCTGAAACTAAACAAGTCGAATTATTCAGGAAAAATAATTACCGTTTCGGAGGTTCGGGTGACTAAAGATATTGGAATTGCCCGCATTTATCTAAGCATTTATCCGTCGCAGTTTGGCGAAGAAATTCTATCTGATATTCAGAAGAATTCAAAATCAATACGGGGCGATCTGGGAAGAAGGGTAGGAAAAAACCTTCGGATAATTCCCGAACTCGAATTTTATATCGACGACACCCTCGACTACATTGAACATATCGATAAATTACTTGATCAGTAGTAAATAAATGGCGAATGTCACCGTTTTTCAATAAATAAAAGTTTGGATTTACCATTTTTCATAGCAAAACGATACCTTGTTTCGAAGAAGAAACAAAACATCATCAACATCATTTCGGCAGTTTCTGTTGTAGGAATTATTGTTGGAACCATGGCGCTGGTTATTGTGCTTTCTGTTTTCAACGGATTTACCAGCTTGATTAACACGTTTTTCAGCAATTTTGATCCCGATTTAAAAATTACGGTAAAAGAGGGAAAAATGTTTAACCCAAACAACTATGATTTCGAAAAAGTTAAAAACCTGCCAGGAGTAGCGTATTATTCTGAAGTGATTGAGGAAGTAGCCTTGCTGAAATACGGAAACCAACAGTATCCGGCTATTGTAAAGGGAGTTCCGGATAATTATGCCCGCTATACACACATCGACAGCCTCATTGTAAATGGTGAGTTTTCGCTTAAAAATGAAGGGATGAATTATGCAGTGGTGGGGCAGGGGGTTGCTTTCAATCTGGGAATCGGACTAACCTTTGTTGATCCTATCCGGATTTTTGTTCCCAAAAAAGGAAAACAGGTTTCCATGAACCTGGCCCGCGCCATTAACCAGGATTACATTTATCCGTCCGGGATTTTTTCGGTGTTGGAAGAAATAGATTCGAAATACATTATCGTACCTTTTGAATACGCTGCGGAGCTTTTTGAGAGCGGTAACAGGATTTCGGCAGTGGAGCTTGGTTTTAATCCGGAAATCAGCTCAAAAAGGCTGCAAAAGGACATTCAGGAAATATTGGGCGATAAATTCCTGCTGAAAAATAAATACCAGCAACACGATTTGATTTACAAAACCATGAAATCGGAAAAATGGGCTGCATATCTTATTCTTGTTTTTATTCTCATTATTGCTTCGTTTAATATTCTGGGTAGTTTGTCCATGCTGATAATCGACAAAAAAGAAGATTTGTTTATTTTGAGAAGTATGGGTGCAAATTCGAAACTTATTCGAAGAATATTTCTATACAACGGGTGGTTAATTTCATTTATCGGCGCCGTATTAGGCTCATTATTAGGTATTTTTATTTGTTGGCTCCAAATTAAGTTTGAACTGATAACATTGCCGGGAGCTGGTTCTTTTATAATTTCGGCCTATCCTGTTCAAATTATATTATCCGACATTTTTATGGTTTTTGGGGCAGTTTTGCTAATAGGATTTCTAGCCAGCTGGTACCCGGTCAAATTTATTTCAAAAAAATATTTGCTGAATACCAATATTTAAAACAATCATCGGCAACGCCCAAAATGATTTTCATTACCTTTTAAACGTTTTTTTTCATTTAACTTGCATTTGTTTTTTTTGGGTGAATTAAATTTCATAAAACATTAAATGTGAAAGCATTAGTAAAAAGTAAAGCAGAAAAAGGCATTTGGATGGAAGATGTCCCCATGCCGGAAGTACGTCCAAATGATGTTCTTATAAAAATCAAAAAATCAGCTATTTGTGGTACCGACTTGCATATTTACAAGTGGGATGAATGGGCACAGCAAACCATAAAACCACCGGTAATTATCGGGCACGAATATATGGGAACGGTTGTGGAAACCGGTTCTGAAGTTGACGGCGTTAAAGTTGGTGAACGGGTAACAGTGGAAGGGCACATTTCGTGCGGTTACTGCCGCAACTGCAGACGGGGCAGGCAACACATCTGCGATAACACTGTTGGAATAGGAGTGCACCGCAACGGAGGTTTTGCTGAATATATTTCGGTTCCCGCCAAAAATGTTTTACATGTCGATGTGAGTATTCCAGACGATATTATGGCCATTATGGATCCTCTGGGGAATGCCACCCACACGGCATTATCGTTTCCATTGCTGGGCGAAGATGTGCTGATAACAGGAATTGGCGGCCCAATTGGGGCAATGGCTGCTGCTATTTGCAAATTTGCCGGCGCACGAAACATTATCGGAACTGATTTAAGCAAATTCAGACGAAATCTGGCTCGTAAAATGGGTGCCACACGGGTAATTGATCCGACAAAAGAAAGCATCAAAGAAGCGATGGCGAAACATGGAATGATTGCTGGTTTTGACATCGGTCTTGAATGTTCCGGTTCTCCGGCTGCCTTTAACGACATGGTCAACCACATGTACAACGGCGGAAAAATAAGTTTGCTGGGATTGCTGCCACAAAGCACGCAAATCAACTGGAATAAACTCATTTTTAAAGGATTAACCCTGAAAGGAATTTATGGCCGCGAAATGTATGAAACCTGGTATCACATGGAAATGATGTTAACCACGAAATTAGATATTACGCCAGTAATTACGCACCGTTTTCATGCCGATGATTTTCAAAAAGCCTTCGACATAATGGAAGAAGGAAATTGCGGAAAAATTATCCTTTCCTGGGAATAATTTTTGGTTGTTCCACGTGAAAAAACCCGCTTTTCCCGATTTGTTTTCCCGCTAACGGATGAATACCTACATTTGTATTCAAAATTTGTGATTGTGAAGAAAGGTTTGGTTGTAAAATCTACAGGAAGTTGGTACACAGTTGAAGACGAAAACAACGAACTTTACGAATGTAAGATGAAGGGCAATTTTCGTTTAAAAGGTATAAAAAGTACAAATCCGGTTGCTGTGGGAGACCATGTAAATTTTATTGTTCAACCGGAGCAAAAAGAGGAACAAACAAAAAAAGTCGGATTGATTTCTTCTGTTTCCGATCGTAAAAATTACATCGTTCGCCGTTCACAAAATTTGTCGAAACAATCGCACATCATTGCCGCAAACATTGACCAGGCCATTTTAGTGGTCACACTCATCAATCCGGTTACAACAACCACATTTACTGATCGTTATCTTGCATCAGCCGAAGCATATAATATACCTGTACTGCTGGTTTTTAATAAAACCGATCTTTATGATACCGAAAAAACAAATAAACTAAACCAGTTAATCGAAACCTACTCAAATATTGGTTATCGCTGCATTGCAACATCAGCCAAAAATTTAAAAAGTCTGGATGTTTTGAAAAACGAAATGAAAGATAAAATTAATGTAATAAGCGGTCATAGTGGAGTGGGGAAGTCAACTTTAATTAATTTATTGCAGCCCGGATTGAAATTAAAGACAGCTGAAATTTCGGAATACCATAAAACCGGGAAACATACCACCACCTATACTACTTTATACAAACTGGATTTTGGCGCTTATATAATTGATACTCCGGGAATTAAAGGTTTTGGCATGCTCAACATGGAACCCTGGGAGATTTCACATTATTTTCCCGAAATTTTTAATTATTCTTCTGAATGTCAATACAATAATTGCTCACATACGCACGAACCTGGTTGTGCAGTGAAAAATGCTCTTGAAAACGGAGCAATTGCCGAAAGTCGTTTTATAAGTTATCTTGGCCTTCTTGAAGATGATGAAAAATACCGGAAACCTTTTTGATATTATTCCGCTGCTAAAATAAATCCGCCACCAATAACATGATTGTCTTCGTAAAATACTGCAGTTTGTCCTTTCGCAACCATAGCAACCGGTTCATTCAAAGCAACTTCCGCACTCTTTTCATTTAAAATGCGGATGTTACAAAATGTTCGCTGCAATCTGTAGCGTATCTTTACAATATATATTTTTACCGGAATAATAGACTCAATATCAACAAATTGATAATTCTCAATTGTGATTTTTGTTTTATACAATTCCTTAAATTCACCCAATTCAATTTCATTCTTATCAAATCGTATTTCGGTAACAAACAGGGGCTTGTTTAATTCCAGGCCCAAACCCCGCCGCTGCCCAATTGTATAATTGCATATTCCGGAATGTTTGCCCAGAATTTCTCCTTTGGCATTTACATAATTTCCTTTTGGATTAGAAATTCCCTGTTCTTGCAGAAATTTTCTGTAATTGCCATTCTCAATAAAACAAATTCCAAGACTGTCTTTTTTTCGAGATATTGAATCAAAACCTTTACTTTTTGCAAAATCCCGTACTTCCTTTTTGGTATAATTACCCAACGGAAAAACCAGCTTCTGGATAACTGATTTCCGTAAGCCCCACAAAAAAAACGATTGATCTTTATCGGAATCCACACCTTCCGAAATATATTTAACACCTTCTTTTTCAACAACTTTAACATAGTGACCTGTAGAAATATAATCACAGTTTTGTTGCTGCGCCTGTAAAAATAAATGGTGAAATTTTAATTCCGGATTACAAACAGCGCATGGAAATGGAGTTAAACCTGAAGAGTATCCATCAATAAAATATGAAATTACTTTTTTCTGAAATTCATCCCGTAAATCAT
This sequence comes from uncultured Prolixibacteraceae bacterium, assembly GCA_963771595.1. Lineage (GTDB taxonomy): Bacteria > Bacteroidota > Bacteroidia > Bacteroidales > Prolixibacteraceae > CAVYUC01. The sequence goes on along the minus strand of CAVYUC010000028.1, from coordinate 289,400 downwards.
ACGTATGATGCTCTATATTTAATTTACGGGCTAGTTTTTCGGCATCTTTAGCAAATTGAAAATCATTTGCTTGTAAGTCACTAAATATGAATGTTATACCAACAACTTCAAAACCATGTTCCTGAAGCATTATTGCTGCAACAGAACTATCAGTTCCTCCGCTCATTCCCAGCAAAACACGTTCTTTTTTCATACTGGTTTATGAATGAAAATGGTGAAAAACTATTTCTGCTTTTGATTTGCCGACGGATTGTATTAAACTTTCCAGTTTCTGTTCTTTAATGCGCTTAACGGATTTAAAATCTGCCAGCAATTTTTTTGAAGTTTCACTTCCAATCCCTTTAATTGAATTAAGTTCTGAAGTAATAAAGTTTTTTGAACGTTTTTTACGATGAAAATTTATCCCAAAACGATGTGCTTCATCTCTTAACTGTTGAATTAACTTTAAAGATTCCGAATTTTTTTTGATATAAACCGGAATTGAATCACCAGGAAAATATATTTCTTCCAGACGCTTTGCAATTCCTATAATAGATATTTTTCCTCTAAGACTCAATCTCTCCAAGGCTTTTACTGCTGCCGAAAGTTGGCCTTTTCCACCATCTACAACAATTAATTGCGGTAAATCTTTTTCTTCTTCCTGCTGTCTTTTGTACCGTCTGAAAACTACTTCTTCCATTGACGCAAAATCATTTGGTCCTTCAACGCTTTTAATATTATAATGCCGGTATTCCTTTTTTAATGGTTTTGAATTTTTAAAAACTACACACGCAGCTACCGGATTGGAACCCTGTAAGTTACTGTTATCAAAGCATTCGATAAGTATTGGTAAATCAGATAATTGCAAATCCTTCTGCAAAGTTTTTAAAATTCGTTCTTCCCGGATTTTAGGATTAGTCAGTGTAATTTGTTTATCTTTTTCTAACCTGAAATATTTTGCATTTCGCTGCGATAAATCCAATAACTTTTTTTTATCGCCTTTTAAAGGAACTTTAAATTTAATGCTTTCAAAAACATTATTCATCTTGAGCGGAACCAGGATTTCCTTTGCATTACTAAATATTTTTTGCCTGATATCAACAATTCCTGCCATTAATAATTCTTCAGTAGATTCATCCAGATTCTTTTTAATTTCAAGCGTAAAAGTCTGAATGATTGCACCTTTAATAACTTTCAAATAATTAATGTAGGCAAATTTTTCATCTTCACTAATCGAAAAAACATCTACATCAGAAATTAAAGGCGACACAATCGTTGATTTACTTTGATACCTTTTTAATGAATCGTATTTTTCTTTTATCCGCTGGGCTTCTTCAAAATCAAGCGAAGAAGCTTTTTCCTTCATAACCGCTTCAAGATGTTTAATTACACCCGTTACATTTCCTTTTAAAATATTATCAATGTCGTTGATTCCCTGCTCATAAGTATCTTTATCTATCAAACCTTCACAGGGACCCATACAATTCCCGATATGATATTCCAGACACACTTTATATTTATGGTTCTTAATATTTTCATCTGTTAAAGCATAGTTACAAGTGCGTAATTTGTATTCAGATTTAAATAAATCCAGCAGAGTCCGTACAGTGTAAATAGAAGTATATGGACCAAAATATTTTGAACCATCTTTTATAAGGTTTCGTGTTTTAAACACCCGGGGAAAAGGCTCATTTTTTACACAAATCCAAGGATAACTTTTATCGTCCTTCAAGCGGATATTATATCTTGGCTGGTACTTTTTGATCAGGTTGTTTTCCAGAAGAAGTGCGTCCTGTTCTGTTTCTACCACCATATGACGTATATCTGCAATGTTTCTTACAAGAAGCGCCGTTTTGCGATTTTCCGGTTGTTTTGCAAAGTACGAGGAAACTCTTTTTTTTAAATCTTTTGCCTTTCCAATATAAATGATATTATTGAAATTGTCGTAGAATTGATAAATTCCGGGTTTTCCGGGCAAAACCGCAATAAGTGTCTTTAAATAATCAATGCTTCTATTTTCCAGATATTTCAAGTTACTTATATTTGACAAGTACCTGGATTTCGTATTCCTTTATTTTTTCCTTGCTTTCGGTTTTAATGAATTCCAGGTCACAAATAAAACTAAAATACACAGCTTTAACATTCATACGTTTCACCATTTGCAGGGCTGCAAAAGCAGTTCCGCCGGTTGCTAGTAAATCGTCGTGAATTAATACTACATCATTGGCATTTATTGCATCTGCGTGTACTTCAATACAATCTTCCCCATATTCCAAAAGGTATGTTTCCGATATTGTAGCAGATGGTAATTTTCCTTTTTTGCGAATTGGCACAAATCCTGCACCTAATTCATAGGCCACTGCTCCACCAATTATGAAACCTCTCGATTCAATTCCTAAAACTTTGGTTATTTGCTTTTCGGCAAAATTATCTACCACTGCTTTTGTAGCAAAACGAAAGGCTTCTGCATTCTTCAACAGTGTAGTAATATCTTTAAAATTTATTCCTTTGCTTGGAAAATCCAGAACTTCTCTTATTTCCTTTTGTAAATCCATTTAAGTTGAGATTTTGTTCCACGTGGAACTTTAGCGGCCCAAAAGTACTAATAATACGTTAATGTCCGAAGGTGAAACTCCCGAAATTCGTTTCGCCTGGCCAATTGTTTTGGGATTAATTTTTTGAAGTTTTTGTCGTGCTTCTGTCGATAAAGAATTCAATTTATCATAATTAAATTTGTTAAATATGTAGATGTTTTCGAACTTATCCAACTTCTCTGCCAAAGTCTTTTCACGATTTATGTAGCCTTCATATTTAATTGAAATCTCCGCACCTTCAATAATTTCCATTTTCCGTTCCTCCGGAACCCTTCTTAGAAATTCTTTAAACGGTGTAATGTGTTCAATTAAATCAAATATCGAAATCTGAGGGCGTAATATTATGTCGTATAATTTTACGCCTTGTTTTAACTCAGAAGTATTTTTTTTCGTAAGTAACTGATTTACATACTGTGGCTTGACACTTAACTTTCTTGCATATTCTATTATTTGTGAAATTAAGTTCATTTTATCAGATAGCAATTTTTTTCGTTCTGCAGAAGCAAGTCCCAGTTTATATGATTTTTCAGTTAACCGTATATCTGCATTGTCCTGACGAAGCAAAATCCGGAATTCTGCACGACTTGTAAACATTCTATATGGTTCATCCACACCTTTGGTTACCAAATCATCAATCAACACTCCAATATAAGCTTCGTTTCTTTTCAGCACGAATTCTTCTCCAGCACTGCAGCATTTTAAATGCGCATTAATACCAGCCATTATTCCCTGTGCTGCTGCTTCTTCATATCCGGTGGTTCCATTAATTTGTCCGGCAAAAAATAAATTTCCAATTATTTTGGTTTCCAGGGTATGAAACAACTGTGTCGGTTCAAAATAATCGTATTCAATTGCATACCCGGGACGAAAAATTTTAGCGTTTTCCAAACCAGGTATTTTATTTAAAGCTTCATACTGAACATCCCAGGGTAGGGAAGAGGAAAATCCATTCAGGTAATATTCAATTGTCTTTTCGCCTTCCGGTTCCAAAAACAACTGATGTTTTTCCTTTTCAGAAAATGTAATCAATTTTGATTCGATACTTGGACAATAGCGCGGACCCGTACTTTGAATGGTGCCATCAAACATTGGAGCCTCATCAAAACCCGATTCCAGCACTTTATGAACTTCCGGATTTGTATGGGTTATCCAGCACGATCGTTGCCTTAAATTGGACCTGATTCCCGGCAAAAATGAAAATTTATGATATGTTTCTTCGCCGTTTTGCTCAGTTAGCTGTGAAAAATCGATTGTACGCCCATCAATTCTAACCGGTGTACCAGTTTTTAAACGGCCTGTTTTAAAACCTGCATCAAATAATTGTTCCGAAATATTGTATGAAGCAGCTTCCCCAATTCTGCCCCCGCTCATTTTTGATGCGCCCACATGAATCAAACCATTTAAAAAAGTACCATTTGTAAGAATTACGGTATTTGATTTAAACTCGATTCCGATTTTGGTTTTTACACCTTCAACACGACTATTTTTTATTATTAATGCAGTAACGGCATCCTGCCATAAATCCAGATTCTCGGTACTTTCAAGAACATCACGCCACAATTCTACAAACCGAAATCTGTCGTTTTGCGTTCGGGGGCTCCACATGGCCGGCCCTTTTGAACGGTTTAACATTCTAAATTGAATGGTGCTTTTATCTGCAACAATTCCTGAATAACCTCCCAACGCATCTATTTCCCGAACAATCTGTCCCTTTGCAATGCCTCCCATTGCCGGATTACACGACATTTGACCATACTTTGTCATGTCCATAGTAATCAGTAATGTTTTGGAACCCAAATTGGCCGCTGCTGCCGCTGCTTCGCAACCTGCATGTCCTCCTCCAACAACTATAACATCATATTTTTGAATCATACCTGCTCCTCGCTAAAATCAACACCTTCCAAATAAAAATCCTCTTTTTTCCTCATCAGTTTCTGCTCGTCGTCTGTTTTATCCTTATATCCGGCTAAATGCAAAACACCGTGAAAAACCACCCGAAATAACTCATTTACAAAATGTGTATTAAACTTTTGTGCATTTTCTCTTACTCTGTCAACACTGATAAATAAATCGCCTGCTATTACAGAATTTTCAGTATAATCAAAAGTTATAATATCAGTATAATAATCGTGATTTAAATATTGTTCATTCATTTTCAGCAAGTAATCATCAGAACAAAAAACCACAGTTATTTCATTAAAATTCTTTAACTCGTTGCTTATCAGTCTTTTTACATTCTGTTTTAATAGGTTTTTGTTGAATTTTACCGGTGGGATATCTTCGAAAAAAATCTGAATTTTACTCACTTACATTTAATTTGAACCGGACACATTTGCCCCTGTTTTTAAATTCAATTTCGTTGCACAATGATTTAATAATATGAATTCCCCTGCCTGCTTCCTTCTTAATATTTTTCTTTAGCGTCGGATCTTCGATAGCAGCATAATCAAAACCATCTCCCTCGTCCTGTATTTTTATATCGATGGTTTGATTGAAATAATCCAATGCAATAATTACTTTTTTCCTGCTATCGTTTCTATTGCCGTGTTCAATAGAATTTAAAACGGCCTCGCAAACACAAACCAAAACTTTGTTGAAATTTTTCTTTGGAAGCTTATTTTCTTCAAAAATTTCAGCTAAAAAATTCTCAACCGTTATTAATTCTGCCTTATCCGACTTTATGCTTAATATTTTTGGAGCTTTTTTCAATTCATTTATTTTTCCATATTGTTTAAATACTGCTTATACTTATTATTGTAGAAATTGTTCAATTTGTGCATGTTTCTATTCAGATATTCAATTGAATAATTCTTATCCTCCTTATATTCAAAGAATTTGGCAGGATTGCTGTAAAAATCATCTGCAGTTTGCGATTCCCTTTTCTCTTCGAATTCTCTTTCCATTTCTGCCTTTTCCGCTTCCAGCAAACGGGTTGTAATTAAATTTTGACGTGCAATCATTTCGGCATTAACGTTCTTATTCATCAATTGTTTTCTGTTTTCTTCCAGCATATTATCAATTTGTTGAAGTGTTTTGCGTGCATCACTTCCCACACTTCCGTTATTCATAATATCGCGGAGCATTTGCTGCATCATTTCGTGCTGCATTAATGACTGCCCCAGTTGCTGATTCATTTGCTGACCTTGCCCGTTTTTCATCTGATCTATCATTTTTTGCAGCTGCTGTTTAATGCCTTCAGAAGATTGCTTGAGCATGTTCATTCCTGATTTGCCATTTCCCGGTTTTTCGCATTCCTGGTCTCCCGGCATAGCATCGGCCATTTGTTTTTCAAGATTATCAAGTGCTTCATTTAACATGAGCGCCAGATTATTGGTTGCTGTAATTACAAACTGCTGACTTACCCTCGCATTGGGTAATTGCGCCTCTTCCATTTGGTCTGCCGATTTTTTAAGGTTCAATTCCATTGCCAGCAACTCGTTGTTTACCATACTGTTGATTTGTGGTGTCCGCTTTGCAAGGGCATATAATGAATCTTTAACAATTCCGCTTTGATCAATAATCCTTTTCTGCTGCTGATTCAGTTTTATTAATTCTGGATCTCCTGTCGAAATTTCCGATAAGCCAGCCAAAACATCTTCCTGCTCAAACGATAAAAGAATCAGGTTACTGAGAATCTGTTTCAAATTCTGAATATTTTCCATATTTTGTTCCATGGTATTCGAATTCAGCATTTGTTGCATAGCAAAAGCTGTATTTTTAAGCTTTTCCGAAGTTTCCTTCATACCTGAACCCGATTTTTTCCTGTTCTTTTTATCCAGTTCATTTTTACTGTTTTCCATACTTTTGCTAACATCTTCCAATTCTTCGTCAAAATCGTCGAAATTCATTGGCTTTTCCAGTTCATCATTCAGTTCGAGGGCATTTTTAATGTCTTCTTCCAGCTGCTCTAAATCTTCCTGATGTTTTTCAACGGCCTCTTTCACTTCTTCAAAATTTTTATTTTCCGAAACTTCATCTGCAAGTTTTTCTTCCTCGCCGGCCATTTTATTCACATTGTCAATTACATTCTGAAGTTTTTGCTCAATCTTCATTTTCCGCAGCATTTCCAGATTCCGGTCCAGTTGTTTTTGTAAATCTTCATAACTCAAATCCATTTGCTCCGATAACTGGTTCAACTTTTTGCTGTCGAATTCATCCGCCAGTTTCTGAAATTCTTCCATCAGTTCTTTCAATTCGTCTGTAAAAACATCCTCGAGCAACTCTTCTATTTGCTTCTGCTTTTCCTTTATTTCCTCATTATTTTGGTTGAATGAGTTGAGATAATTGTTCAGGTTTTCATTGTCCTTTTTAATATGATCATACAATTGTTCCAGTTTATTTTGCTTGGTCACAATATCACTTACCATCTGCGATTTTTCCCAATCCGAAACGTTGGTATCCATATTTTTGATTCGCAGGTTTTGCAAATCATTCTGGATATCCTTTGCCAGTTTGTCGCTTTGTTTAAGCATTTCCTGCAACTTGTCGAACTGTTCTTTTTCCGACGCTGCAACTTCCTCCCGGTTTGGAATTTCAAAAACAAAATTATCGGAAGTGGTTGTTTTGTAATTATTTATAACATCGTTATCGGTTACCGAAAAATAATAGGAAACTGTCCCTGAATTTAAATTTATGTTGCTAAAATCGAAACTGAAATAAAAATCCTGGTCGGTGAGATTTTTAACCACCGGTATTGAAATTGCTGAATCAGTGTTATTTATGTTGTAATGAAATTTCAGTGATGAAAAACCATAATCGTCGCCAATTACACCTTTAAAAAAGAACCTTGTTAACTGAAACGAATCTTTTAGCTGCACCACATTTATTTCTGGATAAATATCCGGAACCACATCAATTTGGTACGACAGTGCCAGCTCCGGCTCGGTGACATCATTTTTTACATAAACATGATAACTTTTCGATTCATAAAATTTCGATTCAACCTTAAAATTGTTTTTATTTTCAACAGCGGCAATTTTTGATGAATCTGAAAATTGAAAATACAGCGAATCAACATCAATTCCCGAAAAATTCCATTCCACTTTTGTTCCGTTCGGCACCTGCAAATCACCTATATTTTCAAAAACCTGGTTTTGTATTCCTGTGTATGCGGGTGGATAAATACTTGCACTAAAAGTAGTTATACCGGGTTTTGGCAATAATTGAAGGGAATATTTTTTCGAATTGTACTTCAAATCAGTAAAATAAAAGGAAACTGGATTAATGACCGATGCAATTTCAAAATCAAAAACCCCGGCACTTTTCGACTTCATTATATAATTGTTGCCATCAATGTTTATATAAACCAACTGTGGAATTTCGTCCCCTTCCGTTTTAACTGTTAATTTAAACGGATCGCCCTTTTTGGCTTTTAAATCGGTGGTTACCAGCTGAAATGTATAAGGCGCCGGTTTTACAAATTCAGTGTTATAATGAATTAACCGGTTTGTTGAGCTTGCAAATAAATTCCTGTTCAGCATAAATACAGTAAGTGTAATCATCAAACTGATGAAAAAATAAACCAGGATTATTCGCAGGTTTTTGTATTGAACTGCATCCCTGAAATCAAAAATTTTAAGTTCTTCAATTTTCTGATCAATGCTGGCCAAAACAATATCGTTGGAATACTGCTCTTCCTTTATTTCCGATAATTCAATAATATTCAGCAACTTATCTTTAATGTCCCGAAAATGATCCTGAATTAAATAGGAACTTGATTTTATATCAATCGGTCTTAAAATGTGCAGCAACCGCAGCAGCGGCACTCCAATAAACCGAACCGCGAGTAAAACAGCAAAAATTATAAATCCGAAAAACAATACCGTTCGTACATTTGTTGAAAAGTATACAAAGTACTCAGTTACAGAAAACATGGTGTATATAAATAAAAGCAGGAACAATGTTAAAAGAATACCTTTAACTAACCGGTAACTGTAGAGTTTTCTTCTGAAGGAATTCAGTTTATTAACAAGTATGTTGAAATTTTTAACCATTAAAATCAATGTAATTTACTTCCAGTATTTTAAAAAACTCGTTTGTGTTAATAATTGTTTCGCAAAATGCTGAAAAAACAAAAATAAACTTTTAAAACTAACCTTGTATTAATGAATTTTTTTTGCATCCGTTTCTTAAATTGGTTCTGAAAAATATTTTAGCCGTTAATTAAACTAAAACTATTCACAGTATATGAACTGTTCATATTGAGGCTGCCAAATTAAAAAAAGGATATTAACAGCTGTTAAAAAAAACGTTAAATTATTGTTTTATAAAAATTTAACAAAAAAAGAGTTGTTGATATTAGCGTGAGTAAATGGTTTAAATGCAATTTAAATCTGGTAAAAAATAGAAATTAACATTGATGAACAGACTATTATTAGTATCATTAAATATTTAAATTTGTAATAAAACTAAATATAATACAGAATACAATTGAAAGTACTTTTAGTAGAGGACAATTTCTTAAATCAAAAAGTAGTTACTTTTCATCTTCGAAAAAAAAATTACGAGGTTATTGTTGTCGATAACTGGCGTGACGCGTTGGAAAAAGTAAAATTCGAAAATCTTGATTTAATTTTGATGGATATTATGCTTCCTGAAATGAATGGTTTTGAAATAACAGATAAAATCAGGAAATATGAAGAAAATACCGGAAAAAAACCTGGTGTTCCTATTATTGCACTTACCGCAAATACATTGGAAAACGACAGGGAAAAGTGTTTAAATGCCGGAATGAACGACTATTTGCCAAAACCATTCACCCCGGAAGATTTATACCGGGTAATCGATCAGTTTACCAGTTCTGAACAATAATGAGTGATTCTTTAGATATTAGAGGAAATTCATATCCTGAAGGTGAAAAAGAGCTTGATAATAAATTAAGACCGCTTCAGTTTAAAGATTTCAAAGGCCAAAATCAAATTGTTGAGAACCTGAAAATTTTTGTAAAAGCAGCTTCCATGCGAGGCGAAGCATTGGATCATGTTTTGTTTCATGGCCCGCCCGGGTTGGGAAAAACCACTTTATCAAATATTATATCGAACGAACTTGGTGTCGGGCTTAAAATAACTTCAGGTCCGGTTCTCGATAAACCGGGTGATTTGGCAGGTTTGCTTACCAATCTTGAATTCAGGGATGTACTTTTTATTGATGAAATTCACCGTTTATCGCCCATTGTTGAAGAATATTTGTATTCGGCAATGGAAGATTTTCGGATTGATATCATGATTGACAAAGGACCCAGCGCACGTTCCATTCAGCTGGAATTAAATCCGTTTACACTGATTGGTGCAACTACTCGTTCGGGCTTGCTAACTTCGCCTTTGCGTGCACGGTTTGGAATAAATTCTCATTTGGAATATTACGATACCGAGGTATTAACAGGAATTGTAAAACGTTCGGCTAAAATTCTCGAGGTAAAAATAACCGATGATGCAGCACTAGAAATTGCCGGCAGAAGCAGGGGAACTCCGCGAATTGTGAATTCCCTGTTGCGGCGTGTGCGCGATTTTGCCCAGGTAAAAGGCAACGGGAATATCGATATCGAAATTACCAGAATTGCATTGAAAGCCATGAATATTGATGAATACGGACTGGATGAAATGGACAACCGTATTTTGCTTTGCATTATCGATAAATTTAAGGGCGGGCCGGTAGGAATTTCAACAATTGCCACTGCAGTGAGTGAAGATGCAGGAACAATTGAAGAAGTATATGAACCATTTTTAATTAAAGAAGGATTTATAAAACGAACACCGCGTGGCAGGGAAGTTACGGAACTGGCTTATAAACATTTGGGACGAATAAATTATGGTGGTTCGCCTACTTTATTCTGATGGAATTAATTGTATTTCGAAAAGGCGCGGCCACCATTTTCCGGTAACAAATAACCTGTTTTTTTCACTGTCCCAGGCAATGCCGTTCATGTAATCAACTTTATCCGAATTTCGGTACATATCTAAAATACCGGCCATATTTATTTCAGAAAGTACTTTACCGGTTTCCGGATCGATTTGAATTACAATTTCGGTGGTGTAAATATTGGCGTAAATTGTGCCGTCGATATATTCAAGTTCGTTTATATTGTTGATTAAACCTCTGTTATTTGCTACCTGAACAGTTTTAACCACTTCAAAATTTTCGGGATTCAACCAGGTTAAAACAGTTGTTCCATCGCTCATAATCAGGTTTTTAGTATCGTTTGTAAGTCCCCAGCCTTGCTGGTTATTGTACCGAAAACTGTCAATTAACGCAAAATCATCCAGGTTGTACACAAATCCTTTTTGGCTGTGATATGTCAACTGGTATATTTTATCATTCAGAATAGTTATTCCTTCACCAAAATATTTATCAGCTAAAAAATAGGATTGCAGTGTATTTCCATTGTTCAGGTTCACCTTAAACAAACCCGATTCACCATTTTCTCCTGTTCCTTCGAATATGAAACCGTTTTTATATTCCAGACCCTGTGTATAGTAGGTGTGGTTGTGCGGGTAATTATTAACAACCCGGTAAGTTAATTTTTTGGGAACAACATTAGAAAAAACATTGATTGCAGCGGTTCTTGAGTTATTAACATCGTCGGTTTTTGTGGCAACAACATTAAATGTATTGGTTCCCAGCTCGTCCAGTTCAACATTTTCAATCGTAAAATCCAGCTGCTTGCTTTCTTTTAAAAGTTTATTCTGATAATAAACACGAATGTTGTCGATTGTTCCGTTTTTGAGTTTTGTTTGTACCTGCACCGAAACTTTTTCGCCAATAGTATAATTGTTTTTCTTTGGAATTATGGTGATGGAGCTGACAGGTTTGCGCGATCGTTCGGAAGTATTTGAACAGGATAAAAAAGTAACACAAAACAACAAAACAAAAGGAAAAACAAATCTTTTCATCGCAAATATTATTTTCGTTTCAAAGATAAAACTTATATATGAAGGTGTATTCATGAACAAAGTAAATGAATTATATCTTTGCTTAAAATTGTAAAAAATTGAATCCATTTAAGAAATTAGCCGGCGACACGGCAATTTATGGTTTAAGCAGTATAATTGGCCGTATTTTAAACTGGGTTTTGGCGCCCTATTATACATTTGTTTTTGCTGCCGAAGTTTTTGGAATTGTTACCAACTTGTACGCTTACGCAGCTTTTTTGCTTGTATTTCTGATTTACGGCATGGAAACCTCCTTTTTCAGGTATGCTTCCAAAAGCGACAATCCGGAAAAAGTATATTCCACGTCCCTTGTTTCGCTGTTTTTTACCTCGCTCAGTTTTGTGCTGCTGGTATTTGCTTTCAGAAGCGAAATTGCTTCATTAATTAATTACCCCGAGCATCCGGAATACATTGGCTGGTTTGCAATAATTTTAGCTATCGATGCTTTTATTGCATTGCCTTTTGCACGATTGCGGCTGAACAACAGGCCGGTTAAATTTGCCACAGTAAAATTAATTGGAATTGGTTTCACCATTGGTTTTAATATTTTCTTTTTATCGTTTTGCCCATGGTTTTTAGAAAAGCATCCCGGCTCCTTTATTCAACACATTTATTCACCAGAAATTGGTGTTGGCTATGTTTTTATTTCAAATTTGCTGGCCTCGGTAATTACCCTGGTTTTGTTGTTACCCGAAATTTTTAAATTCACGCTGCAATTCGACAGGAAGCTGCTTGCGCAGATGCTTAACTATGGTTTTCCGATATTAATTGTGGGTTTGGCGGGGATGGTAAATCAAAATATCGATAAAGTTTTAATTCCGTTTTTGGTTCCCGAAAACCAGGATCCGATGTTTCAGGTAGGAATTTATGGCGCCAACTATAAACTAGCCGTTTTAATGAATATGTTTATTCAGGCCTTTCGGTATGCTTTTGAGCCGTTTTTCTTTGCCCGAAGCAATACAAAAGACGATCCGCCGGTTTACGCCACGGTAATGAAGTATTTCGTTATTTTTGGTTTGCTCATATTTCTTGGAATGGTTTTATACCTTGATATACTGAAGTTTATAATCGATAAGGAATACCACGAGGGATTGAAAATTGTACCTATTGTTTTAATGGCCAATTTATTTTTCGGAATTTATTTTGCACTTTCCATGTGGTACAAACTTACCGATATGACCCGATACGGAGCCTACATTGCTTTATTCGGAGCAGCAATAACATTAATTCTGAACTTTTTACTGGTTCCGGTAATGGGGTATATGGGCTCTGCAATTACCGCCTTTATCTGTTTTTTCTTTATGATGGTCATTTCCTATTTTTATGGACAAAAATATTATCCGGTCCCGTACAACTTAAAACGGATTGGGTTTTACTTTTTAGTTGCAACATTAATTTATGCGGCTTCACGATTTACAGAGCAACTGCAACCTGCCTTAAAATTCTCCACGAACACCATTTTTCTGTTCATCTACATTTATTTGGTTTTTAAACTGGAAAAAAGAAAGCTAAAAGCCTTATTTAAAATCAATAAAAAGAAATAAACATCAAAATGTATTAATTTTGCACAGTGAAATGAATCCTGTAAACCGGGATAAATTTTATGAAAATATAGTACTAAATATTTTTTATTCATATATTTTATTGATTAGCAAAACATTAACCAAATTTAATTGAAGTGAAGGAGTTAATCGGAAAGGTAATTGCAGTTGCCAGCGATCATGCCGGTTTTGATAAAAAACAGGTTTTGCTGAAATATTTCAGTGAAAAAGGAATTGCATACGAAGACATCGGCAGTTTTTCAGACGAAAGCAGCGATTACTCCGATTTTGGACACCTTCTTGGAGATGCAATTGACAAAGGAAAATTTGAATTGGCAGTGTCTTTTTGCGGAAGCGGACAGGGAATAAACATGACCGCCAACAAGCATCAAAAAGTGCGATCAGCCTTGTGTTGGGCACCCGAAATTGCAGAGCTGGCAAAGCTGCATAACAACGCCAACGTTTGCGCAATACCTGCACGTTTTGTCAGTGACGAGCAAACCATTGCAATTGTTGAAGCCTGGCTGAATACCAGGTTTGAAGGCGGACGGCATGAAAAAAGGATTGAAAAAATTCCATTGCAACAAGCATTTACCGGAGAATAGAGGCCGGATTGGAATATAAGTTATAAATTCAGTTTATTTCGTTGAATTAAAATGGCTGTTTTAAAAAATACATTTCTTGAAGATTCAAAAATTGCTTTCGACGTAAAGCATCGGAAAACCATCAATTTTAATATTGACAGGTATAACGATGCAGTGGGCCGGGGCAAACTTCGCTATAAAAATATGGAACTTGCCAAATTGCGCGCTTCCTATATAAAAGGAAAAGTGGTGGCCAATCTTCCTGTTTATCTCGAGGAATTTGAAAAAAATGCAGCCAAAAACGGAATTCAGGTAATTTGGGCGCGCGACGGAAAAGAAGCGGTTTCAGAAATATTAAAAATACTGAATGAGAACCAGGCGAAAATTCTGGTCAAAAGCAAATCGATGATTTCGGAAGAAATCGAGTTAAACGAACATGTTGAAAAAGCCGGTGTTGAACCGGTTGAAACTGATTTGGGTGAATTTATTGTTCAGGTGGCCGGGGAAAAACCGTACCATATTTTAACACCGGCAATGCACAAATCGAAAGAAGATGTGGCGCTGCTTTTCAACGAAAAATTTCAAACACCTGGTGACGCCTCTCCGGAGGAAATAACCCGTTTTGTGCGGAATAAACTGCGTAAAAAATTTGTATCAGCACAAATTGGTGTTACGGGTGTAAATTTTTTGGTTGCCGATACCGGCGGCATTATTCTCACCGAAAATGAAGGAAACGGGCTGATGTCTGTTGCATTTCCAAAAGTGCATATTGCAATTTCAGGAATTGAAAAAATTTTACCTTCAATAAACGATCTGCCTTTATTTTTACCGCTTCTTTCGGCGCTGGGAACAGGGCAGCAGGTCACGGTTTACAATTCGTTGCTCACAGGTCCTAAAAAGGGCGATGAAGCCAACGGACCGGAAAAGATGTACATTGTGCTGCTCGATAACAAAAGGTCGGAAATAGCGCAGGAAAAGGAGCTCTCGCAGTCGTTAAAATGTATCAGGTGCGGGGCTTGTTTAAATGCCTGTCCCATTTATCGCAACGTTGGCGGTTACACTTACAGTGCAACTTATAGCGGGCCAATTGGTTCGGTAATTAGTCCCTGGTTTTTGGGATTAAAAAATTACAACCATTTGAGTTTTGCCTCTACAATTTGCGGCGCCTGCTCCGAAGTTTGTCCGGTTAAAATTCCGCTTCATTATTTGTTGCTGCTCAACCGCAAAAAAAGTGTGGAACAAAATTATGGCGGCTTTACGTGGAATGCCGGAATGAAACTGTTTAAGTATGCATTTGAAAAACGTAAAAATATTGATAAGTTTAACGGAAATATGAAAAACCGGGCCTTGAAAATAAACCGGCATATTCTGGGAAACCAAAAAGAGTTTCCACCGTTTGCAAAACAATCATTTAGTGAAATTTGGAAATCTAAATTAAAATAAGAATTATGCTGTCTAACACTTGTAAGTATGCGCTTCGTGCCCTGATTTATCTGGCCAAATATTCGAAGGAAGATAACAGAATCGGCATCAAAAAAATTTCTGAAGATTTGGGTTTGTCTTCTCCTTTTTTGGGAAAAATATTGCAAAACCTGGTGAAACAAAAGTTGCTGGTTTCCACAAAAGGGCCAAACGGCGGATTTGCACTGGCTAAAAAAGGTTCGGAAATTTCACTTTGGGATATTGTAATTAAAGTTGATGGAGAAGAGTTTTTTACCAACTGCTTAATTAGTCTTGAACCGTGCAAAACTCATGATCCTACAAAACCATTGTGCCCGGTTCACGCCCAGTACGACAAACTGAGAGGTGAAATTACAAAGTTTTACCAGGAAACCAGTCTGCAAATTATCAGCAATGATATTAAGCAGTTTGAAGATTTGGTGCGGCTTTAAAAAACAGATTCCCACTTTTTGCCGGATATGAAATAATGGAAAAACACCACTGCAACCAAAATTCCGGTGGTGTTAGCCAAAAAATCATAAATGTTGCTGCTGCGCGAGTGCGACAGCATATGCTGTATAGTTTCAAGCACGGCGCCTAACGTTATTGAAATGGCCGGGGCAATTAACAGGTGGTTCATATTCAACCGCTTAAATGGCCTCAATAACAAAAGACACAACACGAAAAAAAGTCCGAAATGCACCATTTTATCAAAATACGGAATTTTTAAAAACGATTTAAGGGGCAGGTCATTTGCTGGTAAAAAAAGACCGTAACAAATTAACGCAAGCCAGATAATTGGTTTCCAAAACAAGCTAATCTTCATTAATAGGAGATTTTATTTAAAAAATTCAAAGTAACAAAAAGTATGGCAGGTATTTACATTCACATCCCGTTTTGCCGGCAAAAATGTTACTATTGCGATTTTTATAAAACTGTTAATACCAGTCAAACAGAAAAATTTATAATTGGTTTAAAAAAAGAAGCACAGCTTCAAAAATATTATCTGCGCAACCAGCAGGTGGATACAATTTATTTTGGCGGCGGAACTCCTTCTGTTCTGACTGAAACTGAACTGAACGATATAATCGGACATTTGCAGGCCACATTCAGCGTTAATCCGCAAGCTGAAATTACGTTTGAAGCCAATCCCGATGATTTGAAAACTGATTATTTACAGCAGATTTTCAATACCGGAATTAACCGGTTAAGCATTGGAATTCAATCTTTTCAGAATGAACAGTTAAAAATGATGAACCGGCGCCATAATGCGGCGCAAGCTGTTGAATGTATAGAAAATGCAATAAGAACAGGATTCAAAAATATTAGTGTTGATTTAATTTATGGCTTGCCCGGATTAACAATCAGCCAGTGGCAATCCAACATTGAAAAAGTTTTTTCATTGCCGGTGCATCATCTTTCGGCATATCATTTAACCTATCACGAAGGAACACCTTTTTATACCTGGCTGAAAAAAGGATCAATGAAAGAACTTGCCGAGCAGGACAGTGTAAATCAGTTTAACCTTTTAATTGAAGCTGCGGGAAATGCCGGTTTTGAGCAGTACGAAATTTCAAATTTTGCGAAAAACCAGCTGTATTCGAAGCACAACACCTCGTACTGGAACGGAACAAATTATCTTGGTCTGGGTCCTTCGGCGCATTCATTTAATGGTATTTCACGGAGATGGAATGCAGCACATTTGGAAGCTTATATCCGTGCAATTGAAAGTGATACAAAATTTTACGAAGAAGAAACCCTGTCGGAAAATGACCGGTACAACGAATATATAATTACCCGAATAAGGACAAAGTGGGGCATTTCAGCTGAAACCATTCTTAAAAATTTTGGACAGGAAAAAGTGGAAAATTTTCTGGCAGATGTAAAAAAGTTTGTGGAAAGCGGGAAAATTATTCAGAAAAATGGAATTTTCACTCTTTCGCGTGAGGGACTTTTTGTGTCGGATGATATTATGAGAAATTTGATAATTATATAATTGGTTAACAGATGTTTAATCGGTTAAAACTATTAATTAAATAATGTTAACGGAGCATGTAGTCTCTTATTAATTCTATATCTTAGCGATTCTTTTTTAAAAAGCAATATAATGCACATTAAAATAGTTAATAAATCTGATAATCCGCTGCCAACGTACAGCACAGAATTATCGGCTGGAATGGATTTAAGAGCCAGTCTGGATGAACCGGTTGAACTTCAGCCGCTTGAAAGAAAACTTATTCCTACCGGTTTATTTATTGAACTTCCGAAAGGTTATGAAGCGCAAATCAGGCCCAGGAGCGGACTGGCGCTGAAAAAAGGAATTACAGTGCTGAATTCTCCGGGAACCATCGACGCCGATTACCGCGGAGAAATAGGAGTTATACTGATTAATCTTTCGCAGGAAAAATTTGTTATTAACAATGGTGAACGAATTTGCCAGATGGTAATTGCCTCGCATGAAGCAGTGGAATGGAATTTGGTGGAGGAGTTGGTTGAAACGCTCAGAGGTGCAGGCGGTTTTGGCCACACCGGAGAAAAGTAAAAAATTAAAATGAATAGTATAATTAGAAAATTTGGAGTGATTTTTTTGCTGGCCGTGTTTCTTTCATGTTCAGGCGTGAAAAATGTGGCACAGCAAAAACCGGAAGGGGAGTTGAAAACCAGTCGGCAGGAACCGGAACTGTCGGAGCAGAAACAAAAGGAATTTGAATTTTTATTTGTTGAGGCGCTAAAACAAAAAATGTTTGGGAATCCTCAAAAAGCCATTCAGCTTTTATCGAGTTGCCTTGAATTAGATCCGAATTCATCTGCGGCAATGTACGAACTGGCTACAATTCATGCGACAAACAACGATTACACAAGCGCGTCGTTGCTGCTCGAAAAAGCCA
Organism: uncultured Prolixibacteraceae bacterium; assembly: GCA_963771595.1. Classification (GTDB taxonomy): domain Bacteria; phylum Bacteroidota; class Bacteroidia; order Bacteroidales; family Prolixibacteraceae; genus CAVYUC01. The sequence goes on along the minus strand of CAVYUC010000028.1, from coordinate 271,447 downwards.
TTTCAATTAATCCCGACAATAAATGGTACAAACTGCTGCTGGCGCAAACGTATCAGCAGGCACGAAAATTAACCGAAGCTGCTGCCATTTACGATCAGCTGTTGCAAAAGGAACCGGATAACCTGGAATACCTTTATACAAAAGCAATTTTACTGACGAATGCGAAAAAAACAGAAGAAGCCATAAAAGTTTACAACAAACTGGAACAAAAGGTGGGAGTAAACGAGCAAATATCGGTGGCAAAGCAGCAACTTTATATCGATGAAGGTAAAGTTGATAAAGCTTTTCAGGAAATCGAAAAATTGATTGAAACAAATCCGGATGAGGCAAAATATTATGGTTTGCTGGCCGATTTGTATCAAAACCAGGGCGATTCGGTAAGTGCTTTAAAATATTACCGTAAAATTCAGGAAATCGATCCGGAAAATGGTTTTGTGCATTTTTCGCTGGCCAACTATTACCTTCAGAATGGAAATGTGGAAAAATCGTTCGAGGAAACAAAAAAAGGTTTCAGAAGCGATCAGGTGGATATTCAGACAAAACTTCAGCTTTACATGATGCTTACCGATAACCCGGAAAAGTCACAAATTCTGGGCGATCAGGAAGATACTTTAATACAGATATTACTGAAACAGTACCCGGACGAATTTCTCGTTCATACAGTTTATGCTGAAAGTTTACTGAAAAAGGAAAACCTGCCAGAAGCCCGCGCGCAGTTGTTAAAAGCACTTGAATATGAGAAAAGTGATTACATGATTTGGGAGAGAGTCCTTTTTATTGACAACGATTTGCAGGAGTGGCAAAAATTATATGACCACAGCCGCGAGGTTATCGAACTCTTTCCGAATCAGCCACAAGGTTATTTTTTAAATGCAGTAGCTTGTGTGCAACTCGAAAAATATGATGAAACAATTTCAGTGGCAGACGAAGGGCTCGATTTTGTGTTGGACAATCCAAAAATGGAAGGGCAGTTTTTGATGTTGCAGGGTGAAGCGCTTTATAAGCAAAACAAAGTGGATGAAGCTTTTAAGTTATTTGATAAATCGGTTGATCTCGATAAAGACAACCACATTGCATTAAATAATTATGCCTATTACCTGTCGTTATTCGGCAAAAACCTGGATAAGGCAGAACGGATGAGCGGTAAGGTAATTGAGCAATTTCCCGATAATCCAACCTACCTGGATACCCACGCCTGGGTTTTATTCCGGAAAGGAGATTTTTCGCTGGCAAAATTTTATATGGAATCGGCGCTGCACAACGGCGGCAATACAAATGCAACGTTGCTTGAGCATTATGGCGATATTCTGTATAAACTCCACAAAGTGGACGAAGCAGTTAAATACTGGGAAAAAGCCAAGGAAAACGGCGGTTCTTCAAATGTGCTGGATTTAAAAATCAGGGAACAAAAATATATTGAAGAATAAATGAATGGTAAATTAATAAAAAGGCTGCCTTTTCGGGTGGCCCTTGTTTTTTTTGTGGCTCTGTGGTTTTCATCATGTAAAACAACCCGCGAATTGCCAACTGCCGAACTCAAATCGGTGAGCACTTCAAAACTGTTGAAAATGGTGGAGAAGAATGCTTTCGATTATAAATATTTCACCGTAAAAAGAATTAACTGCCAGTATTCCGATGGCGATTCACGCACTACTTTTAAAGTGAACCTGAAAGCGGAACGGGATAAAAATATACTGGTTTCCATCAGCAAACTCAGTATTCCGGTGGGGCGGTTGCTGCTCACTCCCGACAGCGTTAAATATGTAAATTACCTCGAACAAAATTATTTTGTTGATGATTATTCCTATTTAAGCGATTTTCTAAACATCGACCTCGATTTCGAAACTATTCAGGCCATCATTTCGAATAATGCTTTTTCGTACCGGAACGACCCGCGAAACAAGGATTTCAGGACATTTGATTCGTTTACCGAAGATGGAAAATATGTTTTGCAAACTGAAAAAACAGATAAAATCGAAAAAATGAATGAGAGAGGCAAAGACAACAAAATCAGGCGCAGGTTAAACCGACTCGACGACAATGCACTTATCATCCAAAAAATGTTTTTTGAACCCCGTAATTTTGCAATGACCAGGTTTCTCATCAACGACAAAACAAATAACCGTTTTGTGGAAATGGATTTTGATGATTTTGAAAAAATGGAAGATGCAGAATATCCCGGATCCATTGAAATGAATTTTGTTTCTCCGGGAAATACAATATCGGTAAAATTAAAAATGAGCGGATTATCAACAGAAAAAATAAGCTCTTTTAGTTTGAATATCCCTGAAAAATATGATCAAATCCATGTAAATTAGCAGCGATTGATAATTCATCAGAAACAATTAAAAAAACCTTTGACATGAGATTTCTGTTTTTAACAGGACTGTTTTTAATTGTTAGCACTTTTAGTTTTGGGCAGTCGATTGACGAATTGCAGCGAAAAAAACAAAATGCAACCAAAGAAATTGAATATACCAATCAGCTGCTGAATGAAGTACAGAAAAATGAAAAAGCTTCGGTTAATCGTTTGCGGTTGTTGAACAGCCGTTTGTCGCAACGTAATTTATTAATTTCCAGCATAAAGCAGGAAATTAATCTTTACCAGGAATTTATTGACAACAACAGCTATGTGGTTAAATCACTTCAGCAGGATGTGGAGCAGCTAAAAAAAGAATATGCAGAATTAATCCGGTTTGCCTACCGCAATAAAAGTTTAAACGACAATATTCTGTTTCTGCTTTCGGCCGAAAATTTTAACCAGGCCTACCGCCGTTTTTTGTACATGAAACAATACACCTCATTTCGGAAAAAACAATCGGAAACAATTCATGCAATTCAGGAATTGTTGAGTGATAAAATTGAAAAACTCAAGCAGTTTCAGCAGGTAAAACAGCAACTGATTGACGAAACCCGGCAGGAGGCTAAAAAAATTGATGAGGAAAAAAACCAGCAGAATTCCGAAATACAAAAACTGCAGAAGCAGCAGCGAAACCTTCGTCAGAAAATAAAAGACCAGCGCAAAATTGAACAGCAACTGGAGCGCGAAATACAGCGGATTATTGAAGAAGAAGCTGCCAAAAACAGAAAAGCGGGCGCGCCCGAATTCGCTATGACACCCGAACAAAAACTAATTGGTGATAGTTTTGAGCAGAACAAAAAGCGTTTGCCCTGGCCAACTGAGCGGGGTATTATTACCGAACATTTTGGTGTCCATCAGCATCCGGTGCTTTCAAATGTTCAGGTGCGCAACAACGGAATAAGTATTTCTACTGAAACCGGCGCCAAAGTGAGGGCAATTTTTAACGGCGAAGTTTCACGCGTTTTTGGTATAACCGGCGGCAATTCGGCAGTAATTATCAGGCACGGAAAATACCTGACCGTGTATTCGAATCTTCGGGAAGTAATGGTCAAAAAAGGCGATAATGTTTCCACAAAACAAAACATTGGAACAGTTTATACTGATTTCGAGGATGGAAACAAATCGATTCTGAAATTTCAAATTTGGCGCGAAAATCAAAAACTCAATCCGGAGGATTGGATTGTCAGGTAGCAATTTACTTTGAAATCACGTAATACATGGCTGTGGTCAGGAAATTTCGAATAAAGGGAACTTCAGTCACAGGTTTTATTTGCCGTCGGGGTTTTAAACCAAATTTGGTTTCATAATTGGGATTGATAAAATAAAACGTGCGCTTGTTGATTTTATAATTTTCCCTTTTCAGAATGCGTTCAAACCGTTCGATTGAAATTCCGGTTTCCTTTATTTCCAGCAGGCCTTCGATACGTTCATCTTCTTCATTAAATGCTTTCAGGATAAACCTGTAGACATTTTTTGGCAAAATGTGATAATACGGCAGTTTGGAAAGCAGTTTGTTTTGGCAAATCTGCTGGTGGCCGCCAAAAGGATTTTGCCATGGCGGGAAAGCAAGGAAGAATTTTCCATTGGGCTTTAAAAAATCCTTTATGAAACGCATAAATTTTTCCTGGTTGGGGATATGCTCAATCACATCACGCATAACAATGAGGTCAAACTTTTTTTCAGGATTGACTTTATATATGTCTTCACAAATTAATGTGAGGTTATTATTAAAAGGGTGATTTTTATAAAATTCCCGGGCCAAATCAATTCTGCTGCACGATATATCTATACCGGTGGCTTTGCAACCCAGTTCAAGGAAAGGTTGAAGGTTGCCCGCTTCGGCACATCCTATTTCCAGTACCTCTGTTTCCGGACCGAAAATCATCAAATCAGTTAAATATGGGATTACAAATTTTTTGGTTGTCCGGCCCTGTTCAAGAAAATATTGTTCTTTATTTTGATGGCGTTCCTGCATGTTGTTACTATTACCGATAATTGAAATTGTGAAATTGGATGTTCAACAATCTCAGGAATTTAAAGTTTACCGTAGCGCAATTTTGAAGTTGGAATTATCGAAAACATTCAAACCGGCCTTACACCGGTTTGAATTATATATTAGCTACGCGGCGCAAGCTGGCAATGTCAAGAAATTTAATTTTTCTTCCCTGCAGTTCAATCAGTTTATCCTGCTTAAATTCTGAAAGTAAACGGATAACAGATTCAGTTGCGGTTCCTACCATATTGGCCAATTCTTCACGGGTAAGCGAAATCTGCAAAGTATTTTGATTATCCAGGTCGAAATTCTCCTTCAGAAGCAGTAAAACTTCAGCGAGACGCTCGCGAACTGTTTTTTGGGCAATGTCGGTAATGTAATCATTTGCCTCGCGCAACTCGCGGCAAACAATCTGCAGCATGTGGTGCGAAAACTGCCAGTTGCTCTGAATCAGAAAAAGCAAAGTTTGATACGGGACATGACATAAAACGGCTTCATCAATTACTTTGGCGGTGGTGCATGCTAATTCCTGGCTTAGCAGCGAGCGGTAAGCAATTATTTCTCCGCGTTTGGCAAATCGGATAATCTGTTCTTTTCCGTCAATTCCGGTTTTAAATATTTTAATAATACCCTTGGTTACGCAGAAAAACCCGGTTAGTCTGCTTCCTTCGCGGTAAATAATTGTGCCTTTTTTATACAGCGAGCAGGTTTTCTCGTAATTCAACCGACTAAATTCTTCCTCATTTAATTTCTTAAATAATTGAAATCCAACCAAATCCGTTTCTTCCTCCGTAGGTCTTTTAATTACACTTCTCATTTTCTGTATTAGAATATTTTATGTTCAAAATGTATCGCAAAAACGTTTTAAAGATACAATTTCATTGATAACCAGAAAAAATATTTACTGCGATAATTGTTAGTTGTATATTTGTTGTTCAAAAACATTGATAATTAATTGAATAAACGCCAAAAAACAGGTTGTAGTATGAAACATGTTGTAGATATGTCGTGGTTCGACAAAATTGCATTTGAAGGAGAAGTAAGCGGGCATAAATTAGTGATTGATGCCAATATTGAAGCCGGTGGCAGTGATTTGGGTCCGGCGCCGAAACGGTTGATGCTGGCAGCGCTTGCAGGTTGCACGGGAATTGATGTAATAATGATTCTGAAGAAAATGAAAGTGGAACCCGAAGCTTTTAATGTGATTGTGGAAGCTGATGTTACCGAAGAGCATCCAACGCATTACACAAAAATGAAAGTGATTTACCAGTTTAAAGGCAAAAACTTACCGCTTGATAAATTGCAAAAAGCCATACATCTTTCTGAAACCAAATATTGTGGTGTAACTGCTGTCTATAAAAAAGCTATGGAAATGGTAACCGAAATCAGGGTGATTGAGGGTTAACATTCGAAGTACTTCTTTAAACGGCTGCACCTGAACAAATTTTAAACTTTTTTGTCCTGTTATTGAGCATGTAACAAACAGGAAATGGAAAAAGTAATTCATAAATCATCCGACCGCGGATTTGCAGATCATGGCTGGTTAAAAGCCCGGCATTCGTTCAGTTTTGCCAACTACCACGACAGCGAAAAAATGCACTTCGGAAAGTTGCGGGTTTTTAATGATGATATTGTTGCCCCTTCACATGGCTTCGATGTTCATCCGCACCAGGATATGGAAATCATTACCATTCCTCTTGCCGGTGCATTGAAACACGGAGATAATATGGGAAATGAAGGAGTAATCACTGCGGGCGAAGTGCAGGTGATGTCGGCCGGGACAGGAGTATGGCATTCCGAATTCAATGCGTCGGATGAGGATGATTTGAACCTTTTCCAAATATGGATTTTAACCGATAAAAAAGGACACAAACCACGGTACGACCAAAAGCAATTTCCGGAAGCAGAACGCAAAAATAAATGGCAGCTTGTTGCTTCACCCGATGGCAGAAATGAATCGCTCATGATTCATCAGAATGCTTTTATTTCGCTACTTGAAACCAATGAATTGCAAAACATGGTTTACAGGCTGAATAGCGATAAAAACGGCGTATATTTCATGGTGGTGAATGGTTTTGCAGAAATTGCCGGAATTAGTCTGGAGAGAAGAGATGCAATTGGTGTATATGATTTTACAGAATCGGTTGAAGTTTCGGTGAATGCCAATTCAAAAATAGTGGCTGTTGAAGTTCCAATGCACTAAATCTTTCAGCCTGAATTTCATTTTCCTTATTCATCATTTCCCATATCGCTATCAGGAATTATCAAATTAATTTTAAATTAGCACTTCATTCAAAAAGAATTGGTAATTTGATTTGCAATAATCTAAACTGGAATTAAAATGCGATACCTAAATTATCTCACCCTGTCATTATTTATCTTGATAATCAGTTCCTGCTCCAACGATACCGGGATTGGTGAACGGGAAGTTTCATTTAACAACGACTGGAAATTCATCCGTGCCGATGTGGAAAATGCCGAAGTGCCCGGGTTTGATGATGCTGCATGGCGCACATTGGATGTTCCACATGATTACAGTATCGAAGATCTTCCGGAAAACGAGGCAGTTAAACAGGTTGGACCGTTTTCTGAAGAAAGTGCAGGAGGTGGCTCAACAGGACATGTTGTGGGTGGTACAGCCTGGTATCGTAAGCATTTTACGTTGGATAAAGCGGATGAGGATAAGGTGGTTAAAATTCTTTTCGATGGAGTATACATGAATGCAGATTTCTGGCTGAATGGAAAACATTTGGGCCATCATCCTTATGGTTACACGGCTTTTGCATTCGATTTAACGGATTATTTAAATCCGGCAGGAGAAGAAAATGTGCTGGCCGTAGAAGTTAAAAATGAAGGTAAAAATTCACGCTGGTACAGTGGTTCCGGAATTTACAGGAATGTAAAACTAATAAAGACAAATCCGGTTCATGTTGATTTATGGGGAGTTTTTGTAAATACCCCTGCTGTAACCAATGGAAAAGCAACTGTTGCAGTTGATGTTAAACTGGTGAATGAGACCGATGAGGAAAAGGATTTGACAATGAAAATGAAATTTCTAAATCCGGCAGGTGAGGAAGTAACTCATTTCAGTGATGATAAAGAACTGGCTGCTGCAGTAAATCAAACTTTTGGACAAACCTTTGAAATTTCTGCTGATCAGTTATGGTCGCCCGATAATCCTCAATTGTATAAATTAGTCGTACAGCTTTGGGATGGAAATAAGTTAATGGATGAAGTAACTCAACGGTTTGGTATACGGACGATTGATTTTTCCGCTGAAAAGGGATTCTTGTTAAACGGTAAAAATTTGCTGTTAAAGGGAGGCTGTATGCACCATGACAACGGGATTTTAGGATCAGCAGCCTTTAAAACAGCCGAGTACCGCAGGGTTAAAAAAATGAAGGAGTATGGATTTAACGCTATCCGCACATCCCATAATCCGCCATCGGAAGCATTTCTGGATGCCTGTGATGAACTGGGGATGCTTGTAATGGATGAATCGTTTGATCAGTGGCAAAAGCCCAAAAATCCGCAGGATTATAACCTTTACTTCGATGATTGGTGGGAAAAAGATTTGGAATCGATGGTACTGCGCGATCGCAATCATCCGTCTGTTATCATTTGGAGCATTGGAAATGAAATAAAGGAACGGGCCGATTCATCGGGTTTGGAGATCGCACGGAACCTGAAGTCGAAAATAAAGTCGATGGATGATTCACGGCCGGTAACCCAGGCGATATGCAGTTTTTGGGATAATCCGGGTTTAACATGGGAAGATACAGCACCGGCTTTTGCCCAACTCGATGTGCATGGTTACAATTACCAGTGGAAACAATATGAACCCGATCATGAAAAGTATCCTGAACGGATAATGATTGGAACAGAATCGATTGCAAAAGAAGCGTTTGAGAACTGGCAAATGGTAAAGAAGCATCCATATGTCATTGGCGATTTTGTTTGGACAGGAATGGATTATCTGGGTGAGTCGGGAATCGGAAGTACACACCTGGATAATGAAAAAGCTGACTTCCTGCCGCCCTGGCCATGGTTTAATGCTTATTGTGGCGATGTCAGCATACTTGGAGATAAAAAACCTCAATTGTATTACCGCGATGTGATTTGGGAAAACAGTGATTTGGAAGTGCTGGTACATGCACCAATTCCTGCCGGTCGCAAGGAAATTGTTAGCTATTGGGGCTGGCCCGACGAACAGAAAAGCTGGAATTGGGAAGGCAGCGAAGGCAAACCGTTGCAGGTTTCAGTATATTCCAACTGCGATCAGGTGCGGCTGGAATTGAATGGAAAAGCAATCGGAACAAAAAATGTTTCACATGAAACAAAACTCACTGCTCAATTTGAAGTTCCGTATCAGGCTGGTGAATTAACGGCTGTGGGGATAAACGATGGTAAGGAAGTTGTCCGGCAAACGTTACAAACTGCAGGAAAGGCGGCTAAATTGAAAATTACAGCAGAACAGGATTCACTGGCAGCAGGTGGAAACGATTTGGCTTATTTTACTGTGGAAGTATTGGACGCAAACGGAAATCTGGTTCCAAATGCCGAAATTCCGGTGGAGTTTGAAATCGATGGGAATTGCAAATTACAGGCGGTTGGTAATGGAAATCCGACGGACTTGAAAAGCTTTCAGCAACCGTCGGTAAAAACATTCAGGGGCAAATGCCTGCTAATTGTGCGGCCGTCAAATGAGGGGGGTGAAATTTCAATTTCGGCAAAATCGGATGGGTTGGAAACGGGGAAAAGTAGTATTAATATGGCAAAGTTGTAACATCAAAAGTTGGCCATTAAGCAAATACACGACTGACGGCTTGAGAAATTCATTCTATTTTCCTTATTTTTGTTATATGAATGCCGAAAAGAAGTTAATAGCCAAAATGATTTCAAACAGGGTGCACCAGCTTGATCCGGAAGCTGATGTCTATTTGTTCGGATCAAGGGTAAGAGGAGACGAAAAGGCCGATTCAGACTGGGATTTGCTAATTCTTACCAAATATCCTGTTTCCCTTAAAGATGAACAAAAGTTCAGACACTTCCTTATTCCTCTTGAACTTGAGACAGGAGAAGCATTTTCGACTTTTGTATATGAAAAGAACGATTGGAATAAAAATCACCATATCACTCCTTTTTATCAAAATGTAAGTTCGGAGGGAATAAAAATTTGAACGGACAGGAAAAATCAGCATATATTAACTACAGGATATCCAGAGCTGAATCTACTTATGTTGCGGCACAGGATTTAGCAAAAGGTAAACATTGGAATTCCTGCATTAACAGATTATATTATTCCCGTTTCTATGCTGTTAGTGCACTGCTAATGGAAGAAAACATCATTCCTAAATCGCATAGTGGAGTAAAAATTCAGTTTTTCCAAAATTTTATAAAAGCCGGGAAAATTGAACTTCGTTTTGGAGAATTGTATTCGGATCTTTTCGACTGGAGACAAAAAGGAGATTACAATGATTTTTTTTGATTTTACTGAAGATGAAGTTTTACCACTTTTAGCCCCTGTTAATGAATTCATAACGACTGTTAAAAATCATTTGCACATATAATTCGTTCTGTTCGCCTCCAATATCTGTTTTGTCAGTTTTCTCTGTCCTTTTTTCTGTAAGGCCACACTTTATAAATTTTCCGGCCTAATAACTGTCCGATAAAAAAGCTGCCCAACAGGAAAGGTGCCAAACCCCAGGTGAGGTGCAAATCGTGAAATTTCCGGATGAGGATTATCAGTGGAACAGGTGCATGAATGGATAAAAACCACCAAAAGGAGAACTTTCTAAAGCCACCGCGCAGATAACCGAACGGCAGGTTAACAATGATGGTGGCAATACAGGTATAAGCTACGCGCCATTCGAGGCTTAGCATGGTATGTGTTGTTGCGCCGCCGGTAAAAAGTATCATCATTTCCTGGTATTAACAGCGGTTTGAATAATATCGCTCAATGTTTCCACCCAGGCATCATTTGCATTCAGACTTTCCACCAGTTGAAGGTTTTCGCCACCATTTTCGATAAATATTTTCCGGTAATCTTCACTTATTTCCGTGATGGTTTCCAGACAATCGGTAACAAATGAAGGGGCAAATACAAGGATGTTCTTTTTACCTTCTTTTAGCTTTTCGAGTAGTAAATCATCCGTAAATGGTGACAACCAGTTTTTCGACAGCCGGGACTGAAATCCAATGCTGTAGTCTGATTTTTGCAGTCCCAGTTCTTTTGCAATCAACCGTGATGTGGCAAAACAGTTGGCCCGGTAACAGTGTGAACCATATTCAGGAATAGAATCCTTACAATCGCATGATTCAACTTTAATTCCGGGGTGGCATTTTTCAATCTGACGGTTGGGCAAACCGTGGTAAGAAAAAACAACGTAATCAAACTTTTTTAAGTCGTACTTTTTTGCCTGACTGGCAAAGGTTTTAATGAATTTAGGATGATTGTAAAACTGGCTGGTTTTTACAACTTCAGCCGAAATATTTTGCTTTTTTATCTCCTGTTCGGCGGCAACCAGTGCAGTTTCAGTTGTCGACATGGCATGCTGGGGAAAAAGCGGGAGTAGAACAATCCGGTTATAATTTCCCTTTTTAATTTGATTTAAAGCAGCGCGAATAGAAGGATTTCCGTAACGCATTCCCAAAAAAACGCCATAATTGCTTCCCAGATTTTCCTGGAGCTTTTCCTTTAGTTTTTCGGAATAATAAATTAGCGGGGAACCGTTATCCGTCCATAGCCGCTGGTACAGCCCTGTTGATTTTTTAACACGGAAGGGAATAATGATAACATTCACCAAAAATTTTCTTAAAAGAAACGGCAGATCAATTACCCGTTTATCGTTCAGAAACTGGGTGAGGTATTTTCGCACCGGACCAACTTCCGGTTTATCGGGGCTGCCCACATTCATTAATAGTATGGCGGTTTTACGGCTCATTTGTTCATGGAATTAATTTCAGTTTTAAAAGATTCGAATTGAATCCAGTCGATATCTTTTTTCAATTGGCTGATAGTGCGTTCTTCGGGGCTTCCGGGAACAGGAACATATTCGTATTCCCAGGATGCATCCGGTGGCAGGCTCACCAAAATCGATTCCGTATTCCCTCCCGATTCAAGGCCGAATTTGGTACCGCGATCATGGATCAGGTTAAATTCAATGTACCTTCCGCGACGCAGGTTTTGCCACTTCTTTTCATGTTCCGTAAAAGTCCGTGTTCCGTTTTTTTCCATAAAACCGGAATACATTTTCAGGATATGCTTTTGCCAGGGCCACAGTAAATTCAAGCAGCAATTCAAAGCTATTTGAATTATCAGGTTTCAGCCTGTCGAAAAAGATACCACCAATTCCACGGGTCTCATTGCGGTGCGGCAAAAAATAGTAATCGTCGGCCCATTTCTTAAATTTAGGATAGAATGTTGGATTAAACCTGTCGCATATTTCTTTTAAATGGCGATGGAAAGTTGCAGCTTCTTCCGGAACAATAAAGTGCGGGGTTAAATCGATGCCACCTCCAAACCATGATATTCCGTTGTCGAGTGTAAAATAGCGCACATTCATGTGGATGATTGGAACCCATGGATTTACAGGATGCAAAATGGATGAAATTCCTGTGGCCGAGTAATATTTAGCTTTTTCACCCAGCAACTTTTCCATTTTCTCAGAATATTTTCCTTTTACAAAAGAAAAGTTAACTGCCCCTTTTTCTATAATTGCCCCTTGTTCAAGAACTCGTGTCATTCCGCTGCCAATAGTTTTTTCCCATGGCCTTTCTCCAAATCTTCCTTTGCCGTCAGCCGATTCCAGTGTATGACAGATTTCCTGCTGTAATTCAGCATAGCGTTCAGCAATTTGGTCAATTTTATTCATTGCTGCTTTTATTACCGGGTTTTAAAAAAGACCAGGTTCTTTTTTCGAAAGCATAAAAAAAACGAAACTGGCCCACCAGCGAACCTATTATCAACAATAGAACCTGGTAGCTTGGTACAAGAATTAGAATGTAAAGTGGAATTTTTATGAGCAGCGAAGTTTCGGGTTGTATACCAATAAGGTGAAAAACAAATTTGCGGACCACCAGTGCTGTACTCCCGGTTACCGAAAAGACGATTAAAATAATAACAAGTTGAAGATTGGATTTAATTTTCCATTTTTCCTTAAACTTCCGAAGCATTCCAATTTTTAATTTTCCTGATTAAGCCAATTCACGAGAAATTGTTCGTGCCTGTTTTATGCGATCAGCCATTCCAATTCCATCCCGAATATTTCCTGCCAGTATCAGTCCCGGAAATTCGTTTTCCAGTTCGCTGATAGCATTCAGCTTTTCCTCCGATTCTTTTCCATATTGCGGAATGGCATGTTGATAACGCGAGATTTTTAACAAATCGGGCTTAAAACTGTTCAATCCCATCATTTCGGACACTTCCTTTTTTACGATTTCAACTATTTTCTGATCGTCCAGGTCCACCATTTCGGGCTTACGGATTCCACCAAGGAAAACAGAAAGCTGTGCACCTTTTTCGGGAGCTTTGTTTTTCAGGAAAGATGAAAGAAATAAAACGCCAAGTACATTGCGGTTTTCCTTAAAAGGAACAAGTCCACCAAAAGCATTCAGCGGAATTCCTTTCCATTCCCTGAAGCCTAACGATACCTGCACCACTTTGGCATATTCCAGTTGATTAATACTTTTCAGTTTTTCAGTATCAGCAAAAGGGAAAAGAGCCGGTAGCTGGTAAGCACCAGCCGTTGAAATTACATGTGTAAAAGGAGTTTCCGAAAAATTGGATGTATACCTGTTGTCACCGGTTTGCTGAAAGGAAAGTGCCTTGCAGTTCAGGATAATATTTTCTGATCCGATATTTTTTACCAATGCCTTAATGAGGTTTTCCAGTCCGCCTTTCACTGAAAAGATTTCGCGGGTGGCTTTCTTTTCCCAATCTGTTTTTGGGAGGCGCGCTTTTTTCACTGTTCCGCCAATAAAGCTGCCAAAATCCTGTTCGAGACGGTACAATTTCGGAAGGGCATACTTGGGGACAAGTTTTGCAGGATCGCCGGAATAAATTCCCAGGATAAAAGGATCTACAGCATATTCCAGAAAGCTTTTTCCCATGCGACGCAATACCAGTTCGGCCAGCGTTTCATTTGGATTGTCGCCTTTTTTACGAAATGGTTCTCCCAGCAACCGCAGTTTATCCGAAAATGTAAACAAAGGTGTTGTAATTCCACCCACCAGACCGGAAGGTAGCGGCTCCCATTTTCCGTTTTTCCAAATCCAGCGTGCTTTGGCGCTTTCGTCGGCAATTTCAAGTTCACAGTCGCCTTTTAGGTTTTCGAGCAATTCTACAGCTTCCGGATGAGATAAAACACCAGTATTGGGCCCGGATTCATATGTAAATCCATTTTCCTGCCGGGTTTTAATCACTCCTCCGGCACGGTCTGACTGTTCAAAAACAAGAACATCTTGTCCTGCTTTTTTTAAATAATAAGCCGTGGTCAGTCCGGTTAAACCGCCTCCAATTACAGCAATTCTGGATTTTTGTTTTGTACTCATTTTACAACGATTTTGAAAACTTCTTTGTCGTGGTTTTTAAATTCGGATCGAAACTTCCGGCAATGTTCCGAACAAAAAACTTGCCCAAATCCAAAACTGCAACATCGTTCGTGTTTATTTTTATTAAACCGTCAGAAACAAACTCATTCAAATCGTCCTCATTGTAGGAAATAATGCTTTTTACTTCATCGGGTGAAATATTAAATTTTTGTGCTGTTTCGGGCCATGAAACAAAATGATTGCACATGATTTCATTGATCACGTGCTTGATTATTTTTTCGTTTTTATTCAATGCATAACCCTTTTCAACTGTAAATTGGCCTGCATTTATTTTGTCGATATACGTGTAGGTGTGTTTTACGTTTTGAGCATAAGCGCTTTCCAGCTGGCTGATACCGGTGGAACCGAATGCATAAACCTGTCCGGTGGTTTCGCGGGTACAGTAGCCCTGGAAATTCCGGTGCAGTTTACGGTTTTCAAGGGCAATGCTTAATTCATCGTTGCTTTTTGCAAAATGGTCCAGACCAATGGGTTGGTATCCGCTATCCATTAATATTTTGAATCCTGCCTCAAACATCGACAATTTTTCATCGGCTTCGGGTATTCCCTTTTTTTCCAGAATTTTCTGCGCTTTTTTTACCCACGGTACATGGGCATATGAAAAAGTAACCAGCCTGTCGGGCGAAATCCCTACTGCCCGGGTAATGGTGTCGGTAAAGGATTGAACATCCTGATAAGGCAATCCGTAAATGAAATCGAGATTGACGCTTGTGTTCCCGTGGCTGCGAATCATTGCAACCAGCTCTTCCACGGGGATAACTGATGCATCGCGGTTGACATTTTCCAGCACCTTTTCATTGAAATCCTGAATGCCAAGGCTGAACCGGTTAAAACCGCTGTTCACCAATGTGTCGATATAATTTTTATCGAGAAGGGCGGGGTGGCATTCCATCGCAATTTCAGGCCGGTTGATAAATGAAAAATTTTGGTGGATAACGTCCATTATTTCTTTCACCATTTCGCCGGGGAGTGAGTTTGGTGTGCCGCCTCCCCAATGTACCTGTGAAACTTTCCGATCCCGATGGAGGTATTGCTGTACCATCAGGATTTCTTTTTTCACCGCATCCACGTATTCCCTCATTTTTTCAGTGCTGCGGGTGAGGTGCGTGTTGCAACCGCAATAGTGGCACAATTTAGGGCAAAATGGAATGTGAATGTATATGGAAATATTTTCAGGCCACTCTGTATTGGAAATTTCGAGTGACTGGATGTACTTTTCGTTGTCAAATTCTTCGGTAAAGAAATTGGCCGGTGGGTAACTGGTGTAGCGGGGCACCGGGACATTATATTTATCTATCAGGTTTTCCGGAATCTTCATGATTTAAAATGTTTTATCTGGTATATCAACACCGGCTTCAATAACCGGACAATGTTGTTCTGTGGTGTAAAAATCCTTCTTAAAAAGAAAGGGCAATAAGATCAGGAGCAAAACTGCAAATCCTACTTCAATGCCAAATAAACCGCGGTAACCGATGGCATCGGCTATTTTTCCGCTGCTAATGGCAATTATCATGCTGCTTAAATGTGTTATCACGATCTGAATGGTAAAATCAGTGCCTTCTTTGCCTTTCCTCACAATTTTCATTCCCAGCGTATAAACAAATACCGACGACATGGCATAAGCACTCCAGAGCAGTGCTACGGCCAGGTACATCATGTAAAGCGGGTGGGTTGTAAACGTTAATCCGTAGAAAAACAAGGCAACAAATAAATTAAGAGCAGGGAAAATCCAAACCGAACGGACGACTCCCTTTTTCCGGATTAATATTCCTGCCGGAATGGTCATTATTGCACCGCAAGCCGTACCAAAGATGCCGGAGATAAATCCGATTTCCTTGATTTCGTAACCCAAATCAACAAAATAGGGTTTTACCATGGTAAGGATTCCAATAATACCGGAATAAAAAAGAAACAATAGAAGAAGATGACCACCAATCTGCTTTTGCCTGAAAAAATAAACAAATTCAAGTGGCGATACATTTCTCCTGGATTTCCCTGTATCCTTATGGATATGGTTTTTAAAAAAGGTGACAGGAATTAATGAGATGATTACAAAAATTCCGAGGCAAAACAGCAGGTACTTCCAGCCCCAGTAATGGTAAATAATAAGCAAAACACCACTTCCAACCAGCGTTCCGATAAAACTTCCGGCCGATTGCATGCTGTTCCCAATGCTTCGTTCCTTTTCCTTCAGCACCAAAATTGCAAAAGCATCGGTGGCAATGTCCTGTGTTGCCGATGCTACAAATGCAATCACCATTAAGATGATGATGGTTGTAAAATCGGTTTGTAAATTAAAAAAGCCGATGCTAATAATGATAGCCGCATAAAAAAACTCAGAAGTTAAAATCCACCGGCGGTAATGTTTTGATGACTGGCTGGTTCGATCGACCAGCGGTGCCCATAAAAATTTGATAATCCACGGCAATTTGATTAACTGCAAGTAGCCAATGGATTCCAGCGAGTAATGTTCCAGCCGCATAATCACCGGGATTACCGTCGAAAAAAAACTCATTGGAATCGACTGGGCCAGGTACAGGCTCAGCAGCGTGAAATATTTGTTTAATTCCTTGCCTTCCATTTAAAATTTTAAAAAGTCACTTTCAGGTTAATACCCATTTGGGCAGGTTTCCCGAGTTGTGCATACGAATTTCCCAACGCCTGAAAGTAAAAAGAATTGTAATTAGCATTCAGAATGTTTTTTCCCCAGAAGGCAAAAGTAACATTGTCTTTTTCAAAAGCAATGCGATGGTTCAGCAAACCATAATAATCCTGGTAAGCATCGTTTGTTTCTTTCCAGTAAAATTTGCCAAATCCGTTGTAAGTTAAGTGAAACCGGATGCGGTCGAGCCAGCTGTTATTTACTTCCACCATGTAATTTCCGCCTACGTTGAATGAATATTTTGGCACATACGGCAGATAATTTCCGCTGTAGTCTTCATTTTCATTCTTCACATATTCAACAAACTTTGCATCGTTGTATCCGAATGAAAGCCATGTTTCAAGATTTTTGGCAGGCAGTGTTTTTATTTCGAATTCCACACCTTTGCTTTCCGATTTGCCCGCATTTGTCAGCATCGAACCCGTTCCGCTGGGTACAGTCTGGTATATCTGCTGGTTGGTCCAGTCGATATAAAAGAAATCGAGGTTGGCATAAATGCGTTGCTGTAGCCATTTTGCCTTAATTCCGGCTTCATAATTCCACGATTGTTCAGGTTTGAACGAACGATCCTGTTCGCGCTCGAAAGTGGCATTAAACCCACCTGAATTGTATCCTTTGGCAACTGTTGCATAAGGCACCAGATATTCCGAAATGCTGTATTTCAATGCAACTTTTGGCAAAATTTCAAAAGAATTCATGTCGCTGACCACATCTTCCACATGGGTTAAATTTCCGTTGGGGAACTTGTCGTAGCTGTAATCCAAAGTAGCCTTTTCATAATCAGCCCTTATTCCGGCAGTTAAAGATAAACTTCCGAATTTTAAGGTAGACTGGTGAAAAAGTGCAGCTCCTGAATTGGTGTTGTTGTAATATTTGGTGTAGAAATATTCGGAATAAGGAAGGTGGTATTTTGAAATGCCATCGGGACCGTAATCCACTGTTACCGATTTATCCAGCAACTGCGTAAATCCGAAAACCCCGAACAGCCAATCGTAAGTTTCATTTTCGTTCGATTGGATATTGATTTCCTGGGCTACCATATTTAGTTTCTGATCCTGATCAACAAAAAACAGGGATTGTGGGGTAAAATCCTGGTCAATGACCTGGAAATCGTTTAACGACTGAAAACTTGTAACTGCCCTGACAGTGAAATCAGAAGCAAAAAATTCGAGATTTAATCCACTCGAAAGCATCTCACGGTTATAAATACTTTCCTGGTTATAATTTACTTCGGCTGCCTGATTGGTCGAATCATTGTAAAGTGCATACGGATAGCCGCCTTGTTTGCTGTCTTCGTACTGCAAACTAACGGCTGCCTTAAATCTGTCTGATGGAGTATATTGCAATTTTAACCGGCCGGAATAGCTGTTAATTTTGTCCACCAGGTTGTTGGTGTACAGGTTCTGGTAAAAACCATCGTTGTGCAACTGGCTGATGTTGGCCAGCAGCGAAAAGTGTTTGCCGATGGGTTGATTGTGCGAAAGATTTGCCCTGATTTGATTGAAGCTTCCGTAATCAACAGCAACATTGGTAACCTGTTTTCTGCCCGGGTTATTGGTGATGATGTTGATTAATCCACCCATGGCATTCCTGCCGTATAAAGTTCCCTGCGGGCCGCGCAGTACTTCAATGCGTTCAATATCGAAAAAGTTGAAATTGAATGCAGACTTTTCAAAGTAGGGAATATCGTCAACATAAAGACCCACTGAAGGAGTATTAATGCGGTTTCCCACACCTCTGATATATACAGGCGACGTGAGTTTTGAACCGTAGTCGGGCATAAAAAAGTTGGGTACTATCCCTGAAATATCGGTAAGGTTTTCAACTTTATTATCTTCTATAAGCCGTTCAGGAAGCATGGATGCCGCCGCCGGAATTTCGAAAATGTTGCGGTTATATTTTGGCGATTTGATGATAATTTCATCAAGTTTATAATGTTTTAATGAATCTTCCTGGGTTGTTTCCTGTGCTTTTAATACAGTAACCAATAGGATGAAAACAACAACTGTGGCAATTAATTTCTTCATTTTTAATTGTTTTGAAAAGGGTGATGAATACCGGAGATGAACAGGCAAAATTGATTCGCCGGTTAATCGGATATTTTAAATAAAATGAAACGAAAAGAAATTATGCCAAAGGTGGCGGGCGGCTGAATTGATCGGCAGAAAAATGTCCCTGCTGATATTCGCAGGTAACAAAAAACGGGTGATTTGGCGTTCGTTGTAAAAGCAGTTCCTCTAAATTGGAAAGCCTGAACAACGCAAAATCTGCCTTCGAAAGTTTGTATGTCGGGTTATTGGTACCGGAATAATGTTTTGCAGCATGAAATTCAGTTTTGAATTTGGTTTCGCCGCTCTGGAGTTCGCCTGCAGAAGCTTTGCTTATGCCAAACAGCAAAAAATATGCATAAAAAGCCACAAAGGCCAGATATGGGATATGCGTTGTAAATATGCCGAATGAAAACATAAAGCTCTGATTCTGTATTTTAAATAAGGTGCAAAAGTAAAAAAAAAAGAATTGCCGGTTTACTTTTAAACAAATTATCCACAAAATCGAAAAACAATAATAAAATGGTTGATTTATGTCAACACGAAAGACAGATCAACCAAATGCAAAAATTAATTTGAATCTGCTTTTTAAATAAAAACTATTTTTACATCGGTTTCAGTAAAATAAGCAGGATGAAAACCCGGAATTTGTTATTTGGTTTGTCACTTATATTAATTGTTATGAATGCCTGTACTTCGAAAAAGAAAGCCGGTTTAATTGTTACTAACGCTGTAGTTTATACGGCAGATGAAAATTTTTCGACAGTAGAAAGTTTTGCAGTTGTGGATGGTAAAATAGCAGCCACCGGATCAACAAGTGAAATTTTAGCAGAGTTTTCTTCAGAAAATAATATTCAGGCTGAAGGAAAATTTGTTTATCCCGGATTTAATGACGGGCACTGCCACTTCAACGGTTATGCAACCAACCTGATGCAATATGCTGATTTGCGGGACACAAAAAGCCCGGAAGAAATTTATGACCGGCTGCAAATTCATCATAAAAAATTTAAAGGCGAATGGATTTTAGGCCGGAGTTGGGATCAGAATGACTGGGAAAATACATCGTTTCCGGATAAAACAAAGCTTGATGAGCTGTTTCCGGATATTCCTGTCTACCTGGTGCGCGTGGACGGGCATGCGGGCTGGTGCAATTCGAAAACACTGGAAATGGCCGGGATTACTGCAACTACAAACGTTTCGGGAGGCGAAGTTGTGTTGAAAAACGGAAAGCCAACTGGCATTTTAATCGACAATGCCATGGGGCTGGTCGGGAAAATTGTACCGGAAATTACCAGCGAACAACAGGAAAAAGGTTTACTGGAAGCCCAGAAAAACTGCTTTGCTGCCGGATTAACATCTGTTACTGATGCGGGGCTGGAAAAAGCATCGGTGTTGCTTATGAAAAAAATGCAGGAAGAAGGAGCATTGAAAATGCATGTGAATGCCATGCTCAGCCCCTCGGAAGAAAATATTGAAACATTCATAAATAATGGCCCGTTAAAAACTGACAGGCTTGTAGTGAATACAATTAAAATTTATGCCGATGGCGCTTTGGGGTCGCGGGGTGCATTGCTGTTGAAAGATTATTCTGACGACCCGGGGAACAGCGGGCTGCAAATCGAGCCGCAGGAATTTTACGACAGGATTTGCCAACTTGCAATTGATAAAAACTTTATTGTTGCTACCCATGCTATTGGCGACAGCGCCAACCGGCTTGTATTAAATACCTACTCAAAATTTTTGGAAGATAAAAATGATCGCCGTTGGCGGATTGAACATGCGCAAATCATCAATCCCGGCGACTTTAGGAAATTTGCTGAATATTCTGTTATTCCCTCCATTCAGGCCACACACTGTACTTCCGATATGTATTGGGTTGGCGACAGGCTGGGAGAGGAGCGTTTGGATGGTGCTTACGCCTATCAAACTTTGCTTCAGCAAAACGGATGGCTTCCCAACGGAACCGATTTTCCGGTAGAAAATATTGATCCGCTGTATACTTTTTACGCTTCGGTTTTCCGGATGGATCATGCCGGCTGGCCGGAGAATGGATTTTTAATGGATGAAGCATTAAACCGCGAACAGGCACTGCGTTCAATGACCATCTGGCCGGCCAAAGCCGCATTCGAAGAAAACGAAAAAGGTAGTCTGGAACCCGGTAAATGGGCAGATTTTGTGATCCTCGATACCGATTTAATGACCGCCACTCCTCAGCAAGTTTTGGATGCGAATGTTGAAAGCACATGGATTGCCGGTGAGAAGGTGTATTGAGAAGTAAACTACATCCGAATTTCAACCATCGACATTTTGATTTGTTTTAATGGGTACATTTCTTTTTCTTGAACATCAATTAATCCGCAAAAACAGTCTCTTTTATGGGAGCAAATAATCAAAAGCAAAAAGCCGACTTAATTCTTCGAAATGCAATTATTTATACAATCGATGGGAATTTCGGGCAGGCAGAAAGTTTGGCCGTTAAGAATGGAAAGATTCTGAAAACAGGTCCCGAGAAATTAATCTTAGAGAAATATCAGGCAGAAGAAATTATTAATGGCGAAGGTAATTTTGTTTATCCGGGATTTAGCGATGCACATTGTCATTTTTACGGATTTGGGGTGGATTTAATTGAATATGCCGATTTAAGCGATACATATTACCCCGAAGAAATTTACGATATTCTGGTGAAACATCATGAGCAATTTGGCGGCAAGTGGGTGTTGGGACTGGCCTGGGATGAAAACAAGTGGGAGACGCAGGAATTACCGGATAAAACAGGACTGGATTTGCTGTTCCCGGATACACCGGTTTACCTCGTAAGGGTTGACAGCCACACTGCATGGTGCAATTCAAAAGCGCTTAAAATTGCAGGTATTACAAGCGACACAAGGGTTGAAGGCGGTGAAATTGTTCTGAAAAACGGCGAACCGACCGGAATTTTACTGGATAAAGCCTTGGAAATGGTTTCCGGTAAAATTCCGGAACTTACATTCGCACAAAGGAAAAAGGGAATGCTTGAAGCTCAGAACCATTGCATTGCAGCAGGATTAACCTCGGTTACCGATTGCGGCCTGGATAAAGATGTTATTCTGTCCATGAATGAGCTGCATAAACAGGGCGATTTTAAGTTGCGCATCAATGCCATGCTTAATCCGACCATCGAAAATTATGAAACCTTTTTAAATGGTGCTCCATTCGAAAACGACAGGCTGACAATCAATACCATTAAAATTTTTGCCGATGGTGCTTTGGGTTCCCACGGCGCCCTCTTACTCAACGATTACCAGGATGAAAAAGGAAACTACGGATTACAGCTTGCACCTTTTGATTTTTATGAGGAAACCTGCAAACTGGCTTACGACAATAACTTTGCAGTTGCCACCCACTGCATAGGCGATGGAGCAAACCGGTTTATTCTGGATACCTATGCAAAATTCCTGAAAGGGAAAAATGATCGCCGCTGGAGGATCGAACATGCGCAAATAGTGCATCCTGATGATATGTATAAATTCGGGCGCTATTCCGTAATTCCATCGGTGCAGGCAACCCACGCCACATCCGAAATGCTTTGGGTTGATCAGGAACTGAGTGAGGAACAATTGAAAAGTGCCTATGCTTACCAAACCTTACTTCAGCAAAACGGTTGGCTTCCCAACGGAACCGATTTTCCGGTTGAAAATATTGAACCGCTGTTTACTTTTTATGCAGCTGTTTTTCGCACCAACCACGACGGATGGCCCAACGGGGGCTGGAGAAAAGAAGAAGCACTTTCCCGCGAACAGGCGCTTCGTTCGATGACCATCTGGCCGGCGAAAGCTTCATTCGAAGAAAACAAAAAAGGTAGTCTGGAACCTGGTAAATGGGCCGATTTCGTGATCCTCGATACCGACTTGATGACCGCCACTCCTCAGGAAGTTTTGGATGCGAATGTTGAAAGCACTTGGATTGCGGGTGAGAAGGTGTTTGAGATTAGTCAAAAATTAAAATAATATTGTTTTAACCAGCTTTTATACATCGGATCGAGAAATTCAATTTTATTGCCTTGTGCTTCAATGATTTCATTATTCTCCAGCGCTTTTTTTATCCGGTTTACATTAGCTGAAGTGCCTAATTTGTATGTTTTAATAACTTCTTTTGAACTGAATCTCTCTTCATTGCTTAATACTGCTTTAAGAAAATATATTTGCGTATTACTTAATCCATCTGTCTGGGTTTGATATAAAAAACCCAGCTGAAGCAACAGGTTTTCATAAGCATCGGTAATTTGTTTTTTTGAACAACTTTTCGGCGTACTAATCCATGATAAATGTGCAAGTTGTTGTACATAAAAGGAATGATTTTCAGCCAATTTGCAAATTAGCATTGCGTTGTCTTCTGATATTGATTTTCCGGTTGTTGAGAAGCGGTTTACGATAAACGGAATCCAATGCTTTTCGGATATTTTATTTAGAAATAATATGTCTCCAAATTTATAGAACGGCATCGATTGTGAACTAAAAACCTGGAGAAGCATGTGTCTTTTACTTCCATATAAACAATAACATACATTTTTGTGATATTGCCAGTGCGAACGCAACTTTTTTTGAAAATCGTCGGGTTCATCAAAGCCGGCAATATTCTGAAATTCATCGATGGCAACTATTATCTGAATATTTTTAGATATAGCAATATTTTCAGCCAGTTCGATTATTTCGTCTGGTTCTTTTTTTATCTGTTCCCAATCAGCACCTATAGAGAATTCATTATTTGCATCGGGAGTAAAAGATATTTTAGGAATTATTCTCGTTAGAAAATTTCGGGATATTTCCAGTATTTCTTCGATTTTCGAAGAAGAAATTTTTAGAATTTCCTGTGACAGAAGTTGATAAAATTGTTCTTCGGATCGTACATTATACAGATCAATGAAACAGAATTTAATATCTGGGTTGTTTTGTTGGGTAATTTCCGCTGCTTTTTTAACCAGAGAGGATTTTCCCCACCGTCGGGGAGATATAATAATTGTATTTATCAATGAGCTAAAATTTGTTACCAACTGATTAATTTCAGTTGTTCGATTGGTGAAGTATTCTTCCGAAGCTATTTTCCCAAATACAAATGGTGTTTCCATTTTTTTATTTCAAAAATAACTAACAAAATTGTAACTAACAAAATTGTAACTAACATCTTTGTTAGTTATTCAAAAATACCTACGCACTTTTTCAATGTATTGCTCATATTTATCGCCATCAACTTTTCGAAGAAATTTTTCCTCCTTCAATATAAAAAAATGAATACCTGCCACAGCCAGAACGGCAAAACCAATTAAAAACAGGCTGGGAAATATCAAAGCTACGCCAGTAAAATAAAGGTCGAGCGAAAGAAAAAAGGGATTGCGGGAGCGGGAAAAGATTCCGGTGGTAATTAGTCTTCCCTGATTGTTTTCATCGAGGCCAAAACGCAGGGATGTTTTAAAATGAAGGAGTGTAATTATCCATAAAATAAGGGAAAGGAGAATTAAAATCACGCCTGAAGCATTTAGCCAAATGCTTTTAATTATCGGGTTGGTAAGCATTGCTGGAAGAATTGAAAATGAAGTGTGAAAAGCCGGTTTTGTAATTTCAAAAATCCACAGGAAAAACAACAGGCCGAAAACCGGGAAAAGAAAACCGGATGGTTTGTTTTCCTTTTGCGTACGTGAGCTAACCTGCACATTTTGCTTCCGCAGAAAATATATTCTGCCCGACAAAATGATAACAAATAGCAGTAAACCGGAAAGCGGGATAAAATCGAAAAACCTCATTTCAACAAAATGATTTTATTTTCCGGCTAAGTTAAACAGCTTTACTGAAAAATGAACTTAAATCCCAAGGTGACAATGTTGGCTTTTAAACCATCGGTGCGGGAATAGTGGCTGAATTTCACATTGGCGTTTTTTAATCCCAGACGGCTGATTTTAAAATCGTTGAAAATATCATTGTAGTTCAAAGCCAAACTGTACTGGTTACTGTTGAATTTTGCCAAATCAGGGTCCGATGTATAATACTGTTCTGTAGAAAGATGCGTTTCGTAAGGAGCATAATACTTCACCTGGTTCTGCGTGTAAAACCGATAGGAGGGGGTTAGGGAAATTTTAGGTCCAAACCGAATGGGCAAATCAAAGTTGGCCGTGTGTGCCTTCAAACCCCAGTCATCAGTGTAGTAGCGGTAATAAGTTCGCAAGACAAAAGTTTCACTGATGTAATAGTTGAGCCGGGCGCCGATTGGAATTTTAAACCGCGAGGATGGCAGCCGCTCGATATCATCGGCAAGCTGATAAATGCCGCGGTTTTGCGGTGTAGTGTATACCGGGATGTAATTCGCCTCGCCAATATAAAAGTTGGGTTTATCGGCAAAATAAATGCGGTGATAGGGAGTAGAAAGCAAACCTTCCTGTTTCACCAAATCGAAAAAAAGCGCCGCCTGGAGGCGTTTGCTTAAAATTTGCGAAAGAAACAGCGAAACGGAATAGGAGTTGCGGGCCCTGTTGGTTACAGCCGAAAAATCCACCGGATGATAATTGGTTGAAACTGCACCACTTTGGTTCAGAACATTCACTCCCTGAAAATACCCTCGCGACAGAAAACTGTTGCCGTAAAGATTGTACTCACTTAATTCAGTTGGATAAATCGGACGCCATTGGTCGAGATAAACTGTCCCTTTTAAACCAACTTCTGTATTTTTTTCATTAAATAAACCGGTAATATTTCCACCAAAACCGAAGGAGGTGTAATCGAATTCATTGGAGAAGGAAATATTCGGGGCCCAGATAAAATTCCGGGAATCGGAGCTGTGGCTGAAATCAACATGAACGGCTGTCAGAACATCGCTTCTTGAAGCCCCCGAGGAAGCCAGCCATGGTGTTCCTTTAGGTGGGGAATTGGCAGCAGACGACCGGAAAAAGCCTTCCCTTTCATCGTCATCATCACCACCGCCGCGGGAAGCGCCACTGCTGTTGAATGGGTTAATATTGCTTGATGATGCTGAGGTGTAGGCCGAAATTCCCGCATCAACGGTAAGCACATCATCATCGTTTAACGGAACACTTACAACAATCGTTGGTGTCGCATTGGTGAGTTTTTCGCTTCCCAGTCCTCCGCCAACTGCTGAATTATCGCCATCCTGCTGGTAGAGGCTCATTAAAAAATCAACCTCTGCATTATCGAGTACACGTTTTTTATATACTTTCAGGGAATCGGTATTTTGTGCCGAAACACAGACCGAGCCGCCAATCAGAAAGGAAAGTATGAGAATTGTCTTTTTCATATTCTGAAATTAATTGCAACCGCAACCTCCGCCTGTTTTTCCGCCATTGGCACCTGCAGCACCTTCGCGGTAAACCTGGAAATTGGTTTCAAAACGTTCATTGGTATTTGCTGACAATTTCATATCCGGATCATTGATATATACTTTTTCATATTCCTTCACAGTTGCGCACGAGGAAATTAAAAGTACCAGCACAAATCCCAAAACTAACTTCATCATTTTTTTACTGTATTTAATTGAATATTTTCCGACTCATATATTTTCCCTTCGTCATCCACCACAATGCATTCGATTCCCGGTAACTGGTTAATTAAATCGATGCCGGTTTCGCGGCCCAGCACAAATACCCCGGTTGCAAGGGCATCGGCCAGTTCTGCCCTGGGAGCAAAAATGCTGACACTTGCAAGGCCACTGGCCGGCCATCCGGTTCGTGGGTCGATGATGTGGGTATATTTTTTCGCGTTGAATTCAACGTATTTTTCATAATTTCCGGAAGTAACCACGGCATTATTGTCCAGCGGAAACCAGGAGAAAACCTTGTTTTTATTCAATGGATTGGTGATTCCAACCAGCCAGGGATTTCCGTCGGGTTGTGTGCCCCAGGTATTTAAATCACCCGAGGCATTTATAATTCCACCTGTGGCACCCATCGAAATAAGAAGTTGTTTGGCTTTATCAGCGGCATATCCTTTTCCTAGAGCACCAAAACCAATCCGCATTCCTTTGTTTTTCAGGAATACAGTTTGCGCCTGCGAATCGAGGATGATGTTTTTGTAACCCACTTTTTCAACCGACGCTGCGATTTCTTCATCGGAGGGCAGTTTTTTCATGGAACCATCATATTTCCAAATGCGGTCCATTGATGCGTAACTTATGTCAAAAGCGCCACCGGTTAATTCCGAAATTTTTATGCTTCGGGAAATCAGGTCAAACAGTTCCTTATCCACTTTTACGGGTTTTATACCTGCATATCGAATAATTGCCGAAGTTTCGGAAAGTGAATCCCACGATGAAATCATTTTTTCGATTCGGCTGATTTCAGCTACAGCAGCATCGATATATCGGCTGCTATCCTGCTGATTACCGGCAACAACTGTAATATCGAACCGGCTGCCCATTAATTTCAGGGTTCGGGTAAATTTTTCCTGCGCCTGAACCAGCACGGGCAAAACAAGAAGCACGTATAAAAAAGTGGTTTTCAAAACCGTTTAATTTTCTAGATGATGAAGCATGGCAACATATTCCTTTGGAGGAATATCTTTGTAGCCTGTAGTTCCAATTATTTTTCCTTCTTTATCCAATACTTCAACCAGAGGGAAAAGGCCCTGCTTATTGTAGGTCTCAGCCAGACGGTCATTTTTCTCCTGTTGTTCCTTTGATAATGCATTGGATTTCCGTTTTGGAAAATCGGCACGCAAAAGCACAAAATGCTGGTTGGCGTCTTCAATAAAATCTTTCGATTCCCAGATGTTTTTCTCCAGTTTCATACAGGGAGCGCACCAATCGGAGCCGGAAAATACCAGCAGGATATTCCTGTTTTCATCTGCAGCTTTCTTTTTTGCTGTTTCCAAATCTGTTTCCCACTGCTGTGCACTGGCGGCGGCAGCAATAAACATAACAGTTACTATAATTATCAACTTTTTCATGACATACGAATTTTAAATTTATTTCAGTTTAAACAGAAACAGAAAGTATAATTTTCAGAAAATCAGTAGAAAAACGAATTAAAACTGCTATTGTTTTAAAGGTTCTATTAAATCCTGTTAAATTCCTGTTTTTTTAATTTAATTTAACAGTATATAGATTAAAATGTTTTTATCATTTAAAATATTCGTAAATGAACAAAAAAAATCCCCGGCGCGAACCGGGGAACTAAATTATTATTTTGCTGATGCTTAATCCTGATACCTGAATCTGAATATCTGATTTTCCATTCCACTTAGATATTTGGAAACGAGATACCAAACATCACCGGGTAAAGTTCAGGTCCCCGGCCGGTTTCAAACAACGGCGTCATGCTGTAGTTGACAAACACGCACACATCGCCAAAACCAATCCTTCCGGTCAGGTCATATTTAAATGTATTGATGTAAAAGTTGCTCTTATCCTTTTCCTTGTCGTTTTTATACTTGAATTTTGTATGCGAACCAATATTTATTCCGCCGATTACTCCGCCTGCAATATACAGCCTGGAGCTGCCCATCCGCAGTGGCGTTTTAATTTCCAGCATTAAAGGTGCAGTCAGATAAGTTGTGTTCAGCTTCGATTTTTTTAACCCTTCCGGGTCCAGTTCAACCGGAACAATCCTGTTTCTGTCGAAATCTTTTTCAATGGTAAGCGGACGGTCGAAAGTATAATCCGAGAAACTGAATCCAAGGCCGGTTACCAATCCGAAGTTATTGGCTTCGTTGCTGAATGCCCATTCAAAGATATTCAGGTTGACTGTAATGGATTTTCCCTGGTTGAGGTCGAAAAATTCACCGTAACCCATTCCTGTGTAAAGCGAATAATCGGTTTGGTGAAACATATTCAGTCCAAATTCCAATCCGGCCCAGTGCGGATTAAAATTACCGGTCCAGTTTTTCTGGCGTGGCTCCTTGCTTACATTTACATGAGTTCCGTTCCAGCCTTCCACCACATCAAAAGTACGGCGCCCAACGCGGATGTGGGTGGTATCACCCCATTCGTCTGTAATTACTTCCACGCCTTTGTCTTCGCCAACCTTCACATGTGTTCTCTGTCCATCTTCCACCACTGTTACCACGTTTTTCTTCAACACTTTTACTTCCGAAGTATCTTTTTGCGCAAATGCATTCGCTGCGACAACGCTAATCAAAATCAAAATTACAAATCGTTTCATTTTACTGTTTTTTTATGTTCTGATGCTCTGACGGACAGTATTTGATAAAAGTTACAGTGCGGGTTAAAAATAGTGGCCGATATCTGTTAATCTGTTAAAAAAACAGAGATGCACAATGGTACATCTCTGTTTTTAGTGATATGTTAATCCTGAAATTACCGGGTATTTCTATTCTCTTCATTTTTAGTAGGAATGGAAAATGCGAGCAGACGGGTATCAAAATTTACTTCAGTTATTTCACCATTTTCATTGGTTTCGTAATTGAATTTATCTTTTGAAAGGGAGGAAACCAGGTTTAGCCCTGCCTTTGTAATCTTGTTTAGCGACAGGTTATCCAGACCTGTTTTTTCTTTTACCACATCGGCAATGAAACGTTCTTCAGAAACTTCTGCCGGAATTTCAGCCTCCGGGATATTCATTTGGGCGAGTAATTGTACGGGTTCACTGTTTTTCAACGAAGGGGTAATAGTTCCTATTTTTTCCGGTGCTTCAACCCGAGGTGTTACCGTAGGGACTTGTTCCTGCACCTGTATGTTTTCCTTTACAGGTTCACTTTTTGGTGGTTGTGAAACTGATTTTTCGGGAACAATCCTTTTTGTTGTTTCTTTTTTAACTGTTTTATCTGCTGCTGTATTTTCCGGCTCTGCAGATTGTTCAGGTGGAGAAGCGGGCGGCCGGACCTCCAGTTTCTTCTCTGTCAAAGCCACCTGGTTTTCCTTCATTAATTCTGATGAAGAGCGATCTGCAAAAACATAAACTGCAACTGCAAATATCAATATTGCGGCAACACGGCCTGACCACAATAATATTGTCCTTCCGGTGGAATAATGATAAAGCTTGTTCTTTTTCCTGAATTTAACTGATGTATCTGCCTGTAGTTTTGTTTTACTGAAAAGCGCCAAATCCGGCTGTTTTTCCGGATGCCGTGAAATATAATTTTCAAATTCAAGTTTTTCTATTTTGTTTAAATCACCTTCCAGGCTGGCAACAGCGGCAGTGTTAAATTCTTTTTCGGCATCGAATTTTTCTCTGTACAATTTATTTTTTTTGCTGAAAACTACTTCCTCTGAAGGAAGTTTTTCCGTATCAAGCAGCGATAATTCTTTCTTTAAATCAGGATTTTGCTGCATGAATTCAATAAAATCGTTCACCAGCGATTCATCCAGATTTCCATCCAGGTAATCGATAAAAAATGCTTCGTAATTATTTCTGTCCATCTTCATTAGAATTCCTCCTCTTTTAAATCACTACTTCCATTTTTCCGATATATTTTTTCAGAAAAACCCGTGCGCGGTATATATAAACTTTCACCTGCGACTCGTTTAAATTGGTCAATTCGCCAATTTCCTGGTAAGAATAACCTTCGTAATCGCGCAGCAGCAATACTATCCGCTGTATCTCGGGCAAACGGTTTACTGCTTCTTTCAGCACTTCGTTTAAATCGGAATAATTGTTTTCATGGCTTTCTTCCTGCAATTTTAAATCCTCTGTAAACGATGATCGTTTTTCTTTTCTGATTCTGTCGATCATGGTGTGGTAAGCGGTGGTGAATAAATACGATTTTACTTTTTCGTTATTCACATTCTCCACATTCTTCCACAGCTTTTCATAACTGTCCTGTACAATATCTTCTGCTTTCTGAATATCCCGAATGCTCTTTAAAACAAAGCGGTACAACCGATCAGAATAGAGTTTAACAGACTGATTATATTCGTTTACTGTCATTGCTTTTTTTAGCGCTGTTCATCCTATCAGACGGATATCATCTTTTTTTGTTACAGCAGAAATAAAAAAAGCTCCGGAATCTCCGAAGCTTTCAACAGATATATGTGGTGTTGTTCTTTATTTCATCCCGGCAGATTTCTATTCCAGAATTTCTGTCCACCCGTGTGTATCGGGTTCGTCACCATACTGAATGGCCCGCAGTTTCCGGTACAGTTTTGTTGACCATTCACCGGGTTCATCGCCATATTTAAACCACTTATCGTTGTCGGAATCGTAAACTCCTTTTATGGGGGAAATAACTGCGGCGGTCCCGCAGGCGCCCACTTCTTCTAATTCATTGAGTTCCTCATACGGAATTTTGCGGCGTTCCACTTTTAATCCCATTTCTTCGGCCAAAACCATCAGGCTTTTATTGGTTATTGATGGAAGAATTGAATCGGACAAAGGGGTAATGTAAGTTTTGTTTTTTATGCCGAAAAAGTTTGCCGGGCCACATTCATCAATGTATTTTTTCTCGCGGCTGTCGAGGTAAAGCACAGCCGAAAAACCTTGTTGTTTTGCCTTTTTACCTTCGTACATGCTGGCGGCGTAATTTCCGCCAACTTTGTATTTCCCGGTTCCCTGCGGTGCTGCGCGGTCGTATTCACGCATGATGACTAAATCGGTTGGTTTAAATCCCTCAGGAAAATAAGGGCCTACTGGCATTACAAAAACCATAAACAGGTATTCATCGGCAGGTTTAACTCCAATCTGCGGACCGGTGCCAATCAATAACGGGCGGATGTATAATGAAGCACCGCTATCGTATGGCGGAACAAACTTTTCGTTCTTTTTAACAGCCAGTTTCACTGCTTCTGTAAATTTTTCAACGGGCAGTTTGGCCATTAAAATTCCATCGGACGAACTTTGCATGCGTTTAGCATTTTCATCCATGCGGAAAATACGGATTTTGCCGTCTTTGCCTTTAAAAGCTTTCAAACCTTCAAATGCTTCCTGCCCATAATGCAATGCTGTTGCCGACATGTGAATGTTAATTGTATTGGAGGTGCTTACTTCCAGCTCGCCCCATTCACCATTTTTATAATAACAACGTACATTATATTCCGTGTCCCGGTATCCAAAACCTAAATTTTTCCAGTCCAGATTTTCCATATTCATTCAGTTTTTCGACTTCTATTCTATTTAAATAACCCTCTGCGGGCAAATTAAGAAAATTTTATTGGTTTGAAGTACGAGAAATATCAGCTTGCATTGAAATATTAAATGATTTAAAACTGGCAAACGAAAAGCAGTGGTTTTTGAGTGGTAAAAACTTCAGCAATCAATTTTTAGAAAATAGCCGCTGTATTTTCGAATGTTCAAAACCATGTAGTCGTCCAGAATCAGGTACTGACCTTTTATTCCGGTAAGAATTCCCTGGATATCGGGGAATTTGTCGAACCCGGTACTTTTCACTTTTTCAGGAAACTTTTTCACAGGGTAATTGAGATAAGTAATTTCATTATCCGGATCAAAATACTTTTGCAATCCGCGGGGAAGCAACTGTAGTATTTTTTGTTTTTCCTTAAGAATATCGATGCTTTCATCGCTTATATTTTTCAGCATAGCCTGCCAGCTTGTGCGGTCGGTGTAATATTTTTTCAGAAAAACTTCGATAACCCCGGCAATGTGGCGGTTTGGCGTTTTAGCCAGTTTTACAGCATGACTGGCGCCTTGATCAATCCAGCGGGTTGGAATCTGAAGGTGACGGGTTACTCCAACTTTTATTTCGCTTGATACGGCCAGGTAAACAACATGTTCGGCAAGATCATTTTTTTCTGCCCATTCCAAATCGCGGGCAATCCCAAGATGGGCTTTTGAAAGTTCGGGGCGAATTATAGATGCACTGGCTTCAGGTGCTGTTTGAAGACAATTGTAACAAAATCCCTGATTGAACGAACGTTTTATTTGTTTCCCGCAGGCAATACAATTAATCCGGCCACTGAAATTCATCGTTATTTTTTCCCCAAGCAAATTATTCATGGGTAATTCCGAATCACCAACAGGCAAATAATAACGAATGGGATGGCCAAATTCAGTCCGCATTTTCAGGATGTTCCCTTCGATTTGCATAAAAAGTAATTATTTCAGACAATTTTACTTCGGGAAGATAACGGTTTTGCTTTAATCATCAAATCCCGGCCGTTTAAACTGATCTACTGTGGGAAATCGGACAAGCATTTGCTTTTTTATTGCCGATAACCGGGCCAGAAAATTCAGGATTTCATCTTCCTGATCTTTTAGTACCGAATAAAGTACCGACAGCGCATTGATGGAGCGATCGATTGCAATGATGGCTATTTTGGCTGAACCCAGGTTGTCTGAAAAAACAGAATCTTCATCTTCTTTTTCGTTTTGCCGTTCATTTAAATCAAAATGTGCCCGATGTACTTTGGCGGAAATAAAAAAACTGTACCATTGAACAACTTCCCAGGCATCGGCAAGTTTTACTGCATCAGTTTTATTGTTAATCAACTGTATTTGTTCAGCTTTTTCGTTCAAAATTTCTTTGTTTTCCTTTAACCAGTTGTGCATGGCAAAACCATATTCATTTGCCAGCTTTTCAACAGGATATTCCACGTCTTCGGGCAAGGGTAAATCAGGCATATTGTTTAAATCAATACCCAGCCGTTCAGCATCTTCCTGTATCATTTCAAACATCACTTCGAACGACAACCGGATTTGATCCCAAAACTTTTTGTTGTTCATATCATTGGCTTCGGGATCTCCGGAATCTGTTTTTATTTCCTGCTCGTGGGCATAAACCAGGCATTTATTGGTCAGGATGCATCTTTCGCACCAGCGGTCGCAATAGTTGTAAATTCCCGGAATAAACCTGTCGCTTTTTGCCAGATCTGCCAGCGATTTTTTATATCGTTCTTTTTTGGAATCCATAATCTCCTGATTTAATGTTTAAAGATAAAGGTTTCTGTTTCAAAAGTTAGCATAAATCTGTATTCAAAAGATGTTAAATAACTTTAAGATCAGCCTGAAGGTTGCCAAATGTTTTGAAGGGCCTATTTTACAAGAAGTTCATCAAATCGGGCAGCCACTTCAGCCGGATTGGTCTCCTCCGAAAATTCTGCAACTATAGAGTGATTCGGGTTATCCGGCTCCCTGCGCCAAACGTTGGTTCCATTTTCGAAAATATGGTTGTATCCGCGTTCAATTAAATTGAAATAAGGTTCGGGTCCTTTAACGGCCACATAAACTGCAATTAAATCGGCGCTGTGATGCCAGTTGCGGTTCCAGCTTTTTAAAAAAATTTGATAGGCTTCACTAACCGGATTTTGGTTTTTATTCTCCGGCAAGAACAAAATTTTTCCTGTGGGAACAAAATCGGCAAAAGCACCGCCTGCAGTAAAAATGATATTGGTTGGCCATTGTTTGGCAACATATCGAATGGCACGTGGATCGGGTTTAAAATTGCCCCATCGTCCCGGGTCTTCCTGAAGCGGATAGCGGCCTCCCATGCAAACCAGATGTTTTACTTTTTTTTTCACCAACTCCAGCCCGGGAAGCGGACTGAATTTATCTGCAGGGCTTTGCATTAAATCATAGAGATTGGAAAGATAACCTACTGTAACAATTGTTACGCTGCTATCCGGTTGCTGACTTAGAATCTGGCGGTAAACAGCTACTGCATCCGGTGCATTTTCGCCCAATTGAATATCCTGCGGGTATTTTTCTGAAATGATTCGCGCATATTTGGAATTCCGGTAAACACCAAAGGTTTTAACATTTCCGATGGGAATGTCGGGTTTTCCGAAATAGGTATTGATAGCATCGATGGTTGGTGCCGACCAGGGATTCAAGCTTGAACTGATGGTTGCCAGAATTTCTGCTTCGCCGCGTCTTGAAAAACCATGAAGCATGGCGAGTGCTGCTACATCATCCACATCAGATTCCATATCGGAATCAAAAATAATTTTTAGCGGTTGAGATTCTGCCTGAACAAGCAACAGCAAAAACAGTATCAGTAAGACTCCTTTTCTCATCATTTTCAGGATATCATTTTTAAAGTTTTAAAAGTAAGAATTATTCTGCCGGTTCAAAAAAAACCACCAGTCCGCCAATGATGTTGCAGTAACTTTTTTGTTTTTCAGGATGAGTAGTCTCTGATATTTCT
Organism: uncultured Prolixibacteraceae bacterium; assembly: GCA_963771595.1. Lineage (GTDB taxonomy): Bacteria > Bacteroidota > Bacteroidia > Bacteroidales > Prolixibacteraceae > CAVYUC01. The sequence continues at coordinate 236,739 of CAVYUC010000028.1, read as the reverse complement.
CAATGTGTTGTGTAGAAAATACACGTTCCGGCAACACCGAAAAAATTCATTACCGGGTGTTAACGGCGCTGTTCATGGTCAACAGAGCATTATTAAGCCGAAAACTGGCATGGAATTGGAAATTTTACCTGTATTGAAAACATGTTTAACCTTAAAAATTTTACGATATGAAATTGATTAGAAATTTATCTCTTTTATTAAGTTCTTTACTTTTATTTTCATACTCCTGTTCAGGACCATCAACAGTTGTAACCGGCACCTGGAATAAAGACAATCAGGAAAAAACCTATGATGATATAATGGTTGCAGCTCTTACTTCTTCCGAAAATTCAAAATTCACCATTGAAAATGAAATGGTTCAAAACCTGAGAGAAGAAGGTGTGGATGCAGAACAAAGCATGAATAAAATTTCATCGGAAATTATTAATGACAATAAACAACAGGAAGAAATGCTGAATACTATCCGCGATGAAGGAACAGATGCAATTTTAACCGTTAGTATAATTGATAAAAACACCGAAACACGTTTTGTCCCGGGCACAACACCTGCCTATTCACCGCTGGCTTACAACGGCTATTACGGAACATTTTGGGACTATTACAATTACTGGTATCCGCAGGTAGGAACACCTGGTTATTACACGCAGGATAAGGTGTATTTCATGGAAACAAATCTGTATGATGCCGAAACGGAAGAATTGGTTTGGTCGGCTCAAAGCCGGACTTACAATCCTGAAGATTTACAAAACTTTTCTGATGACTTTGCAGAAGAAATTATCGATCAATTGGAAGATGAAAATATAATTTTATAGAACTAAAATAACGGGGTTAGGAACTGAATAACTTGTCAACATACTGGCAGGTTATTTTTTTTGTTCCTGGTAAAGTATATCCGCTTTTGAAAAAAAGTATATAGAACTTGTCCAAAATTATCCGCAGAATTACGGCTGGTATCAGTGCAGGTTCATTAATAAAGCCGCTGAACTTTATGGGATTGCAGGTGATGAAATGCTTAATAAAATGTGGGTGACATTTAAAAAGCAAACGGAAACATTAAATGATGAGGAACTTGCACTGTTACTGGCCAATGAAATACATCCGCAACTGGCGGATCTATTTTTAAAATGGGACAAATAACAGCAGTGTGTGAACTGTATTTCGTTATTCATATTTTACCCTGAATACCTGCCGGCTGTGAAGTTCAATGGAAGTCAGGTTTCCAAAACCCGGATATTCATGATAAACGCAGCCCGTGTCTAAATCTATAACCTTCGGATTGGTTTCCAGGCGTTCGTCAAATTCACGGGCAGTGATGGCACAGTGTCCGTGAATAATGGTTTTATCTTTTAATTCAGGATGTGAATATTGATCCAGGCATTCCCACATCATGGTGTGTTTATCGGCAAAAGGATGGATTGCTGAATCATTGAAACCGGCATGGACAAAAAGATAATTTTCTTCGGAATAATAGTATTCAAGGTTTTTAAAAAAAGCAATGTATTCGGGGGGAAAGTTTTTAACCGCCCGCAATCCGAAACTTTTCATAGTGGTTTTGCCACCGTTGTAAAACCAAAGCCGGAGATTCGCCTTATTTTCATAAGTTTTCAGCATCATGTCTTCGTGATTGCCCTTCAATGTTACAATCCTGTATCCCTGCTGTCTGAGAAGCATAATAAAATCAATCACTTCCTTCACCTGAGGGCCCCTGTCAATATAATCGCCAAGCAAAACCAGCGTATCACTTTTATTCAGCCCGATTTTATCTTCGACCAGTGTTTTTAGCGGTTGAAAACAACCGTGAATATCTCCAATGGCAAAAAGCCGGTTTTGCTTCATGTTTTAAAATGTAAGCATATTTACCCGAATCTTCCAAATTAAAATTGCAATTTACGGCAAAGAACGCCTGTTCGACCGGTTCTTACTTGTTTCGCAGCGCCTTTCGCGATGCTTTATCCACGAGTGTAAATAACCGGTGGATTTTATCTTTTTGAATGGTGGGCTGATGTCCGCGGACTTTGATAAATTCGCAATCCAGTGAATCTGTTGTGCTGAAAAATTCCCTGTACAAATCATGGTTATTCATTAGCCGGTTGTTTTTCGAGTGATAGTTGTTTTGCTCCAGCCGAAGACGCCGTGCAGTTAATCCGGCGATATTTTGGGAATCGGTGTAAATGGTAATTTTTTTTCCGGTTGCCGAAATATCGTTGAGCGCCCACAACAAAGTTTCCAGTTCCAGCCGGGTGGAAGAAGTATTTTCAAACCGTTTGGTTTTAACCTGCTTTTTCAGTGTTTCCACTGGTAATTCAAAGTTGGTTACCATAACATAAGCGCCGTAACCAATATTTGTCGCAATGTCTACGCTTCCGTCTGTAAAAAGGAAAATTTCATTCATAATTTTAAAGTTGTCTCCAATATCCGAAATTTATGCACAGGATACTAAAAAACTGCAAAAAGCTTGATGTAAAAATTGTGCTGAGGTTGGGGATTTAATCTTTAGGATTTTTTTTATGCACCTTTTTTATTTTTGAAGGATGTTGGCTGGTGTGGAAAACGTCACAATGATTATGTATTCTTCTGTTACTTCATAAGTTATCTTGTACGTTCATTTTGATACTGATCGGTATTTTCAGGTTTATTGGTTAAATTTTCTTCAATGGAAAACTTTTCGGGAAAGTCGTTCAGGCTATGTGCAAGTTTTACTAGCTCTTTTTTACTTTTCTGGCTGTTGTAATCAAATTTTTCGCAATGAATGCGTAAATTTATGGTAGTCCCACCGGGAATCGAACCCAGATCTACAGTTTAGGAAACTGCTATTCTATCCGTTGAACTATGGGACCGTTTTTCAAGGCTGCAAAAATAGGTAAAAACCTTGTTCCCGGCAAATCAAAAAAACCTGTAACAATCGGGAATTGAAATTTACACTTCACGATATCGAAACGATGGCGTGGCTGGGTAAATATTATTCGCTTAAAATTTCGGGTGCAACCAACCTGGCACTTTTTCGTGAAACCCGGGATAAAAAATACCAGGATGAGGCGGTGACACAACTAACTGATGCGCTCGAAGTCTGGAAAAAATATACCGATGCAGCCCTTCAGCAAAATATAAATCCGCGTTGGATATGTCGACTGGCAGCAAATTTCGGAATGGGTGGAACAAGATATTGACATTACAAAAGCCGGATAATAAATATTGTTTAACCCAACTTGCAGCCAATTCAATAAAATCAGGGTAAAAACAGCCTAAAATGAAGTTTTTTTAGGCAAAATGCGGCCTTTTTTTGGTCAATCATTTTATAACTATCTGATATTCATTTCCTGTGGTTTTTTAATTTCATTTGTAGTCCACAAGGGGGTGTTGGTTATCAGCATATTGCGTATTAAATTGCGGCCATGTATTTCAAGGTATCAATGCGCACCAATCCTGCCACAGGGGTTTATTCGGGTTACTACCGTTTAGTGGAGAGTTACCGCAATTCCGATAACAGGGTTTGCCACCGCACTATTTTGAATGCAGGCTATCTGGACGAATTGACTACCGACCAACTCAATCTTATCCAGAAAATACTTACCTCAAAAGTTAAAAATTACGACAACCCATTATTCGAGTTGCCATTCACTGATGATACAACGGTAATCCATTATGTTGATAAGCTTTATAACCTGATGATTGCCGAAAAACGTATTGATGTACCGGTTGAAAAAAATGATAGAAAGGCAATCAGGAACGGCAAAGACATACAGGCCATTGACATCAACAGTATCCGCAACAAGGATGTTCGGGAGATTGGTGCTGAATGGATGTCGTACCAGGCAACCGGACAGTTGCAGATTGCCGTTTTTTTAGAACGCCGGGGCTGGGGCCGCGATGATATAAAACTGGCCTTGACCCATATTATCAGCCGGGCAGTTTATCCGGCATCGGAACTCGAAACTACACGCTGGATAAAAGGAAACTCATCGGTGTGCGAGGTTACCGGTTATGACATCGAACGGGTGACCAAAGATCGGCTGTATGCCATCTCAAAAAAACTTTATGCCGAAAAAGAAGCACTGGAACAGCACCTGTCGGTGCGAACCAACGAGCTGTTTGACATAGAGGATAAAATAATGCTTTACGACCTCACCAACACCTACTTCGAAGGCCGCAAACAGGGTAGTAACCTGGCCAAATACGGGCGTAGCAAAGAAAAACGCAACGATGCAAAACTGGTTGTTCTTGCCCTGGTAGTCAATCCCGAAGGGTTTATCAAATACTCGTCAATTCTGGAAGGGAATATGTCCGATTCAAAGACTTTGGAGGAAATGATTGACAAACTGCGAATCAAAACCTCCGTGTCAGCCCGCAAAGCGCTTGTCGTCATTGATGCCGGGATTGCTACAGATGACAATTTGAAGATGATAAAGGAAAAGGGCTATAATTATATGTGTGTGAGCCGTTCGAGTCTGAAGGATTATCATATTAAGGCAGGCACAACAACGGTTACGGTTACCGACAATAAGAAACAGAGAATAGACCTTTGCCATGTAACATCGGGCCGTAATACAGACTATTACCTCAAAGTAGAAAGCCACGCTAAAGAGTTGAAAGAACGTTCGATGAACGAGCAGTTCCGCTCACGTTTTGAAGCCGAACTACAGAAAATAGCCGACAGCCTGACAAAGAAAGGTGGCGTAAAACAGGAAGATAAAGTGCACCAGCGTATCGGTCGGCTAAAGCAAAAATATCCCTCCATTGGGCGATATTTTGATATTGAAACGGAGATAAAAGAAGATGTCCGCACCAAAAGAAAACGAAAAGGGACAGAACCGGTACAGGAAATAAAGAGAACCGTAACGGCTATAAAATGGGCAGTAAAAGAGGGTGTTGACATTAATGCCCGAAGTGGTGTTTACTTTCTCCGCACTTGTATCGATGCCATTTCAGAGCAAACCGTATGGCAATTTTACAATACCATCCGGGAGATTGAAGCCACTTTCAGGGTGCTGAAAACCGACCTTGACCTGCGTCCCATCTACCATCAAAACGACCAAAGTACGATGGCCCACCTACACCTGGGGTTGCTGGCATACTGGCTGGTAAATACTGTGAGGCACCAATTAAAGAAAAAAGGTATTCACAGTGGTTGGCGCGAGATTGTCCGCACAATGAACACCCAAAAAGCAGTTACAACTTTGGCACAAAACGTACACGACCAAGTCATTATGATACGCCGCTGCTCAGAGCCAAACCAACATGTGCGACAATTTTATGATGCCCTAGGATATAAATATGCCCCATTTGTAAAACGAAAATCCGTAGTACACAAATCTGAACTCGACGACTGCCAATTTATTGAGCAGCAACATATACGTTCGGATTAGCTGCAAAATGGGTTAATATCCTGCCTGACTTTTTTGTTTCGTGTGCCTTCGCGTCTTTGAGACTTTGAGGCAAAATTTCTGTAGTCTAGCGGATTCACCTGAACAGTTTCAAAATGTATTACATTCGAAATTATTTTTGGTGAATATTCGTTTAGATTCCCGCTGATGTCTATTTTTACGGATTCAACCTGACTCTGATAAAATAAAAAGACGCTGGTATGTGGAATTTTATGAAAAAAATCATTCCCTTATTTCTGATCATTTTTTGCTGTTTTCCGCGTGCATGGGCACAAATCGAACCGGAAAAACCAAACCTTCGCTGGTATTTGTCGGAAGATAAATCGTCATACGCAGGAATGGTAATGGTGAATCAAATCTGGACGCGGTACATCATGAACAATCCGGATATTAACGGAACCGCGCAATATGGCGACATTGACCTGGGAATTCGCCGCAGCCGGTTAATTTTCTATACCTATTTGATGGACAAGATGTTCATTTATACCCAAATTGGTTACGACGGACAAACCTACCGATCGGGTAAAAAACCGGGACTGACGCTTTTTAATGCACAAACCGAATATATTCTTGTAAAAGACAAGTTTCACCTGGGTTTTGGATTAAATACCTGGAATGGAATTTCGAGGTACACCAACAGTAAATTGCTGGAATTCCTGGTGGTCGATAATCCCGGATTCGCTTATCCGGTGGGTGGAACTTTTGATCAGGCGGGCCGGCAATTAGGAATTTATGCCAAAGGAACTCTGGGAAAGCTGCACTATCGCATTTCGGTTGTAAAACCTTTCGAATTTGGAATTGATAGTGTTTCAACGCCGGTAACCGCAGAACGCATCAACGAAAATCTGGCTGTAAAAGGTTATTTCGAATGGCAGTTTTTGGACAAGGAAAACACCCTGTTTCCTTACATGACAATGAACAACCTGGGGCGGGCACGCATGTTAAATGTTGGAGCGGGTTTTTACTATCATCCCGAAGCCATGCTGGTGGAAGCCGAAAAGGATTTATCAACGGTTGATCCCTTTTTAGCCGGCTGGCTGATTTCGACCGGGAACGAGGAGTTGCTTGAACAATTTGCCGCTTATTCGCCCTCAAAAGTGAGTGATATTTTTCTGGCTGCCATTGATTTTTTCCTCGACATGCCATTACGCAATAATGGAGCTGTCACTTCTTATTTAGGGTATTACTATTATTTCTTTGGCCCTGATTACCTGCGTCCAATGAGCAAAATGAACGTGTCAAAGCTATCGGTAAATCTGAGCCTTCCGCAAGGAGCAGGAAACAGTGAATGGGAGGTTGGTACCGGGCACATAGTGAGAGGTGAGTGGGGATATCTGCTGCCGGAGAAGGTATTTAACTCCCGGCTCCAGCCATTTGGCGCATTTACCTGGAAAAATTTTGAAGCGCTGGATGAAGCATCCATTCAGTACGATGTGGGCGCTAACCTGCTGATGCAAGGACATAACATGAAATGGACATTGCAATATTCCACCCGCCCAATTTACAGGAAAATTGAAGAACGGCAATTGATTGATGAATATAAGGGGCAATTTATCCTTCAGACTCAAATCTATTTTTAATAATTTGATTGTTTGATTGAAAAAAAATAATATTAGTTTTACGCATTGAATTAAAGAGAGATATGTATAAAATGCCTTTATACGGAAAAGAATGGAACTGGCGCAATGTGAAAATGGAAGCGCGGGATGAAAATATTGTTTTGCTGTTTTAAAGGCAGGAAAAGGGATGTGTTGCTTATTGTGCAGTGCATCCCTTTTTCATTTTAAAGTATTAAAATCAAAAATTTATAATTATGACCAGACAAAAAAAGATTTTTCTCGAAGAATCGGAAATGCCAAAACAGTGGTACAACCTTGCTCCCGACCTGCCCACACCTTTAAACCCACCACTCGGACCCGATGGAAATCCCGTTTCGCCGGATATGTTGAAGCCCGTTTTCCCGATGAACCTGATTGAGCAGGAAGTGAGCCAGGAACGCTGGATTGATATTCCGGAGCCTATACGTGAAATACTGGTCCAATGGAGGCCGAGCCCGCTGATTCGGGCTTATCAACTGGAAGAAGCGCTGGGGACACCGGCTAAAATCTATTATAAAAACGAAGGGGTTTCGCCTGCAGGAAGCCACAAACCAAACACTGCTGTAGCACAGGCCTGGTACAATAAAGAGTTTGGTATAAAAAAACTGACTACCGAAACCGGCGCCGGACAATGGGGTTCAGCTTTGTCGTTTGCCTGTGCACAATTGGGTGGCATCGAATGCAAAGTTTTTATGGTGAAGGTGAGTTTCGAGCAGAAACCATTTCGGAAAATGATGATGGAAACATGGGGTGGAAAATGTATTTCAAGCCCAAGTAATGAAACACAGGCAGGACGAAATATTTTGGCTGAATTTCCGGATACTCCGGGAAGTTTGGGAATTGCCATTTCGGAAGCAGTGGAAGCTGCGGTTACCGATCCGAAAGGCGAAACCCGTTACTCACTGGGGTCGGTGTTGAATCATGTCATGCTGCATCAGACAATCATTGGTTTGGAAGCTAAAAAACAACTGGCTAAAGTTGGAATTAAAAATCCTGATGTAGTTATTGGCTGCTGTGGTGGCGGAAGTAATTTTGCCGGAATTTCTTTCCCGTTCATGTACGAGAAAATTCATGGTGCCAATATTCAGATTATCGGAGCTGAACCTTTTAGCTGCCCCACATTAACAAAAGCACCTTTTATTTACGACAATGGCGATGTGGCCCAAATGACACCGCTGCTGGCCATGAACAGTTTGGGACATAATTTTGTGCCTGCACCCATTCATGCAGGTGGATTGCGTTATCACGGAATGGCGCCGCTGGTGAGCGCTGCTTTGAGAGATGGTTTAATGGAAGCTCAGGCCATTCACCAAAGTGAGTGTTTTGAAGCCGGTTTATTATTCTCAAAAACTGAAGGCATAATTCCGGCACCGGAAACCACACATGCCATTGCCGCCACTATCCGCGAAGCGAAGAGAGCAAAGGAAGAAGGAAAGGAAAAAGTTATCCTGTTCAACTTCAGCGGACACGGTTTAATGGATTTGGTCGGTTACAGCAAATATATGGCTGGCGAACTGGAAGATTACGAATATCCGGAAGAAGAGATAGCCAAAAACCTAAAGAAACTGGAAGGTTACCCGCTGCCAAAATAAGGAAAGCCCCCACCAGTTCCCCCAAAAGGGAGAGAAAAGAAAACCCGTGTAATCTGATAAAGTTACGCGGTTTTTTTTATTTTTAAAAAAACGTATAAACCAGTTCATCCGGTTCATCTTTCAAAAATTCATTGATATCTGTGAAATGATGCCTTCTATTTTTTAATTCTTTCGACATTTTATCTAATTGCGAAGGTGAAAAATAATTGCCTGCCCATTCAACTTCTTTAATAATTCCCTTTTCCACTTTTAGCTCAATTTCAAGCTTTTTCCCGTCAATTTCTGTTTCATTTCTGAATGTATATTTTGGTGAATATCCAAAGTTCCACTCCCAGGTTCTGAATTTTTCACCGGCCAGTTGTTCAATTCTATCGACATCTTTTTCGCTTAATTCGTTAAACCGGTTTTCCGGATCTTCCAGTTGCACTTCAAACAATAACGATATAAATTCCTCCAGCGAAAGTGGAAATTTCAGAAATCCGGAAATATTAGCCACTTCGCTACGGTTCGACTGCACTGCTTTGGTTTTGTATTTTCCGGGAACCACTTTTATTGCATTTCCAAGGTTTTCCAAATCCGAATTAAAAAGCAACGTTCCGTGATGAAGTACCCGGTTTTTAAAAATGTGTTCTGCATTGCCCGATATTTTTTTGCCTTCCACCAGTAAATCATTTCGTCCGGAATTGATTACTTTAATATCTAATCTGGACAGGGAATCAATAATTGGCCTTGTAAACTTTTTAAAACTGATTTCGGCCGGATTATCCACATTTTTAATAAATGCAAAATTTACATTCCCTGCATCATGAAAAACTGTACCGCCTCCTGAAATTCGTCGTGCAACCGTGATGTTGTTTTTTCTAACGTATGGGTAATTTATTTCTCCCATGGCGCACTGGTGTTTGCCAACAACAATGGTATCGTTGCTTTGCCACAGCATAAAGATATCTTCCCCGAAGTTTTTAAGCAGATATTCTTCGGCTGCCAGGCAAAAGTATGGATTGTTATTTTTCAGGTGAATGCAAAGCATAATGTTATTGATTTTGTATCCAGCGTTGAAAAAGTACGTCGTAAACGCTGTAATATAATATTCCATCAGAATTGTGCTCACTAAAAATAAGCTCCTTTTTTAGTAACGCATTTAAAGAACGGTTAACTGTTGAAGGACTTCCAAGACTGTGTTTCTGAATAAAATCTTTTGAAGTGATATTAAAAACTTTTCCATCATACGCAATCGCTTTTAACAAATTCCACTGTTGTTTTGTAATCAAGTCGCGGTAACCAAAAAACACGTATTCCTGTTCCTTTAATATTTTCATTGCTTCATTACGCAGGCTCTCAGCTTTAACCTGCTTCCCTGAATTCGCATAAATGCGGTTGCAAAGTAGTTGCACATAATACGTGTGAAGGTTTGTCCAGTCCAGTATCTCATTTATTGTTTCCGGATTAATTTTCTTTTTATTTTCCTCAAATTTGTGTAAAATGAATTTTTGATACGCATCCCGTTCAATTTTATCCAGTTTCAGAAATTGTGTACTTCTAAAAAAAGGTTTGGATGGATTTGAAAAAATATCTGCCATTAAATGTTGCTGACTACCTGAGAATATAAACACAACATTCTTCAATTGCTGGATAATTTTACGAAGCCATGCATCTACATTGGTTTCGGGGTAATTCAGTATTTGCTGAAATTCATCGATGGCAAATAGTACGCGCTTATTTTGGTTTTCCAGGAAAGAAAACAACGTTCCGATTTGATGTTCGCTTTCTTTATCCTGAATATTAAATGAAACATTGGGCGTGCCCGACAATGCATCGAATGAAATTACCGGACGCAGCGATTTAATGAAATTCCAGACTTTTGCTCCAACCCCGGATTTTTCGGGAACAGCATTCAAAATAGCAGTGGCCAAACTGTTTAAAAAATCGACACTGTTTTCGGTAGGTAAAATATCTGCATAAATACAGATTAAAGTACCGGATAATTTATTTTGAAGGTGTTTGATTAACCCGGTTTTTCCGATTCGTCGAATGGCAACCAGTGTAGTGGATAACCCGCCGTTTACATTTCCGATTAATGTTTCGGTCTCATTTTCCCTGTCACAAAAGTATTCCGGCCCGAAATAGCCGGTGGTGGGAAATGGAGTTGTTGGATAGATATTTTTCATTCTCAAATATTTTACGCAAAATGCAATTTACAAAATGCGTTTTACAATTTGCGAAAATTCTGGTATTTTTTCGCTGCTTTTAAAATTCCAGAATAATTCCGATGGTCGGAAGTACAGTTCCGGTGGTATTTGTAATCCGGCGCAATTCATAGCGCGTACCATTATCGGTTAAAATAAAATTCCCGTTTTCATCTGTTGCTCGTACAATTATATCCTGTTGTTCCGCCTGAAAATTGTACAGGTTTTGAATGTCGATGTAAAATTTGGCGGTAATTTTATTCAAATAATAGGATTTATCGACGCGGACATCGAGCTGATGGAATGGTGAAAACCGCTTTGAATTGAGCCGCGAATAATCGAGATATGGCCCGCCTTTCAGGTTCCATGCTTCAACCAGGGAGCTGCGTTCCATGTCGTACGGAGTGTAAGGCAGGCCCCCGACAAAGCGCCATCGGGTACCAATCCGCCAGTTTCGTTTCAAATCCTTTGTTGTGGTGACGTTCAGCAAATGTTTCGAATCCCAGCTCGATGGTATGTATTCTCCGTTTCCATTCTGAAATTCACTTCGAACCAAAGTATAAGAGAGATTAAAATTGAATCCGTCGGTAGAATTTATTCGTGCTTGAAATTCGGTGCCATAAGCCCGGCCGCTGGATGCAGAAATTACTTCCTCATCGCCAACAACGCCAAAATCGGCGCCTTTGTTGGCCAGGCTTATTCCATCTTTTACCGAAAAGGGGTAAGCTGAGTATCCTTTCCAAAATCCCTCAACCGAAAAAAGTACAGTCTGCTTCGGGCGAAATTCAAGTCCCGCAATCAGGTGGTCTACCGAAATGTATTTTAGGTTATTTTCCTTGTTTACCAATACACCATTTTCTTTAAATCCCAATGAAGTGTATGTCGGCAGCTGGTAATAGCGACCGGTATTAAAATTCAGGCTCCAGTCGGGTGTCAAACTGTAGGATGCTGAAAAACGGGGCGAAAACTGATTCAGTAAATTATTCATACTCCCTGTATAGTTGTTGGCATCGGCACGGGCGCCCACTGAAAGCGACAGTCGCTCATTCAATACACTTTTACTTGCCTGGGCAAAAAGCCCCCATTTTAGCAGGTTTAAATCGGTGTTATAGTCTATGTTCAAAATTTCGCCTGCATAAAAACGTTTTTGCTGTGTTGAATTCGTATAGGTAACAAAATCGAGATTTGCCCCAAAATTTAACCGGAATCCGTCTCTGCGGATATTATCTTCAATCCGCAGTTTATTTTCAATTTCTTCCGAAGAATAATCCAGAATTTTGTTTTCCCCGGAACTGTCGTCGTTTTCAAAATATTTGTACGCCCCGTTGTTGAGGTGGCTCCGGCTTAAAACCACAGTTTGGTAGCTGTTATCGCGGTAATGTTTATAAACAGCGCCCAATGTGTAACTCCACTGGTCGTTTACCGGAAGTTCGCCTAAAATATACTGTTGCTGTTCATCCGGGTTTTCAATTTCCAGGTTTAATTCAGAGTGATCGAGTGCTCCAAGGCCAATAAAAGTCAGCTCATTTTTTTTGTCGAACCGTGTTCTGATTTTAAACTGCGTATCAGTAAATGTGGGAAGGAAAGGCAATTCGAGTACACTAAACAAAAATTGCAGATAGGAGCGCCGGGCTGAAAAAATGAATGTGGTTTTTTCACCAAGCGGCCCGTCGAGTGTGGCGGCCACTTCCGATGCCCCCAATGTTCCCTGGAACCTGAGCTTATCTTCATTCCCGTCAACCTGATAAAATTCGAGGATGCCGCTCAACGCATTCCCGCGGTTTGCAGGAAAAGCACCCGCGTAATAATTTACTTCGCGCAGGAAATCGGCATTGATGATTCCGACTGGTCCACCTGAAGCACCCTGTGTAGCAAAATGGTTGATAAACGGCACTTCCACCCCGTCGAGGTAAAAACGGCTTTCGGAAGGTCCACCACCACGGATAATTACATCATTGCGAAATGCCGGTGTTGACTGAACCCCGGGAAATGACTGGATTACTTTTGAAATGTCTCGATTGGCACCCGGGCTTTTTTCAATTTCACCAATTCCGATGGTACGCAGTGAAACCGGGCTTTCTTCCGTTTTCCGGAAAGGAGATGCAGTTACCGTCACTTCCTCAATTTGTTCCTTTTGTTGCTGCATCTGAATTTCAATAAAATTAGTGTTGGCTGCGCTTACTTCAATTTCCGATGAAATGGCTTTTTTATATCCGACAAATGATGCCTCAACCCGCACAAAACCCGGTTTTAATCCGGTTAAAGTAAAATTGCCGTTGATGTCGGTAGTCGTTCCAGTAGTTGTTCCGGATACTACAATGTTCACAAATGGCAGCGGCTCGTTGCTTACCGCGTCTTCAACATGGCCTTTCAGCGTTGCCTCCTGTGCAAAAACAGAAAACGACATCAACAAAATCCAAAATGTTATAATACTTGATTTCATAGTTGCCTTTATTTCAGTTTTTTGTTTTACGCGGTTTTGCAATTGTTACAGTAAAATAAATTAACTGCATATTATAATTTTTCTTTAATTCTTCCGGTAAATAAGAAGTATTTAATTCGCGCATATATACTTGTCTCATAAAAAATCGATGTTTTGTTTAATAAATTCAATGTAAACTTAAACAATAAATTTTTCAAAAGGTTGAAATGCGCGTGCGTTTTTCTATATTAGCCATAGAAAAAATTGATACAATGAGAGTAGTCATTCAGAAAGTTAAAAAAGCATCGGTAAAGATAGATGGAGAAATTGTTTCAGCCATAGAGCACGGATTGCTGATTTTACTGGGAATTGAAGATTCAGATAAAGAGGAAGATATCGACTGGCTGGTAAAAAAAGTGGTACAACTAAGAGTTTTTAATGATGAAAACGGGGTGATGAATTTATCGCTTCGTGATGTTGGGGGAGATGTAATTATAGTGAGCCAGTTTACACTCTTTGCCAATACCAAAAAGGGAAATCGTCCATCATATATTCGTTCGTCAAAGCCTGATTTTGCTGTTCCGATGTATGAGAAATTTATCAAAAAAACAGAAAATGAATTGGGCAAAAAAGTGGGTACAGGCATTTTTGGAGCTATGATGGATGTTTCGCTGGTAAATGATGGCCCGGTAACGATTATTCTCGATTCGAAGCAGAAGGATTTTTAAAAAGCCCCTCCCGCCCTTCCCAAGGAGAAGAGTAGGATTTCAACAATTGAGATTCAATTTAAATTTGATGTATGAATAACAGGAAATTAACAATCAACGATGCCCAGCAAATGGTGGATGTTTGGATTAAAACCGTCGGCGTCCGTTATTTCAGCGAGCTGACCAATATGGCTGTATTAACCGAAGAAGTAGGCGAACTGGCACGGATAATTGCGCGAAAATACGGGGATCAGTCTTTCAAGAAATCAGATGTAAAATATGATTTGGCAGACGAAATGGCCGATGTACTTTGGGTGCTTATTTGTCTTGCCAATCAAACAGGAGTGAATCTAAATGATGCTTTTCTGAAAAATATTGAAAAGAAATCGTCGCGCGACCGGGAAAGACACCAAAACAATCAGAAACTAAAAGATTAATTTCTTACATTTAGTGTCTTGTTTAAACCTAATTTCAAAAATAGTATGGTTCAAAAATCAATCTTATTCCTCATGATAATATTTTTGTTAGCCGCATGTGCATCCAATCAAAAAGATCCGGAAAAATGGACAGACGAAGAAGTAAATGCATGGTTTGAAAAACAGGAGTGGCTAAATGGCTGGCAGGTTCAGCCCGATGAATCGATCGATAAAAGAGAATTTGCAGTTTATTACCACAAAAATCCAAGACATTGGGATCAGGCTTTTAAATTTTTGAAGAATGCCAATTTGGACAGTCTGCCCATTGGAACACAGGAGTTGGAAGGAAAACATCTGTACATTGCTGTAAGTGAATACGATTCGAAGGACAAAGCCGACACCCGATATGAATCTCATGGGAAATACATTGATATTCAGTATGTAATTAAAGGGGAAGAGTTAATTGGAATAACCACCCTCGACAAAGTGAAGGTAACTGAACCGTACAGCGAAGAAAAAGACATTGCATTTTATTCATTCGATGAGGGAAATTACAAGAAAGCCACACCAGACAAGTTTTTCATTTTCTTTCCTGACAATGTGCACCGGCCGTCGTTAAAAGTGGATGAGAGTGTGTCGGTAAAAAAGGGCGTGGTTAAAATTTTAATTGAATAAAACCTGTTGGCGGAATTGTTTTTCAACTTTCTGGTAATTAGACTTCGACTGCGCTCAGCCTGACTGTCACAGTGAGCGTAGTCCTTTCAATAATTTAAGGATTAATTCCGCCAACGCGTTTGAATAAAAGACCTGTTCAATTTTTCCCAATGGGCAAAAAATTAATAAAAAGTCATACTATTTTTTGGGAATATTTCTTATTCTTCCCCTTTGGGGGAGTTAGAGGGGGCACCTATTTTTTCCGTATGGTAATGTAATTCATCAGTTCTACCAGTGATTCGCGGGCTTCGCCATCCTCAAATTCCATAATGGCATTGATGGCTTTATCCTTAAATTCATTCATCTTTAAAGTGGCATATTCAAGACCTCCTTTTTCAGTAACCAGTTGAATAAGTTCCTGAACAACGGCTGAGTTCTTGTTTTTTCGCTTTATTAAACCCAATATTCGTTTTCGTTCACCAGATGTTGAATTTTTTAAAACATAAAGCAGCGGTAATGTTATTTTTTTCTCCTTTATATCATTTCCGGTAGGTTTACCGATGATGCCCTTTGCCTGGTAATCAAAAATATCGTCTTTAATCTGGAAAGCTATTCCCACATCCTGCCCAATCCGGTACATTTTTTCGTGAATTTCTTCATCATCAGAAACTGAAGCTGCTCCAATAGCCATGCTTGTAGCAATTAATGATGCAGTTTTTTTGCGTATGATTTCAAAATAAGTTTCCTCATCGATATCAAGTTTCCGGCTTTTCTTAATTTGAAGGATTTCACCTTCGCTCATATCTTGCACCGCTCTTGAAATCAGATGTAAAAAATTGTATTTTTTATTTTCAAGCTGAAGCAGTAATCCTTTTGCAAGAATATAATCGCCAACCAGAACAGCCAGTTTATTTCTCCAAAGCGCTTTTACCGAAAAACTTCCCCGGCGTTCGTATGATTCATCCACCACATCATCATGTACGAGCGTTGCTGTGTGCAGTAATTCAACCGAGCAGGCTGCCAGTTGCGAAAATTCGTTTGACTTTCCATGCAATTTTGCTGAAAGAAACACAAAAATCGGTCGCAATTGTTTTCCTTTCGTCCGGTAAAGAAAATTTAAAATTGTGGCAAGCAGGGGAATATCGCTCTGTAATGATTTTCTGAAATAAGGTTCAAAATCTTTTAATTCCTGTTCAATCGGAAATCTAATCTTTTGTAATGTTGTCATTCGGTTAAAACCCTGATTTGTTTTTATTAAACGAACATAGAATAATTTGGTTGAAAAATGCATTATTTTATCAAAAAAATAATGATTGGTTTATTTGTTTTTCAAAATTAGTTCAAATTGAATTGTCCACAGTGTAATATTCCTGAATATTTATATATTTGCATTATTAAAATAATTTAAAAATGGTAGAAATCAGAGAGTTAGATGACGAAAGGTTAGAGCTGGCAGCAAGTATGTTAAAAGCCATTGCCCATCCTATGCGTATTGCCATTCTGACTCATCTTGAAGGCGGCAAGCGGTTAACTGTTACTGAAATTCACGAA
Source organism: uncultured Prolixibacteraceae bacterium (assembly GCA_963771595.1). Classification (GTDB taxonomy): domain Bacteria; phylum Bacteroidota; class Bacteroidia; order Bacteroidales; family Prolixibacteraceae; genus CAVYUC01. Next base: position 220,232 of record CAVYUC010000028.1, on the reverse strand, counting down.
TTGCTGGGGATTGAACAATCCACCACATCGCATCACCTCGGTATTTTAAGGGATAAAGGAGTTTTATGTTCAAAGCGCGAAGGGAAAAATACATTTTATTACCTCAAATTTGAAGTTTTAAGCCAGATTATTGATTGTCTGAAATCGTGCACCTGCGATTAAATAAATACCAACATTGTTACGATTTTTAATCCGGAAGAAATCTTTCTGCCGGTATAAAAGATTTTTATCAACTTAAAATATGATTTCCCAAACTTTGTAATAATCAAATTCTACCCATTCTTTTTCACTATTTTAGCGAATATTTTCTAAAAATGATAAGCATGAAACTCGTTTTTGCTACCAACAATAAACATAAACAGGAGGAACTTCAGGCAATTTTAGGCGAAAAATTTCAATTGCTGAGTTTAAGCGATATTGGCTGCAACGAAGAAATTCCGGAAGAACAACCCACTCTTGAAGGAAATGCCCGGCAAAAGGCTTGTTATGTTTTTCAAAAATATAATTATTCTTGTTTTGCCGACGATACCGGACTTGAAATTGAAGCTTTAAACGGCGAACCCGGTGTGTATTCTGCCCGTTATGCCGGGGAGGAAAAAAGCGCGGAGGCAAACATGAATAAGGTACTTCATAAAATGGCCAAAATAAATAACCGGAAAGCACGTTTTAGAACCGTTATTTCATTGGTAATTGAAGGCGTGGAAAAACAGTTTGAAGGTGTGGTGGAAGGTGAAATTACCAGGGAAAAAAGAGGGGATTCAGGATTTGGTTACGATCCTGTTTTTTTGCCGGAAGGTTCGGATTTAACTTTTGCAGAAATGCCGCTAACTGATAAAAATAAAATCAGTCATCGTGCAAGGGCCGTGGAAAAACTGGTTCAGTATTTAAAAAAATTAGATTAAATGTCTGATAATATGCGATATGTACTAATTCTGATTATTGCTTCATGGTTTTTTTCACCTGTGCAGGCTCAGCGAAAACAAAAAACCTGGAAAGATTATCTTTCATTTGCCAATGCCACCAAAGTTGCTGTTTCGCCTGATAAAGTGTACTGTGTTACCGAAGGCGGACTGTTTTATTACGATCTTCAGGATAACAGCATCAACAAATTTTCGGGTTTAAACGGACTTTCAGATTTTGGAATTAAAGACATTGCCTACAGTCAGGAAAACAAGGTTTTGGTAGTAGCTTACAACAATAGCAACATCGATTTGGTCTATGATTCACGTGTTGTCAATCTTTCGGATATTAAACGCAAAGTAATTACCGGCGATAAATCAATATATAACATAACAATTGAAGGGACAGAGGCTTATATTTCGTGCGGGTTCGGAATTGTTGTGCTGAACCTTGAAAAACGTGAAGTAAAAGATACCTACTTTATTGGCGAAAACGGAAATTCGCTGCGGGTAAACGATGTCGAAATTTTTGGCGGATTAATTTATGCCGCAACGGATAACGGAATTCTTTGGGCCGACAAAAACAATGACAACCTGCTCAATTACCAAAACTGGAATAAAATTGAAGACATTCCGCATGCATCAGAAAAGTTTAATTTTCTGGCTGTGCATGCGGGCAAATTACTGGCAAATTATACGCAGGATAAATACGGACAGGATATTTTGTATCAGCTGGATGCCAGCCTGTGGAAAACATTTTTGCCGCAAATAAATTATGTGCGCGATATGCAGGTAAATTACAACAACCTGGTTATCACATCCTGGGCTTCAGTTTATATTATCAATAATGATAATACTGTTTCCGGAGTTTTAAATTCGTATCTATTGAATGATTTGGAAATTACAGCAATTAATCCACGCAGTGCCGGAATTATTGAAGATGGTTCAATCTGGATTGCAGATTTTGAAAATGGATTAATTCATGTTTCCGGAAATTCATTTGAATCAATATTTCCGAACGGACCGTTTGATAACCTCATGTTTTCGTTGTACACCAATAATGGCGATTTATGGGTAACTCCCGGCGGCAGGGACGAGTCGTGGACAAACATTTGGCAGAAGCCGCGATTCCAACTTTTCCGGAACGGAGAATGGACTTATTTCGATAAAACAAATTACCCCGAACTTAACGGATTTGTGGATATTGTAAATATTGTTGCCGATCCGAAAGACCCCGATCATATTTTTGTGGGAAGCTGGGGCGGCGGTTTGCTTGAATTCCGGGGCAATCAGTTTTTGCACCGGTACACGCACAAAAACAGCCCGTTGGAAACTGTGTTGCCTCCCGATACTGCTGCAAATTATATTAGAATTGGCGGCCTCGATTTTGATTCAGAAGGAAATCTCTGGATTATTAATTCTGAAGTAGCCAATAAACTGGTTAAACTTACTCCCGAAGGTGAATGGGAATCCTATAATCTGCCGGGAGTTGAAGTTCAGCGAAATACCGGGCAGGTGCTGGTTACTCAAAACGATGATAAGTGGATTGTGCTTCCACGCGGACACAATGCCTATGTTGTTGATAAAACCGGGACGCAAAAAAAACGGTTGATAGTTACTTCTTATTTCAACAATGGTGTAGAAGAGAGATTTAACAATATGAATGATATATTTTCAATTGCCGAAGATCATGAAGGGGCTATCTGGATTGGCACTTCAATAGGAGTTGCAGTTTACAACAGTCCTTCACGGATTTGGAATTCGGATAGTTTTTATGCCATTCAACCAAGCATAGATATAAATGACGGTTTGTACCACCCTTTGCTCGAAACCGAAACAATTACTGCCATTGCTGTTGACGGCGCCAACCGAAAATGGATTGGAACCAAAAATTCGGGCGTTTACCTGGTTTCCGAAAACGGTGAACAGGAAATACTTCATTTTACACAGGAAAACAGTCCGCTGTATTCCAATACCATAACTGCCATAGCAATAAACCAGCTTTCGGGCGAGGTATTTATTGGAACCGACAAAGGATTGATATCTTATATGGGCGACGCCATTGGCGGTAAACCGGTATTCGAAAATGTGTATGTTTATCCGAATCCGGTGCGCGAAACCTACGATGGACCGGTAACCGTTACCGGGTTAATTGAAAATACCGATGTAAAAATTACTGACGTTGGCGGAAACCTGGTTTACCACACCACATCATTGGGTGGACAAGCTGTTTGGAACGGTAAAAACCTAAACGGCAACCGCGTAAAAACCGGAGTGTACCTGGTATTTTGCACCGATGAATACGGAGAAGAAACACAAATTACAAAACTGCTTTTCATCAATTAATTAACTTTAAACTCTTCATGCTTGCAGCCACCGAAGGAATAGTTTTGCATTATATAAAATATGGCGAAAGCAGTGTAATTGCCACTATTTATACAAAAGCTTTCGGACGGCAGACCTATATAATTAATGCGGCACGAAGCAAAAAATCGCAAAATAAAGCCGGTATTCTGCAGCCTTTGTTTTTGGTCGATTTAATTACATACCAAAAGCAAACCCGTGAAATGCAGCGCATAAAGGAAATTAAAAACACGCCTGTTTATCAGAATATCCCTTTCCAGGTGGCAAAATCATCGCAGGCAATTTTTCTTGCCGAAATGTTGTACAAGACATTAATGGCGCAGGAGAGTTCCCCCGAAACGTTCGAATTCATAAAAAATGCACTTCTTTATTTTGATTTAACAGAAAATAATACCGCAAATTTTCATCTCTATTTTTTATTCCGGTTAACCGAATTTCTTGGATTTTTGCCCGGTACAAAAAAAGATGGTTTCGAAGGATGGTTCGATTTAAAAAAAGGAGCTGTTGTTCCGTTCGAACCTCCGCATCCGTTTTTTGTACACAAAGAAGCCACCAATCATATTTGCACGTTGTCGGCACTTAAAATTAACCAAATTCAGCAGTTGAAAATCACCGGACAAATGCGGGAATATTTGCTGACCAAACTCGTTGACTATTACCAGTTGCATTTTCAGAATTTGGGCGAAATAAAATCGCTGAAAGTTTTAAAAGAAGTTTTTGAATAAATCCCGTGAATTGAACAAGTTATTTTCCCCTGAAAATATACGCTTCATAAATAAAGAGTTCTGCTTTTTTCCATCCGTCCCAGCCAATTCCGGCTTTTTCTCGGGAGCAGTGGCCCAGGAATTCGTCTAAATTCCAACCGGTTTTTTTTGCAACCTGGGGTAAAAATGTACCGGTATTTTCGCCTTTTTTAATATAAATTCCATGTTTGCCTAATTCAATTTCATCGGTCGAATTTATTTTTTTTAAAGGCGAAAGAACAGAAATTTCAAGTTCGAGGGCGGCAATTTCCTGGGAATGAATTTTATCGAACCTTGAATCTTTTGCCGCCGAAACAGCGCTGGTTTGTACAAGATCGTTCAACGATTTGTCGCCGCCAAAGTTGCCAACGCAACCACGGAGTTTGCCATCTACATAAACACTTACAAAAACTCCGGTCTGCTCCCGTAAAATTCCATCCGACTCAGGCGGCAAAATTTGGCCGGCTGAGCCGGTTAAAATGTAGTTTTTTAATGCCTGGCGTGCCTTGAAAAGCAACTCTTCTCTTTCCTTTTTGGTTACCCGGAAAAACTTTCTTTCCTCCGAAACTGAAATGGCCCAATATCCAACCACGCGTTGTTTGTTCCCATACGGGCTGGAACAACCGGAATTTTTGTAATGGATTTGCCGGAAATTCAGCTTTTCATTTTCCGTTAAATACAACAGTGTAAGCACTGATGTCCAGCCGCATAATGAAGTTGACAGGTTGTTGATATTTTTCTTGTTGTTGTTTTCCAGTACATCGAGAAGCATTTTGGGATTATTGCTGCAGATAGCATTGGCAGTATCTGCATCAATATTGCCGGCATCTTCAAAATCAGGGTAATGCGAAAAATCGGTACTTATAATAAATAAGTTTTCGCTGGTAAACCAGGGTTTCAGAATTGTTGCAATTTCTTTTACTTCTTCCGGATTGTTGGTTCCCAGAATAATGGGAACCAATGTAAAACGATCTCCCAGTTTATGCTGAAGAAAGGGCAGCTGTACTTCAAGACTGTGCTCGCTTTGGTGCGCTTCAGGTTTTTCGCAGAACAATTCAGAAGTTTTCAAAAGTTCCTGGGCCAGTTTTGTGTCCACTTTTATTTTTCCCAAAGGAGTGTTGTAATCTCCGCTGCTAAAAACAGCGGCGCCCGCAAAATGAAACTGATGGCTGGATGCAAGAACAAAAACCCTTTCGCAGGTGGTATTTTTATCAATCTGATTAAAAGCAGAAGCAGCAACTTCGCCACTGAAAATGTATCCTGCGTGGGGAGAAATGATGGCCCGGAGCAGGTCGTTTTGCACTTCATTCTTTTTGGCACGAATGAATAACTCATCCAGTTGCGCATTCAATTTTGATTTTGTGGCAGGATAAAACTGACCGGCAAAAGCAGGATTTCTGTTTATTCCAGCGGTTTTCATTTTCATTGCGTGTTAAATTGTAAATGATTCATTCTCAGATTTGTTTTTATTATTCTAACGTTTTTAAAAGTCGAAAGTTTCAACCGGTTGTTGCACCTCTTTTGCCGGTTTTCAGAGGTCGCATTCAATGTCTTTTTTAAACATGAGGGTTTGATTTGTACCTGAATTTGTTTTAACTTGATTTGATTTTCCGGTTAATTTTAATTTTCAGTAAAACGAATAAAAAATATAACCATCAACTAATCAGTTACTTTAATAATACATTCAGATGAAAAAAACTACAGTTTACATTGTTCTTTTGCTTGGGGTAATTTTATTTTTTGCCAGTTGCGCAACCCAGTCTTTCGAAGAGGCCTTAAATCCACCCGGATTTTTTTGGGGACTTTTGCATGGATTCATTTTGCTTTTCAGTTTTGTTGCCAGTTTGTTTACCGATTTCGAAATTTATGCATTTCCGAATAATGGGGGATGGTACGATTTCGGATTTCTGCTGGGGGTAATGTTTTTCTTTGGTGGCGGGGGCGCCGGATCGAAAAGAAGACGAAGATAAACCTCGTTATTTTGATTGAGTTGCGAACAGCTGCCTGTGCAAAACTTAATCCGGTAATTTATTTTCAGGAATTTGCGAAATGTGTATATTAGCCGAGTTTTTAATTGTAAAAAAATCAACCGGCCGTGGCAAAAATTTCCTGAAAAAAGGGATTTGCATGGGGCAAAAAAAGGATGTTATCAGTAAAAAATTAAATTAGAAAACATGAAAAAGATACTATTCATTGTTTTTACAATCGGACTTGCTTTTACAGCATGTAAATCGAAAAAAGAGTTGGCCAAATCGCCATATACCACAGATCCTGCAACTCAACCAAAAGTTTTTTCCGTACCAACCAGTGACACGCAGCAAGAAGCGGTGAAGGAAGAACCCAAAGCTGCAAAAATAACCGACACGCAGCCGGTTGCCATACGTAAAGAACAGGTTTCTTTTACCTCGCAGGAAGACCGTGCCGAAAATGAGGTGAATTCGTACTTTGTTATTATTGGTTCGTTCAGCCAACTTGAAAATGCAAAAAATTACAGGGAAACTTTGATTAACCAGGGATTTTCGCCCATTATTTTGCACAGCGAAACCGGCTATTACCGGGTTTGTGTGAACTCGCACAAAAACGAACAGGAAGCCCGAAACCGCGTGGCGCAAATCAGGCAATCATTTCCGCAATATTCCGACGTTTGGCTGCTTATAAAAGAATAAAACATATCCTGTTTTGAATGTTGAAGCGCTGTATAATTTTATACGGCGTTTTTTTTTGCTTGATATTTTGTTAATTCCAGCTGTAATTACATTTCGTTTCAGCTTGTGATGCGACTCTGGCCAGGGTCGAACGGCCACCTGTCGGATCATTTCTATAAACATACGATACCTCTGGCATCAAAATAAAACAGGAGCAAAATTAACAGGTGTTACTATTTGTATTGTTTAAGATAAATTATAAGACTTTAACAGCATTGCCACTTGCAAGTGAACAAATTGTACAAAATCGGTATTACATTTGTAATCGCTTTGCAAAAAGCTTACTCATTCAGGTAGATATATTAAAAATGACAAAAGAAAATAAACAAAAACTGCTCGATCAGCGATACCTTAAAATGGCAAACATCTGGGCACAAAATTCATACTGCAACAGAAGGAAAGTGGGGGCTTTAATTGTTAAAGAAAAAATGATTATTTCCGATGGATATAACGGGACTCCCTCAGGTTTTGAAAATGTTTGTGAAGATGAAAATAATAAAACAAAACCCTACGTTTTGCATGCCGAGGCCAACGCAATAACCAAAGTGGCAAAATCGAACAACAGCAGCGATGCAGCAACTTTATATGTCACCTCGTCGCCTTGTTTGGAGTGTGCAAAACTTATAATTCAGGCCGGAATTAAACGGGTTGTTTTTACAGAAAATTATCGTGTGGAAGATGGCATTAACCTTTTAAAAAGGGCCAATATTGAAGTAAAACAAGTTGAAATTGAAACATTAACAGATGAATAAAAGAACATTAATTATATTGCCACTTCTTATTGCAATTTCGGTAGCTGCCGGAATTTTTATAGGAAGTTTGCTGAAACAAAACAGCCAGCCTTATTTTAGTCCGCTGGGATACAGCAAACCAAATAAACTGTCCACCATTCTTGAATTAATCGATAAAGGATATGTTGACAGTGTAAATACCAACGAAATCATTGAAAAAACCATTCCCGAAATCCTCGAAAACCTGGATCCGCATACTTCCTACATTCCGGTAAAATACATGCAGGAAGTTCAGGAAGAAATGCACGGAAAGTTTTCAGGAATCGGCGTTCAGTTTTCCATTCAGGAAGATACTGTGCGCGTGGTGGAAGTGATTTCAGGAGGTCCGTCGAGCCAGGTCGGAATTTTACCCGGCGACAGAATTGTGCGTGTCAATGATTCGACAATTGCCGGTGTCGACGTTCAGAATAAAACTGTTTTGGACTTACTCCGGGGAGAAAAAAAATCGAAAGTTGAAGTGGGAATCATCAGAAGCGGATACAACGATGAACTCGAATTTGAAATTACCAGAGGCGATATTCCTATTTTCAGTGTCGATGTTTCGTATATGATTGACCCCGAAACCGGGTTTATTAAAGTGAGCCGCTTTGCCGATAAAACCTACAAGGAATTTATGGATGGAATGGAAAAACTTGAAAGCAAGGGAGCCAAAAAAGTGATTGTGGATTTACGCCAGAATCCCGGCGGTTCGCTGGCCAGTGTTTTGCAGATTCTGGATGAATTCCTTGACAAAGGGGAGCCTATTTTATATACTGAAGGTGAAAATCAACCACGAAAAACATACAATGCATCCGGAAAAATCAGCTGGAAAAACATGGATGTTTATATTTTGATCGACGAATTTTCGGCATCGGCAAGCGAAATTTTTGCCGGGGCCATGCAGGATAACGACCGGGGAATTATAATCGGACGGCGTTCGTTTGGAAAAGGCCTCGTTCAGGAGCAAATTCCGCTGATGGATGGTTCGGCACTGCGGCTAACAGTTGCCCGTTTTTACACGCCCAGCGGAAGGTGCATTCAGAAATCATACAAAGAGGGCGTTGAAGAATATTACAACGATATGCATGAGCGTTTTGCAAACCAGGAACAGCTGGTTGCCGACAGTATTCATTTTGTTGATTCATTAAAATATACAACCAAAAGCGGGCGCGTTGTTTATGGTGGCGGCGGAATTATGCCCGACTTTTTTGTGCCTGCTGACACTTCGGGAAATTCGGAATATTTCAATAACATTTACCGGAAAGGGCTGATTTATTCGTATGCATATACTTATGCCGATAATCACCGTCAGAAATTATCGCAATATTCTACCGCCGATGAATTGGATTCGGTACTCGAAAAAGATAAAGTTTTAAACGATTTCGTGGATTATGCAGCAGAAAAAGGAGTGAAAAAAGATGCAAAAGGATTAAAAATATCGGGCGATATTATCAATACACAATTGAAAGCTTATATAGCGAGGAATATTATTGGCGAAGAGGGATTTTATCCAATTATAAAACAAATTGACAATACGTTGCAGAAAGCCATCTCCATTTCGAGCCAGAATTATCTGGTTGAAAATGTTGGATTTAACGATACAATTTCAACGTTGCCGCAAGGAAGGTGAAAATACCTTGAAAGAAAATTAAAATCGTTTAAAGACATAAAAAAATGGGAGCGTTTATCCAAATGCTCCCATTTTTGCTTTACTGCAGGTGTTATATTTATTTTGATATTTCGAGCATCCGCTGAATCGGAATCCGGGCTTTTTCGATTACATCATTTGGAAGCGTGATCTCCGGCTGTTCGTATTTCAGGCAGATGTACAACTTTTGCAAACTGTTTAATTTCATGTACGAACAGTCGTTGCAGGCACAGGTTGAATCAGCCGAAGGTGCCGGGATAAAAATTTTGTCGGGGCATGCTTTAACCATCTGGTGAAGAATTCCGCTCTCAGTGGCTACAATAAACTTTTTGGAACTGCTTTTCTGCACATAATTCAGTAACGATGTTGTTGAGCCGATATGTTGGGCCAGCAAAAGCACCGGTTTTTCACACTCCGGATGGGCAATAAATTCGGCATCCGGGTGCTGATCCATTAATTCAATAATCCGTTCGATAGAATATTGTTCGTGCACCATGCAGGCGCCGTCCCATAAAACCATATTTCGGCCGGTAATGCTGTTGATGTAATTGCCTAAATTTTTGTCGGGCCCGAAAATAAGCGGTTGGTCTTCCGGAAAACTTTCAACAATCTGCTGTGCATTTGCCGATGTACAAACCACATCCGACATCGTTTTTAAAGCTGCGGTAGCATTGATGTACGTAATAACTTTATGATCGGGATATTTAGCTTTAAATTCGGCAAATTTATCGGCAGGCGCCGATTCGGCCAGTGAGCAGCTTGCATTTAAATCGGGCAGAATTACTTTTTTTGAAGGGTTGATTATTTTAGCTGTTTCGGCCATAAAATGAACGCCCACAAAAACAATCATTTCGGCATCGGTTTTGGCCGCTGCCTGTGCCAGGCCTAAGCTGTCTCCAACATAATCAGCAATATCCTGCAATTCGCCTTCAACATAAAAATGACTCAGAATTACAGCGTTTTTCTCTTTTTTCAGCCGGTTAATTTCCTGCACCAGCTTCACTTTCGGATCAACAGGTTCATCTATAAATCCGTTTCGCTCCAACATTTCTTCAATCTGTAATTGTTCCATATCTTATCTTCCTTGAGATATTCATGTTTTAAAACGCTGACAAAATTACAAAATCATTTAAAAAAAACACTTTTTAGTTTTTAATTGTTTGAAATCCGAAAAAAAAGGACTGCCCGAAAGAGCAACCCTTAATTTTTTCAAGGTATGGTTTTATTCCTTTATAAGTCCTTCAATGCAGGTAAATGCCGGTTTTGTGCATTTGAAGGTAATGATGTTGTAATAAACCATCATACCCTCATAAACGGCGAAGGTAATTTATATCAATACCATTTGTCTACCTGCTTATTCTGCACTTACATGGCTGAAATAGAAACCATTTGAAAGTTGATCTACTCCATTATAAGATCCTTTCGTTGCGATAACTGTAATTGTATCTCCAACTTTAATGCCCTTGGCAGCTAATAAACCTTTTCTGTCGTTACCGGTTGCACCATATCCCGGATAATAGCCATACACGTAGATTTCACTGTCGCCGTCTTTCAAATAAAGGTTACCATAATCTGCATTGGCAATTTCTGTAATTTCACCGGTTACCATATAGTATTTACCGGCATCGTCAGGTTCATTCAGCACCTCTGCAATGGTTGCCGCAGTTACTGGAATTGAGCTTTCCAATACAGCAGAGCCTACTTGTGGAGTTCCTTTATATTCGGCACGTTTTCCAACAAGTGTAATTATGTCACCTTCTTTTAAACCCTTTTGAGCAAAATCTTCAATACCATAAACATACGTTTCACCGGAGAAATCCCGCAAGTATAAATTGCCGTATGTAGCATTGGAAATGCTGGTAATAACACCTGTCAAACGATATTGTGTATCACCAACTGAAGCTGCAAGAAATTCTGCAATGGTAGCATCTACAATTGCTCCTTTTTGGCTGATAGTTGTTTGTGCATTATAATTTTTAGATCCATCAGTAGTGCGGAATGTGAGCGTAGTTCCGCGATCTCCTCCGGTATTGGCTTCGGCTTTGAATTTCACAACAGTATTAGTTCCTGCTGATTGGATAGATGAAATTGATAGCCAGGACTTGGCATCATCAGGAATTTCTACCGATACGCCTTGTCCTTTGGAGGTAAGGTATGCAACAAATTCACCACCTTCGACAGGAAGCTCTGCATTTTCCAGCGAATCAACTTTCACAAGTGATTTATTGATATTGATAACTGTTACATCTACCAGCTCTACGGTTCCATTGTAGGTAGTTTTTGGTCCCTGAACAGTTATTTCATCCCCCACTTCGAGTCCTAAACTTAAAAAGTTTTGCGTTTGTCCCTTCGCGTCAAGAGTACCATATATATAAATAGAACCTGTTTCATCCTCTAAATACCAGTTGCCGTAAGTTGTGTTAGTTATTGCTGTAACCACACCGTTTATCTGATAGGTCTTGCTGTCAGGTCCGGCAATCACCTCCGCAGCTGTGGCAGATGCAATTTGCGCCAAACCCTGGATGATGTTTATTCTCTGAGTTTGGCCTCCGGATTGAATTAAAACCTCTGCTTTGCGACCATCCAAGGCAGATTCAGCCGAAAATGTAAGCGTCGATTCACCGGCACCGCCAGAGTTTGAAGAAATGGTCAGCCATTCAAAATTATTCTCTACTGTCCAGCTATCTTTAGCCGTTACAGTAATGGATGTAGAACCACCATCTACAGGGATGGACACGTAAGACGACGATACCTGAATTTCATCAAGCAATGTCATTGTTTCTTCATCGGTACAACTTGTCATCAAGGCAAGTATTGCAATGAGAAATGGAAATATTTTTTTTAAATTCATAATTATCAGAGCTTTTTAATTAGTTGAAAATATACTTGATCCCTATTGAAGCATACCATGTTTGACCCAATGAATAACTTGGCGTGAATGTTTTTGTATTACCACGGATTGAAGAGGGTGTAGAGAATGTGGCCACACCGTCAGCATCAACACCTTCATATTTGAGGATACGAGCTTCCGAACCAATTTCCGGGTTCAAATATTTAGCTACACCCCAACTGGAGTTGAACAGATTCATCATGTTTTTAATATCGAAGCTAAGTTGCAGTTTGTGTTCGTTTTTACCTGAATTAAAAGCAAAATCATGTTTGTAGCCGAAGTCGACGCGATGCACCCAGGGAGAGTAAACGCTATAGGCTTCTGCATACTTACCTTGTTGATTATCCAAATAATCATTGGAATGCACATAGTCCATAAAACGGGTTTTATCGTCTTCTGAAACAAAGCGGAATTCATTGTTTGCCACTTCATCGTCAGTTGGAACATAGATTGCATCGTAGTTGTAACCGTCACTATTGATATCGTTAACCGTCATGAATGAGTAGTTAGCTCCACCGTGCCATCCTTCATAGATAATGCTATAGTGGTTACCGCTTTTGTCGTGTGCAATAAGCGATGCCAAAAGACGATCGGGTGTTGTGTATTGAGAATTGTGCAATTTAATGAAGTTGGGACCTTCTACTGTTGGAACGTATGTAAATGCAGATTCTGCATTGGATCCCGGCATACCTGTTACATCTTTAGCAACTGTGTGAGTATATGCAGCCATTAAACTGAGCCATTTTGCCGGTTGTGCATTGAAAGTAATGTTGCCTGACCAGCCATAACCGAGACTTGTGTTTTCCAACACAAATGCTTTTGTTCCAAAACGATAACCGGCAGGATAAATTGGGCGATTGTCAACACCGTTAAAACGGGCGAAACCGCCTACATTTGGAATACTCCAGTCAGAAATGGAAACACCGTTGATTGTTTTATTGAAAATTCCTTCCACCGTTACAGAGAATGGGAAAGATGTTTTGAATGCGTAGTCAACAGCAAGTGACGACTTTAATACTTGTGGCATTTTGAAATTTGGATCTACAGCCGCAATAGCAGAAGGAACTGTCCCATCTTCGGGAGAAATAGTAGAAGGATACCCCAATGATATTAACTTATCATAAAGTGCCGAAATAGTAGCTTTTCCGTTAGCATTAGTTACAAGACCGCCGGCAAATTCATCCATTGTGAAACCTTTTTTTGCTGCGTTCGCTTCATTAATCTGTGCCTGATACTGTACCATTCCACCGTTGGTAGGCATATTGGTGAAGAATACAAGCGGTAAATTACCCGAGAAAAGACCGGTACCTCCACGAACTTTCAAGCTCCTATCGCCATATGTATCCCACACAAAACCTACGCGGGGAGAGAATATGATATTTGTTTCAGGCCATTTTCCTGTATCGATATGACGACCGGAATAATCAATTTCAGAGATAGCTTTGTTTGTTATCAAGTCAGAATTATTGAAGAAAAGCCCATCTATACGAAGTCCATACGAAAGTTTGAAAATATCAGTAACGCTCCAGTCATCCTGGCCGTAAATTCCAATTTTATTTGTTCTTATGCGAGCCGCAGGATTACTCTCTCCATCATAACCGTAAGTTAAATTTACAATTTCTGGTGTTCCACCGTTTAAAAAGTCCTCAAGGCTTGTGTAGCGATAGTATCCTGTGCCGTTACGCATATAAGAGTTATCAGCCATTTTATACTCGTAAGCAACTCCGCTGATAATTTTATGATTACCTAAATAATAAGTCATTTCATCTTTAATGTTCAACACATCATTATGAACGCCGTTGTTCCAGGTAAATAACTCGTAACCTAAAGAAAGGTATGCCTGATCGTCTTTCAAAATGTCGATAAAAGGAAATTCATTAGAATTTGTTCCGCGAACATCGTCAAGTTTAGAGAATGTTGCCAGGAATTGGTTAGACATGTTTTCCGATAAACGGCTATTTAAGTCAAAAGAGATTGAATTAACCAGGTTGTCCATCGAATACATCGAGTTGGCATACGACATTGAAGCCTGTGACATTCTTGCCTCAGACATACGAGTACCTCCGTCCATAGAAGATGCATTAGGAGATCTCCATGAAGAATTCTTGGTGTAGTTATAACGCAATGCCAAACGATGTTTGTCTGTGATATTCCAATCTATACGGGCAAGAAGCTTTCTGTTGCTTTCATCTGCAGGGAAATTTGAGTAAGATCCAGTTTCATATCCATATTCATTTTTTACAAAATCAGAAACTGTCATAAGATCGTTTTCTGTTGTGCGGGAGATATAATTGTCCGGATCAGCAACACCATCAGTTGAAGCTCTCCAACGATTAACAATTGTTGGTGTTTTTTCCATTTCAGCGTTTACGAAGAAGAACAATTTGTTTTCGATAATCGGACCACCAAAAGTGAAACCGTACATTGTATTACGGTCTTTTTCACGCGCTCCTTGTATTTGCATTCCATTAACAGCGTCTCCGCGCATGTTTTCATTTCTGTGATAAACGTAGGCGCTACCTTTGAAAGTATTTGTACCGGATTTTGTAATAGCGTTTACACCACCACCGATAAAGTTCGTTTGACGAACATCATATGGAGCGATTACAACCTGCAATTCTTCGATAGCTTCAATTGAAATTGGGCTGCCTCCACCGGGAAGAGCATCACTCAAACCGAAATTATTGTTGAAATTAGCTCCATCCACTGTAAAGTTAGCCGTACGACCATCTGAACCGGCAAAGCTCATTCCATTACCACCATAAGGTGAAAGGCGGGTAATGTCTGTAATGCTGCGACTCACCGTGGGCAAATTTTCTATCTGGTCGTTAGTGATATTGGTCACTGCTCCTGTTTTCTCATTAGAGAATTTTGTGCGGGTTGCCGAAACGATAACTTCATCTACTGAGAATAACTTTTCTGAGAGTTCAACATTCATTACATAGTTTTCACCTAAACTCAACGTAATGTTGTTTTGTGTGTATGTACCATATCCAACGAAACTAACTTGAACAGTATAAGGTCCGCCTACACGCATACCGTTTAGGTTGAACCGGCCCTCCTTGTTGGTTACTGTACCGTAAGTTGTTCCTGAAGGAGTGTGTGTTGCAATCACCGTTGCACCTACCACAGGCCCTTCAGCATCAGTAACACTTCCACTCATGCTGGATGTGGTTACCTGTGCTTGAATAATAGCAGCTGACGAAATAAGGAGCGCTACTATTAAAAAACTAATTTTTTTAATCATAAAAAAATGGATTTGAATAAAATTTAAAATTGAATGAATAGTATGTTTTATAGTAATCAGTGACATTTCAGAAAACTTTTTAAGCAAGACAAAATCCTGGCATAATCGGGTAATATGTGTATTTAAAAACCAGGGATTAAACAACTCAATAAATGTTTTCTTATGAATATTTGTTTTCATCAACTCGCTTTTCAATTCTTGTTGTTTTTGAATTTGAATTGCACCGGCAAAGGAAATTTTTTTAATTCACTTTTATATTAACCTGAAGTTAATTTTTATGCCGGCTTAACATGAGTTGTACGAAAAAATTATAAACGAACAATGGTTTGTCATTTTGGATTTTTTTAACCGACGGTTTTTATTAAAAATAATTGGGAAAGTTCAGACTAATTTACATTTTAGCCAAAATCTGGTTCGAATATTTATTAAACTTTTTGTTCGACTTTTTAACAATTACGAGATGGGTTATCAACAAAGAATTATCCTTTATCAACATTTGTTTCACCTGTTTTTCAAAAAGAAAGGATTATGACCTGACGAATTACAATTCCGGGATAAAAAACTCATCCGAATAATTAACGTGTTTTAGTGAAAACAAAACTTTATTTTTATTGCTACTGGAGTTTTTCATCAATGTAGAAACTGGTCAAATGAAGAATTAACTCATATTTCATCAAGATTTTTTAAATATTAAGAATTTTATTCAATCTGTTATCTATTGACATTCAATTAATTGAAAGACAATGATAAAAATATTTTAAAAATTATACTACTTTGTGTTGCATAGTACTGGTATTTATACATATATTTGTATTGCAAATAACAATGCAATTAAAAGTAGTTTTTTTAAAAAAGTTCTATACAAAGTGTAACGATTCATAAAAGCAATCGTCTTAATAAACAGAAAAACAAAAACAGAAACAGCTCGAAGTTCATCTTCGGAAAAACAGAAACAGTACAGAAACAGAAAACAGAAAAACAAAAAGCCATGAAAACAAAAAACAATGTTCAGAAAGCAGTTTTAAGATCAGGAGCAGTAATTATTAGTTTTGTTCTTATTAGTTTTACAGTAAGTGCCCAGGATTTTTGGAAAAAGCTTTTAACCAACAGCAGTTTTAATGAAATTGCAGTTGCAATGGTTGAAACTCCGAAAAAGGAGAATTTACCGGAAACTCCGGCTGAATCGAATTCAACTTTGAATTCAGCTTATTTGTACGAACCAATTTTAAAACTCGAAAACTGGATGACCAGTGAGAATTATTTTAATCCTTCAGCTTCTTTTTTCGCAAACGAAACAGATGCGCCAATGAAACTCGAAAACTGGATGATTAGCGACAGTAAGTTTGATGTTCAGAAAAGCATGGAACAACCGCTGGAACTGGAAGCCTGGATGACAGTTGGTGATTTTTGTAACAGGTAAGGATGTTTAAAAACCGCACAAAATCAGGATTAGTAAAAAAATTATTAAAAAGCCAGAATGAAATTAGAAAATACAAAAGCACAAATGAGGAAGGGAGTTTTGGAGTACTGCATCCTTCTGGTTCTCGACGGCAAACCGCTTTATGCCAGCGATATTATTCAAGCCCTGAAAGAATCAAAAATGATTGTGGTTGAAGGAACCCTTTATCCGCTGCTTACCCGACTTAAAAATGCCGGATTGCTGGGATACCGCTGGGAGGAATCTACCCAGGGCCCGCCGCGCAAATATTACGAATTAACCGATAATGGCAGAAAGTTTCTTAACGAACTGGAAATTTCGTGGGCAGAATTGGTAGATGCAGTCGAAAAAATCAGAGTCAACAGGACATAAAAAATAAAAACCGGTATTTGAAACAAACAACAGAAAAATGAAAAAGACATTCACGATAAATATAAGTGGTACAGTTTTTCACATTGAGGAAGATGCATACGAAGTGCTTCAAAAATACCTGATAAACCTGAAGAATCATTTCGGATCGGATGAGGAAGGGAAAGAGATACTTTCGGATATTGAAGCCAGAATTGCAGAAATTTTCAATGAAAAAACGGCAGAAGATCACAAAGTTGTAACGCTGGATTCGGTTAATGAAGTAATTGAAATAATGGGTACGCCCGAAGATTTTTTGGAAGAACAGGAAGATGAAGAACCTGCTTATGCAGAAACGAAACGCAAAAGAAGACTTTACCGCGATCCGGAACACCGGGTTTTAGGCGGTGTTTGCGGTGGTCTGGGAGCCTACTTTGACATGGACCCGGTAATTTTGAGGATTATTTTTGTGGTTTTGGTATTTATTACCACGGGCGCTGCTATCCTGGCTTATTTTATTCTCTGGATTGCAGTTCCAAAAGCAAAAACAACAGCGCAGCGCCTCGAAATGCGCGGCCGGGAAGCAACTGTTAAAAACATAGAAAAATCGATTAAAGAAGAGGTTGACGAAGTTAAGGAAAGCTACAAAAGATTCCGGCAGTCAAACACTTACGCAAAAGGCAGAAAAACAATGGAAGGTGCCGGCGATGTTACCTACAGCCTGGCCAAATTAATTCTGAAAATAATTGTAGTCATTTTTGGTGCATTTCTTATTCTTTCCGGATTTGTCGGATTGCTGGCCACAATTTCTTCGCTGGTTATCGGCCAATCGTTTGTGCAGGACTGGCCGCTGGTTTGGGGACCCGATATTCAACTTCCGCTGTTTTTAAATCATTTGGTTGAACCGGGAGTGGTAACATTCGGGTTGATTTTAGTCGGTCTTTTAGCCGGAATTCCGTTGCTTGCCATGATTTACATTGGCACAAAACTGGTTTTCCGCTACAAATCAAACAATACGGCAGTTGGCTTGTCAATGGTTGGTGTGTGGCTGATAGCACTGATTACACTTGTTGTGATGTCGGCAAGTCAGTTTGGAAACTACAAAAGCAAGTCGTCTATTTCAAGCAGTTCTGCCGTGTCGTGCGACAGTTGCCAGACGTTGTACCTGAAACTGGCCGAAGACAAATATGAGGAATATGCCAATTTCGATTTCGATATGGACGGTTTTAAAGTGGCAAGTATTAACGGTAACGAAGTACTGCTGGGGCAGCCCCGTCTGGATGTGGAGCCTTCGAGCACCGAAAATTTTGTAGTTGTGGTTAAAAAAGCATCACGCGGAAGCTCCCGCGAAACGGCCAAGGAATATACCGAAAGTATAATTTACAATTACTCTCTGAATGATTCTACTGTACTGTTCGACCCGTATTTTCAAATTAAAGAAGGTGAAAAATGGCGCGATCAGGAGGTTTACATTACCGTGAAAGTGCCGGAAGGAAAAGCAGTTTATCTGGATAATGAACTGGTTCAAATTATTCATGATATTGAAAATGTATCAAACACCTGGGATGGCGATATGGTAGGAAAATACTGGATAATGAAGCCGGATGGATTAACCCGGAAAGAACTGCCTGAAGAAACAACAGAATAATTAAACAGCAATATTGACGTTAATTCCTGTTGAGGGTAAATCTTCAGCAGGAATTCTTTTTTTTAGAAAAAATAGTAAACACATAACAAAATGAAAAAAGCAGCAACAATTTTCGCACTGGTTTTTATGGTATTTCTGGTAAATGGCCAAAGTAAATCAGATAAAATGTATCAGAAATTATCAGGGGAAGAGGGAGTTGCAGACTTTTCGTTTGCTAAAAACATGATTGATGCAGTAAATATTGATTTAGGCGAAAATGGCGATGAAAAGAAAGTTACCGGCGATTTGTACCAGGTCAGGTTTATGATGTACAATCCGGAAAAAGGAAATTTAAGTGGCGCTGAATTTTGCAAAAAAGCGGTTAAAATGCTTCCCCGGCGCTATAAAAAATATACTGAAAATAAAGACAACGATACTGAAATCCGGCTGCTTGGAAAAAAGAAGCATTTTTCAGAATGTCATCTTTTTATTGCTAATCAGGAAGAAAGTCGGATGAGTTTTGTGGTTTCATTTTACGGGAATTTTACCGTAAATGATTTGGATAAACTCCGGGAAACCGGCAGAAGTTTTTCGGATAAGAAATAGTGGCAAATCTCGTTTTATATACCTGAAATTGTAGCAATTAATTGAAAATAAATGATTTGTTCTGAATAATAAAAAAACAGGAAATGAAGTACTTCCTGTTTTTTTGATGGTATATTTTAACCATTCTACTTTTCAATTTTAATAATTGAATCCGGTGTTTTTTCCAGCGATTTCATTAACAGGTTCAGGTCGCTGATATCCGTTGAATTCTTTTTGGCAAAATCAGCTGGTAAAACTGCGATCCGGAAAACCTGGTTATCGGTTTCGGCCGGAAGCAACGTGTTAAACGGAACAGTTCCTTCCAGGAAAATCTGGACATCGGCAACAGTGTAATCATAATTGTACTGAAGGACACCTTCATCCAAAACAACGGTTTGTGGCAAAAGCCGCCACACATCCAGCGGATTGTTATTGTTGTCGGTTGCCTGTTCCCAAAGGATGTAAACCAGCACAACATCGGTATCATAAATAGTTACGGAAGATGGAAATTCGAAATACAGCTGATAATTGTTGTCAGGCGTAAAATCATCTTCTATTTCAAAAATATTGCCAATAAATGAATCACCGGGCGCACCTTCCGGACCTTCTGGTCCCCGCGGCCCCATTGGTCCTTCGCACGAACTTAAAAGGGCAACTGCAAAAATTAAAATTATTCCTGTTAATGTTTTCATGACTATTATTTTAAAGTTAATTTATGATTGTAAAAAAATGTTAAACAAAGTTAATGCCAGTTTTAAGTTTCGGAAACGTACATTGGCAAAAACCCATATTCTATTATTGCACCGGAATTTAGCTAAATGTAACGGCAAAACCTTTTTTAGCAAATGAACTGGTTTACTTACGGAATTGTGGAAAATCTGCAACAGTTGAAAAAACAGCCGTTATTTGGCTTTTTTGGCTTTTTTATCTGCCTCTTCCATTGTTAATTTCAATGGTTCAATTTCTTCGCCCCAGTAAATGGTTTGATGCGGGAATGGAATTTCAATACGGTTTTTGTCGAAAACTTCTTTTAATCGTTTCCGATATTCGCGACCAACTGACCATTGCTGAATAGGTTTTGTTTTTATGCGGCCTTTTACAACAAGTGCACTGTCGCCAAAACTGTCAAGGCCAAATATTTCCATGGGTTCAAGTATTTTTAATTTGTAGTCTTCTTCTTCCATCATTTCATCGGCTACCTGTTTCATCAGTTTCATTACCTGGTTTAAATCTTCCTTGTACGCAACACCAATGTCGAAAACCATTGCCGACCACTCTTTGGTCATATTGGAAATGGAGTTTATTTTTCCGTTTTGAAAAATATGAACTACGCCCGACATATCGCGGAGAGTGATTGTGCGCAATTCAATTTTCTCAACAAGACCGCCGGTTCCGTTAATTATTGCCACATCACCGGTGCGTATCTGGTTTTCGAAAAGGATAAAGAAACCGCTGATAAAATCGCGGACAAGTTCCTGGGCGCCAAATCCAACGGCCAATCCTATAATACCTGCACCGGCAAGCAAGGGGGCAATGTCGATATTTATTTTTTTCAGGAATATCATGATAAAAACCGACCATAAAACAATGGCCACAATAGTTTTAACAATGCCCATTAATGTATTCAGCCTTTTTTCTACTTCCAGATTAGGTTCGTCGGTTTTGTTAACGGTACGTTTGGCAACAATTTTTTTCAGTTTATTAATCATGTAAAAGCTTAGTCGTAAGGCAATTATAAAAATAATTATCAGAATAATTATTGCCGGAAGTTCGGTAACTATCCAATGCATTAAACTGGCTGTAAAAGTTTCCCAAAAATCGGTGGTAAAAATGGTTTCCATTTTAAATAAATTTAAATTAACAAATGTTTATTTTCGGTGACAAAGTTAAGGGATTTATTATAAAGTTCATAACAGACGAAATTCAATCAAAACAAGCTTTTTAATGCTTTTAAGCTATTCAGGAAGGGGATTTTCATTGGATCCTTTGTATGGAGAAACTAATTTTCGTCCGCCGTACGAAAACCGTTTCGACATGATATTTAAAATTTCGTTGGCAGTACTTTCAATAGGTTTGTTTGTTACATTCAATACAGTGAATCCACCGCGGTCGAAAATAAACATGGCATTTCGAATTTCCTCTTTCACCGTTCTTTCATCAATGTACTTTTCATTCTGGTAATTGTTCCAGCTTAGAAGCCTTTTTTTACGGTGTGTAATGAGCTGGTTTACGCTAATATGCAATCCAAAAACACGTTGCGGATCAACTTCAAACAATTCCTTTGGGGGTTGGATTCCATGAACCAAAGGAACATTGGCTACTTTCCAGCCATACATTGCAAGATAAACACTAAGTGGTGTTTTGCCGGCACGTGAAACGCCGGTAAGAATAATTTCCGCTCGCTGCAAACGCTCCGGGCTCATGCCGTCATCATGTGAAAGGGTATATTCAATTGATTCAATGCGTTCAAAATACTGCTGGTTAATTTCGCGGTATAAACCCGGATGTTTCAATGGTTCCACTTCCAGCACCTTATCCAGATGATTGGCAAGTTCGCCCATAAAATCCACTTTTCGTACTCCGAATTCGGCACAAAGATCGTTGATAATCTTACGTAAATCCGGATTTACCATGGTATGTGAAATTAAACCACCATCGGCTTTTGCTTTCATTACCACATCAAAAATCTCGTCTTCATCCGAAACATTCGGCACAATAATTACAGGTATTCCATTGTCGGGATATTGAATTAAAAGCGATTGTACCATGTTGTTTCCGGCCAAACCACGGCCACCTGATACAACGTAAATGGGAGGTGGGGAATCTTTTTTTCGGTTCTCCATACTTCGATTTATGTTTTACAACAAAAAAAGAACTACTTGGTTTCGGCAGGGTTGGTTTTTCGGGGATTAATGACTTTGAGGTACAGCTTCATGTTGAAACGCGAATGCAATTCCACATTATCCCTGGTAAACAAGTCGGAATGATATTGATTTGTCAGGTAAAGCTGCGTTTGATCGAGATAGATTTCAAGTTTATTTATACGTTTTAATTTCAGTCCGATAAAAAAGATGATGAATTTTATGTAATCAATTTTCAAACTTTATATATTTGGCTTACATAAAATTACAAATCAAAAAATAGAAAAAAATGAAAAAGCTGGCATTACTTTTTTTCCTTGGCATATACGCTGCTGCGGCGTTTGCGCAGGGAGCCGATAAAATAACCGGTGTATGGTGGAATGATGAAAAAACGACCAAGATAAAAGTTGAGAAGAAAAACGGTAAATATATTGGTACAATCGTTTACATGATCCCCGAAAAATATGAAAATGGTGAGCCGCCAAAAGACAAGGAAAATCCTGATCCGGCGCTGCGTGATCGTTCGGTGGTGGGGTTACAGATTTTATCGGGTTTCGAATATGATGCAAATGATAAAGAATGGCAGGACGGAAAAATTTACGATCCAAAATCGGGTAAGACTTACGATTGCTACGCCTGGCTCGAAAATGATGATTTGTTGAAATTAAAGGGTTATGTTGCGGGAATCCGCTGGCTGGGCCGCAGCTCAGAGTGGTACAGAACTACATTATAATTGCCCGGAAAGCCAAAGGGAAAAGTACCAGTCAGTTACTCTTAGTGATGGATTAAAAATAAGCATTCCTTTTTTGGTAAGAGTTTCAATTGCTGTTTTAACAGAACTGGTTGAACCCAATCCATACTTGTTTATAAACGCATTGGAATATGGTTTTTCCACTGTTCCTTCTTTTGCAACTGCTTTAAGTATAGTAAATTGCAACCCTGTTAAAAGTTCCCGGTAATTGTAATATACAACTTCATTTTCTTTTAAAATGCGCTGAATCATTTCATCTGCCAGCTTATTGTTAATTTCATTTTCGTCGAGCGAAAAGAGCTTGTTGCATAGATACTGGACATTATAGGTGATCCCGTTGCTTATATTGTAAATATGTTCAGCGGTTGAATGAGGCACTGTTTTTTTATTGGTGCCAAAGTTATATTTAATAAACCCGGCATATTCGGTTTTGTTGATTTTCCCAAGCTGCATGATTTCGGAACTTTGGTAAAAAGGCCGGGAATATTCGTTGAACATAGAAATTAACAAATGCGTGTGGCTGCCTGAGAATATATAGCAGGTATCCGAATCGTTTTGTATTTCGGAACGCAAAAGTGCTTCAACGTTTTTTTCCGGATAATTCTGAATTTGTTGAAATTCATCAAATGCAATTGCAATCTTTTTTTCTGACTGTCGAATATATTCGAAGATTAAATGTACAGATTGTTCGGTTTCGTGAGCATTAATTACCGAAAGTTCAAGATTTGGCGCTCCGGTAAACGGGTCAAGTGAAAATCGTGGTTTTAAAGCACTGAAAAAATTTGTAAGTTTCCGCATCACTTTATCTGAAAACGGCTCAAGCTGCTCAAGAATTTTATTGGATAAAACCTGTATGAAATCCTTCAAATTTTGAGTTGGATATAAATCAGCATAAAGAAAAACAACGTCATCTTTCAACTGTTTTTCAACATGGTTTAAAAGAGTAGTTTTTCCTAAACGCCTTTCCGAAATTAATGTGAGATTTCGGGAATTTTGTATGGCTGTTGTTAGTTTTTCTGTTTCTTCGCGGCGATCACAAAAGTATTCCGGTCCTTTGTATCCTGTTATTATGAATGGATTCATTTTGTTATGTTTTTTACATAACGCAATTTACACAATTTTTTCAGAAATATTAAAAATATTAATATGATGTATCTCTTTTGAAATAAGATTTTTACATATTGTGTTTTTTCCGTTACGCTTTTTCCGCAAAATTAATAGGAAACCTGAACAGGGAAACCAGCCGCTTTAACTTTTTCAGCAATGGCGTTTAATTTATCGGCGTTAACTTTTTCAAGGGTATCCAGGGGGGTATCGCGGGCAATGGTATAAATCATCACCTGTGCGGGTTTTATTTTCCGGAGTAGCTCTATCCAGGCCGAAACTTCCGTGTCCGAAGAATTGTCAATTTCGGCATCTTTAAAAGTTCCCTTCACAAAGAGGGTTTGAATAATTACTTTTCCATTGAACCCGGTTAGCTGCTCCACGGTTTTTATTAAATCGAAACCTGAACGGGGGCAGTCCAATATCTGTATTGTTTCCTCAAATGCAGAATCCAGTTTCTGGATATTGTCTTCCACTTTAAGCAAAGCAGTGAATACATTTTTTTTGTGCAATGTGGTGGCATTCGATAACACCGCAATTCTTGCTTTTGGTGAAAGCCGGTTGCGCAATTCAATGGTGTCGTCTATTATTCCTGCAAAGTCAGGGTGAAGGGTTGGTTCTCCGTTTCCTGCAAAAGTAATTACATCTGGCAACTGGCTTTTAGCAGTCATTTGTTTTAGCTTTTCTTCCAGGTTTTCCTTCACCTCTGTCCGGGACGGGAGCTTTACTTTTTCTTCATATTTTCGGGGAGTCCAGCCACATTCGCAATAAACACAGTCGAATGAGCATAATTTTACATCGGTGGGTAAAAGATTTATTCCCAGAGAGATACCCAGTCTCCTGCTTTTTACCGGGCCAAAAATTATTTTATCGAAAAGAAATGTTCCCATGCCTGAAATTGTTGGGCAAAGATAATTTTATGGATCAGATTTACACTTAACGAAAAAGGAAATTTTAATTAGCAGGATGAGGGCTCTACTATTAGAGTAATCTTTTAACCCGGCTTTTTTCCGTCAGTTTCATCTTTTTAAAGTCTATTCCGGTAATCAGGTTCACACTCCGGGTTTTTACCCGGCCCGAAACTTCCGAATTCATCATTGATTCCCAGTGCCTGTGCACCATTTATGCATCCCCAGTGCAATTATTTCTTCCAGTTCGATTTCCGGGAAATTTAACTGCAATGTTCTCATTTCATCCAGTATCGAAAGGTTGTGATTCGAAGCCAGACTGTCAGTTCCAAGGCAAATGTTCAGTTTTTCTTCTCGAAACAATTCAACCGGCGGAAAGTGGTTTTCGATGTATAAATTTGAATTGGGACACAATACAAAAAAGGTATTTTCCAGATGGCGGTATTTTTTTAGTTCATCGATGTCGGGCTTTTCCGTGAACGTGTTGTGTATCAACAATAGTGGATTTTCCTGAGGTAAAAATGAAAGTACCGAATCCAGAGAGCTTTTACCAGTCGGTTTCCAGTGCGAAATATCAATATTAAGATTTTGCTGAAGGTGGTTGGCAATTGGTCCGGTGCCATCAGTGTAAAACTGTTTTTCTGCATTACTTTCCTGGTTGTGAAAAGATAAAATGCTGTTTTCAGTCGCTGCAATTTTCCTGATTTTCTCAAAAAGCGGTTGTGAAACTGAGTAGGCCGAATGCGGAACAAGGGAAGCATTTAGTCCATTTTCGCGAAACCTGCGTAAGACAAATTGCGCCAAATCAATGGCCCTTTCGGTCCGGGCCGGATGGAAACCAAATGCCTCAACGAAAGTGTGGTAATAAATTTTACTGTTCTTTTTTGTTTCAATCGAAAGGGCTGAATTTGAAATATCGCCAACTGCTGCTATTCCTGAGGCCCACATCCTGCGATCGGCTATCTGCATTTCCGGTTCGGCCTTTTCTGTTTCGATGTTTCGCAAACGGTTGATTTCGCCAATAAAATTCCCGATTCCTTTTTTTTCAGCAATTTTGTTTTTCAGGAATGACAACTCGAGGTGACAATGGGTATTAATAAAACCGGGAACCAGAATCCCGCTGTAATATTCAAGGTTTTCCTGTTCAGTAATTTTACCTCCGGTATCAACAACTTCCACAATCCTGCCATCGTTTTCGCAAATAAGTATTCCATTTTTAAGGGGTGGGCGGTTTCCCGGGAAAATATATGTTGCAGCTATTTTGATCACCGCATGTTATTTTTCGGTGCCAAAATCAAGCAAATCATTTTGCCTGCCTGAATATTCCTGATCCATTTCGTTCAGTTTATTCATTACATCGCGGTACATTTTTTCAAATTTTTTGGGAGTGCTGGCATAATATACAAACGATTTTTCGAAAACTGAATCGGGAATCTGGTATTCGTTCAGCACTGAATAATAGAAATCTGCCGACGAACTTTCCCTGACCAGTGAGTCCTGCGAACGGCGGTTAAGATAAGCGGATTCGGCCAGGTGAATGTCCACCATCATGTTAATCATTTTATCGTGTTGGATTAGATGTTCCGGTTTTTCAATAGGCGGTTCGTCGCATGCAACAGTGGCAACAACTATAAATATAAGCAGCAGTATCTTATTTTTGATTTTCATAATCTTGTGCAAAGTAAAAATTGTTCCGGCACAAATCAACAGTTTGGAAGTTAAAAAATGTGATAATTTTAGCAGTAGAAACATTTAGTATGAAGGAGTTCTTATCTCCCTCCAAATATCCTCCTGAAAACCTGCTCTACACGATCCACTTTTACAATTTCGATGTCAAATTTGGCAGCATCGAAACCTTTATTCAGCTTTGGTACGAATATTTTGTGGAACCCCAATTTGGCTGCTTCGGCAATTCGTTGTTCGATGCGGCTCACTGCGCGGATTTCACCAGTTAGTCCCACCTCGCCGGCAAAACAGGTTTTATGGTCCACTGCAACATCGATATTTGAAGAAAGGATAGAAGTAATTACTGCCAAATCTGTTGCCGGATCACTGATTTTCAAGCCGCCTGCAATGTTCAGGAATACATCTTTTTGAATGAGTTTGAACCCTGCCCGTTTTTCCAAAACTGCCAGCAACATGTTCAGCCGGCGCAAATCGAATCCGGTGGATGACCGCTGTGGTGTACCATAAGCTGCCGAACTTACCAGGGCCTGAATTTCAATCAGAAAGGGACGGATTCCTTCGATGGTAGCGGCAATGGCAGTGCCGCTCACATCATCACTTACTTTCGAAATCAGTTGTTCCGACGGATTGGTGATTTCGCGCAACCCATCGCTGCGCATTTCAAAAATACCCAACTCGTTGGTAGAACCAAATCGGTTTTTAATCGAGCGCAAAATCCTGTACATGTAGTTTGTGTCGCCCTCAAACTGCAGCACCGTGTCCACCATGTGCTCCAGCACTTTCGGACCTGCAATGCTGCCCTCTTTGTTGATGTGGCCAATAAGAATAACTGCGACATTGTTTTGTTTGGCAAATTTCAGAATTGCCGACGTACATTCGCGAACCTGAGATACTGAACCTGGTGACGATTCAATGGTTTCGGTGGAAATGGTCTGAATGGAATCGATAATGAGCAAATCAGGCCGGATTTGGTCTGTATGGGCGATGAGTTGCTCAAGCGAAGTTTCACAAAGAAAAAGGCAGTTGGGATTGCTGATTTTCAGGCGTTCGGCACGCAGCTTGATTTGCTGCAGGCTCTCTTCACCGGAAGTGTATAGAATTTTTCTGTTCGGCAAACGAAGCGCCAGTTGCAGCGCAAGAGTCGATTTTCCGATTCCGGGATCGCCACCAAGCAAAATGAGTGAACCGGGAACAATGCCCCCACCCAGTACCCGGTCGAATTCATTTATTTCAACCGGGATGCGCGGATTTTTTACCGATTGGATATTTTCCAATGTCAGCGGCTGGTTTCCCGAAAATTGCACAGAAAGTTTACCGGTGCTTTTTTTCTTTTCAATAATTTCTTCCACATAACTGTTCCATTCGCCGCAGGTGGAACATTTGCCCATCCATTTCGAAGATTGCGCACCGCAACTCTGACAGGTGTAGATGGTTTTGGTCTGGGCCATTTATTTCAGGATTTTTATTTTGTTAATGAGATCGGTGGTGGAAATTCCGGGAACCAAATCCAGCGTTTCTACCTTTCCCCCATGATTGAGAACGGTATCGTGGCCGGCAATTTCATCTATTTCGTATTGCTTTCCTTTTACCAGGACATTGGGGATAATTTGCGCGATAAGTTCGGCCGGTGTCTCTTCCCGGAAAATAATTACTGCATCCACAAAAACAAATGCCGCTAAAATTATTGCCCGTGCCTCTTCATCCAAAACCGGGCGGCCTTCTCCTTTCAGCAATTTTACTGATTCATCGGAATTAAGTCCCACAATTAATTTTGTTCCCAACGCTGCTGATTTCTGCAAAGAATCCACATGCCCGTGGTGCAGGATGTCGAAACAACCATTGGTAAATACGAGGTTTTCATGATTGGATTTCCACTGTTTTAAAGTAGGCTCAAATGCAGCAAAATCACTGTATATTTTTGAATGGATATTGAAGCTCATATTTTCAGGATTCCGGCATCGATTCAATTTGGTTAAACGAGAAGTTGGCAATTTCCGCCTGTTGTTGCGCATGTTCAATGGTCATGCTCACAATGTTACCTTTCTCATCCATTTCAACAAGAATATTCTCACTGAGGTCCCTGGTTTCGGTAATTATATTGTTGTTGAAGTTAACCAGCAAAGTATCTGTATCTTTAAAATAAGTGATTTTCATATCTTTTTTATTGGTTTAAAACTTCTGTCAAAAAACGCATTATGAATAGTTGCTTTATCTTGCAGGACAACAACTCGCAGAAACTTATTCGCTTCGTTTATATAACCCCATCTTCTTAAACGACCGTCGGTTTGTACAAGTTCATGATCCGGGGTTTTATAAACTTGTTCAATCCATTCCATTTTTATACTTTTTCGGTCTTCCCTTTTTCTTGTATGTAAGAAATAATTTGAGAATTTCATATATCCTCAATTTCTGATATCGCTGTTCATTTTAAAAATTTTCAGCATAAAAGTATAAAATCGGGTGGAAGAATGGTGAAAGGGGCTGGAATTTTTTGACGGGATTACACGGATGAGAGTTTGTGAGGGAAGATGATAAACTGAAATTATTCGTGTTCATTCGTGGCATTCGTGGCTTTAATTTTTTGCAACAGATTACACAGATTTACACGAATGAGAATAGGGAACGATTGTAAGTTGAAATTAAACGATGGAGTTTGTTTCCGTATCAGGGAAAACAATGCTGGGTTTGAAGGTTTTGGCTTCTTCAAAATCCATGTGGGCGTATGAAATGATGATAACCACATCGCCCACTGCAACTTTGCGGGCAGCCGGTCCGTTGAGGCAAATGGTTCCCGAACCACGTTTTCCTTTGATAACGTAGGTTTCGAGCCGCTCGCCATTATTGATGTTTACCACCTGTACCTTTTCATTTTCAATCAGATTGGCGGCGTCCATCAAATCTTCATCGATGGTAATGCTGCCTACATATTGCAGGTTGGCTTCGGTTACCGTTACTTTATGTATTTTCGATTTACAAATTTCAATCTGCATGACGTTGTCCTTTCAATTCAAAACAATATTGTCAATTAATCTCACCTTTCCGCAGAAAACTGCAGTGCAAGCTATTTGTGTACCTTCATCGCTCCGGCTTTCAACCAGTTGAAGCGTCGCATCATCCACAATTTCAATATATTCAACAGTCAGGAACGGGTTATTGTTGATTTCATCGGCTATCCAAACCCTGAGTTCATTTACGGATTTTGAACCGTATAGTTTTTTCGCTTTGGTAAGGGTTTTGAAGATTACCGAAGCATTTTCCCGCTCCTCGGGAGTTAGTAATTCATTACGCGAACTCATAGCCAGTCCGTTTTCTTCGCGAATAATCGGGCACGAAACGATTTCAACCGGCAGGTTCAATTGTTTCACCATATTTTTTATAACTGCAAGTTGCTGAAAATCTTTTAATCCGAAATAAGCTTTATCAGGTTGAACAATATCAAATAACTTGCTTACTACCTGCGCTACTCCGTTAAAATGACCAGGCCGGTGTTTTGCTTCCATCACTGTTTCCAGCGGGCCGAAATCAAATATTCGTGTGTCAGGCTCCGGATAAATTTCTGCGACTTCAGGGGCAAAAACAATGTTGCAGCCGAAAGATTCAAGCAGGTTCAAATCGGCTTCCAGATTTCTCGGATACCGTTTCAAATCTTTGGGATCATTAAATTGGGTGGGATTTACAAAAATACTTACTACCACCGATTTATTTTCGGCAGTTGCTTTTTTTACCAGCGACAAATGGCCCTGATGCAATGCACCCATTGTTGGCACCAAACCAACCGGGCTTTTTGCCTCGCGATTATTTAGTAGTTTCTGAAGTTCTGCTTTTGTTTTAACCAGGATCATTGCCTGTAAATTTAACGGTGCAAAGTAAATAAAATTAATTCTCAATTCGGCAAACCTTAACTAGTGGTTTCCGGAGCTAAATGCCTAAAATTGAATATTACCGATATTTTTATTACCTTTGCAGCCTGTTATTAACTGCGTTCACAGGTCAATGGAAAAGAAAAAGATCCTTTATATTTCACAGGAAATTACCCCATATTTACCCGAATCGGAAATGTCGGAAATTGGCCGCTATTTGCCACAGGGTGTTCAGGAGAGAGGCCGGGAAATCAGGACTTTTATGCCCCGGTACGGCAGCGTAAATGAAAGAAGAAACCAGCTTCACGAAGTTATCCGGCTATCCGGTATGAACCTGGTAATTGATGATACCGATCATCCGCTTATAATAAAGGTAGCTTCTATTCAGGCCGCCCGCATGCAGGTGTATTTCATTGATAATGAAGATTATTTTCACCGCAAAAATGTAATGGCCAATTCAAAGGGAATTGAGTTTGAAGATAACGATGAACGGGCATTGTTTTTTGCCCGCGGTGTTTTGGAAACTGTTATCAAGCTAAGATGGGCTCCTGATTTAATTCATTGTCACGGCTGGTTAACTTCACTTGTACCTTTATTTATTAAAAAATACTATTACAACAACCCGCTTTTCGAAAATTCAAAAGTGGTTTATTCAGTTTATAATGATGATTTTAAGAAAACATTAAATCCTGAATTTAAAAGCAAAGTGCAGCTCGACGGAATTACAAATGAAGATATTGCCCAGCTCGAGGATCCCAATTTTATAAATGTAAGTAAACTGGCCGTTGATTATGCAGATGCTGTCATTAAAGGCACTGCAAACATTAATGAGGAAGTCGAAAAATATATTCATGATTCCGGTAAATTATTTCTGGAGCATCAGCCCAAAGAAACATACATTGACGCTTACAACGATTTTTATGAAAAAGTGTGGTAGGCAACGTCTGTTAAAAGATCAATTATTTTTATAAAAAATTCAAAATTAAAAGCAATGGCTTAATGCGCTCGTGGTTTTTTTATACGTTTGTGCTATTGCGGAAAACAGAAATTGAAAACATATTAATACAGTGAATTAGTGAAATATCAGTCAAAAACAAAACACCCGCTACTTATATTGGCTTTTTTTGCTGCACTTGCATTTACAGCGTGCAACGAACCTACCGATTTGGGCATGGAATTGCTGCCTTCAACTGATCTGATTTCGGTGAAAAACCTGATAGAAAAAAACAGCATTTCATCTTTTACCCATCGCGAAGATTCTGTGCGAACAGATGAACCATCAAATAGCTTGCTTGGAAGTTTAAACGACCCGGTTTTCGGAGTTACTACCATTAATTTTGCCGCCCAGTTCAGGTTGCAGGAATTTCCCGATTTCGGAACCAATCCGGTTACCGATTCTGTCAGGCTGTATTTGTATTACCAGGTGAACTATGGAGATACTGTTACGCCTCAACGGTTTAAGATTTACGAACTCAACGAATCATTATATGCCGATACACTGGCCTCAAACGGTGCATCATACAATTATCCGTATTACCAGGGTATTGATTTAAAAAGCATGGCTTCTGATAATGTTCTGGCTGATTATGAATTTACACCCAAACTTGCCATTGATTCAACTTCGGGTGATTCGTTGTACCGGTTGCTGAAAATTCCACTTGATGTATCACTTGGCGAAAAATTAATGGATGTAGATTCGGCAGATGTTGCCAGTCCGGATAATTTTCTTGATTATTTTAAGGGATTATTCATAGAAAGCGAAAAACAAACATCTGTGGGAGGTTCAATTTTAACACTTGGAGCCCAGTCAACCGGTGCATTCCAGGGATCGGCGCTTGTGGTTTACTACAATAACGACGAAAATAAGAATGAAACCAATCCCGATACATTGTTCATGCCTTATGTAATTACTTCGTTAAGCGCCAGGGTAAATTCAATTAACCACGATTATACTGAAACACCATTTTACGATGAATTAAATGCCGAAACCAATCCGGATTCGCTGATTTACGTTCAGGCAACCGGAGGGTTAAAAGCGCGGATTTTTATTGATGATCTTACGCTGTGGCAGGATTCTGTGAATACTGCAATAAATAAGGCAGAAATTGTTTTTCAGGTAGATACACTTGCTTCGGATGTTAAAAATTTTCCACCGCCCCGGCAGCTTTTATTTACAGTTGCCGATGAAAACGGAAACGAATTCCTACCAGTTGATTACGGTTTTAATGCTGCATATTATGGTGGAACTTTACGAAGCGATTACACCTATCATTTTAATATAACACAACACCTTCAGCAAATAATCAGCGGCGATGTTGAAAATCATGGTTTTTATCTGACCACGGCCTATAAAAACAGCCAGGCTAACCGGGTCGTTATAAAAGGCAGCGAAAGTCAGACCGGTATAAAACTGGTGGTTACCTATTCAAAATATTCCAATTAAAAAAAGATATTGAGTGAAACAGAAACGGGCAGTTTTCAATAAACTGCCCGTTTTTTATTTTTGTCCGGCTTAGAATAAGACAGATTGCTGTCAGCTGTTTTTTGAAAATTTCGACTCAATTTTATTTTTTATTTTACTAAGCATACCACCGCCCGACGATACATCTTTTTCGTCCAGAACATAACCCAGCGGGTTTAATACTGGTATATTGTCGAAAATCACTTTTAAAATACCCATCACCGGAATAGCGATCACCATCCCCACAATGCCCCACACATATCCGCCAATGACAACGCTAATGAGCGTAAGCGCCGGGTTGAGTTCTACTTTATGTCCCACAACATAAGGTTCAAGAATGTAGCTTTCCACAAACTGGGCAATGGCAAAAACAATAAGCACTCCAATTATTGCCATTAACGTGCCGTTGGTAAGCAAACTCATGGCAATGGCCAAAACTATTCCGATAACATTTCCTACGTACGGAACCAGGCTTAAAATTGCAGCAATTAGCGATACCAGGATGGCGTGTTTAATTCCGACAATGGTTAAACCCGCCGAATAAATAATAGCCAAAAAGAGTATGAGAAGAAAACGGCCAAAAAGATACTGCTGGCTCACTTTGCTGAAATTTTTAAGGATTTTTGATACTTTTTCCCTGTTTTCCTTTGGGACGAAATTGAGCACAGAATTTTTGAATTTATCGCGGTAGTACAAAAAGAAAAAAACATATATAAATATCAGTAGGAAATTACCCGCTGTTGACACAAATTTAGGAATGGCAGTGGCAATAGCTTTCGTGGTTTTTCCTTTTTCACCGGGTTTTATAGCGCTTTCTACCTGCCTTTCCTGTTTCTGCTGCGAAATTCCGGTTTTTTGCTGAATATAATTTTCTACCGTTTCTATTTTAGGTTGCAACCGCTCTTTGTATTTGGGCCAGTCTGCAGCAATATTCTCCAATTGGGTGCCGATAATTAACATCAATCCGATAAAAAAACCGATAAGCAGCAAATCGGAAAGCAAAACCGACAGGCCTTTTCCCATTCCCCAACTGGTCAGTTTTCTTTCAACCGGTAAAAGAATCATCGCGAGCAAGACTGAAAGTGTAAAAGGAATCAGAAACTTTTCGGCTTTTATAATTCCGAAAAAAAACAAAACAAGTCCCGTAATAATCACTGTTAAATAAATCAATAGCTCTTTTACTTTCTTACTCATAATATCCGGATTGTTTTTTCTTGGTAAGAAAAATTCAAGCCAATATTTTATTCTGATGTTTAAATCAAAATGAAAAACTTTTACACAAAACTCAGGTTGTTGTACCTTTTTATTGAAAATAAGTTTTTTTAGTATTATGTAAGCTGTGGTTTAATTTATTGAAAATCGGGGGCGGAGAATTTTTTACGGCTGTGGAGTTATTACAACTTTTTGCGTAATTAATCCACAGTTTTTGGCAGGGTTATTCTGAATGGAATAAAAATTTCCTGGTTCATTTTTGTTAATCCGTTGATATTTCATCCGGGCAGTTTTCTGTTTTTCAGGCTTTAATCATTTTTTTCAGGAAAACTATTTCAATATGGTGGCTTTAATTTTGTCTGAATGTGTTTTATGGTTCAATAAATCTGGTAATGATCATATGGCAAACACAAACGGATTCGATCATCAGTTAAAAGACAAAGAACAGGCTTTATATCACCGAAGTTACCTTTGGGCCTATTATGCAGTTATTGTAATCGGGCTTTGGATAATGACCGGTGTGCAGCCAATGGGCTACGAAGTAAAAGGGATGATAATCAGCGATTTGGTGAGTGGTTTCATTTTAGTGGTCTTGGGATTTTTATCGCTGAACCCTCATCGCTACTGGGCGATGTGGGCCGCGGGATTAATGGGCAGCTGGCTTTGTATGGCGCCTTTAATTTTTTCAGCCCAAACAGCTGTGGCTTATACACAGGGAACATTAATGGGAACGCTGGTTATGTTTTTCATGCTGGTAATTCCCAATATTCCGGGTATTGTGAAAATCAGGCAGGAAGGTGCAAACCTTCCCGAAGGCTGGACTTACAATCCATCATCATGGAATGAGCGGATACCGGTTGTAATATTGGGTTGGCTGGGTTTTTTTACGGCGCGGTATCTTACCGGTTTTCAACTTGGATATTCTGATACAATTTGGGATCCGTTTTTCGGGGATGGCACCAAACAAATATTAACCTCGAAAGTTTCAGAATCGTTTCCTATTTCTGATGCAGGGTTGGGTGCTTTCGCCTACATTCTTGATGTGGTAACAGGTTTGGCCGGCCGCACAGCACGCTGGCGTACGATGCCCTGGGTGGTACTTATTTTTGGTTTTTTGGTTATTCCTCTTGGAATTGTAAGTCTTACTCTGGTTATTCTGCAGCCTGTAGTTGTAGGAGCCTGGTGTTCTGCATGTCTTCTTTCGGCTTTAATAACTGTTGGAATGATTCCATTCACTTTTGACGAAGTGCTTGCTTCTGTGCAGTTTCTTCTGAAAAAGAAGAAGGAAGGCAAAAGCCTGTGGAAGGTTTTCTGGTTTGGCGATTCGTACGACGAGGGAAAAAACATTGAATACACAGAACCGGGGAATGAGCAGTTTAAAGGAAATATGGCCTCGCTTTGGGATGATTTGAAACTCCGGCCGTGGAATTTGTTTGTAGCGATTGGCATAGGATTGTGGTTTATGGTT
This sequence comes from uncultured Prolixibacteraceae bacterium, assembly GCA_963771595.1. GTDB lineage: Bacteria > Bacteroidota > Bacteroidia > Bacteroidales > Prolixibacteraceae > CAVYUC01. The sequence continues at coordinate 184,657 of CAVYUC010000028.1, read as the reverse complement.
TCACCCGCCGTTTTGGGTTATTCCGGAAAATTTGCCGACAGCAATAATCTGGTAGGTGCCATAGTAATTGCTTTTTCAATAATTTCAATGTCAGAAGTAGCGCGTTCGCTGCGGTTTAGCAACTTTCTTTTTGCGTTGTGGCTCATTGCCAGCATCTGGATTTTCAAAAATCCCGGCGGAATAATTATGTGGAGCCAGATTGCAGCAGGTATTATTCTTATTGCTGTTAGTTTCCGCAAAGGTATTATTAACGATACCCATGGAGGATTTAATAAATATATCAAATAGATGATTTTACAGCTGAAATTCTGTTAATCCAGCTGCTCAATTTTTAGGGTAACATCATAATCTTCCAGTTCAATAGTTTCTGTGGATACCGGATATGGCGACACATCAACCAATTCAAACGAAAAGGTTCCCAATGTATCTTTTGGATGATCGAACGTGTTCAATTCCAATGTTCCGGTTACCGGCGATTCCACCGCAATTTTAACTATTGCTTCTCCCGCCCAGACGCAAACCACATCGCTCGGGCACCGCGAATCGTTAATTTCAGTTATATGAAACTGAAGGGAATTTTTTTTCGACAGGTAATCAGCGCCTGTTTTAAATTTTTCGGATGTACCAATGTGGAATGTTTCCGGCAGCATCTCCCGGTTGCACGAAACCAGCACAACTGCACAAAACGACAAAATGGAAATAATTGTTTTCATATCTGTGGCAATGAATGTGTAAAATTAATATAATCATAGATTTCAAAAAATGTAAATTGGTTGCGCCGGCATAACAGGTTTATTTTTGAAGTGAGGTGAAATGAAGGTGAAAATTTATCTTTGCAACACATTAAATCGTTGTAACTGTAGTTTAAAGTGTAAATATGAAGATTGGAAATCTTGAGCTGGGGAAGACACCACTTTTTTTGGCGCCTATGGAAGACGTAACCTACAAGTCGTTCCGGTGGATGTGCAAAAAATTTGGGGCAGATGTAATGTACACCGAATTTGTTTCCTCCGAAGCGTTAATCAGGGATGTTGAAAAAACCAGGGAAAAAATGGTTTTATTTGATTTCGATCGGCCTGCCGGAATTCAGATTTACGGGCATAACATCGATTCGATGGTGCGGGCGGCAAAGGTTGCCGAAGAAACCAACCCGGATTTTATTGACATCAATTTTGGCTGCCCCATGAAAAAAATCATCAGGCATGGAGCCGGTGCGGCATTATTAAAAGATTTACCCAAAATGCAGGAAATGGCGGCTGCAGTGGTAAAGGCGGTTAAACTTCCGGTTACTGCAAAAACCCGTTTGGGCTGGGCCGCTTCTGACATTCCGGTTCTTGAAGCTGCCCAACGGTTGCAGGATGCTGGAATCAGTGCGCTGGCCATCCACGGCCGCACGCGCGAACAGCTTTATTCAGGCGATGCCGACTGGACTCTAATCGGCGTGGTAAAAAATAATCCTCAAATAACAATCCCGATAATCGGAAATGGCGATATTAAAAGCGCTGAATCTGCAAAACAGTTACTGGAGCAAACTGGTGTGGATGGTTTAATGATTGGCCGAGCTTCCATTGGTCGCCCCTGGATTTTTAACGAGGTGAAACAGTATCTTCAAACAGGCGAAATTCTTCCTTGTCCAACTGTTGCTGAAGTAGTTGAAGTACTAAGGGAACAAATCAGCATGAACCTTGAATGGAGGGACAATGAGCGAACCGGAATTGTAATGATGCGCAGACATTTTGCAAAATATTTCCCCGGATTATGGAATTTCAGAGAATTAAAAATTCAGCTTTTAAGGGCAGAAACTAATGCTGAAGTAAACGAAATACTGGATCAAATCGTTATTAATTATGGAGACCACCATTTGGACTACTCCGGTATAAATTTAAAATAATGGAAAATCTATATTCTAAAATTTACTCAGAAGAATCGCTTTGGAAAAAAATCCGGCAGTTTTCCAAATCTGCAGGAGTCACAGTTGTTTATGCAGTGCTGCTTTTGTTTTACATTATGAAAGACAAAGACGTTGGTGTTAAGTCGAAACTCACCATTGCTGCTGCATTGGGATATTTCATTTTACCAACGGACGCTATTTTTGATTTTACACCACTCATTGGCTACTCCGACGATTTGGGTGTCCTGCTTTTTGCCCTTGGCCAGATTTCTGCCAACATTACCCCCGAAATCAAAGAAAAAGCCCGACAAAAACTGGGCGATTGGTTTGGGGAAATTAATGAAGATGAACTCCGGCAACTCGAGAACAAAATCAACTGAATTTGTTATTAATTATAACGTTAACTTCTCATTTTCAATAAAGAAGATGTGCCTTCCCCATTGTGGCACCGTTTTTGAATTACTATATATAGAATAAAGAAGTAAAATTGAAATAATACAACGTTGATCATTGTTGATTGACATTTTTTTCGTCGAATGACGTACATGTTTTCTGTTTTTACCGAAGATAATACTTCGGAGCTGTTTGTTTGAATAGCCGGTTGTTTCGCCGGCTATTTTCTTTTAACTTTACGGCATTAAATCCTAATAAATGCCTGAATTTGATTTTGCTTTCCTGCAGTGGTTATTACTTGTTGTTTGTGCAATGTTTGTAGGAATGTCAAAGGTTGGAGTGCCTGGTGTATCCATGCTTGTGGTGCCCACTCTGGCCATAATTTTTGGTGGAAAAGCTTCTACCGGAATCCTCCTTCCAATGTTAATGATGGCAGATTTTTTTGGTGTTGGTTACTATCACCGGCATGCCGAATGGAAATACCTGGTAAAATTGTTGCCCTGGGCTTTTATAGGAGTCGGAATTGCACTGTGGGTTGGCGAAGTAGTGAATGATGAATGGTTCAAAAATATAATTGCTATCCTTGTTTTTGTTTGCATTGGTTTAATGCTTTGGGAAGACCGCCATAAAAACAGCAGATTATTTCCCGATACCTGGTGGTTTGCAGCGTCAATGGGAGTTTTAGGTGGTTTTGCAACAATGATTGGGAATGTGGCCGGGCCAATTTTTGCCATTTATTTATTGTCCATGCACCTTCCCAAAAACCGGTTTATCGGCACCGGAGCGTGGTTTTTTCTGATTATCAATTTCTCTAAATTCCCATTGCATATTTTAATATGGAAAACCATTAACTGGCACACCTTAAAACTGGATTTACTCCTGTTACCGGGAATTGCGGCAGGCGCATTCCTGGGAATCTGGCTGGTGAAAAAAATACCGGAAAAACCATACCGGAACTTTGTTATTATTGTTACAGCGCTTTCAGCATTTTTATTACTTATATAATATGAAACAGTTAATCGATTTTTTTCAGGACAAAAGAGTAAACACACTACTTGATGTTGGTACCGGAACCGGCGATTTTTTAACAGTTTTGAAGGAAATTTTTCCTGAAGCTTCAATTACAGGAATCGATCCGGATGTTGAGTCACTGTCAATTGCCCGCAGAAATCATCCGAAAGTTAATTTCAGGGAGATGAAAGCTGAAAGCCTGGATTTTGAAGCAGATTCGTTCGACTTGATCAGCATTTCCATGGCACTGCATCATTTGCCGGATACAAATATTGCTCTACGCGAAATGCAGCGTGTTGTAAAGCCCAACGGATGGTTGTTAATCAGCGAACTGTTTAGCGATAATCTTAATCCGGCACAGGAAGTGCACAAATTTTACCACCATTTTCGGAGTGCAATTCACCGGATTCTTGGAGTTTCTCACAATGAAACATTCACAAAAAATGAAATTCTCGAAATGATTCAGAATGCAGGAGTTGAAATCCTTCTTCATTTTGATTATATACCCAAAGCACAAACAACTACAGCAGCCGGAATTGAAGAAAGGGTGCAAAAAATGAACGAACTGCTGGAACTGATAAATCAATATCCGCAGTACGAAAAAATGAAACCACAGGTTGAAATTTTCCACGAAAAAGCTTTAAAATTTGGTTTTCAACCGGCAACAAAAGTTGTTGTGATTGGAAGAAAAAACGGATGATGTTGAACTTTTTTTCACTTTTTTAATCAAATATCACTTTTTTTTGGTCCTTTTTTGATGGCTTTTCCCTGTCAAACAGAAAAACTCAGCACCAAGTGTTGAAATATACAACACCTGTTGAAAATCCTTACACTGTTCCTATTGTGCTGAAGATGAGTGCATTTATTGCCTGTGGCGCAAAAGTGTAAACATATTCAACACTTCATGTTGATGGAATATTCAACACGTTGTCGTTTAATGTTCTTTTAATCAGTTTGTTATATCAGTAATTTCTTTTGGTCTTAAAGTTGAATAACTCTAAAACAAAAACTAAAATCAGGGTGCAATCAACAAGAATATGTTCAAAATAAATTATTGAAATTTAATAACAAACATTATGAAAATTAAAATCCTATTGTTCATTGGTTTGCTGATGTTCTTTGGCAATTCAAACGCCAAAGAAAAGGAAGTAAACAAAATTGCCAACAACGATGAGGCAATTGAGATTGTAAGTTCTCCTGAACTGCACGGTCTTGCTGAAAATCTGGCAAAAGAATACAACCTGCTAAAACCGGACTTCAACTTCCGGATGAATTCCGGCAGCACTTTTTCGGCAGCATCCGTTGAAGATAATTCGACGATTGTCGGGTTTATTAGCGGAAAAACTTTATCCTCTTCAGAAAGTGCAGGATTGCGCAAAATTTTGGTTGCCCGCGAAATTGTTGTTCCGTTTATTAATGCGGCAAACCCGTTCCTGAAGGAAATTGAAAACCAGGGAATTTCGGCGGAAGATTTTCAGAATGTCTTAAGTAACACGGATTCGAAAAACTGGGGTGCATTATTGGGTAATAACCGGCGTGTTCCGGTTCAGATTTATGTCAATGATCAGGCAGAATCTGTGGTCTCCGGATTTTTAAATGTCTCTGCCGCCTCAGTAATCAAAATAAATTCTACGGAGGAATTGCTTTCTGAATTGCAGAAAAATATCCATGCGATAGGATTTTGCACATTGAACAGTTTAACAGAGCCGGGTACCGGTGAACTCCTTTCCGGGGTTAAATTATTACCCATCGATAAAAACAACAATAACAAACTGGATTACAACGAGAACATTTACAATGATCTGGAGTATTTTAAACGGGGAGTCTGGATTGGAAAGTATCCGCGTGAACTGGTTCAGAATGTTTATACTGTGTCTTCAGCAAAACCTTTAAATGCAAAGACTTCAGCTTTTTTAAACTGGATAATTACCGACGGCCAGCAATTTGTTGCTTTGAATGGTTTAAATGAACTCGTTTATAATGAACGTCAGGCAAAACTGGACAAACTCGTGGATACCGCAGAGTTGGTGCAAACTTCTGACATTGCTTTTCCGGTTCAGAAATGGGTGGTGTTGCTAGTTGTTTTTTTCGCCGTCGTTGTTTCGGTTGCCTTCTTTGGCGGGATTAGCCGTAAATCAAAAGCAGGAAAGATTTTAAGTGGCAGGGTTAAAACCATTGATGAAAATTCGCTCGTGTTTCCCAATGGTTTGTATTTCGACAAATCACATTCATGGATATTTATGGAAAAAGACGGCAGGGTAAAATTTGGCATTGATGGTTTCATTCCGCAGGTAACCGGCAATTTCAGCCGTATCATCCTGAAAAATCCAGGGGAAACTGTAAAACGAAATGAGAAAATACTAACGCTGGTTCAGCAGGGTAAACAAATAAATATTCATGCTCCTGTTTCGGGCATTATAAAAGATATCAATGAAACACTGGTTACAAATCCCGAAATGGTAAATAATTCGCCGTATGATGAAGGTTGGGTGTACCTGATCCAGCCATCGAACTGGGCGCGCGAAATCCGGTTTTACAAACTGGGTGGCGCGTATAAAGAGTGGATTCAGAGTGAGTTTGTGCGCCTGAAAGATTTTCTTGCCTGTTCGTTCAACATAAAAAATCTGTCCCAAAACAACCTGGTTTTTCAGGAAGGCGGAGAAATAACGGAACGCGTACTTCAGGAAATGGGCCCCGAGATTTGGGAAGATTTCCAGGTACATTTTATTGACACTACAGAATTATACTAACTGAATTCGAACAAATTTTTATAAGAAATCAAATTTATCAGCTATGAGTATCGATAGAAGAAATTTTTTCAAAGTGCTTGGAGTTACAGGCGCCACACTTGCTTTTGGTAATAAAGCAGATGCCGATCCAGCCGCTAACAGCGACACTGAATTTATGGGGATTCTTTACGATTCAACGCGCTGTGTTGGTTGCCAGACCTGTGAATTTTCGTGTGCCGAAGCCAATAATTTGCCGGAACCAACAGATTATCCGGAAGTTGGCGTGGTGCGTAAAACCGACGAGACAAGGCGGACAGTGGTAAATGCATACGAAACATCGGCGGGCGAAGTTTATGTTAAACGCCAGTGCATGCATTGCAACCAGCCGGCCTGTGCCTCGGCCTGCCTCACAAAAGCCATGTTTAAAACAAAGGAAAGTCCGGTTATCTGGCGGGAAGACAAATGTATGGGATGCCGCTATTGTATGGTTTCCTGTCCGTTTGACATGCCAAAGTTTGAATACAACAGCCCAAATCCCAAAATCAACAAATGCGATATGTGCTACAACAGGCAGAAGGACGGTAAAATGCCGGCCTGTGTGGAAAATTGTCCCGCTGAAGCATTGGTTTTTGGAACCCGCCGCGAGCTGATTGCCGAAGCCAAAAAACGTATTGTTGAAAACCCTGGCCAGTATGTCGACTATATTTATGGCGAAACAGAGGCTGGCGGCACCGCTTTCATGTATATTTCGGGCGTGCCGTTTGAAGAAATCGGCCTCAGTACCAACATTCAAAAATCTTCTTATCCTGCATTAACAAAAGGGTTTTTGTACAGCGTACCAACCGTTTTTGTTCTTTGGCCTGCGTTGTTACTCGGACTTCAGGAAGCTACTAAAAGAAATAAACTAAATAAAAACGAAGATGAATAATACAGGTGTTTATACTTTAACAAAAGATAAAGAGAGCAAAAATGTATGGAAATTTTTGCTTGGCGAATTAAAACCAAAAGGGAAATTTTTTACCTGGTTTAATGTAATCACCATTCCAATTATGCTGGTTGGGCTGGCGCTTATTGTTTTAAGATTTTGGAAAGGAATAGGGGCGGTTACCAATCTGACCCAGGAAGTTCCGTGGGGCTTGTGGATTGGTTTTGACGTGGTAACCGGTGTTGCATTTGCCGGTGGCGCTTATGTTATTACATTTTTGGTTTATATTCTGAATATGCGGCAATATCACTCCATTGTGCGCGTAACGGTGTTGAATGGATTTCTGGCCTATGTTTTTTACGCCGGAGCATTGCTGCTCGATTTAGGCCGCCCGTGGAATGTGGTTAACCCAATTATCGGTAATAGTTTCGGAACAAGTTCGGTGATGTTTTTAGTGGCATGGCATTTTATGCTTTACATGCTTGCGCAGCTTATCGAGTTTTCGCCCACTGTTGCAGAGTGGATTGGTGCGCGCCGTGCACGTAAAATTTTGTCGGGAATGACAATCGGAGCCGTTATTTTCGGGATTACACTTTCAACTTTGCACCAGTCGGGATTAGGCGCTTTATTCCTGATGGCAAAAGAAAAAATACACCCGCTCTGGTATTCCGAGTTTATTCCAATCCTCTTTTTTGTATCCAGTATTTTTGCAGGGCTTTCCATGGTAATTTTTGAAGGCTCGATTAGCAACAAGGTATTTTCCGATCAAATCAGTGAAAAAAACCAGCGTGCACACCATTCCATCATTCACAAGCTGGCGAAAATTTGCACAGTAACCATGCTGGCCTATTTCTTTCTGAAAGTGCTCGATTTTGTGCATGGCCAACATTGGAATTTGATTAATACACCAATGGGATACTGGTTTTTAACCGAAATTCTTGGTTTTGTTTTGCTGCCGATGATATTGTATTTCATCAGCTACCGGAAGAACAACCTTCTTCTTATTAAAGTGGCTTCGGTAATTACCATGCTGGGGATTATTTTGAACCGCTTAAACATTTCAATTATTGGCTTTAAATGGAATGCAGCAACACATTATGTGCCGTCGTGGATGGAAATTGTTATCACGCTGGCGGTTATTTCTGCCGAAATCTGGATTTTAAGATGGGTAATAAACCGCATGCCGGTGTTGCGTGATTCGCCTTCGTGGGTAAATGAATCAGAATAAATGTCTTTAATCATTTAAAAATTACAAAAATGGAAAGTTTTTCATATGTCAACATTTTCGAGACAAAAGGTATTGAATACATCATTATAATTATTTTCCTTCTGTTTCTTATTCCGTTCTGGATGATTTTCAACAAGCGCGTTCCGGAGCGATTGCACAATGCAGTCAGAAATCTGACTGCAAGTGTGTTGCGAATTCCGCAAGGCCTGTTTTTCAGTAAAAACCATACCTGGGCGTTTCTCGAAAAATCGGGAAATGCAAAAATCGGAATCGATGATTTTTTGCTTCAGGTGGTGGGACATGTAAAAGTAGAGCAGTTTAAAGCTCCGGGCGAGCAGTTTAACAAAGGCGATTTGCTGGCCGAAATAAACGGAAACGGGAAAAAACTTAAAGTGTTTGCGCCTGTTTCCGGCGAAGTAGTGCATTCCAATAAACTGATTCTGAATGAACCCAGTATTCTGAATGAGGATCCGTATGAAAGAGGCTGGTTTTATTCCGTTAAACCTACCAATTGGAAAGGAGAAACAGCGGGTTATTTTATGGCCGAAGAAGCAACAACCTGGATTAACCGGGAACTGCAGCGGCTGAAAGATTTCCTGGCAGTTTCGGTCGGGAAATATTCCGACGGCCAGCTGCAGGTAGCTTTTCAGGAAGGTGGTGAATTAATGTCAAGTCCGCTTGCCGGACTGCAACCTGAAATTTGGGACGACTTTCAGAAGGAATTTCTGGATTGATATAAAAAGAAAACAGATTGTGCGATGAAATTTTTGGTGCAAAGCAAACCGGGGCATCAGAAATTCATCGCCTTTCTTTTTTAAATGATATACCTGTTATTTTTCAGAACCAAAAAGTGGAATAAACAGGATAATGCGTTAAATCACTGGTTCTTTTTTGTAATTTGCAACTTGTTTATACAGATAAGATGGAGTTCGGATTGCTTGTTGAATTGTTATTTTTAAGCGTATGAATTTCTTTCAAAAAAAACCGGAAAAAAAGAAATCAATTAATGCTTTTTTCAAAAAGTATTTAAGCTTTCGTTCATCAATTTATGCACGGGTAATTTATATCATTGCTATTTTGTCGTTGTTTTTATTTGTTTCGTACAGCGCTATTTTCAAGTCGGTTTACCAGGAATACCTGAACACGGTTATCCGGCAGCGAGGAAATAACATAGGTTCCATTGTTGAAGGATCGTTGTATTATTCCATGTTGAAAAATGATAAAAGCGCCCTGCAAAGTACGCTGGATATCATCAATACCATGTCCGGAATTGATGGTGTTAACATGTACAATAACAGCGACAGTGTGGTTTATTCTTCATTCAGCGACGAAACTTCAGGCAACAGCAATCCCAATTGTATTAGTTGTCATGCCGATTTTGACACCATGTTTCCGGTTCGGGAAAAGTCGTACCGGATCATCGATTTTAAAAGTGCCTGTATAATGAACCAAAGCGATAAAGGGCACCGGCAGTTGCTAATCCGCTCGCCCATATTTAACGAGAAATCATGCTACACAAGCGCATGTCATGCACACGACAAAAGCGAAGAAGTGCTTGGTTCGCTGATAATTAAAGTTCCGCTGGATGTGCTCGATTCGGCAGTTTCAAAATCAACTGCTGAATTTTCGGTACTGGCTATTTTAACCACAGTAATTATGCTCCTGTTCCTGATTTTTTTCACCAATAACAAAATTAGAAAACCGTTAAGCGCCATTATTTCTGCCAGCGAAGCAGTATCAAAAGGAGATAAAAGCCGGAGGCTCGAAATTAAGACAAACCTGCTCGACGATGTGCGCCTGGTTTCGCTGGCTTTTAACAACATGCTCGACAACCTGGATGCTGCCAACAAGGAACTTCAAAACTGGTCGCAGCAACTGGAGTACAAAGTGCGAAAAAAATCAGAAGAATTATCGGAGATTCAGAATGAATTGATTCATATTGAGCGGATTACTTCGTTGGGAAAATTGTCGTCTTCCGTAGCGCACGAAATAAACAATCCGCTGTCGGGTATTTTAACGTACACAAAACTGGTTTCCAAAAAACTGGATAAACTGGATTTAAAGCCCGAAGAAGCCAAACCAATGCTGAAGTACCTGAACGTAATTGAAACAGAAACAAAACGTTGCGGTGAAATTGTTAAGGGGCTGCTCGATTTTTCGCGGAAGGACCAGGAAAATTTCAAAAACAGGCACATTCACCAGATTTTAAAAGAAGCCTGTGATTTAATGGCGCATAAAATGCGAATGGCCAACATTCACTTTTACACCAATTTTGAAGCTACTTCCGATGAGGTTTACTGCAACGACAATCAAATAAAGCAGGTTTGTGTGGCCCTGCTTGTAAATTCGTCGGAAGCGGTGACAAATAATGGCGAAATTCTGATGCGGACAATAAATCCGGCCCCCGATTATATCCGACTTGAAATTTCGGACAACGGGGTGGGAATTGCCCCAGAAGATATTTCGCGCATATTTCAGCCGTTTTATTCGGCCAAACAAAAAGCCAGCGGCATTGGACTGGGACTGGCCATTGTTCATGGAATTGTGCAAAGCCACAAGGGTAAAATTGAAGTGGAATCGGAACCCGGAAAAGGAACAAAAATGTCCATAACATTTTCTTTAGCAAAGAATCAAGTTTTACAAGATGACAAAAAATATATCACTGTTAATAGTTGACGACGAAGAATCGGTAAGGGATTCATTGTACAACTGGTTTATTGAAGATGGCTACGAGGTTAAAAGTGCGGCAAATGCAAAAGAGGCTTTGTTGCTGCTTGAGTCCCGGAACTTCGATATTGTTCTGGCTGACATTAAAATGCCGGGAATGGACGGGCTGGAAATGCACCGCCGGATAAAAAGCCTGAACAGTGAAGCCATTGTAATTATAATGACAGCTTTTGCTTCGGTGGAGACCGCTGTTCAGGCTTTAAAAGATGGCGCTTACGATTATGTGACAAAACCTTTTGATCCGGATGATCTTTCGCACCTCATTAGAAATGCCGCCAACCAGATTATCCTGAAAACGGAAAATGAAACTTTAAAAAACAAAGTTATTTCGCTTGAGAACATTGATGATATTGTTGGCAACAGCGAAGCTATGCTAAAAGTGCTGCGCGATGTTGAAAGTGTTGCGCAATCCAATTCGTCGGTGATTATTACCGGCGAAAGCGGAACCGGAAAAGAGTTAATTGCACGGGCGATTCATTCCAATTCGTCACGTAAATTTTTTCCGCTGGTTACTGTTCATTGCGGCGCATTATCAGAAGATTTGCTCGAGAGCGAATTATTCGGACATGAAAAAGGAGCTTTTACCGGCGCCATGTTTAACCGGAAAGGCAGGTTTGAAATGGCCGATGGCGGAACAATTTTTCTGGATGAAATTGCAACCATTTCCGGGAAAATGCAAATTGAACTGTTGCGTGTTCTCGAATCGAAAACATTTGTCAGAGTAGGGGGGAATAAAGAAATCAAATCCGATTTCAGGGTGATTTGTGCAACAAACCGGAATTTGAAAAAACTGGTGGAAACCGGAACTTTTCGCGAGGATTTGTACTATCGGCTGAATGTTGTAAATATTGTGGTTCCGCCACTTCGCGAAAGGCCCGAAGATATTCCGCTGCTGGTTGAACATTTTATAAAAAAATACTGCACTACCATGAGCCGCGATTTAATAACCATTGCCCCCGCGGCTTTAAAACGGCTCGAACTTTATGATTTTCCGGGAAATGTGCGTGAACTCGAAAACATGATTGAACGTGCCGTGGTGGTTGGAAATGGCCGGGAAATTCGCCTCAAGGATTTACCGGTCGAAAAAGATTTAATTGCCGAAACCAACGAAAGCCTTTCGGAAATTGAGAAAAAATATATTTTACAAACCCTGAACAATGGCGACTGGAACATCAGCCGCGCTGCAAAAACACTTCAGGTTGACCGGGTGACGTTGTACAATAAAATTAAGAAATACAATTTAAAACCGCCGGGTGCAAAATAAAAGGTTTAAAACTTATCGGTGATTTTGAATAATCCGGATGTAATCATCAATTTATCAGGTATTTATTATATTTTTTATAATTGGGAAAGCAAAGTATTTTATTCATATTGCATGGAGCTTTCGAGAATGATTTTCTTGAAAAAATTAAAGCAGCTGTTACAGCCGAATATGGATTTCCGGTGGAATATAAAATCAGCCACACCGATTTGTCTGATTTTTATGATCCCTTCAGGCGGCAGTACGATGGCAACAAAATACTTCAATCGATGGATGCTTCCACTTCACCTGAATACCTGAAAACAATCGGCCTGTTTACCGTTGATTTGTTCATTCCAATTCTGACCTTCATTTTCGGACAGGCTGTGTTTAAAGGTAAAACCGGCATTGTTTCGCTGTACCGGCTAAGAAACGAACAATACGGATTACACTCGGACGAGCAACTGCTTTTTGAGCGGTTCAGGAAAGTAATTATTCATGAACTGGGACATACTTTTGGATTGATTCACTGCCACAATCCCACCTGTGTAATGCGTTCCACAACATACGCAGAAGAAATTGACCAGAAGGAATATCATTTATGCGCCAACTGCCGGCGGCAACTTAATTTGTAATAGATTTTTCGATTTGTTATTAACCCCGAAGCGCTTCCGCACCACTCACAATTTCGAGTATTTCGCCGGTAATTGTAGCCTGACGGGCTTTATTGTACTGCAGTGTTAAATCATTCAGCAGATCGGTTGCATTATCGGTGGCCTGGTGCATAGCTGTCATCCGGGCGCCGTGTTCAGCTGCATTTGAATCCAGCATTGCTTTGTAAAACTGAATTTTTAACGATCTGGGAATCAATTCCTGAATGATATATTCTTTCGAAGGTTCATAAATGTAATTCAGGTTATTGTTTTGTATCGTTTCTTCTTCTTTCATTTCCACCGGGAGAAACTGTTCGGCCGTTTGAATTTGTACCGCCGCATTTTTAAACTGGTTGTACACCAGTTCCACCCGATCATAATTGCCATCTCTGAATTGTTCCATTACCTGGGAAGCCACCTGCGAAACATTTTCGAAAGTTAATTCATCGTACAAACCATTTTTTTCGCCGGCTACATTCATTTCACGGTGTTTTACCTGGCGCATTCCCATTTTTCCGATGCAAAGGAACGAAACATTCCCCTGCTGCAACTGGCGTGTATATTGTGTACGGACAAGTTCGACTGCTTTTTTTGCAATGGCAGAATTGAACCCGCCACACAAACCGCGGTTGGAAGAAATCAGAACCACTAAAATTTTCTCAGGTTGGCGGGGCTGGGTATATACTGAATCTTCTGCATTTTCGAGGCTGGCGCTGAGGGTCATTAAAATCTGATGCAACTTATCAGCATATGGCCTTATTTGCAAGATGGCATCCTGGGCTTTTTTCAGTTTTGCCGCCGATACCATTTTCATTGCACTTGTTACCTGCCGGGTAGTTTTTACCGATGCAATCCGAGTTCGTATTTCTTTTAAGCCAGCCATATTTTAAAAGTTGAATGCATGAATGAATTTAATTTCTGCAAACCAGTTATTCTTCAGCAATTAAATTTATTTTTTATATTTTTCGGCTACCTCTGCAGCTACTTTTCGCAGCGTTTCTTCTGCCTCATTTGTCAGGTTTCCATCGCGCAAACTATCCAAAACGTCGCGGTGCTGCATTTCCATTATCTCAAGGAAATCAGATTCAAATTCCTTCACTTTTTCTACCGGAACATTTCTAAGTAACTCTTTTGTACCGCAGTAAATTATGGCAACCTGATGTTCAATTTTCATTGGCGCGTACTGACCCTGTTTCAGGATTTCCACATTTTTGCGTCCCTTATCAAGAACGCGCATCGTTGCTGCATCCAGATCGGAACCGAACTTCGAAAATGCTTCCAGCTCACGGAATTGTGCCTGGTCGAGTTTCAGGGTTCCGGCAATCTTTTTCATCGATTTAATCTGGGCGCTACCACCCACACGCGAAACGGAAATTCCTACGTTAATTGCCGGACGAATTCCGGAATTGAACAGATTCGATTCAAGGAAAATCTGTCCATCAGTAATTGAAATTACGTTGGTGGGAATATATGCTGAAACGTCACCTGCCTGTGTTTCAATAATTGGAAGCGCTGTTAACGAGCCGCCACCTTTTACTTTGTCTTTCATGAATTCGGGAAGGTCGTTCATTTTAGCGGCTATCTCATCTGATTCAATAATTTTAGCGGCTCTTTCCAAAAGGCGCGAGTGCAGGTAAAATACATCACCCGGATATGCTTCGCGGCCCGGCGGCCGACGGAGCAGCAATGAAACTTCGCGGTATGAAACTGCCTGTTTCGAAAGATCATCGTACACAATTAGTGCATCACGGCCGGTATCGCGAAAATATTCGCCGATTGAAGCTCCTGCATAGGGAGCATAAAACTGCAAAGCTGCCGGATCGGAAGCTGTGGCCATTACAATTACAGTGTATTCCATTGCGCCATGTTTTTCGAGTGTGGCTGCAATGTTGGCAACTGTTGAACCTTTTTGACCAATGGCAACATAAATACAATAAACCGGTTTTCCTTTTTCAAAATTTTCGCGCTGGTTGATAATAGTATCGATGGCAACTGCAGTTTTTCCGGTCTGCCGGTCGCCAATGATCAATTCACGCTGGCCACGGCCAATGGGAATCATGGCATCAATTGCTTTTAAACCTGTTTGCAGCGGCTGTTTCACCGGCTGCCGGTAAATTACACCGGGTGCTTTCCGTTCCAGCGGCATTTCAAATAATTCACCCTGTATCGGACCTTTTCCATCAAGAGGTTCTCCAATGGTATTTACAACACGGCCAAGCAATTTTTCGCCCACCATAATGGAAGCAATCCGCTGTGTCCGTTTTACTGTATCTCCTTCTTTTACATGTTCCGAAAGGCCCAGCAAAACAACACCAACATTGTCTTCTTCAAGGTTCAGTACAATGCCTTTCATTCCATCTTCGAATTCCACCATTTCGTTGGCTTCCACATTCGAAAGTCCGTAAATACGGGCAATTCCATCGCCAACCTGTAAAACGGTTCCAACTTCTTCAAGTTCCGCTTCCGATTTAAAGCCTTCCAGTTGTTGCTTCAGGATTTCTGATACTTCAGCAGGTTTTATATTCGCCATCGTCAATTAATTTATCGCTGTTTTGGATTATTTTATTACTGTTTCAAGTAGTTGTTGTTTTATTTTTTTGAGTTGTGTTGCTACGCTTGCATCGTATTGCTTGTCGTCGAGCCGTAATATTAAACCACCAATTATTTCAGGGTTCACATTTTCCGAAAGCTCTACTTTTGCATTCAGCTCTTTTTCGAGTAAAGTGGTAATATTTTGAATGGTTTCGGCATCCACTTCGGTGGCTGTGGTTAATCGTGCAGCTTTTATATTTTGGTCTTTACGGGTGAGCGCCAGGAAATTTCGGCAAATAGCAGGAATGAAAACTTCCCTTTTGTTTTCAGTAATCAGTTGTAGAAATTTTACTGTGAACTGATTTACTTTTCCTGCAAACACCGATGTAATCAATTTTTCTTTTTTCGATGATTTTACTACAGGGCTTTCCAGCAAAAGCATGAAGTCATTCGAATTTTCGCAGGTATTTTTTACGAGTTCTATGTCTTTTTTTAACTCTGGCAGAATGTTTTTTTCTTTTGCCAGTGCGAAAAAAGCTTTTGCATACCGCACCGAAATTGCACTTTGATCCATAAAATTTAATTCATCTTAATATTGTCGACCAAACCGTCTACCATTTTTTCCTGTTCGCCTTTATTCTGAAGTTCTTTCTTAATCACTTTTTCAGCAATCATTACGGAAAGTTCGGCTACTTGTTTTTTTATTTCGCCAATTGCTGCCGTTTTTTCCGACTGAATTTGCTGGCGTGCCTGTTCGATGCTTTTTTGTGCCTCCTGGTTGGCTTTATCTTTTGCCTCGGCTACAATTTTTTCTTTAAGTTCTTTGGCATCTTTAAGTATGAGATCTTTTTCTCTTCGGGCTTCGGCAATAATTTTATCATTATCGGCTTTTAAACCGGCCACTTCTTTTTTTGCTTCTTCGGCTGAATTCAATGCGCTGGCAATCGATTCTTCCCGCTCTTTTAAAGCATTCAGAATAGGTTTCCATGCAAATTTTCGAAGGATAAAAAGAACAATTCCGAAAATGATGAACATCCAGAATATTGTACCGGGATTTGGTGTAACTAAACCCATAACTTCAATTTTTTTGGTTAATGGCAACTAAAATCCCGGCAATCCCGGGATTTGTCGCCAAAGTTTTTTGCTTAAACGAAAATAACGAGCGCACAAATGATTACTGCAAAGAAGGCAACACCTTCAATTAAAGCTGCAGAAACAATCATGTTTGAGCGGATATCGCCAACGGCTTCAGGTTGACGGGCAATGGCTTCCATGGCTTTTGCACCAATATTACCAATACCGATACCTGCACCAATTGCCGCCAATCCGGCCCCAACAGCTGCACCCATTTTGCCGATTCCTGCACCGGCAGCCGCCTGTAGCAACACAGTTAAAATTGCTGATAACATAGCATTTAATTTAAATAATTAATATTAATGATGTTCTGCTGTCGCCATTCCAAAATAGAGCGCCGACAACAGCGTAAAAACATATGCTTGTATAAATGATACCAATACATCAAGCAGTAAAATAAACACCGAAAATGCAACGGAAATTACACTGGTTCCGTAGGCTGCCCCCGTACCCATTAAACTGCCGAAAATAAAAATAAGGCTCACAAAAACCGTAACGATTAAATGGCCGGCCATCATATTTGCAAATAACCTGACCATCAGTACAAATGGTTTGGTGAATACACTGGTCAATTCAACGATGGGCATTAGCGGAATCGGAAACTTCAGCCACCATGGCACATCGGGATTGTAAATTTCCTTCCAGTAATGTTTGTTGCCGTTTACAGTTGTAATAAAAAATGTAAAAAGTGCCAAAACCATTGTTACGGCTATATTTCCGGTAACATTTGCTCCAAATGGCGGAATTGGAATCAGCCCGATAAAGTTGTTGATTAAAATGAAAAAGAAAATCGATAAAAGGAACGGCATAAACTTCTCGTACTTTTTTTCTCCAATCGCCGGCCGGGCAACTTCGTCGCGAATAAAAAGGATGACTGGCTCCAGCAGGTTTTGCAAACCGGTTGGTGCTTTGCCTTTGTTTTTCCTTGCCGCTCTGGCAGCCGAAATAAGGGTAACAAACAATACGATTACTGAAACAAAAATACCTGCAACAGTTTTGGTGATGGAAAAATCAATCGGTTTTCCAATTTCGTTTCCCTGCGCATCCACTTCTACAATTTTTCCTTCGTTTACTTTTGAATGCGAAAGCATAAAGCCGTTGTATTCAGCATGACCGTGTACAAATTTTGAAGACATAAAAACATGAAAACTTTTGCCATTATGCAGTTCCGGATGATTACTGTACAAAATTACCGGAAGCGGAATGCTGATGTGCGTATCGCCAAATGAAACGATGTGCCATTCATGTGCATCCGAAACATGTTCAATAACAAACTCTCCGGCATTGAATTCCTCTTTCGTACTTTCTTCAGTTGTATGTCCCATGGCTTCTTCATCGTGGCCATTTTGGGCGAAAAGTGGAATGTATTCGATAAGCGATACTGAAAGCAGGAGAAAAACTATTTTAGTAAACTTCAACATAGATTTATCCGGTTTTTACGGTGTCCACAAATTTATAAGTTTTTTCTTATCCGAAGTTAAAAATAGAATTTTTCGACGCAGAATTAACAATGTTTAAAAACTTACTTGCAGAAGGAATTTACCATTCCCGTACATTGTGTTTTATAACATATTTTTCTCGTCGATAGCAGGCTGTCCGGCAATAAAAACAAATACAATAGCACTATTTATTTTGTGAAACTTTGGTGAGGTCCATAACTTCAATAAAAGTAAAAATCAGATACAGCAGCATAACACTGATTACAAATACCAGCACATTTTCAGTTCTGTAAGAAATATAAACAACGGCAAATGCTGAATAAATCATAAGTTTAAAGAAGGTGATCAGCATGCTGTTTCGGGTAAATTTGCCGATATCTTTTTTCGCCATTTTTAGTTGCCAGGCATGTACAAAAATGGTGACTGCCGCAAAAAACAACAGGGTGTAAGGCAAAACCGGAAGATAATATTCAGGAATAAACAGGCTGAAAATCAGCCAGCCAAATATTCCCAGAACAAGTGAAACGACAATAATTTTAACGATAAATTGTTTCATACGACATGAAAATCCTTTTAGCTGAATTCGTGTTTTTTATTTTTATTGTATTAAAACTGATTGGAATGGTTTACACGGTTTATTTCTTTTTTAGCAGGTTTCGGGTGCCATAAATAATGGCCAGAACAACCGACACAATCATTAATCCAAGGGTAAATGCCTTGAATTCGTTGTCCATCCACTGGTCGATTTTGTACCCGCCAAATGTGCCGGCGGCAATAATTGCCATCATTTCGAATCCAAGGCTGGAGTAGCGAATGAAAGCATCCAGCTGTTTTTTACTTTGTTTGTTGTCTTTCAAAACCCGACTTTTCAAATTTCGGAATTTCAAGATTTGGCTTTTCGCTGTTTGTTTTGGGCAACTTTGGTTTTTCGCCTCCCATGGCGCAGGTTCCGGTAAACAATGAACCAGGTTCCACAGAAAGTTTCCCGGCAACCAAATCGCCGTGAACTTCCGCAGTCGCTTTCATGGTAAGCAGTTCCGAAACATTTATTTTTCCTTTAAAATATCCTGAAATTTCAATGTTGGTACAGTTTATTTTTCCTTCCACCTTTCCATTTGTTCCAATCACCAACCGGCCTTTGGCTTCAATATTTCCATTTAATTCGCCATCAATGCGGATATCCCCGTTTGCAGAAATATCACCCTTGATTACTGTTCCTTCACTAATAATATTAATAGCCTGTTCCTGGACTTCGCCATATGGTTTTTCTGTTTGTTTTGCCATCGTGAATTTCATTTTAATTTGTATTCGTTTACAACTGAATTTTCAATGCGATATGAAATTACAAATATTTGTCACTTTGTCAAAGGTAAAACTAAATTTCAGAAGGTAAATGCTTTAATATGGACTAATTGGTATTATATGCCCATTTCAGGTAAACACTTCCCCAGGTAAAACCGGCGCCAAAAGCGGCAAGAATAATATTGTCGCCCATTTTCAGTTGCTTTTCATAGTCGTATAAACAGAGTGGAATTGTGGCTGCCGTTGTATTTCCGTATTTCTGAATGTTTATCATCACTTTTTCGGTACTGACTCCCATGCGGCGGGCAGTGGCGTCGATTATGCGCATGTTCGCCTGGTGAGGTACAAGCCAGGCTAAATCCTCCGGTTTTAAATGGTGCTTTTTCATCATTTCGGCTGCCACATCGGCCATTCCTGAAACGGCAGCTTTAAAAACTGTTTTCCCTTCCTGGTAAATATAGTGCTGGTCGTTGTTCACCGTTTCGCAGGAGGCCGGCAGCAGCGAACCGCCGGCTTTCATGTGGAGGTGGTGTCTTCCCAAACCATCCACATGATGAATGTAATCCATTATTCCTGCTTCTTCAATGGTCGGCTCCAGCATTACAGCCGTACCGGCGTCGCCAAACAGTGGACAGGTAGTGCGGTCGGTGTAGTTGGTAACCGCCGACATCATATCGGCGCCCACCACAATTACTTTGCGGTATCGGCCCGATTCGATAAATTGAGTGGCAGTTGCCAGCGCAAAAATAAAGCCCGAACAAGCTGCATTCAAATCAAAGCTCCAGGCATTGTGTATTCCCACTTTATGGGCAATAATATTTGCTGTAGCCGGAAATGGCATATCAGGCGTTATGGTGGCGCAAATCAGCAAATCCACTTCACCGGCATCAGTATTGGTTTTTGTGAGTAATTCTTTCACAGCTTCGGCGCCCATATCGCTTGTTGCTTTTCCTTCTTCCTTTAAAATGCGCCGCTCCTTTATTCCAATGCGTTGCATAATCCACTCATTGGTGGTATCCACCATTTTACTTAATTCTTCATTCGTCAGCCGGTAATCGGGTAAAAATGCTCCAACACCGGTTATCGCCGCCCTAATTTTTGTCATGCTGTTATTTTGTTTGAAATCAGAAATGAACTTTTAGTTTTCGAAAGGGCACGAAATTAGAAGTAAAAGCGAAGAAACGAAGCAGAAACACAAAGAATACCTGCTTACACGGGATTTTATGTTCAACGATGCCGAACAATCAAAAAACGAAGTCGAAAAATCCATCTGCCGGATTTTATTCAAAAAAAAAGGATAGCATTCCACTTTCGGAAATGCCATCCTTTTTAACCAATTTCCCTTCTTTTGTGAAGGTTAAATTTGAATTAAACGGTAATTTCTTTTTCAATAACCTGTTTTCCCTTGTAATATCCGCATTCTGGGCAAACAGTGTGGTATCTTACGGTTGATCCGCAGTTGGAGCAACTTGCCAAAGTTGGGAGAGTAGCTTTATAATGCGTACGTCTTTTGTCCCTTCTTGTTTTCGATATTCTACTCTTTGGATGTGCCATTTTATTTTTATTTAATTATTATTTTTCAGTTTTTTCAATGCATCCCAGCGCGGGTCGGTACTTTCATCTTTTTCGTCCTCTACAGGCTGTGTATAATTATTTAATTTTTCAAGCATTTCAATGTTGCATCCGCTTTCGCCGTTTTTATCCGGATGAACTGTTTTCAGCGGAATACTCAGTACCACATATTCGTAAATCAGCTGGGCAAGGTTCAGCTGGTGTTCATTGGGTGACACCCACATCACATCCACATCATCTTCCTGCTCCGTTTCGCTGAATTTCACCAAAACTTCCGCTTTGTTTTTTATCTTCTGCCGGTAATCTTCCAGGCAGCGGTCGCAGGTTAGTTCTACCCAACCTTTCAGTTTAATGTGAAGTTTCAAAAAAGTACTTCTTTTTTCCAGCTCCACCTTTACTTTTACGCTGCCAACCTTTACCGGGCTGTTTTCAAAATGTTCAAAGAACCGCTCTTCCGTTTCAAAGTCAAACTCATGCAGGCCTTCTTTAAGACCTTTAAATTCAACATCATATTTCGTTTTCCATCCCACAGCTTCAAAAAAGAGTTGCAAAAGTATAAATTTTTTATAAACACCCGAAAAATTCAAAAGAATATTTCCATTTATCGCAGCAACAACAAATTACCTCAACTGCTGGAATTATTTATTCACTGTTTTTTCATGCTGGCGGCCGGGCTTTTCGCTTGTACCTGTTTTCCCTGCTCCCGGTTTTGCAGGCCGTGCGTGGGCTCCCGCTGGTCGCCTCCGCCGACCGGCAAAACCAGGTCGCCGGGTGCAACAGGGTACCGCTTCAATCCCTGCCAGTTCGCTGCCACAACGCCCGGCTATTCCCGCAACGTGAATTATGCATAGTTCATGATGTTTATTTATTCTTCACTTTATTCAGCACAATCCGGAATGTTGTTCCTTTCCCTGTTTCCGACCATTTGATGAAGATTTTCCCGCTGTGGTAATTTTCAATAATACGTTTGGCCAATGAAAGTCCAAGACCCCAGCCGCGCTTTTTGGTGGAGAAGCCGGGTTGAAATATGGTTTTAAACTGTGACTTCGGTACGCCTTTGCCGGTGTCGGTAATGTCCAGCACTACAGTTTCATGCACTTCTTTTAATGAAAGGGTGATGTTGCCGTGATTTTCCATGGCATCGATGGCATTTTTGCAAAGGTTTTCAATTACCCACGAAAACAGGGCCGCATTCATCGGCACTAATATTACATCATTTTTATCGAAGGAAGTTTCAAATATAACCCGCTGTGATGATCTTGTTTTCAGGTAACTTACCGTTGAAGTTAATACTTCCACAATATTGGTGGAAAGCAATTCGGGCCTGGAACCGATTTTTGAGAAACGTTCCGTTATTTTTTCCAGCCGCTGGGTATCTTTCTCAAATTCGCTGATAATATTTTCATCCACCTTCTGCAATTTCAGCAGTTCGATCCATGCCATGAGTGATGAAATTGGTGTCCCCAGCTGGTGGGCGGTTTCCTTCGACATGCCAACCCAAACCTGGTTTTGCTCGGCCCGCTGCGTGGCGCTGAATGCAAAATAGGCCACCAGGATAAATATTACAATTACCACCAGCTGTACAAACGGGTAATAGCGCAGGTTTCGCAGAATATCTGATTCCCTGAAATAAAGGTACTGTGTTGTTTCTTCCGAAATTTTAATAGGAATGGGTTCGGAATAGGCTTTCATTTTAACCAGTTCGTGGGTCAGTACCTGCTGTCTCCGGCCCTCGCTGTAACTGATGTTGGCATCGCTGTTAAAGGTTCCGTCGGGGTTTACAATGATGATGGGGATGGTGGTATTCTGGCTAACGATGAGGTTGAGCAGGTTCAGGTAATTAGTATTTAACTGCTCCATTTCGGGCGATGTGGTTTGAATGACAGCTTCCACCAATCCTTTTGTGGCTTCGGCCCAGAGTTCCACCTTTTTACGTTCTTCTCGGGCCATCTTTTCAGTGAGCCAGTTGGTGTACCAAAGTGAGGCAACTCCAATTAATACTGCAATAGCCAGCAGTAACATTTTGCCACGTTTTCTTTTCAGGTAAATATCCAAAATGAAGCAGATTAAAGTTAAAAACCGAGAACGGCAGAAATATATAAATATTATGCAAATTAGCCGGTAATTAAACCGAAAAAAGTACGTTAGTAAGAAAACCTATGATTGATTTAACTGTTCCTGCCTGCGAATGATTGCAGTTCGATTTGAAAAAACAAATTATTTCCCCAGCATTTCCCGAACGGTTTTCACGATGCCTTTTTTATCCATGCCGCAAAGTTTATATAATTCTTCTGTTGAACCCTGTTCAATGAATTTATCCGGAATTCCGAGCAGTTTGATATGTGCTGAAAAACCATTTTCGGCCATAAATTCAAGAACGGCGCTTCCAAAACCACCTTTTACTGTTCCATCTTCAACAGTAATTACAGTTTTAAATTTTTGAAAAACTTCCGTCAGCATTTCTTCATCAAGTGGTTTAACAAAACGCAGGTCGTAATGAGCTGCCGAAATATCTGTTTTAGCCAGATTGACCACTGCGCGATGTGCCCAGATTCCGGCTTTCCCGACAGTAAGAATAGCGATATCATTACCATCCGATAGTTTGCGGCCTTTTCCGATTTCAATTTTTTCGAAAGGTTTTTTCCAATCTGTTTTTATACCGCAGCCGCGCGGATAACGAATTGAAAATGGTTGTTTGGTTTCTTCCAGCTGGGCCGTGAACATCAGGTTGCGCAGTTCTATTTCGTCCATTGGCGCCGAAACAATCATATTCGGAACATTCCGCATGTAGGCAATGTCGTAGGCTCCATGGTGTGTTGGTCCATCTTCGCCTACAAGGCCGCCGCGGTCGAGGCAAAAAATCACGTGCAGGTTCTGAATGGCCACGTCATGAATAACCTGGTCGTAAGCACGCTGCATAAAAGTAGAATAGATGTTGCAGAAAGGCACCATTCCCTGTGTTGCCAAACCTGCCGAAAAAGTTACAGCATGTTGTTCTGCAATGCCAACATCGAAAGCCCGGTGCGGCATTTCCTTTATCATCAGATTCATGGAACAGCCCGATGGCATTGCCGGAGTGATGCCCACTATTTTTTCATTTTCTCTGGCCAGTTCCAGCAACGTTTCGCCAAAAACATTCTGAAATTTAGGCGCTTTATCTATGGGGCAGTTGCACGAATAAATTTCGCCGGTTACTTTGTCGAACAAGCCGGGCGCGTGGTATTTGGTCTGATTAATTTCGGCAAGTTTCAACCCTTTGCCTTTTTTTGTAACCACATGCAGCAACTTCGGTCCGGGAATATCTTTTAAATCGTTTAAAACATCGGCCAGATATTCCACGTCGTGGCCGTCAATTGGTCCGAAATAGCGGAACCGGAAAGCTTCAAACAGGTGATTTTCATTCAGCAAAATATTTTTCAGGGCATGCTGGTTTCGCTGAATGATTTTGCGGGTCATTTTGCCAAAACCGTCCAGTTTTCCCAAACCTTCCCACACATCTTTTTTAAACCGGTTATAAGTGTGCGATTTGGTAACATTCAGCAAATGCTGGCTGATAATGCCAACATTCGGGTCAATGGCCATGTTGTTGTCGTTCAGAATTACAAGCAAATCGGCTTTGTTGGCGCCGGCATTGTTAAGGGCTTCAAAAGCCATTCCGCCGGTCATGGCGCCATCGCCGATAACAGCTACAGTTTTTCGGTGTTTTTCATTTTTCAACCCTGCTGCCACTGCCATTCCAAGCGCTGCTGAAATGGAGGTGGAAGAGTGTCCGACTCCAAATGTATCGTATTCACTTTCTGAACGTTTCGGGAAACCACTAATTCCTTTAAACTTGCGGTTGGTATGAAAAATATTTTTCCTGCCGGTGAGTATTTTGTGGCCGTAAGCCTGATGCCCAACATCCCAGACAAGCAAATCCCAGGGAGTGTTGTATACGTAATGAAGCGCAACGGTAAGTTCAACAACGCCCAAACTTGCTCCCAAATGTCCAGGGTTTGTTGAAACAGCATCGATGATGTAATCTCTTAAATCGCTGCAAACTTCCTGAAGATCTTCTTTATTAAGTTTTCGTAAATCCGCAGGGTCATTTATTTTTTCGAGTAATCTCCCTTTCACTTTATCCATTATCATGAAAAAATATCGGCAAAGATAAAAACAAATCTTTAACTCTGAATTTTATAAAACCGACAGTTTCAAATTTGTTCCATCATCACAAAAGAAGTAATTTTAACCAGAAATTAAATAAAATGTTATGAAAACTCTTCAGAAAATAATCCTGTTAAGTGCTGTAATTGGCTTTACTTCATGTGTTTCCACAAAACAATTTAATGCCGTAAAAGATGATTTGGCAAATTGTCGGGAGGAATTGAAACGTGAAAAAATGGAATTGGAGTCTGCCAACACAGAATTAACCAGCAAGAATAAACTTCTGGATGAAAAAAATAAAAATTTAAGTCAGCAACTGGAAAAAGCGCTTTACGAACAGAATGTACAAATTCAGAAAGTGAACCGGCTCGAACGGGAGCTTGCCGATGCACAGCGCCAGCTGGAAGCCATGAGCAGTGGCAGTTCTGCGGAAATTGAAAAATTGCTGGGCGAATTGCAGACTGCCCGCGAAAACCTGAACAAACGAGAAGATAAGTTGCACGAAGCCGAAAAGGAACTTGAAGCGCGAAATGCAAAACTTATTGAGTTGCAAAATATTCTGGCCAGAAAAGATGAGGCAGTTAAAGAATTGAAAAATAAGGTAATGAACGCCCTTGTTGGTTTTAACAACGAAGGTTTAACAGTGCACGAGAAAAACGGAAAAGTTTATGTATCGCTTGATGAAAAACTGCTCTTTAAAACCGGAAAATGGGATGTGGACCCAAAAGGACAGCAGGCGCTGCGGCAACTCAGCCAGGTGCTGGCACAAAATCCGGATATCAATATAATGGTTGAAGGGCATACGGACAATGTGCCAATGCACGGTTCGGGCGAGGTAAAAGACAACTGGGATTTAAGTGTGATGCGTGCAACGGCAGTTACCAAAATATTAACACAGAACGATGACATTGATCCTGAACGCATAATTGCAGCCGGAAGAAGCGAATATGTTCCGCTGGCTGATGAGGATACACCGCAGGCCCGGCAAATGAACCGCCGCACCGAAATTATCCTTACGCCGAAACTTGATGAATTGTTAAAATTAATTGAAGTAAATTGAAAAACGGGAGGTGATCCGGCTGGTTTTTGCTGACACGAATTTATTTGTTTATGCGCCGATTATTAAAATTTCAGCGTGTTTAAATATTCTTCAGGAGTCAGAACAGGGAGTTCTGATTGCTTAAAATCTTTTTCATTCCTGGTAATTAATATATTACAATCCATATTAACTGCGCAGAAATATTGAAGGGAATCTTCAAAGTCCGTGAATTTTGAAGAAAGGCCTTTATCGATAATTTTCCCTATCAGGTCGGCAGTTTTAGCAATAACCTTAAACTTTCTGATTTTTTCTTTTACCACCTCGTTGTCTTCAAATTTTGAAAGCAAATAATAAACGGTAGAGTAGGTTAATGCAGAAACTACAATTTGAATCATTCCTTTATCTGCAATAGTTGCAATTTTCGCAGCCGGTGTATAAAATGGTTCACGTTCACCCAGAAGGTCAATGACGATATTCGTATCAAGAAATAATTTGTCTTTCACTGTATGAAACAAAATTGATGAATTTCCGCTTTATTTATATTTTTCAGCTAAATAATCGGTGTATGCTTTTTTATAATCATAATCTGCAGGAATTTTAACTCCTGTCTTCAGGCTCTTAACAAAAGGAGAAATCTCTATATCGTTATTCGAATGCGGTTTTTCTTTCTCGACCAGTGTTTTGAGGTAAGATTCTATCATTCGGGAAAGACTCTTATTATGGGATGCCGCATATTTTTTGGCTTTATCAATCACCTGTTTATTCAGTTTTAATGTCAGTTTTGTATCCATAATTTCGTGTTGTTGTACGTACAAATATAATAAATTGCGTCCGTACATGAAAAATGTTTTTGAAATAAAATTAAGAGGATTCTACAAGAGCCAATAAAATTTTATCAGGAAGGTTGCAAAGCTGTTTTTACAGGCAGCGGTTTTGGGTGGCAAGTCAAATCCGTAAAATTATAATTTCACAATTATTTGAAATAATTTCCTTTTTTGGCTTTTCAATTAAAAGGTTTACATTATTTTAGCTCTCTTTAAAAAACGACTGATTTTTAAATAATTTAATTCAAATAAATTTAATGATGAAAACTTCGAGAAACAGGCGCGACTTCCTTAAAGTGTCGGCAGCAGGCGCCCTGGGCATGATGATTTTAAATCCTTTGTCCGGTAAATCAGCAACCGCACCCGACCGGAAAAAATTTGGCGTAGGCTTGCAGTTGTACACTATTCGCGATGCCATGGCCGCTGATACAGTGGGTTCTTTGCAGAAAATTTCGGATATGGGATACAAATATGTGGAACTTGCCAGCTATGGAAATGGTAAATTTTACGGTTATGCCCCTGCCGAATTCAAAAAGATTGTAAATGATATGGGAATGGAAATTCTCAGCAGCCATGCAGCCGTGGAATCATCAGGTATTACCATTGAAAATGCCGCCAAAATGGCTGACGACCACGCTGCGCTTGGAGTAAAATACTGCATTCAGCCGTGGGTGAATGAGCCGGACCGCAATGTGGAAAAATACAAAAGAATGATTGCTGACTGGAATAAAGTTGGCCGTAAAATGAAAGATGTGGGCATCCAGTTTGGTTACCACAACCACAATTTCGAATTTGCCAATATGAATGGCCAGGTACCGTATTATGATATTTTTATGCCTGAAATGGATGCTGATTTAATCACCATGGAACTGGATATGTACTGGGCAACCAAAGCCGGTCAGGACCCGGTGGAAATGTTCAAAAAGTATCCCGGCCGCTTCCAGCTTTTCCATTTTAAAGATATGGCTAAAAAAAGTGCACCGTTTTTCGATGTAATTAAAGACGACATCACTTCTGTTGGTGCCGGCCTTATCGATTTTAAACGGATTTATGCAGCAGGAAAAACTGCCGGCATGAAATATTTCTTTGTGGAAGATGATAACCAGGGTAACGGAAAACCTTTCGAAGCAGTGGAAATCAGTATCGATAACCTTACTTCTAAAATTTTGAAAAAAGCATAAATACGGCTTTCAGTATTTAAATTAGGGTTGAAACTAATGGATTTGTTTCAACCCTAATTTTTATAGCAGCAGCATTTATCTCCTGGCGGGAGTTTTTTCATAACCCAGTAATTTACTGGCCCAGGGAATAAAATATTCAAAATTGGGTGCATCGGTATGGCCACCGTCATGTTGGCGCCAGGCCAGTTCACCATCCAGCAGTCCCGTTTTTACAGGAGGCATTTCTTCTTTCAGATAGTCATTGGAAACACCAAGATCATTGGCGCCAAGCAATTTAAAAGCAGCTCCGGCTGCAACGGTGGCCAAGTAACTTCCTTTCTGGTCGAGCCATTTTGCATCGCCTTGTTCCGGGATTCCGTAGCTGATAAAGGTAAGACGCGGAGCACAAAGGGCAATCAGTTCATGCGAATCTACCGGAAGATCGCAACCGGTTTTTCTGCCAAAGGTTGCTTCCTCTGCGCCGTATTTCATATAATTACCGGCCATCCAGTAGTATTCGCCGCCGGTCAGGCTTTCAACGGCTTCCCCAAAATTACGGCGGTGCAATGTGGCGCCACCTTTTCCGGAGGAGCCAATCAGCCCAACGGCAAAACGCGGTTCAAATGCAAGGGTAACCAAAGCAGCCTTCCCGTATCGCGAAACACCTTCAATTCCTACTTTTGTTGCATCCACAAGTGAATCGGTTTCAAGGTAATCCAGTGCGCGTGCGGCACCCCAGGCCCAGGCCCGAAGCGCTCCCCAGTCATCAGGTTTGCGCGGCTGGCCTTTATTTACAAGACCAATTATTCCTCTGGTAATTCCTGCACCGTTATCGGCCTGAATGCTGCCGGGGTTTATGGTTGCATATCCCCAACCTGCAGCCAGCAGTTGCTCGGTTGGCGAAGGACCTTCACCCCGGCGTTGCATAAACGCAAACGGATTTTCACGTTTAACCGGTTCATAAGCCGGATATTTATCAAATATTTCCCGTAACTGCGGATTTTCCTTGATAAGTGCTTCTTTGAATGCTTTGTTAATTAACCCCATATCTTCTTCCGATGGTTGAGCCGGTGAAGGGAAGGAGGGGCGGCCAAATAGCATTAATACAGGAACTGGTCCCTTCACATTTTTGGGTACCACGAGCATCATATCGATATCGACATTGATGAGTGGATACGCGCTGTTGTCAACATGACCCACCAGTTTTTTCGCCACTACCGGAGTCCAGCCAACAAACTCATTGTCGGTTATTTCCACTTCCCAGTTTACATCGGGAATGTTCTCCGGCAAACGGCCATAAACTTCCCGTTCCATATCCTCTGCAATTTCGGGACGGCGCTGGTTCCACCACATATCGGCACTTGTCACCTTTTTACCACTTTTCGTAGTGAGGATTTCCGGCAGTTGCGGACACGGATTGGCAAGGGATTCATCGTAGTTGGCATGATTTGGTGCAGCCTCATTGCCGCTGGGGCCAGGCCGTAACGATTGAATTCCCAGTTGCTGCATCATGTTTTGGTGATCATCTTCTGCAGTAAATGTTACCGGCGGTGCATACTTGCTGCTGTCGATTACTGAGCGCTGAGCAGTTACATTTAAAACAAAACTCAAAATTAAAATCACTACTGATAACTTCTTCATAATGTTGATTTAATTTATTTCCTGGTTTGAAACGGAGATGCAGGCAATCCTTCCTTATTGTACAAATTGGCATCACGCGGGTTATCTGCCCAGGCATACCGCACTTTTACCGGATTTTCAATTTTATCATTCCAGACTTCCACTGTATTGTTTCCTGTAATTTTAGCATCCGCCCATACAAAAACTCCATCTTCACCGGCAATTTCAAAACGCCGCAATGGCTCACCGTCAATACTTTTCAGTCCTCCTCCAACATGATTAAATGTGACAATGATTTTGTGCCCCTGTTTTTCAGCGGATTGGTAAATGGGGCCGGAATAAACCACATCTTCATTGTAAGCCAGCTTAAAGGCACCCAATGCCAGTCGTTCACCAACATCTTTCTTGTTCAGCGGGTGCACGTCATTCCATTCTCCCAGGTCGATGGCAACTGCCATTGCAGTATGCGGAACAGACAGGGCATGTAGCTGGGCGTCTCTGACAACTGCCCAGTTGCTTTCGGCAGGCAGGTAATCCACATCCATAAAGTTAGCCAGTTGAACGTAAAGAAAAGGCAGGTTTTCATCGTTCCATTTGTTCCGCCAATCGTGGATTAATGCCGGCAACAACTCGTAATAAGGTTCCGGGTTTCCTGTATTCGATTCGCCCTGGTACCATAAAATTCCCTTTATTTTCTGATCCGTAAGCGGAGCAATCATGGCATTGTATAAGGAAGTTGGCTGGTTCTGTGCCGAAAAATTACCGCCACCCGAAAAACGGGACGGTGAGTATGCTTCTCCTACTTTATAGAGCCACGTTCCCTTTAAATCAATTTCATGATTGCCGGCAGTGAGATAATAGGGCTTGTCGGGCACAAACCCTCCTTTTCCCGAATTGTTGGTAACCCGAATGACAATGGTATTTTTACCCGGTTTTAAAATGCCGGCCGGAATTTCATATCTCCTTGGCGGATACTGATAAGTTATTGTACCCACTTTCTCTCCATTAACATACACCACATCGGCATCCACAATACGGCCCATGAATAATTTGGCCGGAACATCCGTCATCGTTGCCGGAACATCAATTTCCTTTCTGTACCATACTACCCCGTTTAAATTTTTTACCCCTTGGTCTTCCCAGTATCCCGGAATATTTATCGTATACCAGCCTTTTGGTGAATAATCATTTTCAAACCATTTTGGATTCTCCATCAAACCCTTATCTGCCGGTTGCGAAGGAGCTGGTTTTCCCCCCGAATCCCTTAAGGAATCAATATACGCGGCGTCTTTATTTTGTACAATGGTTTTTTCTATCTCCGGGAATCCGGAAAATCCCTCTTCGCTTATCCATGCTTCGATGGGGGTCCCGCCAACACTCGAATTGATCAATCCGATTGGAATTCCATATTTTTCGTACACTTTTTTAGCGAAGAAATAAGCAACAGCCGAGAAAGTAAGCACATCTTCGGAATTGGCTGCTTTCCACGCTCCGGAAGGTAAATCTTCCTTTGGCCCTTCAAGATTAGTTAATGTAGGAATGAAAAAGTGCCGGATTTCCGGGTAGTCTGCATTTGCAATTTCATCGGGATAATGTTCCTTCACCCTTTCCATGGGCAAAACCATGTTCGATTGCCCCGAACACAACCACACATCTCCAAATAATACATTGCTGACTTTTATTACATTTTCGCCCCTAAAAACCATTTCATAAGGGCCACCTGCTTTTTGTGGTGGAAGAATGATGCTCCATTTTCCATCTTTTCCGGCTTTTGTCCGGTATTTTTTTGTACGGAATAACAAGGTAACTTTTTTATTGGGCAATGACCAGCCGGTGAGTTTTAATTCGGCATTACGCTGCAAAACTATGCCATTGCTCATTATTGCCGGCAGTTTAATTTCACCCTGTACAAGAGTGGCAGCGAAAAGCAGTACGAATAGAATCGATAATTTATTCATGGATACTAAAACTTTTTTTTGAATTCGATATGTTATGAACCTGCAAGTTAAAATTCTTTTTAACAGGTGGTATGTAAAATTTAAACACAATGTTGTACTTTTTTAACCTTGGCAACCGCAGGAGAATTGATTTCAACTTATTTCTTTTGAATGTGTAACAAAATCACAAAAATATTTTGTTTATATTCGGTTAATTCAATTCAGAATTGCAAAAACCGGTGGTAATTATTTAATCATTTCACTATGGAAAATATGCAAAAACAGACGAACAAAATCGGGTTTATTGGTTTGGGAGTGATGGGAAAACCAATGGCGCTTAACCTGTTACGGGTCGGATATTCACTGATGGTACACGACATCCGGAGTGAATCGGTAAACGCAGTGGTGAATGCAGGTGCACTTCAGGGCGATTCTCCAAAACAGATAGCGGAAAACTGCCATGTGATAATTACGATGCTTCCCAATTCTCCGCAAGTGGAAGAGGTAATCTGCGGGAAAAATGGTGTACTGGAAGGTGCACAACCCGGCACAGTAATCATTGATATGAGTTCCATTTCGCCAATTGTGGCAAAAAAAATTAGTTCGGCGGCTTTGCAGAATGGTGTTGAAATGCTTGATGCACCGGTTAGCGGCGGCGAACCAAAAGCAATCGACGGCACACTTTCGATAATGGTGGGCGGGAAAGAAGCTGTATTTAACGAAGTGAAAGAAATTCTTCTGGCCATGGGGGCTTCCGCGATTCTTATCGGTGAGATTGGGAGCGGGAACATTGCAAAACTGGCCAACCAAATTATGGTGGCGCTGCATTTGGCAGCTATGTCGGAGGCTATGGTTTTTGCTGAAAAAGCCGGAGTGGATGCCGAAAAAGTATTTCAGGCCATAAGGGGAGGATTAGCCGGCAGCACGGTGCTTGATGCCAAAATGCCGCTAATACTGGCCCGCAACTTCAAACCCGGTGGCCCCATTCGCATGCACAACAAGGATTTGCTGAATGTGCGGGACACAGCACTCGAAATTGATGCCCCCATTCCTTTAACGGCGCAGGTGATGGAATTTATGAAAGCGCTGAAAGCGGATGGCAAAAAGGAAGATGATCATGGCGGCCTCATTCAGTACTGGGAAAAACTGGCCCATGTTGAGGTAAAAAAGAAGTGATTTTTTGCCTGTTAAATGCTGTACTTCAGTCTTATTTTAGTGAATCAGTAATAAAGAGCAACTTCATTTTTTTTCTGGTTGGCGCTTAAAATGTAATCGGTGTTGCCTGCCGTAAATACTTGTGTTTGTGTTGGTCCTGCTTCCTCTTCCAGAATTGTACGGGCGAATTTGCCATGTGTAAGATCGGAAAAAGTAAATTGTTCCAAAGCGAATGATCCGCTTCTGTTTCCAACCACAACTACGGGTTCTGAGTTTACAAAGCCGCCACTCAGTCCGTGCCCGAATGAGAGCGGATGGTTAAACTGAAGTTTCCATTTTCCGTTTATCTTTTTATATACATTCAATGTTTTACCGTGAAAAGGTTCAATGGTAACCAGTTCATTTGAACCGTCATTGTCGAGGTCAGTAAAACAAAACTCGCTTACCTCGTTTTCAAAAACGGATCTTTTTTATCCACTTGCCGTTTTTCTCTAAATCGAAATAAAAAATTCCTTCTGCTCCCGAAATACAGATTACTTCTTCGTGATTAATCATTGTCCGCAACATACCGTGGTTCCTGGTCAGCTGGTTTTCAATAACTTCAGGCTGAAATGGAACCTGCGGGTTTTCTTCAAGTTGTACCAAAAGCAGCTCACCCGGTTTTGACCAATCCTGTGGATTTTCCTTGAACTGGCTGACCGTTGCGGCAAAGAAATAATTGCGGCTGTTCCGCCGGATAATTTCGCAGCGATGGGCAAATGGAAGATCCATTGCCTTTTGGGTTTTCCAGGTTTCTTTTGAATTATTGTGCATAAAAATGCCGGCTTCGGCTCCAATAAATGGCGGAAACAATCCCATTACCGAAAGAAAAAGATGGGCATTTCCCGGCACAGGAATAAAGCTCATAACCCCACCCGGACAATCATTTACAAAACTTGTACTGCCGGTAGTTAAGTTGTGCAGATAAACTTCGGGTTTTGTTTCGGAGCCGGCAGCCACAAAAAAATCTGTGCCCACCTGAAAAGCATTGGCTGTGTAAACTGATTCAATGTTGAGAATTACTTTTTTCTTCATATCCGAATGAATTTTAATTATTGGCAAAACAACGTATAAATTATCCAAACCATTGTCATAGCTGTCATTCCGGCCACAAAAGTTCCAAGGGTGTGCAGCTTTAAACCGGTTTTAACATTCATATTTGAAAACTGTGTTACCACCCAGAAAAAACTGTCGTTTAAATGCGACACCACCATTGAACCTGCACCAATGGATGAAATAACCAGCGCTTTTTCCAGTGGTGATTCAAATCCCAAAGTAGCCATCAGCGGCGCCATTAACGATGCGGTTGTAATTACTGCAACCGTTGAAGAACCCTGTGCGCTTTTTAATGCTGCGGCTATTAAAAACGGCAGCCAAATAGTCAGATTCACTTCGGAAAGCGTAGTTCCCAGAATATCTGCAATTCCTGAATTCCGCAAAACCATTCCAAACGAACCGCCGGCGCCTGTTATCAGGATAATTATGGCTGATGAAATCAAAGCTTTTCCCACCCAGCCCGTGGATGAAAGCATGCTGCGTTCAAATTTTTGCGGAAGGCGAAAAGCAAAAAGCACCCCAATAATTAATGCAATGACCGGCTCGCCAATAAAACCAAAAAGTGTTTTTGAAAAACCTGTTCCAAGCGGATTGGTCGGGAATTCAGAGACCGATTTCAAAACAATGAGCAACAAAGGAATAACGATTGGAATAAATGCATTGAATGCAGATGGTGCCGCTTTCATTTTTTCCTCAATTTCTGCTTCGGTTTTATCAGGATTCGGATCGATGTAGGTTTTTGATGCAAACCGGGAGGCAAAAATCCATGCCGCCACCACAGCAAACAGGCTGACTATTGCTCCCACAATAATTACAATGCCGATATCGGCCTCTAAAATACCGGCCGCGGCAATTGGTCCGGGTGTTGGCGGTACCAGGCAATGGGTGATTGTGAGTCCCAGGCTGAGTGCAATGGCAGGTCCGGCCAGCGAGATTTTTGCCTTTTGCGAAAGCGCCTTGTTTAACGGCGAAAGTACCACAAAACCGGAATCGGCATAAACCGGAATCGACACAAAATAACCCAGCACGACCATGGCCAGCGGAACATGTTTTTCGCCAACCAGGCTCATCATTTTTCTTGCCATGATTAAAGCTCCGCCCGATTCTTCAAGGAAGGTGCCGATGATACATCCGGCAACAATTACAATCCCGATGTATCCGATGGTGTTACCAAAACCGCCGTTAACTGATTGTATGACTGCATTTAAAGACATTCCCGAAAATAATCCAAACCCAATTGCAGCCAAAAGCAGCGCAATAAACGGGTGAAGTTTATATTTGGTTGTCGAAATAACTATAAATAAAATGCTAACCAGCAGAAGGATTACCAACATATTATCAGTTAAAAAATTTAATTCGGCTTGTTGAAAACGAATAATTAAAAAGCAATTTCGTTCAGTTTTGCTGTTGTTTTTAAAAATAAGTCATTTTACTGAAACTGCAACATTTCGGGGAATTTAAATGAAATGTACAAAAACAGAAGAAGAAAATATACAGGAAAATAAAAGGCCAAACAACTGTGCAAGCTTCAAAAAAAGATTATCCGAAAAAGAAAAACCGGCTGCTTTGTTAATCTATCATTAAAACAGAAAATGAAATCAACCTTCTGTAAGTCAGGTGTTAATAATGTTAAAAGGTTTTTAACGATTAAATACCCTTTCCGGCATCTCAGGATGCACGGGTTTTCATAATTTTGCTCCCTGTTTTATAAATTTAATTTATGGCAGTCAATGCATTAAATACAAAAGAAACTGAATTTGGTTTGAACAAGAAACGTATCCGTTTGGCGGTGGCGCTGGTATATTTTTGCATGGGACTTTGTTTTTCGTCGTGGGCAAGTCGCATTCCCGATATTAAAACTGCATTGGGATTGAACGATGCTTTGTTTGGAACCATTTTGTTTGCCCTTCCGGTGGGTCAGTTTCTGATGATGCCTTTTTCCGGGAAACTGGTTACACGTTTTGGAAGTCCCAGGGTACTTCTTTTTGCACTTCCTGCCTACGGTATTTGCTTGAGCCACATTGGTTTTGTTACTGCGAACTGGCAGTTGGCTGTGGGTTTGTTTTTGTTTGGCCTCGCCGGAAACCTCTGCAACATATCCATTAATACACAGGGAATTTCGGTGGAACAAATATACAAGCGGCCAATTATGGCATCTTTTCACGGAGGATGGAGTCTGGCCGGATTTACCGGGGCTCTCATCGGTTTGGTCATGATTAACCTGAAAGTTCCTCCGCAGTGGCATTTTATTATTGTTGTGCTGATTGTTTCGGTTATTGTGTGGTTTAATTATCCTTATCTGATTGAAAATAAAAATGTTGTTGCAGCCGGAGTTCCGCGTCGCAGGTTCTTCAACAAACCCGACGGAATTTTGCTGCAGCTTGGTGTTATCGGTTTTTGCAGTATGGCCAGCGAAGGTGCCATGTTCGACTGGAGCGGCATTTATTTTAAGGATGTGGTTAAAGCGCCGTCATCGCTGGTGGTGCTGGGCTATACATCATTTATGATTATGATGGCCGGTGGGCGGTTTATGGCCGATTACCTAATAGCACGCATGGGCCGGAAAAAGCTTTTGCAGATTAGCGGGGTTATGATTTCAGCCGGCTTGTTTACATCGGTATTATTCCCGTACCTGATTCCCTGCACGCTGGCTTTTATGTTGGTGGGACTGGGGGTTTCGAGCATTGTGCCAACGGTTTACAGTACAGCCGGAAGCCATTCAAAAGTACCTGCCGGAATTGCGCTGGCCACAGTTTCCAGTGTCAGTTTTCTGGGCTTTTTAATGGGGCCGCCGCTCATCGGGTACATTTCGGAACTGGCAGGTTTGCGCACCTCATTTGCTGTTATTGGAGTCTTCGGACTGGGTATCTCGCTGATGGTATCAAGGATTGCGGTATTGCAGAATAAGCCGGTAAAAGCGAGTCCTGTTCCTGTAAATGCCGAAGTTATTATCGGCGATGCGCGGGAAGAATTCTGAACCGTCAGTTTCCAATTGAGCCCGGCAAAAATGACAAAACCTTCATTTTGCGCCGGGTAAAGTATCTTCGTTTCATCTTGATTTGATTATATTTAACCGCTATTTTTTAAAACTGAAATCTCATTCATTATAAATTACAGGAAATGAACAAATACATTATTTTGATGACAGGATGCATTTTTCTGATGGTTTCATCCATGGCTCAGGAAGCAGAAGTGGAAACTAAAAAGCTGGTTTACAAGCAGGTGAACGGCCGTGAATTGCATGTTGATGTATTTTACCCCGCACCGGTTCAGCAGACGGAAAATAATCCGGCAATCGCTCTTTTTCATGGCGGCGGTTGGGCATTTGGCGATCCTTCGGAGTTTTATGAAGCCTGCAAAAGGTATGCGCGTAAAGGTTTTGTTACATTTTCATTTCAGTACAGGTTGTGCATTAATGAAGACGGCAGCTATCCAAATCCTGACATTACACCGGTGGAATCAACAAAAGACGCACGATCGGCCATCCGGTGGTTGCGCGAAAATGCCGGTCAGTTAAAAATAGATCCGGATAAAATTGTTGTGGGCGGTCAGTCTGCCGGCGGCCAGTTGGCTTTGGCAACTGCTCTTTGCGATACGGTAAATGAAAAAACGGACAACCTAAATGTAAGTCCTGTCCCAAATGCATTGTTGCTTTTTTCGAGCAATGTGAATACTGTGGAAGCCTGGATTGACATGTTACTGGGCGATCGCAGGAAAGAAATCTGGTCTATTTCACCTTACCACAATATGAAAAAATCGATGCCCCCGGCCATAGCTTTTAGCGGTGAGGAAGATGATCAGGTATTGCCGTACATCGTCAACATGTTTAAGGTGAAAATGGCGAAAATGGGGAATTACTATGAATTGTACACTTATCCGGGCCGGAAACATTA
Source organism: uncultured Prolixibacteraceae bacterium (assembly GCA_963771595.1). Lineage (GTDB taxonomy): Bacteria > Bacteroidota > Bacteroidia > Bacteroidales > Prolixibacteraceae > CAVYUC01. The sequence goes on along the minus strand of CAVYUC010000028.1, from coordinate 147,012 downwards.
CCTCGCTGCAGGCAATCCAAAATATGCCACCTATTTTGACGAGGAAATCCTGGAAAAAACGGATGTATTTCTAAAGAAGTTCGGGTTCTGAAAAGTTCCGCTATTCCGTTAGAAAAATCTTGTAAGCGTATTGTTTTTCAGGGGTTGTGATTTTCACGACATACAGTCCTTTTGCATTTGAACTTAAATCAACACGCAGAATTCCTGAAAAACCTCTTTCCAGTGTTTTTTGAAAGACATTAACACCTGAGGTATTTTCCACTTCAACCATTGCCGGAGCAACATTTTCAGAAAAGTGTAGTTGAAATTTTCCCGGGGCAGGATTTGGAAAAACAGACACTTCATTTTGCCTGTTCACCTCTTTCACCAATGTAACCGTCGGTACCCAATCGATGGAAACATCTGAATAATTGCTGTTTCCGTCCGGAGTTAAATGAGTGACAGTATCCGACTTGGAAAATGAAAACGACAAAACGGAATGCTGGACTTTCTTATCGCGGCCCCATCCCATTTCAATAAGTACATTGTAAATTCCATCCTCAACCACCTGGTGGTCGATATCGGTACCATCCCAAATAACTGATTGCGTCCCATAGGAACTTAATGTTGCTCCGGTTACCGCATCCACAAGATTTTTGCCCGATTTTGCTACCCATGCAGTCAAATGATCATCTTCGTGTCCGTATTTTGCATTTGTTTGAATAAAGTTGGATGGATTTTGTGAATTTTCAATCCAGATGGCCAGTACATGTTTATTTCCCCAACTCCCGGACGGTGCATCTGTTTTGCAGGTAAATGTAAGGTTTCCTGCAGTTTGTGCCTGAACTCCCGTTACCAAACAAAAAAAAGCAACCCCCACATACCATCCCCTCAATCCAGCATTTCTTGTTTTCATCGCTTGTAAATTTAATGATTAAAAGGTAAATATAGCTTTTAATTACTGCAATGGCAATCACTGGTTTTCAGGCTGTCCGGGAAACATTCAATCCTGCTGTGAAAGTAAGGCCGGATGCAGCTTCTTCTTTCATCCTGCATTTTTTGTATTTTAGTACCAAATTTTCTGAAAACATGCACGAATCGTTTACATTGACCACGCCCGCCCTTTTGTTTTCTGCGATATCATTAATTTTGCTGGCTTACACCAATCGTTTTGTAGCTTACACTGCCGTTGTACGGAATTTATACAAGCAATATAAGGAAAGCCCTTCCACTGTTTTGAAAGGCCAGATTAACAATCTGCGCAAACGGTTGTATTTAATCCGCACCATGCAGATTTTTGGAGTGGCCAGCCTGTTTCTATGTGTGGTAACCATGTTCCTTATTTTCGTAGGTTATAAAATGCCGGCAGCGTATATGTTTGGAGTGGCGCTGCTTTTATTGTGTATTTCGCTGGCTGTTTCAATCTGGGAGATACAGATTTCGGTGAAGGCGCTGGAATTGCATTTGAGCAACATGGAAGCGGATTAATTTAAAGGATTTCTGTTTCGGTAAACTTTCTGTTCTTCTTATCGTTCCCTTTTAAAATTCAAATTAATGGAAACATACATCGCAATACTGCGGGGAATTAATGTTGGCGGGAAAACCCTTAAAATGGCCGATTTAAGAAAAAGCCTTGAAAAAAGGGATTTCAAAAAGGTGAGCACTTACATTCAGAGTGGAAATGTTTTTTTTCAGTATCAATATGAAAAGCCGGCAGTTCCGGAGCAAAAAATACAGCATGCGATAAAAAATGATTTTGGCCTGGATGTTTCGGTAATTGTTCTCACCACGAATAAATTAAAAAACATTATTGCAGCGAATCCTTTTAAAGATGATCCGGCGAAAGATACATCCTTTATGCATGTGACGTTTCTGCAATCAGCTCCCGAAAATGACAACAGAGCTTCTGTTCTGGATAAAAAAACGAGTGGGGAAGAGGTTGTTTTTAGCGACGAAGCTGTTTATTTGTATTGTCCCAACGGATATGGAAATTCAAAACTAAGCAACAAATTGATTGAAAATAAGCTAAAAGTTGCAGCCACAACACGGAACTGGAAAACCACTTTAAAGCTGCTGGAACTGGTTGAAGAAGGTTAGAAGAAATTACACATTTAAACAGTTTTTCTGCACCCATGTTTTAAATTTTTAAATCTTTTCATTTGAAGTAACCAGGAGTCAGATGGACTAACTATTACCTGCAGAAACAACAATTGCTGTTCTTCCGTTTGTGAATATTAGTACCGATGCTGACAATAAATATTTTAGCGACGGAATTACAGAGGAAATTATCAATGCACTTACAAAAAATAATGGGCTGAAAGTAATTGCAAGAACATCGTCGTTTGCGTTTAAAGGACGAAATGATGATGTACGTGAGATAGCTGGAGAAGCGCTGGAACTGTTAAAAAATACATTGCACAGAAACGCGGAAATCATTAATTTCCGGCAGGACCCTTCGCTGGAGAAACTGCGGGAAATGGATGAGTTTTACCAGCTTCACATCTCCAATCTTACTTTTCAGGAAGAAACAGAAACTCATGCAATAAATTCGGCTGAGGCCAAAACCAGCTCCGCAGAACTTGACATCCGGATGAAAACGCTGCTGGATTTTATCAAAACAGAAAAATCATATCTTGATGCACAGCTTAGTTTAGGCAACTTGGCAGAGAATCTTCAGTTGCATCCCAATAAATTGTCTTATTTAATCAATGCAAAAACGGGCATGAATTTTAATGAATTCATTAACCAGTTTCGTTTGCGTTATTTTAAAGAAATTGCCGCAAACCCTGCAAATTCGCATCTCACCATTTTGGGAATGGCCTACGAAAGCGGTTTTAATTCAAAAACAGTCTTCAACTCCTACTTCAAAAAAACGGAAGGAATTACACCCGGCAACTGGCTCCGGCAGGTTAAGAAGTAATTTAATTCCTCAAAGGTTTTTTAATTAAATCACAAACCTTTCCAAAAGTCCTGAATCTCACCGATATGTCCTGAATTATAATTTCGGACGAATTACAGTTTTTTTGCGGTAACCGAATTGATGCCGCGAGAGGAAGCATGGGAAAAATCGCGGGAATACATGGACAAAGCATACGCCCTGAATCCTGAAAATGCAGGGGTGCATTATTTGTTGGCCAATTTCTCCTTTTTTTATAAAGCCGATTTTCAGGAAGCGTTTAAACACGCACTTAGGTCGGTGGAGTTAAAGTCGAATTATCCGGAAGCACAGCAGTTTGTATCATTGTTATACATGATTTCAGGAGAGAAAGACAGCGCAGAGAAGCACCTTGAAATGGCGCATAGCATTGATCCACTTTCACAGGAAACTTTATTTTACCGCGCCTATTTTCATTACCGAACAGAAAATTATTCAGACGCATTAAAACTGTATGATGAATGTTTGGCGAACAATCCAAACAACATTCCGGCTTACATCGTACGCAGTTATTGTTTGCTGAAAATGGGAAAGGTAGATGAGGCGATTGATTTCCTGGAAAAAATGCCAAAGGAGATTGTCGTACACGATGAGCAACTTGGAACGCTTTGTCTGGCATACATCCTCGAAAATGATGAGGCGAAAACGAAAAAGCTTTGCTCCCGGTTAAAGGAAAAGGCGCAGAAACCAACTGCATATCAGGCGCATTCGTACCTTTACCTGGCTTATGCCAATTTGGGAAAAGCTGATGATGCATTTGCCTTGATTGATGAAGCAATCAAATTGAAATCATCCGTTTTACTGCTGAGTTACTCCGACCCACTGGCGAACGATTTAAAAAAAGATTCGCGTTACGATATTTACAAAAAGAAGCTTTACAGGCATCCCGAAGAAGTAATTATTCCAGTACCCGAAAAACTTTCCCTGTTGGATTCAGAAACTGCTGATAACTATACAGAAAAGCTGACGCGCTTCATTACTGAAGAAGAGCCGTTTTTGGAACCAAACCTTTCGTTGCGTTCACTTGCCGAACAGTTGGAAATTCATCCGAACAAATTGTCGTGGCTGCTCAATGAACGGATCGGGAAAAATTTTAACGAATTCATCAATCATTACCGGATTGAATATTTTAAGCAACTGGCACTCAATCCGGAGAACAGTCACATTTCCTTGCTGGGACTGGCCTACGAAAGTGGCTTCAATTCTAAAACCGTTTTCAACACCTATTTCAAAAAAGATATGGGGATGACGCCGAAAGAGTATTTGAAAAAAAATGGTTCGGTTTTATAAATCCGAACTTTTCTTTTTGAATTACGCACTTGTATTAATAGCGCTCAGGCTATTTTTGTTGCATAAGTTTGCGTTTCATAAATAATATTTACTCATGAAAAAGAAACAAACACAACTAATAGTCAGAATAGTGTTACTTACCGGGACCGCAGTATCGCTGTTTTTTGTACCATGGATTTTGTTAAGAGCGATGTTGGCGCCATTGCCCAACACTGTTCAGGAACAATTGGACAAAAGCATTAAATATGGATTTGATGGAATAGTTGTTTACGTAGATCAGGCGGGGAAGCCACCGGAGTTTTATGCCGCAGGCTGGAAAGACAGAGAGAAAAAGATACCCGCCGATCCGCATGCATTGTTCAAGATTGCCAGTATTGGCAAGTTGTACGATGCTGTTGCTATTGCCAAACTGGTGGGCGACAATCGTTTGTCTCTGGATAAAACACTTGCTGATTATTTTCCGGAGCTGGTGGGAAGAATTGAAAATGCAGAAAAGATTACGTTGAGAATGATGGTGCAGCACCGAAGCGGTATTCCCAATTTAACAAATACCCCAAATTTTTGGATCGACCCACCCAAAAGCAGTGAAGAAGCGCTTCAGCGGGTACTTGATTTACCTGCCAGCTTTGCTCCCGGTGAGGATTACGAATATTCAAACACCAATTATTTACTGATTACGCTACTCATTGAAAAAGTGACGGGAATGAGTAAATTTCAATTCATCAAAAAGGAAGTTCTGGACCCGCTCGGGCTGAAAAATACTTTTGGTTCTATTAAAGATATAAATATGGATCGTTTAATGAGTGGTTATTACGTTGGAGTAGAAGAAGATATAAAAACAACGGATTATGCCTCAATGATAGCGACAGCCGAAGATGTGGGCATATTTTTACGTGCACTAAACGATGGCTCGTTACTCACTGAAAAAGAACAGGAAATCTATTCCTCCATTTACGTGTACAATCATACAGGATTGATTCCCGGCTACCAGAGCATTGCAAAATATCATGAAGACATGGATGCGGTTGTCGTTCAATTTAATAACACAACCAACTTTGATGGATATGACTGGAGTTTAGCGGAAATCGTGTATAAACGTGTTATTAAAATACTGAGGAGAAAAAGAGGCTTTTAACAAGCATTAAGTGAAGCAAAAAGCCCTGTTTGCAAACTTTGAGATTTTTTAAAAGAGATAATTATTTTCAAAATCAGAAAGAAATGAAAAAAGTAATAAAAGTAATTGTATTCACACCATTGGTTTTGATTCTCTTATTGCTCGTAATTCTTTCGGTAAAATATTCCCCAACCTACGTTTACCGGCTTATAACGCAAAATGTTGCGGATGTTTACGATTACAAAAAATATCAGAACCGTGTTATTGAAGGATCGAAAGAACCATTTCAATTTGCAAAGCAGCTCGATGAAGACTATGTAGAATCATTGTTTCAGGATAGAGTGGAACGTTCAGGTTTCAACTCTTTTGATGAATGGGCGGAGAAATCGCAAACCACTGCCCTGATTTTTATCCGGCAAGACACCATTTTATACGAAAAGTATTTTAATGGTTTTTCGCGCGATTCGTATTTCCATTCTCAATCCATGGCCAAATCTTTTATTTCGTTTTTAATTGGCGCTGCTATTGATGATGGTTACATATCAGGTGTTGACGACCCGATGACAAAATACATTCCGGAACTTAAAGAACGGAATCCTGATTTTGAAAAGATTACCATTAAAAATCTACTTGAGATGCGCTCCGGGTTGCGCTACAACACCAGTTACATTCCGGGAACTTATATTCACGCTCCGTGGCACGATGAAGCGGTTGGTTATTACCATCCCAACGTTCGTAAGCTTTTGCTTAAAAAAGTTGATATCGAGCGCGAGCCAGGGAAAACTTTTGAATATTGTAACTACAATACCAGTTACCTGGGATTAATTATTGAACGGGCGACCAATAAAACGGTGTCGGAATATTTACAGGAAAAACTGTGGTCGCAGGTGATGGAATACGACGCCCTCTTTTCCATCGACAGTAAAAAGTCGGGTTTTGAATATATGCCCAGCCGATTAATTGCACGAGCGATTGATTATGCGCGGTTTGGTCGACTTTTTCTTTATGATGGGAACTGGAATGGCAAGCAAATCATTTCAAAAAACTGGGTATTGGAATCTACAAGAGAAAACAAATCCATTCCGCGTGATATTTACCCCGATTGGTTGGGAGGCAACAACTGTAAACATGTGTATTACAATTACCAGTGGTGGGGAAATGCCAACTGTGATTCTACGTTTCAATTTGTTGCCAACGGCAACCTTGGCCAAACTATTTATGTTGTTCCTGAAAAAGAGGTAGTTATTGTCCATTGTGGTAATTCACTGGAACATTATAATGAATTCGACTTATGGCAGGTGGCTGAATTGATTGAATAAGCAGTCATAATATTTTGCCTGACAAACCTTCAAGGTTTCGAAAACCGTGAAGGTCTGATTTTTCAAATTCATACTTTTTAGTCCGCAATTATAATTCCGAACCTATGCACAGTATTTCCGAACGATTGTTTTGTGCTACACCCGTAAATTTGTTTTGTGATTTCGTTGAAAATCAAATCGAAAGAAAAGTAAAACAATAAAAAATAAATGTCATGAAAGAAAAAATGAAAGCAATTGTTGCTACAGGTTACGGAGCACCGGATGTGCTGAAACTGCAAGAGGTTGAAAAACCACAACCTAAAGAAAATGAAGTGCTGGTAAAAGTCCATGCCTCTTCGGCTACCACTGCCGACGGCATGATTCGTACCGGTAAACCGTACTTTGGCCGAATACTACTTGGCATCCGGAAACCCAAACACCCTATCCAGGGAACCGGTTTTGCAGGCAGTGTAGAATCAGTGGGTAAAAATGTGACCACACTTAAACCCGGGGATCGCGTTTTTGGTGAAACGACTTTTGGATTTAGCACCAACGCCGAATATCTGACTATTCCTGAAAACGGCGTGATATTGACCATGCCCGAAAATATGAATTATGCCGAGGGTACAACCTATTGCGACGGCCATTTAACTTCGATGAATTTCCTGAAAGAAATTGCCCAAATAAAACCGGGCCAAAAAGTGTTGATTAACGGAGCCTCGGGCAGCCTGGGAACTGCTGCGGTGCAACTGGCCAAATATTTTGGAGCCGAAGTTACAGGTGTTTGCAGTACACGAAATGTAGGACTGGTAAAATCACTGGGAGCCGACCATGTGATTGAATATACAAAAACAGATTTTACGAAAGCAAATCAAACCTACGATGTGATTTTTGATACCATTGGAAAAAGTTCATTCTCAAAAAGCAAAAAGATACTCTCTGAATCAGGTATATATATGTCGCCGGTACTAAACTTTTCACTGCTTTTGCAAATGACGCGAACCTCCGCTTTAGGTAAAAAAAGGGCTATTTTCAGCGCGACGGGTATGCTAAAAGAAAATGAACTACGCACGCTGCTTACTGAACTGATTGAAATCTTTAAGGAAGGCCGCTTAAAAACCGTTATCGACCGCCAGTACCCGCTTGAGAAAGTAGCAGAAGCACACACTTACATCGCTTCAGGTCATAAAAAAGGAAATGTTGTAATTATTGTTGAACAAGAAAATTAAACCAGATGAAACGAACATGAATTTTCATTCTTCAAATTCGCAAACAAGCAGAATTAAAATTCATCGAGAGTTCCATTGAATACATTTGAAAACTAACAATTTTAATGAGATGAAAACGGAAAGAAAATCTGCTTTAATAGCTGGAATTGCATTAATTATTATGGCCGTTGTAGCTGGATTCACTTATGGTTACTTACACAATACGCTTATTGTTGAAGGTGATTCGGAAACTACCTTGAGTAACCTTACATCCAACCGATTACTTTTTCAAACAGAAATTTTTGGGTGGTTTTTTATTCTCATTCTCGATGTGATTGTTGCCTGGGCGTTGTACGTTTTTTTCAGAAATGAAAACAAAAGGCTTTCACTGCTCACCGCGGCACTTCGAATCGTTTTTGTAATCATTTTTGGAGCGGCCATATTTAATTTGCTACCTATCCTCAAAATTATAAATGGAAATGTTACTGAAGCTCAATTGGCAGGCGAACAGATTCTGAAATCCGTGGAATCGTTCGAAACCATCTGGTTTTTTGCACTCATCATTTTTGGTTTTCACCTGTTGGCACTGGGAATTCTGACGCTTCAATCCAAAAACATTCACAATTTTTGGGGGATACTTTTGGTTTTCGCTGCTGTTTGTTACACCGTCATTCACAGTGCTAAATTTCTCCTCCCGCAATTTGAAAACCAGACAGCAACAGCCGAAATGGTATTAAGCTTACCCATGGCATTTGGCGAAGTTGGTTTTGCCATATGGCTGATTATTTGCGGAGGAAAACCACGGATAGTTTATCGCTCCACTAAAACAGCGGTAATCAGTTAAATAATAGTATCAAGTTAATCGTGAAACGTCTTGCTCAATTAAAAATGTTTTATTAGTAATTATTCAGTTTAATTTAAACTGCTACTATTTTGAAAACTGAATCCAATCCAGTTCAACCGGGTTTTCGCCTTTTAATACAACAACCAGGTTGTGATTTCCGGGCTTGATTTTTGAAATTTTTGATTCCACTGTTTGCCAATCGGCAGTTTTCGGAATTTCTGTTTTGGAAAGCAGCGGACCATCCACTTTATCCAGGTGAATTTCAAGCATTCCACCTTTTTCCGAACGGGCATGCATTTCTACTTTTTTCAATTTTTTCGCAAAACCAACTGCATTGTATTGTGTCCAGGCATCTTCCCGGCTGAGAATGGCTTTCCAACCTTTAAAAGTATTCAATGAATCAAGTAAATCATTATTTGAACCTTCTGCATTTTTGCTACTGTAGCGGTCGATTTGAATATTATTTATCGAATCGGTTAAACCAACGCCCCGCAACGTTGGGATTACCTTTTGAATGGTTCCGTCTGCGTTAAAAAACAAACTGTCGGCCCGGATTGAACGATTCATGTCAAACGTTGGCGAATAATCGTTATGATGATAAAACAGGTACCACTGGTCGTTGTATTCAATAATTGAATGGTGGTTTGTCCAGCAGCCGGTTGGCGATTCATCCACAATTACACCGGCAAATTTAAACGGGCCAAGCGGATTGTCACCGGTGGCATATTCCAGCCGTTCGGTTTTGTTTTCAACGTGTGGATTACGTCATGTAATAAATGCCGTTGCGTTCGAAAAGATACGGTACTTCTTTCAGCGCTTTTTCCGGCAGTTCTTCTACAATTTGGGGTTCGGAAGCCAGTTCCAGCATGTTGTCCTTCAGTTTTGCCACAAAAATATTTCCCAGCGACCAGTATAAATACGCCTGTCCATCCCTGTCGATAAATACATTCGGATCGATTCCGTGGACGCCTTCAATTTGTTTCGGCTGCGGTTTATACGGGCCTTCGGGCTTTTCGGCAACTGCAAGGCCAATGCCAAATCCTTTTCTGCCGTTTGGGCCGGTGGTTTTTGTGTAGGCAGGCAAATAAAAATATTACTTTCCGTTTTGTTCGATGCAATCCGGTGCCCACATGCTGTAAGTGGTGGAATCCACCCAATCTGCATCGTACTGGCTCAGAATCACTCCGTGGTCTTTCCAGTCGGTAAGGTTTTCCGATGAAAAAACGTGGTAATCTTCCATGCAAAACCAGTTTGGCCGTAAGCTTTTTCCTTCAGGAGCAACAATATCATGCGATGGAAAGACATACACTTTCCTGTTAAAAACCCTCGCAGATGGGGCGGCAGTGTATTGGTCGCGGATTAATGGGTTTTGAGCAAATGCATTAGTTAATCCAAACAGAATCAGGTTTGTTATCAGCAGAAATCGAAAATAGTTTTTCATGGATTTGATAATTTTTTTATTCAGAAGCATAATCTAACCTGAACCAGTCAAAGTCGACATATCCGCCGGGTTCTATTGTGGAATAGTAAAACAGCCCAAAGCGGTATCCCATAAAATGAGGAAGTGTATATTCCATTTTAAGTTGCTGGCCGATGGAAGTCCAGTTTTTTCCATCGGCACTGTAAAAGAAACCGGCGGTATCTGAGCGGTTTCTGAAGTCGCATTCAGCTTTTAAATAGATTGTATTTTGTGCGAGCGGAACCTTTTCAATTTCAACAGGTTTCCCGTTTTCAACGCTGACCATAACAATTTGTTTTGCCCCATTTTCAAACTGAACTCCCACCTGCCCGAATTTTTTCTGCAACAGCGCAAGTCCGGCAAAATCGCCTTCCTTCATGTTTGAAATATCGATGGCTGTTGAACCGGCGCATTCAGGTCCGAAAGTACGTTGCGTCAGCGTATTTCGGGCCATAACAAAAGAGGTGTCGGTGCGGTTGGTTTTCAGCCGCAAATAACCTTTTCTTTCGGAAACAGACCAGAGCGAATTTTCAGGATTGTGGTTCCACTGCCAAACCAGCGGCAAATCCGGATCGCCTTTTTTTCGTTCAAAATCATCCGAATTCACAATGCCTGGAATTATACTTTTATTGAAAGGCAGACTTTCCAGGGTTTCAGGAACTTTGCCATCAATTCCCAAAACAGGCCAGCCGTTTTCCCATTTTACAGGAACGAGATATGGAATGCGGCCCACAGCGCCATGATCCTGGAATAAATAAGCAAACCATTTTCCATCCGGTGTGTCAATGAGGCCTCCCTGTGCGACGCCTTTATCCTGCAATGCCACACGGCCTTCATACGGCCCGGAAATTTTGTCTGCCCGGTGAACCAGCACAGTGCGCATTCCACCTCGCGGCCACACAATGTTAAAAAGGTAATATTTCCCGTTCACCTTAAAAAGCTGCGAACCTTCGGCGCCAAGCATAATGTTATCTCCTGCAGGTGCGCTTGCATTTTCTATGAGCACTTGTTGCGTTCCTTCTTTCAGTCCCGAAAAATCCGGTTTCAATTGGGCCAGCATCAGTTTGCCGTTTCCCCAAATCATGTAAATGCGACCATCATCAAAAAACAGTGAGTTGTCGTGCAGGCTCGGGCTGAAGGAAATTCTTTTCCACGGCCCATTTTCAATATTTTTAGTGGAGAAAACATAGGTTTTCCCTGTAGTCTTGGCAAATGTGGAAACATAGCAGATTCCGTTGTGATAGCGTAAACTGCTGGCCCATGAACCTCTTCCGTACGAATTTTTTCCGTTTTCCAGGTTCAGCGCATCCACGTTGGCCAGCGTATCGTAAGCGTAATTCACAATTTGCCAGTTTACCAAATCTTTCGATTTCATTATTGGTATGCCCGGACTCATGTGCATGGTGGTGCTGCTCATGTAGTAGGTGTCGTTCACGCGAATCATTGACATATCCGGAACATCGGCAAAAATCACCGGGTTCTGCGCTTTGTTTTCCTGTGCTGAAATTTGGGAAACAAAGGTTCCGCAGAGAATAATAATGACCGGTAAAATGGTACTTTTCATGGTAAAATGCGCTTATTAAGGTGTTGCGTCGTTTGCCGAAGTAGCATACAATCCAAGCAAACACCCGGTAAATCCGCCGGCTACATCGGTCGAAAGAATATCACCCGAAACAATACCTCCCAGATTTTTGAAATTGGTTCCGCCGGTTGCATAATTAAACTGATATTCATCGTTATTTGCCGTTACCTGCAGGCGAACCGGTTTTGAAATATCAATTTCAGTGCCGGCCAGAATCGTTGAATTAATGTCGCGGCTTCTTCGCGGCTTTTCATTGCGCTCGAGTAACAAATAATAACGATCTCCTTTTTTTGTGATTCCAAAAACATAATTAAAACCTTCGCTTTGCAAGGCAACTATTCCGGCCAAATCTTTTTCCGATGTTGGTTTGTAATCCATGGTTACGGCAAACGAAAAACTGTTGTGCATCTGGCGCAAAAAGAGTGCAGAAACAGGCGCCACCTCTTTAATATTTGTTTCAAACGGGTTAATTTGCAATCCGTTTTTTGTTACCGAAATAAAATCTTCGCGCGGCCCTCTCAGCCCAATCCAGCGGTAATCCGGCTTTTCCTCCGTAAAATTACCGGTAAAAGTAAAATTGCCGTTTGGCAGGAAACCATTCTGTCCTGTTTTATTTTCGGTCACGCCCTGTGGCATCTTCAGTTTAGGTTCAATGGGAATAAGGCCGTTTTCGAAAACCGGAAACTCACCCGACCAGTCAACCGGCAAAATAAAAGTCTCGCGGCCGGTATTCACCCTGTTTTTATCGTTTGGACGAACAGCAAGGAACACTCCGTAATATTTTTTGTTATCGGGACCTAAAACCAAATCGGCATGACCGGCCCAATCCACTTTATTTTTACGGTCTTTTGCAAAGTACCGCTGGGTTAATATCGGGTTATTTGGCGCCGGAGTGTAAGGCCCTTTCGGATTGTCGCTTACAAAAATAACCTCGCTGTGCCAGCCGCCGGTACCACCTTCGGCACACATCAGGTAATATTTTCCGTTTTTTTTGTAAATATGTGGCGCCTCAATCCAGATTGGCTTTTTCGAAAGATCGACACCACCATCCACAATGATTTTATCCGTGCCGGGTATAATCTTGTCATTTTCAACATCATATTCCCATATTTTAATTACACGGTGACCACTGTACAATTCTTTTCCAGGGTCGGGTGCATCATTATGAACAACGTAACCTTTTCCGTTATCGTCGAAGAAAAGCGATGGATCGATGCCGTTAAAATCCAGTTTTATGGGGTCGCTCCAGCCTTTTCGCGGGTCTTTTGTTTTTACCACCATATTTCCGATGCCTCCGGAAATCTGCGTGGTTATCATGTAAAAAGTTTCATTGTTGGAATTGTACAAAATCTGTGGCGCATAAATTCCGGCGCTTATTCCGCAGTTCTGAACTTTCAGTTGCGAAGTACGGTCCAACACATGGCCAATTTGGGTCCAGTTAACCAAATCTTTTGAATGGAAAATCGGAACGCCGGGAAACATGGCAAATGATGAGCAAACCAAATAATAATCGTCGTCCTTCCGCGTAATGCTCGGGTCGGGGTAACAACCCTGCAAAATGGGGTTATAAAACTCATCTGCTTTCAGGGGATTTTCTTTGTACACCTGGTCGTTTCCTGTATAAACAAAATCTGAAAACAACGGTGCATTTGGCGCCTGATTTTTGCTTTGATTGCTTTGCCCAAATCCTGTTGCAGAAAACAGGATCATAAAAACAGCCGGCAGAATGAAGATTCTATTGATTGAAGGTTTAAACCGGAATTGCATTTGTTTCATTTCATTTAATTTATTGAAGTGTATTTATTTGTTATTTATTTCGAACCAGCCTAATGTAATAAACGGCTCCGGCAGTATTTCCGGGCAGCGCCTGAAATTTCACCCTGATTTGGTTTTTATGTTGAACCATTGAACCGGGTATTTCGTAGGTTACATCCCGGAACTGGCTTGTGTTCCATTTCCCGGTGTTGTTTTCAGTTACAAGCTTTTTATCGTCAATGTAAATATCAAATTTCCGGGTTCCCCATTCTGCACCCCAGTAGCGCACAATCAGGCTCAGTCCGGTTTCTGAATTGGTTGCCATCGAGTAGCTGAAATATCCGTCGTTGCGGGCATCGCGCCAGAATTTATCGTGAAAATTGCCCGTGTTCGAATTCTGTTTTTTCATCTGGTGGTCGGCTTCGGGTTGCTGTTCGCCGGGCGCTACAAAATCGATGGTGCGCCGCTGAAGTTCCATTCGGTCATTTTCAGCAACTGCCAGTGAATCAATATATGATTGATATTGAGCATTGGAAAGGGCCATCCAGTAAATCATGTATCTTGAATCGTGAATTTGAAAAAACGGCTCCAATTCAACATTTACCGGATTTACCATTTTTAAACCGGGAGCTTTGAAAACCAATGATTTACCGTTTGCCGGAATCAGTTTATCTCCTATTTTCGAAATATCATCTTCAATAATAATTGGCGCCTTATCCACCGGAAGCCGCTCTCCGCCGGGAATGTGTCCCCAGCGACTGTCATCTGCCATTAATCCTTTTAAATCTTCGGTACCGGTTTTAGCTCCAAGTAAAATTGGTCCGTGCAGCATGGCGATATAGTTGGGAACGTTTGGCATTTGTTCCACATAATTATGCATGGGCAGCAAAATTTCAATTTTATCGCCTTTTTGCCAGTTTCGTTCAACCGCAACATAAGAAGATGGATGTGCCTTCACTTCAACAGGTTTCCCATTGAGGGTGATTTTTAACTCCCCTTTTTTTACCCAGGACGGATAGCGAACCATTAAAGTAAAATGCGACGATCCTTCGGCAACAGTAAGTTTTGTTTTTTCTTCGAAGGGGAATTTTGTTTCCTGCACCAGTTTTATCCCTTTTTCGCGCCAGTTGAGTTCCGATGCAGTAAAAAGGTTCAGAAAAAGTGAATCATTTTGATGGGTGTAGATGAACTGGTTGTATTTGCCATGGTTTTCCATTCCGCTGCCAACGCAGCACCACATGGCCTGGTTTGGCGTTGAATAGACCCGGTAATGGCGAGGGCGGGCCGGAGTGAAATATACATATCCGCCATGCTCGGGATGCTGAGTGGATAAAATATGGTTGTACATGGTACGTTCATAATAACCGGCATATTTGGCCAGCGGATGAACACGAAACAAATCTTCGGTCAGTTTCAGCATGTTGTAGGAGTTGCAGGTTTCCGGACCTTCCACATCATTAACAAAATCGATGCAGGAAGCAACGGCCGGAAAGAATTCCCTCCGGCTGTTTCCGCCAAAAGCCAGGGAGCGGTTTTCTGTCACTGTTTCCCAGAAAAAACTGCCTGCTTTGGCGTAATTCCCGTCATGCGAAAGTTCGGCAATGCGTTGAAAACCCACAGCTTTCGGGACCTGCGTATTGGCGTGTTTATTATCCAGATTATCGTTGCCGGCGGCCATGGCATCGAGCAACATCCTGTGCGAGAATCGTTTGGCGGCAACCAAATATTTATCGTTGCCGGTCATCTGGTATGCATCGGCAAAAATCTCATTCATGCCGCCGTGTTCGGTATCGAGCATCGATTGCATTTGCCGGACGGTTAATTCCGAAGTAATATTAATTCCCCAGTCACAGAATTCCAGAAAAACAGCTTTGGCGTCTTCATTACCGGCGTAAAGCCATGCATCACGCAATCCGGCATATATTTTATGAATGTTGTACCATGGCACCCATGCTGAATTATATGCTTCAAAGTCGCCTTTTTGCAGAGTGCTCCAGATTTTTTTGCTGCCGGGCACTCCGCCTGCATATCCTTTTCCCCAGCCGGGATTGTTTTTGGTATTGGCATTTTGGCAGGCCTTCAATTCAGCAATAAAATATTCCATGCGCTTTTTACATTCGGCATTGCCGGTGGAAGCATAATTCATTGCCAGCGCCGTCAGGTAATGGCCGCCAACATGCCCGTCCAGTCCTTGCCAGTTGGGATAAAGTTTTGCTTTTTCCGGCAGTCCGGCTTCTTTACGGAAAGGAGCAATCAAACGGTCGGTATCATATTCGAGCAGTACCTGAATGTTTAGATCGCGGGCATGTTTAAACGGCCCATCGATCAATTTTACATCCTGAAGGGGAAATTCATTCGAATATAATTTGTCCTGCGCCAAAACTGATCCGCCGGTGATTAAAAGCAAGAATGTAATTGCGGACAAACAGATTTTTTTCATGCCGGTTTCATTTTACTTAAAAGTTGTCTTTGCTTTTTTAATCCGTTTTTTTAACCGGAAATGTAGTGCTTTCAACAGGTTTGAAGATTAACTGCGAAAAATGATATAATCCGCTTTTCCAGACTTTGAAATCGTGAACACCACCCGGCACAACAACGTAAATATGAGGTACATTATTGGCTTTCAGGTAATCGTGTGTGCGTTTGCTGATGTTGATTAACCGATCTTCGTCGCCACATGAAATCCATAAAAGTTTCAGTTTTTTTCGGACTTCCTCCGGATTTGGAACCAGTTCTTCGGGGCTTTTAGTGTTGGGTGCCGATGAAAATCCGCCAATCCAGGTAAATTCATCGATGTTGCCCAGCCCGAAATTCAAAGCCTGCCCGCCTCCCATCGACAAACCGGCAATGGCGCGGTGTTCCCGATCTTTTATTACCGGATAGTTTTTTTCAATAAACGGAATCAGGTCGTTCAACAGATCTTTTTCGAATGTGGCAAATGCTTCCACTTTGTCCGGCGCAAATATGTTTCCGGTTGCCCGGTCGTCTTTCATTGCGCGGCCGTTGGGCATTACCACAATCATCGGTTCCAGTTTATTTTCGGCATACAAATTATCCAGAATTATTTCGGGATGGCCACCGTGGAGCCATTCGTATTCATCGCCGCCAATGCCATGCAGCAGGTAAAGTACCGGGTATTTTTCATTAGCCGAAAATCCGGGAGGAGTATAAATCAACGCATTTCTTTCGGTGCCAACGGTTGCTGATTTATAGCTAACGGTATCCAGTTTTCCGTGAGGAATATTTTCGCGAAAAGTGTCAAATCCTTTTGGCGGTTGTTCGAACGGCTGCGGTTTTACAGTCTGAGCAAAGCTGTTGATACACAGCACAGATAAAAGAAGTATTGCCAATTGTTTCATTGCTGCCAGTTATTTAGATGATATGGTATCGATTTTAAAATTTATTAAATATCTGAAAAATATCGTATCCGGCAAATTTATGCTCATTCAAAAAGCCAATTGTTTTGAACCATTATATTTTACGACTGTTCTTATTAAGAACGATTCTACTTAGCGATGTTACATGAATATAAAAACCACACAAAATGAAGTACTTATCAAAAATTTCAGTTTTATTTATTTTTATAATTCTTTTAGGCACCATTTCAGGTTGTAAAAAAGATGAAGAGCAACAAGGTGAACCGCCTACGGCTAATGCAGGCATCGATCAGGATGCAGTGGTTGGCAGCACAGTAACTTTAAACGGAACGGCTTCCGATCCGGATGGCGATGAGTTAACATATAACTGGTCGATTACCACTGCGCCTTCCGGCAGTGTTGCAACTGTTTCGAACGCAAGCAGTAAAAATGCAAGTTTTGTTCCTGACCTCCCCGGCAGTTACACGGTAACTTTTTCGGCGAATGACGGCGTTTTCAACCCGGTGAAAGATGAGGCTGTGATTACTGTGACTGAAGCATTGGGTAATCCTCCCGTAGCAGTAATCCGCGATAAAAACGGCCGGACAATTGATGAAAACAATGAAAACAACAGCATTACCGTCACGCAATCGTATGATTTGGACGGAAGTTCATCTAACGATCCTGATCAGGATGAGCTTACGTACAAATGGACAGTAGTTTCCAAACCCGATGAAAGTACGCCGGAAATTACTGACGACACCAATGCGCAGGCGGGTTTTGTTCCCGATAAAACGGGCGAATACGTTATCCAGCTGGAAGTTACCGACCCGAATGGCAACAGCAATGCAAGCCAGGTAACAATTATGGCAGTTGCCGATCCGATGGTGATTAATGCCAATATTGATGAAAACACAACACTTGAAGATATTTTTGATAGTCCGGATCTGCCGGATTACCGCGTAACCGCCAACGTAAATGTAAATGCTGAATTAACAGTTAATCCGGGTGTAATAATAGAATTTCAGCAGGATAAACTGCTAAAAATTACCACTTCGGGAATGATTATGGCTGAAGGAACAGCAGACAATCACATTGTATTTACATCAGCCAATATTCCGGGAGAAATCAGATGGACCGGTATTCTTGTAGAATCTTCGGATGTACGCAACTCGCTCAGCAACGTTGATATTGCCTGGGGCGGCAGCGATGATATTGTTTATTCAGGAGGCTGGGAGACGGCTGCGCTGGCGATTGGTAGCGATAGCAAACTGAAACTCAACAATACCACCATTTCAAACAGTGGCGATTATGGCCTGTTTGTGCACGAAAAAGGAGTGTTAAGCGAATTCTCGGGTAATACTTTTGAAAACAATGCCGGATATCCGGTTGGTTTATATGCCATGCAGGTAAGTTCATTGGATCAGGCTTCCACTTTTTCGGGAAATAAAAAAGATGTGGTGGTAATAAATAAATCAACATTAACATCGGATGATGAAGTGGTTTGGAACAGTTTGAACAATGCACGGTATCATTTGAGCGGCGATTTAGCCATCAATGCCTTGTTACGAATAAATGACGGAGCCGAATTTGAAATGGAGCAGGATGTTGTAATTGAGGTAAATACTGAAGGTGCACTGATTGCAAAAGGCACCGAATCGAATGAAGTGTTGTTTACTTCGGCGAATGAAAGCGGGCAGCTCCACTGGTCCGGTATTATCATTAAATCGTCGGATGCACGAAACGAACTGGACAATGTGCATGTGGCCTGGGCCGGCAGCAAAGATAATTTTTACTACAGTGGCTGGAAGGCTGTGAGTATCGGGATTGATGACAATGCCAAGGTGACCATCACCAATTCAACCATTTCGAACGGTATGGCGGATGGAATTTATGCGAATCCAAATGCAACCATTACATTGACGGATTTGACATTCAACAACAACCAGGGAATGCCGGTGGTTTTATCTGCCAACCTGGCTGCCGAAGTTAATGAGGGATTCCAGTTTTCCGATAACGCCCAAAATGTGGTCGCCATATACAAATCGGATTTTACAAGTACCGATAAAAATACATGGGTGGCTTTGCCGGAAGGTGCAAACTACCTGGTAATGGATAAAATTCAAGTAAAAGAAGCACTGAATATTAATGCCGGCGCAATATTAAAATTTGCACCCGCAGCAGGATTATACGTGAAAGATTCCGGAGCGCTGATAGCTGAAGGAACTGAAGGTAACCTCATTACGTTTACTGCCAATAACACTTCTGACAAATGGATTGGTATTTCAATTGAAACCAACAATGCCAACAACAAGCTGAACTACAGCGAAATTTCCTATGCCGGAAACGATGATCTGCTGTACAGTGGCGGCTGGCGAAAAGCGAATGTTGGCATAAACGGGACGCTGGAAATCCAAAATTCATTGATTACAAACGGCAGCGGAACAGGACTTTTTATTTCCAGTTCTTCAACGGTGAACGGAAAAAACAGTTCCGACAGCGAATTGGAATCGACTTTGCTCTCCGAAAATACATTTAACAACAATGCAGATTCAGCCGTAGTAATTCAATAAAAGCAAAAATGATAAAATAAAAATAGCAGGGAAACTAAACCCTGCTATTTTTTTGCCACGACCTGTGGATAGAAGCTAATCAATATTTTAAGTTGCTAATTCCCCCAGCTTTTCATTGCTTCGGGGCCCATTTCAAGGATTAGTTTACCACCATTTTCAATCATCTTATGCGGGATTTCAGGGCTGTTTAATTTTTGGCAGTTTAATGTTGCTGCTTGAATATATTTATTTTCATCAGAAGCATTGTGCGCTTCAATCACAAAAATTTTTCCATTGCCAAGATTTACGGAAATGTGCTCAAACACCGGACTTCCGATTGAATACACTGGTTTTCCGGGTGTAACCGGATAAAATCCCATTTGGGAAAATACAACAAAAGCGGACAATCCCCCTCCATCTTCATCTCCCGGAACACCCATCAAATCGTTTCTGAACCATTCATGAAGTAATTTCCGGATTCTCTTTTGTGTTTTCCAGGGCTGACCGGCGTAATTGTACAAATAAGGAATATGCAATGATGGTTCGTTGGCCATGGAAAACTGACCGACATTCCCTGTTTGATCCGGCAACTGGGCATAAAATGCATATTTGCTCCGTCCCAGTGGTTCTGAAAAAGTGGCATCCAGATTTTTCACAAAAGCAGCATTTCCGCCCATCAGTTTAATCAGATCTGGAATATTATGCTGCACATCCCAGCGGTAAGTCCAGGCATTATTTTCATCGTAATAGTCTCTTGCCCCCATTCCGCCCGAAAGTTTATAATCGAAGGGTTCAATAAAATTTCTGTTTTTATCTTTTGGGTGAAAAAAATTGGTCTCAGGATTAAATAAATTCCGATAGTTGAATGAAGCCTTTAAAAAGTGTTCAGCTTCATCCTCTTTTCCCAGTTCTTCAGCTATTTGCGAAAGGCACCATTCATCATATGATGTCCCCAATGTAACCGCTACCGGCTGGCGTTTTTCAAAAGGATGTACTTCGGGAAAGGTTTCTTTTTCTCCTTCTTTTAGTGCCGGAATATAGCCGTATTCATGGTAGAACCGATCCATTTCACCGGCGGGCTTTCCCGACCAGGGTGCCAGTGTTTTTTCGGTAATTGCATTTTTGCAGGCGGTATAAGCTTCTTCCAAATCAAAATTCCGGAGACCTTTCCGGTACGCATCGAGAACAGAGGCCACCCCGTGATTGGAATTCATGCGGCGGCTGTCTCCGGTTATTTCCGGGAATGTAGGCCACCAAAAATGTTTCATTTGTTCGGCCATCAGTACAAACGAATGTAAAATGTCTTCTTCTTTTTGCGGATCAATTAAAATACGCAACGGATGATGTGCCCGATAGGAATCCCAAATCCAATCGTCGGTATAAAACGGCTGGCCGTTATCCCTGTGAACTTTCCCGTCGAAAGCACTGTAGTAGCGGCCATCTTCCGAAATGCAAACCGGCCGCTCATAACAACGGTAAAGTGAAGTATAGAACACGGTTTGATCGTCGGTTGTTCCACCTTCAATATTTATTTTTCCAAGCGCCTCATTCCAGATTTTTCGCCCTTCATTTTGCAATTCTGCAATTGATTTTCCCGTGACTTCACGCTCCATGTTTTTTCGTGCCTGATCGCTGTCAATAAAAGAAATTCCATATTTCAGTCCCAATGTTTTTGTGTTTGCAGGATATTTTAATACCAAACAGGCATTTTTTCCTTCGGCCGAGGCTTCATTTTTTAATGTCCCGTCGCTCAGAGCCAAAACATTTTGAGGATTTTTTTCAGGAACCAGGTACAAATAAACTCTTGTGTTATTTTCAATTTCCTGAAATCCTTTAATGGCGGTTCCGTCCCACTTCATTTCACCATTTCCGGAATTCAGGATGATATAAGGGGGTTCATTGTATTTAAATTGAAAGTTGTAGGCTGCCGACTGGTGCGACAATCCAAAATCAACCTTAATTTGCTGTTCATCCAGATAAACGGAATAGGAGCAGGGAGTAAGTTTTTCCTGATCGTAGCTGTATTCAATGACGGGTTTTAAATTTTTTTCATCGCCCTGAAATGGACTTAAGTTGAATGCCGAACTTCCTCTGTGGCTTGTAATTACAAGTGGAAGTCCGTTTAAGGTGATTTCTGTAAAATCACGCCGCTCGGGATAAACGCGGAGAATACTGTTGGGTAAATGAATGGTCGGAAACGTGGGAACCAGCAAGTGGCTGATATTTCCCATGTACGGATTGACCAAATCCAGCGGGTTCTCTGATTTTTCCTGCGAATGGGCAAAACCGCCAAACAGGATGAAGATTCCCAAAAAAATTAAGTGTCTGAATTTTTCCATTTTCAATTCATTTTGGTTAATAAGTTAACTGCTTTTCAAGGTTGATTCTATAACAACATTTCACTTATTTTTTCCTGAAGTGAAAGTAACTTTTTCAGGAACTTCGTCAAATCCGTAATAATGATGTTCAATTTTAGTTGGATAAATCTTTACAATTCTTAGACCTGACGGAGCATCGCCCAGTGGTTTTCCGGCGGCACTGGTGGTAATCAGCTGAATGCCTTCAAACTCAGCAATTGCATTATTATGATAATGCCCAGAAAATATAGCTTCAACATTGTTTTCCTTAAAAAGAGAAAGGTATTTTTCCCGTTTCTCCGGACTGATATTTGAATAGGTTTCCGTCTCATCAAATGAATGGATAAAAAACGGATAATGACAAAACAGGATGACCTGGTTCGCATTTTTATTTTTTTGAAGTGTTTTTTTCAACCAGTTGAATTGTTTCTGTTCGGCTTTTGGCAAGTCATTTTTTATCAGACTTGAATTGAACCCAACGAACAGAGCGCCTTTATGTGTAAATGAAAATTTATCGTAACCGTAATTTTTAATGTAGGCTTTAATACTTTTCTTATCCGGTTTGTTTCCCACATCGTGATTGCCCGGTGTAAAATAAACCGGGATTTCCTTCCTGATTTCAGCCGTTATCCGTTTAAATTCTGTAATCTGCGCCTTGTCTTTACCATTATGAACAAAATCGCCGGTTATCACTACAAAATCAGGCTTTAAGCGGTTAACTTCAGCGACAGCTTTTTCATATAAAGCCGTCTCTTTTTCAAAACCTGCATTATTTTTAAACATACCAAATTGTGGATCGGTGATTTGTATGAAAAAGAAAGGTTGAGTGTTATTTTGTGCTTCGGCTACGGGCACAAATTGAAAAACAGAAACAAGCAGAACAACAACAACCTGAATTTTTAATTTCATCATCTTTTAACTTTACTGGTGGATTTTGATAAAGTTACAAATAATAAATTCTGATTTATAAAAGGCCGGATTTTTAAACCCGGCCTTTTATAAAATGATTATTAATAATCCAGGATTTACCAGCCCGGGTTTTGATCTAAATTCGGATTGGTCAACCTGTCATCTTCGGGTATTGGGTAATAATAATTTTTATCTTCCCATGTTCTCCGGATGGTGTTCAGCCATGTAACCTCTCCATAAGTATCATGCGTTAAGCTGTAAGGATTGGGTTGTCCGCCGTACGTATCGCTTACAGGGATTGCAGGATATGGTGGAGTTGTTGCAAATAACTCCTGGATAGTATCTTCCACCAGCATTATTTTGGGAGTAAATTTTAACCCGTACCGGTACAACTTTTCCGTGTTTTCAGAATAAATATATGAAAATGCCCTACTATCCCCTTTTTTTAAAAGCGACCAGATTTCAGTATCAGTCAAGCCGGGTAAATTCATTTTCATTAGGTTGATTAACTACAATTTTAATAAATAAAAATGGGAATTTGCAAAACAATAAGTTTTACAAATCATTTGATATATTTTTAAGAATTGATAATGGTTCTGTAATTGCTTTTTAATCATGCTTTATTCGATATTTCAAATTCTATAAAACATGCTTCAATTTCATGCCTCAAATAGTAAACTTTTCCATTAAATTCCCGGAATGGAATTTTTTTTGAATCCCGGTATTTCTGAATGGTTCTTTTGCTCAATTTTAACCATTGCATAACTTCTTGCGTAGTAAGTAAATCAGAAACACATTCCCTTATGTTAGAAACTGATTCCTTTTTTTCAATTCCATTTGTTTCTTCACGATACAAAAGTGGTTGAATTTCCTTTTGATGTTGTTGCTGCTCAATTAAATTTTTTAATTCTTTCATTTCATGTTGAACGTTTAGTGCCATGTGCAATAAATCATGGAAATATTCCTCTTCTTTATCAAAAGAAGGAATTTTTGAATCCCGATATATTTGTTGCTCTGACATGTTATTTTATATGAAAATATTTTTGCGGAAAAATAACTCCGGAAGACCTGAAAAAAAAGGACAAACTATTTTCATGCTTTAATGTGCTGATTATTAGAATTAATTATAATATTGTATTCACTTAGGTGTATATCTTTTAATTGATGAACCAAATAAAACCACCACTAAAGATTAACTATTTTCAGTATTATTTTCCGGATGAAACAGCTTGTCGGAAATATCTGCTCAACCTTTTCAGGCACGTTCAGTTTTTGTGCAAAAAGTGTAACAAACATTTTTGGATGAACCCTGATGATTTGCAGTTAGATTGCCCGCATTGCAAAAGAAAATATCCGCTAACCACCGGAACGGTTTTTTATCCGACCCGTTTATCGCTGCAAACTATTTTTGCCCTGCTTTGGTTGTTAACGATACACTCGCGTACATTAAACGCACAGGAAATCATGCAATTGCTCGGATTGAACAGTTACCGGATAACCTGGCAGTGGATGCAAAAAATCAGAATGCATTTAATTTTTTTCCCGGATGTTCATAAACAGGATGCCATTGAAACCGACAGCTTCTTTTTTCGGGTAAAAAGCAAATCACCATCGGGTATGATTAAATCGAAGGAGGTAGAAATTATGATTATCGTCAGCAGAAAGCGAAGGTTTTTTCGATTGTTAAAGATGGTGGTTGTTACAGGCAAAACAAAACCTGAAAGGAATCAATATATCAGGGAATCACTGCCTTATTTTGGTTTGATTTATGTGCCTGACCGGACGTGGTTCTATTCCGATGATCGGATGAGCCGTAATTACCGGAATTTTTACCGGGTAAGAATCGGGAAAAAGAGTAAAATTTACAGTCCGCATTGTACGCTTGAATTATCGGCTAAAATAGCAGGCCAATGGCACGAGTGGGTAAAGAATCATTACATGAACAATATCCACGATGAACATTTGCAGGGATATCTGAATGCTTTTTTATTCCACTACAACCGCCCTGGAAAAGCTCAAATGTACGAGTATTTTAAATGGGTAATTAAGGAATTCTGGAACCTGAATAACCTCGATGACAGCCGGTAGCCTGACTTTCCCAAATTTAGTTGTTTTTGATTTAGGAAAATCGAAGTCCCGTCAATTTACGATGATCCTGCAATGGAAACGCTTGTAAAAAACAATCTTTAGCTCCACGTTAACTCCTCTCTAACTCCCCATCAACTCCTCATACTGTCGCCTCAAACTCCTCCTGATAGGGGAGTTAAAGGCCGCATAAAACCCATTTAATCGGGTACACGAATTCATTAAACAACTGATGAAAACATTATAAGCAGATGGCAGGTCTGTCAGTTCTGTGCACCGTACTTCACCATTTTGCACTTTCGTGTCAGGATGGCTGTCATGACAGCAAAGTGCATCCAGGTGAAAGCAGGTGCATACTCACTCATGGTTTAGGCTTTTGTACAATGGTTGCATAGAGACTGGCAATTCAATTATTTTTTTATTTTTTAAATTTTAATATTATGGGAAAATATCGACAAGGTATCCATGGTGATTTTTCGGGACGAGTCGGCAACATTGTTGGCTCCAGTTGGAAGGGCAGGAGCGTGATGAAAATCCGTCCGGCCAGAGTAAATAATCCGCGCACTGAGGCGCAACAAAAGAATCGGGGACGGTTTGCGCTGATGGGGCAATTTTTATCGACCCAAAGCCGGTTGGTTAAAATCGGGTGGAAACCCGCGGCGCAAAATACCACGGCGTTCAATGAAGCCATGCGTTATAACCTGGGGGTAGCTATCGCCGGAGAGTATCCTGACCAGTTCATCGACTTCAGCAAGGTGCAACTGAGCAGCGGACAATTGCCGGTACCGACGAACCTGCAAGCTGTGGCAGCGTCAGCATTGAGCTTCAATTTAAGCTGGGAAAACAACAGCAACCTGGAATTGGCTGGTGACAATGACCTTCTGATGATTGGCATTTATGATGCTGCATCCGGAGAAGGATACACTGTTTCCGGCGGATTTACCCGGCAGCAGGAATTGGCACTGGTAACAGTGCCCGACAATTGGAGCGGACGGACTCTTGAAGTGTTTGTGTTTATGGTATCTACTTTGGGTATCGGAACGCTTAATACTTCAGAATTTGTTTCACCCACTGTTCATGCAGGTAATGTTGTGCTGGCGGATTAGCCAATACCGGTAAAAGTGACAAAGAGGCTGCCTGAGATTTCAGGCGGCCCTTTTTAGTTAGGAGCCATGCCCATTTGATTGAAGATTTATTCTCAAAGTAGCTTTATATTGTTTTAATTTAAGCCTGAAAGTCGGATATTGGGTGTAGTTCAGTTGCTTTTAAAATTGAACGGTATTTACAAGAAGTTTACTTTTACTTTTTTTGTAAATCGAACTTTTACTATTTCAAATAACTGGTCGTCCAGTAGCTTGCTGGCTGGTGCAGGATATTTCATTTCTTTTCCTCCACTACCCCAATTTCCTCCTCCATCACCCCATACAACTCATATACCATCCGGTCGATTTCGCGGTCGGTTTTGTCGATTTCGGAATTCAGGGACTGCGCTTTTTGTTTTTGTTCGTTGAAATAGTCTTCCCATGCGGCTTCTTGCGCGAGACTTAGTTTTATTTTCTTTTTGTTGAGTTCTTTTATGAATTCAGCATACGAAAGCAAATACCACTTCTGCAGTTTGTTGCTCATTTTTTCAAGGTCGAACTTTCGCTGAATGGTGCGTATAAATTTTGAAGTTATTTCCTTCAGACTGCCGGTTAAATCCGTTCGATCCAGTGCCAGTTTCGCCAGTGTTTTTGTTTGTTCTTCGTTTGCCCGCGGCACAGGGAAATGTTCAAAATAAACTTTACGGATTTCGCGGGTGCCGCCCTGTAATTCCGGGCAGTTGTACCAAATCCATAGTTTTGCCAGGGATGAATTGAAAACGGCAGTTAAAAAAGGTAACGAAACTGATTCATCCTGTGTAGTGAGTATAAAACTTTTATCGTTGCTGAAAAATCCCTTTTCATCATAAGTAAAAGGGAAAACCGAAGTCATGTTTGGATATAAAATTTTTGGTTTGGTGAATTCTTCGAAATAATTAATTCTATCCTGAGTCTCAAACCATTTTCCAATGGTTTTTTTTCGTGAACCTTTTTCACCAGTTTGTTTTAACCGATCATATCCAAACGATAAAAAATGGTTATTAATTGATGGGTAGTCTTCAATATTCAATTCTAAAGAAGGAAATGTTGTGATTAAATATTCAAAGCCGGTAATTTCAAATGAAGCAATATCTCTGCCACGGACCATAGGTTTAATGAGTTCTGCGCTTTTTGCATCTTCCGAAATGAGCTTTTTCCGAACTTCTTCATCAACAAAAAACGCGTTATTAAATCCTGTTTTAATTCCATAATTTATGTTGATTGGCAACTTTTTTAACTCAGTACCATTCTCTTTCATTTTCTCCAATTTCAGGTAATCTTCATAGGGCTGGATACTCCATTCTTTTTCACCAAACCGTTCGGCAGGATAATCGTAAATTTTTGTTTTTACTTCGGTCATGAAGTCGCCGTGATAGGTTTTTTTGTTGAGCGATAATACTTTCACTGTTTTCTTCGGTGCGCTCTTTTCAGCTACAAAAATGCAAACATACGTGGTGGCATCCTCAAAAAATTGTATGTCGCCAAAATTAAGCATCTGCCGCAGTCCGGCTTTCGAGAGGAATTTCCGCAGTGGTTTTCCATAAGATACCAGCAACCATTTATTAGGCATGATGAAGGATTGCAAACTGCCTTTCTTCATTAGGCTATAACCGCGTTCTGTAAAAAGGCAATACAAATCGGCGCCTTTATCGAATGTTTCGTAACCGGATGCTTTGAGTTTCTCACTCATTTCGCCCATCTTTTGAAGCTGTACATAGGGCGGATTTCCAATCACCACATCAAAACCGCCGGAATATTCGGTGCGGAAGGCGTGTTTGCGGGAGCAGGTCATGCCGTCGATGATTTGTTGCAGCGCTTCATTTTCCGGGAGCTGATGTTTTTTCCGGTTGTTTTGAATGTAGTGCAATGTATTTTCCAGTTGCTCGGTGGAATAGACCCGTTTTTTCCCGGCCTTCCGTGCCCACAGGTGGAACTGTGTTTTTCCCCTTTTCCGGGGAGCATGCTCCCCGGTATGCGTCGGAGCATGCTCCGTCGTCGTGTTTCCCCGTGCTGCGTGTATATGCGACGGAGCATGCTCCGTCGCCTGTGCATGCTCCGTCGTCTGTGCATGCTCCGTCGTTGTGGTTCCGCGTGCATGCGTCGGAGCATGCTCCGACGTTCCCAACGGTGCAGGCACCGTGGTGCGCCCCATGGCGATGTTGCATTCGCGGGCGCTCATGCTTTTCATTTTTTGCAGTATACCGGGCAACTCTTCCTGTGCACACACCAGCAACATGTGCATGTGGTCGCCACAGATATTGGCCGCCAGAACATTCAGTTTGTCTGCTTTTGCAATCCCGGCAATGGTTTCCATTACAATCAGTTCTTCCTTTTCCGACAGCCATACCGGCTCGCCTTTGGCAACATGATTGTCGAACATCCGCTGCGAATACCTTGAATTGTGCGTGGCTGCCGTAACATGCCAGATTTCTTTTTTCTTTTTACGAAATACTTCCGGGAATTCGGTTTGCCAGTTGAATGCTTTTTCGCCGGCCACTTCCGGATCGTCAATCAGCGAGTTTCCGCATTTGATGTTGCTGCTCAGCGAGGTGAGTTTCCGGCCCTTTTGTGCCGTACGTAGCCACAACGAGAGTTTTGCAATCTCCACCGATTCTTCGTTGATGTCCACCCCGTAAATATTATTTTCAAGGATGCTGTTTTCCACTTCGGTAAATACCATGGGCACATCAAGCATTTTTGCCCGTAGCTCGTCGATGTACCGGTGTTCGCGAATTAAGAAGTCAAGCGCCTGGTTCAGGAATGCTCCCGAACCACACGCCGGGTCGCAAATAGTAAGCGACAACAGCCAGTTGCGGTAATCATCCAGTTTTTTATCCAGTTCCTGCAGTTTTTTCTTTGTTCGTCCTTTCCGGCTTTTCAGGTATTCGTTTTCATCCAGCCCTAGCTCGATGCGTTTCTCCTCGCAGAGTTTCCCCACCGTATTTTCAACAATGTATTTGGTAATGTATTTCGGGGTGTAGAAAACACCATCTTTCTTACGCAGTTGAGCATGCTCAACTGCAACGGATTGTTCAAAGATATGCCCCAGAATATTTACATCCACCTCGGTTTCAAAATCGTAAGCCGTTAAAATTTGGGTGTGTTTGTTCAGCACTTCATCGCTAATTTTAACTGCATCGAGGGTTTCATCGGGCAAAAACAATCCGCCATTGTAGGAATGTATTTCGGCACGTTTCCCTTTGGCCGGCCTTCCTGTATTCAGGAAATTAAAATATTGCCTGAATATGGAATAAAGCGTTTTGTTGTCGCCCCATTCGGTATCGTCGTTCCACTTTTCAATGATTTTGGAAATAGAATTGGCAGGAAGCAATCCGCGGTCTTCGCCAAAAAAGATAAACAAAAACCGGTCGAGCAGCTTTTGTGATTTTTTGAAAAGGAGCAGTTTGATATCCTTCTCTTCTTTGCCGCTGAAAATTTCCAGGTTGAGATTGTTCGTCACCAAATCGTTGTATAAATCCTGCTTGAAACGGGAGTAATCCACGTAAATCTTTTTGGTTATATTCTCCTCTTTCAGAATGGATGCTTCCTTGACTTGCAGCGGGATTCCACTGAGCAGGTTTACCTTTGCCAGGCAGAGCCACATCAATTGAAAATGTTCGTAGGTAAGCCGGAACAAATCAAATTCCTCAAACTCCACCGCGTTGTGAATGTAAAACCGTACCTTCTCGAAATTAGAGGTGATGACATACACGCATTTCGACTGGTTAGCCTTGTAATCGAAAGCTTGCAAACGAATGGCCTCCAAATCTTTGGTAGTTGTAGATTTCAGTTCAATTACGCCAATCGCATATCCATCTTTCAATATCGCTCCATCTGCTTTTTTTGCTCCTCTTTCGTTTTTGTATTCTGTTGTTAAATTGTAATCAGGATTTGGATTGATGGTGTATCCGAAAACTTTCACAAACAGTTCTGTTAAAAAACCTTCCTGCCACTGTTCTTCTTTGCTTTCCCGGATGTTTTGCTGGATAACCGGATTATGAAAGTATTCAGTCAGCTTTTGATAAGCTGCTTTTATTTCGGTTTGGTTGGCTTCGTTTAGGTATTTTTTTAATACCGAATGTTGAAATAAACCCATTTGGTTTCGATGAGGTTGAGTGATTTAAACATTAAAGTAAATAAAATTCTAAATCATTTGGTCAATAAATTTTAAATGACTTCAGGTTTTTGTAATCACTATACCGGAAATGATGACATCCTATACAGCGGCGGCTGGCGTAAAGCCAATGTTGCAGTAAACGGTACATTGGAAATTCAAAATTCCGTAATTTCAAACGGTAGTGCTGCTGGTCTGTTTATTTCCAGCTCTTCCACCATAAACGGAATGAACAGTTCCGACACTGATTTTGAAACCACGTTGCTCTCTCAAAATACAATTAGTGACAACGCAGATGTTGGTATTCTGTTACAATAAAGGATAGGTTTTTGCTTTCCGGTTTCTATATATGGAGCCCTGGTACGACGGAGTATGCTCCGTCGTTCTACCTTTATCTCACGCCCGGATACCCGGCAGATTGCTGAATATTTTCGTTACGTTCCAATTCCAGCTGGGGAATGGGCTGTACATACGACTCGTCACCTTTCCATGTAATATTACCGTGCCGGGTTTCCTTGTAATATTCGGCTTCTTGCGGTCCAATTTATCAGGAACTGCAAGCCCGAACAAAAACGATATAACAAGAAGAAGTCTTTTCAAGATAATTCAGGATATAATGGTTTTATATTCCTGTAAAGGTAGAATTTTCCCAATAAAAGGGTCAACATTTAAATGTTTGTAAAACCTGAATTTTATGTGTTTATTTTGAAGAACCTGTTTAACCTGCATTATTCCTACCGCAGCCTTGCACTGCGGTAGGAATAATTCGGGTTAAATGCTGTTTTTAACGAACGGCTGATGATAATAACGATTTCCGGTTGCTTTATACAATGCGTTGGCCAGCGCACCCATAACAGGCGGGTATGGCGGCTCTCCCAAACCAGTTGGGTCAATGTTGTTTTCAACAAAATGAACTTCAATTTCCTTTGGCGCTTCGGCATGCCTTATCAGCCGGTACGAATCAAAATTATCCTGTTGCGGCTGGCCTTCATTGAAAGTCAGTTCACTGTACATGGCATGGCCAATTCCGTCAACAATGCCGCCTTCGGTCATGTTTTTGGCGGCATCGGGATTTACTACAATACCGCAATCAACGGCAGCATAAACTTTTTGAACCACCGGATTATCATTTTCAACCACAATATCAACCACATTTGCCACATATGAATTATGGCAGAAATAGGCGGCAACGCCGCGGTTTTTTCCGGCTGCATCTGTTTTCCATCCTGATTTATCGCTAACCAGTTCAAGCACACCGGCATAGCGGGCAGCATCGTAATCATTCTTTTCGCCTACCGGATTTTCACGGGCACGTTTCAGCAAATCGAGGCGAAACTGAATGGGATCTTTGCCGGCTGCTTCTGCCACTTCATCCAAAAACGACTGTTCGGCTACTGCATTGAAATTGGAACCCGGCGCCCTGAAAGCCCCCACGCTGATGTTTGAATTTACAGACCAGCTTTCGGCGAGGTAATTATCCACAGCGCCTGCCGGAAAACGGTTGGCATGCAACGGACTGTCGGGAATGCCACCCATTCGAACATGAAAAGCAATGAGGTTGTTATTTTTATCCAAAGCAGCGCTGTACAAAGCATGGTACGGCGGACGGTATATTCCACCGGTCATGTCATCTTCGCGGGTGTAAATCAGTTTAACGGGCGCTTTTACTTTTTGTGAAATTACAGCGGCTTCCACCATAAAATGGCCATACAAACGCCTGCCAAAACCACCGCCCATGCGCGTCATTTGTATATCAACTTTTTCAAGCGGCATTCCAAGGCGGGCGGCTATGCTGTTTTCCATGAACTCGGGAGTTTGAATAGGACCCGCCAGCACAGCGCCGTCATTTGTTACATCGGCGAAAAAATTCATCGGTTCCATGGTATTGTGCGCCAGGTATGGTGCAGTATATGTCCGCTCAATTACTTTGGCTGCATTTTTAAAAGCTTTTTCCGGATTGCCATCCTTTCTTTCCTGCTTTCCGGGTTTGGATGCAGCTTCAGCCATTTTCGAATAATGATCAGTTGAGCTTTCAAGCCCTGAAACTGGTTCCCATTCCACATTCAGCATTAGTTTGGCATTCATTACTTCCCATGTTGAGTTGCCAACAATCACCACCAGTTCAGGGAACGAAGTGGTATCGGACCACTGCATTTTATAATCATCGTTGTACGATTTTATTGTGAAAACATCTTTAATTCCGGGCATGGCTTTCGCTTCTTCAGCGTCAAACGATTTGAGTTTCATCCCGAATGCCGGCGGGTGTGCAATCATGGCAATCAGCATTCCCTCTTTTTTGTAATCGAGGCCAAACAGTGGCTGGCCCGTTATAATTTTATGGCCGTCAACATTTTTTCTGGAAGTTCCTATAATTTTAAACTCTTTTATATCTTTTAATTTCACCTCCTCCGGAACCGGCATAGCTGCCGCTGCTGATGCCACTTCTCCGTAGCCCAGTTTTTTGTTGCTGTTTTTGTGGTAAAGAATTCCGGCCTCAGTTGTAATTTCTTCCACCGGGACATTCCATTTTTTTGCGGCTGCCTGCTGCAGCATATTACGGGCAGTTGCACCAGCCATCCGCAGTCCCGGCCATGCCTGGCGTATAGACTGGCTTCCGCCTGCCAACTGTCGGGTAAATATATCGGTGTTGAGTGGTGCCTGTTCAACAATTACATTTTTCCAGTTCACATCCAGTTCCTCGGCCACAATCATCGGCATTGAAGTTTTTACATTCTGGCCAATTTCGGGATTGGGCGACATGATGGTAACCAATCCGTTTTCTCCTATTTTCAGAAACCCATTGATTTCAAACCATTCATCGGGCATGGTTAATGCTTTGGCAGATTCTGTTGCGCAGGATGAGGCCAGCCAGCTGAAACCAAGCAGCATTCCTCCACCGGCTAAAACTGAACTTCTTATAAAAGAACGGCGATCAAGTTTCGTTTTTACTATTGTCATTTTGAAATGGTATTAATTGTATTATTCAGAAAAAAAAGTGCAACCGGACGGAGCGTTTCGTCCCTTATGAATTAGCCGCAGTTTTAATGGCCGCTTTTATCCGGGTATAAGTACCGCAACGGCAGAGGTTGCCATTCATGGCGGCTTCTATTTCCTGCTCATTTGGATTTGGATTTGTTTTTAAAAATGCAGAAGCATTCATTATTTGTCCGGCCTGGCAGTAACCACATTGCGGAACGTCGTGTTCTATCCAGGCTTTTTGCACCGGATGGTCTCCGTTATCAGAAAGCCCTTCGATGGTGGTTATTTCCTTGTCGCCAACCGAATCTACAAATGTGATACACGAACGGACGGCATAACCGTCCAGATGAATGGTGCAGGCTCCGCACTGGGCAACCCCGCAGCCGTATTTTGTCCCCACCAGATTTAAATGATCGCGCAGCACCCACAGCATTGGTGTTGACGGATCCACATCTACCTGATGATCTTTTTTGTTGATTTTTAAATGATAAACTGCCATATTTTTTTGAATTATTTAGTTTGATTAAAATGAAATGTCAGATAAGAACGAATGCGTATATAATTCATTAAAAATGAATAATTTGTCGATTTAGGATTCATAAAAATTTATTAATCAAAGCTATAACAAGAAATACACCCAACTTGTTTAAGAGTAAAATATCTTTTTTAATTTTGTATTTGTTTTCGTTTTCAATGACTGTTACAAGAATTGAAAAAAAGCATCCGGATGTGGTGAATAAAAGGTTTTGAAACGATTGAGGCAACTGAACAATTGAGAGGAATAAAAGTTAATTAGTGCATGGTAAAAATTGAAGATAAACTGGGGAGAAAATTTGAAAAACTGAGGATTAGTTTATTGAATTCGTGTAACTTTTCATGTGTTTACTGCGTGAGTGAGGATGCCGGGGATTTTTCGACCATGAAACCGCTGAAATCAGATGAACCGCTTCATCCCGATGAACTTACACATTTAATTGCGGCTGTACACCGGCTGACAAAACTGAAAAGCATACGTTTAACGGGAGGGGAGCCGCTGCTTTATGAAAATCTTTTCCCGCTGATAAACAACATCCGGGAAATTGGAATCACCGATATCCGGTTAACGACAAATGCATATTACCTACCCGGAAAAGCGGCTAAACTTGTTGATGCGGGTGTTCAATCCGTCAATATTTCTGTTGATGCCATTGATGAGGAAGTTTTTGGCAAAATTGCCCGTCATTCCAACACGACCAGGGTTTTTCGTGGAATTGAAGCCGCAGTAAAAGCCGGAATGAATGTAAAGCTGAATGCTGTGATCCTGCGCGGGAAAAATGATTCTCAAATTATTCCGCTGCTCGATTATGCCAGCGATTTGGGAGTTAAAATCCGCTTTCTGGAATTAATGAAAATGGGGCACTTATATCAGTCGGAAGACAGCCTCTTTTTTCCGGAAGAAGAAATTCTGTCCATCATCAGGAGTAAATACGATATTGAGCAACTGCCGCGTGAAGATGCTGAAACAGCGCATTACTGGCGCACATCCGGCGGAGGTGTTTTTGGAATTATTGCCAACGAATCCACTCCGTTTTGCCACGACTGCAACCGGCTGCGCATGGACAGCAACGGATATTTTTACGGGTGCCTCAGCAACTCCCACGGCGAAAAACTTTCAGCCTTTATAAATGATGACGGGAAGCTTACCGAAAAATTAAAAGGATTACTGCGGCTGAAACAGCCGGTAAAATTTCATGGAAGTGAATTATCAATGCGAAACATAGGAGGATAAAATGGATAAAATGAATGTTAAGGTTGTCTGCTTTGCCGGCCTTCGTAAATATTTCGGAAGCGAAGCAACTGTGCAGGTTGAATCAGGCACAAATTATTCAAATGTAATCGACCAACTGATTTTGTTGAATCCTGAAGCAAAAGAAGTTTTGAAAAGCAGCCGCATTGCTGTAAACGAAGAATTTGTTCCGCTAAATGAAACAATAAATCCCGGACAGATGTTGTTTTTGATTCCGCCGTCGAGTGGAGGGTAAAAACCGGTGCTATTTATGTTATTGCCAGTGAAATATGCAAATCATTAATTACTGGTTTTTTATTGTTGACAGGTTATTTATTCAGATTGAATTTTATTGCAGATGAAATATATACAACATACCGAAATAGATTACACTGAACTTTTTAATGATTTTCGGAATCCAAACAGCGGTGCCGTGATGCTTTTCAGTGGCGAAGTTCGCGACAGCAACAAAGGAAAAAAGGTGACACACCTGGAATACGAAGCGTATGAACCAATGGCCGATAAAATGATTGGCGAAATTCTGGAGGAGGCAAAAAGCCGCTTCAAACTGAATCAGGCTGCATGTGTTCACCGATTGGGGCGGGTCGAAATCAGCGGCTGTGCAGTGGTGGTGGTTACCGGCGCCGGACACCGGAAAGAAGCTTATGATGCCAACCGCTACATCATCGACAGGGTAAAAAATGAAGTTCCCATCTGGAAACACGAGTTTTTTGTGGATGGTACCAGTGAATGGGGCCAAAATTGCGATTGTGTTACCGGCAAAACTCCGCCCAATCATAAACATGAACACCACCATGAAAGAGCTGAATAACGAAGATTTATCACGGTTTACGCGGCATTTTTCGCTGGCTGAAATTGGCAGAGCCGGACAGGAAAAATTAAAAAATGCGCGGGTACTGGTTATTGGCGCGGGTGGTTTGGGAAGCCCGCTCCTGATTTATCTTGCCGCTGCCGGTGTTGGTTCAATTGGTATTGTTGACGATGATATTGTCAGCATTTCAAATTTGCAGCGGCAGGTTTTATACACAACTGCAGAAATAGGCCTTAAAAAAGTGGAACTGGCTGCCAATAAACTGGTTGCACTTTATCCCGAAGCCGACATTGAAACCTTTGATTTCAGACTGGATGAAGCAAAAGCGGAAAAGCTGCTACAGGATTACGACATTGTAGCCGACTGCACCGACAATTACAAAACGCGTGCATTGATTGGAGCGGTTTCCGGAAAATTAAAAAAGCCGCTGGTTTTTGCCTCGGTTTTAAATTACGAAGGGCAGGTTACCGTTTTTAACTACGCAAACGGTCCTGCTTATGCTGACTTATTTCCGGTTGTTCCGCAAGATGGTGTTTATCAGGAAAATGATATCGGACTGATTGGTGTTTTGCCGGGAATTGCAGGAACGCTGCAGGCCAACGAAATCATAAAAATAATTACCGGGTGCGGCGAAATAATCAGCGGTAAACTGCTGGTTTTTAATCTTCAGGAAAACCGGTTTAATCTTTTCAAAATATGATAAATAACTGTTGCCGGATAAAAAATCAACCTTGTTAAAAATTAGCAAAACCAGTTAAAACCGGTACAACATTACTGTTGGTTGTCAGATATTTATAATAAAACAGCACAATACATTAATTATTTTAGTATATTTTTGAAGAATATAAATGGCAGCAGCCATGGAAATAAATTATGGTATTTAATTGAATAATATATGTCGGACAGCGCTATAAATCAATTTGTTAATTTATCAAAAAAATATTTTAAAACTTACCTTGGAATCAGCATTTCGGTGTTTTTGTTTATCCTGTTTTTCCAGCCTTTTACCACAATCAATTTTGAATATGAAAACAAACTATTGTTTATTGCAGGCTTCGGAATAATCATTTTTCTGACCCAGGTGGTGGTACAAATTATTTTTCAGCCTTACCTTTCCCGCCAGAAAACCGAAAATGAAGATAATTCGTTGCTGAATTCCATTTATTACTTTTCGATGCTGGCATTAACCAGTGTTGCTTTTGTCTTTTACATCCGGTATGTTGGCCATACCATTATTACATTCAACACTGTTTTGCGGGTAATTATTATTTGCCTGAGCATTCCGGTAACCATCCATTTAAAAAATTTGCATCAGGGGATGCACATGCGGTACAAAAAGCTCTTGCAGGAATCGATGTTGTTGCAGGATCAGGTGAAACAGTTTTCTGAGCGTTACGCCAACCGTTTTATCGAATTAAATTCAGAGAATGAATCAGATAACATCCGCATTCAGGTTTCGGATATTATTTTTGTAAAATCGGCAGACAATTATGTGGAAGTTGGATTTCGTGACGGCGCTGAATTGAAAAAGAAAATGATTAGAAATACACTTAAAAACGTTGAAAAACAGTTGAAGGAATTTAACAATTTTATACGAACGCATCGTTCAAGCGTTGTAAACATTCAGTATGTTGACAAGCTGCATAAAAATTTCAATACTTACTGGTTATCGCTCGACGGAACCAATGAAACCGTGCCGGTATCGCGTCAGTATTTAATGGCTGTAAAGGACTTGTTTTAAGGCGCAGGGGCGAATGGCATTCATCCGCAGGTTTTGACATTCATCATTTCAGAAGGTGTTTTATCCCAAAAACCTTTTGGTTAATCCCTTTCATTTGAATGCATCGTTTTCTTCATTTATTTTAGCAGTGCACAAATCAAATGATATTCCTGCAAGAACAGGATGATTCTCAACAGAAGAAAAGAAATCACTTTAAACAAAAATTAAAATATGAAAATTATAAAATACTCAAAAAATAAACTCGATTTTACCACTGAATTAAGGAGTTCGGTAAATGAATATTTCAGCAAAAACAACATTACACCCTATGGAAACTGGAAGATTTATTTGAAATCCATTTTTATGGCAACCATATATTTGGGCCCGCTGGTGCTGATGGTTTCAGGACTTGTTACGTCGATATTGGCGGTAATGGCCTGTTGGTTTTTAATGGGACTCGGAATGGCTGGTTTGGGAATGGCAACCATGCATGATGCCAATCACGGTTCATTTTCGAAAAACCGGCGATTAAACAAGTTGTTTGGAAATTCGATGTACCTGCTGGGTGGATTTCCCCCCAACTGGCGCTATCAGCACAACACCATGCACCATGGTTTTACCAATATTGAAGGACACGACGAAGATATTGCGCCACCGGGAATTCTGCGGTTTTCACCACACCGGCCTTTGAAAAAAATACACCGTTTCCAATACATTTACGCATGGTTTTTTTATGGATTGATGACCATTTCGTGGATTGTTACAAAAGATTTCAGGCAATTGCTGAAATACAGGAAAAATGGCGTCAGGATAAGCGGAAAACGCAAATACAGCCAGCTGCTGACGGAATTGATTATTGCAAAAACTGTTTATTATTTAGTGTTTCTTGTTGTACCGCTTTTAACGATATCCGTTGCGTGGTACTGGATTGTTGCCGGATTTTTACTGATGCATTTTACCGGCGGGTTGTCATTAGGCAGTATATTTCAAACTGCACATGTTGTTCCGTCATCTGAATATCCGGTACCTGATGAGAATGGCGAACTGGGCAACAACTGGGCTGTTCATCAGTTGTACACCACGTGCGATTATTCCCCAAAAAGCAGGATTTTCTCCTGGATGGTTGGCGGATTAAATTACCAGATTGAGCATCATTTATTCCCGAATATCAGTCATATTCATTATAAAAATATTTCGAAAATCGTGCAATCGAAAGCCAAAGAATACGGTTTGCCGTATCACGTAAATAAGAATTTTGCAGAAGCAATTTTGCAGCACATCAAAATGCTGAAAATGCTCGGCCAAAGTAAGAATACAGTTGAACAATCGTTTGCAGGCGAAAATAAAAATGCAGTGGCGGTTTAATGGTTGAACCGGAAAACCAATCCGGCGAAACCTGAATAGTAAAACGCCGGATTTTAACAGCCCCGGGTAATTGCGCAAGCGGAATTGCCCGGGGCTTTTTGTGCTTTACACTATTTATTGCCGTAAAACAGGAAGCACAAAAACAACATTCCCAAACAGGCCAAAAATTAGTAAAATCAAGCTGAAATTCTTCCGAAGTTACTAAATGTCAATACTATTATTTCATGAATAATAAAGAATTATGTTAGTTTTGAAATTTGCAGGATGGAATGTGCCAAATCCCGAAAAATGAAACGAACAGGTTGATTTAGTATTCAGGAAGGAAATGATTCAGGACATTCCATTGGAACCTTTAAAGATTAATTTTTGAAATAGCATGAAGGAAATAATCACTATCTTTACAGGAGAGGTAAAAACCAGCAATGAAACTGCTGATTTAAAATCGAGCCCCCTTGGTTCATGCGTGGTGGTTGTTTTATTCGGCGAAAACTTCAGGTACGGCGGCATGGCGCATATTATGCTTCCGGGAAAAGCGCCTGATAAAGAAAACGTTATTCCCGGAAGATATGCACAAAATGCTATTCGCCAGCTCATTGACGCTTTCACTGGTTTGGGGTTGGACATAAAAAATTTAAAAGCAGTAGTTGTAGGTGGCGGAAATGTGTTGAAACGGGAAAACGATACCATTGGCACTGATAATCTGGAATCGGTTCATCAATTACTGAAAGACAATGAAATTGAGGTTGTGGCTTATTCGGTGAAGGGTACCAAACGCAAATCCGTCCGTTTTGATATAGAACAAATGGTAATTTTTTATACCAGTGGCGATGAATCGGAAAAAGAACTATACCGGATTTTAGAGAAACCGCAAATGTCAATTAATTCATAGTATAAAGTAGTCATAATTAAAGATTTTAGACATATCCGGGAATGATCAAAATTCTTAGTCTTATGTTTTTATTTTAGTGTCTTTATTCTAATTAGAGTGTATGAAAAATCATTTTATCCCCGGGAATGCAGAATTGGCAAAACTGCAGCAAAGAATTGCTGAACTTGAAAGAACAGAGCAACAACATAAAAAAACAGAAGCCGAATTAAAAGCAGTTAATCAGCAGCTGGATGCGGCCAACCAACAATTAGCAGCCAATGAGCAGCAACTCAGAGCGGCCAACCAGCAGTTGGAAGCCAATGAACAACAACTAAGAGCAGCCAATCAGCAATTGGTTGCCAGCGAAATAGAATTGCTGAAAAGCAATGAAACCCTGAAAAAATACCTTGATGTGGCGGCCGAAATTGTGGTTTTACTTGATAAAGATGGAAAAATTACTTTACTCAATGAAAGCGGCCACCGGATATTGGGGTACAATCCGGGTGAACTTATCGGAAAAAACTGGTTCGAAACCTGTCTTCCGGAAGAAGAAGGAGCAAATGTAAAAGAGCACCTGGAAAAACTTATGCAACAAGGTGTGGAAGGATTCGATCAGCATGAAAATGAAATTATAACAAAAACAGGAGGGCGTAAAACAATTTTATGGCACAATACTTTATTTAACGACGATGATGGAAATTATTCCGGAACACTCAGTTCGGGAGAAGACATTACTGAACGTAAAAAGGCAGAACAAAAATTAATTGAAAGCGAAGAACGATTCAGGAAAGCGCAGGAGGCAGGTCACATCGGAAGCTGGGAATATAACCTGCAAACGGAAGAATTCTGGGGATCAGACGAAGGCAAACGAATCTATAATCTGGACCTGAACAAAAAAGAATTTCCTGCAGAAGAAGTAATGAATCTGGTGGTTGAAAAAGATCGGGACAAGGTGAATCAGGCAATGATCGATCTGGTAACCGGAAACAAATCGTATGATATAATTTTTGAAATCACGCCCAAAAATACAACGGAACGAAAAACAATCCACTCAAAAGCCGAACTGCAAAAAGACGAAAACGACCTGCCACACAAAGTAACCGGTGTGTTGCGGGATATTACCATGCAAGAACGTTTGGAAAAGCAATTGATTGATGCCAAGGAAAAAGCCGAAGAGCATGAAGCAATCCTTCAGGCTGCGCTGGATAACAGCCAGGCCGGAATAGCCATTGCCGAAGTTCCCGACGGGAAACTCAGATACGTGAATAAAGCCGCATTGATGATTCGGGATAAAGATTACAAGGATATTGCAGAAAATATTGATATTAATAAATACGTATCAAGCTGGCAAATTCTGCATTTTGATGGAACGCCATATAAACCTGAAAAAGTGCCGCTCGCACGTGCAGTATTAACAGGAGAATCGGTCAGGGAAGAATTCATCATCCGGAGAGACAATAATGAAGATCGTTACGTACTTGCCCATGCAGCTCCAATCAATAATGATAAAGGTAAACGAATTGCAGCGATTGTGGTGTTTCTGGATATAACCGAACGTAAATTAGCTGAACAAAAAATTAAAGACAGCGAAGAAAAACACCGTGCATTATACCTTAATGCCCCGCTTTCCTATCAATCCTTAAACATCAACGGCGAGGTAAAAGATGTTAATCCTCAATGGTTAAGAACCCTTGGCTATGAAAAAGAACAAGTCGTCGGTAAATGGTTTGGCGATTTTCTTCAAACCGACTCAAAAGAAAAATTTCGCAAAAATTTCGCCCAATTTAAAAAGAAAGGCAGTATAACCGGAGTTGAATTCAATATGTTACAAAACGATGGTACTGAAATAATCGTTTCATTTGAAGGATGTATAGGTTATGACGAAAAAGGAAATTTCAGACAAACATATTGTACTTTTAAAGATATAACCGAATAAAAAAAGGTTGAAGCAGCGTTAACCGCAAACAAAGAATACCTTGAAAGTATTTTCCGTGCTGCACCCATTGGTATAGGAGTGGTTAAAAACCGGGTGCTGCAAAATACTAATTTTACCATTACAAAAATGACGGGTTACAAATCGGAAGAACTTACAGGGAAAAATTTGCTTGTTTTATATCCTGATAAAAAAGAATTTGATTATGTAGGAAAAGAGAAATACCGACAAATTAGCGAGAAAGGATTTGGCACGGTTGAAACCCGTTGGAAATGTAAAAACGGAAAAATAATAGACGTTTTACTTAG
Source organism: uncultured Prolixibacteraceae bacterium (assembly GCA_963771595.1). Taxonomy (GTDB): domain Bacteria; phylum Bacteroidota; class Bacteroidia; order Bacteroidales; family Prolixibacteraceae; genus CAVYUC01. The sequence goes on along the minus strand of CAVYUC010000028.1, from coordinate 105,284 downwards.
TTCTTCACCACTTGATTCAAATGAACTGTCTAAAGGAATTACCTTTTCTGCACTGGATATTACTGAACGAAAAAAAACTGAATTAGAACTCATAAAGGCCAAGGAAAAAGCGGAAGAAGCCGACCAGCTAAAATCGGCATTCCTTGCCAATATGAGTCACGAAATCCGTACACCGATGAACGGTATTCTTGGTTTTACCGATCTATTGAAGCAGCCGGATATATCGGGTGAAAAACAATTAAAATTTATTGATATCATTCAAAAAAGCGGCAACCGTATGTTGGAAACGGTGAATGCGCTGATTGACATTTCAAAAATTGAAACAGGTCAGGTTGTTGTTAGCATCGAAAATGTTTTTATTAGACAGGAAGTACAATCACTTTTTGAATTTTTTAATTCAGAAACGAAACAAAAAGGATTGGCATTTACACTTGAAAACAGGTTCCCTGAAAAAATTACAACAATACACACCGATAGACGAAAGTTAATTTCTATTATGACCAACCTTATTAAAAATGCGATTAAATATACCGATGAAGGATTCATAAAAATTGGACTGGAACTAAAAGAGGATAATTTGCATTTTTATGTAAAAGATTCAGGCATTGGTGTACCTAAAGACCGCCGGAAAGCTATTTTTAATCGTTTTGAACAAGCCGACATTAAAGACACACGCGCTTTCCAGGGATCGGGTCTTGGGCTTGCTATTGTTAAGGCTTATGTTGAAATGCTGAATGGGGAAGTAGGGGTTGATTCGGAAGAGGGAAAAGGTTCTGTATTTTGGGTGAAACTGCCGGTGAAGAAGGGAGTTCAAACCAAACAAAGTAATACAGAGAAAAAAGAGAAAACACAAAAAACTGCACTTGATGAATTGAAAATACTGATAGCTGAAGATGACAGCATCAGCTCAAAACATTTAACCATTTTACTGGCAAATAAAGTCCGGCAGTTGTTGTATTCCGCAACAGGAAGGGAAACCATCGAAATGTGTAAAAATCATCCGGATGTCGACCTCGTTCTGATGGATATTCGAATGCCGGAGGGGGATGGATACGAGGCGCTGAATGAAATCAGGAAATTCAATGGGCAGATAAAGATAATTGCCCAAACCGCAAATGCTCTTGCCGGTGATCGCGAAAAAATGCTGGACTCGGGTTTTGATGAATACATTTCAAAACCGATTCATGCGAAAGAACTTTTCAGTTTGATTGAGAAAACAGTGAAAGAGAAGAAATAAATTACGATGCACTGCACATGAAAGATTCCGGTAAACCAGAATATTTCCCGACATTAAATAACAAAGCGCCCTGGAATTTTTTCGAAAAAAGAATACGCAGTGCAGCTGAACTTAAAAGGCTGATTCCGGTAAACGATGTTGAACCGGAAGAATTGCAAACAGCGCTGAATAACCAGGCCGAAACAGAAAAAAGATGCATTTATATTCACATTCCGTTTTGCAACAAATCGTGTACATTTTGCGGCTATTACAAATGTGTGAATCCGGAGCAGGAAACCGTTGAAAAATTTGTGAATGCCCTCAAAATGCAAATCAAAAAACTCGCTAAAAAAGAATGGGTAAAAAGTCGCCCGTTTGATGCATTGTATTTTGGCGGTGGCACTCCAACGGCCCTGCCGGCAAATTTGTTTTTCGATTTGCTCGAAACAATTTGCAATGAATTTCCGCTTTCGCCCGATTGTAAAATTACACTGGAGTCAACCAACACTGACCTCAACAGCTTTTACCTGGAAAGATTACCTGGAAGTGCAATTAACCGGGTTAGTCTTGGAGTGCAGTCTTTTCAGGAAGAAGTAAGAAAATTTATAATCGAAAAGCAAATTTCCAGGAAATTCAACAAAAAGTAAGTGCAATTAAAAAAGCCGGAATAACCAATATTTGCGCGGATTTGATGTACAACCTCGAGGGGCAGACCGATGAGAACTGGAATGAAGATTTGTGGTTCATTGAAAAGCTGGGATTTACCGGGTGCAGCATTTATCCGCTTTTACCTTTTCCAAATGCTCCGCTTGTTAAAAGTGGAAAATATAACGCACCACATCCCGAAAATGAATACCGCCTTTTCAAATTGGCCGATGTTTTTCTGACATCACTTCCGGACTGGGAAGCAATTACTGCAGTTCAATACGGGCACAAATCGCATGGAAATGCAAAATACGTGGAACTACAGGCAGATGATGCTGATATACTGGCTCTCGGTCCTGGAGCCGGCGGGAAAATTAACGGAATTCAGTATTTCAATGCATTCACATCAGAAGATTATTTAACCGATAATTCTTTCACCGCTGAAAAGACAAAAATTTTTCGCTGGCAGGCAGATAAATCCGCACTGGCTGAAAAACTCAGGTTCTGCCGAAAAACAGCGATGCCGGAAGCAGAATTCAAACAGGTATTTGAAAATGACCTTGCGATTTCAGATTATTTATTTGAAAACGCATTGATAATGAAAGAAGACGATACGGTTAAACTTACGCAAACCGGAAAATATTGGTCGGCAAACATCGCCGGAGTGCTGTTAAAAAATTAATTTTACCGGAATTTGAAAAACCTAAAGAAAATATGTTGGCGGAATTCATTCCAAAATAATTGAAAGAAACATTTCCACTCCGCTCTCTGTGACAGTCAGTCTGAGTGCAGTTTCTGTCAGAAAGTTTAAAGATAATTCCGCCTGCAGGTCAAACATAAAATTTTTGCTATGAAAAAACTGCGGGAAGAATTGCATTCACTATTGTTGCACAACAAAAGAAAATATGCAGAAGAAATTGTAGAACGACAGTATAAAAAGCAGCCTGAAATGTGGGAAAAATACGGCGAATCGGGCAGGCAACTCAGCATTCGCGATGCGGAATACCACATACCATTTCTTGCCGAAGCCATTTCCGCGAATCAAAAAGAAATTTTTACCGAATACGTGGCCTGGGTTAAAACGCTCTTTCGGGGATTGAAATTTCCTGATTCGGCAATGATTGAAAACCTGGTTTGCATGCAGGAAGCATTCAGTGCAAATTTAACGGAGCAAATGGCTGCGGTTACCGCCGGTTTTATCGATTCCGGAATTGAGCAAATGAATTTACCCGTGGGTACAATGGAAAGTTTTATTGACGAGTCGACGGAATTGGGGAAACTCACCAAAAAGTATAATGATGCTTTGCTCGACGGAAACCGAAATCTGGCTGGCAACCTGGTAATGGAAGCGGTTAACGGCGGAGTAAAAGTAAAAGATATTTACCTCGAAGTGTTTCAAAAATCGCAGTACGAAGTGGGCCGGTTGTGGCTGTCGAACCAGATTAGCGTAGCAAAAGAGCATTTTTGTTCTGCCGCCACACAAATGATAATGTCGCAACTTTATCCTTTTATCTTTTCAACTGACCGGGTCGGGAAAAAATTTGTTGGGGCATGTATTGGCGGCGAGTTGCACGAAATCGGAATCCGAATGGTTGCCGACTTTTTTGAAATTGAAGGCTGGGACACCTATTATCTTGGCGCCAACGCTCCTGCTTCAGCTATTTTAAAATCGGTGGAAGAAAATAATGCCGATATCGTCGGGTTGTCCATTGCAATACCCTATCACCGGAATCTTCTGAAAGAAACTATCCGGGATTTACGCAGAAGTGCTATAGGGAAAGATCTTAAAATACTTATAGGTGGAGTGGCATTGAAACATGAAGTGGATTTGGCAGAATTTAATGCTAGCGGATGGGCGCCCAACGCACAACTGGCCATTGAAAAAGCAAATCAACTTCTAACAAATTAAAAAATGAATGAACCAGTTGATATAAAGGGTTTTGCCCTGCTGTGTGATAATGGTGGAATTGTAAAATCGGTGCTTCGTGATGATTTTGGGATAGCAATAAATAATCCGGTGGGTAAATTATTTTCCAACTTAATCGATCCGGATTATCGAACACAATCGCTAAATTTTTTGCTTGAAATTAAACAGAAAAAAATATCAATTGACTACAGACTGAATTTCCTAATCAACGATACAACACACAATTTTTATTTTATAGGCGCCGCATTATACGATGAAGTGCTGATTGTGGCAGCCAATAATCACAAGGAAGCAGTCGATTTTACCAATCACCTTCAGCAAATAAATAACGAACAGGCCAACCTCATCATGGATCTGTTAAAAAAAAATATTCAGGCCAATTATACAACCGAAAAAGAGACACAGCAACTTTATGATGAAATTACCAAATTGAACAACGATTTGGTAAATCTTCAGCGCCAACTGACACGGAAAATTATGGAGTTGGAGCGTTTGAACGAATTAAAGAACAGGTTTCTTCGAATGGCTGCACACGATTTACGTAATCCGCTGGGCGTGATCATGAATTTTTCGGAGTTTTTGCATGAAGAATTAAAGGGTGAAATATCGGATCAGCACCTTACTTTTCTTCAAAACATACTCAATTCTTCCGAGTTCATGTTGAGCCTGGTGGAAGATTTGCTGGACTATTCAAAAATAGAATCCGGGAATATTCAACTTAAATTTGAGGAATTCGATTTAGTGAAACAGCTTCAAAGCATTATCGAAAATTCAAATACAATAAGCAAAAGAAAGCAGATTGAAGTTAAGTTGAATTCTGATGTTGACGCTGTTATGATTAAGGCAGACATCCACAAAATTTTGCAGATTTTTCACAACCTGGTTGACAATGCAATTAAATTTTCGCCCGAAAAAAGCCGGATTAAAGTTCATCTGGAAGAGAAAAATGAAACTGTTCTGGTTAAAGTGCGCGATCAGGGGGAAGGTATTAAAAAGGAAGATCAGGATAAGGTTTTTATTCCGTTTACTTCCATTACCAAAAAAGGAACCGCAGGCGAAAAAGGCACCGGACTGGGAATGAGCATTGTAAAAAGAATTGTGGACAGCCACAATGGTAAAATCTGGCTGGAAAGCGAATCAGGAAAAGGGACAACATTTTTCGTAGAGTTGCCAAAGTAGTTTTTTTGTCCGTTTCATATGCAGCCGCATCTTTTCAAGACATTTTCAACAATAATTTGCGAATTCTGTTTAGGCAAAAGTAACGCTTCACCCCTCTTTTTTGAGACAGGATTAAAAGCCGGATTCTGGAATTTTTTCGAGATATATGTTCCGCTGCTGGTTTCCAAAAACATCGATTCCGCCACCGGAACGTTCAAAAACCGCATTCGCTTTGTTTTTTCACTCGATTCTGTTGGCAGGTTAAAGTTGAATGGAAATAATTAAAGGCTATTTACGGTTCAGATTTCTATTCTGGATCAATACAGACTCCCCGATTTATTTTCTGTCACCGATTAAGAATCGGCGAAAGTGGTAGCTTGCATCTTAAAATAATTTATATTGTGAAATTGGCTTTGGATGAAAAGTCCCAATAATTACAAAAGGATTTTTACCTATGAAGTGATGTTGTTTAGTTGTTCCTAAGAAAAAATGCAAATCTTTAGTTTTAGCAAAATCATCGAAGTATTTTTTCCGAACATCAAGGCAGGCTTTTATCTCATCACCATCATGCCTTCTATAACTATTCCAGAATAATTGTCCCGTTTCCCAATCTTCAATCATTATCTTTCTCTTCACTCCATCATCAGATTTGAAAACATAGCTAAACTTGTATGGTAGCTTTTTGACTACCTTAAAGTTATTGTTTTTGTCTTTCTCGAATAAGTGAAGTTGTTGAAATTGTGCGAGTTTGTCAGATGACCATTCCCTTTCCTTTTCTTTTTCGTAAACAAAATCTAAAATTGCCGAAGGTTTAAATACAGCAAGTGAAGTGCAAATATTTTTGTCTTTTGCTTCTTCTATAAGTTTACTGAGATTAGTATAAACCTTTTTCAATACGATCTTTCTTCTATCTTCCCATGTATCTCCATCCGGTTTAATCTCTCCAACTTTCTCGATTTGACTATCATGAGAAACTGGTCTGTAACTCTCTGGTCGAAAATCACTGTCATTTTTCACTACATCTAGCTCTATCCATTCATATTTAGAGTATTGTTGACTATATGCCTTTTTGCGAAATTGAATCGGATAAATTCTAATCCAAGTACCATCCTCAAGAAATCCTGCGGTACAAACCAATTCTTCATATTTTTTGGAAATAGCAGGATATGTCTTGACTGTGATGAGTACTTTAGTTTTTGCCATCAAATGTGCCTAATTTCAAAATTATTATCATCAAACGCTCCGAGAGCCTCTGCCAAATGTTTTCTGTGACATTGACTAATATTGGCTTCAAAACAAGTTAATGCAATACGTTTTTTACTATCTAATATTTCAAGTAATTCTTTTTGTTCGTTAGACTTTTCGGGTAAAATACTTTCTTTATAATAAACAAAAAGTTTGTCGTAATCAGCCTGCGTATTTAATTCCCGTCTCTTATCATTTTCAATACCAACGCCAGGAATATGTTTATATTCAATACCAACGCCTTGACAAGCCATAATAAGTTGGTTTTTGCTAAATCCAAATTTCATGCTCATGGGATTTTTACGAACATCGCAAAGAACTTTAACATCATTAACAATCAGCTTATTAACATATTGCTCTAATGAAATTCCTTCATAACCAATAGTGAACAAAATCATTTCAGTCTTCCGAACTCGTTGGCTTTCAACTTTTTTTAATTCGTCTTCTGTTAGGAATTTATTAGCAATCGTACTATTAATAGCGAAAAAAGGATAATTTTTATATGTCAATTCAATTAACTCATTGCAATTTAAATCACCATATTCTGACTTAATATATCTTAAGGCAGCTTTATCCTTTGTGTTCAATTCTTGATAATAGTTTTTTACGTCTATTAACTCCCAATCCTTTTCTGACTCTGCAGCTTGATTATATTTAGTAAGTGTTTTCAAATCAGCATTTGCCTGAAATGAATAACAGCCGAATCTATAAGGAACAAAATGAAATGACTTTTTATCTTGTTGTCTTACAAAAAGGAATAATAATTTCTGTAAGCTAATCTTGTCAAGCTTTCCACCAAATTGGTCTAATAATGCCAACAATATCTTTCTCCTATAATACATAAAACAAAGATACTATTTGAATCTAGTATCAATAAAATATTTCTTAACTCTTTAAAAATCTTTCCCCTTTCGTTTGAGTGTAACGGGAATTAGGAGGTCGCTTTTATTATGATTCTGCCAAATGTGTGAATAATGTAACTCTTATTCATAATTATGTAATACTTCCTTTTGCTGCAAACCTACCTTTGTAACGAATATCATTCACAATATAAAATTTATAATCATGCCAATTTTAACCATTCTTGTTGTTATCGTTGTTGCGGGAGTTATTCTCTGGTTGGTAAACAGTTACATTCCCATGCAGCGCACCATTAAAAACATTCTGAATGCGGTTGTGGTAATCATTCTTGTTGTTTGGTTGCTAAATGTGTTTGGAGTACTGGAAACTTTGAAAAACGTGACCGTTTAGCGGCACAGTTTATTTACCATAATTTACAACCACTGACTCGCCAGATGCGGGAAAATTTTATATGCCGCACTTAACCTGTAATATCATTTTAACAGAAGCAGTTGTTTGCACCGCCATTTTTACCGGAATAAACAAAGAACAGAAATAAAATGCAGCGCCAAAATCAAGGGCGCTGCATCTTTTTTACCATTGCATTTTACCATCCCATTAAGGAGGAATCTTTTGGATAAAGTAACCAGAAAGGATAACAGGTGAATAAGCAAAAAAAGAAAATTGATAACCAGGAGTTTTGGTTCATACAAAAATGTGTGAATAATGTAACGAATTTGCAAAGTTGTGTAATAATTCCTGCAGTGAAGAGAAATACATTTGAAAGTGAATTCATTACTTATAAAACGATATTAAAATAATAATAAATGTCAATGAAAGTCAGGACAGCATTTTTATTTAAAACGGCCAACTCTTCAAAATTCAGGTTAATGGCAAAAGTCTGGAAGGTCCGGATAAATTTGCCATGCAGTTCTGGTATTGAAGCGGGCAGGATGATCATTTTTCAGGTACTGAATTAAAGGTAACATATTTAAATTCAAAAAGTAGGTTCAGAAATCACAAAAACAAATAATTAATAAGATTATGAGTAATTTACTTTACATCATCGCAGTAATACTGATTATTGCCTGGGCAATAGGTTTTATTGGCTACAATGCCGGCGGTATTATTCATATCCTGCTTGTTATTGCGCTAATTGCAGTAATATTCCGGGTTATTCAGGGAAGAAGAATTTTTTAAAAAAGCTTATTATGCATGAATTTATGTTCATGATAAGTTCAGTTTGTTTTGAAAATGCAGGCGGAAGGACTGCATTTTTTCTTTTAAAATTATAAAGGGAATTCAAATAATATATTGCTATGAAGAACATCATATTTTTACTTGCCGGTATACTTTTCCTCACAGGTTGTGTATTAAACCAGGTAACCGGACGGAAGCAACTGAGTCTGGTTCCCGAATCGGAATTGCAATTAATGGCCACCGGCCAGTACAATACTTTTTTAACTGAAAACAAGGTGTTAAGTCCGGCCAATAAAGAGGCTGCCATGGTGGACAGGGTAGGAGCACGAATTTCGGGAGCCATTACCAAATATTACAACAGCCAGGGTCAGCAATCGGTAATTGAAGGGTATAAGTGGGAATTTAACACCGTCGACAGTAAAGAGGTCAATGCCTGGTGTATGCCCGGAGGTAAAGTGGTTGTTTATTCCGGTCTGTTGCCGGTAACGCAAAACGAAACAGCACTGGCCATTGTAGTGGGACACGAAATTGCCCATGCCATTGCCAAACATGGCAGCGAGCGGATGAGCCAGGGAATGATTCAGCAACTGGGAGGAGTGGCGCTGGAGGTTGCCTTGTCGCAAAAAAAGCAGGAAACACAAAATCTGTTTATGCAGGCTTACGGTGTAGGAAGCACCATTGGGGCAGTTTTACCCTGGTCAAGGCAGCAGGAAACCGAAGCCGATCAGTACGGGTTGATTTTTGCCGCAATGGCCGGTTATAATCCACAGGAAGCTATTCCTTTCTGGCAGCGAATGGCGGCAGCAGGCGGCGAAAGTCCACCTGAATTTTTGAGTACCCACCCCTCCGATGAAACCAGGATTAAAAAGCTGAAACAATTTATGCCCGAAGCAATGAAATATTACACCAGGGGCAACTAAGCAGCATACATCAGACTGAAATTAACTTTCCGAAAAAACAATTTTGCTCCGCAATAAGTTAGCTCCTGCAAAGGTGTGAATGATGTAAATCATTTCCGAAATTGTGTAACATTCCATCGCAGAAATTGGCTGATCTTTGCCTCAGTTCATTTAAATCAATTTTAAAATATAACTATGAAATCTTTAAAAGTATTGTTGGGCGCAATGTTAGGCGCCGCTGCAGGAGGGTTGGCAGGAATATTATACGCACCCGAAAAAGGAACCGAAACCCGTAAAAGAATTTTGAAAAGGGGTGAAGATTATACGGATTCATTGAAGGGAAAACTGGATGAATTACGCGATGTTGTTACCGGAAAATTTGAAAAGGCAAAGAAAGATGTTACCCGTTTCGCTGAAAAGCAAATGCACAAACCGGCAGAAGCTGAAAAAAATGCAAAAACAAAAATTGAAGAGTAAAACCGGTGCAGGTTCAGGTAATTTATAAGCGGATAATTTGATTCAACTTATTTTCTGTAAAGGAGAATAACAATTCATGCAAGTGGAAACCAACAGAAAAATGAAAATCCCCGTAAGCGTTAGAGCGCCCCTTGTTTTTATTGGCTTGCTTGCTTTTTTTGCGGTGCTGTACATCGCCAAAAGTATAATTATACCTCTTGTTTTTGCTACCATTATTGCCATTATTTTACACCCCGTTGTAAACCTGTTTGTTCGGATTAAAATAAACCGGATTTTTGCTATAATAATTACCTTGTTTCTCACCTTTCTGGTAATTGCAGCATTTGGTATGCTTGTGTTTTCGCAGGCAAGCCGGTTTACCGAATCGCTGCCAAAGCTGGTGGATAAGTTTACAGAAATTCTCAATCAAACGATAATTTTTGTTTCAGGGCACTTACATTTAAGCACCAGGGAAATAACGGAATGGATTACCACCACAAAAAATGAAATCATTGGCAGTCTTGAAATTGGGCAAACCATTGCCAATGTAGGCGGCATGCTGGCTTTATTTTTCCTGATTCCGGTATATGTTTTTATGATATTGTTTTACCAGCCCCTTTTAATCGAATTCTTTCGCAGGGTTTTTGGTAAATCGAACCGCAGCAAGGTGAGCATCATCATCAATCAGATTAAAACCCTCATCCAGCGCTACCTGGTAGGGTTACTCATTGAGGTGGCCATTATTTCTGCCATGTATTCTGTGGGGCTTTTAATCCTGGGAATAGAATACGCTATAATTCTGGGCATAATAGGGGCTTTGCTCAATCTCATCCCTTACCTGGGGTCAATTGTTGCCGCATCACTGCCAATGATCATTGCCATTGTTACCAAAACATCGCCATGGTTTGCCCTGCTGGTCCTGGCGCTTTACATTTTCATTCAGTTTATCGACAACAATTTTATTGTGCCAAAAATAGTTGCTTCAAAGGTGAAAATCAATGCATTGGCTTCTATTATAGCGGTAGTTGTTTTTGGTGCTTTATGGGGAATCCAGGGAATGCTTGTTGCCATACCGCTTACCGCAATTGCCAAACTTATTTTCGACCACATAAAACCGTTAAAACCCTGGGGTTTTTTACTGGGCGATACCATGCCGTTGACACTCAAAATTAATCCCATCCTCAGAACACTAAAACTGAAGAAAAAAATCATTCCTGCAGAGAATGAACCGGCAGAATATGTGTGAATCATGTAACTCTTATCCGAAATATTGTAAACATTACCGGGATTAATGGACCTACCTTTACGAGGTGAAAAAATTTGCACCGTTAAAAAAAGTAACCATAAATACCCTTGTTGTCAAAAAGCAGGTTATCCGGCTTGGTGAAAAAACAGTTAAAAAAACACAGGAAGCCAACATATTCTTTTCGGAAATCGGCGAGTTCTTTCTGTTCCTTTGGCAAACCATAAAAGAAACTTTTTCCTTCGATTTTGAATTCAATGAATTCCTGCGGCAGTGTTTCCAAATCGGGTATAAAACATTACCGCTAATTTCAGTAACCGGACTCATAATGGGCCTGGTGCTAACCATACAGTCGCGGCCTGTATTGGCCGACTTTGGCGCCGTATCCATGCTGCCCGGAATGGTTTCTTTATCCATCATCCGCGAAATGGGCCCCGTTATTACCGCGCTGATTTGTGCCGGGAAAATTGGTTCGGGCATGGGAGCCGAGCTGGGCTCCATGAAGGTATCGGAACAAATTGATGCCATGGAAGTTTCTTCCACTCATCCTGTTCGTTTTCTGGTGGTTACCAGGGTATTGGCGGCTACGCTGATGATTCCGCTGTTGGTTTTATATGCCGATGCATTTGGAATTTTGGGAAGCTGGGCCGGAGCAAACATCAAGGGGAGCGTCACATTTGTGTTGTTTTTCAACCAGGCATTCCGGGTGGTCGATTTTATGGATTTTTTACCTGCTGTAATTAAAACCTTCTTTTTTGGCGCCGTCATCGGGCTGGTGGGATGTTATAAAGGTTATTCCGCCGGACGCGGAACAGAAAGCGTGGGCAAAGCGGCCAATTCGGCCGTGGTACTTGCTTCCCTGCTCGTGATAATTGTCGACCTGGTTGCCGTTCAGGTAACCGATATGCTTTTATAAAATACAGAAATGATAAAAATGGAACCAGTTACTCCGGATAGTACTAAAATCTCCCGTAAGGTTATTGAAATTAGCAACCTTAGTAAGGGTTTTAAGGATATGCAGGTATTAAAAAATTTGTCATTTAGTCTTGCCGACGGAGAAAATCTTGTGGTGCTGGGGAAATCAGGCTCCGGAAAATCGGTGCTTATAAAATGCATTGTCCGTTTGCTGAACGCAGATCAGGGAACTATCATGGTTTTGGGTGAGAATGTAAATAAATTAAAAAGCAAACGCCTGGCAGCACTGAGAGAAAAGGTTGGATTCCTTTTTCAAAGTGGAGCGCTTTACGATTCAATGACCATTAAACAAAATCTTGAATTTCCTTTAATCCGTCTGAAAAAGAAGCTTTCAAAAAAACAGAGGGATGAAAAAATTGAAGAAGTTCTGGAGAATGTGGGATTGACCGACACCTTACACAAAATGCCTTCCGAATTATCGGGCGGAATGCGTAAACGGGCAAGTCTGGCCCGCACCATTGTAGTGGACCCGATGATTATGCTCTACGATGAACCAACCACCGGTCTCGACCCGGTAACTTCCGACGGAATAAGTGCGCTGATTAATGATGTTCAAAAAAAGTACAAAACATCATCCATTATCATCACACACGATATTGAATGTGCCCGCGCCACTGCCGACAGAATTATCATGTTAAGGGATGGTGCGGTTTATATGGAAGGAAACATCGATGATTTTGAAAATTCAACGGATGAACTGATACAATCCTTTTTTAAATAATAAACATAAAATGGAAAATCATACACCACAATTTAAAGCACGTTTAGGAATTTTTATTGCCCTGGGAATTGCAATTTTTGTAATTGCCATTTTTATTATTGGCAAACAGCAGAATTTATTCAATCCGGTATTTAAAATCACCACTAATTTCTATAATATAAGCGGTCTGCAGGTTGGAAACAATATCCGGTTTTCGGGCATCGATGTGGGCATTGTCGATAACATTAAAATCATTAATGATTCCACGGTGCAGGTAGATATGCTTATCAGAAAAAATGTGCAGCAGTTTATAAAAGCCGACAGTTATGCAAGTATTGGTTCGGAAGGAATTATCGGCGACCGGATTATCATTATTACGCAGGGCAGCAACAGCGCCCGAATGGCCGAAGATGGGCAGCATATTATGTCAAAAGAACCGGTTGAAACCGACGATATTATGAAGAGTTTAAAATCGAGTGCAGAGAGCGCCGAAATTATTACGGTGCAGCTTGCCGAAATAATGATGAACATTAACAGCGGCCAGGGTACATTGGGCAGATTAATCCAGGATTCAACCATTGCGGAGAATATCAATCAGACCATTGGAAACTTTAAGAAGAGCTCGGAAGGCCTGGATCAAACCATTGATGTTACCAAAGAAAACGTGTTCGCATTTATGGAAAGCCTGCGGAAAACGGCGGCAAAAACTGAAGTTGCTTCCAACCAGCTTGGAGAAATTATGACAAAAATTAACAATGGCGAAGGCGCTATCGGAATGTTAATTAGGGATACCACAATTGTAAATAATATTGATGAAACAATTCTCAATTTAAAAGAAAGCAGCATTGGACTGAATGAAAACATGGAGGCGCTCAAAGAGAATTTCCTGTTCAGAGGATACTACAGGCGACAGGCAAAAGAAGAGGCTAAATTGCTACTGGCTCCGGAGCTGGCAATTCCGGCAGTAGATAAATAAAAGGCAAAAGGCAAAGGGCGAAGAGCAGAGAGCAGAGAGCTCCATCAGTGCTGTCATTGGCAATGAGGAACGAATGAGAAATCTTTTGGCCTGAAGGGCCTGCATATTTTAGCCCGCGGCAAAACGACCGTAGGGAGTGTCGCCCTGGGTTTGCGTGATGAAACAATCATCGGCCGCGAACCGGCTGGAATTGAAAAGCAGGAGTTGTTGCGGTCGAAAAGGAAATGATTTTCATGAATGAGAAATCTCTTCGATGAACAGATCCCTCCTTCGTCGGGATGACAGAAAATGGCCTGAAGGGCCTGCATATTTTAGCCCGGGGCAAAACGACCGTAGGGAGTGTCGCCCTGGGTTTGCATGATGAAACAATCATCGGCCGCGAACCGGCTGGAATTGAAAAACAGGAGTTGTTGCGGTCGAAAAGGAAATGATTTTCATGAATGAGAAATCTCTTCGATGAACCGATCTCTCCTTTCGTCGGGATGACAGGAAGATTGAAAGCAAAAAGTTCCGTCAACGCTGTTCTTTCGAATGAGGAACGAGGGAGAAATCTTTTGGTCTGAAGGACCAACATATTTTAGCCCGGGGCAAAACGACCTTAGGGAGTGTCGCCCTGGGTTTGCGTGATGAAACAATCATCGGCCGCGAACCGGCGGGAATTGAAAAACAGCAGTTGTTGCGGTCGAAAAGGAAATGATTTTCATGAATGAGAAATCTCTTCGATGAACAAATCCCTCCTTCATCGGGATGACAGGAAGATTGAAAGCAAAAAGTTCCGTCAACGCTGTTCTTTCGAATGAGGAACAAACGAGAAATCTTTTGACCTGAAGGGCCAACATATTTTAGCCCGGGGCAAAACGACCTTAGGGAGTGACGCCCCGGGTTTGAGCGGTGAAACAATCATCGGCCGCGAATCGGCGGGAATTGAAAAACAGCAGTTGTTGCGGTCGAAAAGGAAATGAATTTCATGAATGAGAAATCTCATCGATAAACAGATCCCTCCTTCGTCGGGATGACAGAAAATGGCCTGAAGGGCCTGCATATTTTAGCCCGGGGCAAAACGACCTTAGGGAGTGACGCCCCGGGTTTGAGCGGTGAAACAATCATCGGCCGCGAATCGGCGGGAATTGAAAAACAGCAGTTGTTGCGGTCGAAAAGGAAATGATTTTCATGAATGAGAAATCTCTTCGATGAACAAATCCCTCCTTCGTCGGGATGACAGAAAATGGCCTGAAGGGCCTGCATATTTTAGCCCGGGGCAAAACGACCTTAGGGAGTGTCGCCCTGGGTTTGCGTAATGAAACAATCATCGGCCGCGAATCGGCGAGAATTGAAAAGCAGGAGTTGTTGCGGTCGAAAAGGAAATGAATTTCATGAATGAGAAATCTCTTCGATGAACAGATCCCTCCTTCGTCGGGATGACAGGGAGATTGAAAGTTGAAATGACAACAAAAATTGAAATGTGTCATTGGTAAAATTTGCGAAGCTATCTATTTTTTAAAAGCGATAAATGTGCATACGAATAACGGTAATATTCTTTTTTATTTTACTGATATCAAATGATTTCACATTTGCACAGGATACAATTGTACAAAAAGATTCAACCCATCTGTACGAGAACATTGAAACCTATTCCGAAAAAAGCGGCTTTACCAAATTTATGTTTCGCTTGTTTTTCAAACCCGTAGCGCCGGCCCCTGCACAAAAAATACTGAATAAGCGGTTGATACAAAAACCTTACAGTTCTTTTGAAGAAAAAATCATCAGGCAAATTACCATTGTAACGCTCGATCCGTTTGGATATTCCATTGGTGACACTATTTCGGCATCGCTTAACTTTATATCAAAAGCCGGGAACAGGTTGCATGTAAGAACCCAGCCCGGCACTATTCGTAACCTGTTGCTGGTGCGAAAAAATCAACCCTTCGATTCGCTGCTGGTGAAAGAATCCGAACGTTTGGTGCGCAGCATGAATTATATAACAGATGTCTCCTTTTTTGTTCAGGTTGCCCCGGAAAGCTCCGATTCTGTGGATATTTTTATCCGCGAACTGGATAGCTGGAGCCTCATTCCCGGCGGTTCAGTTTCTCCTTCGCGTCTTCATTTTAAACTGCGGGAAAATAATTTTGCCGGCCTGGGCCATACCTTCCAGAACGGAATTATCTGGAAACCTTCAACCGGCGACTTTGCATACCGGACAAAATATTTTGTGCCCAACATCCGCAATACCTACATTAATTCCACTGTGGAGTTCGGCACCGACGAATTCGGAAACAGCATTAAAAGTTTTGCTGTCGACCGGCCGTTTTTTACCCCTTTGGCCAAATGGGCAGCAGGGGTAAACTTTTCGCAACACTTTCACAAAGATTCCATCTGGTCAGTCAGCTTTATGCGTTATAAATACAATGCACAGGATTTATGGGCGGGGAATTCCGTGCCGGTTTTTAAAGGAAATTCGGAATATGACCGCACTACGCGGTTTATTTCCGCTGCACGTTTTATCCGGGTCCGTTTTCTTGAAAAACCTCCGGAAACAATTGACACACTCCGGTTTTACAACAACGAGAATTTTTACCTCGCCAGCATAGGCGTAACAACCCGGTTATACGTAAAAGACCGGTATATTTTTAAATTTGGGATTACCGAAGATGTTCCGGTTGGAAAAGTGATAGGCCTGACCGGAGGTTACCAGAGAAAAAATAGTTTGGGGCGTTTCTATGTCGGGGCACGTTTTTCTTCGGGCACATATTATCCCTGGGGATACCTGAGCTCCAACATCGAACTGGGTACATTTCTCCGGTTGGCGCATACAGAACAAGGTATTTTCAGGGTAGGCGCCAATTATTTTACCAACCTCATTGAAATCGGACCATGGAAATTCAGGCAGTTTGTAAAACCACAGGTTATTATCGGCATCAACCGCATTGCTTATGACAGTTTAACCATCAATAATGAATACGGGTTAAGAGGCTTTAACAGTCCTGAATTGTCGGGCATCAGCCGGCTTTTGTTTACATCGCAAACCCAGTTTTACGCGCCGTGGAATTTTATCGGGTTTCATTTTGGCCCCTATTTTAACTTTTCGCTGGGAATGCTTGGCGATGCAGCAAAAGGTTTTCGCGGCAGCAAGGTGTATTCGCAAATAGGCGTGGGTGTTTTAATAAAGAACGACAACCTGGTGATGAATGCTTTTCAACTATCTGTTTCATTCTATCCGGTAATTCCGGGAAAAGGCAGTAACATTCTGAAAACAAATGCATTTCAAACCACCGATTTCGGCTTCCGCGATTTTGAAATCGGGAAACCTGCAGTGGTGCAGTTCCAATAGTATTATTGCAATTATTCGGGGATGACTTTTGGCCGGTTAGTTTCTCCAACACCTTCGGATTATAATTTGCAAAAATGTGTGAATGATGTAAATCACGGATGAAATTATGTAAGGGATACACCTTCAAAATCGCCTATTTTTGATATATCAATTATAACTGTAGTTTGAAAACTGAAATACTGGATTCCTTTGCCTTTCCAGACAATTGTACTATAAAAAACAATTATTTATTTGAAAAAGCATTAATAAAAAATAAAGCGTCATGACAAATGTTCAATTTAACAATGCCCTGCTTAATTTAAGAGACAAGCTGTACGTTTATGCAAACCATTTAACTTCTGATCCGGAACGAGCCAGCGACTTGTTGCAGGAAACAATGCTGAAAGTACTGATTTACCGTGACAAGTTTACGCAAAACACGAATTTCAAGGCATGGGTTTATATCATTATGAAAAACACATTCATAAATGAATACCGGCGAAATGTAAAAATAAGGAATTCGTATGCTGATTCAAGTGTCGATATTTGTTTTTTGTTTAAAACAGAAACAAGTAATCCGGCGCCCGATTCCATTTACGACACCAGGGAAATCCGCCGGAATATTGATGCACTTGAAGACGATTACCGGATTCCGTTTGTTATGTTTATAGATGGGTACAAATATAAAGAAATAGCCGAGGAGCTTGATTTACCGCTTGGTACGGTTAAAAGCAGAATCTTTTTCAGCCGGAAGAAATTAAAAATAACATTGAAAGAGTATTCTTCCTGTTAATGCAGATGAAAAGGCTTTTATATTGAAATGATTTATCAGATTCTCATTGGTATTTGTTTCGGTGGATATCATAAATGGTTATTAAAAGCTGCAGCACCGCATTCCGTTACAGGGTTGCGGTGTTTTTTTGGGAAAAAGTGGGAATGATGTAACTCTTTAGCAAAGTTATGTAACGCTTTCCACCCTGAATATCCTCACCTTTCATTCATTAATATTTACTAAAAAGAAAAAATGAAAAAATCAATTCGACACCTTACTTTCCTGATTCTTACTGTGGGCTTATTATTTACATCATGCGTATCAGGCAAGAAATTTACAGCTTCAGAAGCCAGGGCCGATAAGTTGCAAAAAGAAAATGCAACCGCACAAAGCCAGCTAAATGAAAGTAATATGCTACTGATGAAAGAAAAGGATGAAAAGGCCTCTATGCAAAAAGAGAATGAAATGATGCAAAAGGAATATGCATTAATTCAAAAAAACCTGATGATGCGTTCGACCGAATCAAAAATGACAATCGCCGAACAGGCCCGCCGTCTTAACGATCTTCAGAATGTAATCGACTCACAGGCGGAAATAACCACCCGGTTAAAAAATTCAATTGGCGATGCACTGAAGAATTACAAAACGGATGAATTGAGCGTTTACATGAAGGACGGAAATGTATATGTATCGCTGGCCGAAAAGCTGCTTTTTAAATCGGGCAGCGATGTTGTAGATTCAAAAGGCGTTGCAGCGCTCAAATCACTGGCTACTGTTTTGAACAGCTCAGAAGATTTTACTGTTGCCATTGAAGGCCACACGGATGATGTTCCTATTAAAACCAAAATGTTTGAAGATAATTGGGACCTTAGTGCGGCAAGGGCAACATCCATCGTGCGTATCCTGACCATAGATAATGGTTTCGATCCGGCCCGTATCACTGCTTCAGGAAAAAGCCAGTTTCATCCGGTAAGCGCAAATACTACATCCGAAGGAAGGGCAGGAAACCGCAGAACGGAAGTAATTCTTTCACCTGACCTGCAGAAAATATATCAGATTTTGTATCAATAATTCACGTTGTTGATTTGAAGGTTCAACCACCGCGCATTGTAAAAAAATGCGCGGTTTTATTTTGCGTATAATTTAACGGAATATAACGCAAAGAAATCTGCTCATGGTTTGGAAGAAATGAATAGTTCGAATGAAAAAGGATGTTGAATTTCTTGCGCAGCGATACCAGTGGCCTGACTTCACGTTTTTTGCTTTGGTTTTAGGTTAAAGAATCCCGGACTTTGGAAAGTTCACGTCCTAAATTATAAATGTGGGAATAATGTAATTTTTAGTGAGAATAATGTAAGATTTTTTAAATTTAACTGGTGTAATTTTATGGGTTTACTGACACCTTATTCAAAATCTAAATGTTACTGAAAATCAAAAATATGGAAAGCAGTCGTTGCAAAACAATGGTTGAGCACGAAATGAATAAACTGGGTTTTCAGAATATTACGGTGGAACTGGGTGAAGTGGAATTTGAAGGGGAAATTTCAGACGAAAAACTGCTACTGTTTGATTCGGCCCTTAAAGATATGGGACTGGAAATCCTGGTGGATAAAAAAAGTCAGGATTATTGCAGAAATTAAAGATGCTGTTTATCAGTTAGTGTACCATACTGACGAACTGCCAAAATCAAATTATTCCGATTACATCAGCGAAAAAGTAAACGTTAGTTACTCCACCCTCAGTAATGTATTTTCAGCAAAAGAAAAAATGACCATTGAGAAATATATTATTGTCCAACGCATGGAACGTGTAAAAGAGTTGCTAATCTATTCCGACCTCGTCCTGAGCGATATTGCTTTTACAATGCACTTCAGCAGCATTGCTCACCTGTCGAATCAGTTTAAAAAATTTACCGGAATGACACCGTCTTTTTTCAGAAATCAAAGACCCCCCCCCCGATATTTAACATAAAGTTTTGGTCGACTTACCAGTTACGAAGGTTAGAGATTGAGAATAAGGTTTTTGGGATTCCAAAATTTTATGCGACGTAAATTTTTCCAGCCCTAAAACCTTTTTTATTTTATCAACCTTCTATATCTAAAGTAAATAGCGACAGCGTCGCGATAATATTTGTAGAACAAATGCTGTTGTTTTAAAAGGAAGGCAGCGCACCGTAATACAAGAGATATTTCGGTGGGCTGCACCTTCATTGGATTATTCAAATCTCAACCTACAAATATTTCGGTGCGCTGCACCTGCTGCCTTGACGTTATTCTTTTTTAATGTTAGTTTCAAGAATCGCGTTGACTTGGTATCCAACTGAAAACAAAATGAAACCAGAACCTTTTTACTTTTTGAAGCATTTCTTTTTGATGATTCAACCATCAGTTACAGTGCATTCCGATTGCATCGGCAGGATTTTATTCCGTATAAATCAGATACAAAATCAGGTAATAAGGTTAGTAATTAGGAAGAAGGTTTTTTTGGATTTCAAAATTTAATAATGCACATTCAATGTCGTTTAGTTAAGGATTGTTCATAATCGTTTGTAATTCATTGAGTAAGTTTTCTTCGGTCGTTTTTTTCGTTCAAAACTTCGTCCGGGGCGGACAATTTCACGGGTGTTCTCTACTATATTGTCGAAAGCCTCCAACGCCCTCTCGTATTTCCTTTTTATTACCACCCCAATCAAAATGTCTTGTGTCATCGACAAAGCATTGGTACGATTTATCTTTTGCGCGTGTTTACGCTTTTCGTCTGCACGATATTCCGCAACAACCTTTTCTTCAATAGGGTGTGCATAAGCTGCACAAAGTGTCATCAGGAAAACTTTGGCGAAGAAATCCTGTTTTACCGCCCTTGCTGTTTTCCCAGAGAAATCCTCTAACTCAACCCGGTTTTTCAACAGTTTATAGGCCTCTTCTTCGTTCCAGCGATAGTGGTAAAGTTGCTCAAAATCTTCATATACATATTTTTCTGTACCGGTCAGCGAAGTACAAAGTATCTCTTTTTCTCCGTTTTCCAGTTCTACTTTTACCAACCTACACTGGATGGTGGCATCCACCATGTGGGGGAAGGCAGCCAGTTTCTTGCGGTCTTTTTTGGGCAGGGTAAAAGAAACAATCCGTTCTTTTTCATCGCTTTCTGTAAATTCCTTGACCTTGAGCCACCAATCTTCTTTCAACCGCACACAAAATTCTATTCCTTTGGCTTTGAGTAAAAACAATAGCCAAAAACACGGATAACCCCTGTCAAGCAACAACATATCTCCTGCTTTGACTTTGTCCAGATGCTGGAGAAGCAAGTCGCGTTCGCTGGATGAATAGGGCGCAAGTTTGCTGTCGATGGTTATCTGGTTCAACACATCGTAAAGCATCGAGCCCATGGCCAAAGAGCGCGGGCTGTCAGCTTTCGGCCCAAATTTGTGCTGCCCGAATTCTTCAATGATACTTGGGTGGTTTGGCAAAACCAGTCTCGTACCATCTACCGCTAACGTTCGCATCCCATACCACACGTAAGGAATTGTTTCTATTCCTGCTCTAAAACCTTATTATTTTATCAACCTTAGTAGAGTCGGAAACCAAATAAAACCAGGACCTTATTACCTTATTGAAGGATTTGTTTTTGAAGATTTCAGTTCATTCCGGCTGCATCGGCATTAATCCGATATACCAAATTAGGTAATAAGGTTATTATAATAAGGGGTAGACTTGCCAGTTACTAATGTTGGAGATTGATAATAAGCTTTTTAAAACTCAAAAGGCCGCCGTTGATATTCAACGACAGCCTTTTTGTGTGTTTGAAAAATATTGTATTAAAACCGGTATCCCAGCGAAAGCCCGTAACCTGTATTTTTAAGTGTCGATTTATCATCAGCGGTGATTCGGTTGTCCTTTGGATTGATGTCGAGCAACCCGAGTTGCGTATTCAGTTGCAGAAATAATCCTGCCGGCAGTTCGTATCCAAAAAAGAGGTTGGCGCCGGCATCAAATGGTTTCACATATTTCACTGCATATGAATCGCCTGTTTCCACCACCTTTTTAAATTCTGTGTTCGTGCCACCTATTCCGTAAGCCAGGTAAGGTCCAAATCCCAGCATAAAATAGCCACTGCCTACCAGGGCTTTATACACAAAATTCAACGGCAGTTCAACATACGACAGCTTGTATGAAGTGTCCGAAATTTTTGCGCCTTTTACGCTGTACATCAATCCCGGCTGAAAGTAAAATTCAGGTGCCACGGGGATCTGTGCATTTACTCCGGCATGAAACCCCATGAGCAAGTCGTTTTCAAGTTTATCGCCGCTTATATCTTTGCCGTTCAGATTCTGCAGGTTTATACCACCGAGGACTGCAAAGGAAGTTTTTGAGCCCTCATATCCCTGTGCAAATGTCAGAGCAGCTGAAAGGGAAAAAAATAATATCAAAGAAAATAATTTTGTTTTCATTACTAATTTATTTAATGTTTTGTGTTTCCATATAATTTGAGAAATCCTACTCCTTCTTAGGCCCGCTGCGACACATTAGAATATTCATTTCTTTTGTGTTCGCCGCAACTTGCCGGTTTATTTCATAAAATTTGTATGGTATCGAAATTTAATTGGCTGCTTCTTTTTCAGCTTCTGCCTTCATTTTTTCGTTGGCCGCAATCAGGAATTCAACTCTGCGGTTTTGTGTCTGTCCTTCTGAAGTATCGTTTGAATATTTTGGCAAGGTTTCGCCAAAACCATTAATTGTTAAACGTCCGCTTGCAATTCCTTTACCCGTCAGGTAACCCGATACGGTACCTGCCCGCTGTTCCGACAAAGTCTGGTTATAGGTTTGGCTGCCTTTGCTGTCGGTATGTCCCTGAACTTCAATGTCGGTATCCGGATAAGTGTTCAGCACAACAACCAGTTTATCCAGGTTGGTTTTTGCATCATCCGACAGGTTCGATTTGTCGAAGGCAAACAAAATGTTGCTGGCGAATTCCACTACAATCCCTTCGCCCACGCGTTCCACTTTGGCGTCGGGTACTGATTTTGCAATTTCTTCGGCCTGTTTATCCATTTGCCGGCCAATAACAGCACCCGAAGCACCACCAACTGCTGCCCCTATGATTGCTCCCAGCGCAGTGTTGCCTGAAGTCCTGCCAATTACGGCTCCGGCGGTGCCGCCCGCGGCCGTTCCAATAACTGCACCTTTTTGTGTTTTATTCCATGAAGCACAGCCCGTGAAAATAAAAGCAGCGCTTAATACTATGATTAACCCCATTCTTAACTTGTTCATTTTTTGTATTTTAAAATTGTTTAAACTGTTCATTTTTTTCATATAAATGTAGGCGCATTCGCAGCCTGATATATTACATAACTTTCATTATAATTTACATCATTCACACATTACAGAGATGCTTCAAAATGTTTGGAAACAGGAACTTTGCGGTAAGGTTGATGATTGTTTTCAGTTTTGGTAAGTGAAATTTTGAATTATTTTCCGGTTCCTGTGAATATTACTTTAATGGTTTTAAAAATGAGAATCGCGTCCAGTGTTAAAGACCAGTTGTCGATGTATTCCAAATCCAGCTTCATCCATTCGTCAAAAGAGATGCTGTTTCTTCCTGAAACCTGCCAGATGCAGGTAATTCCTGACTTTACGCTCAATCTTCTTTTTTGCCACTGTTGATACTGTTCCACTTCTGCGGGAATTGGCGGCCGCGGACCCACAACCGACATCTCGCCCCGCAACACATTGAAAAACTGGGGCAGTTCATCAAAAGATGTTTTTCGCAGAAACCATCCTGTTCGCGTAATCCGGGGATCGTTTGTTATTTTGAAAACAGGCCCATCCTGTTCATTTAGTCCCATCAACGAAAATTGCAGCGCTTCAGCATTTGCAACCATGGTGCGGAACTTAAAAATAGGGAAGCGGCGGCCGTTTAATCCCACCCGCTCCTGTTTAAAAATTACAGGACCACCATCCTCAAGTTTGATTGCGATGGCAATCACCAGAAAAACCGGAGCACCCAACAAAATGGTCACCAGGCTGAAGAAGAAGTCAAAAACTCTTTTCATCTTCAAACCTAAGTGGTTATCAGGTATATTTTGGAAACTTTTTGTAGTATACATTCATTAATAATTAGGTCGAAATAATCATTGATTTCCCTCAAAGTAACTTCATTGTTTCCGTTAACCTTTAACGGTTCTTCGTTAGCTGCAAACGATTGTTAATTTCAAGCTGGCTTCTGAGCTTCATTATATCCTGCTCCCCAATAGCCCTCCAAAAATCTTTTTTCCTTTTATCTTTCAGCTTTTCATTTAATTCAATTTTCATTTTTAATGAATAGTTTGAAACAGGTAATTATTTTAAATAAAGGTAGGTGTATTTACATCCTGAGTTTTTACACAACTTTTAATATTTGTTACATCATTCACACATTGGAAACTGTTTTGTAAAAAATGTGGGAATCATGTAAATTTTTCGAAGATTTATGTAACAAATTCGTAACCCGTGTTTTATATTTTAGTGCCGGTAAAAGTTGTTAATAAGATGAAATTGTGAATGATACGAAGAGAAACGGTCCTTTTATATTCTTGTAGCAGTAGTTGTAATCCTTTTGTTATTGCTGGTGTTGGCAAGAAAGTGGATGAAGGGCCCCGGGTATGGAGCAAACAGTCTAATGGAAATGGGCTCCAATCCGAAATAAGATGGTGCATTTAAATGGGAATTTGTAATTTTATATATTATGTGGAGCCATTTCTTAAAAAAGTGATCAGATGATAGAAACAATTTGACAATTACAACAGCAATATATTGAGGTGGACAAAAGATGAAGACATATTCATAAAAATAAAAATAAATTGAAGAGTAAAAAGACAAAACCGGTAGTTGCATTAAAAGAAAAGAAACCGGCCCTGGCAGCGCGGAAGTTTCCGATAATTGGTGTCGGCGCATCGGCTGGCGGCCTGGAAGCGCTGGAACAACTGCTGTGTAATGTACCAAATACCAGCGGAATGGCGTATGTGGTCATTCAGCATTTAGACCCCACACAAAAAGGAATGCTTCCCGAGTTGCTGCAGCGAATCTCCAAAATAAAGGTTTACCAGGCAGAGGATCGGATGAAAGTAAAACCAAATTGTGTTTATGTGATCCCGCCCAACAAAAGCATGTCCATTTTAAAGGGGGTGCTTTATTTGTTTGAACCTGTTGAAGCACGTGGAATGCGCCTTCCCATCGATTTTTTTCTTCGTTCGCTTGCCGATGATCAGTATGAGTTTGCCATCGGTGTCATTCTTTCGGGTATGGGTTCCGACGGCAGCATTGGACTTCAGGCAATTAAAGAAAAAGGTGGAATTGCCATTGTCCAGGAACCGCAAACCGCAAAATTCGACAGCATGCCCCGGAATGCAATAGATGCCGGACTGATTGATATTATTGCCCCGTCCGATGAAATTCATTTAAAACTGGTTGACTTTTTCAACCATTTACCCGAAGTAAAATCAGAATTAAAAGGGGAGCAAAAAAATAAAAGTGCGCTGGAAAAAATTATCATCCTGTTGCGTACACACACCGGGAATGATTTTTCGCTGTATAAAAAAAATACTATTTATCGTCGCATCGAACGGCGAATGAGCGTACACCGAATCGATAAAATTAATTCGTACATCCACTTTTTACAAGAAAACCCCGAAGAGGTAAATATTCTTTTCAAGGAACTGATGATTGGCGTTACCGGTTTTTTTCGCGATGCCCCGGTTTGGGAAGAATTGAAAGAAAAAGTGATTGCCAAAAAAGTGGCCAAAGACCAGACCGGCACAACAATAAGGGTGTGGGTACCGGGTTGTTCTACAGGCGAAGAAGCTTACTCACTGGCCATTGTATTTAAAGAAGCACTGGAAAGAATCAATCCACACGGAGGATTTTCATTGCAGGTTTTTGCAACCGACCTGGACAATGATGCGATTGAAACTGCCCGGAAAGGCCTTTTTCCGAAGAATATTGCGGCAGATGTATTACCCCGACGATTAAGCCGTTTTTTCTCCAAAACCGACGATGGTTACCGGATTAATACCGAAATCAGGGAAACAATAATTTTTGCGCAGCACAACATTATTATGCACCCGCCTTTTACCAATATCGATATTATTTCGTGCCGCAACCTGCTGATTTATCTGGACCCCGAATTACAGAAAAAGCTGCTCGGTTTGTTTTATTACAGCCTGAATCCGGAAGGAACTTTGGTGCTGGGCAGCTCCGAAACCCTCGGAACACAGGGCCATCTTTTTACACCTGAAAATTCAAGCCTGAAAATTTATAAACGTGGTAATTCGAATCTCAATCCCGATCTGTTCGATTTTCCCTCTTCTTTTTCCCGATCAAAAATGACTGTTAACGAATACAAAACCTCCGATACAGCGGTTGCAAATATTCAAACGCATGTTGAACAGTTGATGGTTCACCAATTTTCGCCGGCCGGTGTTTTGGTAAACGAAAATGGCGACATTCTGTACATCAGCGGACGAACCGGAAAATACCTCGAACCTGCGGTGGGGAAGGCAAACCTGAATATTTTTGCCATGTTGCGACCGGGTTTTCAAAACGATTTTGCCATTGCTTTCCGCAGGGTAGTCATGAAAAAGGAAGACGCGGATTTGCATCGTGTTAAAATTGGAACGAACGGAAGCACCATTACATTAAACGTTGCCATTCACTGGATTAACAGCCCAGAAACTTTGGTTGGAAAGATATTGATCGTATTTACCGATATTGCCAAAAATTCTGAACATTATACCCGTTCAAAAAGAGGAAAAGAAACCACTGCCAGTGTCAGGGAAAAGGAACTTCAGGAAGAACTGCAGCATGCCCGTGAGGAGGTGCAGAATATAATGGAAGAAATGCAGACTTCGCAGGAGGAACTGAAATCCACCAACGAGGAATTTCAATCCACCAACGAAGAACTTCAATCCACCAACGAGGAACTGACCACCTCGAAAGAAGAAATGCAAAGCCTAAACGAAGAACTTCAAACCGTAAATGCCGAATTACAGTCGAAAGTAGATGATTATGCCCGGGTAAACAACGACATGAAAAACTTGTTGAACAGTACTGATATTGCCACACTGTTTCTCGATAAGGATTTGAACATTCGCCGTTTCACCAATCAGGCAACCAAAATTTTCCAACTAATTAAAAGCGATATTGGCCGTCCGTTTACCGATCAGGTTTCACAACTTGTTTACCCCGGACTGGCAGAAGATGCTATCGAAGTACTGAAGACACTTATATTTATTGAGAAGCAAATTCCAACAAAAGACGGCCGGTGGTTTTCAACGCGCATAATGCCTTACCGCACGTTCGACGACCGGATTGACGGACTGGTGATTACGTTTATCGACACCTCAGCTTTGAAGCATGTTGAAGAAAAACTTACCGAAACCAGCCAGAAGTTTCGCCTGCTGTTAAATGCATCAACTGATGTCATAATTTACCTGTCAGCCGACTTGGAAATCCTGGAATTTAATGCTGCCGCTGAAACTTTTTTCGGCAAAAAAAAGGAGGAAATATTAAAGCAGAATTTTTTCGAATTGTTTATTCCCCGACCGGAACATAAGAAGATGGAAAAGGAGGCCAACAAAATCCTGAAGCGAACAGAAAATAATATAATAAAAACAAAAGTAATAGCTGCCGATGCCAAAGTGATTGTTGCTTACTGGTCGGTAAATTCAATTTTTAATAACGAACAAAAACTGTCAGGATTTATTTTAACAAAACAAAATGTATAGCTATGAATTCAGAAGAAATAGATTTTACCAATGCCCAGGTGCTGCGGGAAATAGCTGAAAAACAAGTGAAAGAAATGCACAGGAAAGAGGCCGATGCACTGAAAGAAATAGAAGTAAATAAACTACTTCATGAATTGCAGGTGCATCAGATTGAACTGGAAATGCAGAATGAGGAGCTGCGCCAGGCTTATGAAACAGCCGAAACGGCACTTAAAAAATATACCATGCTTTTTGATTTATCACCCATGGGTTATTTTTTGCTCGATGCTGACGGAACAATTCATGACCTGAATTTTACCGGTGCCGATATGTTACGCGAAAGGCGTTTTAGTTTGATAAACAGCAATTTTAAACTTTTTGTCTCGGAAGAATCAAAACCTTTGTTTAGCAAGTTTTTACGAAAAGTTTACAGCAATAACTCAAAAGAATCGTGCGAGGTTATACTGGGCTACGATAACAAACCTTTGTGCCCGGTATATTTGGAAGGAATTGTAAACGAAGACGATCAAAAATGTCTGTTGTCGGTGGTTGATATTTCAAAGTTCAAATGAGCCTGCGGATACACGGTCTGAAGGTAGTGTAAGTTACCAATAAAGTCCATCTTCCTTAAATTTTAGCTGCCAGATTATAATAGTAGTTAATTCACTTTAAACACTACCTTTAGAAAGTTTAAATACGAAAAGTAAATGCAGGTAGCGGTAAAAAGGAAGGACATAAAATTTATGCCTGATTCATCGAGGGTAATTGCACGGTTTCTTTATACCGGTGATGAAAGGGCGCTGAATACTATCCGTTCGGTACTTGGCATAACTGAAGTATCAGCATTAGAGGCGTTAAATCCCATTCTCAGGGATTACTCCATGCGTCACAGAAATATCTCTAAAATATTTGAAAAACATTTTAATAAGATTTCCTATCTGTTGAAACAGTTGAAAATTGCTCCTGACACACTCAGCGTATTTCAAAAAATATTAATTGGTTCCTACTTTACCATGGAGTACTCAATTGAATCGGCAGCCTTTTTTAATCCGTCGATTATGGAACATCCCGATCAGTCGGAAACAGGCGCTGAAGAAAAAAGGATTATTCTCAGTTTCAGGGCGACCGGAGAAGGGCATATTTCGTCTATTGTTTTCAGAACCGGTATATTGGATAAAGACAACAAACTATCCATGGAGCCGGTTGGAAATATGTTGGAAGAAGCAAAGCACATCAGGAGGTATATTTATGAAAAATCCTCCTTCAAAAAGAAACTAAATGAGATGAAGGATTTTCGCGCGATTATTCCTCCGAATTTAATTCTCGATAGATTAAACGATACTTTTACGTATGGCGAACTGCGCGATTGTATAAAAGAAGCCAGAAAATCACTGCATCTTACGGCAGATAAGGAAATACTGTTTAACCAGATTATCTGGCTCGCCTCTTCGCATTACGAACTTGATTTTTCATTAGACACCAACATTTCAGAACGGGTAATTTTCCCGGTTTCGTCAAACGAAAAAAACGGAATTGAAGATGCTCGCTTTGTGAAATTTGCTGATGATGAAGGCAAAATAAGCTATTATGCAACCTACACAGCTTACGACGGCACCACCATTTTACCTAAAATGCTTGATACAAGAAATTTTTATCATTTCCGGGTATTGCCTCTTCATGGTGAGATTGCCCAAAACAAAGGAATGGCGCTATTCCCGCGTAAAGTGAATGGGAAATATGCCATGCTGTGCAGGTTGGATGGTTTCAACAATTACATCGCTTTTTCTGATACTATTTCAATTTGGCGTGAAGCAAAATTGTTGCAGCAGCCAAAATTTCCGTGGGAATTTATTCAAATCGGAAATGGTGGCTCTCCCATTGAAACACCGGAAGGTTGGTTGGTAATTACCCACGGGGTAGGTCCGATGCGGGAATATGTTCTCGGCGTGTCGTTGTTCGATCTTCAAAATCCCGAGAAAGAAATTGGCCGGTTGAAATCGCCACTGTTAATGCCTAATGCAGAAGAAAGGGAAGGATACGTACCCAACGTAGTTTATTCCTGCGGATCGATGATCAATAATGATGAGTTGATAATTCCCTACGCCATGTCGGATTATGCTTCAACTTATGCAACTGTTAACCTTAGGGAACTATTAAACGTATTGAAAAATTCAAAATAACTTCACTTTCCAGGCATGAAAATGTGTGAATGATGTTACTCTTATTCAGAATTGTGCAATGCTATGTTTATTAAAAAGCCTGAAATTTAAAGATTTAGGGAATACTCGTTAATCGACTATTTATTTATCTTTAAATTAATTGCTACGGAAGATGTATTCGATTATCTAAATTCTGAAAAGTGAAAATCAAAATTTTCTTTAGAGGATGTTTTATTTGCTTCCGAAAGTTGCTACCAGCGTCTTTTTGAATTGGCAAAAGACAAGATTCTGATTGTTGATGCCGGAACAGGGATAATTGCTGATGTGTCATTGGTATAATTTAACAGAATGGTACTTTATCAAAAATTTCAGAAAATAATTTGTAATCGGTAAATATGTGAATCATGTAACTCTTATTCATAATTGTGTAATGTTTTCTGCGCGTAAAATGATGAACTTGCTGACGTGAAAATTTATTCACAGCTGTACCGCCAGTTGCGGAAATTTAACATATCCGTTAAATGAAAACACAAATAAACAGACCGGTAAACCATATCCTTATGGTGGTTTTTGCAGTAATGATGATACTTCCAATTACATCGTGCGCCAAAAAATATACCTTTCAAAATTCAACGGTTGTTCCGGCTGCAAAGGGTTTTGCTGTAGTAAAAACCGATAAAAACAAGAATTATATTATAGAGATTGAGGTCTCCGATCTGGCCGAAGTTGAAAGGGTTCAACCCTCAAAAAACACCTATGTGGTTTGGATGGAAACCGACCAGGGAAATTCCGAAAACCTGGGGCAGTTAAAAAGCTCAACAAGCTTTTTTTCAAAACGTCACACAGCATCGCTGGAAACAGTATCTTCCTATAAACCCGTTAAAATATTTATTACCACTGAGGAAGGTATAAATACACAATACCCCGGAAGCCTGGTAGTATTAACTACAGAAAATTTCTAGCTGAAATAATTCTGAAATTTAAAATTCATAAAATGAAACTGTATTCACCGGTTTCACTTTATCATTAATAATTTACAAGATGAAAAATTCACTTTATATTATCGCCGGCTTGCTGGCGCTTCTTTGGGCCATTGTAACCTTTGGGTTTTACTCGTTCCGGTATATCGATATTCTGGTGCCGGTGGCCGGTTTTATTATCCTGCTCCGGATTCTTTTTAATCAAAATTCACCCCGGCAGTTTAACAGAAAATTTAACAACAACCGGATAAAACAACGCTGATTTGGTATTTGAAGTTTCCGGAATTTTCAACAGACAACTTTTAGGTGCTATTTAATTGAAACACAAATTTATATCAATAAATATTTATGAAAAAACAGATTTTAACTTTCGCTTTGCTGATAGCAGCAGGCGTTGTTTTTGCGCAGGGTCCGCTATCAAAAGGACAGTCTCAAATTAATGTGGGTATTGGACTTTCATCGTGGGGAGTTCCCGTTTATTTGGGATTCGATCACGCAGTTCATCCCGATATTACACTGGGTGGAGAATTGTCTTTCCGCTCGTATAACAACAACTGGCGCAATGATAAGTACCACCACTCCATTATCGGTATTTTGGGAAATGCCAATTACCATTTCAACACCGTATTGAATATTCCGTCTCCCTGGGATTTTTACGCAGGATTGAATCTTGGATTTTACAGCTGGAATTCGCCAAACGAATATGAAGGCCCTCATACATCCGATGTTGGACTGGGCGCACAAATTGGCGGCCGGTACTATTTTAGCAATAAAGTGGGTATTAACCTTGAATTTGGTGGAGGCAATGCATTCAGTGGCGGAAAATTCGGATTAACAATAAAAATATAATTATGGAAGCAAAATTTAATGTAGCACAATGGGGATTTATCAGGGATAAACTTCAGAAAAAGTATCCTGAATTAACAAATGCCGATTTGGTTTGGGGAAGAACAACAAGGAGAGATTTGATACAAATGATTTCTGCCAAATTAGGCAAATCACAAAAAGATCTGTTGGATGTAATTGATTCTTTTGATTATTCTTTAATAAAATAGAACCATAAAACCATAAAAATGAACTATTTGTATTTAATTATTCCTGTGGTAATAATTCTTTTTGCAGGAATCAGAATTGTAAGGCCGACACACCGCGGATTGATTGAACGGCTTGGAAAGTATCACAGTCTTGCTGCTCCGGGATTTCACTGGATTTTCCCGGTTATCGACCGGCTGTTTCTGGTGAATGTAACCGAGCAAATGGTAGATGCCGAGCCACAGGAAATTATCACCAACGACAACCTGAATGCCAGTGTGGATGCACAGGTTTATTTCAGGGTAAAATCTGACGAAGAGAGTGTAAAAGGATCGATTTACAATGTTAACAATTACAAATGGCAGATTGTAAACCTGGCCCGCACAACGCTACGTAATATTATTGGCACGCTTACATTAAAATCGGCCAATAGCGAACGCGGTAAAATTAATTCCGGACTGTACAAGACCCTGCACGAAGAAACCAAAAACTGGGGAATTGAAATTGTGCGTACCGAGTTGAAAGAAATCGACCCGCCGCGCGATGTACAGGATACCATGAACAAAGTGGTGAAAGCTGAAAACGAAAAAATAGCAGCCATTGATTCTGCCACCGCAGCCGAAACAGTTGCCGACGGTATAAAACGTGCTAAAATTAAGGAAGCAGAAGGGTACAAACAGTCGAAAATTTTACATGCCGAAGGAGAAGCTGAGGCCATAAAACTGGTGAATGAAGCTGCCGATAAATATTTTATTGGAAATGCACAACTCTTGCGTAAACTGGAAGCACTGGAAGCATCACTCGGAAACAATGCCAAAATAGTGATTCCAACCGGTTCCGATTTGGTAAACATCATTGGCGAAATGGCCGGAATTGTGCCTTTGGCCGAAAAACCAAAGAAAAATAATATACCCGGAAAGTTGCTTGAAGAAATTCCGCGCGGGTAAAAACGGGAGAATGGGAAAAATAACAAGGTAAAAAACGAAAAAAATATAGATTGCTCTGGATTACCGTCCGAGCGCACAATAAGTAACGGAAACAGGATTTTCATTTGCCTGTACGAATGGCTGAGATAACAGAATTGCACGTGCGGCAGTGTTACTGGGAAAGTGTTACAAAATAAAGCCATCCCGGTTCTGATTATCCCAACAATTAAGTAAAGTAAATCCTAATCCCAACAATGTTAATGAAGGATATTTTTCAGAAGATAAAAAAAACAGAAATGAAAACGATAAAAGAATACGGGCCACAAATATTACCCGATTTTGTTCTGGAACACGACGTGTTGAGACAAGTAAAATCAAAACGAACTTCTGGATTTAAAAAGTTTAAATACAAATCCTTAAATGCTCCGGATTTAAAAGTCACGTACGCCGGCCTTGGCATACGATCGATGGCAACTTTTATCGATTTACTAATTATAGTTTCACTGCTGCTAATACCGGAAATTTTTCTCTTTTCTTTCAATTTCAACGACCTTGATCTGAACAGTTACCGATTCTTCATTGGTATAGGCCTTTGGGTTTTTTATCATTCAACATTCGAGAGTTCGGCTTAACAGGGCACTCCCGGGAAAATATTGCTGAAACTAAAAGTTATTGACCTGTATGGTAAAAATATAAGTGTTATCAGGGCCATGTTCAGATGTTTGTCGGTGTTTATTTCCATTGCTCCTTTTGGCCTTGGAATATGGTACATTTCAACTGACCGCAAGAAACAAGGATGGCACGATTTAATAGCGGGTTCTTATGTAATAAAATCATGAATCAAACAAGTATAAACAATTAAAATAAAATTGAAATGAATTCATCAAAACAATTAGGCATTTGGTTGGACCATTCAATTGCCAATTTAATAGAATTGTCAAACGATAAAATGGTTAAAAAAACGTTGAAAATTTCTCCCGCTTTTCTTGGGCCTTTAGAAAACCTTAGGTTGAATGAAAGTCTGATGCACAATAAGGAACAAAATCAACAATCCGAGTTTTATAGAAAATTGAGCTATGTAATTAATGATTACAATGAAGTACTTCTTTTTGGCCCCACCGATGCCAAGACTGAATTATTCAACTTGTTAAGAAACAATCGCCAGTTTGAAAAAATAAAAATAACTGTTCAAGCTGCGGATAATATGACCGACAATCAACAGGATGCATATGTGAAAGACTTTTTTAACGCGCACAGCGAAGTAATTAATTTGTAAAGTTAGATGAATGAAATAGAACCTAAAAACGTAGCTGTTATTGTTGCTCACCCCGATGATGAAACATTATGGGCGGGAGGAACAATATTGAGCCACCCATCGTGGAATTGTTTTGTCATTTCGCTCTGCAGGGGGAGCGACGCCGAACGAGCACCTAAATTTTATAAAGCAATAAAGGAACTTAAATCAGAAGGGATTATGGGTGATATGGATGATGGGCCCGAACAAAATCCGCTTGATGAAGAAGAGCTTGAGCAAACAATTTTGACTCTGTTACCCAAAAAACATTACGATCTGATTATTTCCCATAATCCAAACGGGGAATATACCCGCCATTTGAGACATGAAGAAGTGAGCAAAGCTGTTATCAATCTTTGGAATAACAGCAAAATAACTGCGGATGAACTCCAGACCTTTGCTTATGAAGACGATCATAAAAAATACTATCCAAGGCCAGTAAAAAATGCACCTGTTTACCGGCCGCTCACGAAACGAATCTGGCTAAGAAAATACAGTATTATGAGGGAAACTTACGGATTTGAAAAAAACAGTTGGGAGGTACAAACAACTCCCCGCGACGAGGCATTCTGGCAATTCACAAATTCGTTCAACGCTAAAAAATGGTTAAATAACGGAGGGGTTTACAGATGAAGGTATTGATTTTATATGATTATCCTCCATCGCCCGGAGGACTTGCCACTCAAGGAGATCTTTTATACAAAGGACTGGTTGAAATGGGCATTGACGCCCACCCGGTGCATTTCGAATCGGCTCAGGAAAAGGAATGGTATTATCGCTGGTTTGAACCCGATGTTGTTGTTGGAGTTGGATACTGGGGACACACTCCGCAGTTGGTTCTGCATCCTCAAAGATATGGAATTCAGCCTGTTCCATGGCTGGTTGCCGATGGTTATATTGCTAATTACCAGGAAGTATTAAACGCGCTGCCTCTTATTCTGGTTACTTCAAACTGGGTGAAAGAGATGTATGTTCGCGACGGTATTGATGGCAATAAAATCGAAGTTTTGCCCGTAGGCTGTAATACGGATACATTTATCCCTATTCAAAAGAATGATCCGAAAATTTTGGCTATCCGGGAAGCGTTGGGTGTTTCTCCCGAACAGTTAATGATTCTTACCGTTGGCGGTGACGCCGCATCGAAAGGCGCACAAGAGGTGATGCAGGCACTTGCTATTATAGACACCAAAGCACCTGACTGGAAATATGTGTGCAAAGTATGGCCTCAGCCACGAACCAAAATACAAAACCTGGCGGATCTGCAATTGGCCACTGATTTGGGGATTGAAAAAAATGTAACATATACCACCAATACCATTTCGCGCAATTTTATGCCTTACCTGATAGGGGCATGTGATATTTATGCAGCGCCTTCACGGCTGGAGGGTTTCGGAATGCCGCAGGTGGAAGCCGGGGCATGCGGAAAGCCGGTTATTAGTTTAAAAGCCATGGGAATGCTGGATACACTCATTCATGGGGAAACGGCTCTTTTGGCAAAAGTAGCACGTAAAATTGTCGTGAATGAAGTTTTACTTGGAGAAGAATCGGGTTTTGAAGATCAGCATAAAGTTATTTTTAAAGCGCCGCGAACAGTCGATTACCGGGCAAATGTGCAGGATATTGCAAAGTACCTTTTAGAGCTTATGAAAGATTCTGCCTTGCGCGATAAAATGGGCAAAGCAGGCAGGGAGCGGGTTGTGGAGAATTTCGATTATCGTGTTGTTGCAAAACGGTTTGTACAGATTATTAACGATAAACTGGGAATATTTTGATATCGGCCTATATTTTAAAAATAAAACAATTGAATTAGACAATTTATAGATATGGATAAACATTTCGCTATGGGGTTTAAACCCAGTAAACATCTGCAATTCACAAATCCGTTCACTAAAGTGAACGGCAATTTATGCATCAACAATGATTCTCTTGGGTTTTATTGCCGTCTGCTTTAGCAGACGGTTAGAATAAGCAACTGTTAATCTGGGCTTTAGCCACATTTTAAATCCTATCTATTAAATGCCTGTTTCAAAAAAACAAATAATCATGAAACGAACATGAAATTTAATCTGCGATATTACACAAACAAGCATGATTAAATTTCATCAAGAGTTCTCCCGAATATCCGGGATTACAATTAAAGAATAAAAAATACAAACGGATGAAAAGAGCAGAAAACAAAGTGGTCATCGTTACAGGTGGTGCATTGGGAATTGGGCGCGAAACATGCATTTTATTGGCTAAGGAGGGGGCAAAAGTTGCTGTAACTGATGTTCTTGACAAAGAAGGTCAAACCCTGGCTGAAGAAATTAATCAGTCAGGCGGTGTAGCAAAGTTCTGGCATCTTGATGTAGCAGACGAAAAAGAGGTTGAAAAAGTTTATGCCGAAGTAGTCAAAGAATTTGGCAAACTGGATGCCACAGTTAATAATGCCGGAATTGCCGGAGCCGACAAGCCAACCCATGAATTAACTGAAAAAGAATGGGATGCAGTGATGAATGTGAACGTAAAAGGAGTTTTCTTTTGCACGAAACATGCCATTCCTTACCTGCAAAAATCGGGAAAAGGAAGTATAGTAAACCTTTCCTCCATTTACGGGCTGGTTGGAGCAGGAGATATTCCTCCGTATCATGCTTCAAAAGGTGCAGTCAGGTTAATGACAAAAAATGATGCACTTATCTATGCAAAAGACAATATAAGAGTGAACTCTGTGCATCCGGGTTTTATTTGGACACCACTGGTTGAAGAAGTTGGGTAAAAATAATCCTGATTTCAGAAAACAGCTGGATAGACTGCACCCGATAGGACATGTTGGTGAATCGATAGATATTGCTTATGGAATACTCTATCTGGTATCCGACGAATCGAAATTTGTTACCGGAAGCGAATTGGTTATTGATGGCGGTTATACCTGTAAATAAATGGAGTGGAAAGTGAAAATCATTTTGTAAAAAGAAGCGGATGGCTGAGAGCGTCCGTATTAGGTGCCAATGATGGTATTCTTTCTACCACCAGTTTAGCCATTGGAGTTGCTGCCGCAAGTGTGGCAAGAGACCCAATCATACTGGCAACCCTGGCAGGCCTGGTTGCGGGAGCTTTGTCAATGGCTGCCGGAGAATATGTTTCTGTAAGTTCGCAATTGGACGTTGAAACCGCAGATTTAAAAAGGGAAAAAAATGAACTTGCCACTACTCCGGAAACTGAATTGGATGAACTTTCAAAAATATACGAAAAAAGAGGGCTGACCAGCGATTTAGCCATAGAAGTTGCAAAACAACTTACTGCTCATAATGCTTTGGAAGCGCACGCACGGGATGAATTGGGACTTAATGAAATATCCAGGGCAAAACCTTTGCAGGCTGCCTTTGCATCTGCAACTATCGTTTATAGCCGGGGGAATATTTCCTCTTTTGATTTCAATTTTTGCTCCATTAAGTCAAATGATATACTTCCAATATGGGTTCTCAATTTTATTTCTTGCTTTATCCGGAACTATTGCAGCAAAGGTTGGGGGTTCGGTAATTAGAAAATCTGTATTGAGAATTTGTATCTGGGGAACCATTGCAATGGTCAATGTCAGCATTGATTGGATATCTGTTTGGAGTTAGCATAAATTAGGTTTTTGATATTTAATATCTGAGGAACAAATGAATTTCATCGATTATTACAAAATATTAGGAATTAGACAAAAAGGCCACTGCAAGCGACATTAAAAAGGCCTATCGTAAACAGGCCAGAAAATATCACCCCGATTTGAATCCCAATGATGCAGATGCGAAGAAGAACTTTCAGCTAATCAATGAAGCCAATGAAGTACTTCGTGACCCTGAAAAACGAAAGAAATACGACAAATACGGGAAAGACTGGCAACATGCTGAACAGTTTGAAAATGCAAAAAAGTATCAGGAACAATCTTCAGATTTTAGTGGCCAAAAGTATTCCCGGGCACAATCCGGCAGTGATTTTTCCGATTTCTTCGAATCCATGTTTGGTGGTTCAGCAAATGCAGGCAGAGGCAGGCAGGTAAAATTCAGAGGTGAGGATTATTACGCGCAATTACAGCTCAACCTTACAGATGCTTATAAAACCCACAAACAAACCCTTTCTGTAAATGGCAAAAACATAAGAATAACTATCCCTGCCGGCATTGAAAACGGACAAACCATTAAAATTGCAGCGACATGGAGGTCCGGGAATAAATGGCGGGCCGAACGGTGATTTGTATATTACATTTTCAATCGCCAATCATCCCGGAATTAAAAGAATGGGAAATGATTTATATACTCATGTTGATTTAGAATTATACACAGCGGTGTTGGGTGGCGAAATTACCATCGATACCCTGAGTGGAAAAGTAAAACTAAAAGTAAAGCCCGAAACGCAAAATGGAAGCAAGGTAAAACTCAAAGGGAAAGGATTTCCTGTTTATAAAACCGATGGGCAGTTCGGAGACTTATACATAACCTATACGGTTAAAATCCCGACCCATTTAACCGAAAAGCAAAAAAGCTTATTTACAGAATTATCAAAATCATAACCAGGAATTATGGAACCAAAGCATATTGATGATTTAA
This sequence comes from uncultured Prolixibacteraceae bacterium, assembly GCA_963771595.1. Lineage (GTDB taxonomy): Bacteria > Bacteroidota > Bacteroidia > Bacteroidales > Prolixibacteraceae > CAVYUC01. Next base: position 67,027 of record CAVYUC010000028.1, on the reverse strand, counting down.
TAGCGATAAATGATTTCTGTGTCAATCACGAAATTGAGATTGATTTTATAAACCTTTTGCAACAGAACGGATTAATTGAAATCAGCATTGTAGAGTCAAAGTACTTTGTTGAAAAGGAGCAGCTTCCTCAGCTTGAAAAATTTGTTCGGTTCTATTATGATCTGGATATTAACCTTGAAGGGATAGAGGCAATAAGCTATTTATTGCAGCGTATAGAAAACCTGCAGAATGAGATAGTTGAGCTTAAAAACAGACTTCGCCTTTATGAAGGATAATATTTAAAGTAAATAACAAGATAAGATTATGCAACCCAATAACAGCAAAGAGATTGAAGCAGCTAAGAAAGCTGCACTGGAAGTTTTACTTCATAATGCGCACGGGCCGTATCATGGACTGCCCCGAACAGCAGGTTGGGGATATCCGGAACCGTACACCCGTGATTTAATGATTTCAGTTTTGGGGATAGCTGTTTCCGGAAATAAAAAACTGATGGATAGCGTCCGAAAAGTATTGGAAACGCTCGCAAAAAATCAAACCGAACGTGGCCATATTCCTTCGCTGGTGCATGACAACGATGATCGTGGGGCCAGCGATACCACTCCTCTGTTTTTGCTGGCAACCGGCATTTTCAGAAAAGTGACGGGTGAAGTCGGCTTTCTTGAAAAAGCTGTTGAAAAAGCGTTGGTTTGGATGAGCTATCAAAGTCCTTCCGACCGGTTGCTGGTTGCACAACAACCCACCAGCGACTGGCGCGATGAACAATGGGTGACCGGGTACGGATTGTTTGTAAATACACTTGTTTACAGTTCGCTCAAAATTCTAGGAAGAAATGAAACTGCAGAAAATATGCGCCATGCAATGGGCCGGTTTACCGTTACCGGAGGAACTATGCACCGGCATGTGCATGAAGGTTTGGTGGTGAAACACAAACCATACTATGCTTTTTGGTCCTATAAAATTTTCAGTAGTGAGCGTTTCGATCTTCTTGGAAACAGTCTTGCCATTCTTTCCGGAATTGCCTCACCTTCACGAGCCGGTGAAATGATTTCGTGGATTGAAGAAGAATGCACGGCGATGCGGGAAAGAGGTGAATTAACCGGTGATTTGCCACCTAATTTTTTCCCATTTACGAAACCAGAGGATCCCGACTGGCACGAGCGATATTCAACATATAACCAACCGGGGGATTATCATAATGGAGGGATCTGGCCATTTATTTGCGGATTTTATGTTGCCGCGCTGGTTGCTGCAAAACGGTATAAACTTGCCGAAGAAAAATTAGTAGCGTTTACTCATTGTATCAAATTAGCTCGTTCAGAAAACCTTGATTTTGGCTTTAATGAATGGATTAAAGCACAGGATGGAAAACCAATGGGGCAAGACTGGCAAACCTGGAGCGCCTCCATGTATTTGTACGCAGTAAAATGTGTGGAAGAAAAAAGAACGCCTTTTTTTGATGATATGCGAAAAGAATGAATAATACAATCACTCAATAATTTTCTTCAATGACGACTTTGGAATTTTAAACTAAATTAATTCATCTTCAGAAAAAACAGATTTATTAATGATTATCGGTGTTGGGATCGTTTTATGAAGGAACAAATCAAATCAGAAATATCAAATCCATTTCCAGGCAGGTATTAAATTTATTCCATCCAGCTTATCTTCCTGGTTGTTGGTTATAATTGTTCCTTCAAGCGCTCCTGTTTTGGCTATTGCATTTTTTATTCCGTTTATTTCCCGGGCCATGTTGTCATTGTTAATTTCCCAACAAACCTGAACAGCCTGAACAATTTGTTCGTTCTGTTTTATCATAAAGTCGCATTCTGAATTGGAGTCTTTGAAATAATAAATTTCAGTAAAATCCCTTCTCAGTTTATTGAAGACAAAATTTTCAAGCCTGCGTCCCAAATCTTTGCTAAACGAAAGACTGTTGGCTTTGGCAAATACCGGATCAATGCTGTAACTTTTTTTGGGATTTACCAGTTGTTTTTTGATGGAAGGGGAATACCGGGGAATGAAGTCAACAAGATAACTCTCCCTTAAATAGTCGCAATAATCGATAACAGTTCTTACCGATTTGATTTCAAGGATTTTGGAGATATTGTTGTAGCTGAACTCTTTTCCGGTATTGCTTAACAGGTGCACTGCCAGCCTGATTAACTGATTTTCATTTGTGATTTTTCTTCGAACAGCAATATCCCGGGTGATAATATCGCGCAGCAATGTCCTCAGATATTCATTGTCCTTTTCTTCCAGAAACTCCGGAAATCCACCCAATTCAAAATATTGGTTAAAACTCTCCCGATTTCTTTCCAGGTTGAAAAAAGTGAGGAATTCATTGTAATTAAAAGGGAAAAGTTCTATTTGTTTATACCTGCCGGTCAGGCGGGTGCCCAATTCACGGCTTAACATACCGGCATTTGATCCGGTTAAATATAACGGGATCCCCTTTTCGTTGGCCATACGGGCATAGCGTTCCCATTGGTCAATATTCTGAACTTCATCCAACAGAAGGAGGGTTTTTCCCGTTTCTTCAGCGATATTTTCCAATCTGGGAAAATCATCCAATGTAAAATTGATTAACCGGGGATCTTCAAAATTTAGATAAAGCGCTTTGCCGGTTTTTATTAATTTTTGCTGTATTAATGTGCTTTTCCCACAGCGCCGCACACCTGAAATGATTACTATCTTTTTGGTTTTCAAGGGAATTTCTTTGTCGCGTTCAATCCATTGTTTTTTTAAAATGCTTTCCAGCTGGTCTTTTATAATTTCAGACAATACGAGTTTGCTAATCATTTTTTGGTATTAAGAATTTAACTGTAAAGATAACACTTTGTATTCACAGTACAAACTATCGTGTATTCATAATACAAACTATTTGATTTTTTAATTACGCGTTGTTAAACTGTTTTAATTAGGGGTACAAGCCTGATAATGAGTAATTATACTTCCGGTTATCAAGTCGTTCTGTTATTGCTTTTAATCTTTTTAAATAACAATACAATGTGTGAATGATGTAACGATTACCAAAAATTTTGTAATGCTTTTGGTATCCACTTGAATTAAATTTATAAAGTATAGAACGGCATATAAAGAAACAGGAACGATAATTTTTCCTTAACCCAAATCTTAGGTTATAAAAATTCAAACATAATGAAAGAAAAATCCAACATAAAAAAACCTGTTTATAGTTTACTGCCGAAAAAACAGAAAGAGGTAAATATACTTTCCGAACTGGCGCTCGACATGCGTTGGTCGTGGGATCATTCCGCAGATGAAATCTGGCGCCAACTTGATCCCGAACTCTGGGACATGACGCATAATTCATGGGCAGTTTTACAAACCATTTCCCGTGATCACTTCCAATCAGTAATCAATGATCCGGTATTTAGGGAAAAGATTGATTCCATTGTAAAGTCCCGAAAAGAAACAAACGCAGCGCCCGCCTGGTTTCAAAAGTATCATCAAAACGAGTCGTTAAGCTGTGTGGCCTATTTCAGTATGGAATATATGTTGACTGAAGCGCTCCCGATTTATTCCGGCGGGTTGGGCAATGTTGCCGGTGATCAATTAAAAGCCGCAAGCGATTTGGGAGTTCCCATCGTGGGCATAGGACTGCTTTACCAACAAGGTTATTTTCGACAGGAAATTGATTTAAACGGAGAACAGCGTGCACTTTACCCTTTCAACGACCCCGGACAACTGCCAATAACGCCTTTGCGCCAGGCCGATGGGGAGTGGTTGCGTTTAAAGATTAACCTGTCTGGCAATAATGTATGGTTGCGTGTCTGGCAGGTCCAGGTAGGCAGAATAAAACTTTTTTTGCTGGATAGCAACGATGCAGCAAATTTTCCTGTTCACCGTGGTATAACCAGTGAATTATACGGTGGAGATACCGAGCTAAGGTTTAAACAGGAACTGATCCTCGGAATTGGCGGGTGGCGTTTACTGCAGGAATTGGATATCCACCCCGAAGTATGCCATCTCAATGAAGGTCATGCTGCTTTTGCCATTTTGGAACGCGCGTATAGTTATATGAAGGAAACCGGACAACCTTTTAATGTTGCCCTTGCCGTTACCCGTGCTGGTAATTTGTTTACTACTCACACTGCAGTAGCTGCAGGATTCGATCTTTTTCCGCCGGAGATTATTGTACAATTTCTTGGCGAATATGCCGAACAGAAGTTGGGAATTACACGCAGGCAACTGTTGGCATTGGGCAGAAAAAATCCCGATGATGAATCTGAAAAATTTAATATGGCATTTTTGGCCATCCGTGGAAGCGGTGCCATAAACGGTGTCAGTTGGCTCCACGGAAAAGTCAGCCGTCACATTTTTGAACCACTGTTTCCTAAATGGCCAACATCTGAGGTGCCCGTTGGTCACATTACCAATGGGGTGCACATGCCAACCTGGGATTCCAAAGAGGCAGACGAATTATGGACCGAAGCATGTGGTAAAGACCGTTGGCTGGGTATGAGTAAAACCCTCGAAAAAGACATTGGCTCAGTTTCGGATGATAAGATATGGGAGATGCGTACCAATGCAAATAAAGCTCTCATTGCATTTGCCAGTGAATATGTTTCAAAACAATTAATTGGTTCAGGCCATTCTTCCGATTCGGTTGAAGGAGCAAAACATTTATTCAATTCCAATATTTTAACACTTGGATTTGCCCGTCGTTTTGCCACTTACAAACGGCCTAATTTATTACTGCACGATCCGCAACGGCTGCTCCGGTTGCTAACAAATCCAAAGTTTCCGGTTCAACTAATCATTGCAGGGAAAGCCCATCCGGCCGATCAGCAAGGGCAGAATTTAATCAAAGAATGGATGCGTTTTATCAGGCAGACTGCACCCCGTCCTCCGGTTTTGTTTCTTGCCGATTATGATATGCACGTATCTGAAAATCTGGTGCAGGGAGTTGATGTTTGGATCAATACTCCGCGCCGCCCCTGGGAAGCTTGCGGAACAAGTGGCATGAAAGTGCTTGTAAACGGTGGCATTAACCTTTCGGAACTGGATGGCTGGTGGGCAAAAGCGTACAATCCAGAAGTTGGATGGGCGCTGGGAGATGGAAAGGAACACGGTGATGACCCTGAATGGGATGCAAGGGAAGCTGAACAACTTTACAATATATTAGAAAACGAAGTAATCCCGGAATTTTATGTGCAGGTAGAACTATTTGCCAATGGCTTAAATGGCGAAGATCCGATGATAACAAAGATGAAACGAGAAAAAAAATCAGAAGGTGCGGCCAATGGTTACCATTATTCCGCATCAGTAAATTCGTCCCGTCCTGCAACGGATTATACTCCGCGTGTAATACCCCACCTCCCCGGGTTATCAGTTCCGCTGGAAACAGCTTTAATTCTTTGGCAACATTAAATTTTAATTTATGGAAAATACAAATTCACAACAAGCATATGAAATTGGCATGGTGGGCTTAGGTGTTATGGGTCGCAATCTTTTGTTAAACATGGCTGATCATGGTTTCACTGTAGCCGGTTATGACAATGACTCAACCAAAGTAGAATCACTAAAAAAGGAAGCAGAGAACAGAGATATCCATTGTACTGATAACCTTCAGAATTTTATCTCAAGTCTTCGTTTACCACGTGCGGTAATATTACTTGTTCCTGCAGGAGCTCCGGTAGATTCAGTTATAAATGAATTGTCACCTCATCTTCAGAAGGACGATCTTATAATAGATTCAGGCAATTCTTATTTTAAAGATACCAACCTGCGTACCACCAGTTTAAAAGGAGAAGGAATACACTTTATAGGGATGGGTATCTCCGGAGGCGAGGAAGGTGCAAGGCGTGGCCCAAGTATGATGCCTGGCGGACCAAAAGAACCTTACGAACGGGTAAAACAAATTTTTGAAGCCGTTGCTGCAAAGGTAAACGACGAACCTTGTGTTACATATTTAGGCCCCCGGTCTGCGGGCCATTTTGTAAAGATGGTGCACAATGGTATTGAATATGGCATTATGCAGCTTATCTCCGAAACGTACGCTTTGATGAAACAGGTACTTGGTTTTTCTGATGATGAACTTCAACACATTTACAGGGAATGGAACCAGGGAGAACTGAATAGTTATCTCATTGAAATTACTGCTGACATATTCGGAAAGGTAGATGAGAAAACCGGTAATCCATTAATCGATGAGATTCTTGATGTGGCCCGACAAAAAGGAACAGGAATGTGGACTTCACAAAGTGCAATGGAGTTGCAGGTGCCTATTCCGACCATCGATATGGCAGTTGTTATGCGCGATTTATCGGTATTTGAAGAACAACGCGAATTGACAACCAAAATATTTCAGTTCCGGGAACAACCTTTCACCGGCAACCGGCAAAAATTTGTTACACAAATACGGAATGCATTTTATGTATCGATGATTACAACGTATTCGCAAGGTTTTGCATTACTGGCAGTAGCATCAGATAAATACAAATATCATCTCGATCTTGAAGCCGTAGCGAGAATCTGGCGCGGTGGTTGTATTATTCGGGCTGCCCTGCTGGATGACATTCGGGCAGCTTTTCATTCCAAACACGATCTTGCAAATTTGTTACTGGATCCCAATCTTTCAAAAAAGATTAAAGAAAATCAGGAATACCTCCGTCAGGTCGTATGTACTGCAAGTTCGATGGGCATTCCCATTCCCGGCTTGATGGCTTCGCTGGCATATATCGATGCTTTCCGAAGTTCCTGGTTGCCTGCGAATCTTATTCAGGCACAGCGTGACTATTTTGGTGCACACACTTACGAACGCATCGATGCAAAAGGAACTTTTCATACAGAATGGCAAAAAGGATAATCATGAGAATGGACAAGATGATCCCAATCTCAACACTGTTTTTAGATATTGGTGGCGTTTTGCTTACCGACGGCTGGGGACATAAGTTTCGCAAAATGGCGGTTAAAGAATTCCACCTGAATCAGCAGGAGATGGAAGACAGGCATCAAAGCGTATTTGAAACTTTCGAATTGGATAAAATTACCATGGAAGAATACCTGAATCTGGTAATATTTTATGAGCAGCGCACATTTACCCCGGCACAATTTAAAGAATTTATGTTTGCCCGTTCAGAATCCGACCCACAAATGATCGGCTTGATCCGTCAGCTTAAAGCCAGATATAGATTGAAGATTGTTGCGGTAAGTAACGAATCAAGAGAACTTAATGATTATCGTATTCATAAGTTCAGGTTGAATGAGTTTATTGATGCTTTCATTTCATCTTGTTATGTTGGTATCCGCAAACCCGATCCGGATATTTTTCGACTGGCACTTGATATTGCCCAGGTACCAACCGAACAGATTGTCTATATAGAGAATACTCCAATATTGGTAGAGATTGCGGAAGGTCTTGGGAATTCGCAGTATTTGTCATACCGATTATAAATCAACCTGCGAACAATTAATTTCATTTGGCCTGGAGGTAAAATCATGAAAAAATTGTCATCCACAAAACCAACTCTCAATACTATTTTGACCATAAATGGCGGCTCATCCAGCATAAAGTTCGCACTTTATCAAAATGACGGTTCTTTCAATCGTTTACTCGATGGAAAAATCGAACGGATAGGCCTGGCGGATTCAACACTTTCATACAGTGAAGAAAAAGAGAATCGGAATGAAACATTGAATCCGGAAGCCGGCGACTATAAGTCAGCGATAAATTTTCTGATGGATTGGCTTGATTCTAAAATCAACTTTTCAATCCTAAATGGCGTTGGCCATCGCGTTGTCTTTGGAATGCAACACACTAAAGCGGTGCTAATCACAGAAGAAATAGTAGAAGAATTAAAACACTTCACTTCTTACGATCCGGATCATCTGCCGGCAGAAATTGAACTTATTGAGGCGGTTCGCGAGCGTTATCCTTACCTTCAGCATGTTGCCTGTTTCGATACAGCCTTTCATTCAGAAATGCCCCGGGTTACTAAATTGATACCGGTTCCCCGCCGCTTCGATGAGAAAGGGATACAGCGCTATGGATTCCATGGCTTGTCATACACTTATCTGATGGAGGAACTTTCCCGTGTTGCAGGAACAAAAGCAGCAAATGGCCGCGTGATACTCGCGCACCTCGGTAATGGTGCGAGTATGGCCGCCGTCCGCGAAGGTAAGAGTATCGACACCAGTATGGGCTTTACGCCTGCATCCGGTTTGGTGATGAGCACCCGCCCCGGGGATTTGGATCCGGGAGTCGCATGGTACATTATGAAATCAGAAAATCTCTCAACCGAACAATTTAATCATTTAATCAATCATGAATCCGGCCTCCTCGGAATTTCTGAAATTAGTTCCGATATGCGCGATTTACTGAAAGTTGAATCGAATGATATTCGGGCAGCGGAAGCTGTGGAATTATTTTGTTATCAGGCAAAGAAATGGATTGGTGCTTTTGCTGCTGCACTTGGAGGGCTGGATACACTTGTTTTTGCCGGTGGAATAGGTGAAAACAGCCCTGTCATCCGATCCCGCATTTGCAAGGGATTGGAATTTCTTGGAATTGAAATTGACGAGAACCGAAACACGAAAAACGATCCGCTTATTGCAACGGATAAAGCAACAGTCGCTGTCCGTATTATTCATACCGACGAAGAACAGATGATTGCAAAAATTGTTATCCAAAAACTAAATCGTGCTGCTAAAAAAAATTAGAAATCAATGTCGTTGAGTTAAGAATAGAAATAAAAGTAATGACATTTAACACCCTTCGACTACGCTCAGGATGACTGTCAGGCTGAGCGTAGTCGAAGTCTGGTTTCACAAAAAAACAACATTAATTTAGAAATCATTAAAATAAAAGATATGAAAACAAAAAGCAGCCCTTTATCAAAAAAACTTATTACAAAAAATGAACGCCTATTGGCGAGCTGCCAACTATCTTGTCAGTTGGCCAACTTTATTTGCGCGACAACCCTTTGCTGCGGGAACCATTAAAACAATCGCATGTTAAATCGATGTTGTTGGGGCATTGGGGCACAACTCCGGGACAAAACTTTATTTATGTGCATCTGAACCGGATGATTAAAAAATACGATCTGGACATGATTTACATTTCAGGGCCCGGTCATGGCGGACCGGCGCTGGTGGGAAATACGTATCTCGAAGGAACATACAGCGAAGTTTATCCAAACATTACGCAGGATGAAGCCGGACTGAAAAAACTGTTCACCCAGTTTTCATTTCCGGGAGGAATTCCGAGCCATGTCTCTCCTGAATGTCCGGGTTCCATTCACGAAGGTGGAGAGTTGGGATATTCTCTCAGCCATGCTTTTGGCGCCGTATTCGATAATCCGGAACTGCTTGTTGCCTGTGTTGTTGGCGACGGCGAAGCAGAAACCGGCCCCTTGGCAACCGCCTGGCATTCCAATAAATTTTTAAACCCGGTTACCGACGGAGCCGTTTTGCCCATCCTGCATCTCAACGGCTATAAAATTGCTAATCCAACAGTATTGGCCCGTATTTCAAAAAAAGAATTAAAGCAGTTGCTTAATGGTTATGGATGGACACCTTATTTTGTGGAAGGTGATGAGCCGGAAAAAATGCATCATCGCATGGCTAAAGTTTTGGAAAAAACCATTTCTGAAATTAAGGAAATTCAAAAAAATGCACGGTATAAAAAGGATGCAAGCCGTCCCCGCTGGCCAATGATTGTTTTACGATCGCCCAAAGGCTGGACCGGACCAAAAGAAGTTGACGGAGTGAAAATCGAAGGCACATTTCACGCCCACCAGATTCCGTTGCTGGTAGATTCCGATCATCCGCATCATCTTAAGTTGCTGGAGAAATGGTTGAAAAGTTACAAACCTGAAGAACTTTTTGATGAAACCGGGAGACTTATGCCCGAACTGGGTGAACTTGCGCCAAAAGGCAACAGGCGAATGGGAGCTAATCCAAATGCCAATGGAGGAATGCTATTGCAGGATTTGCATATGCCCGATTTTCGAAATTTTGCAATTGATGTACCGTCGCCTGGTTCAGTTGAGGCAGCCGACACCCATGAACTGGGAGAGTTTCTTCGCGAAGTCATCAAATTAAATGATGAACAACGGAATTTCCGGATTTTTGGCCCCGACGAAACGCTTTCCAACCGGTTAAATGCAGTTTTCGAGGTCACCAGCCGGCAGTGGGAAGCCAAAACAAAAAAGAACGATGAATTCCTTGCAACTGAAGGCCGGGTGATGGAAGTGCTGAGCGAACACCAGTGCGAAGGATGGCTCGAAGGTTATCTGCTAACCGGAAGACACGGGCTCTTTAACTGTTATGAGGCATTCATTCATATTATTGATTCCATGTTTAACCAACATGCCAAGTGGTTAAAGGTTACGGCAGGATTGTCGTGGCGCCGGAAAATAGCTTCGCTTAATTATTTGCTCGCTTCGCATGTGTGGCAACAGGCACATAACGGTTTCACCCATCAGGACCCAGGTTTTATCGATCATGTAGTAAACAAGAAGGCCTCCGTTGTCCGCGTTTATCTTCCGCCTGATGCAAATTGTTTGTTGTCGGTTGCCGATCATTGCCTGCGAAGCCGCGATTATGTGAATGTAGTAGTTGCCGGTAAATACCAGGCTCCGCAATGGTTAACCATGGATGAAGCGATAACCCATTGCACCCAGGGAATCGGTATTTGGAAATGGGCAAGTAACGATGAAGATTTGGAACCGGATGTGGTGATGGCCTGCTGTGGCGATGTGCCAACGCTGGAAACCCTCGCCGCGGTTTCAATCCTTCGTGAACATCTTCCTGATCTTAAAATTCGCGTAATTAATGTGGTCGATTTGATGAAGTTGCAACCAGATACGGAACACCCGCACGGACTAAGTGATTCGGATTTCGATACTTTATTCACAAAAAACAAACCCATTGTATTTGCATTTCACGGCTATCCCTGGCTTGTTCACCGGATGACCTACCGCCGCGCCAATCACGAAAACATGCATGTTCGTGGTTACAAGGAAGAAGGTACTATTACAACCTATTTCGACATGACGGTTTTAAATAATCTTGACCGGTTTGATTTGGTTCAGGATGTCATTAACCGGGTTCCGGGTTTAGGTGAAGATGGAAATAAGCTAAGACAAATGATGATTGACAAGCTCACCGAACACACAAAGTACATTGATAAACATGGTCAGGATATGCCTGAAATACGAAACTGGAAATGGAATCAGAAAGTGATTTAGAAAATTGAAAGAAATATTTCTGAATAAATAAAACTCAATAAAAATGGGTGCTCAAAAAAGCGACCATCGGATTCTGGGAAGAACGCGAAGCCGGGAATGCCATTGATGCACTGAAAGCCAAACTGGCCGTCAAAGCCCGGGTGAAACGCGATGGAAAATGGATTAATCCTGAAGCGCGTGATTTGGTTATGGGAGATATTATCAGGTTGCGGTTAGGAGACATTGTACCAGCCGAAAGGAATTTCTTAATTAAACATAGCCTTATTTCAAAATGACGAAACAGACAATTTTTTTATAAAAAGTGTGTTATATTTAGTTTTTAATACTCAATAATGAATTTAAAAACTCAATACCTTAAAAATATACCACTTCTTTTTGTGTTAATTATCAATTCATTTATTATCAAAGCACAAGAGCCTGAATTGAAACAATTGCCCTTGCTGATATCTGCAGACAAAGGAACCCAGGCAACTTTGATAATTTATATCACTGGCGATGGCGGACTCACCGATTTCAGCAAGTCGTTTATGCAGGATTTGGAAAAACAGGGTTACGGAGTGGTGGCTTTAAACAGCCGCAAATATTTCTGGAATGAAAAAAATCCGAATGATTTTGCACACGATATAGAACGAATAGCAGAATATTACCTGAAAACCTGGGGCAAATCATCTTTAGCCATTGTGGGCTATTCTTTCGGTGCCGATGTGGGCGCTTTTCTTCCCAAAAGATTATCCCCTTCCATCCTCGAAAAAATAAAGCTTTTAGCGCTGGTTTCCCCTTCGTCCAGTACCGATTTTGTGATTCGCATCAGCGATCTTTTAAAGGAAAAGGATACACCCGACAGAAAATATAAATTGGAGCCGGAACTGAATCAATTGAATTTTCCGGTGGTAATCTTCTTTGGTAAAGAAGAAGAATTAATGCTGAAGGACAGCCTGCAAAAAAACCAAAAGATTGTTATACACGAATTGCCCGGCGAACACCGCTACAACAATAATTATGATTTGCTCATCAAACTTATGGGTTTAAAAGTACGCTGAATACAATTTTCTATACTTGAGATTTGTAATTTAGCTAAACCGAAAGAAAACAAGCATTAGAATAAAATGGATAAAGCAAAAAACCGGATTTCCAAACTGTTCTTTAACAAATTTTTTCTGCAGCTGATTATGGCGCTTTTCATGATTGGAATGGCCGTGTTTTTCATCCGCCACGAGCACCTGGAGCTTTTAAAAATACGCGAACAACTGGGGCAAAGTAATTTTTGGTATATCGCTCTGGGTGTTGCTCTTACGGTAATTTATCTATTGTTGCAGGCTTTGATGTATGTGTTCAGCTTCCGTTCATTGGGCAAAAAAATACCTGTTTTTACTGCTCTGCGCTTATTTTTGAAACGAAACCTGATCAGCGTGTTTTTACCGGCGGGCGGATTTTCTTCTCTTGTATTTTTCACCAAAGAAATTGAAAATGAAGGAGTGACAAAATCCCAAATTCATCTGGCATCAACAATTTTTGCTTTCATAAGCATCTTGTCGGTGGTGGTGGTAGCCATTCCAACTTTGGCTTTTGCCCTTTTTGCACACCATCTTCAGCAAACCGAATTGGTGGGCTTTGGATTTTTAATATTACTGACATTTGGTTTTATCGGATTTCTTTATTCTGTCTCCAAAAAAGGAAAGGCTTACTTGTGGCTGGCGCGTATTCGTCCTTCAATGACACTGGCCCTGGATGAAATGATAACCCAAAAAATTGACCGCAAACAAGTGGGATTTGTTTTGCTGTTTTCCATTTTTATCGAAATCTTAGGAATCCTGCATCTTTATGTAGCCATGCTCGCCCTGGGATTCGGACCGTCGCTGCCTGCAGCAATTATTGGGTATGTGGTTATGGTTATCCTGCTTATTGCATCTCCTTTTTTACGTGGCTTGGGCGCTATTGAAGTTTCGCTGACATTTATTCTGGAGCAGTTTGGTTTCCCCATTGTTGCCGCTGCTTCCATTGTTTTGCTGTACCGTTTTTTTGAGTTTTGGCTTCCTTTACTGGCCGGGCTTTTTAGTTTCATCTCAAAAAAAGATAACCTGATTCTAAGGGTTTTACCGGCGTGTATTATATTCATTCTTGGTATTGTAAACATCGTTTCTGCCATTACACCGGCCATTCCGGCACGTCTTCGGCTGATGAAGGACTTGCTCCCCGACAACATTATTGCAACCAGTAATGGGCTGGTGCTGGTTTTTGGTTTATTGCTGGTAATATTGAGTGTTTTTCTGTTGCAGGGCTCAAAAAGAGCCTGGCTTGTAGCAATATTTTTAACCATTTTTTCCATCATCGGGCACCTGTTAAAGGCAGCCGATTATGAAGAAGCCATCTTGTCGTTTGTGGCGCTGTCGGTGCTTTTTTATACACGGCCATTTTACAAACTTAAACCTCATCCCAAATTTACAAGAATTAGCTACAGTGTTCTTTTGTACAGTGTTGCAGCCCTTTTCGTTTTTGGGGTCATCAGTTTTTATTTTATCGACAAGCGCCATTTTGGTGTTGATTTTGAATTTTGGGTTGCTGTGAAAACCATTTTCCGCTTGTTTTTTCTTTTCGATGCAAGCGGCCTTGAACCTCGCACTGTATTCGCTCAAAACTTCCTGCACGCCATTTATTTTTCGGGAGGATTGGTGTTGGGATTTATATTTTTCAGCTTGCTAAGGCCGTATTTCAGTAAACCATTTAACACCGACGAAGAAAAGGAACTGGCAAAAATTCTGGTTGAAAAATACGGGCAATCTGCTTTGGATTATTTTAAAACCTATCCCGACAAATTCTTGTTTTTTGCGAAAGACAGGGACGGATTTATCTCGTTTAAAGTAGCCCGCCATTTTGCTTTTGTGCTTGAAAATCCGGTGTGCCGCGACGAAGCGGCAATGGTTGATCTTATTCGCGAATTCGATACTTTTTGCGATGAAAACGGCTTTGTAAGTGTCTATTACCGCGTGCCCAAATTATCGCTGAATGTATACCTGGATTTAGGTAAACGGAGCTTGCCGTTGGGGGAAGAGGCAATCGTGGATTTGGCAAAATTTACACTTGCGGGCCAGAAAATGAAGCCAATGCGCAATGCCATTAACCGGTTAAGCAGCGAAGGGTACGACATAAAAGTTTACTATGCTCCGATTAAGGAAGGGTTGCTGCAAAAACTGGAACAGGTTTCCGATAGCTGGCTGGAGGAATTAAATCAAAAGGAGATTGCTTTTACACAGGGTATTTTTGATCGTAACGCTCTGAAAAACCAAACCATTGTAACTGTTGAAGACGCGGAAGAAAAAGTACATGCCTTTTTGAATATGATTCCTGATTATGCATCCGGTGAAGCAACCTATGATCTGATTCGAAAAGTGCCCGACGCTCCAAACGGAGTTTTGGATATGCTGTTGGCCAGAACGTTTATTTATCTGCAGGAGCAGAATTACAGGTCAGTTAATATAGGTATGGCGCCACTTTCCGGAATAGAAGGGATCAATCTCACCGAAAAAAGCATCAGGTATGCTTACGAAAACCTCAAACTGTTTGGGCATTTTAAAGGATTACGAAAGTACAAGGAAAAGTACTTTCCCATGTGGGAACAAAAGTATTTAATTTACAGCCACAGCTATCACCTGCTTCAGGTGCCTTCGGCTCTGAAAAGAGTTATGGAAGATAAATAACCGGAATGAAGACTTACCTAAATTTACCGGAATTGCAGTAAAAAAGCGGATTTGATATTAATTATTGTAATCCGGAAATAAGTCGTAACTTGCCCGTAATTAATAATTTAATATAATGAATAAAGGAACAGTAAAATTTTACAATGAATCCAAAGGTTTTGGGTTTATTAAAGACAACAATTCTTCAAAAGAATATTTCGTACATTCGACTGGTTTAAAAGATAGTATCGGCGAAAATGATGAGGTTACTTTTGATTTGGAAGAAGGAAAAAAAGGACTAAATGCTGTAAACGTTAAACTGGCTTAGTTTAAAAGATATCGTCATTTATTACTCAATCCCGCTGAATAAAGCGGGATTTTTTTTACACCAATTTTAAGTTTGACTTGTGAAATTCCTCGTAGGCCTGCAATACCGTTAAGTGGGAAATTAAATACGCCAGCGAACTTTCAGCGCCCTGGTTGCGGTTTACACCGTAACTTTCAAACCCGTCGCAACATCCTTTGGTTTCAAAATCATACAAACTCATCCGTAAATCATTTTCACCCAGAAACCAAAGAAACGAGGTGTACAGTTTATTGAGGTATTCTTTGTCTTTTGTGACAAAATATGCCTGATGGTACATTAATACCATGGCCATTGCATCAATAGGTTGCTGGGCAAAAACGGAACGTTCGCCCTCTTTTTTATACCACTTTTCATTTCCTATAACCGACAGGTAATTATCTTTTAATGTATGGCTGGTCAGAAAATCCATCGACTCTATCGCAGTTTTCGTAATTTTTGAATCGTTCAGTATTTCGGCAGAATGTAACAGCGCCAGCGGTAAAATACCATTATCATAAGCCAGTAAAGATTCGAACCATTTCCAATCAGTTGTAGTATTTTCAGTGTAATGTTTTATTAACACATTGGCAAGATTTCTTAATCTTTCAGTCATGGAATCATCCGAGGGATTGCTTTTCAGGTAATAACTAATTCCAATCATTGTATTGGCAATACCCCTGATGGATTTTAATTTTTCAAAATTGGGAGCTGCATTAAAAAATACCAGTTTGCCGGTTTGATAATACGCATCGTTTGGTGCATTTCCCAATAAATAGCCCAGAGCCCAAATTGTTCTGCCAAACGAATCTTCGGAGCCAACTTCATCCAAAAAATTTCGGTTAAAACTCAGGAAATTCCTGAAAGTTCCGTTTGCATTTTGCAGGTAATGGATGTAGCTTAAATAGATGGGAGATAATTCAAGCGCCCGCATATTTTTCATTTGCCGGTAAGCCATCAGAACCATTAACAACGCCCGCGCATTATCATCCAGGCAATAGCCTTCTTTTAAATTGGGAATGCCAAATTTGGCATGTTGAATAATGCCGGTATCATCGGTGAGACGGTTGATGTGTGCAAGTGAAAAGGGGGGAAGAATGAGTAAATCGGGTTCCGTTTCTTTTTGCCTAATAACCGGATGCTCTTCCTTTACTGTTTTTTCGGCAAGTGCCACATATTTTTGGCCTGTTTTTGGCCAGGTAATTTTTTTCCCAAATTCGCCGGCTTTGTTTTTTAGTTCTTTAAGTTCTTCAGGATGTTCAAGAAGCTCAGTTAATGTTTTTGCCAAATCATCCGAATCGTTAAAATTGAATAACCGGCCTCTTCCTTCAGCCAGTAATTCCGCAGCATGCCAGTAAGGTGTTGATAAAACGGCAGCACCTGTTCCAACTGCATACGAAAGTGTACCGCTGGTAATCTGGGCTTCATTCAAATAAGGTGTAATATATATATCGCAGGCATATAAATATTTGAATAGTTCCTGCTCGTCGATAAATTCATTCAGAAAAATTACATGGTTTTCAAGCTGAAGTTTTATCACCAAACGAAGAAGAAAAATCCGGTATTCTTCGCCAGAATGGCGCAACACATTGGGATGGGTTTTTCCTATAACGATATAAATTAACTCCGGAAATTTTTTAACCACTTCCGGCAATGCTTTAATTACTGTTTCAATGCCCTTGCTTCGTCCGATAAATCCAAAGGTAAGCAGTACTTTCTTGTTTTCAAGTTTAAACTCTTTTTTCGATTTTTCGGGATTAAAGTAAATATCCGGAACGCCATGTTCTATCAGTGCAATTTTTTCCTTTGGCACATCGTAAATACCTGTGAGAAATTCTACCGCTTTGTGGCTCATCACCACAATTTTATGGGCCATTTTACAAATTTCCTTTAAAACCGCTTTTTCGTTGTATGATGGAATTTTTAGAATAGTATGAAGTGTTACAATGAGTGGAATCTCCAATCTGTGAAGTAAAGGAAGGATGTAAACCCCGCTTTGGCCACCAAATATGCCAAACTCATGCTGGAGGATACAAACGTCGGCGCCACTAAGGTTAATGTATTTTACTGCTTTTAAGTAATCCTCCTGATGATCCTGGCGGATGGTAACTTTTACTTCTTCAGCGTACTTATAAATGAGATCATTGTCATTTATTGCAACCACAAAACCTTCATGTCCGGCTTCGTTTCGTTCGTTTTGCTTTAACATCGATTTGAACAGGTTATTGGTAAAAGTTCCAATACCACATTCGCGGGGTGGATATGTTGCAATATAAGCTATTTTCATGTGTTTAAATATTAAAATCAAGACGCAAGAATCAAGACACAAGACAGAAATAAATCTGTTTTACCTTTCAAAACTCCCTTGTCACCTTCGTTTCATTTTTGGGCTTTTGAACTTTTGGAAGTAGGTTGCCTAACATTTTTTTTATCGTGCGGAATGAGTTCCCGTTCAAAATAGACCAACTCTTTTTGAGTAGGATGCTTCTGTATCTTACAATAATAAATACGGTCGACATACCGACTGACTATCAAATTTTGTTTTGGATAATCTTTTGCCTGCACAACTTCTCCTTCTTAAAATTTATTTTCCATAATTGAAAATTGAAATTTTTTACTTACGATTCTTTACCATAAATTTACTGTCAGCAATTCTAATTATTTGGGATTATATCAGGCTTGAATCACTCTTCCGCGCCTTTTTTGCCTTTTTTGCTGCTCTCTTTTCTTTCAGGTTCATAACCGCTTCTTTTTTCGTGTTCTTTCCTTCTTTTCCTTCTTTTCCTTCTTTTGATTTTACCATGATATTAATTTTCAAATGATTTATATTTACTTTTTGCTCCAAAACGTTGTAAATATTTACGTTCTGATTTCTCGTTTCAAAAAAATAGTTTGGGAAGTCTTTTAAATTAAATTTCCTTCATACCCGCTTTTTATTACTGTTGAAATTAATTTTAGCTTTTCGTTTGCTTTTACAACATTCGATGTGTGCGCCGGAATTATTATGCCTTGTCCTGTTTTTAAAATATAGGGCTGATCATCAATAAAAATTTCGGCTGTTCCTTCAATAATCTGGATAAAATTGTCAAACGGAGAAATTTTTTCGGTCAGTGCTTCGCCATTGTCAATAGCAATAATGCTGATATTTCCTGTAATCTTCCGGATAATGTTCTTACTAACTATCGATTTCGGAACGTATTTAATAATTTCGATGAGGATTTGGATTTTCGACTTTTCAATTTCTTTTGTTTGCATCAATTCTCAACTTGTGATATTTCGAACAAAGTTACTCCCGCTAAATTCTGAAAGTGTTACACAATTGGCATTATAATTTATATCATTCACACATTCCGCAAAATAATGCCGGTTAATTGCGCAGCCCGTAAACTGTTCTGAAATGATAACCATAAACGGTGCAGGTTATGGCATCAATTATTGATTTTGGCCTGTTGAAAAGGGTCCAGATTAAAAATTTCCAATATTCGGTTCGTCCCCTGTTAAGGAAGCCAATTACATAAACCGATTTAATAAATGCCAATATCAGCGAAAACCGCATTGTACTTTGTCCTTTCGTCAGCCGGTTGTAATTCAGCAATAATTGTCGTACTCTTTTGTAGTAAGGTTTCGATGAATAAATACTACGAATAATCTTTTTGTAACCTTCCTGAAGCTCATCATAGTCCATTTTGGGAATAAAGTTCATCGACGAGTCGGTATTGTTGCCGGTGGCTTCGGTGGTTAACCGGTTTTCGGCTTTTAACTGATTATAAAGCCGGGTGTTTTTCGGTGCATTTAATAAACCCACCATTGCCGAAACAATTCCGCTTTGCTGAATAAAATCGATTTGGCGCTGAAAAACAGATGGTGTATCGCTGTCGAAACCAACAATAAAACCGCCTGAAACCTGCATTCCGGCCTGTTGTATTTTTTTTACGCTTTGCAGTAAATCGCGGTTTCGGTTTTGTACTTTGTTGCAGTAATGCAGCGATTTTTCCTCGGGCGTTTCAATGCCAATAAAAGTGGAGCTAAAACCGGTTTCAACGAGTAATGACATCAATTCCTCATCATCGGCAAGATTGATGGAAGATTCGATATTAAACGTAAATGGATGTTTGTGGGCTTTCATCCACTCTTTCATAGCGGGCAGGAGGTTGTATTTTATCTCCTTTTTATTCCCGATAAAATTATCATCGACAATGGAAACCGGCCCGCGCCATTTAATGGTGTGGTACAAAACATCCAGCTCCTTAATAATCTGAGCTGTGGTTTTCATGCGTACTTTATGCCCCAGCAGCGATGTGATTTCACAAAAATTACAGGCAAACGGGCATCCGCGCGTTACCTGGATATTCATAAAAGCATAATCTTTTACCGACAACAAATGGAAGTCGGGAACCGGTGTTTGTGTAAGATCCGCAAATTCTTCCGTAGCATAAACCTGCTTTGGGTTTCCTGCATTTAAATCGGCCAGAAACAGCGGCATGGTAATTTCTGCTTCATTTAAAATGAAATGATCCACCTCGGGATAATTTGGATACTCCTGGGTGAAAAGCGGGCCGCCGGCAACAATTTTTTTGTTCCACTTTTTACTTTCGTCAATGATCTTTCTTACCGATTCTTTTTGAATATACATGGCGCTGATAAAAACATAATCGGCCCACTGAACATCGCTTGTCCGGAGCGGCGAAATATTTAAATCCACCAGTTTTTTCTGCCATGTATCCGGTAACATTGCCGACACCGTAATCAATCCCAGCGGTGGAACTGCGGCTTTTTTCGAAATAAACTTAAGGGCGTGTGTAAAACTCCAGAATGAGTCGGGGCATTTTGGATAAACCAGTAATACATTCATTTTTTACTCCTTTCGAATTATTAATAATCGGGATTGCAATCCCTGTTTCATGAAAGCAACTTTGCAAGAACTAATTATTTGTGAATTTCGCAATTGGAGCAAGAGATTCGTTATACAATTCTGAAAAATATTTACATTATTCACACATCTTCCAGTGTTTCGCGCCGTTTATTTTTCAGCATTTTAAAATGGGAGGGAGTTAATCCGGTATATTTTTTAAACTGATTGGAAAGATGCGCAACGCTGCTGTAGTGCATTTTGTATGCAATTTCCGAAAGATTGAGTTCATCATAAACAATCAGTTCTTTAACCCTTTCAATTTTATGAGTCAGGTAAAATTTTTCAATGGTAATCCCTTTCACTTCCGAAAAAAGGTTGGCCAGGTAAGTGTAATCGTAGTTGAGTTTTTCGCCCAGGTAATCCGAGAGGTTCACCTTAATCTGGTCTTCGGAATAATGCACCAGTTCTATAATTGCAGCTTTAATTTTTTCTACAAGGACACTTTTTTTGTTGTCCATCAACACCAAACCAGCCTTTTTCAAATCTGCTTTTAATGTTTCAAGTTGTTCCTGCTGCACATCTCCGATAACACTTGCTTCACCAATTTTTACATAGGCATATTCAATACCGAGTTTTTCCAATTCAGATTTCACTACCATTTGGCAGCGAATACAAACCATGTTTTTTATGAATAACTTCAATTCAGATTTCTTAATGAGTTAAATGTACTTTATTTCGGTTACGTTTTATTTGTTTTTTGGTTTATTATTGAATTTCAGCACTTTTTGACCTGACGGTGAACGTTGATCTTTCAAAAGCATACCTTGAAAAGCTGCAGGCGCCGGTAAAAGGATTTTATACGTTTGAGAATTCGGCACACAGTCCGCTTTTTGAAGAACCACTGTGGGTGAATGAAAATTTTCGCAAAGGATATTTTGCAGGGGAAAACATTGCTGGCAGATAAACAGAAGAATTAGAAAAGGCTTAAATTTCCGATGATGGACTTTTCCTGATCCTAAAATTTCCTTAAGAAGTTGCCACCTGATTTCGGAATTATTTGACAGTAAAAAGCAATTTTAAACCAATCCTGCGCCTGAAAAATTCATTTAACAGGTGTAATTTTAATCACCCGTTCAAACATTGTCGGATATACCCAATAACTTCTCATCACACCTGCTGAGGAGTCTCCAACTCCCGAAGTCGCATAATCCAGATTAAAAGTAATTCCATCTTGCTTTTGTAATTGGTAGGTATAAATTGCCTTCGTTAAATTTTCGGTAGAATAAGGATAGGCATTAAAGTTAAACAATTCATTAACTTTAAATTCCAGTCCAACACCATTTTCATCGACCATTTTAACCCGGCGGTTATCCGTTCTTAGCCCATAATCGCCTGGTTTAATATACGGTAGATACATATCATCAACGGTTGAATTGTAAATACCAACTTTGTACCCGCTTTTTCTCCCCGGATAATTTTCCTGCGGTCCGCGTCCATACCATTCAACGTTGCCGAGGCTTTCATCAAGTGTACAAGTCAAACCAAAACGTGGATAATACAAAGGCAAAGAGCTGCCCTGTGTTTTTGAAGTGTGATGAATTGTAATTTCACCATCGCCATCAATAATATACTTATAGCTATTTTCCAAACCATTGTATTGGCCCCGTTTACCTTCAGCACCCGCTCCAAAGAGGGTGATTTGCCGGATGTTTACATATACCTTTCCATCTACTTCTGAAACTTTTGTGTAAACGGGATAATAGGAGAGTTTGTCTATTCCGGTTGAATAGAATTCGGTCGCCACAAAATTTCCATAACCCTCTTTCCAGTTTGAAGATCGTGCTGCTCCTGAGCCCCACCAATCCAGGTCATTTGCCATCGGGGCGCGCCAGACATTCACAAGAAAAGGAGATTTTAACATTTCCTTTCCTTCAACAACAATTGATGCCAGTGCCCCTAAGCTTTTATCGAAAGTATATTCAAAGCCTTCCCCAGTTACCTTAACTTCGCTGTCAGAATGAGAAAAGGTGGCTTTTGAAGAAATCTTTTTAACTGTGGTAATTTCTTTTTTCCACGGCAGTTCAAGTTGGCTCCAGGCTACTTCATGTCCTGCTTTTGCCCATAGTTTATCTTCTTTTAACGATGAACCAATAGTTACACGATACTCTGCACCTTCTTGCAGGATTGGTTTAGTATATGGAATTTTAAAAACTTTTCGTTCCATCGGTGGAATGTCAAGGTCCAAAACTCCTTCCTCCAACAACTCGCCATCTGCTTCCAAAATCCAGTGTGTTTCATACTGTGAGGCATTTGTGAAATGATTACGATTCCACACTTCTACCGCACCGGTTTCTGCATCAATAAGTTGTACTGATATGGGTTGCCCCACTTTTTTCATTTCCCACATTTCGGGTTGAATTTCCCTGTCTCCCCAAATATGTCCATAGGCCCTGGCACCTGCGCCATAGCTAAGGAATGTCCCGTGATTTGTTTCTTTTTCAAAATCGAGCCATAAGGCAGCATTTTCAGTTTTTAAATTGCCAGGCAAAACAACATCAGAATAAATCCCAACATTGTCAATCAATGCATCACACATGTAGCCCGGAGTTTCCCCG
Source organism: uncultured Prolixibacteraceae bacterium (assembly GCA_963771595.1). Classification (GTDB taxonomy): domain Bacteria; phylum Bacteroidota; class Bacteroidia; order Bacteroidales; family Prolixibacteraceae; genus CAVYUC01. The sequence goes on along the minus strand of CAVYUC010000028.1, from coordinate 44,330 downwards.
CCATCGATTTCTGAATCGCGGCCCAGGCTTATCGTAAATGGGAAATTCTTAATTTTCCCACTAACCTGTTTACCGCCTTTTTTTTCATTATCGATATATACTGCCATCTCTTGTCCGTTGTAAATTGCAGCCAGATTATGCCAGTTGTTTTCCCAGTCGGTGGGCAATGCAACACGTAACTCATGTTTTGCATTTGTGTAAATATAAAACTCCAGAGAATCGGTCCTGACCTGACGAATTCCGAATTGATTCGATCCCTTGGTTATAAAATGGCCTCCACTTGCATTTAAATTTCCTGGGAGAACATCCATTGTAATGGTTAGTTTATCGCCGTCAATTTCCAGACTATCGTGCCTGTAAATTTCAACCCACTGGTCGTGCCCGTTTAAATCGACAGCTTTACCGGTTTTACCTTCCACCAATTTAATATTATTGCCCATCAGATGAACGGGTACATTGTTTGGGGATTTGTCTTCCAATTGCCGGATATCCGCAGTGATTCCCGGACTGACAAAATCCCATATTGCACCACCAATGGTTCTTGGGTAAGAATAAATCGCATTCCAGTAATCTTCCATCCCGCCAAGTGCATTGCCGGCAACCGAAAGGTATTCGTCCATAAATGATGGTCGTGTATCCCCGTCAAAACCTAACCCAATCCGGATGTCCAATTCAATCGGACTTGGATAGCGAGGTCCAATAATATCTTCAGTTTGATGGGAGTACACGTTTCCTCCATACATCCAGTAACGGGTGTAGTCATACTTTTTGCCTGCTTCTACTACCTCGGTGATGTTCATTCCTTCACCGCTTTCATTCCCTGCGCTCCAGAATAATACACAAGGATAGTTTCTGTCGCGCAATACCATTTTTGCCGACCGTTCGCGGTACATCTCAGTAAATTCCGGTAACTCAGAAACATACATCGATGCATGTGATTCAACGCCTGCTTCATCAATTATATATAAGCCGTATTCATCAGCCAGTTGCAGATATTTATTAACCGGAGGATAGTGAGATGTTCGTACGGCGTTAAAGTTAAACTGTTTAAGAATTTCAAAATCTTTTCTGATAATCTCTTCTGTCATAGCATGCCCTAAATCCTTGTGTTGCATGTGAGAATTTGTTGCATTTATTTTAATCGGCGCACCGTTAAGGGTGAACAATTCTCCGTCAATGTTTGTCTCTTTGAACCCGATTCGTTGCTCTGCTTTATCCTGAATTTTACCTTCCTCAGTTAAAAGTTTCATTTTCAATGTATACAAATTGGGCGTTTCAGCTGTCCATTTTAAAGGATTGATGATTTCCTGTTTAAGTTCGACCTGTTTTTTGCCCACACTGTTTATGGAAAAATTATCGCTGGTCATCTCAGCTACCAGATTTTTGCCGGCGTCATACAAAGATGCTTTTAGTGTGTATGAAGCAGAAGGGGAATTTATATATTTCTTTACATCTGCCTCAACAGAAAGCACTGCATCAGTATATGTATCGTCCAAGTCGGTTACAATATACCAGTCAAACAATCGGACATTGGGAGTGGCATATATACTTACATCGTCAAATATGCCTGCAAATCTCCAGTAATCCTGACCTTCAAGGTAATAGCCATCACAGTATTTTATGACAAAAACAGCAATCGTGTTCGTTCCATCCTTTAAATATTTGGTGATGTTATATTCCGCTGGTTCCTGGGCACCCTCATTATAACCAACTTGTTCCCCGTTTACCCATACAAACGATGCAGAAGCCGTTTTCTCCATACGCAGGAAAACCTGGTCGCCGTTCCATGAAGATGGGATTTTGAACGTTTTACGATAAGCACCGGTAGGATTGTATTCCCTGGGAACATTTGGAACAGTCACTGCAAAAACATCGGGTTCAGGAGGCCCGTTTTTCTGGCCTACAATGGGGAAAGGTGCATTCTGATTTCTGAAAATCCGGTCGCCGAAACCTTCCATTTCCCAGTTCGACGGAACGGGAATAGAATTCCATTGTTTATCGTTGAATCTTACCATGTAAAAATCATTCGGGACACCCTCCGGCGTTTCGCTGTAAAAAAACTTCCAGTCGCCATTTAGCGAAATTGATTTTTCGGGCAAATAATAGGTCCTTCCTTCCTCCTGATTAACTTCAAATACCGAAGTGTTTTCTATATAATAATAAATGTCATCCAGAAACTTTGCTGGCTGGGCAAGTAATAAATTGGTTATAGTTAAGCTAAGAAAAAGCAGCGTAATTCGTATCATTTTATTTCATGTTTATTGCTTCAAATATTAATTTTTCTAAATTGTAAATTATTAAAGTTGGTATTTAAAGTTATAAATGTAATTATTTGAAATTTTGCTTTTTACTTTGCTCTTCGTGAAATTTTGTGTCTTTGAGCCTTCGTGGCAAAAAAATGATATGCCACTAAAACACTAAAACACGAAGATTCACAAAAATTAATTGGCGATATAAAATGGGAATAAATTTTTCAATTAAAGCATTGCGAAATCACGATGTTTATTGATTGAGTTATAGTTTACTCTTCTATAATCAGCACATCCCAGGGCTCGATAGTCAAATCTGCCTTGCTTTCCACTTTTTCTCCTGATATCAATTCAGTTCCGGCATTGTATGGATATTTAAATGATGCCGGTTCAGATGAATAATTATAATAGTACCTGATGGTATTTCCTGCTTCATTGGTACCCGATTTGGCAATCAACGGCCAGTGCAAATCCTGGTCGGGTGTGATTAATTCGGCACGCTCCAATTCTTGGCGGATAATCTTTTCCTGAATGGCATCCGAAACCATCGTACCTTCATAAAGCAATGTGCCTTTTCCATAATTATTAATCGTAATTGCCGGATATTTATCAAAGTATTTATGATCATAAAATGCCAGCGGTTCTGCTGTTTCCGGGATAATGTATTCCATCCAGGTATTGACACTGTTTTGATCTTCATCCACCTGGAACGGATTATCTTTTAGTTTCAGGTTATCAAAATTTGAAAATTCCTGGTAATAAAAACCTGCCGATTTTCGCAGCGGACCTGGTGCAAGCATTGGCCGTACCATTGTGTTTTCATCGGCAAACCCGCTTTTAAACTGCATAATTACATGTCCGCCATTTTCAACATATTGATTAATTTCTTCCAATAATTCATCGGTGGCAATATAAAGAGAAGGAATAATGACCATGTCGTATTTTTCAAATTCCGGGTTTTCAGGAAATATGAAATCCACACCAACATTGTTCTGGTAAAGTATTTTATGAAATTGCCCCACCAGCTGGTTTTTGTAAAAATCATTTCCTTCATTCGACCACGGACTTCCGCTTTTATCAAACGGCATGGCATTAATACCATCGTTTGAATCGTGGCTAAACAGAATGGCCACTTTGTTTTCTTTATCAAGGTTCACCAGCTTCTTACCAAACCGTTCCAGTTCGTGTGCTGTTTTCGACACTTCTTTGTAAGCGCGGTTAGGTTGTAAATCGTGCGAAAGAACACCTTTCCAATACGTTTCCTGTCCGTAGTGAATGGAGTGCCAGTGCCAGTATTCCACCATATTTGCACCTGACCCGAGATGAGCGTAAACATTTTGCCGCATTTGCCCGGGGTAGGGAGGTTGCTGAACGCGCGAATTCCAGCCGATTGTTTGTGCATTGGTTTCGGTTACCAGGTAATTTTTATCTTTTATCGAACGGAAATAGTCGCCGGCAAAAGCAATTTCATTCCCGGTTAAATCATCCTGCTGACCATGGTACACATTCACAGCCATTACATCCATATATTTAGCAGTTTCATGTTGATCGATATCCTGAACAGCCGGCATAAAACAGTGCGTGATAAATTGATCTTCCCGCTTGTATTCCATCACTATTTTCGATTGCCATTTCAGGAATTCGGCTACTGCCTGCCGGTTAAACCGTTCCCATTCCAGTTTGTATCCGGTGTTTGTGATGCCGTCGCGGGGAGCCAGTTCTTCCCAACTGTCGATGGTCATCCCCCAGTATTGTAAGCCCCATATTTTATTGAGGTTTTGGGGTGTCCCGAATTTCTTTTTCAAATGATTTACAAAACTTACCTGAAAATCGTAATTATTCACGCCGCGCGAAGTCGTTTCATTATCCACCTGATATCCTATTATTCCCGGGTGATCAGCATAATGTTCCATCATTTTGCGAATGATGCGTTCAGAATAAAACAGAAATGTGGGGTTCGTTATATCCATATTCTGGCGAATTCCATAATATGCCTTTTCGCCATTTTGGCGCTCCAGCAAAACCTCCGGATGTTTGTACCACAGCCAGGCCGGAATAGAATAGGTTGGAGTTCCGAGAATTACTTTAATACCTGCCGCGTGCATTTTATCGATAATGCGATCCATCCAGGCAAATTCAAATTCGCCTTCACGTGGCTCAAACAGACTCCAGGTGGATTCGCCCACCCGCACTACCGAAATGCCTGCATCCGTCATGAGTTTGATATCTTCATCCAGTCGTTCCATCGGCATGTATTCATGATAGTAAGCCACGCCATATAAAATATTGTCGAATTTTGCAGGTTGCTGTGCATTTATTAATCCTGTAAAAAGAAACAGCCAGGTAAAAATTAAAATAATAGTTGATTTCATATTCATTAGTTTTAAATTTTAAAGCACTACAGTCCGGTTAAAATGGACAGATTCCTCACTTCATTCGGAATGACAAGCTTTTGAGTGTGTTGGCTGATAAAACCTAACTCAATGTCATACTGAGTGATCCGTCAGCTGACGGAGAAGCGAAAGAATCATTTTCATAACAATAAATTTTAACCGAACAATGGTGATTTTAAAGGTATATTTAAATTAATTTTCTTTATAATTCCATAGTAATTCCATGGTTACTCCTCCCGCTTTCTCCAACTCAATGTATTCGTAACGGCCCGAACCAGGTTTTCCCTTTTCTCCCCATGTTCCACCCATTGAATTTTCATAGCCAAGCGACTCATAATCGGATATAACTTTATCCATATCGTTTACCGAAAAGGCAAGGTGATGTATTCCTTCGCCATGCATTTTAATATGATCAGCATAAACAATAGGCCCTTTTACCGGTATGCACCATTCATAGGCGATATCTCCCTGACGTTGCCAGCCTTGAATCAGTTCATGATCGACAATCTTGCCGTGATACTTTGTTTCGCCCAACACAGGGTGATTAATTTGAAATTCAGGGAAACCAATTTTTGCCCAATATTGTGAAATCTCTTTCGAATCGTTTATGGCAAATGCGTATTGGTTCAATTTTAAATTGTGCCGGTTTTCAGCAGTTAATCCTGCATGTATTTTATCAGAAGTTTCTTCAGTAGTGTAACCCAGAATATATTTGCCTTGTTTCCGGGTATCCATCAAAGTTAAATTCAGTTTTCCTTTTGGTGTTGAAAATGAAAGTTTATCAAGTACTTTCACATCCATTCCCGACAAGCGTTCCACTTCTTCCTGCAATGCGGATTTCGAATCTAACTGATGCACCAGACTCATGGCACCATCACCATAATCACCGTGAAATTTTGTAAATACAGAATTACCTGAAATGGGTTCAACCCAGGTAATGTGGGCTCCTCCGAGATTGGCAACTGCCATTTTTACGTCAAACTTTTCTTTCTTTTGATTGGTAACAGTAACATTGCCAAGCGGCTCAATTTGCAGAAACCCCAACTCTTTCCAGTTTTCAACTACTTTGTCTAAATCATCAACCACCCAAATTACCTGATCCACATGTTTATATTGTTCAGGTACGTTTTCTGTTCTGCCGGTAAAAGGCACCAGTATCAGAATTAAAAATGCAATAACAAGAAGTTTCATAATATTTGATTTTAAATTATTCGTTTTTAGCAATTCGTAATTTAAGCATTCCTACGCTTGCAAAAAAGCCATCGAACACAGAATCGCTTTTTGCCGACCAAATACCTGGGATTTCGTAAAAGTTTTTGTTGTAAGCGGTAAAAAAGAGGGTGTAATTATTATTCCCTTCAGAAATTAATCCCAATGGTGTCCGGGTTAATCCCCACCATTTTGAAGGATGATTATTCAAATCAATAATTTGTGGTTGAGACCAATGAATTCCATCGTCAGAAATCATGTATCCAAAGCGCTGATACTGGCCGCAGCCATCAAAAAAAGCAATAAACCGGCCATCATCAAGATTTGTGACAATTGGATTCTCGGTGTGCCGGCTTACCGGTTTTTCGATTGAAATCCTTTTCCAGGGCCCGAAGAGTGAATCGGCCTGCGCTAATCCATTTGATTCGGGTGAACTGCCGTAAAAAGCAATCCATGAATTTTCAACTTTGAAAGGAAAAAACGAATCGACTCCCATTAATCCTTCCCATGCAGCAGAATTTTCTCCGGGTTTCATAATGATATCCTCTTCTTTGTATGGTCCGTCAATTCCATTTGTTCCCTTAGTTTGAGACACAGCTATGGCAATTCTTCCATCGTAATTGCGGTACCAGGCTTCATTGGTATTTGGTTTCGATCGGTAAGCCACATAAGTGAGTACCCATCTGTTTCTTTTTTCATCGAAAGTTGGCATTGGCGACCATAAGCAGGCATGTGTGCCGGAACCATCAAAATTTCCGGATGATTCAAACACGGTCGAAACTCTTTTCCATTTTAATCCATCGTTACTTTTCCAGTGCGCCAATCGTGTTTTAGTCCATATCGGCAGACCAGACATTTCAGTTGTAAATAAATGATACTCATTATTCAGTTTAAAAGCCCGGCCTCCTTCAAAACCATATAAATTATTCTCTGTTCCTTTGTCGCCTTTGGTAATTACCGGCTGATTGTGCAGGTATTCAACTTCAAATATTGAATTGGATAAAGTTGTTTCTTGTGCAAAGGCTATACTACCAAAACCTAAAAATGAAATTAGAAAACCAATTGTAAAATGCATTTTTATCAGATAAAAATTTAATGTTGTGAGTAAAGACAGAATTAATCGAATATGAACTGCTACTACCCTTCGACTATGCTCAGGGTGACTGTCAGACTGAGCGTAGTCGAAGTTTAATTTCAGTAACCAAACGACATCAGTTAAAGATTTCTGAAAATAAACAAGAAGAGAGGGCAACTACTCCAATACCAGATCAGTTACCCTCTCACAACTATTCTATGATTTAATAACCTGGATTTTGAATCAAATTTTCATTTCTGTTTAACTCATCCAAAAGAATTGGAAGGAAGTAGGATTTATTGCTGCTCCAACCTCTTTCCTGAACTTCAATAGTAGAATATGTTGTTGAACCATCTAATTGGTGGATGATTTCAACTCCCTCTGCATTATTGATGACATTGGGTGCAATCATCCAGCGTCTGATGTCAAAATATCTGTGTTGTTCATACGCTAATTCTATTTTTCTTTCATTACGGTATCTGTCCATTAAAGCATCGCCTGTTTCACTTGCCGGGATTTCGGGCATTCCGGATCTTGTACGGATCATATTCAGGTATTTCTTTGCTTCGGCTTCTTCTCCAAGCTCAATACAAGCTTCGGCATAATTCAAAAGAGTCTCAGCGTACCTCATTTGCCGCCATGGCAATTTTTGTCTTTCGTACTGATGGTTAATCGCAGGATCAATAAATTTGCGCATGTAATAACCCGTGTAAGTTCCGTTCCAATCCTCAATAGGCCCTTGCCGTGTATCAAGTCCCGGTGATAACGTTCCATCAGCATTTTCATAATAGCCCGTTTGGACTATTCCAATAGGATCTAAAGCAATTACATCATCGGGACGTTGTCTCCAATTCGATCCGTCATACAGGATACTTGCATAAAAACGGGGATCCCTGTTTTCATAAGGTGCAGCAGCATGTTCAGGATTATCCCAGCTGAATTTTGTTCCATCGGCCATTTCGTACGAATCAACCAGCTGACTAAGAGGCGTATTCCCTCCCCAGTTATGGTAACCGTTAGGACCATTAAACAATCCCGGATCAGGAGTTTCCCAGCTGGGGTCGTTTACATTATCCCAGTAAAACAATAAAATGTCTTCCTCATTTCCGTTGTTTAAAAACATGTTGGTATAATTATCCCGACCCTCTTCGGGGGTTGCTGCATTTGTACCGCCGTACAGACTGTAAAAACCCATATCCATCACAGCTTTTGCAGCATTTTTTGCTGCCCGCCAGCGTGCAGTCCTATCCCCACCTGTATAACCAATTAATTCAGGATTTGAATAACCGGAAGTCCATGAACCATTGCTGTTGAATAAATCACTTGCTGCATATAAAAGTACCCTTGATTTTAGCGCAAGCGCTGCACCTTTTGTAGCCCGTGCTTTATCCCCGTCGGTAACCAACAGACTGGCTGCAGCATCGCAATCTTCAACAATAAAATTAACTGTTTCTTCAAAGCTATTACGTGGTACTAAAAATTCATCAGTAGGCTCATAAGCTTCTTTTACCAAAGGAACACCACCAAAAAGGCTCATTAAAACATGGTAATAGTATGCCCGCAGAAAATAAACCTCTCCGGTAAGTTGATTGATGTCATCTCCGGTTAAACCTGATTTTTCTATATTCTCCATATAAACGTTACATGATCTGATATTGTCGTACAAATTATTCCAGGTTAAATTACGCATACTGATATCCCAATGATCAGGCGCAAGAATAGCAAGATAACTTGAACTTATATCGCCTTTGACAATGGGTTGAGTTTCCCACCACCAAACATCCATTGATTCATCGCAAATCGATGAAATCATTACTGAGGTAAAGCCGGTTTTCTGACCATAGTAAATGTTATTTACAAAGGCCTGAATTAAGGCAGGATCCTGCCATACAGCAGCATCTGAATAACGGTCCAGTGGTTCAACTTCCAAAAAGTCGTCGTTGCAAGCCGAAAAGACCATGATAAGTATTATAAATAGAAATTTTAATTTATTCATGACGTTTCATTTTAAAAAGTTACACTTAAACCAACATTAACAATTTTATTCAACGGGTAATTTTGACCATCCCCCCTCGTATTTTCAGGATCAAAATCAGCCATATCAGGACTAAAAGTCAGCAGGTTGAATGCACTGACATACAACCGCAGTTGTTGTATTAAATAACGTTGAGTCAGGGTTCCCGGAAGAGAATAACCCAATTCAATATTTTTTAATCGTACATAATCCGTTTTATGAAGCCAATAAGTACTTTGTTGATTTACCCAGTATTCATTTCCGCGGTTAAAAGTTCTGGGATGTTCACTATTGGGATTTTCAGGAGTCCAGCGTTCTTCATAAAAACTATTCAGGAAGTTACCGATATCACCTGATTCGGTTCCTTCATAAAAGACACCTCCCATGGCTCCCTGGAATAAAACAGATAAATCAAAACCAAGATAATTCATGCCAAAATTTAATCCACCTGTAAAAATTGGTGTACGACTTTTATCATTTCGAACCCTGTCGTTTGCATCTATAACTTTATCATCGTTATAATCTTCAAAAATAATATCTCCCGGACGGGCTCCGTTCCAGTGAGGATAAGCATCAATAGCTGCCTGATCTTCAAATATTCCAATAGCTTGATAATATAGTCCTGATTCAATGGGCCGACCAGTTGACTGTTGGTAAACCGGAGCTCCTGGTGGTTCATCCCAGAACAGTATTTTGTTTTTGCTGTAAACACCATTTAAACCAATACGATAACTTAAATCATTTAGGCGCTTTCTGAATTCAATATTAAAATCCACACCTTTGTTTTCAACTTCTCCTATATTCTCATCCGGTAACGACATTCCGGTGGTGTTGGGAACTGATGCATTCCTTGACCATAAAATATCTTCACGTTTGTTTTTGAAATAATCGGCTGTAACAGCAAGATTGCCGTTTAGAAACTGAAGATCGACTCCAATGTTTTGCTGAATTGCGGTTTCCCAGGTAACACCCCTGTTAGGCACAACGCCTTCCTGAAGTGCCTGATTGAAACTTGTCCCACCATTAGCAATATATAATAATTCATTGAATGAATAAGATGCCAGGTATTGATATGGATTGATTAAGTCATTACCCGTTTCACCATAGGAAGCTCTGATTTTGGCAAAGTTGATAAAACCAAGATTCTCCTTCCAGAAGTTTTCTGCAGAAATAACATATCCAAGTGAAATTCCGGGGAAAAATCCGTACCGGCTTGTTTCTTCAAAAATATAGGAAGCCTGGTAACGCCACACAAATTCGGCAAGATATTTATCGCTAAAACTGTAGTTTAACCTTCCAAAGTAGTTCAACCGTGCTTGTTTATAGCCCGAGCCATCATTGTTCAATTCTTCCTGTCCTCCGGCAAATAATTGATCAATGGCAGATGAAATAAAATACCTTCTGTATGCACTAAAAACATCACCTTTGCCGGTAATCTTTTCAACACCTGCTAAAGCATTTATGGTATGTGCATTTGCAAAGGTTCTGTTATAATTTATAAGGCCATTTATTAATATATCAATATGATCGCCCATGTCTTCAGAGAGCCGTGGTTCACTGTAACCTTTCTTACCCTTTACAAGAACCGGATCACCATTATTATCATAACTTTCATAATCCCATGAATAAAGGTACCATGGTGTACGCCAGATTTTGCGGAACCTGAAGTTTTTGTCGATGGAAGCATTGCCTTTGAGTGAAAGCCCCTCAACACCAGGTATCTTCAGGTTAACGCCGAAATCTGAATTAAAAATGTAGTTTTTATCCCGATCGTAACCTGTTTCTTTCGTACTTACAACTACCGGATTATTACCATATTCAATATCAGGGCCAGGTGTTCCGTTGGGCCAGTAAGCCGGTAAATTTGGTTTTCCACGCATAACCATTCGGAAAATATCCTGAGCTGAGCGGGTAGGGAAATTACGATCTTCCATCCGCGCTGTGGTATTAATGGTAAGGTCCAAATAATCATTAATTTCGATATCGAAATTCGACTTCATGTCGTATTGATTGTATTTGGTCCCGCTGTTTTTATAAAATCCATCCTGCGATTTTTCAGAAAGACTAATAAAGTATTTAATCTTTTGTGTTCCTCCATCAATTGAAATATTTCCATAGTTCTGTGGCGACCATGGCCTCAAAGTTTCAGCATACCAATCCGTATTTGGATAAAACCAGGGGTCATTTCCCAATCTGTATTTTTGAATATCATCCTGAGTATACCGAGGTTCGCGACCGGCATACATATCAATTTCGTTTAAAAGTGTTGCATATTCAGAAGCATCTGCCATTTCGGGAACAACAGTAGGTCGTGCGAATCCCTGATTGTAAGATAATTTTATGGTAGGCTCACCAACTCCGCCACGCTTAGTCGTAACCAGAATTACTCCATTTGCAGCCTGTGCACCATAAATCGCAGCAGAAGCATCTTTAATAATTGAAATATCTTCAATTGTTGCAGGGTCGATTCGTTCCAATGAGCGGCCGGGTACACCATCAACAACAATTAATGGTGATGCATCCCCAAAAGTATTTAAACCCCGGATACGAAGAGTTGCCCCGTCATATCCCGGTTCACCAGTATTAGAAATGGCAACAAGCCCGGGCAAACGCCCTGCCATCGTTTGGCTAACGTTTGTAACGGGTGACTTAACCAGTTCTTCACCTTCAACATTTGTTACTGAACCCGAAAGGGTCGCCTTTTTCTGAACTCCATAACCCACTGCAACAACTTCCTCCAATCCAATGGCTTCTTCCTCCATTGAAACAGAGAAATTTGTTTGATTTCCAATTGAAATCTCCTGGGTTTTCATTCCAACGAAGGAAAATTGAAGCGTCTCTGCATTTGAAGGAACAGACAGGGTAAAATTTCCTTCATTATCCGTTACAGTTCCAATAGCAGTTCCTTTTACAACAACAGTAACTCCTGGTAAAGGTCGGCCTGATTTGTCCAGCACTTTTCCTGAAACAGACTGTTGTTGGAATGTTAGCATCTCTGAATTACCTGAAAAATGGTCTGATTTTTCAATAGCGAAGAGATTGTTTGAAATCATCAGCAGCATTGCCATTAGAAAAACAACAATTCGCTGAAATTTTGGAAGCTTTCTAAAACCCGAAAGCAATCTCACAGTTTTTCTTTTCATAAGTTCATTTTTAAGTTTTGTTTATAAAAGTAAAAAATACTCTTAATAGCAAAGTTAAAAAAGTTAACGAATATTTAATATTAATTCATAATTTTTTTTTATAGAAGAAAAAATAGGATATAGCCAGATAAATAAAACATTTCAATGAAGGTGCGATGGATAGTTTAATTTGGTTCATCGCTTCCGGTTTAATAATCAATTCAATTCCATGATGGGTACGATTGATAGTGGATTGTACCCGTTTGTAATTCCACTTTTCCAGAATTTCAATTCCACGATGGCCAGTGTAAAGTTATAAATGATAGATGCATTAATTTTAACTACGAAGGGAATGAGATTCCTTTTCGAATCGATGAGAACGGTGAGGTTTTTTATGAATGCCACAGTGATGGCGAAGCCTTTTCCTGGGAAAAAAGTGAACATATTTTCTTAAGAAATAAATCAACAATTGAATTTATCAATGCCTTACAGGAAGAAAAAGCCGATGCGAGAATTATCGCTTCGGCTGATTCTGAGTTAGTTATAACCCAAAAAGGAGGAAATGACAAGAATGATCAAGGCACGTGGTTCCAAAGAAACCTTGCACTTGAATTCGCCCGTTGGTTAAATCCGAAATTCAATGTATGGTGTAATCAACGTATCGATGAAATCATCACCAAAGGAATCACTGCATAAAACAAGGAAGCAATGGAGTACATCAACAAAAGGAGATCAGTACAGAAGCACGGATGACAAATTAAAAATCATTTATACTGAATAAAAAACAATAATCAGAACAGAAGCATAAAATGAACAGCATTAACTAAAAAAGTACGAAAGAAGTTCAATCCAGTATAATGCAAAATGTTATAAATCGGATTTCGTAGGTTTAAATTTATGAGAGGGTATAATTGCGTTTGTTATAAATCGAAGAAAAACGATGTAACGTGCAGGAGTTATATAACTGATATTATTATAAAGAATCAGTATGCTGGGTAACAAGGACTTGAAATTTGACATTAATAAAAAAACATTGATTAATGAATTTCTAAAAAAAGCAATGGACATTGAAAGCAATAAATAAAGACCCCCGGGGGGTACTTTCCCATTTCTCAAAATTTTCTATCGAAGTATAGTACCTGCTCATCCGGATAACACATAAAATTTTTAAAAACAGGTAAAGAAAACTCTGGTGACATTCAAATTAATGACTATATTATCATCCAATTAAGACGATAATATAGTCACAATGTTTGATAGATTTATATTAGCCAGCAGTTACAAGAGAATACAGGAACGCTTTAACATGTGTTATATAAGCGATGAGAAAAGCTATATTCCCTCCTATAATATTGCATTGGGCCAGGAGGCTTATGTAATCACCAATTACCAAACCAAGGAGATACACCGCTTTCAATTCGGACTGACGGGTACAGGAAAGAATCCACATCAACCCATACCATTTGTACGGGCCGAAGGAGACAAGAATAAGAACGATGATCCAAATTACACCGGCTCCAAAGCCATCTTTTTAAAGAAGGAGTATAGCAATTTAATACGTCAACAACGCTGTCTTGTGCTGGCAGATGCTTTTGTCATAGGGCTTAATAAAACACCATGTGTGGTGCATTTAAAAAACAAACAACGACCGTTTGCATTTGCCGGAATCTGGAACACGCACAGGGATGAAAACGGAAATGAAATAATGTCATTTGCAATAGTAACTGTAACAGCAAACAAACTGTTACAGGAAATGGGGTACAAACGAATGCCGGTCATCCTTTACCCAAACCAGGAGTCAGGCTGGATTAGACCATCATCCACACTTGGTGATATATTATACATGTTGTCATCGTATCCGGCCAATGCAATGAATGCCTATCCCATATCCCGGAGGATAAACGACATCACACTAAATGACAAAACACTCATACAACCCATAGGCAGGAAGGTAATAACGACTATACCAAAATCAGCTAAAGCGGATACCCGGCAGGAAATATTAGCAGATGATAAAGTGGTAACTGCTTTGGTTGACAATATGAAGGTTAGCAGAAATTAAGCAGGTAAAAATGAACAGAAAGCATCCGGGCGAATTTACATTATATAGATAGAGTGTCGGTATTAAAAGGAGATATAAAAATGGCGGGAAAACATAATCGTTGAAAATACTTTATTTAACAATCAGCAAATAAGTCACATACGCTTTTTGCAACCTTCTTTTTTAAGTATTGTGACTTCCATTGATTCAAGTTATCAAAGGAAGTAGAGAAAATGCAGGTACCTAATTTCAAGAAGATAACACTTTATGCTTCGCTCAATGGTTGAACCCGAAATTCGGCGTATGTTGGGTAACCAGCGGATAAAGATAAGCTCACCAAAGAGTCTATTCTTTTTAAATTTTAATAAAAAAGTAATGTGTTTTGTCACATCTTGGTGCCTAAAAGTACTGTAGTTAAAGAATTCAAATTTTTAACTTTTATAAAAAATAGAAATCATGAAAAATGCAGTACTAATTTTAATTATCGGAATGATGTTTTTAATGTTTACCACAGTTGAAGCTCAAATGTCAAATCGCGAAATGCGCAAAAAACTCAAAATGCATCCACCCAGAGAAGTAAGAAAAGAGGCCAGGAATTATGAGAAAGAAGATTTTCAGGTTGCAGTAGGTGCACCAACAATTGAAAGACAATTGGTGAATGCCTGGATAAAAGAGGTAGAAACTGATGAAAATGGCTATCCTAGATATATTGTTGGAACTGGCAGTTCAGTTGGTGAAACTCAAATTGCAGCAAAATTGCAAGCCACTGAAGCTGCAAAATTGGAGTTGGCAGGACAAGTTACTTCCAATGTTGCCGCATTAATTGAGAACAACATTGCCAATAGCCAACTGAATACAGAAGAAGCAAGTTCAGTAACACAAACTGTTGCGGCTTCAAAAAATATAATTGCTCAGGAACTGGGAAGAATCTTACCACTTATAGAAATGTATCGTAATATTGGAAAAAACAAAGAAGCCAATGTAAGAATTGCTTATAACAGTGAACTTGCATTGGAGTTGGCCAAAAAGGTCATTCGCAAAAGCCTAGAAGAACAAACACAAATACTTCAGGAGAAGCTGGATAAACTCATGAAGTTTTAAAGCAGTACGGAAAGAAATGTCCCGACAATTAGTTTAGTCGGGGCATACTTTGTTAAAAAGAATTTTTTGGTATATTAGCAAAAAAATAACCTTAATTCAATACTAAAAACCTTTCTAAATGAAACTTTTTCTTGCGTTTATATTTATTGCCTTTGTCAGCAATTGTTTAGTTGCACAGCAATCAAAAAAAGTATCTGGGGTCAGCGAAAAAATATATATTTCAGTTACACGACAACAGACGGCTCCTCCTTATTTAGAAATAAAAAATTATCAGTTTACTGATTATAATAATAATAACAAGCTTGATGCGGACGAAGTGGTTATAATCAGCTTTGATTTAAATAACTCTGGCCCCGGACCTGGACAGGGACTAACAATAAAAATTGAAGAAATTAATCATGTGGATGGATTGGAATTTGATAAATCCAAAAATATTCCTGAATTGAAACCTGGAGAATCTGTTAGAATTGAAGTCCCTGTCAAAGGTAAAATGAATCTGGTTAATGGAACTGCTTCATTTAATGTTATTGTATATGAACCTAAAGGATTTGGACCTGATCCTTTGCCTGTTGAGATTGAAACACAGGCTTTTAGACCACCTGGAATTAAATTAGTAGACTACCAATTGAGCAGTCAAATGGGAGGTAATCTTGAAAAACGAAAACCATTCGATGTTGAAATTTTAATCCAAAACCTTGGGCAAGGAGACGCACAAGATGTAACAGCTTCAGTTTCCATTCCGGAAGATGTATTTTGTTTGAGTTCCAATCAGTTTCAAAATATTGGAAGGCTGGAAGCGGGCGAGCAGCGTCTTCTATCATATTCTTTTGTTGCAAACAACAATTATAAAAAGAACACTATTGATTTCAAATTAAGGTTAAGTGAAATAACAGGTTTATATGCTGAAGATACAATAATAAGCTTGACCATGAATCAAAAAGTTTCTGTGGATAAACTGGTAATAAAAGGGAAAACAGAAGAAAATGTGGATATTGAAGTGGCTTCACTTTCATTGATGTAGATAAAGATATTCCGGTTTTACATCAGAAAAACCCAAATAAAGTTGCGCTTATTTTTGGTAATGAAGATTACTCAGGTACGTTGGATGCAGAAGTAAATGTTGAATATGCCAGGAGGGATGCAGCTATTTTTTGGGAATACGCTTCCAAGACATTAGGGATACCTGAAGAAAATATATTTTTATACACAGATGCTACTTCCGGAACAATGAATACACAGATTGATTCGTGTAAGTGAATTGGTTAAACGCATAGGTGCAAAAAGTGAATTGGTGTTTTATTATGCTGGTCATGGTTTTCCGGACGAAAAGAATCATAATCCGTATCTTATACCGGTAGATGTAAATGCATCTAATTTAAACGCTGCTATTGCGTTAAAGGAAGTGTATGAAAAGTTTGGAGCCACCGGTGCTAAAAAAATAACCGTTATACTTGATGCATGCTTTTCAGGAGGCGGAAGAAATCAGGGTTTACTTGCAGCCAGAAGTGTTAGAATTAAGCCAAAAAAAGAAGATTTACTGGGGAACATGGTTGTTTTTTCTGCTTCAACTGAAGATCAATCGGCATTACCGTACCATGAGCAAAAACATGGACTATTCACCTACTTTTTGCTAAAGAAACTTAAAGAATCAAACGGAACAGTGACATTCGGACAATTAGACAGCTATTTGAAAGAAAAGGTCGGCATCACCTCAATACGGGTAAACGGAAAAATCCAGGACCCGGTAACTACTGCCAGTTCAAAAGCCATGGAAAGCTGGGAAGAGAGGACATTTTAAATTGCACTCCATACTTTACCGCTCAACAAGAAAAATGAAAAATCCGAAGTTTTTATATTTACCGATTGTAATGCTTTTTATTTTGCTGCAAGTTGCTGCACAAGATGTGAAAAACATTCGGGTAAGCCAGGAAGGCAATCATGTAACAATTCAGTATGACCTCACAGGAGAAGCAGACAACTTTGACGTAGATTTGTTTTACACCATTAATGAAGGCCAAACATGGGAAGGCCCCTTAAAAGAAGTAACAGGCGATGCAGGTGAAAATATCAAACCCGGAATCAATAAAAAAATGATCTGATATGTGCTTACGCGGCCCGAACTCGAAGAAGGTTATTTGCAGTTTAAAGTGGTGGCAGAATCTATTCTTCCCCATCCGGAGGAAACAACAAAAGAAGAAAACAAGATAGCTGACGTTGGCTTACAGAAATACAAAACAGGCAAAACAATCTCGTTAACTCTCGGCATTGCCTCGGCAGGCACAGGTGTGTATGCATATTTACAGGGTAATAAATTTTACGATGACTACAAGACGGCTACAAATGATGCAGCAGATCTGCATTCAAAAGTGGAAATGTACGATAAAATATATCCATTAGCATTTGTCGTTGCCGGGGCAAGTACAATTTCATTTATTATCCATGCCACAAAGTTAAATAAAGCCAAAAAGAAATTATCATTTCAACCTGTTTCTTTGCATAATGGTGGAGGGCTAGCTGTTTCGTTCAGGTTTTAAATTTATAATTCATGACCAATGAAACAAATTATATATTTCAATAATTTAAAATTGCTGGCAGGCATTATATTGATGGTTTTGACCGGTTGTGAAGACCGCGAATGGAACAATCCTTTCGATCCCAACTGTCCCAAAGAAATTTTTACACCAACTGATTTTATTGCAGAGCAAGAAGGAGAGCAAATTAAACTGTCGTGGAGTCAGCCCAACCTAAATATTTCCGGGTTTAAAATTGAAAAGAAAATTGGTGCAGGAAATTTTACCTCAGTTGATACTCTGGAGAAAGGAGCGTCCACTCTAAGCAGCAATATTTCCGAAGGTGGTGAGCTCTACACTTTTAAATTGATTGCTCTGGCAGGTTCAAATAGAAGTAATGAGGTAACAATTACCATCACACCTGTTCTAAAAGCTTCTGTAACAACAAGCGAAATATCAAATATTACCGACTCTACTACTACTTCTGGCGGAACCATCCCGAATGATGGTGGAAGCACTGTAACAGCTCGCGGAGTGGTTTGGAGTACCATGACTAATCCGACGATAGAAAACAATCTGGGTAAAACCATCAATGGAACAGGAACAGGTACTTTTATTAGTGAATTAAATAATTTGGAAGGAGGCACAACTTATTATGTACGAGCCTTTACTTCCAATTCCGAAGGTACGGAATATGGAACAGTGCTAACATTTACTACCCTCGAAGTGGAATTGCCTTCCGTTAACACATTAGTTCCTCAAAACATTATTCCTGGAGCAGCTACTTTAGGAGGCGATGTAACTGAAGCTGGAGCTTCTGAGATTATAGAAAGGGGAGTTTGTTGGGATATCAATCCAACACCAACAATTGAAGATAACAGAGCTGTTTTTCATTTATTCGGCAGCGATGGGATTGAATCTTTCAGCAGGGAAATTACCGGATTTTTGGCCAATACAACGTATTATGTCCGTGCTTATGCAAAAAATAGCAATGCTACAGCTTATGGGCAAGAGGAAAGTTGGACAACAAGCTCTGAAATTGCATTGCCAACCGTTACTACCAATGAACCGGAAGATATAACAACCAGTAGTGCGGTATTGGGAGGACACGTGGTTAATACTGGAGGAACATTAGTAACCGAGTGGGGTATTGTTTATGGAATTTCACCAAATCCAACTGTCAATGATAGTAAGTTTGTAATTCAAGATACTGAAATAAATGGTGGGAGTGGTTCAATTGGAGTGACTATAAATGAATTAGATGCCGGTACAAATTACTACGTTCGTGCTTATGCAATTAACGGCGAAGGAACAGGGTACGGGGAACAGAAGAGTTTTACAACAGAGCAAAATTTTTCTTTGGCAACAACAATCACAACTTCTTCACCGGAGAACATTACCAGTAATAGTGCGGTTTTGGGAGGTGATATAACGGGTAACGGCAATTCTACAGTAACTGAACGAGGAATAGTTTATGGCACAGGACAAAATCCAACAATAAATAACTACAAGATAGTTTTTGGATATGATGTAGTTAGTTTTAGTAATTTAATAAATGGATTAAATTCTAATACAACATACTTTGTACGGGCTTATGCCATTAATAATCAAGGTGTCGCTTATGGAAATGAGGTCAGCTTTCAAACTTTAGAGACAGATAATGAGTTAGTTACTGATATTGATGGCAATGTTTATGAAACAGTAAAAATTGGTGAACAAGTTTGGTTCATGAGTAATTTAAAAACAACAAAATATAATGATGGAGTTCCAGTATCAAATATTGTAGATAATTTTGAATGGGAACATACAAATACCGGGGCTTATTGTTGGCAAAATAACTTAGTTGAATACAAAACTTTATATGGAGCATTATATAATTGGTATGCAGTAAGAACTGATAAATTATGCCCTGCTGGCTGGCACATTCCAACTGATTCAGAATGGTCAACTCTTGTAAATTATTTAGGGGGTAGTGGTTTAGCAGGCGGTAAATTGAAATCACAAAGTAGCTGGGAATCTCCCAATAAAGGTGCTACAAATAGTACCGGATTTACAGGACTACCTGGTGGGCAAAGAAATGGAAATGGTGCTTTTGGAAACATAAAAATAAGGGGAACTTTCTGGAGTTCAACGGAAAATGTTTCAGGAAAAGCATGGCTACGTTATTTATCATTTTCTTCACCTGATTGTTACCACAGAGATTATTATAAAATCTATGGTTTAAGTGTGCGATGTATAAAAGATTAATGGCACTTGAAATATTTATTTTATTCTTGATTAATTATTGCTTACGAAAACTTCCAGTGGGATTGCCTTTTGGCTGAATTGTCCCAAGGAAGCTTTTACCCCTTACAGTCGCGCAGCGGTGCAGAAAGGAGCGCAAATAAGACTATCGTGGAAACCAATTGGATATGATTCTGCAATTAGTCAAAATCGCGGGTTATCAGGTAAAGTATTATGAAGTAACCAAAGATATTATTTGGTAAGGTACAATTGTAACTAATTTCTATTAATATGAGACTACTTTATTTTTTTATTCTTGGATTGATAAGCTATTTGTCTTCCGCGCAAAAGATTACCAACGTTAACTACGAATTATCAAATAATCAGGTGGAAATAAATTACGATTTGGACGGAGAAGGATTGTTTAATGTAGGACTTTATTTCTCCGGCAATGAGGGTAAAACATGGACAGGGCCGGTTTCGCAGGTTACCGGAGATATTGGGTCAAACCAAAATGTTGGAAAAGGAAAGCTTATAATTTGGCATGTCACGGCTGATTCTGCGGAGCTGCAATCGTTACAGTTAAAGGTAAAAGCAATTAAAAAGGAAAACACAGTTTTGGATATGAATTATGAAATCAATACCTCTGGTCGCTGGATTTTTGTAAAAGGAGGGAGTTTTATTATGGGAAACACTAATGGTAACAAAGATGAAAGACCAGAATACAAAGTTGAATTTGAAAGTTTTTACATTAATAAATATGAAGTGACCGTAGAAGAATATATTAACTTTTTAAACACTATTGGCTGTAGCGGCAATGGCAGGTATAAGGATGAAGTTTATGGTTATGTTTCTTACGTGGAAATGTCTGTTCTCCATTGCCCAATTGATTATTCGGACGAAAAATTTAAATTTAAAAAAACTGAAATTCATCCAACCGTAAATTGTCCAGTTACTTGCGTTACGTGGTTTGGCGCAAATGCATACTGCAGATTTCGGAACGGAAGACTTCCCCGGGAATCGGAATGGGAATATGTTGCCAAAAGTGGAAATCAAAATTTGTCACTACCAAAAATTGCCTGGTTTCGTGAAAATTCAGAAAAGAGGATGCACGCTGTCGGAAGATTATTGCCAAATAGAATTGGAATTTATGATATTTATGGTAATGCCTGGGAGTGGTGTTCAAACGGATACCATAAAAAATCATATAAAAACAAAATTCGAAATCGTACGGATAAAAATCGTTTAAGCAGTACCAAAGTTGTGCGTGGAGGTGGTTTTAAAAGTGATTTAAAGTATTTAAAAGCATACAAAAGGGGCAGATATAATCCATCGGCAGGAGATAAAACCATTGGCTTTAGAGTTGCACGGTCTTTAAAATGAGTTGATTTGAAAAAAAATATGAATTACATTTTCGGTTTGAATACGATCACTAACTTCACACTTCGCTAATTAATATTCTTGTTTTTGCATCAACTTATTTTAATTTCCATAAATTTTGTATTTTTCACTCCCAAAGGACCAAACTATCTTTAATATGGTAAATCATACCTTAAAATTGTCACATTTCGTTTTTTCAAGGAACAAAACATCAGAAATTAAAGATGAGGATTTAGTTGATGGCATTTTGAATAATTCGAATAAAGCCATAGAACAGATTTATAAACGCTATTATCCAAAAATAAAACGAATGGTTTGGTCATTTAAAAATACGATTTTACAACCCGAAGATATTTTTCAGGAAGGACTTACCCGGACAATTTTAAACATCCGGGAAGGAAAATTCAGGGGAGACAGTTCATTGTACACTTATCTTAACAGTACGTGTTACAACCTTTGTTTGAAAGAGCTTTCGAAACATCGTTCTGCAGAAATCACAAAGGATGTGGAACTGGAAGAGGAAAATGATAGTTTTGAACTATATGCACCCCTTCTTGGGATATTAAATCAACTGGATAAACAGTGCCATTCTATTATCGATATTCGATTTAACCTGTCGGCACAAAATAATATGGATAATCCTGAAGAGGCGCGAAAAAGCATTCCGTTTGAAGCGGTTGCCGGACAAATTGGGTCTTTCTGCTGCCAATGCCAGGCAACGATTTAAACGCTGTATGGATAAATTACGTGATTTGGTGATGCAAAACTCTGAAATTAAAGAATATTACCAGTGATATGAAAACAGAAAACAAGAACGATATTTTGCTTATTGAAGACTATATCGATGGCAAATTGAGCAAAACAGAAACACAGGAGTTTGAAAAGCGTGTAAAGAACGATCAAGAATTTGAAGAGTTGTATCGCTTCCGTTTAAAAATCTGGAAGGATTTGCTAAATGCAAAAAAATATAAAACAACACAAAGCGAGGTAGCCAATGCAGTTCATTGTACGAAAATTAAAAGAAAACGGAATTTGATTTTCGCGGTTGCTGCTTCATTGGCTTTGATGCTTATGATTGCCGGTGCATTGACTCTTGATTTTGGAGGAGAAGAGCAACAAATGGCAGTGTCGGAGATTGATACCCCGGAAAATAAAACTTATCAGCCCCAAATAAAACAGCCTAAAAGATACGCAGATTCAGGTGAATATGCTCCTGGTGTTTTTTTTCTCGAACATAAAATTACAACAGATTCAATTACTTTTAACTGGCAACCTGAAATAGAAGCGGAAACCGAAATTATAGTAATTTCGATTGAAAATGGAGAAGAAGTATTCAAACGTACAATTAAACCAGGAGTAAATAAAATTACCGTGTATAAATCACATCCATTAAAAGATAATTTAGTTTGGTATTTAAAAGGGACAAAAGGGAAAGATACAATCCTTTTTCATTAAACTTTTCAGATCTTCTCCAAATATAAGTGCTGTCCTGAACGTTTTCAAAACTAACTAATCATCTGCATGAAATAATGCTTTCAAGCACACTTTTTCATTTATCAAATTTCAATCCCCCCAATCAAAGAGTTTCCCTTGCACATAGTTCTCAATTGGGACAGGTTCTGCCTCTTGTATAAAAGGATCATCGAGTAAATGGTTTAAATCAAACTTCACTAAAAGGTTTAATCTCAAGAAAGCAACCAAATTTGATAAACACCACCCATATTTTGCACATGCCTTAAGATATTTTATTATCAGGATAGTAATCATTGCTGTCCAAATCTGTATAAGTACTGTATTAGGTGAAGTTCCCAGGAATGACTTAATTTTCAATAACTGCTTAATGTCATTAAAAAATTGTTCTATGTCCCAACGGGCATTATATAGATCAGAAATGGTGTTTGCTGTCCAAATAAATTGATTTGTTATAAGTTCAATAGTCTGTTGGTTTACTTCATCCCAAATAACTACACGACGAAGTTTCTTTGGATATTTATTTATGGTTTTTTCTTCTTCTAATTCAATATATTCATCAACTAGAATGTGATCATGTCTGTTTTCCGGAAGTTTCCGTTCATTTAATCGTTTAAATTTTATTGATTTCTTTAATCGAATGACAAAATAACTTCCTCTAGTATGCCGGCGGTATAAATTTTCAAAATCAATATACGCACGGTCAGCAACCACCACACTATCAGATGGGAGAACTATTTGTTTTGCAGCTTCTGCGTCATGAAGATTACCATCAGAGAGATTAATATAAACAGGAAGACATCCATCATAATCAAGCAAGGTATGAAGTTTTATTGCTCCTTTCTTTTTACGGTATTTAGCCCAGTCAAAAATGCTTAAGCATAAATGATATAGTAGTTGAATCCAGAAGAAGTATTTTTGCTTTAATACGAAACCTGGTTTGCTTAAAACCTGGCAATGCCTGATAACTTTTGAAGAAGTTTAAAATAATAGTCTTGAAATAGCTGCCATTCACGATTCTGGTTTTGATAAGAAAGTGAAGATTTTGATGGAGATAATTTCAATCCTAAATGGTTCAGGTTGCCAGAAGTTGATTTAAGTCCATTAGTAACATCTCGTAATGAGTTTAATTTAGAAAATTAGCAAAACAGCATGGTAGTCAGATGATTACAGCTATTGGTACCTTTATTGTGCTTATCAGTATCATGCTTTTCTATCAAATTATTAAAGGAATTTTTGCATAAAGATTGAATAATTTGAGCAAACAGAGTTAATTTTGTCTTCATAGCCAATTGTTATTTTTGATGTTAGCACTACAAAAATACTGGACCTGTATATTCGGGTCCCAATTGGCTTATCTTTTTTTAAGATTATTAGGACAGATGTGTCCAAATATATAAGTTAAATTCATTCGATTTCAATTTTGACCATTTCAGCGGTTACTTGTTGCATTCTATTATCAAAAACAGCAAATTCACAGAAAAACATAATTAAATAACATTGTTAAATATATTATTTTGTATTTTTCCAAAATTATTTTAAAAAAAGCTAAAACCTGAAAAAACCGTTTCTTCATTGAATTGAAATACATATTCCTAAAGTTTTCCATTAGTTATGAATGGAAGTTTTTAATGTTAAATGAATAAAAAGTGTCACAAAAATTCAATTAACAAAACATTACTTAAAGGTAATGATTGGAAAAAGAAAATAGTTTTCAAAAATATCAAGCAACAAATGAAAGGGTATTTATTATATATAATTATATTAATGGGAAGTTTTAATGCTGCGAGTCAGTCAATATATAATGTTGTTCCCTCACAGGAAGGTAACATCGTATCAATATGTTATGATTTAATCGCAGAATCAGAAGATAATTCCTACGCCGTATCTTTATTTTATTCAAAAGATTATGAAATTTGGTTCGGTCCGCTTATAAAAGTTTCCGGAGATGTTGGCCGAAATATTATTCCCGGAAAAAACAAAGTAATCAAATGGAATGTAATGGCAGAAACAGGAGAATTTCAGGATTATGCAAGTTTTAAAATTGTAGTTTGGGAAGAGCTGGATATTGAGATGATTACAGTTGAAGGTGGGAGTTTTCAAATGGGTAGCAATTTGGGAGAGGATGACATAAAACCAGTTCATCTTGTAACGGTCGAAAACTTTCAAATCAGTAAATTCGAAATAACAAATGGACAGTATTGTAATTTTCTGAACAATATTGGTGCAAATAAAACAGGGGAATATAAAGGTGTTCAATACATAGATATCAATGATCCGGAAAACCAGATAAATTATGATGATAACGGCTTTATTCCGAAAAAACTTAAAGAAAATCACCCGGTAGTAGAAGTGACTTGGTTTGGAGCAGAAGCTTTTTGTCAATGGGCCGGTGGTAGATTACCTTCTGAAGCAGAATGGGAGTATGTTGCCCGGGAAGGTATTTACAGCAGTAATCCAACGAAAACAAATCATATAGAAGATTATATCTGGTTTTATGCCAACTCAAAAAATCAATCGCATGAGGTTGGGCAGAAACGCCCCAACCGTTTAGGTGTATATGATATCCTGGGCAATGTTTGGGAATGGTGTTCGGATTGGTATGATGAAAATTATTACAATGTTTCCCCTGCAAATAATCCCAAAGGACCTGAAAAGGGTACAGTAAAATGCAGAAGAGGAGGAAGTTGGTTGAATGGTATAAACGAATGTAAAAATTATGTCAGAAGCCCATATTTCAGTAATAACAGTTTCGAGGATACCGGATTTAGATTAGTGAAAGAATTCAATTAAAACGATATTGTCTAATAATTAAATCTATGAATCATCAAAAATACATAAATAAA
Source organism: uncultured Prolixibacteraceae bacterium (assembly GCA_963771595.1). Taxonomy (GTDB): domain Bacteria; phylum Bacteroidota; class Bacteroidia; order Bacteroidales; family Prolixibacteraceae; genus CAVYUC01. Next base: position 18,697 of record CAVYUC010000028.1, on the reverse strand, counting down.
ATTCTGTTATATGGAATGATAACAGGATTATTATTTGCTGTTAATATAGTTTACTCTCAGGATATTGATTATATAAAGAAGTCCGGAAAATATTATTGGGGTCAGGGTTTAAGTGAGAATGAACGTTCGGCAGAAAAGCAAGCAACAGAAAATTTTATTTCTGAATTAAGTAATCATATTTCCAGTAAGTTTAATTCAGTTGCACTGAAGCAAAAAGGAGATTTGAAGGAGTATACCCAAGCCATTCTTGAGACCTATCTTAATACAAGTTTAAAGCAAATGAGCAGCAAAGTTGATCGGGATGCAACGAGTGTGCTTACTGTTAAATATATTGAAAAAGAGAATCTAAATAATCTTTTCTATGACAGAAAAAGAAGAATGCTTAATTATTTTGAAATGGCTCAAAAGGCTGAAAAAGAAAACCGAATTTCAGATGCATTGCAAAAATATTATTGGACATTACTTCTTCTAGAAAGCCATCCTGAGAATCAGGAAATATCAATTGAGCAAAATAACTCGGAGATTCCTTTAATCAAATTCCTTCCAGTGAAGTTAGACCAGATACTTAATAATGTTGAGATAACCTATAAATCGTTTACTATTGATGAACAGAGCAATAACGGGCTTATTACATTAGATGTAAAGTATGATGATATACCGGTTGAAAACTTAGAATATAAATATTGGATGAAAAATTCCTGGATAAGTTCAAGTTGTAAGAATGGTTTGGGTGGAATTAAATTTTTGTCTCTTGATGATCTTGATGATTCTATTCGGATTGAGGTTGAATATCGCTTTGAGGCTGATGCTGAAATAGATAATGAGCTTACCGAAATTTTCGAGAATCTGGCTATACCTAGTTTTAAAACTTCCCAATTCACGATAAATATGCATGGAGTAATCCATGATAAAACAAGACCACAGTCGGCAAAAAATAAAGTGCCTAATATTAGCTATTTAAACATTGAACCTGCTTCAATAAGTACGACTGAATTTGACAGCATAATTCATCAGGTTGTAAAAAGTTTAGAATTGCGTGAATTGGAGGATGTAAGATCAAGTTTTACAATTTCGGGTTGGAAAGATATAAATTATTTAATAGAATATGGAAATGCACAAGTGATAAGGGATGAGTTTGACTTAAAAGTCATTAAAGTTAATAATGAGTATGTGGTTCGCAAGGTGCCCATGCATTTTAAGTTCAGAACAAATAATAAGGAATTTATTGAGGATTTGGTTTTTTATTTTAACGACAACCTAAAAGTAACTGGAATGTCATTTTCAATCAGTGATGTTGCTATCAATGATATTCTGAACAAGAAAGAAGAATGGGGAACTATTCAGGATAAATACCAGATTATCAGTTTTGTGGAAAATTACAAAACCGCATATTGTTTCAAAAGACTGGATTATATTGAGAAAATTTTTGACAATGATGCATTGATAATTGTGGGTAGAAGATTAGAAAACGCTCCAAAAAATGAGAATAAGAATTTTGTTCAAATATTTGATAATGAGCAAATTGAGTACATCAGAAAGACAAAAGAAGATTATCTAAAAAGTCTTAACCTGGTATTTAGAAGTAATGAATATGTAAATATCCATTTTGAAGATAACGAAATTAAACGGACTAATAAAGACAATAAAATATATGGTATTCAGATCGCTCAATATTACACTTCTACGAACTACAGCGATAAAGGATATCTATTTTTAATGGTGGATTTGAATGATTCGCTAAATCCTAAAATATATGTCAGAACATGGCAACCCCAGAAAAATCCTGATGGATCAATTATAGGCTTAGAAGATTTTCGTTTTTAAAAATAACCAATCTATGAAAAAACTATTACTTATTATCCTAATTTTCAGTGGCGTAAGTGTAAATGCCAAAAAGTTTATCGTCGAAGAATTTTTTCATGATCCTACAGACATTACCGCAAGAAGAAATGTAAAAACTGATATTAACGGTAACAGGTGTGCACTTGTACGAATTTACACTGATATTGTAGATCTAAGTTTTGATTCTAATTTAGGTATCACAGAAAAGCAATATCAAAGCAATAATGAAATATGGGTGTATATTTCACCCGGTGAAAAACGTTTGGAACTTTCAGCACCTAATTTTATGCCTTTAACTTTTAATTTTCCGGTAGCCATAGAAAATTCGGAAGTTTATATTATGAAGCTTACTTCAGATGAGCAGCCTATAAGAACCGTTGAAGGAAAAGGAGGTATTACAATTAACACCGTACCTGAAGGGGCTGCTGTAATAATAGACGGTTTGCCCGGTGTTAATAGAAAAACACCCTTTGATTTACAAGAAATAATGGCTCTTGATTACAAGGTTATCCTCTCAAAAGATCGATATTTTGCATTGGACACAATGGTGACAGTTGCCGCAGAAAAAAATTCTTCATATATGTTTACACTTAAACCGAAATTTGCTGATATTGTAATAAATTCAGAGCCTGAAGGAGCTGTAGTAAGTATTAATGATGTTGAAATGGGAAGAACACCTCTGGAGTTAAAAGGTGAAGAACTCGGTCTGGATCACGGACAGCATATTATTCAGCTGGAACACAAAGATTGTTATACAATGACCAACACAATTGTTGTGGAACCGAATAAAGAAAATCAATACTATTTTGAACTAAATCAAATTAATGGGACAATCAGTATCCGAACAATTCCGGATGGTGCAAATGTATATGTAGACAACAGATTTTTGGGTATTACTCCTATTTTCAATAATAAAATTAACAAAGGGAACAAAATTATAGACATATCAAAAGAAGGTTTTACCAGTGTCCGACATAAACTAAAAGTTGGGGAGAATGAGCAAATCGTATTAATGGATACACTGAATGTTGCCAAAACAATGACTATAAACACCGATCCTGAAGGAGCAAAATTCCTATTAAATGGAAAGTATATGGGTATTACACCTGTGCGGATTCCCCAAATACTTGGCTTAATTGAATTTACATTTATTAAACAGGATTATGTCGATCAGCATATTCAGGAAAAAATCACCAGTAATAATTTAAAATATGAATATGATTTAGATCTTACGCAATATGAAGTTACTGTAATGTCTGAGCCGGATAGTGCAAATATATACGTACGGGGTGAATTTAAAGGGGTCACACCTTGTAAGGTGTTTTTACCAAATGAGAAAACGAAAATTCGTTTTGAAAGAACCAAATATATTCCATCATTTGAAAAAATGAGACCAGGAGATACCGATTTTATTTTAACCGGAAGATTGCGAAAAAGAATTAAGGAAAGCCGATCTGTAGGTTTTAGCTTGGAGAAAAACTGGAATTCACCAAAAGATTATACAGCCAGATTTGATATTGGAAATTTTCTGCTATTTAAAGTTGGCTGGAAAAGTTTTGAGCAGCTGGTTCTCTTAAACAATGTTCCGTTTAAAGGATTAACAAATGGTGAGGTTTCATTAAGTCCGGTCATTCCAATTACAAGGTATGCTGAATTATGTCCGTTTGTTGGAATTGGATACGAATGGGGGTTAAGGGATTCCACCAACTTTTATGATAATACCAGTGCTCCGGCATTAAGTTCAGGTTTTTATAGTTACGGAGCATATATATATCTAAACAGTATTACTAACTTAAACGTGAGGATTATAAACAAATTCCAATTTTATGTTCAGATAGCTCAAACAGATGCTTTAGAAAAAGAAGTTCGGTATAATGAAGATTATTTTGGATTGGATCAAGTTAAGGATGTTGAGTGGAACGACATATTTTTAAACAGGTTTGGCTTGCGAACTTCTGTTGGAATTAGGTTAAGGCTGGGGGGAGGAATATAATTCATCACAAATGATCAATAAAACACGACTATTGTTTTTTTGTCACAGAATTCAGTTTCAAGATACCATAGATAAATTAATATCACAAATACCTTGAAATCATGAAAAATATAGTTGTAAAATTTGTCGTTTTTTTGGTCCTGTCTTCAATAATTACTTCCTGTCAATTAGTTGAGGATATATTGCCCGAAAACCAGGAATATGAATCATTCGTTGCGGATATTAGTGAAAACACTGATTTCGATGTTTTAACTTATGCAGAAGAGGACAATTCATTTTTTGCAGTAAAATTGAATGAAACCGCAATTCTTAAGTTAGCAATTGTAAAACCAAATGATGCCACTGAACCTTTCCCAATATGGTTTTCTGCAGATGGTTACCCAGAAAAAATGATCATTGATGAGTTTGTATTCTCATTTGATAATTTTAGCGAAGAATCATTTGATATGGGTATTATTACACCTGATGGCGAAGTTTCTGTGGTACGGGATATTCTTATACCGGAGGAATATCAGGATTTCAATGAATTGAAAAGCATTTCCTGGTCAGATGGGTTACGATGGGCAGGTCATATAACCGGTGCTGTTGCTTGTGCAGCCTCTATTGCTGCTGGGGCTGCTGGCACCGCATCAACAGTGGGGATCGCAGCGCCTGCAGCAGCGGCATTGATAACAGTTGGATGTGGAGCAACGGCCTTAGCGATAGCAACCGAATTTTTCCCAGAAGAAATTCAAGAATTCACTGGGTTATCAGCAACAGCTCTTTCGACATTCTCTACAGTTACAACATGCATTAATTTTACGAATCCTGCTGGTGCAATTTCCTGCTTTTCAGGATTATTGTCTGCTACTATAACTGGTGCAAGCGCAATTGTGGAGTCACATCAAAATGAATTAGCACTTGTAAATAGAGCAGTTGAAGGTGGATATGGTGAAATACAAGTTACGCTCACATGGGATTCCAGTGCCGATATTGATTTATATGTTAAAGATCCGTTGGAAGAATTGATTTGGTTTGACAACAAAACTTCTGCTTCTGGTGGAAGGTTGGACATTGATGATACAAATGGTTATGGACCCGAAAACATATTTTGGGAAAGAAATTCTGCACCTTCCGGAACATATCAGGTATTTGTTAAACATTATTCCGGTAATTCAGCAAATTATTCCATATTAGTTCAAGCGTATGGTAGAATTAAACAGTATGAAGGACATATTGAAAGAGGAGAAGATATTTTTATTACTGAATTCTCTGAAGCTCATTTAAAAAGTATTAGTAGATGGCATGTATACAAGCAATTACCTACGATCAGAAAATAACTTGAAATTATTTACCAATCTTTTAATGATAGATGTGAATGACTTCTTAATGAGGTTAAAATAATACTAATAATAATATAATAACAAATTAATCAAATCTTAAAAATCAAACAATCATGAAAAAAGTAATTTTTACACTAACAGTTTTATTTTTTGCGGCTTTACAGTTTCAAGGATGTTCAAGCAGCAGTAAGTTGAATACCAGTGCACCGCGTGAGGTGCGGCAAGCAGCAAAAGATTATAAAGACGAAGGCTACAGAGTAGCGGTTGGTGCACCAACAATTGAAATACAATTAAAAAACGCCTGGCTTAAACAGCAGGAAACGGATGAAGACGGAAATCCCAAATTTTTTGTAGGTAATGCCACATCTGTTGGCGAAACTCAAATTGCAGCCAAATTGCAGGCCACTGAAGCCGCAAAACTTGACATTGCCGGTCAAATTGAAACCAGGGTTGCTGCGCTTATTGAAAACAACATCGCCAATTCTCAGTTGAATACGGAAGAGGCAAGCTCTGTTACCCAAACCATTGCTGCATCAAAAAGCATGATTGCGCAAAGATTAAGCAATTTAAATACATTAGTTGAAATGTACAGACCCATTGATAAAAATATGGAGGCTAATGTAAGTATTGCATACAACAGTCAGCAGGCAATTGACGAAGCTCAAAATGTAATCCGGAAAAGTCTTGAAGAAAAAACGAATATTCTGCAGGAAAAACTCGATAAATTAATGGATATCGACTAAGCACTTTCAGGGGGCATCTATAAGATGCTCTCTTTTCTAACTTTTATGAATGAGTATTATGTTTCTGCAATGAAATGATTAAGGAATTTTAATGAAATTAGCTATGCCTATCAAATGTTTAATAATCGTAATTCTGACTATTTTAAGTGCATCGGTTCCTGCACAGGATTTTGATGAGTACAAAAAACAAAAACAGGAAGCTTTCACCAAATTGAAACAGGAACAGGTAGATAAAATAAGCGAACTTCGTAATTCGTACAATGAATATGTAATGAAACGAAACGAAGAGTTTGCAAAATTTGTTGAGAATAGTTGGAAAACATTTAATGCAGTTAAAGGAGAAGAATTTCCCGACTTTCCAAAACCAGATTTAATACCCGTTTATAAGGAAAAAAACAAACAGACAGTACCAACAAAGATTAAAGCCATCTCAAAACCTGAACTGATTAAAAAAACTCCCTGGGGTGATGAAGTTTTAAGGATACCAAAAATAAAAGTACCACAAGCTGAAAACTTAACTGCAGTAAACTTCAAATTTTACAACCAGGAGATTAATATGATGGCAAATCCGGCCCTGAAGTCAATTAAAACTAGTGAGATAACAAAGGATAATGCTGTTGAAGTACTGCGGATTATTTCTGAAAATGATTATAACCACTTGTTGGATCAGCTGTATTCATATAAAGAATCACTGAATCTCAACGACTGGGGCTTCTTGCAGTTAACGGATAGCCTATCACAACAATTGGCCCACAATAAGACTGGGCTTTCAAACATGATAACTTGGGCACTGATGAACTATGCAGGTTATAAAGTAAAAATCGGTATAGACGAGAATTCCAGCTATTTAATGATTGCTCCTTTGCAACAGCTTTACGGAATGTTTAAAATAGACGATGTTGCCGAAGACTACTATATACTTGATTTTGAGGGAGGTAAAATAACTACTCATGAGAATAATTTTGAGGGGGCAATCAGGAATTTGGATTTCAGCGTAACAAAACCATTGAACTTCGAGGGCAACAATATTAACAACTGGTACGAACCTGACACAGCAGGTGCATTACATGTACAGGTAAACCGGGATGTTATCGACTTTTTTAGCAGCTATCCGTTAGTTGATTTCAGTGTTTATTTTAATGCACCCATGTCGCCGATAACACGTAATTCGCTATTTAAACAGCTATTGCCGGAAATGGAAGGTAAATCTGATCAGCAAAAAATTGAATTTCTGCTGAATTATGTACAAAATAATTTTAAATACCTAGCGGATCGGGATCAGTTTAAACGGGAAAAATTTTTTTTTCCGGAAGAGCTTTTTTATTATCCGTATTCGGATTGCGAAGATCGCTCAGCACTTTTCATATACCTGGTGAAATATCTGGCAAAGAAAGAGGTTATCGGATTGCATTACTATGACCACATGGCAACAGCAGTTGCCCTTTTCGACGAACCGAAAGGTGAATATTTGGAATATAATAATAAATTTTTTACTATATGCGATCCAACATTTCAAAATGCACCAGTAGGCATGGGAATGCCGGAGTACAAAAAGCACAACCCAAGAATCATTCCGGTGGGGAGTATTTTTCTAGAAGAAGAAATTATCGCAGGGCATTGGGAAAACTTGATTTCAGCAGGGGCGAGAAAATCAAGCATGCAAAATTCCTTTATTGATAAAAATGGCAATTGTTATCTCACCGGGACATATAAGGACAAACTCACCTTAAGCGACACAACAATTTACACAGGTAAAAACAGCATTAATGTATTTATAGTCGGTTTCTCTTCCACTGGCGAAATGGCATGGCTAAAAAATATTTCCAACGATCATTTTAATTTTAGCAATGGTATTACAGGCCGCAATAATCATGTTTATGTTGGTATAAATTCGATGAACGCTAAAAACAACCGGATGCAATTAATCTGCAATGCCTATACCATTGATGGAACAACTGTTTGGACTGCTACTTCTGCGGTTGATTCTGCATTCCTCAATAAAAAAATAATTAAGTCTTTCACTTTCAGACATGATGGCACTTTGATTTCTGATAAAATTATTTTCCCAGGAAACCAAATCATGAATTCAGGATTGTATTGTAATGACAATGGATTAACCGCTTACATTAATTTTGATAATTCAGCTGAAGTAAAAAAAGAAGATATTACGGTGAGTTCATATTCTGAATATAATGTGCTTGATACATTAAAAAAGGAGTACAACATTTTTTTACAAGACAAATGTGAACGCTATACTGCAGCAGTAATGGCAGTATTATACGTGATGAAAAAAAACGGCATGAAGCTAAGCGGCGCAGAAATTAGCGGAATATTAGAAAAAAACAACCCAAGAATTGCCGAAAATAATCCGGAATTAATTGAAAATCTGAAGGGGGTAAAGTATTTTGTGAATGAAAATGGACGAATTATTCTCCGAACAAACAAGGGTAAACGTGTAACTTTTTTTCAAATGCATTTTTCAGATAATGCTGCAATTGTAATAAATGACATTAACCAGCAAAAAACCAAAATAGAATGCCTCTCAGGAGTGCAGGTGGGCAACCGGTTTATAAAATTTCCGCTGAACTTTATTGCAGTGGATCTGCCAAAAGGGAATTTTCTGTTTGATTACGGCTCGGACCATTCGAAAAGTAATGTAAATTTACGTGATGACATTTTAAAAATCTGATTTGAATGATCAATCGATTAATTATTAGCAGTTAAGAAAACTCTACGGAAAAGCAGGACATTCTTTTTTTGTCACAATTACATTCTAAGAAGTACAAAAGGTTAGTTATTAACTTAAAGATTATTAATGATGAAAAAAGGAACGTATTTTTCAGAAGTACCATTTTGATAATGGCAGGATTTTTCTTCTTCCAATGTTAAAAAGAAGAAGAAGAAGTAATTGTGAATGACACCTTTGAGTAGAGTAACGAGCACAAATTTAGGTAGTTTTATAAAGTAATTATTGTGTAATTTATTTAATCAATGATGTCGCAATTTTGTACGATTTAATTTAAAAATATCGTCACATTATTAACGCTAAGGTACTAAATTAAAATGCTCAAAATGAAAAGATATATTTTCTTAATTATTTTAATGTTTTATTATTTAAGTTCGGCATTTGGCCAATTGGATTCAACTGTAAAAGGCTACCAAAAAGAATTTGAGCAATTTAAAGAGCAAATTGAGTATGAGCATCAGCAGTTTAAAAACAAAAATGATTCGGTATTTGCGAAATTCCTGAAAGATTCATGGAAGGAATTTGATGTTTTGTACAACGAAGTGAAAGGCCCGCTGAAACCAATCAAACAGCCTGAATTTGAAAAAGATGAAATTACTGAACCATTTGAAATAGTACCGATAATTGAAGACAGTACATCATCTAAAAAATCATCCTCTAATAATATTAAAAAACCGGTTAAAGAAAAAGCAGCTCCTTCAACCGATAGTTGGGAAAAGGCAACACTGGATTTTGATTTTTATGGTGTAAAAACCAATGTGCTTAATCCGGGGCCATTACTGCCATTGAAACGTATTGATTATGAAACAATCGATTCTTTCTTCGAAGTTATAGCTAATCTGGATGTTATACCAGAAATTGTTCAGAACCTTCGGGAAAGACAAAAAAAAATGAGATTAAACGACTGGGGCTATTTAAAATTGGTCCAAAGGGTCGCAAGTTCATTAGACGTCTCAAATAACCGGCAAATACTTTTTAGTTGGATATTGCTGTTAAAAAGTGGTTATAATGTAAAAGCAGGCTATTCCGGTAAAGAAGTATTTTTGCTTTTTCCTGCGAATGAAGAAATTTCGTCCAGCTACTTTCTTACTGTAAACAAAACACCTTATTACATTTTAACTCAACGAGAAAGAGATAATCCGCTTACAGAAATTACAACCTATGAAGCTCATTATCCTGGTAGTACAGCTTTATCGCTACAATTGGAAGAAATTCCTAAAATTGGAAGCGAATTTACTGAGAAAGAGATTTCATTCAATAACGAAAGTTTTATTATTAACATTAATAAAGAACTAGCACGTTTTTATTATGAATATCCTTTCTGTGAAATGGATATATATTTTCATGCGCCGCTCTCAGATAACATTATCGCATCTCTTGAAAACATACTGAATCCAAAACTGTTGGAGAAAAACGAAAATGAAAAAATAGAATATTTGCTTGAATTCACGCAAAATGCCTTCAAATACAAAACTGATGATGAACAATTTGGTCGGGAGAAATATTTCTTTCCCGACGAAGTTTTTTATTATCCGTATTCTGATTGTGAAGATCGATCGATACTTTTTACAAAGCTGGTGAAACATTTTACAAACAGGCAATGTATTGGCTTAGATTTTCCGGGGCATGTGAACGCTGCAGTTGTGCTTGATAAAGAGATTTCAGGTGATTATGTTCAGTTAGGAGACAGCAAATATTTTGTGTGTGATCCGACTTATTCAAAGGCTCCACCGGGATATTTGGATTCAAAATATAAAAAATTTCATCCCAAAATTATTACAGTCAACTAAACTAAGAATAATATGAATTTACTTTTCAATCTTAAAATTTGTTTTGGTGTCATTTTAATTTTCATTTCATATTCAAAGAGTTTTCCCCAAAAGATAAAACGCTCCACTGGAACTTACCAGATAAAATGGGAAAGTAACCAAACAAGGGACGAAGCCTACCGAGTGGTAGAACAGCAAGCAAAAATAGATGCCATTATAAATGCATTCGGGCAATACGTGGAGCAGGAAACTAATTTAACAGTTGCATCCGGAAAATCAATTTTTAATATAATAGGAGCTACGAAAGTCAAAGGAGAATGGATGGAAACTTTGGATAAAAAAATTAATGAAGAAACTCAAGAAGTGAAAGGAGAATATGGTGTACGTCAGGAAATATGGATTTCATGTGAAATTAAGGGTAAAATAAAAGAAGCCACTCCCAAGGCAAATATCGAAGTATATACATTGGGATATCCGAACAAAGCCAGTAAAACTGAAACTTATTATTCTGGAGATTCTCTCTATTTGTACTTTAAGAGCCCTGTCGATGGATATTTATCGGTATACCTTGACGATGGGAAAAATATAAACAGAATCTTACCTTACGATTACTCTTCGGATAGTCATGTAGAGGTAAATGCTGACACTGAGTATCTTCTGTTTTCGGAAGACCATAATTACTTTAATGATCCTAAAAGAAAAATTGATAAACTGGAATTGTTTACTCCACTGGAGAGCGAATTAAATACGTTGCATGTTATATTTTCAGAGAACAATTATTATAAACCTGGATTAAATGTATCCAAAAAAGATAAATACAAAAATACCATACCTAAGACACTAGCTCGTAAAGATTTTGAAGAGTGGCTGGCAGATAATAAAACATCATTAAATGATTTTCAGGATTATCAGATTAATATAAATATTTCAGGAGAGAAATGATTCCTTTTCATCGCTAAAACATGTTAAAAAATATTAAGTAATAATTTTAACTTGTTTCTTTTTAGAAGCACAATAATTTTGAATCACATTATCGTCAATGAAAATTTTTTAAAACATCATCCAATGATTTTTATATAAAATTGGTGTGATTTAAGGTATTAGATTCTGGAAAATATACCTTCAGCAACCGATAGGCAGCGACAGAAATCTCTTTTGGAAGATTATTTACTACGGAAGAAACCGTAAAATATAAAATGTTGGTTGCCAGCAAGCAATGGGCGGTAATACAGGACACTTAAAAATTTTGGATGAAGGTTAGATTTACAAAGTTAATCTCTTGTTGCTAGATTTATATACACGGTTTAACAAGTTGACAAACTTCTGAAGAAATACTGCATTGCTGAGTGTAAAATGAATCATGATGAAAAAGATGAAAAGTACGAACCGACTTTAGTTAAAATGTGAACTCCAAATAGGATAAAAGCGAATTTACATTATAAGTTCAAAGTTTGATATTGAAAGGTAATCTTAGTTAACAAAAATTCGTTCGGAATAAAACTTTCATTAATAGCATAGTTATTTCTTACATATTTTGTGTTAAAACTTCTGCATTTCGGGTATTTTGCAGTATTGAAATTTTCAGTAAAAGCGAATTTGCATTTATAAAGGGAAGGGACCCGAATTAGATTTGTGTTTTTGGGTTGGAAAATGGCGTGTGAGTGGTACACTTTGACGCGCATAACAAAAATTTTTTACCAGTGTCATATGCTGGTACCTTTATGATAGATCATTTTCAAACAACGCATGCAATGGGGTTTATCAAAACCAGCAACCGGCAAATAAAGAATGCCGGTGGCCCGAATGCTGTCCCTGGTATTAAACAGGAAACACTTAAAAATTTAGGTTTAAAATAAAATTTAAAACAATGAATGAAGTAATCAATTTTAACTACGAAGGGAATGAGATTCCTTTTCGTATCGATGAGAACGGAGAAGTTTTTATGAATGCTACAGTTATGGCTAAACCTTTTCCTGGAAAAAAAATGAACTTTTTCTTAAGAAATAAATCTACAATCGAATTTATTAATGCCTTACAGGAAGGAAAAGCCGAAACGGGAATTCCCGCTTCGGCTGATTATGAGTTAGTTATAACCCAAAAAGGAGGAAATGACAAGAATGATCAAGGCACGTGGTTCCAAAGAAACCTCGCACTTGAATTCGCCCGTTGGTTAAATCCGAAATTCAATGTATGGTGTAATCAACGTATCGATGAAATCATCACCAAAATAACTATGAAGGGAATGAGATTCCTTTTCGTATCGATGAGAACGGAGAAGTTTTCATGAATGCTACGGAGATGGCGAAACCTTTTAAAGGGAAAAAGGTAAACGATTATTTGCGAAATAAATCTACAATCGAACTTATTAATGCTTTGCAAGAACAAAAAAGCAAAGCGGGAATTCCCGCTTTGGCTGATTTTGAATTTGTTATAACAAAAAAAGGGGGTAATGAACCAGGCACGTGGTTCCAGAGAAATCTCGCACTTGAATTTGCCTGATGGTTAAACCCAAAATATGATGTTTGGTGCAAACATCGGATTCGATGAAATCATCACAAAAGGTTTCTCCGTATTAACTGAAGCAGCGACGCATTTCATCATGGATATGGTTGGGAGCGAAACCATCTAATAGGGAATCAATACAGATAAACGTTTTACTGAAATTTACCACCCTAAAATTGCATTTTAAAGTGAAAGGGGTATCATTATATACAGCAGAATTTATTACGCTTATAAGCGTAATGACTGATCGTCAACAAATTACACTCTCATCTATATGATTTCTCATATTTGAAGAATCAACTAGTCTCCTATTTCACGAGCAATTAAGAGTGTAAACTTTCAGTTTAGAATAGAGAAGTACATATAAATGCAAATACTGAGGCAATCATTTCTGATAAAGAATGACCAACTTTTTGTGTTATAAAATGGGCATCAAATAAAGCAATGCGAATCACAATGAAAAGATGAATTGCGAATTTGTATTTTGGTGCAATCAATCCTTGAATAATTTCACCAGATGTAAACCTACTTTGAAGTATGCAAATACATTACATGCAACTATAGAAAAGACGCTTATTCGCGCCTTTGCTGATTATGAATCAGTTAGCTCAAGGTGGGTTATAAAAGAAATAGTTATATCAAAATGCTTATTTAATTCTGTTAATATTCTCGTAATTTTAAATGGTTTATAAGTTTGAAGTGAAGATTCATAGATTACGGCAATACTTTTCAAAATAACCAATTGATTGCGCTAATTTGCGCAATCAAATAATCGACTCTTTTTTAGCAAGTTATTATTAACATCTGAATTGAGTGTAAGTGGTAACTGCAAGTGCACATTTTTTCGTAATCAGGAATGCACAAAAAATGGCAACAACCGTGCACATTTTTTTTACGGTAAATTTAAATAAACATTCATTTCAAAAAATTGTTTTACGATTTTGCATTCTATAACTTCTCCCTGTCAGATTGATTACTTCGCAACGATATAACAATCTATCCAACAAAGCTGTAGCCAGCACTTCATCATCAAGCATTTGTGCCCATTCTTTAGGCGCTTTATTTGTTGTGATAATAAAAGATGTTTTTTCAAAAAGATGATTAACAAAATTAAATAAGCCCACAGCAAGTTCCTTTTCAATTGGGAACATCATAATGTCATCAATAACAATGAGATGTGCCTTGCAAAGACGTTTATACTCAGCAGTTGCTGAACGGGTAATGTTTTTCATTTTCAACATATTTGCAATGTCTTCCATTGTTCTGAAGTATGCCCGATATCCTTTTTTGATGGCATCGTTACATAGTCCGGCAGCAATAAACGTTTTGCCTGTTCCTGATGGCCCCATAAGCACAATGTTAAACAGTTGCTCCATCCAGAGTAACTCCCTGAGCTGCATTAGCCTGATTTTAGACAATCCATTATCTATGGCATAATCATATTGGTCAAGGTTATAATTAATCGGCAGCATAGCCGCTTTTGTCCTTCTGAGCAAGTCTTTTTCTTCCCGATGCTCAGCTTCTGCTGAAAACAACCGGATAGTATAATCCATGTAGCTCATTCCTCCGGATTCAGCTTCCATAAGCACCGGGTCAAGTCGGGACAGCATACCACCCAATTTAAACCTGCGGCAATAATCGATTATAAGTTCTTTCTTTTCCATATCAGTTTTTCATAATTGCGTCATAATTTTCAATATCGCTTTTCTGAGGTACGATCTCATGCAGTTTCCTGTTAAGACTGTTAACCGGCTGTTCAGGTACTATAACTTTTTGATTACCGCCATCCTGCTGGTGTTTGTTAATTACTGCTTCAAAGTCAGATGCACTGTATACATTGTTTTTTATGCAATAAGCCAGTGCTTTAGTAATATGCTCAGGATTTGCCTTTTGAATCGTTTTCCGGATAGCAGTTAATTGATCACGGGCATATCTTTTCTTTTCATTGCAAAGTTGTTGCAGGTAAGGTAAGGCTTTATCATAATCCGGGAAAGATACAGCAACATCCAATAAGAGTTTTTTAACGGTTTTTGATTTATCTCTCCTGTGATCTGTATTGGCAACAATCCTTCCTTTATCAGTACTACCGGGTAGCTTACGCCCCCTAAGAACCGTACGTGCGACTTTCACCGCATACGGCTCAGGCACTTTAAAGGCTGTCCCGGCGAAGGGCAACCCGGCTGTTTTTACTATTTTTATTTGACATAAATGTAGTAATTTGTTTACATTCTTTGGCTAAATCTTCTCTCCATTTAGTTCTCTGAAAGAAGTATCTGTCATATTCGGGCAGAAAGGGATTGGCATTGGCTTTCACTTTTACATGATACTGGATGGGAACATACGCAATGCGGTACAAACGATTATGTTCGATACCTTTAGGAGTAGTTCTCTGGTCGGTAAAATGGTTGTCGTGAAAATACCGATGGTATATCCACCAACGGTTTTTATTACCGTGTTGGTATTTAGCCCATCGTTTCAGTTGCCAATAAATGAAAGTCCCCAACCGCGCAAAAGAGCGTTTGGAACAGATGCCTTTGTGATAGTTTGACCATCCCCTAATCACAGGGTTAAGTATTCGTATCAGGGCATGTGCCGGAATGCCACGGTTTTCTTTGAACAGTTTTTTGATTTTATCTTTGAACGATTGAACGGCTTCTTTTGATGGATGTATTAACAGCTTGCCCTTGTATTTTCGGACATTCTGCGACAGGAAGTTAAACCCCTGGTTGATATGCGTGATTTTCGATTTTTCGGGCGATAGTTCTAATCCCCGCTCAGCCAGAAACTCCTTTACCAAAGGAATAATATCGTTGGTAATGGTTTGTTTGTCAATGGCAGTTATTACGAAATCGTCAGCATAACGAATAAAGTTTACTTTTTGTCTTTTCCATCGGGGAAACTTTTTCATGATTATCGATTCAAGCCCATCAAGAACCATGTTCATGATTAGCGGTGAAATTGTACCGCCCTGTGGCGTTCCTCTTTTTGTTGGGAACAGACGTTTTTGTTCGATGTACCCCGACTTCAACCATTTTTTGAGGATGGTTTTGTTGATGGGAATATTTTTCAATATCCAATCATGCCGGATGTTATCGAAACACCCTTTGATATCAGCTTCAAAAATCCATCTTGCCGACATATCCCGGCAGAGAGAAAGAAAACATTGCTCAATGGCATCGTTGCACGACCTTCGCGGCCTGAACCCGTATGAATTAGGGTCTGCCACTGTTTCCGCCATTGGTTCAAGCGCCATTTTATAAAGCGTTTGCATGGCTCTGTCGTGCATTACGGGAATGCTCAGCGGACGTTTCTTTCCATTCTTTTTAGGAATATAAATTCTTCGCAATGGTTTTGTCTGATACCCCCTGGTTTTGAGATTTAAAGCTGCATTCAGTTTATCAGTTGGATTACTCCAAATAATATTGTCTACCCCGGGAGTTTTTCCTCCCTTGTTGTTTGTGACCCTGAACACCGCTAGTAATTTAGCATAGAATGATTTTGAAAGAAGGTGTATCAGGGCTTTTGCTTTACCCCAATGTTTTTCTTTCACAGCCTTGGCAATCCTGCGTTGCAGCCTGTTCACCTTTAGGATTACCTTCGACCATAGAATGGTTTCCCAGTAATCGTTGGGGAGTGGGAGTGCACACGATAAATTTTCATTTTCGTTCATTTGCTTTCTTCCATTAGCAGGTTCTGTAATACTTTTTGCCATAAAGCACCAGATGGAGGTAGGCAGGTTTTCACCTGTGATAATGTTGCCTTCGGCTCAACCACTATCCACCACATTACATGATGGCTTTCACTTTGTCCATCCTCTCTGTCCGACGTTTCCCGATGCCTTGCGGTTACGGTTTTATCCCAATGGTAACCATCGGGAGAGAGCGTCGTGCTTCCACGTTCCGTATTCATAACAATAGTGTGAGTTTAGGCCCATCCTGTCTACCGGCTGAACAACATCCTTGTAAGCACTGCGTTAAACGTGCCTAACCTGTCAGCCCACCATTTTGGCACAGAGCGTATCAATCTCTTTTTCGCTCCTGACTTATCTCGGCAGTTACGGAATGTTTAAATATTTTAGCCATGCCCACTTATCCAAGCCCTTAATTGGTATTGAGACCCCAAAGACCGGATTCCTCAAGGTTTCCGACCCCGTTTATGGCTGCACGAGCCAACGATTGGTACTGTTTCCCGGAGGCTTCACCCGATAATGGCTGCACCATACATCCGATGCTCCGGTAGGATACTGCTGAAGGAACAGCAGGTTTTATCAAGCTGTATAACAGCCTGTAAAACAATTATATAATACGACTTCGTGTCGCAATAACGTGTGGGTGCATAAATGATTCCCATAAATGTCATTAACAACAAGTTCCTTGCCTGTGACCTTAAGAGTAATCTCTGTTCCACGGCCTTTATAGGTTCCCTCAGGAAGCGTATATATGTTGCACTTGTACAAAAATGAGTTATCCTGCCTGACCGGATATGTTGTTTCAGTATTATTGAAGCTATAAGATATTGTCGTGGTAAGTTGCTTCTTTTCTTCCAGCCAAAGGATGTATGGTTTTTCTCTGGTAACAGCATGTATTGTACCATTTGCAGTTCTTTTTAGCCATGCCAATGCTTCAGTATTTAATGTTTGTATATCCACAAAAGGACGGTTATACAAAAAGTTCTGTTTTACGTATTTAACTACATTTTCTACTTTCCCTTTGCTTTGAGGGTCAGCTTTTCGACAGAAGTAAAGCTTAAAAGGCATCTCCCTGCAGTACACTTTAAATTGTTCGGTCAGTACCAGGTCTCCTTTGTTTTCATCTGTTAAAAACACCTTATCCTGGTCGTAAACAATCTCCCGGGGAATACCTTCATAATACTCAAAAGCTTTTTGATGAGCATTAATAGCAAGTGCAGCGGTAAAAGGTACAGGAGAAAAATAAACATACTTGTAACGTGACCTGGAAAGAACTATGGTAAAGAAGTAGACAACAATCCGTTTATCATTACTGCTTCGCATATTATACTGGCCAAAATCAACCTGCGCCTGTTCTCCAAAGGGAAGTTCATGGACAATATTAAAATCCCTGTTGTGGATTGCTTTAGGAATATTAAACTTTTGACGGACACGCATAACAAAATTATACACAGTCTTTGCAGAGACTTCAGGGAAACTGTCATAGTGTTCCTTTAGCCAGTCATGCATTTGAGCAGCTGAAGTATCTGGATATTGTTCCAGTTTAACTTTTACAAACCCTTCATAAGGGTCCAGTTCCCTTACACGGTTGCCTATGGATTGCTGGTATTCCAGGAACTCATCTTCGGTCATTAGAAGGTACTTCTTTACGGTACGGCGGTTTAAAACAAGGAAGCTGGCTATTTTGGCAACTTTCCATCCGTTTCTTGACATTTGTTGGATCTGATGATACATCATTAACTTATTTAATAGTTCTTTCATAAATCCGGGAATATTGGTTTCCCGGCAAAGTTCAGTTTTTTGCCTTTCCGAACGCGTTCGGAAAGGCAAAAAACTGTGCATCATTGTTGCCAAAAAGTGTGCATTCTTATTTACGAAAAAGTGTGCAGATTTATTTACCGATTAGAATTGAGAATGAACCTAACGTAATGATTTGACAATACTTCCAAATAGGAGGTGATCAGTTTCTCCTGAAATTAAGTCTTCAAATAAATTCATGAAGATAAACATAAACATGATATGCGAAATCGCATATCTAACGCTTCTCCCAAATGACAATGTTCTTTTGCAAAATTACTTTTGTTAAAGGTGC
>CAVYUC010000027.1:0-73470 GCA_963771595.1 uncultured Prolixibacteraceae bacterium | reverse complement strand
AAAAGCTACAATGGAAGCTTTGCTCGAACTGAGGGATGCTTACACGATAGCCGAACAGAGAGGTGTTTCAATGGAAAAAGTATTTAAAGGATAACACAGTTATGGCTAAAATAAAAATTACACAGGTAAAAAGTAGCATTGGTTCAACCAAAAGCCAAAAAGCAACAATGGAATCACTGGGCCTGAAAAAAATGCACCAGACTATTGAACATGAAGCTACTCCTCAGATTATTGGAATGGTCAATAAAATGAGACATTTATTAAGTGTTGAAGAAGTATAAAAATATTTCAAATAACTGAAATTATGGATTTAAGTAAATTAAAACCTGCATCAGGTTCTACAAAAAGCCGGAAAAGAATCGGCCGGGGACAAGGTAGCGGGCATGGTGGTACATCCACCCGCGGACATAAAGGCCAAAAGTAAGAATCCGGGTATTCCAGAAAAATCGGTTTCGAAGGTGGACAAATGCCATTGCAGCGTGTTGTTCCAAAATCAGGATTTAAAAACATTAAGAACGTGGATCACAAAGCAATTAACCTTGATGTTTTGCAAAACCTGGTCGAAAAACGGAACATCACTGCAGTTGATTTGGCACTCCTGGTTGATGCAGGTGTCGCTTCTAAAAACGATAAAATTAAAATTTTGGGAGGCGGAACATTAAGCACCAAATTGGATGTGAAAGCACACGCGTTCTCGCAAAGCGCCAAAGAAGCAATTGAAAGACTCAAAGGAACCACTGAAATACTGTAAACTATAATGAAACGATTTATAGAAACCCTAAAGAATATTTATAAGATTGAAGACCTCAGGATGCGCTTGGGAACAACAATGTTTTTACTGCTCATCTACAGGTTGGGATCATTTGTTTCGTTACCCGGAGTTGACCCGGCCCACTGCAAAACCTGAAGAATCAAACTTCAGATGGTTTGCTTGGGCTGATCGATATGTTTTCGGGAGGAGCATTTTCCCAGGCTTCTATCTTTGCTTTAGGAATTATGCCATATATTTCTGCCTCCATTGTAATCCAGTTACTTGGTATTGCAGTTCCCTATTTCCAGAGGTTGCAGAAAGAGGGGGAGTCAGGAAGAAGGAAAATCAATCAGATTACACGGTATTTAACCGTAATAATTTTGGTTTTCCAGTCGCCAGCAGGCATATTTAACCAATTTGCATATGCAGTTGCCCGCTACAGCGTTCGCGCTTCCGGGAGCAATGTTTACGGTTTCGTCGGTGATAATTCTAACGGCAGGTTCTATGTTTGTCATGTGGTTGGGCGAGCGCATTACCGATAAAGGAATTGGTAACGGAATATCGCTGATCATTATGATTGGTATTATTGCCCGATTACCGCAGGCAGTTGTTCAGGAATTTGCTTCCAGGATAAACCAGCAGGGCGGTGGGCTTGTTATGTTCATTGTAGAGTTTGTGATTCTTTTCGTGGTGTTTATGGCATCTATTCTGCTGGTTCAGGGAACACGCAGGATTCCGGTGCAATATGCAAAACGCATTGTGGGAAACAAACAATATGGTGGAGTACGTCAGTACATTCCTTTAAAAGTGAATGCTGCAGGAGTTATGCCTATCATTTTTGCCCAGGCAATTATGATGGTGCCAATTACCCTGGTTGGGGTTGCAAATTCAGAAAATCTTCGTGGTGTTGCGGCTGCATTATCTAACATCACCGGTTTCTGGTACAACTTTATGCAATTTACACTGGTAGTTGCCTTTACTTATTTTTATACGGCAATTACCATTAACCCAACGCAAATGGCGGAAGACATGAAGAAAAACGGTGGGTTCATTCCTGGTGTTAAACCTGGTAAAAGAACTGTCGAATTTCTGGACACAGTGATGTCGCGGATTACATTACCCGGATTATGTTTCTGGGTTTGGTAACCATTCTTCCGGCCTTCGCTATGATGATGGGAATTAACCAGTCGTTCGCCTATTTTTACGGCGGAACTTCGCTGCTGATTCTTGTGGGAGTGGTGTTGGATACATTGCAGCAGATTGAAAGCCATTTGTTAATGCGCCATTACGACGGACTGATGAAATCGGGCCGTGTGAAGGGCCGCGCAGGTGGTGGAATTTAACAGGATGTTCTGTTTTACGAGTGAATGAATAAATTATTGTTACTGAGTGGAAAATAGCTGTTATCTTTGTACTCTAAAAAAAACGGGTAAAAATAAATCAGCTTTTAAACTGCTTTTAATCGAAGATTATTAAAATTTGAATTTTTTATGGCGAAACAGCCTTCTATAGAACAAGATGGAACGATAATAGAAGCATTGTCAAATGCAATGTTTCGTGTGGAATTGGAAAACGGGCATGTTATTACAGCGCATATTTCCGGTAAAATGCGAATGCATTACATTAAAATTTTACCCGGTGATAAAGTAAAAGTTGAAATGTCGCCGTATGATTTGACAAAAGGCAGGATTACATTCAGGTATAAAAACTAAAGAAGTTATAAATAATGAAAACTCGAGCATCGGTAAAAAAGCGCAGTGCGGACTGTAAAATTGTTCGCAGAAAAGGACGCTTGTATGTGATTAATAAAAAGAACCCTAAGTTTAAACAACGTCAGGGGTAACGTTAATCTGAAAAATTAAAATTATATGGCACGTATTGTAGGTGTTGATATTCCGGATAACAAAAGAGGTGAGATTGCACTTACCTATGTTTACGGTATTGGCCGCAGCAGGGCAAACATGATTCTTGATAAGGCAGGTGTTGATAAGGATCTGAAAGTAAAAGAATGGAACGACGATCAGTTCGCAGCAATCCGCGAAGTAATTGGCGACAATTACAAAGTAGAGGGTGAATTGCGTTCTGAAGTTCAGATGAGTATTAAACGGTTAATGGATATTGGTTGTTACCGTGGCATCCGCCATCGTATTGGTTTACCGGTAAGAGGACAAAGTACAAAAAACAATGCCCGTACCCGTAAAGGAAAGCGTAAAACTGTTGCTAACAAAAAAATGGCCACTAAATAAGGATTTTAAGTTATGGCAAAGAAAACAGTATCAAGCAGAAAAAGAGTGGTGGTTGTTGAAGCCAATGGAATGGCTCACGTTCACTCTTCTTTCAACAATATTATTATTACGCTGACGAATATGAACGGTGAAGTGATATCGTGGTCGTCGGCAGGAAAAAAAGGATTTCGCGGTTCAAAAAAGAACACACCGTATGCAGCCCAGGTAGCTTCGCAGGAGTGTGCAAAAACTGCTTACGATTTGGGGCTCCGCAAAGTAAAAGCTTTTGTTAAAGGACCGGGCAACGGCCGTGAATCGGCTATAAGAGCCCTGGCAACTGTTGGCCTCCAGGTGACCGAAATTGTTGATGTTACTCCATTGCCACACAATGGTTGCAGACCTTCAAAAAGACGGCGTGTTTAATTTTAAATCAAAAAGGTAATGGCTAGATACAGAGGACCAAAATCAAAAATTGCCCGTAAATTCGGTGAACCGATTTTCGGACCGGATAAAGTGTTCGAACACAAAAATTATCCTCCGGGAATGCACGGAATGTCTTCAAAAAGAAGAAAAAAATCGGAATACGGACTGCAGTTAAAAGAAAAACAAAAAGCAAAATATACCTACGGAATTCTTGAAAAACAATTCCGCAACCTCTTTGAAAAAGCTTCATCAGCGAAAGGGGTTACCGGAGAAGTATTATTGCAGCTGCTCGAATCGCGGCTCGACAATGTTGTTTTCAGAATGGGTATTGCTAAAACACGGGCAGCTGCCCGTCAGTTTGTAACTCACAAACATATAACAGTAAACGAACAAGTAGTTAGTATTCCGTCGTATATTGTAAAACCCGGCGACATTGTTGGCGTCAGGGAACGATCAAAATCGATGGAAGAAATTACAGACTCATTGCATTCGCGCAGGAGCACACGCTACGAATGGCTGGAATGGGACGGCGATAAAATGGCCGGAAAATTCCTTAACCGCCCTGAACGCGAAGAAATACCTGAAAACATCAAAGAACAACTTATCGTAGAGTTGTATTCAAAATAAAAAAATTACTTAGGTTATTATGGCAATATTAGCATTCCAGAAGCCTGACAAGGTGATAATGATAGAATCCGATGATAAATTCGGAAAGTTTGAATTTCGTCCGCTGGAGCCCGGATATGGTATTACAATCGGTAACGCTCTGCGCCGGATTCTGCTGTCATCGCTTGAAGGCTATGCAATCACCACTGTGAAAATAGAAGGGGTGGACCATGAATTTTCTACGATTAAAGGAGTTATTGAAGATGTAACAGATATTATCCTTAATCTGAAGCAAATTCGGTTTAAAAATGAAGTGGAAGATTTCGACAGTGAGAAAGTAACAGTTTCGATTTCGGGACAGGAAGAATTTACTGCCGGCGACATCAATAAATACATGACCGGCTTCAGGGTATTGAACCCCGAACTGGTAATTTGTCGCATGGAGCCCGATGTTAAACTCCATATGGAAATTAACATCAGCAAAGGGCGCGGTTATATTCCGGCTTCCGAAAATAAACCTGTTGACGCAGAATTCGGTGTAATTCCAATCGACTCGATCTATACACCGATTAAAAGAGTAAAATACACTGTTGAAAATTATCGTGTTGAACAGAAAACCGACTACGAAAAGCTGGTTCTCGATATTTCAACCGATGGCTCCATTCAGCCCAAAGATGCCCTGAAGGAAGCGGCCAAAATATTAATCTATCATTTCATGTTGTTCTCCGACGAGAAAATTACACTCGATACGGACGAAAAGTTTGCAAATGAAGAGTTTGACGAAGAAGTGCTGCACATGCGCCAGCTTCTGAAAACAAAACTGGTCGATTTGGATCTCTCGGTACGTGCGCTCAATTGTTTGAAAGCCGCCGACGTAGATACTCTGGGCGATTTGGTTACGTACAACCGCAATGATTTGCTGAAATTCAGGAATTTTGGTAAGAAGTCACTTACCGAACTCGACGACCTTCTGGACAACATGGGGCTGAGTTTTGGAATGGATATTTCAAAGTATAAATTGGATAAGGATTAAAGGCAATGAGACACAATAAAAAATTCAATCATTTAAGCCGCACCAGTACGCACCGGAAGGCGTTACTTTCAAATATGGCAAGTTCGCTTATCGAACATAAGCGGATTACTACAACTGTGGCTAAGGCAAAAGCGCTGCGTATGTACGTGGAGCCGCTGATTACAAAGGCAAAAAACGATACCACGCATTCACGCAGGACTGTATTCAGTCACCTGCAAAATAAAGAGGCAGTATCCGAATTGTTCCGCGAAGTGGCCGAAAAAATCGCTGACCGCCCGGGTGGATACACGCGCATCCTGAAAACAGGAACACGGCTGGGAGACAATGCCGAAATGTGTATTATCGAACTGGTAGATTACAACGAAGTAATGCTGGCGGCAAAAGAAGAAGCTGCAAAACCAAAACGCCGCCGTTCGCGCCGTGGCAGCAGTAAATCTGCTGAAACAACTGCAACTGCAGCAAAAACTGATAAGCCAAAAGCTGAGGCTAAAAAAGAAGCGAAAAAAGAAGAAAAACCGGAAAATGTAGCAGCAGAAGCTGAAGCAGTACCCGCTGATTCTTCCAATGAAGAGCCAAAAGCTGAAAAAGCAGAGGATAAAGCTTCCGAAGAACCAAAAGAAGATAAAAAAGAAGAATAGTTTGATTTTATCATACAAAAAAACCGGTCCGTTTACAGACCGGTTTTTTTGTGCCTTGCCGGCAGGTGAGTGCCTACCTGCTGTCTTTTTCCGGTTGGCCTTACAATTCCTGCACTTTTGAAAAATCCAATTAACCTGAAACAGCTTTTCAAAAACATTTAAAAACGGGTTCTTAAATTTTAATCCTGAAATTTTCTTATTTATAGGTGTAAAATCCGAGTCCAATCACCTGTCATCACCATACCAAAGCTATACCAAAGACGGATTAAATTCGGTTCGAACCGAATTTAATTCGAATTTAATTCGAATTTAGTGCGACTTTAATACGTCCCTGGTATATTGCATTTCACTTCTTCCAGGAAGGTGAATCAGGTGGACAAGCAGATCCAGCCGAAAGGAGAATCTGAACAATCATTATCGCGATTGGAAAAGATGAGCATGGAGTCGCCTTTTGACAAAGAAAAATTGTAAAGTTCATGAAATGCTCCATCTTTCCAATAAGAAATAGTATCACCACTTTGGTGCAAATATTCGTAACCTAAAGCAACCGAACCTTCGCGCGTAAATTTTCTTTTTTGGATTACTTTTACCAGTTTCCCATCAATCGTTGAATCTTTAACTGAGGTATGTTTTACATAATTAGCTTGTGGCGGACGCAGACTCACATGTTGTGAATAGTACCATTCGGCGCCAATTGGTGCAAATTCCTGTTGTGAGAAAACTGCAGTCGCCCAAAATGCGAAAAGAAAAGAGAAGAATATTTCATGAATGTGTTAATTTTCAATTTTATTTTTTTGGGCTAAAGCCCGTTTAAACAGTACTTTTTCACTAACCCCGGCATTAATGCCGGGGTTAATGAAAGCACCAGAGTGTCCGGGCTTCAGCCCATAAATCAATTTCATTCCTTTAATATCAGTTGTGTATTCGTTTTTCCATCTGAATCTACTTTCAGGATGTATGGTCCCGGTTTCAAGCCATTTGTTTTAATTGTTATTCTTTGATTTGTGGTGGTTTCATGAATCAATGTTCTACCACTAATATCCGTCAGTTCTATGTTTTTCATGTTTGAACCGGTATGCTCAATGATTAAATAATCTGAAAATGGATTGGGATAGATTTTTACCGAAGGTTGAATTCTGTTTTCAATCCCGGTAATCGTAAAGGTTTTACAAAGCGTATTATTATCTGTTAGTTTCTCCAGCTTTGAATTTGGGGCCAGACATTCGAAACACAACTGATTGTGGTTCATCCCTTCCTGGTAAGCTCGTTTTAATTTAACTTTTTGCGTTTGTCCAGGAAATATTTCAAGTCCGGAAAGCTTCTGGTAGAAATAATTTTGGAAGCAATTCATACCTCCGTATAAATCAGAAAATACAGAAAATGTATGGATCGTATCCATTCCGTTGTTTTTTATTGTCAGTTCGCTATTAAAATGGAATCCCCTTGCAAAAGTCATATCCGGGGTAGTAACATATTCCAGGATAATACTGTCAATTTCAAAATCTACCAGTTCAATATCCCGTAAATTCGATGTAATACTTGTCAAAGGTGCCTGGTAATTATAAAGTCCAATTTGGCCTGTAAATGAATTTCCGATAAATGTATAATTGTTGTCGGCGATAATAAATCCTTTAACATCAGACAATAAATCAAAAGTTAATGTGTCTGTGATGTTGTTATTTTTTACGCGTATCAATTTAATGCTGTCCGAATCATTCATTCGAATCCACAGGTTTTTATCGTAAAATTCCATATCCTGAAATCCGGTCGAAGTTTCAATCAGCGTATCGATGACATTCAGGCTGGTATCGAGCCGTACCAAAGCGGAATCCAATAACGTGAAAACCGTGTCGTTTTTAAGAAGCAATTTATTTATGCTGCCGGAAAAACGAAGGGAATCGGAAAGAACAAATGAGCTGTCTGATTTATAAATTCTGTTTTGAGAATGGATGAACCAGGTTTCCGGATTCAGGGAAATTATTCCACTAATATCCGGCATATTAGTTAATTGATATTCCTGAATTTTTGTGCCATTCACATCAGACTTGATTACCGATTTATTGGAGCTGACCAAAATGGTGCCATCACTGGCAATATCAATGCTTTGAGGTTCAAATTCAAAATGTTCATCATGGGGAATCTCAGGATATCCGATGCTAAAGATTTCATTTCCTTCTTTATCATATTTGGCAATTACAATCTGTTCTATGCCTGATATATCATCAATCGGGGTATATCCTGCAGTATATATATAATCGGAACCGGCATAAATTAAATCAAAAAAACCACCGGTATCCCAAAGTTTTTGCCCCTTGAAATTATAAGCAAACAGGCTGTAATGGGGGCAGGAAGCAGCACTTACAAAACCGCTAACCAGAATGATGGAATCCTGGAATAAAGCTTTATCTGTTACATGTGATTTATTAAACGTATAATCATCTTCCACAATGCTCCGGAAATTTTCTGTACCAGTTGATATGCTATCTTTTATTTTTTCAGTTATTTCTGAAATTGTCAAACCGTCATTCTTGCCGTTTTTAATTTCCAGAAAATGTTTTCCACATGTACCTTCCAAATAAAAAGTATCGTTTTGAAATTCATAAGTGTAATATGGTGAGAGGGCAAGTGCCAGTGTATCTCCCTTTTCAAAAACAGATAATTGTTCTCCGCAGTTGGCGCCACTCGAACCTAATACTTTTATGGTATCCCCAATTTGCGATTTGCCGGATTTAATTATATCCGTTACAATAAAATAACCGATTTGGATATTTTGCTCCCCTATATTTTCTATTGTAGCTGTTTCAAATGTATTGAAAACAGCAATGCAGTTAAAACCATTCTTATAAACATTTTTATAGAAATCAGCTTCATAAAAATCACAGGAACAGGTTATTCCATTTTTTACGGTGAAGAATACGAGTATTGACAGAAGGATGTATTTCATAATATCAGTATTTTAAATTTTCATTTTTGATCATATTAAATCAGAAATCAAGGACAATCATGAACCGTTTCGTTTATTATTTCCAGTTCTGCGGCCTAATTCCAGAGTAAAACCAAGTTCTACCGGGTTAAATTCCTTAATGTCACTTGCTGGTATTAAATATTTATCTGCAAAATCCGCTTTGCTTAATTTTTTAATCCGGGTTTTCAGGAATAACCACCTGCCACATATCCCGTATCCTTACATGTAAATATTATTTTACTGCCTGGATATACTTGAGCTACTTCATACCAATTTAATCCATAATCATTGGTTTTATAAAGCTTTCCTGATTTGTTAATAAAACCGGTTCTTGATGATGTAAAATGGATATCGAATATGCTAGAAGTCCACCCAAGTTCTCCAATATCTACCCATGAGTTACATGAATTGGTTGATTTATATAATGAATATCTTGCTGTGTAAACCGTGTCCTTATCAATTCCAAATATTGACATAAATGACGCTTTAATTCCAGTATCAAAAACCTGCCAGTTTAATCCTCCATTTGTCGTTTTTAAAACAATTCCCGTATCACAACTCATAAATCCAATTTCAGAATCTACCATATGAATATCAGTAATGCTATTACTTGTAGGTGAATTAACTTCCTGCCATTGAGCATGCAATGTAGTTAAAGACATAAAAACAATCACTGTAATCGTAATAATTGATTTCATAGGGTAGCTTTTTTGGATTATTTAAATTCCAGTTCAGAGCCCAATTCTACTTCAAACGGGAAAAAATTTACTTTAAAAAATATAATGCTACTAATAGTCGCCCCACTCGGAGCAGGGCGACTACTTTGTTTAATAGTTAAATAATTTATATACCATTTTTTGTTTGGAATTTTGAATTGAAACTAAATACAACCGTTTAGGTTTTAGTCCTAAATTGTCCAGTCTCAAGTTCCAGGTATTATAATTTCCTGAATGGATTATTTTCCCGTCTAATGTTGCAATCGACAGGTTATACTGTGGATTATCTGTATCGCGGAACTTTAGCACGAGGCTGCCATGGTTTAAATAACACTGTATTTCAGGATTGCCTTTAATATTATTTGCAACCGTGGTTGAATCATTATTAGTCCAAATCAATTCCATATTCGAAACGCTGCTTTCAAAATCAGGGCACGTGTTTCTACCGTCAAAACCACCAAATTCACAAATTACATTTCCATCACAGTCATAAAACTCTACCAATCCATCTGGACAGCCAACACATCTGTCGATAAGAAATCCTTCCTGATAATTGTAAATACATTTATAAATCTCAACCTTAACTGGATTATCTTTAACACGTTCAACTAATTCGCTTAACCATTTAAGTTCTTTCAATGGATTAGTAATACAATAGGTCGTGTCTTTATTTAATACATAACAATTATTGTATTTCGGATTCTGGTAAATCAGATTCCCATTTTCATGAAAACAAAGTAACTCAACAACTGCACCAACTATATCTATTTCTGTCGAACGAACAAAATACCCGGTTTGACCAATACCTTTAATCCATACGGTTGTAGTTGGGGAATATCCATCTAATCTACTTAAATACCAGTGTTTTCTTAAAGATCCTCCCCAATTTTTATCGGTTATTGAATCTACCTTTAAACTGAGGAAATCGTCAACTACAAATGTGTCCCCAACATCAATATTAAAGTCATAAATAAGGTCATCCTGGCTTGACAAATAATTATATTTATAAACACTATCATTATTTTCGTACCACAACGAATTTAAACTCCGGTTTTCTTGATCCAAATCAACTGATTCATAAAGTTTGTGATACGTTTTTCCATTGAGAACAGAATCCCCTGAAAATTGATAAGTACTCGTAAAATAGTCTGTGGACTCAAACATTTGAGAAACAATAGCCCATTGTTTTATTTCGTCAATAAAATTTTGAGAAAACACGCCAACGGACAAAAACAGGTAGATAGATGTCAGGCAAAATTTTAATATTATTTTCATTGTTCCAATTATTATTGAATTACACCACTGTTAAAAGTTAATATTCCACCAATTTCAACTGAGAATTCAGCATCGCCTTCCAGGTTTACTATTGCTCCATTAATAGTAAGGTTTCCGCCGTTTTTAACTATTACATCGCCACACTCGGTAGTTGTACTGGTTGAATAAGATTGGCCTTTTAAACCAATGTTATAAAGGCTGGCAGTAATAGGAGCGTTACCGAATACTGAATGAACCCACGTATAGCCAGGAGTTCCGGAACGTTCTGCATATATACCGTTCGTTGCTCCCGTAACCCATAATGCAGAGTTGGAATTACCAACAGAATTTACAGACAGGTTGGAAACTGGAACACTTGTACCAATGTTAATTCCCACTCTTCCGGTACTCACTACTTTTAATTGTGAAAATCCGTTGAGGGAAAGTGTTGAAAGTAAAAACACTGATATAATTATAATAAAAGTTTTCATTGTTATTAATTTTTGATTTTAAAATGTTGTAGTTTTGAAAATTCTTGCAGGATTCCCCGCGCTTGCACAGCGAAAAACCTTTTGCCTCCCCGGGTGGGGAACACCGGGGAGGCTTTTAAACCAGCCTGTTTATTTTTTGGAATAGAATGAAATACATGGAGAGTTAGATGTTAGTTAAGTAATATTTGGTTTTTAGTAGTTTGCTTGTACATAGTTAAGTAAAATATTTTTTTACACCAAAATTTTTTTAAGTACACGTGCTGTTTTTTTTTTTTTTTTTGATTTATTGTATTGGATTTCAATGTTTTGGATGTGTGTTTTGGCAATACATATTTAGAAACATACCAAACAGGGGGTTACCTGTGAAATTCGATATTAAAAGAAACCCTTTTCAAAAGTTTTTGAGCTTTGGGAAAGATTAAAATCATGGTATTCAAAGTTGCGCTGGCGGAGATCGCTAATTTAATTTACGATTAATTTACCTGAAAAACTTCTGCCATTAAGCAGGCTCAGTTTGTAAAAATAAATTCCGATTTTTAATCCAGCCAGATTAAGCCTATATGTATCATTTTCGAACTGACAGCATCTAATTAAACTTCCGGTTTGGCTGTACACTTGCACCAAACAGTTTCTGCTGTTTTGATTAAGATGAAATGTAACCATGCCGTGAGCGGGATTTGGAAAAACCTCTAATTCATCATTGGTCCTGAGCATT
Source organism: uncultured Prolixibacteraceae bacterium (assembly GCA_963771595.1). GTDB lineage: Bacteria > Bacteroidota > Bacteroidia > Bacteroidales > Prolixibacteraceae > CAVYUC01. The sequence continues at coordinate 61,653 of CAVYUC010000027.1, read as the reverse complement.
GAAGCATCGGTAATAACCAACTTTTCTCCCCATTCGGTTTCACCTTTTTTGTAATAAACAAGTTTTCTTTCTTCCGATTCGCCAACATAACCTGTACAACTATAATAAGGCCCGCCAAGGCCTTTGTAATAGCTTTTGTTGGATGTACAACCGTCACCGACTAACAGGCTCCAGCAATTTTCTCCGGACACAAAACTCCGGGTTCCGCTTTGATCAATTTTCTTCAGGATATTATCGTTAAGCATATAAAAGGAATACGCTGAAAAAGTATCGATAACCGGTTCTCCCGGCAATTTATCAAAATCGGGATTTGCCGTTACTACCGATGTTAATGTATCGTTGTAAATTTCCAGTGATGTGCTGTCAGTGTAAAAAGTTTCAATACGTTGTTGTCGTTCAAAGCTATATACAATCGAATCAGCATAATCCGAGCGTTCCAGGTATTTAATAATACATTTGTTGTCGTATTCTTTTATTAAAGGAGAAAAAACGTCATAATTACGATGTTCCAAAACGTGAATTTCGTCTCCTATATTAAAATCATAAACTTCAAACCAGGTAAGATTCTGAACCCCCGCTTCCGGATTGGTTAACCCAACAAGGGTATATGTCTCCAGCATATCAGGAGGATAATGCGTAACGATATCGGGAAACAGATAAAAGTTGAGGGTTTGAATAAATCCTCTTTTCCTGCTGATTTTCACCACTATGCTGTTTAAAGCATGATTGATTGTATTTCCATTTGCATCAATGACCCTGAATCCGATTGTTTTAACGGAATCAACCAATCCCGGAACATTTTGTTGTTCCAGCTTTTTCACACTGGCTTCAATCCGAAATGTATCGGAACGATGAAATGCAATCCACGATTCATTTAAAGCGGCCTGAGTTTTTAACATTATAGTGTCGCCTGCGCGGTTGAAGAACAAGTTGGTGCCATCGGGCTTAACAACTACTTTTTCGCCAATCCATGAAGACTTGTAAGGTGAAGAACATCCTTCAGGAGATATTTCCTGAAGGATTGTAAACGGATAAAATATAGTATCCTGGGTTATTTGTACTGAATCGATTCTTAACGCAATTATTTTTTTTGTGGGATTTTCGAAAAGTGCAACCCTGTTTGTAAATATTGTTTGATAATTATGAGCTTGACAATTAAAGGCTATAATTATCAGTATTGATGTAAAAAAATTCCGGGCTTTCACAATTAATTTAAGTGGGCGTTCCTTTTATTGACGTTAATATTATAATTTATGCTTAATCCAAAATTGAAATTATTTACTGGTAATATTTTGTTTCTGTTCGTAAATTTATAAATCCAAACACTGCTTACGTTCAAACCTAATTTCAGTTTTTCCCCGCCAATTCTAGCAAATGCAGTGGGTTGGAATAAAAAGCTATTATCTATTAGTTTAGGATAGATATAATTGTCGAAATTTTCTTCTGTGGAATAAATGTCATAATAGTTCCTGTCATTCAGATTAGTCCGTAAAAATCCAGCTTTAAAAGCAATTCCGTAATCCAAGTGGGCTATACGAGTATTCGCTTTGCCAAAATCGATTTGAGCAAAACCGAGATGATAATTGCCGACTAAATCCCCAGGCTTGCTCGACTTAGAAGCATCTCCATACCCGGAACCAAATCCGGTGTACAATTCCATAATAAACTTGTTGTTCATATTTTTAAAATATCCTACAGCACCTTGCAAATAATGTACTTTATCAACGCCGATGCTACTAAACCCTTGAACTGCAATTTTTTTGGTCAGACCATAAGAAACTGTTGCATGGGCGGTAGCAGCTAAAGAAGCCCCTGCATCAATCCGCAAATCATTTTTTTCTTTGATAAGAGGTACATCTATTATATTAGGATAAAGAATACAGCTTGGTAATATGATTGTAATCAAGTGAATGATTAGAACAATTTTGTATTTACATTTCATTTCAAAATGATTTAAAACAAATAGTGGAATTAATCCATTGAAAATTGAATTAAGTGATAATAATTCCACCATTTGTTTACATAATTTTCTATTCACCAGGTGAAAAAATTTGATATGAGTTACTTAATTTTTCTCCACAATTATTCCTAAACGTTATACTGCAAGCGTACCAACCATAAACCGAGTTTGTTCCTTCCCAAACAGAAACAGGATTCCCCGTAATTAGTCCAGCATTTTGATATACCAGCTGTCCACCTAATGAAAATGCTTCAAATTCAAAGGTGTTAGCATTATGCACCCTATAGCAGAGTTTACCATCACAGGAAAAATAATTAGGCCATCCATCAATAGATATACCACAATCTTCACTTATGTCAGTGGATTGTATAAATATATTAAATGTACTGCCGAATTGTGCAGAGAACCCACTATTTAGTGTTATAATATTTCCAGCACTTAGGGTTAAACTCCCGCCATTTTCAATGTTAATTGATTCACTACTTGCTGGTAAAGAAATATTGTTTTTTGCATATTCGTTTTTTGTGTCACTAACTAAAGAGTATTCAACGTCGTAAATATTAATTGGAAGATCATTATAGGAAGGAGAAATACCTATTATAGCCATTTGATTGGTATTAAATTCTGGATTACCAACCATATTATCAGGTGTAATATCATTTAAATACTGATAGGATGAAAAATGAGTATCTCCCCAGCCAAAATTGAAACAAAAGAAATCCCCATCCTCATCGTCATAACCAGTTAAAACAAAAATATGTTTATCTCCCGAAAGATCTGATTTATCCCCTCTATAAATTACAGGGCGCTCAGCATCGATTTCCGCGCGCATAAGATCTAACCATGATTCTCCCGGCCAATCATCTCTGACATGTTTATCCACGGCCTTATATAAGAAATTATTTTTAAGAGCACTTTCAATATTATTAACTGTTGTCCAAGTGCTACAACCAATATATCCTTTATTGGCAGCATCACCACAATCATCAAGTAGCCGAGCAATTTCATCTTCTTCCACCGCGCTTGAATAGTTTGTTAATCTTTCTGGTATTATATCCCAATTATAATTTTTGGGCCATTCCCAATACCACATAATTTGCCCCATAGCCACTGGACCACACCCAGTTAATTTATGACTACAATCACAATTTCCTATCGGACAATATGCATTATATGAAAAATTACAGCCACCGCTGTTGTTTTCTCCTTGTCCCCAACGCACTGATCCTTTGTCCATTATTAATAATGAAGTTCCAGGAGTGTATGATTTTAAACGAGCAGGAGGGTCGATTAATAGTGCCTCCCATCTTCTAATAGTTTCCAAATTATTTGATTTAAATTGTTCAGCGTCTTTAATTTGTTTTTTATAATTGTTAATCCAAGCTTTGAAAGCATCTGGTTTATTATTGTTGTAATATTACCATCTCCTCTTTGATGTAATTCGTGTTTTTCTAGTTGCGTGCCATTCATATCGTAAATGTAGATTGCGGCATCTGTTACATTATCAGCTATAAAATACCGGATTTGCGAATTTTGAGAAAATGGATTGGGTGTATTCTGATATAATATGTTTTTACCTGTATTGATTCCTGTGTTATTATTAGAAGCACTTTTTAGCATTCCAGCATCTTTTTTAAGGTTTTCTATTTCCTGTTGCAGGTCTTCAATTGTTATATTTTGTTCTTTTAAAGCTTCAACAAGTATGGGTATAAAGCCATTATAATTGATGGCGTATTTTTCAGATGCCGGATCCAGTACAACAAGTTCAGGTGATATTTTCATAATATCTTGCGCCAAAAAGCCATAATTGCCTTTGCTCATTTTATCTCTTAAATCTTTCACCTCGGGAGAGTTTATTGAAGAGTCTGCCAGAAAATCGTATTGAACACCCTTCATATTTAGAATCATGCCAAGAGGACTGTTAATATCTCTTACATTTTTTTTAAGTCTTGAATCGGATGTATAGTAAAAGTTGCCGTTTACATAGCAATATCCGTCAAAATACCCAGCATAAGAAGCAGATCCTTGTTTCGCATACAGAGCTGTCCATACTCCAATGTGTGCTAGTCCTGCCAGTTCAGTATTTGTTAGTCCAAAACCAGAGGGATAGGTTACCCGAAAATTGCGTTGTCCGGATGAGCCTTGGTTTCCGTAGATATTCAACCATGTTGCATTTGAACCACTCGGTGAAGAGCCAATGGTTACAGCTCCCTGTGAATTCAGGCTTAATTGGGCATGACTTATTGTACATAAAGAAATTATTAATACAACTAATAATAAGGTTCTTTTAAAAGTTTTCATCGTAATTTAATTTTTGGATTTTAAATTGTTGTAGTTCTTGCAGGATTCCCCGCGCTTGCACAGCGAAAAACCTTTTGCCTCCCCGGGTGGGGAATACCGGGGAGGCTTTTAGACCAGCCTTTTTATTTTTTGAAATAGAATGAAATACATGGAGAGTTAGCTGTTAGTTTATTAATATTTTGGTTTTTTGTAGTTTGCCTGTACAGAGTTAGTAAAAATATTTTTTTAAACCAAAATATTTTTTATTTACAGGTGCTGTTTTTTTTTTTTGATTTATTATATTGGATTTCAATATTTTGCTGTGATTTTTTGCAGTGTATGTTTAAAAACATACAAAACAGAGGGTTAACCAATAACAAACCGGAATTTCACAACTAACCAGCCAAAATTAATCTGCACAGCTTTATAACATGTTTATTTTTTGGCTAAATCCCGCCTCCACAGGACTTTCATTAACCCGGCATTAATGCCGGGATTAGTCACCGCACCATCATTCAATTTTTCTACTAAAATCTAATCCTTACAGGGTTATGTTTGTGCTGAATGGGTATGAATTTAATCTGTGTTAATCCGTGTAATCTGTGGCGATCACGGACAAGAGAGAGGGTAAAAAACATTATCAAATTTTATTCCGGCGCATGCAATGCCAAAATATCAATCAACCTGCAGGTTGCGCCGGTTTGCTAATTCTCCATTACGCGAAGCTAACAAAACACCACCCTTCCAGGGTTTTGTATTTTATAATCGCAGAAATTAACACTCCATCCGGATGATTCAATCCTGTATTAACTATTGATTCTTTGTGATTTCTCTTCAGCCCATGAATCTATTTTATTCCTTTATTATCAGTTGCATATTAATTTTCCCGGTTGAATTTACTTTGAGAATGTATAGCCCAATTGAATTTTCCCTGATTTCTAAACCAACTTCCAAATAAAACCACTATTTTTAATCCGCTTAAATCAACAATTACAAAATCATGGATAAAAAAATGAATTCAAACGCCGGCATTTCGCGCCGGAAGTTTATCAGGTCTGCTGCAACTGCAGCGGCTGTATTCTCATTTGCTCCTTCTGTTTTTGGCAGTGTATTGCCAGGTTCCAAAAAGCCGGATTCCAAATTTGGCGGCGTTCAGATAGGCGCCATTACTTACAGTTGGCGCAGCATGCCCAGCACCGCCGAAGATATTTTAAATTACTGCCTTGATGCGGGAATCAGCTCAATAGAACTGATGGGCAATGTGGCTGAGGAATATGCAGGGATTCCGGAATCACCTGCACGTCCGCCGCGTGGCGCAACACTTTCGGATGCGGAACGGGAGGAGTACCGTAAAAAAGCAGAGATTGCACAGGAAAAGCAACGCGACTGGAGGCTGGCGGTTTCAATGGATAAATACAAGCAATTGCGTAAAATGTATGACAAGGCTGGTGTTGGCATCCACATCGTAAAATTTGCGCCTGCAAACTGGAGCGATGAAGAAATTGATTATGCTTTTAAGGCTGCAAAAGTTTTGGGAGCAAAAGGAGTTACCAACGAGATAGGAGAAGAAGCCTGTCAGCGGCTCGGTAAATTTGCAGAGAAACATAATATGTACGCCATTTATCATAACCATTTACAACCCGGCGAGCCGGATTTCAGCTTTGAGAAATTCCTGGCCTATTCGCCTAAAAACATGCTGAATTTCGATGCCGGCCATTATTTTGGTGCAACAGGCAATCATCCGAATCAAATCATTGAAAAACTGCACGACCGGATTTTCAGTATTCATACAAAGGATAAAACCGGTAAAAACGGCAATCCACCCAATACCAACATGCCTTGGGGACAAGGTGATACACCCGTTGCCGATATGCTGAAACTTGTACAGGATAAAAACTGGCCCATTTATTTCGACATTGAACTGGAATACCCGGTGCCTGAAAATTCAACCGCACAGGAAGAGGTGAAGAAGTGCGTGGAGTATTGCAGGGAGATTTTGGTTTGAAATAGCTGAGAGCTGCCAACCGCAAGCTTCCAGCTTTAAGCAGTAAACAAAAAATTACCCGTTGAAATTATCAACGGGTAATTTTTTTGGATGCAGCGAATACCGATTCGCCGATAAGAAATAATGCGGTTCGGAAACCGCATCACCCACTAAAACCGCTTGCCCCACCAGCTTTTTAACCGTTCCAGAATTTTTATTTCCTGCGGATTTTGCTGCGGATGGTAAATACGTTCATTTTTTATTTCTTCAGGAAGAAAATCCTGTTCGGTAAAATTGCCCTCATAGGAATGGGCGTATTTGTAATTTTTCCCGTAACCGATTTCCTTCATCAGTTTGGTGGGTGCGTTACGGATGTGAAGTGGTACGGGTAAATCACCGGTTTTTTTCACCAATGCAATGGCTTCATCAATGGCTGAATAGGCTGAATTGCTTTTTGAGGAAGTAGCCAGATAAATGGTACACTCCGAAAGAATGATCCGTGCCTCAGGGTAGCCAATCTGGTGCACAGCATCAAAAGTCCCTTGAGCCAGCAGCAAGGCATTTGGATTGGCGAGCCCGATATCTTCGGCTGCCAGAATCAGCAAACGGCGGGCAATGAATTTCACATCTTCGCCGCCTTCAATCATTCGGGCCAACCAGTAAACCGCCGCATCCGGATCGCTGCCTCGCACACTTTTTATAAAAGCCGAGATGATGTCATAATGCATTTCGCCCTTTTTATCATAAATCGCCAGGTTTTTTTGCAGCCGATCGGTTACCTTTTCATTGGTTATTTCAATTTTTTCTCCTTCTTCGGAAACAGTCACCAGTTCAAGCACATTCAGCAATTTACGCGCATCGCCGCCGGAATAGCGCAGCAGCGCCTGGTCTTCTTTGATTTTTATGTTTTTCTTTTTGAGTTCGGTATCTTTTGTAACCGCCAAATCCACAATTTTCAGCAAATCGTTTTTATCAAGGTGTTTCAGAATGTAAACCTGGCAGCGCGAAAGGAGCGGGGAGATGACTTCGAATGAAGGGTTTTCGGTAGTTGCACCAATCAAAGTAATAGTTCCATCTTCAACAGCGCCCAGCAGCGAATCCTGCTGCGATTTGCTGAAACGGTGGATTTCATCGATAAAAAGAATGGGATTGGGCCGGTTGAAAAACTGCTGTTTCTTTGCTTTGTCAATAACTTCGCGAATGTCTTTTACTCCCGAATTTATGGCGCTGAGTGTATGAAACGGCCGCTCAAGTGTATTGGCAATAATCCGCGCCAGCGTGGTTTTTCCTACCCCGGGCGGCCCCCACAAAATCAGCGACGATAAATTACCCGATTCAATCATTTTCCGCAACACCGCATTTTTCCCTACCAGGTGTTCCTGACCGATATAATCTTCCAGGGTTTTCGGGCGCAATCGTTCTGCCAGCGGTTGGTTACTCATTTTTTCTGCTTCAGTTTCTATTCAATTAAAGGTCAAATCTAAAAATTAATTTCCGGAGGAAGCTTCTTTTACATGGTTGAATTTTTCAAAATCGAACAGGTAAATTCCGCAACCGGCACCTGCAGCCGATCCAGCCACCGATGCCTGGAATGCCATCATTTTTCCATCATCGCGTACAACAGGATTCGAAGACCGGTATCCTTCCACATCGCTGAAATAGGTCAGGCGTTCGTAATTTTCACCGGTTCCGTCAAGTTTAAGTTTGTAAATATCGATATGGCTTGTGCCCTGGCGTTCGTGGCGATCGCATTCAATCAAGGTAAATTCACCGTCGGGGAATATTCCTTCCGGCTCGTCGTATTGCCCGGGTGCTTTGGAGTAGTTGACCAATTCGCCCGATTGTAAGTTTACGCCCATCGTTTCGCTGGTAAATACTCCCCGGTCGTCATTTCCGTATTGGGACCATATAAGTTCGTTTTCTTCAGGTGGCCTGAAATTCTGTGGTTCAAGTATGCCTTCATATTTTATACTGTCCACTACCACTTTGTTGTTGTCCACGATTTTCTTTTTGTTTTTAAATGCAGGAACACCATTTTCATAAACAATGTCGGCTGTCCAAATTTGTTTTTGATGGGGTGTCCAGGCTATTTTCATGTTCTTTCGCGAAACAGCAGGGCCTTCATCCACCGGTTCATCAATAATTACCGGAGGATTTTTCAGGCTTTTATCCAGTACCTGGAAATAAAGCGTGTGTCGTTCCGGTCCGCAGGTGAGCAGCAAATCGCCGTTTGCCATCACCACTACACGATAATATCCGTGCCCTTCCGGCCGGTATTCAGGATGTGTAATTTTCTCCGGCTTTTTTGTTTTGATATCCACCATCCAGGCATCGCCACCGGCGCTGTCCACAAAAAATACTTTAGTACCATCCAGCGACCATTCCGAACGTTGTCCAAAATCAGTGAGCGGTGTAATATAATCCGGCAGTTTGTCTTCGGGAAAACATCCGTTTGGAGAGGGATTTGAGCAGCTCCAGAACAGAACCGTTATCACGGAAATGAGCAATAAATTGTGTTTCATCATTTAGTTTTGATTTTTTATGTAGTCTATATCTGCTTTTACATCATCCAGGAATTTTGACCAGTGGAAAGCATTGAAATCCGGCCAGCGCGGTTCATGGTGGCCAAAACTTACATAAGGCATGGGCTGGTAGCGATGGGCAGTAAGGGCAACCACATTTTTCCAGCGATTAAGTCCTTTTTCTGCAAATTCTATGGCCTGCTGTTTATGCTGGCGGTTTCCTGTAAGATTGTACATTTCAAGGGCAACACCTGCTTCCAGTTTGTCAGCAAAATAGTAACCCAGCTGGCACCAGGTTGCCAAATCGTCAAGTTCCGAATCCAATGTTGGAGAATTGCCCGATAAGCGCAGTTTTTTAATAATGGCCAGTGCATTCAGTACAGTTTTCATTTACTTTACCGCGCCAGTTCCGGCGGAGTAGTACGATGTTCATCGATTGGTTTTCCTTCATTTTTAAGTTTACAATATTCGCGGATACTTAAATAAGCGGGTTCGAGTGTTTCGTGTTTGATGAATTCTTCTATGGAAATAAACGGCGATTTTTCATCATCGAATCCATTTTGCCACGGCGCCAGAAACCCTTCGCTATATAGTGTAAAATCCCACGTCGCTTTGTAAAATGATGCAATTTCCAATGGTACCCGCGAGGCCAATGAATAGGCTTTTAAAAGGCTTTCCGGATTGATATTTTTATACCGGTTTGTAATTTCTTTGGCCAGTGTTTTGTCCGAAGCATCCGGATTGTAAAGCAACCTGCCCCACAGATGGTAGAACATCCACTGTTTTTCGAATGCATAATTCCATGTTTTTTCAGGGCCGGGAATTTGAGAATAATCTTTTGCAGGGATGTATCCTTCGGAACCTACAAAATAGCCATCTACATAATTGTAATTGTTGGTTGCGATGTGATTGCGGATAAAATTGGGTTCACCCCAGCGCAGCACAAAAAAGTCCTCGTTTCGGATAGTCCATGCGATAAAATAATTATCCGGTTTTGGTTCCCAAAGATCGCTCCTTATTGTTCCTTCATCGTTGGCATGAGTAATTGCCAGGTTGGGGGTGGAATGCCCGTGCGACCAGTTAAATTTAACTTCCACGATTGTTTTTTCGGGAAGGTCTGCATGGTCGATTACGCGCTGCATTTCTTTCGGATCGCCTGCAAGCACTGCCCGGTGAATAAATTTTATTTTCCGGTCGGCTTGTTTCATCCCTTCCACAAAAGTATCCTCTATCCAATCTTCGCGTTCTTTTGGCGACATTTGGTTATCGCCCCAGTTGCCCATCCAGTCGGCCAGGGTAACGCCCAGTCCGGTGAGATTCGGGTATTCATTAATTACCTGAGTTACCGATTCGCGGGTATATTTTATAACCAGTTCCGACCGGTCGTCATGAATTTCTACCCCGTAATTTTCTGCAAATTCTGGTGAGACCACAATGTTCCAGTTGACCAGGTAAGTTTCAATGCCGCGTTCTTTTGCCATTTTGAACAGTGATTTCCAAAAAGTTTTCCATTCCTCCAGTTCGGCATCGTTAAATGGAGTTGCTTTTGGAAAATTTTCAGTCCTTATCATAAATGGAAAAGGATGGGTATTCCAAAGTGTCAATGCATTAAAACGGTTTTTCACCATCATATCAAGAAATGCTTCCCAGAAGTTTAAATCGCGGCAGGTTTCAATGTGTGTTTCAGTTGCAGGTCCCGGCCGGTATGGCGACCATGGCAGGTTAAATTTTATTGCACGGAATGACAGTGCAGGGTTTACCTGCTTTTCTTCCAGAGTTTTAAAATCACATTCATTTCCAAGTTGTTCAATAAAGTCCATAATCCCGTACAAACAACCTTTGTCGTTTTTACTGATGATATTTACTGAATTCTGCCCCAAAATTAATTTGTATCCATCCGGTTCAATTCCAGTATTATTATCAGAATACAATTTCTGAAGTTCCGGATTTGAATTTTCGCCGGAAATTAAAATGCGAACTTCGAAATTGTTTTTACTGCTGTTGTTTTGTAAAACAGTAATACCGCCATTTTCGAGGTGATTCCCCAATCGGTTCACTCCATATTTCACTACGGAGGATTCGCCGGTATAAATTACATTTACATTTTTATCAGCAGAAAAAGCAGTAAAACTGATTACTAATAAAAAGGACAGACAAGGACAGCAATTTTATCATTTATTCTGATTCGTTGGTTCAGGATGCAAATTAGCAATAATTCGGGTTATTCAGTAATAGCAAATAAATTTAAGAAGTAAATCTCCCGCAGATTGCGCTGATTTTCGCAGAAATTTAAAAAATAAAATCTGCGTTTATCATCGGTATCAGCGGGAAATTAACAAACTGCCCATCGATTTAGGTTCACGATAAAATCAGGCAGTCCAAACTCCAAACCGCTCTTCAAGTGCCGTTTTCCTGTAATCGAAAATTTCCTTCAGCTGGTTTTTGATAAGTAACGCGTTGGCAATTTTTCCCAAAAATCCAAATGGTGGTTTATACGAAACAATATCCATCATCAGCACACCACCTTCAACCGGTTCGATTTTATGCTGGTGATGCCACATGGAATAGGGGCCACTGCGCTGTTCATCAATGAAATAATCTTTCTCTTTAACTTGTGTAATTTCGGTTACCCAGTTCATTTTTATTCCCAGAACCGGACTTACTTTGTAACTGATTATCATTCCCGGATACATTTTTTCAGGAAGGTTTTTCGAAGTAATATCAAAACCCATATACTCCGGCGTAATAACTTTTAGATTTTGAGGCGACGAAATAAACTCCCAGACTTCATCAAGCGAAGCCGGAATTTTCTGTTCCGTATGCAACTGGTAAAATGCCATAATTCTGTTTAATCATTTCTATTAATAATTTAAACAGAACGGGCGGTAAAATGTTTTCTGCGTCAGTTAATCATCACACCATTTAAATTTCATCCTGCAACTGAATATCTTCCGAAAAAAGCATTGCTGTTTCAATCAGGCCCAAATGTGAGTAGGCCTGCGGAAAATTGCCCAACAGGCGTTTGCTGTCAAAATCGATGTCTTCACTAAATATTCCGAGATGATTACTGTATGAAAGTAAACGGTCGAACATCGTTTTAGCTTCCTTTTTTTCTCCAATATTAAAGAGTGCCTGAATCATCCAGAATGTACAAATGGTAAATGACGAAGTAGGCAAACCAAAGTCGTCGCGGTTTTTGTAGCGGTACATTAATCCATTGCGGCAAAGTTCTTTTTGTGTAGCTTTTACTGTGTTGATATAACGTTCGTCGCTTGCTTCAATAAATCCAAATGAATCCATTAACAATGTTGATGCATCCAAATCTTCGGAATTATAGGCTTGTGTAAATGCTTTTAATTTGTCACTCCAGGCATTTTTTAAAATATCTTCGCGGATAGTTTTTCGTAATTTCGACCACTCTTCAATATATTCCGGGCGATCAATTAATTCGGCCACTTTAATAGCGCGGTCGACAGCAACCCAGCACAACAATTTTGAAAATGTAAAATGGCGCTGTTCATTTCTGATTTCCCAGATTCCCCGATCGGGGGTTTGCCAGTTGTTACCTACAATTCTGACAATACTTCGGGTAATAGTCCACAATTCCTCACTGTTTTGCAGCGATACATCAAACAGGTTGAATTGCTGATAAATAACATCCATGAGAATGCCATAAATATCGTGCTGTTTTTGTTTGTAGGCAGCATTTCCTACGCGCACCGGCGCACTGTCGGCATATCCGGAGAGGTGAGTCAGAATTCTTTCCTTCAGGTTTTTCTCCCGGTTGATGCCGTACATGATTTGTATTTTCTCATCCTTGTCGGAAACAACATCAATAATGAAATTCATAAAACGGGCTGCACTGCGCCAGTGGCCTAATTTGGTAATTACTTTTATCACCATCGAAGCATCGCGGAGCCAGCAAAAGCGGTAATCCCAGTTTCGGATTTCGCCCAGCGATTCGGGCAACGACGTTGTGGCAGCAGCCAATACTGCGCCTGTTTTATCGTAGCTTAATAGTTTTAGTACCAGCGCACTGCGTAAAATTTCTTTGTTGTATTTGTTAAATTTATGTGTTTCTTCCGACCAGTTCAACCAGTAAACTTTGGTTCGTTGCAACTTTAGATAAGCCCGGTCGAGCGTTTGTTTCAGTAATTTCTGGTTGTAGCTGACCAGGAAAAACAGGTTTCCCGATAAAGTCACTTCTTCGGTGTTAATAATTTTTCCTTTATCCAAATTCGTATAAAGATAAAGTGAATCGTACGTGCCGTTGCTGGTGTAGCTTTTAATGTATTCTTTATGTTCTTTTGTGATAGTTTTCTTTTCAGCATATTCCAGCTGCGGATTATAATTTATCCTGAATTTAGGCTTTCCGGCTTTCCATTTTATGTACCGTATAAAATCGGGTGGCGAATAAATGCTGTCGCGCCGGTTTTGATAATAATAACGCGGCATAAAATCCAACACTTCAAACTTATCCGTGCCGTTGGAAAATTTTGTAGCGAGTATATTCGTGTTTGGCAGATACCGCTGCGATGTTTCGTAACTTTCGTCAGTAATTATTTCAAAACTGCCGCCTTTTTCCTTGTCTAAAAGTGAAGCAAAAACTGAGGGGGAATCAAATACGGGGAGGCAGAGCCATTCTACTGTTCCTGATTTTGAGACCAATGCTGCGCTTTTGCAATTTCCGATAATTCCGTAATCGAGATTTGTCATTAATGAACTGATGTTTTTTCGAAATTTATTCTTTGACTTCCGGTTAATTTTACGTATTATAGTTAGCAAACAAATATAAAAAAAGTATGAAGCGATTTCTAATTATTTCCAACAGATTACCGGTTCAAATTTCTATTTCGGAAGATTCAGTTGATGTAACTCCCAGTGTTGGAGGACTTGCAACCGGTATGGATTCTGTCAGTAAATCTTCGGACAGTCAATGGATTGGTTGGTCGGGTGTGGATACAGAAGAGCTTTCGCGGGATCAAACAAAAAAGGTGAATCAGGCCCTGAAAACCGAGAATTGTATAAATGTGAATCTTACGGAGGAAGAAGTGGAATTGTACTATGAAGGATTCAGCAATAAAACTATCTGGCCACTTTTTCATTATTTTACGCAATTTGTTAAATATGAAGAGGAACAGTGGCAGGCATACAAAAAGGTAAATCAGAAATTTGCCGATGTTATTGCTGAAAATATGGAAGGCGTGGATAAAATCTGGGTCCACGATTACCACCTGCTTTTGTTGCCAAAAATGATAAAAGAACGATTTCCGGATGTTACCATTGGCTTTTTTCTGCACATTCCGTTCCCCTCTTACGAGTTATTTCGAATACTTCCCTGGCGTATCGAAATAATTAATGGAATGCTTGGCGCCGATTTGCTGGGTTTTCATACTTTCGATTATGAACGGCATTTTATGAGTTCTGTACGCCGTTTACTGGGATATGATATCAACATTAATGAAATCAGCCTGCCACAGCGAATTGTTAAAGTCGATAACTTCCCGATGGGGATTGATTATGACAAATTTCAGGAAACGGCTATCAAATCGCAGAAACAATCGATTCACGACAAATCGGAAGTGCGGAAAGAACTTGAACGTTATTTCCTGTTGTATCCCGAAACAAAATTTATACTTTCCATCGACCGGCTGGATTATACAAAGGGGCTAATTAACCGGCTGGAGGCTTTTGAATATTTTCTGCAGGAATATCCGGAATACCGTGAAAAAGTAACTTTGGTTCTTTTGGCTGTGCCATCGCGGGTTGGAGTGGAGCAATATCAGCAAATGAAAAGTGAAGTGGATGAAATGGTTGGCCGCATTAACGGTGAATATTCTTCCATTAACCGCACTCCAATCTGGTATTTCTATCGCTCAATGCCATTCGAAAATCTTGTTGATCTTTATAATTACTGCGAAATTGCTTTAATAACTCCCATCCGGGACGGAATGAATCTGGTTGCCAAAGAATTTATCGCTTCAAAAACCAATGGCCGCGGAGTGCTGATTTTAAGCGAAATGGCCGGTGCATCAAAAGAAATGAGCGAAGCCCTGATTATTAACCCCAACAACAAATCGCAAATTGCTGCTGCAATAAAAACGGCTATTGAAATGCCGGTGGAAGAACAAATTGAGCGAAATTCAATACTTCAACAAAGATTGAAAAGATATGATGTTACAAAATGGGCAACTGATTTTCTGAACAGCCTGGAGAAAGTAAGGAAAAATGAAGCAAATTACCTGGCGAAAAAAATTACTACTTCCTCGCGGAATAAAATTGTTGAAGATATTTGCAACTCA
The DNA here is from genome assembly GCA_963771595.1 of uncultured Prolixibacteraceae bacterium. Taxonomy (GTDB): domain Bacteria; phylum Bacteroidota; class Bacteroidia; order Bacteroidales; family Prolixibacteraceae; genus CAVYUC01. Next base: position 46,605 of record CAVYUC010000027.1, on the reverse strand, counting down.
AGTAACCGCATATTTTTTCTTGATTATGATGGCACGCTCACTGGTTTTCAGAACAATCCGAAACATGCCCGTCCCGATGAAGAATTATACGGTATTCTGGACAAGCTGTCTTCAAATCCAAAAAGCCGGGTGGTGCTGATTAGCGGCCGCGACAGAGAAACTTTTGAAGATTGGTTTGGTAATAAACCTTACACATTAATTGTTGAACATGGTGTTTGGGTGAGGCCGGCCGGCAGCGATTGGCAAATGATTGAAAATCTCGATGCAGGATGGAAAGACAGTATCAAATCGGCTCTGGAGTTTTATGTTGATCGCACACCGGGTTCTTTTATTGAAGAAAAAAATTACAGCCTGGTTTGGCATTACCGTAAATCGGATCCGGAGCTGGGAATGAACCGTGCCATCGAACTTAAAGACGAATTGACCAGCCTTGTTACAAACCTTAATCTTGAGATTCTGGAAGGAAATAAGGTGATAGAAATAAAAAACCGCGGAATAAATAAAGGCCGCGCTGCCCTTAAAGTTTTATCCGACACACCGGCTGAAAATATTGTGGCTATTGGCGACGACTGGACAGATGAGTTTTTGTTTGCAGAAATTCCGAACCACGCCATTACAATTAAAGTGGGCATGGCCAAAACCAAAGCCGGGTATAAAATGGAAAATGTATCAGAAGTTCGTGAACTGTTGAAGGAATTCGCCTGCGGGGATTAAATTCTGCACAAGTCGAATAAAAACAGGGGATGCTGGTTTGCCGGCATCCCCTGTTTTATGTTTCGTACTGAATTTTAAAAATCAGTATCTGCTTCTTCCAAATCAAGTTCTTCAATCCAAATATTCCGGTACAAAACATCGTGGCCTTCCGCCTGAAGCTTAATTCCTCCGGGAGTATCTGTGATTGTTTTGCCATCATTGTTTCCTCCGTCGATTGCGGAATTGAGGCCACCCCAAACCTGATTGATCGGAACATTTTCGTGCACCTTCTCGCCATTAAAATACATGGTTACCATTGCCTTTTCTGTTCGTTCACCGTTTTCAAAGCGGGCTGCCCGGAATTTAATATCATAAGCATTCCATTTTCCTGCGCCATTATAGGCATAATATGGTGATTCCGATTCATTTACAACAGTACCTATTCCATGTTTTGTGGAGTCGCCATCCAAAATCTGGATTTCATAGCGGTTTTGCAGATAAACCCCGCTGTTGCCGCCTGGATTCGAAACCAAAAATTCAACATGCAGGCGGAAATCCCTGTATTTTTCTTTTGTAACAATATCAGCAGATCCGTATAATCCGCCTTTGGCAGCAGGATCATTACTGCTTACTACAGTTCCATCATCTACCGGATCTTCAACAATTTCCCATTTAATGGGTAATTCGGCAGAAAACCGGGGACCTTCCCAATAAGTCCATTTTTGGTCGAGCATTTCACGGGAGCCATCAAAAAGAACTTCAGCACCGGCGGGTGCTTTTGCACTTACTCCCATTCGTGTTTGCGTGCAGGAAACTACAGCAATTGAGCTGATGAGTACAGAAAAAAATACGAAAACCGGAATTAAATTTTTTAGTTTGCTTTTCATTAAGTTGAGTTTTAAAGTTTTACTGGAAATAAATATACAAAATATCCCATATGATTCATTTTTTATTGGAAAATAAATAAAATGTCTTTTTAATTCCTGCTTAAAACTGTTTGTTTATTTTTACTGAAGAACATTTAAAACATACCTAAAGTTGAATAAACCAGGAAGTTTGACAGTTATAATTGGTCTTGTTGTTGCCGGTGAAATTATTTTCGGTTTGCCGTTTCACATTGCACGCTTTTTCAGGCCTACAATGTTAGGCGTTTTTGGATTAACAAATGCTGAACTGGGCGATGCCATTGCCATTTACGGTGTTACCGCTATGATTTCCTATTTTCCGAGCGGGTTAATAGCTGATCGTTTTTCAGCACGTAAACTGATGAGTTTTTCTCTTTTTGCTACTGCCCTGGGCGGAGTCTGGTTGTCCGCTATTCCCGGAAAGCCTGTGCTTTTTACATTGTTCGGATTTTGGGGAATTACAACAATTCTTTTGTTTTGGTCAGCAATGATTCGTGCTACCAGAGAATGGGGCGGAAAATTTGCACAGGGCAGGGCTTTTGGATTTCTGGATGGAGGCCGCGGACTTGTGGCGGCCGGTGTCGCTTCTTTAGGCGTATTTTTACTTGCTGCATTTTTACCGGATCAATTGGAGAATATGGCGGCTGACGAACGAACGGAGGCATTTAAAATTGTTATCTGGTTTTATACAGCGCTTACTTTTGGAGCTTCAATTTTCGTTTGGTTTGTCGTTCCCGATACAAAAGCTGAATCATTAAATCCGAATCCTTTCAGGGGAATAAAAAGTGTATTGAAAAATCGCTCTACCTGGCTAATTGCGCTGGTTGTAGTTAGTGCTTACTGTGGATTCAAGGCGCTCGATTTTTACGGCCTTTATGCTGTCGATATTTTAGGAATGAATGAAGTGGAAGCGGCGCGTTTCGTTTCAAATGCAAGTTACCTGAGGCCGGTGGCAGCCATTGGCGCTGGCTTTTTGGCCGACAGGTTTACAGCGCGTAAAACAATCTCAGGTTCGTTTTTGATTTTAATAATCGCATATTTGCTGCTCTTGTTTTTTACCGGGAATTTATCCGGCAGGGTTTTTATTATCAGCAATCTCCTGTTCACATTTGCTGCAGTTTACGCTTTACGTGGTGTTTATTTTGCGTTAATTGAAGAATCGAATGTGCCGCGTAGTGTTACCGGAACTACTGTTGGTGTTGTTTCCTTTCTTGGATTTACTCCCGATATCTTTTTTAATTCGGTTGCAGGACGCATTTTAGATACCTTCCCGGGGGCGGAAGGTTATCATAATTTCTTCCTGTTTTTAGGAATGTGCGCAATTGCCGGATTAATTGTTTCACTTTTAATTACGCGGAAAAATAAGAGCATAAAAGTTGAAATTAAAAATGCCGGGGGTTAACATTTTTATAATTTACTTAGTTCCTGTTCGTTTTGTTCTTTTCCCCAATTTGGCCAGATGGAAGATTCAGGTTGAAAACTATCAAATTTTTCTTTTGCTTTTTCAAGCAGCGGTTTTGCAACCTCAGCACCTCCGCCAAACTCCGGGGGCATGTTCAATAATGTTACGGCACGCAGGTAATAAGGGCGCGGATTTTCCGGATTCAGCGTGATGGATTTGTCAATTGCACTGTTAAGCGATTCAAAGTACATCATTCCGCGGTTCATCGGGTCGACAACTATTTTTGCCGGATATAAAAAAGCCTGCAGTGCGAAAAGTTCCGATTCTTTTGGTGCCAGTTTAAATGCATTATCAAGAAATTGTTGAGCTTTATCTGTATAAGCATCTTTTTTTTCAGCTTCCGGAATGAAAAAACTCATAATGATGTATGAATAAGCAGCGTAATATTGTGGCAGCCATTCCTCTTTTTCTGTTGTTCCAATACGTTCAAAAGTGTTGGCAGCATTCTGGAAATCATCCACTGTTGCAGAATTGTTCAGCTTTTCAATGGCGCTCTGCATTGCCTTTTCGTATTTGCTTTGAGCGCCTGCAGAGGCGAAGAGCGAGAAAGAAAGAATTAGTGTAATTAATGTTTTCATGATTTAAATTTTTATTGTTTATAACTGAAATGAAATCAAAATGACGGCCATCCGTTTTGATGGTGGTGTAATGGCTTCGGCTTCATAAACTCCCTGATTATTAGGCAAATCATTGTAATGATAACCGTAAATGTTATTGAAACCGAAAACATTGTTAACAATAAGGTGAACAACAGATTGCGTATTGAAAAGGTACATAATATGTGTAAATCCCATGCTAAAATCGTTGTAGGATTTTGTGCGGTCTGCCATAAAAATCGGATTGTTTGGATTGTAATACGGCCTGCCGCTTGCAATTGAATAAGTGGTTGAAATGAATGAACTGATTTTGGGGAAGAATTTTTTATACACCACGGATAAATTATGTTCTGAAACATAATGAGGTGTGGCTTGTACAGGATAGTTGCGATAATTCCGTTTTGAATCATTCCAGGAATAAGAAATCCAGTAATCGCTTTTGCCAAATTCCTGCTGATTGCGCCAGAAAATGTCCAGTCCGCGGGAATAGCCGCTACCCAAATTGTTGTAATTTCCCGGTTCCATTGAGAATTCTTCTTCAAATTTCACCAAATCCGAATAGTTTTTATTGTATGCTTCAATGCGCAGGGTTTTTGTCCCCTTTTTATATTGCCAGGTAAGAATAGAGTGGGTCGATTTTTCCGGTGCCAGTGCGGTGGTGAATTTCAGGTAATCATCTTCAGGATTCTGAACAAATTTTCCGTAAGCGGCCGAAAGCTGGCTGCTTTTCCCGGTTTTAACGGCAGCCGATAACCGCGGCATTACATTCGTTTTTTCCATCAGTGAACTGCGCTCTGCCCGCACACCTGCCCGTAATGCCAGGGCAGGTGTTATTTTTGCTTCCGATTCAGCGAAAACTGAAAACTGCCGGTTACTAAATGGCAATATAAATTCGCCGTTCATGTTTATTTCCTGGGCATAGTCGTAATACATAAAATCGCTGCCCAATTTCGTGGTTATATTTTTGAATGAGGTATTGTTGAAGGTGACTTTTGCCTGGGAACTTTTTCTTGAGGTGGCTATTTGATTCAGACCCAAAAAAGTATTTTCATTATCAGAATTAAAAGCGATTCCGGTGTTTATCATCCAAGCGGGGTTTAATTGTTCGTTATACGTTGTATTGAAATAGATATTGTTGTTTTTCAAATCAACATTTTCAAAAGACGATTCCTGAAAGTTATTATACAGCATACTGCTTGAATTGTGGCTGAAACTACCAAATGTTTTTATCATTCCGGTTTCACTGGTTTTATGCCGGAACATCATTGTTGAACCTGTAATTACCGGTTCTCTCAACCATTGTATATTTTGCTGAAACAGTTTATTGCTTAGTCCGGTATGCAGATATTCGCCGGATAAGGCAAGGGAGCTGTTTTCCCACCGTTCGGAATGTGAACCCTGGAAACCTACCGACATCACCGAAATACTTGATTTATCTTCCGGCCTCCAGCGCAACAGTATTTAGAGCAACAATGGATGAAAGCGCCTGCCCGAATTCAGCCGAGTAACCGCCTGTACTGAAAACTGCGCCGTTAAACAACAGTGGTGAAAACCGTCCGCGTGTAGGCAAATCTGGCATTTTGGAAAAGTAAGGCGTATTAATTAACATGCCATCCATGAAGGTTTTGGTTTCGTAACTTTCGCCACCGCGAACAAAAAGCCGGCCTTCTTCACCAACCCTGTGCGAACCGGGTAATGTTCCGAATGCGCCAAAAATATCGCCGTTGGCACCGGCTGTCAGCGCTACATCCAGCGGTTTCAGAATTACCGATTTCTTTTTGTCACTGGCCTCAAATGCACCGGCATTAATTACCACTTCGTCCAGTTCGCTGGCTGCCTCCTTCATTGTAATCTTCAAATCCGAAATATCAGATTCAAGGTTCAGTTCCATGGCCTGGGTTTCAAAACCGACGTAGCTGGCAATTAATGTTTGTATTCCTGTTTCCTCTGTTTTAAAACTGAAAAGCCCAAGAGTGTCAGTGGTGCTGCCATCGTAACTTCCCTGGACAAATACATTTACTCCGCCAAGCGGTTCTCCTTTCGGAGTAAAAACATGTCCGGATATCTTCACCTGAGCCTGACTGTAAAATACCATCGATTGGAACAGGATGATTAAAATTGTTTTCAAAGTCGCAATTGTTTTCATGGTTTTCATTGTTTGGTTCAAATATCGGGCTGAATGATTGAGTATGAAAAAAAAGAATGACAGACAGTAAATGTGAATATACGAACCGTAAATTTTGGGGAACGGATGGAAATGGGTATTTAAGATTGGTATAAAAAATAACTATCTTTGCTCATATCAATTATTTGACGCTATGGAATATCAGTTTAGTGAGATGGTGGAGAAAATTTACAATTTGCCGCTCCAGGATAAAATGGAACTAAAAAACCTTCTTGAGCATAATATTGCAGAAGAAAGACGTAATGAAATTGATGTGAACTACAAAAAATCAAAACAGGAACATAATTCGGGTAACTTACATTTTACTTCCAATATCAATGATTTGAAAAAAATGCTTTGATGGAAGTTGCTTTCAGTACGACATTCAAAAAAGCTTTTAGAAAAAAAGCTAAAGAGCCTGATATTGAAATCCGGTTTTGGGAGAAATTGGAGATATTCATAGAAGATCCTTTTGACTCAAGATTAAAAACGCACAAATTATCTGGTAAATTAAAAGGATTGTGGAGTTTTATGGTTGAACATGATTTACGTGTGGTTTTTTATTTCACAAATGATAAACCTAAGAAAGCCGTTCTCGTTGATCTGGGAACTCATGATGAAGTATATTAAAATTTTTAGGTTCATAGAATGTTTAACATTTTAGTGGCAATACAACCAAATTACCGGAATAAACAAAACTGTTATCCACGATAAAACACGGTGTACAATCTTTAGTTTATAGGAGGATGTTTTATCGAAACTGAGTAATGAGCCGGTTGTAAATGCAGCAATAAATATCAAATCGGAAACGATAAAGAGAAGTAATCCCCAGCCGGAAAACCGAATCAGTGCAAAATGAGATGTGTAAATTAAAATCACAAAAACAGTAACTGTAGCAACGGCCAGTTTATGCAGTGTAAAAATTAAAGTTTGATAGGGTTCGCCTGATTTCCTAAGCCAGATTCCACTTAAGATTATCAGTAAAGTAAGAACTCCCGAAATTAAGGTTTTGGTTAGTAACGTTTCCATGATTTGGTTTTTTAGCAAAAGTAAAGTTTTGTATAATTTTTAAAGCGAAAGTCCCACAGAATTGCGCTATTATTGCAATCTTTATCCGGAGAAAACCAATTTCCGTAAAATGTATTCATTCATAAAAAGTAAATAAAACAGCATGAATTTTATTAAAATCGTTTGCAGCTTGCTGATTTTCCTTATCAGCAGTATACCGGGATTTACACAGGAAAATCCCATCATTATTGAAACGCAAAATACAGCGCTCGTTTTTAAAACCAATAGTCAGAATAAACTGGTACAGGTTTATTGGGGGGAGAAATTAATGCATCCGGAAGAGTATAAAAACCTGTCAGGGAATGAAGCATATGTGCCTGCGGGAATGGACAATCTGAATGAACCGGCCATTCGCATATTGCACAACGACAGCAATCCATCCTTATCGCTTAAATTCGACAAAACTGAACAAACTTCGGAAGGTGATAATGTAAAAACGACTGTTGTTACCTTGAAAGACGACCAGTATCCGGTGCAGGTGAAATTATTTTTCAAAACATTTAATAAAGAAGATGTAATAGAAACCTGGACGGAAATCAGCCATAAGGAAAAAGAGCCGGTGCTGATGACCAATTTTGCCTCCTCCATGTTGCATTTTAATGTGCGTGATTACTGGCTTACTCAATTTCATGGTGACTGGGCAAAGGAAATGATGATGCAGGAAAGTCAGCTCACCAGCGGAATTAAAATCATCGACAGCAAACTGGGTACTCGCGCCAATAAATTCGAGGCGCCGATGTTTTTTATATCGCTGAACGAACCTTCTTCCGAAACCGAAGGGGACGTGATGGCCGGAACTTTGGCATGGACAGGGAACTTTCAGTTTGTTTTTGAACTCAACCAGTTGAATGAACTTAGTATGGTAGCAGGAATGAATCCTTACGCATCGGAATACCATTTGCAGCCGGGAGAGGTTTTCAAAACGCCGGAATTCATTTTTACGTTTTCAAATAGCGGAAAAGGACAAGCCAGCCGCAACCTTCACGATTGGGCGCGCAAATACCGGGTATTGAACGGACAGGGTGAGCGCATGACACTTTTGAATAACTGGGAAGCCACTTATTTCGATTTTGATGAAGACCGGCTGGTGGAGTTGTTTGACGGCGCCAAAAAACTGGGTGTGGATGTATTCCTGCTGGATGATGGCTGGTTTGGAAACAAATATCCGCGTAATAACGACCGCGCCGGACTGGGTGACTGGCAACCCAACAAGGAAAAGCTGCCGCATGGAATTGGTTACCTCGTCGAAAAGGCAGAAGAAAAAGGAATTAAATTCGGCATTTGGATAGAACCCGAAATGGTGAACCCTAAAAGCGAGCTGTACGAAAATCATCCTGAATGGATTTTAAAATTGCCCAACCGGCCGGAACATTATTCCCGGAACCAGTTGGTGCTCGATATGGCCAATCCGGAAGTGCAGCAGTTTGTATTTCATTTGGTAGACGAAATGCTGACCGAATTTCCTGAAATTGGTTTTATAAAATGGGACTGCAACCGTGAAATGACCAACGAATATTCGCAGTACCTTGGCGAAAACCAGTCGCACCTGTATATTGATTATGTGAAAGGGTTTTACAAAGTGATGGAAGATTTGCGCCAAAAGTATCCTGACCTGCCCATCATGTTATGCTCGGGTGGTGGCGGACGTACGGATTACGGTGCGCTGAAATATTTTACAGAATTCTGGGCAAGCGATAATACCGATCCGGTCAACCGGATTTACATTCAGTGGGGATACTCCTGCTTTTTTCCGGCCAATACCATCGATAACCACATTACATCCATGGGCAATCAGTCGCTGAAGTTTAAAACCGATGTTGCCATGATGGGAAAAATGGGCTACGACATTCGTGTGGAGGAAATGACCGACGATGAACTGGCTTTCAGTCAGCAGGCATTAAAAGATTACGAACGGCTGGACGATGTTATCTGGCATGGTGACATGTACAGGCTGGTTTCACCGTATGAAGAAAGTCGTGCAGCATTAATGTATGTGAATGATGCAAAGGAAAAAGCAGTACTGTTTTGCTATACACTCGATGCATATCGTGAAAATATAACCAACCCGGTAAAACTGCAGGGCCTCAACCCGGATAAAACCTACCAGGTAAAAGAAATTAATATAATGCCGGGAAGCAGGGGTTACCGGCAACCCGAGCAGGAATATTCCGGCGACTACCTTATGAAAATTGGTTTAAACATCCGCAGTTTCATGGGGCTGAGCAGTAATGTCTTTGAAATTTCAGAAGATAAATAGTCAGAACCTTCCGGCGATGGTTTACGAATTGGTCGTGATTAAATTGCTAGTAGGCAGAAGCCGCTTATTTCACAGTCACAGAGAGCGGAGTCGAACTGTGAAACCATGAAATCCCTGACTTTTTTACACGATTTCTGAATCGCCGGTTTCTCTTTTTGATTCCTCCCTTATTCCTTGTAATTTTGAAGGAGTTGAAAATAGTACAACAAATTTCAAAAGACAGGATTATGGATTACAGAATTGAAAAAGATACATTAGGAGAAGTAAAAGTGCCTGCAAATAAATACTGGGGGGCACAAACGGAACGGAGTCGAAGCAATTTCAGAATCGGGCCCGAGGCAAGCATGCCAAGGGAAATCATACATGCATTTGCCTACCTGAAAAAGGCGGCTGCATTTACCAATCAGGATTTGGGTGTGCTGTCGAATGAAAAGGCAACCCTCATAGCGGATGTTTGTGATGAAATCCTCGACGGACAACTTGATGACCAGTTTCCGCTGGTTATCTGGCAAACCGGCAGCGGCACACAGAGCAACATGAACGTGAACGAGGTAATTGCCAACCGCGCACATGTATTAAGCGGCGGTAAACTTACCGATGAAAAGAAAGTCATCCATCCGAATGACGATGTAAACAAAAGCCAGAGCAGCAACGACACATTCCCCACTGCCATGCATATTGCTGCCTATAAACTCGTTCAGGAGAATACATTAACAGGCTTAAAAAAGCTTCGCGACATGTTGGCAGCAAAATCAGAAGAATTTAAGGACATTGTTAAAACCGGGCGTACGCATTTTATGGACGCCACACCCCTAACACTTGGACAGGAATTCAGTGGGTACGTTCAACAACTGGATAATGGACGGCGGGCGGTTACCAATGCACTGGAAATGGTCGCCGAACTGGCTTTGGGCGGAACGGCAGTCGGAACCGGCCTAAATACACCCAAAGGTTATGCGGAAGCTGTAGCCGAAAAAATAGCGAAACTCACCCGTTACCCGTTTGTTTCGGCGCCAAACAAATTTGAGGCGCTGGCAGCGCATGACGCCATGGTGGAATTAAGCAGCGCATTACGACGGCTGGCAATCAGTCTGATGAAAATCGGGAACGATATCCGCATGCTGGGCAGTGGCCCGAGGTGCGGAATTGGCGAAATCCAGCTCCCGGCAAATGAACCGGGCTCAAGTATCATGCCCGGAAAAGTAAACCCGACACAGGTTGAGGCACTGACAATGGTTGCCGCACAGGTAATGGGGAATGATGTGACAGTGGGTATTGGCGGCAGTAATGGTCAGTTTGAGCTGAATGTTTTTAAACCGGTAATTGCGTATAACGTACTTCAAAGCGCGCGCCTTATTGGTGATGCCTGCATGAGTTTCAGTGAAAATTGTGTGGAAGGAATTGAAGCCAACCAACCGGTGATTGAACAACATCTGAAAAATTCACTGATGCTGGTAACTGCATTGAATACACACATCGGGTACAACAAAGCTGCCGAAATTGCCAAGAAAGCCCACAAGGAGGGCAGCACCCTGAAAGAAGCCGCACTTGCCCTCGGCTACGTCAGCGAAGAAGATTTTGACAAGTGGGTTGATCCGAAAAAGATGGTGGGAAGATAGTTGCAGAGATCAGTCTCAGTTGTCAGATTGAACTCATTTTTTCAAAAATCAGGGGCAGTTTATTTTGAGGCTAAATTATGCGCTGCAGTCAATTAAACATTTATTGCAGCCCAAATTTGCAGAAATTGTTCTTCAGAATATTGGTTGCAGGTGAAGTTTATATATTTTTAATTGCAGTACCGTTTAATAATATTGTATGCCCCGTCGATACCCAGTTCTCCCGCCTTGCTGAGGTCCAGCGCACCTCCTTCAATATCATTTAAAAAGATTTTGGTGAGGCCGCGGTTAAAATACCCTTCGGCAAATTCAGGTTCCAGCTGAATGGCACGGTTTAAATCTTCGATTGCACTTTTATATTGCTTCAGCCGTAGTTTGATGAATGCCCTGTTGTAATAACCGAAAAAGAATTTTGGGTTTAGGAAGAGCAGCGTCTGATAGTCATCCAGAATTTTTTCATATTCCGGCATGGCAAGATTTACGTCCTGCGTTGGGTTTAAATCGGGTTTATCGAGAGAAACCGATAAATCCTCCTGGTTTTCCCCAAGCGTTTCAATTTCTTCCAGCATCTTATAACGACAATTGGCGCGTGAAAAATAGGCAATCGCATTCTTATCGTTCAATTGGATAGATTTATTGAAATCTTCAAGGGCCGCATTGTATTCTTCAGTGAGGCTGTAAAAAATTCCGCGGTTCAGGTAATTGTGGCTGTTCTTTTCAATATTGAGCCGCGCATTGAAATACAGTATAAAATTTTCGAAGACTTCGTGGTATTGATTAAGCGATTTATTGGTAATGGTAAGCAGCGGGTTGTAATTATTTTTTTCATTCAGCTCGTCGATAGCGAGGTTATAATATTGAAACCGCTCGTAATCTACTGCGTTCTTCTCAAAAGCTGAAACGATGAATATGGGTTGCAGGTCGATTTCTATATTCCTGTTCTGAATCAGTCCGTCATCCACTTCTTCCTCTTCCGAAGGTAAATCGCGGCTGTCTTCAATAACCAGATTCATACGGCGCTGGCGTTGAGCGTTGTTGTCATCCTCATCGTCGTTTTTCGAATCATCTTTTTGTGCCGTGGCCGAATTGTTTGGTGCCTTGTTATTTTGAGTGGTCGTATTTTGCTGTGCAGATGAAGATGATGAATTTGCACCCTGATTTTGCTGCTTTTTTTGTTGATTTTGTGCAAGCTGTTCTGCATCCAGCCGCTGGCTTTCCAAATCAAATTTCGAATCAAGCTGAGCTGCGATCTGGTAATCGTTTTCAAATCCCGGACGTTTCAGGATTTCCCGTGCCATCGCCCTATTAAAATAAGCGCTTGCCATTTCAGGGTTTAACCGGATGGCCATGTCGTAGTCCATAATTGCTCCCTGGTAATCTTCCAGCTTGTGTTTTACAATTCCACGGTTGTTGTAAGCCAGTGCATTTTGCGGATCGAGTTCAATGCACTGATCGTAATCGCGCAGCGCCGAAGCATAATCTTCCAATTCGAACCGGGCAAGGCCACGGTTTAAGTAAGCCCCGGCAAAGTGCGGACGAATAATAATGACCTGGTTTAAATCCCGGATGGCTTCTTTAATATTACCCTGCACAATATGGGCATTGCTCATGTTCATGAGTGCATATGTCGATTTGGGATTAATTTCAAGCGCTTTTTTGTAATCAGCAATAGCACCATCAATATCCTTTAATGCTAATTTTGCAATACCACGGTTGTTGTAAATGTTATCGTTTTCGGGGTCAAATTCAAGGCCGCGGTTATAATCTTCAATGGCTTTTTCATATTCTTTAAGGTTGTGATATGCCATTCCACGGTTCATGTACGCCTGCGGATAAAAAGGTTTTATTTCGATGGCTTTATTGTAGTCAAGAATAGCACCACGATAATCCTCGAGCTGGTGTTTTGCAATTCCGCGGTAAAAATAAGTCTCAGGTAAATAAGGCTTAAATTTGATAACAATGTTGAAATATTCAATTGCACCGGTATAATTACCAATTTGTGTGCGGGTTTGCCCAACCCTGATGTAATGGTTGATATTCAATTGAGCCTGCGCAATTACAGAGGCAAACAAAAAAAATAATATAAAGGTCCGTTTCATTATTTTCCTTTCCAGTGCAGCAAAAATAACATTTTATAAAAATTGATACGGAATGATTAATTTTATTTAACTTTTTGCGCTGAAAAATAATAGCTTTATGAAAGAACGATGCAACTGGTCCACCTCCAACGAAATTATGATAAAATATCACGACGAAGAGTGGGGGGTGCCGCTTCATGATGACCGCAAATTATTCGAATTCCTGGTTCTGGAAGGTTTTCAGGCCGGGTTAAGCTGGCAAATTGTACTGAATAAGCGGGAATCATTCCGGCAGGCTTTCGATGGTTTCGATCCTCAAAAGGTAGCAAAATACGAGGATAACAAGTTGCAGGAACTCCTTCAAAATAAAAATATAATCCGGAACAAACTGAAAATAACGGCTACGATAAACAACGCCCGGCGCTTTCTTGAAGTGCAGAAAGAATTTGGGAGTTTTGACCAGTACATCTGGGGATTTACAGCTTTCAAACCAATAATAAATTCATTTGCTGAATTGAAAGAACTTCCGGCAAAAACACCACTTTCCGATAAAATTTCAGCTGACCTGTTAAAGCGGGGTTTTAAATTTGTGGGTTCCACCATAGTTTATGCCCACATGCAGGCAACCGGAATGGTAAACGATCATTTGACCACCTGTTTTCGATATCATGAAATAAAAACATGATTTCCTGACTTTATTTCATTTTAGGCTTTTTTAACAAAACTTAAATTCTGCTGTAAACCCTTATATTATTGGCGGGATTGGCAGAAAATTCATAATGTTTCTAAACATCAAAATCTTTTTATAAGAAATTATAATTGCTATTTTTGGCAGTTATTCAATCAAAATTCTTAAAAGAAATATATAAAATGAAGTTGCGCTATTTTTTGCTTTTTGCAGCATTAATTTTTACGGGTTCGGTAAATGCAAACGGCGATGATGGAAAAAAAGATAAACCCGAAGAAGTTTATAAATTTGAAGATGAAGTGGTTTTACCTGCTACCGACGTGAAAGATCAAAACAGAACAGGAACCTGCTGGTCGTTTTCGGCGCTCTCTTTCCTCGAATCGGAAATGATTCGCACTGGAAAACCAAAAACTGATCTGTCTGAAATGTTTGTGGTCTGGCATACTTATTCTGATAAAGCAGTAAAGGATGTTCGGTTGCATGGCAGCCTTAATTTTGCAGCCGGTGGTGCCTTTCACGATGTTACCAATGTAATTTCTGAATATGGTATGGTTCCTGAAACGGTCTATTCGGGCCTGGCTTATGGCGAAGAAAAACATGTTCATGGCGAAATGGACAACGTATTGAGTGAATTTGTTGGGGCAGTTATCGAAAATAAAAACCGTAAAATCAGCACTTCGTGGCACGACGCTTTTGAATCTACACTTGATTCCTATCTCGGGGAAATTCCGCAAAAATTTAATTACGACGGAAAAGAATATACTCCGCAAAGTTTTGCCGACAATTATATGGAATTAAACATGGATGACTATGTAGAAATTTCATCTTATACCCATCATCCATTTTATTCGAAATTTATTCTTGAAGTTCCGGATAACTGGGCCTGGGGAGAAGTTTATAATGTTCCGTTAAACGAGCTGGAAGAAATTATTGATTATTCGCTGAATAACGGATACACTGTTGCCTGGGCAGCCGATGTAAGTGAAAAAGGGTTTGTAACAAGTAACAAAGGAGTAGCAGTTTTACCAGCTGCACCCGAAATAAACATGAGCGATGCCGAAATAGCAAAATGGGAAGCACTGGATGAAAAGGAAAAACAACAGGAATTGTATAAGCTGGATAAAATTGTTCCCGAACTGGAAGTCACCCAGGAAATGAGGCAAACAGCATTCGATAATTACCAGACAACCGACGACCACGGAATGCACATTATCGGATTGGCTAAAGATCAGGAAGGAAGGACGTTCTATAAAGTGAAAAACTCGTGGGGCGCCTACAACAAATACAAAGGTTATTTCTATGCATCAAAACCATATGTAAATTATAAAACAACCTGCATTATGGTGCATAAAGATGCCATTCCGCAACAAATAAGAACAAAACTGGGGTTATAATACAAAAAAGCCCTTCAGTTAAACTGAAGGGTTTTTTTATCTTTGGCGGTTATTATTAAACGAAAATGAAACTCCGTCTTTTATCCGCGATACTTGTTTTTCTTTCATTCACATTATCTGCACAGGATAAAGGTGCAGATTATGGCTGGTGGAATGCATTACACGGTTGGGAAGTTGGCGATCCCGGCTGGCGGAACTGGATTAAAATTACCCCCGGATATCTGGGGCCAAATGCCCTGCCGGTTCCAGAGGTAAAAAAGGGAATCATCGGTTCACAAACTGAAATCGAAGTTACTGCTGCCAGCCATTTTCATCCGGGAGACCCAACCCAGGATATTTCGGGAAAGGTTTTTATTCCGTTTGCACAAAATAAAATTGCCATCGAAATGTATGGCGTGGCTGCCGAGCATTATGCTTTTTCCGAAAAAATCAGAAACGAACGGTTTGCCCGCGATGAAGATGGAAAAGGTTTTGCTATCGGCGATTTTTATTTCAGCACCCTGATTCAAATTACCAGAAACCGCAAATTTCCGAATACTCTCTTCCGGTTTGCAGCAAAAACAGCATCAGGCAATCAACTGGAAGCTGCCCGCTATACCGACAGTCCCGGTTATTTCTTCGATTTAAGTTTTTCGAAAGATATTGGAGGAACCGGAACCGGAATCTTCAGGCCCTTTGGGTTGATAGGTTTTTACAGTTGGCAAACCAACGATGAACTTAACTTGCAAAACGATGCATTGTTGTATGCCATTGGCGCTGATTACATAAAACGCAACTGGTTGTATTCCGCTTCGCTGGCCGGTTATTCAGGCTATAAAAATGAACGAGATAAACCTATGCTGGTGAATTTTGATATTCGAAAAGATTTCCGCAGTAAGGCTTTACGGCTGCAATATTTGCACGGACTGCGCGACTGGGAATACCGCACGGTTAAATTCTCGTTCATCTGGAAATTGAATCCGGTGGATTAGTCCGTAAAATTGAATCTGAATTGTGTACCTTTGCGGCAATATTTTAGAATGAGTTTAGGAGACTCTAATTTTCAACAATAAAATGAAGAAACTTTCACTGGTTATTTGTGTTTTTAACGAAAAACCAAACATCAAACCCCTATCGGAACAAATTACCAATGCCCTCGATAATTATGATTTTGAAGCCATTTTTGTGGATGACGGATCGACGGACGGCACCCGCAGCGAAATCAGAAAAATAAACGACGAACGGTTTATCCTTGTCGAACTAAAAAGAAATTACGGCCAGAGCTCTGCGCTGCAGGCAGGAATCGATCAGGCGGAAGGAGAATATGTGGTTTTGCTTGACGGCGATTTACAAAATGATCCGGCAGATGTTCCGATGATGCTTAAAATGATGGAAGAAGAGGAGTGGGATATGGTTGCCGGAGTGCGGGTAAACCGGAAAGACGGAATGTTCCTGCGCAAAATCCCTTCAAAAATTGCAAATTACATGATTCGGAAATCCACCGGAATTCATATGAAGGATTTGGGGTGTACATTGAAAATTTTCAGAAATGAAATTATTAAAAGCATCCATATTTACGGAGAACTGCACCGCTACATTCCGGCATTAATTACCCTGGAAGGTGCAACAAGGATTACCCAGGTGAACGTGAACCACCGTCCGCGCCAGTTCGGAAATTCAAAATACAATTTAAGCCGTACCACACGTGTAATAAGCGATTTAATTCTGATGGTTTTCTTTAAAAAATACCTGCAGCGACCCATGCATTTTTTTGGCGGAATAGGGATTGTAACTTTTGGAATTGGTGCATTAATCAATGTTTATATGCTCATTCTTAAAATTCTGGGACACGATATCTGGGGGAAACCACTTTTACTGTTGGGAATTCTTTTGGTAATGGGAGGAATTCAGTTTGTAACTACCGGTATTATTGCCGAATTGCAAATGCGTACTTATTTTGAATCGCAACGAAAAAAACCATATCGGGTAAAACAGGTTGGTCCGGCAGTAACTGTGTAGTTTATATGTTGTACAACCACTTTTTTAAACCGGATTAGTGGTATGGAAATTGCTCAGTTTTGGTTAATATTGTATTAGTCAACCATAAAAAACAAATATCAATGTATAAAAAAATTAATCTCTTTTTATTATCTGTCGCATTGGTTTGCGTTGTTTCTTTCGCCCATGCGCAGGATAAGGTAGTCCACGGTATTGTAACCACCTTCGACAGTATTCCGGTTATTGGCGCTCAAATTAAAATAAAAAGTTCAAAACAGACTGTACTAACCGATACGCTTGGCAGGTTTACTGCTAATGTGGAAGAAAATGATAAATTGAAAGTTAGCGCTGATGGATTTTTTAACCAGAAAGTGAAATTATCGGATAAAATTAAATTTGTTGCGGTAAACATTAAACTGAAACCGGGCGAAAAGAACCGGGAAATTGCCATTGGTTACGGCCATGTCAGCGACAGGGAAAAATTAAATGCACTGGCCACTCTGAATAATGACGACATGGATTTTTCGCAGTACAGTAATATTTACGAACTGATAAAAGGCCGGTTTGCCGGAGTGCAGGTTGCCAATGGGGAAATAATTATTCGCGGGGTCAATTCAATTAACAGCAGTAGCGCAGCGCTCATTGTTGTTGATGGCGTACCTACCGACGGAAGTGCGTTGAATTCCATTCCTCCATCGCAGGTAAAAAGCATTAATGTAATAAAAGACGGAAGCTCAGCAATTTATGGTTCACGCGGTGCAAACGGCGTGGTATTAATTGAAACCAAACGCGGCGGCGACCAGTAAATAAAATTCTTCAGCTAATTTAAAATATACAGGAGGGAAATCTGGCAATCAACAGGTTTCTCTCCTTTATTTTTGCTGAAGGTGTTTAATTATCCGAATGAATTTTTTCAGTTGAAAATAACACTGTGCTTCCTACCAATTTTTTATATTCGTCACTTCAACCTGTAAATTTTTAGAATGAACAAATTTCTGTTATTAATAATTTTCGCATCAATTGTTTTACAATCATGTAATTCTGCAAATCATAAAGAGCAGCGTGATTTAAGTTTGTGGTACACAGAACCTGCAAAAGAATGGACCGAAGCGCTTCCAATTGGAAATGGCCGGTTGGGAGCAATGATTTTTGGCGGAACCGCATCAGAGCGAATCCAGCTCAATGAAGAATCGGTTTGGACCGGCGGCCCCATTGACAGGGCAAATCCTGAAGCTTTGAAGTATCTTGATGAAGTCAGGCAATTGCTTTTTAAGGGCGAATATGCAAAGGGCGACAAGCTGGCACAGGAAAAAATTATGGGCAGGCGGGTTGGCGGTCATACTTATCAAACTCTGGGTGATTTGCACCTTCAGTTTGAAGGAATTGGTGAAGTCACTAATTATAAACGCGAACTTGATTTGCGAACAGCAGTTTCCACTACCGAATTCGAATCGGACGGCATAAAGTTTACCCGAGAGGTTTTTGCTTCGTCTCCCGATGAAGTAATTGTTGTCCGGCTTTCTTCTTCCGGAAAAAATAAAATTAGTTTTTCAACCTGGATAAACCGTCCCGGAGATGCTGAATCTATTTCGATAGGCGAAAACCAGCTGTTGATGACAGGTTTTGCTGAAAACGAAAATAAAGGAACCCATTTTGCATCCGTTGTACATCTGAAAAACAAGGGCGGTGAAATTTCATCTACCGATAGCAGCCTGGTAGTTCAAAATGCGGACGAAGTGGAAATCCTGATTTCCGGACGCACCGATTTCTGGAAAGATGATGAAATAAAATTAGCCGCAGATGACGTTAAAAAAGTTGTTGCAGGCGATTATGAAAGTTTAAAATCAAGACATATAAATAATTACCAGGAATTATTTAACCGTGTGGATTTGGCAATAAATCAGCCTGACACTTTAAACCTGCCAACAAACAAACGGCTTGAACGGATTAAAAACGGAGCAGCCGATTCCCATTTTACAGAGCTTTATTTTCAGTTTGGCCGGTACCTTTTAATTAGTTCATCGCGACCGGGAGGACTGCCGGCTAATTTACAGGGGATTTGGGCAGAATCGCTTTATCCGCCATGGAATGCAGATTATCACATTAATATCAATATTCAGATGAATTACTGGCCGGCGCTGGTGACCAATCTTGCTGAGTGCCAGGAACCATTTTTTACTTTTATTGACGGCCTGCGCGAAAGTGGCGCAGAAACGGCAAAAAATGTTTACGGATGCCGCGGTTTTGTGGCACACCATACCTCCGATGTCTGGAAATTTACAGCGCCAATCGGGCAAACACAATACGGAATGTGGCCAATGGGCGCCGCCTGGTGTTCCGATCATTTTTGGGAAAATTATGATTTTACCGGCGACACCACTTTTTTAAGGGAAAAAGCATATCCTGTTTTAAAAGATGCAGCTTTGTTTTTTGTCGATTTTCTGGTGGAAAATCCTAAAACCGGATTGCTGGTTTCAGGGCCGGGAATGTCGCCCGAAAACAAATTTATTGCACCAAATGGTGAAGCAGTTTCCGTTTGTATGGGGCCGGCAATGGATCATGAAATTATACGTGAGCTTTTTGGTAATTTCATTAAAACAGCTGAAATTCTTGATGTCGATAAAGCTTTTGCAGATACAGTAAAAACAATGCTTGCCAATTTAACGCCGTCACAAATTGGCTCGGATGGCCGGATACTCGAATGGTCGGAAGAACTTCCGGAGGCCGAACCGGGGCACCGGCACATGTCGCATTTGTATGCCCTTTATCCCGGTGAAGAATTTACAAACCCTGATGATCCGAAATGGATGGAAGCAGCCCGCAAATCGATTGAAACAAGATTGGCAAACGGCGGAGGCCACACCGGCTGGAGTCGTGCATGGATAATAAACTTTTTTGCCCGCTTAAAAGATGGCGAAAAAGCACACGAAAATTTACAGGCTTTGTACTCAAAATCGACGCACCCAAATTTGTTCGACAACCACCCGCCGTTTCAAATTGATGGTAATTTTGGTGCAACGGCAGGAATTGCAGAAATGCTGTTGCAAAGTCACAACGGAATACTTCAGGTTCTTCCGGCTTTGCCCTCCGCCTGGAAAAATGGTCATGTAAAAGGTTTGCGTGCCCGCGGCGGATTTGTTATCGATATTTCGTGGAAAGATGGAAAACTGACCGAACTGGTCATTACTTCGCTTCTTGGAAATGATTGTAAAATAGCTTACGATGATAAAGACATTCATTTTGAAACTGAAAAGAATAAAAAACTGCACCTGAACAGTGACTTAAAGGAAATTTAAATTGCCGGTTACTAAACTTCTCGTCAGATTATACGTCTAAAACAAAGTTTTGATTTTTACGTAAATTTCACTTTAATCATTTCTGTCATGAAAAATATTATAGGTTTGGTTGCAATTGCAGCAGTTTTGCTGTTTTCAGGTTCAGTGTTCGGACAGGATAAAACATTGGTGGGTAAAGTCACCACCTTCGACAGTATTCCATTGATTGGTGTGAATGTAAAAGTTAAAAGTACAGGGCAGGAAGTGCAAACCGATACGCTGGGCAGGTTTCTGGTGTTGTGCAATACCGAAGATAAAATCAGAGTAAATGCCGAAGGTTTTTATTCTGAAAAAGTTAAAATTGATGAGGGAATCCGGCTGGTTTTTATCAATCTCAAACTGAAAAAAGGCGAAAGCAACATGGATAAAGCCGAACGTTATGTTCAGGTTGGTTATGGCCATGTAAATTCGAAAGAACTGTTAAATGCTGTTTCATCCCTGAATCAGAACGACACTGATTTTTCGGTTTACCGCAATATGTTCGATTTAATACAAGGACAGTTTCCGGGAGTGACTGTTGAAGGCCAGAATATTATTGTACGCGGCGCTAAAACGTTTTATGGTAACGAAGGAAATGCAGCCCTGCTGGTGGTGGACGATATGATTGTAAGTACACAGGATTTTGCCAATATTTCTCCACTCGATGTTCAGTCGGTGGATGTATTAAAAGACGGAGGCTCTTCAATTTATGGTTCGCGGGGCGCCAACGGTGTGGTAATTGTTCAGACCAAAAAAGGTAATTAAAGCCGGATAAATCTACGGAAGCTGAATTCAGGCTTCAGAAATCAACTTTTTGCAGCTCCAATCCAATTTTTTCAGGAGTATTCTTATACTTTTGAAGAAAAAGAACAGCAATGAAAAATCTGAAACGCTACTACATTTTAAATGCGGCTCCGAAAGATGTATATAATGCACTGACCAACAAAAACATGATTGAAATCTGGACAGGCGAAGAAGCAGTAATGCAGCCGGAGCCAAATACAGAATTTTCGCTTTGGGACGGCAGCATAACCGGTTTAAATATTGAATTCGAGGAAGACAAAAAAATAGTTCAGCAATGGTATTTTGGAGAACAGGATGAAGAGTCTGTTGTAACTATTTTGCTTCACCCCGATAAAAAAGGAACCGCCGCAGAACTGCGCCACATTAATATTCCGGATGAGGCTTTCGACAATATTTCGGAAGGATGGGACGACGATTATTTCGGCGGCCTGAAAGAATTGTTTATATGATAAAACTTTCCTGAAAAACACTAAATCAAAATGGAAGTAACTGTCAGAAAAGCTGTTGTAGCTGATTATCCGCAAATTGCTGACTTATTTAAGGAATTTGCAGCCTTTGAAAAACACCCCGAAAAAATGGAGAATTCAACAGAAAGAATGATTCGGGAGAGTGATTATTTTCGTTGTTTTGTGGCCCAAACCGGCGACGGAAAAATTATTGGTTATGTAACCTATTTTTTCTGCTATTACACCTGGACCGGAAAATCGCTTTATATGGATGATTTATATGTGATACCTGAATTTCGGGGAAACGGAACAGGCAAAAAATTAATTGCTGAAGTGGTGGAATTTGCAAAAGCAGAGCAATGCCACAAATTGCGCTGGCAGGTTTCCGAGTGGAATAAACCGGCCATTGAATTTTATAAAAACATCGGAGCATCAATTGATCATGTCCAGCTCAACTGCGACTTAAAGCTGGATTAAAAGTGTCATTGACTCATTCTTACCGGCCAATTATTGTTTGCCGCATTCAACCAATCGGATTCGCAGGTATAAAAAAATTGCAGGAAGTAAATTTCCTGCAATTTTTTAATGTGCATCGGAGACAGGGATTATTCACGAATAATCCGGATTAGTAGCTGTTATTACCCCGGCCGTAAAACCTGTCCTCATCAAAGTGTTCCGAGTTGTAATATTCATCGTCCGTTAAATCGCGGTCGATTAACTTTCCGTCTTTGCTTTCGCGGTAACGTTTTTGTTTCATGCACTCTTCCATTACCCGGCGTTCATAATCCGGGTGCACATTTGAGCTTTCGCGGTAACGGTACGAGGGAAAGTTGCGAAGCGAGCCCTGGTCGATTCCATCGGCAATCACTTTTTTTGTTTCCCTGTCGATATGCGCAACGCCCACCGGAATAATCATGTGAATGTCGCCCTCTTTATCCTGATACTCATGAATTCCTTCTTCGTGCCGGGCATCGAACGGATCATGGTCATGTGAAACAATCTCGTCCATAACATCCACATCAAGATAGATTATCCTTTCCTTTTCAGGATCGGCAAGCAGACCTGAAACAGTTCCAACTTTATCGTTGTTGGCATCGTGCACATTCCAGCCTCTGACATCCGGATCGTGTTTGGCCATTTTATAATCTTTTAATTCCTTCAGGTAAACCAACCTGCGGTGCTTTTTTTCTGCCATAATTTGTAATAAAATTTTATTTGTGTGTTATTAATTTCAAACTCCGGAAATTAATCCGGATAAAATTCCAAGGCGATTCAATTTCTGAATCCTGTAGCATTATTATTCCTGTCGTTTTCTTTCATTTTTTTCAAAGCATCGGCTGCCTGGTCAAAAAATGAATTAATAGCATCTTTTTGGTTCGATGCCATATCCTGGGCGTTGATGTCGCGGGCAGCTTCCATTACCTGCGAAGCTTCGTTGTCCATTCCACCATAATTCCGGCTTTGGGTTTGAATAATGGTTGCCGCATCCATAAAGCTGCTTTTGATAATTGAAGCCTGCTGGTTCGACAAACGATTGTCCTTAAGCTGATCGGCCTGCTGTTTTAACCGGCTTAGCTCCTGTTGCATACTGGTGCCGGTGCTGTCAGTGGTAACTGCAGACAATGCCATCGCCAGTTTTGTAATTCCTTCGTGCGTTTTCCGGCGGTTCAAATTCGATGCGTCTGTTTGTTCAGCAAACGAAATAAAATTCTGAATTCTGTTCGACCGCATTACGTCATTTGGAGCATTTACATCCGTACCAAGTGCACCTGAATAATCACCTCCAAAGGTGTTCGAGTCATCTTCCTTCCGAATACTCCTGTCGGTTTCGCCAACATCGGAGTCATCACCCCAAACTTTTGTGTCATTATTGTTCAGGCCGGAATCACTCTCAAGAACATCGGAATCATCTCCCCAAACCTGGTTCCCGTTCCAATCTTCCGATTCTGCATAATCATTGTCGTTATCAATGGGCTCATTCATTTCTGTTTCATTTTCGCCCATCACTTCCGTAGTGTTATCATTATTGTCGACAATAATCCATACGATAACGGCAATTACAATTATTCCCAGTATCAACCAGATTACCGGAAATCTCTTCTTCTTTTCAATTTTTAATTCTGACATACTTATGTATTTAATTTATAAATGGGTTATTATTCTTTGTGTAACAAACCGAAGAAAGAAAAGGTTTTTCTTCGGTAAGCAGCAAAAACAGGGAAAACCTTTTGGCTCCCCCTGTTAAATGTAGTTTGTGAATATTTTATTTTGAACGTGTTCCGTAAAACCTGTCCGAATCGAATTGTTCCGAATTGTACATTTCGTCATCCGATAATTCCAGTTCCTTCGTTTTTCTTTTGCTTCCTCCCATACATGCCTCCACAACTCTTCTTTCGTATTTTGGATGCACGGGAATATCTTTGCGGTAACGATAGGTGGGAATGTCGCGCAGCGAATTGCGATCAATTCCGTCGGCCACCACTTTTTTGTGGTCCTTTTCAACGCGGGCAACTCCCACAGGAATAATCATGTGAATCTCACCTTCCTTATCCAGATATTCATGAATTCCGTCTTCATATTTTGCATCAAACGGATCGTGTTTTCCTGATTTTAATTTTTCATTTAAATCCACATCCAGGTATCTGACTTTTTCTTTTTCAGTATCCACCAGAAGCCCGGAAACTTTTCCAACCGATTCATTTTCGGCATCATAAACTTCCCATCCACGAACATCCGGATCGTTGTCGGCCATTTTGTATTTACTCAAATCTTTCAGGTAATTGAGCCTGTGATTTTTATCTGTCATAATCTTTTATTTTAATTTTGTTATTCATATAAAATGTACTATTCCCGCGAAGCAGTTTGTCCTTCTGCTTCCATCTTTTGAAGGGCATCGGCAGCTTCATCAAAAAACGATTTGATATCCTCTTTCTGATTTGTTGCCAATTTCTGAGCGTCAATATCTTTGGCTGCATCCATTACCTGGTTTGCTTCTTCCTGAAGTTCCGGGTAGTTTTCACTTTGAATGTTTTTAATAATCTGTGCAGCGCTGATAAATGAATTCCTCATAATGTTTGCATGTTGTTCCGATGTGGGGTTTTCCGTCAACTGATTAGCTTCTGCTTTCAGTTCGTCAACATCATTGTTCACATTTTCATCGGGCACATCGCCTGGAGTTACTGCAGTTAATGCTTCGGCTAGTTTTGTTAGTCCATCATGGGTAACTTCATGATCCATGCTGATACTGCCGGTTTCATTGGCAAATGAAACAAAATCCTGAACTTTCTGATCCATTTGCGAATTCTCTGCAGAATTTTCACTCCGGTTCATAGTTCCTTCATCCTGATTTGATTCCATAACCTGTTCATTGTTGTCGCTGGTCATTACTTCGTTATCATTATTATCAACAACAATCCAAACGATTAATGCAATTACAACAAGTCCCAGAATTATCCAACCAACAGGAGATTTACTCTTTTTCTTTACATTTAATTCTGCCATAGTTGTATTTTTTTATGGGTTAATAATTTCAATATTATAACAAGAAGTGAGAAAGCAATGTTTATATATATTAGTTATAATATTGATATTAAGCCTTTTGGCAATTCGTGAAAAATGCTGTCTCCTTGAAATTAACCCGGTTCCATTTTTTGTTTTTTGGAAGAAGTAACCGTTCGGAATTTATTTTAAACATATAGGTATTTTGTGCTGTTTTTATTTTAGCACATTAAAAAATAGATTATGGAATCGTTTATTCAAAAAATAATCAATGCAGGATTTGGCGCCGCTTCTTTGGCAATGAAACGCACTGCCGAAATTGTTAACGATTTAATGGAAGAAGGTAAAATTTCGGAAGAAGAGGGGAAACGAATTTTAAACGACCTTTCAAAAGAAGGAGAAGAACAGCGCGGCGAATTTGAAAAAGAAATGAAAAGCCTGATGGAAAAAATCCTGAATAAAATGAATATTCCTTCCCGAAAAGATTACGAAGCGCTGGAAAAAAGAATTGAATTGCTCGAGCAAACGCAGACCGGTGCATCTCCCGTGGTATAATTTTTAAGTACTAAGTTTTGTTTGCACTGCTAATTTTTCTGCTGAACCAAAAAACAGTACAACTTTTAATTGCTGATTTTTCCAAATAAAAACACCCAAAAGTATTTTATTAATATTTTTTTAATGCAACTTAGTTGATATTGTCCACTAATTTGCTCTATTTTTGGCGAATAATTTAAAAATGGCGAAAATTGGAAAAACCATTGGGATATATGCTTGGCCAAACCAGGCGGGTGTTTAAAAACAAACTGATGGCACGGTACCGGGAAAACAACGTGGAACTCAGTCTCGATTTATTTATCATTTTATTTCACATAAAACAGAATGAACCTGCAACACAGCAGGAGCTTGCCGATCATTTACAAAAAGACAAATCGATTGTGATGCGGCAAATAAATGTGCTGATTGAAAAAGGGTACGTTATCCGCACGTGGAATAAAAAGGACAAGCGCAAAAAGAATTTGCAGATAACTGAAAAGGGGTTGAAAATGCTTGCGGTTTCAAAATCGCTGGCAAAAGAAGTTTCCGAAGAACTGCTTTCCGGAGTAACCAGCGAGGAGCAGCAAATCTTTGAACGGGTAATTCAGCAGATTTTAATAAACGGCGGTTCCGAAGAAAATTCCATCATCCGTAAAAACTAAAGCAAGGGTTAAATTTATAAGATGAAAACAAAAAGTCGATTCAAAAAAACAGGTTTTATTTTAATGCTGGCGCTGGCGGTTTCGTGCTCCGATTCGCAAAACGGGAGCCAGCAGGCAAACAACCAGCCAAAATCATACAAGGTAATTTCGCTGCAACCGCAATCCACTACTTTGTATAAAGAATATCCCACAACTTTGCAGGGGCAGCAAACGGTGGAAATACGACCTAAAATTGCCGGCTACATCGACGCAATTTTGGTAGATGAAGGTGCTTATGTTAAAAAAGGGGAAGTGCTTTTTCGGCTGTTTGCCAACGATATTCAGGCAAGCATGCGCTCGGCCGAGGCACAGGTGAAAGTGGCTGAAGCCGAAGTGGCATCCGCAAAAATCAACCTCGAAAAAACAAAGCCGCTGGTGAATAAAGATATCATCAGCAAATTTGAACTGGAATCGGCGGAATCCACGCTGCAGGCCAAACAGGCGCAGCTGGCGCAGGCAGAGGCAATGCTTGCAAATGCAAAAGCAAATCTGCAGTACACAGTTATTACAAGCCCAACCAACGGAATTATCAGTAATTTTCCTTATCGTGTCGGTAGTCTTGTCAGCAGCTCCGTTGCGCAGCCATTAACAACAGTTTCCAATACATCTAAAATGTATGCTTATTTTGCCATGAATGAAAAGGAATTTTTGGCGCTTACCAAAGAACTCGAAGGAAACACCCTGCACGACAAATTTGAAAAACTGCCTGCCGTTTCTCTTATTTTAGCCGATAATTCGGTGTACAGTGAACCGGGAAAAATTGAAACAGCAAGCGGATTGATTGATCCGCAAACAGGCGCTATAAATATCAGGGCAACTTTTCCGAATTCCGACGGAGTTTTACGCAGCGGTGGCAGCGGTCTGGTGCGCATTCCCACACATTTGAATTCAGAAATTATTATACCGCAAAAAGCGACTTACGAGTTACAGGGAAAACGTTTTGTTTATCTGGTAGATAATGAAAACAAGGTGCACAACACCGAAATTGATGTACTGGTCGGCAACCTCAAAGATGCTTATGTAGTAACCGGTGGATTGGATTCCGGCGATAAAATTGTAATAGAAGGAATTGCGTCTTTGCAAAACGATCAGGTTATCCAACCCGATTTGGTAGAAGCTGAAAATCTTTCGGAGAATACTGGAAATTAATAAAAATCCCAATTGAATTATGTTTAAGAAATTTATAGAACGACCGGTTTTATCCTCCGTAGTTTCCATTATTATTGTCATTTTGGGATTGCTCGGGCTTTTTAGTCTGCCCATTGAACAATATCCCGACATTGCGCCGCCCACCATTCGGGTTTCTGCCCATTACACCGGCGCCAATGCCGAAACGGTGCTGAAAAGTGTAATTACACCACTGGAAGAACAAATTAACGGCGTGGAAGATATGACCTACATGACTTCCACGGCAAGTAACGACGGGAGCGCCAGTATTGAGGTTTTTTTCCGGCAGGGAATTAATCCGGACATGGCCGCAGTAAACGTTCAAAACCGTGTGGCACGTGCTACAAGTTTGCTTCCTGCCGAAGTTTTGCGGGCAGGGGTAATTACTTCCAAGCGCCAGAACAGTATGTTAATGGTTTTTTCGTTGTACAGCGAAAACGGCAAATTTGATGAGACCTTTCTTCAAAACTACAGCAAGATAAATTTACTGCCGCAAATCCAGCGCGTAAATGGGGTGGGCGAGGCGCTGGTTTTTGGTGCACGCGATTATTCCATGCGCATCTGGCTGAAACCCGATGTTATGTCGGCGTATAATCTTGTTCCTTCCGATATTATTGCTGCTTTAAACGACCAAAACCTGGAAGCGGCACCAGGCCGGTTTGGAGAACAGAACGATCAGTCGTTCGAGTATGTTTTGAAATATACCGGAAAACTGTCGCAGCCTGAAGAATTTGAAAACATTGTGATTAAAGCAGATAAGGAAGGGAACATTCTGCGGCTGAAAGATGTAGCCAGAGTTGAACTGGGGTCGCTGAGTTATTCCAGTTCAACAAAAGCGATGAACAAACCCGGTATTACCATGGCTGTTTTTCAATCGCCGGGTTCCAATGCACGCGAGGTAATTATTGAAGCCAAAAAAGTGCTAACCAATGTAGCTTCTAATTTTCCCGAAGGAGTAAAATACCATATTTTAATTGATGCCAACGATTTTTTGGATAGTTCCATCGACAAGGTTTTACACACGTTGCTCGAGGCATTTATTCTTGTATTTATAGTGGTTTTTGTGTTTTTGCAGAATTTCAGGGCAACGTTAATTCCGGCAATTGCTGTACCTGTGGCCATTATAGGTACATTCTTTTTCCTGGGATTATTCGGGTTTACTATAAACCTGCTCACCTTGTTTGCATTGGTGCTGGCCATTGGAATTGTGGTGGACGATGCCATAGTTGTGGTGGAAGCCGTGCATGCGAAATTGGATCAGGGAGCAAAAAACGCACTGGAAGCAGCCATTTCGGCAATGGACGAAATTTCGGGCGCTATTATTTCCATTACACTGGTAATGGCTGCGGTTTTTATTCCCGTAACTTTTATTACCGGAACAACCGGTGTTTTTTACAAACAGTTTGGTATTACACTGGCAGTTGCAATTGTTTTGTCTGCAGTGAATGCATTAACGCTGAGCCCGGCTCTCTGTGCAGTTTTCCTGAAACCGCACCACGAAAGCAAATTACACCAGAAGGGTTTTATGCAGCGGTTTTATTCGGCATTCAATACTTCGTTCGATTACATGACTGTTCGCTATAAAAAGACAACCAGTTTTTTTATAGCCCGAAAATGGATTGCAGTTGCCCTTGTCGTTGTTTTTATCGGCGGTTTGTATTATCTGATGAAAACCACCGCCACCGGATTTGTTCCTTCCGAAGATCGTGGAATTATGATGATCGACATCAGCCTGCCGCCGGCAACTTCGCTGGAACACACAAAAGAAGTGGTGGACCAGGTAGACCAAATGGTGGCCGATATTCCGGAAATTGCAGGCCGTTCAATGGTGGTTGGCCGCTCCATAATAAGCGGGCAGGGCAGTTCTTACGGAATGCTGTTTTGCGATTTACAACCTTTTGATGAAAGAACCGGCGAAGGGCAGGACATCAACAGTGTAATTGATAAATTGTATGCCGCAACCGCACAAATCAAGGATGCCAAAATCATCATTTTTACACCGCCAATGGTTCCCGGATTCAGTATTTCGGGTGGTGTGGAACTGAAACTGGAAGATAAAACGGGTGGGGATATAAAAGATTTCGAACAGATTGCAAATCAGTTTCTGGCGGCCCTTAACCAGCGGCCCGAAATCCAGTTTGCCATTACTTCATTCAACACAAAATTTCCGCAATACCAGGTTGATGTAAATGTTGCCCGCAGCAAGCAGTCAGGAATTCCGGTAAGTTCAGTTCTTTCGGCTTTACAGGGTTATATTGGCGGATTTTATGCATCCGATTTTAACCGGTTTGGTAAACAGTACCGGATTATGGTGCAGGCCGAACCTGGCTACCGCGGAAACCCGGAAGATTTAAACAACATTTATGTTCGCACTTCCACCGGCGAAATGGCGCCGATTACTGAATTCATTTCCCTGAAACGTGTTTACGGGCCGGAAAATATTACCCGTTTCAATATGTACACTTCTATTGGCGTAAACAGTTCGCCCAACTTTGGTTACAGCTCGGGCGATGCCATTGTGGCTGTTCGCGAAGTGGCGGCACAAACGCTGCCGCCGGGATATGATTTCGAATTTTCGGGGTTGACACGCGAAGAAATTTCGTCGGGAAACCAGTCCATTCTTATTTTTGCGTTGAGTGTTATTTTTGTTTACTTCCTTTTGGCAGCACAGTACGAGAGTTTTATATTGCCGCTTTCCATCCTGTTTTCTTTGCCAATTGGAATTGCCGGTTCCTTTATTTTTGCACGGATTTTAGGTGTTGAAAACAATATTTACCTGCAGATTTCGCTGATTATGCTCATCGGTTTGCTGGCGAAAAATGCCATTCTTATTGTTGAATTTGCCTTGCAGCGGCGTCACCGGGGGATGAGTATAGTGCAGTCGGCAGTGGAAGGAGCGACTGCACGTTTGCGGCCGATTTTGATGACTTCTTTCGCCTTTATATTTGGTTTGTCGCCTTTAATAATCGGCGGCGGAGTTGGAGCCAACGGAAACCGTTCCATTGGAGTGGGCGCTATTGGCGGAATGATTATCGGTACGCTGATTGGAATTTTGATTATCCCGGCCATGTATGTAATCTTTCAAACCCTGCAGGAAAAAATTAAGAAACCAGCAAGGGAGGAAATTTCGAAGTTCAACACAATGGAAGAATTTCCGGATAAATTAAGTGAAATATGAAAAGCATTTCAGTAAAAAATATTATTCTGATTTTAGGATTTGCCGGAGTTTTAATTTCGTGTAATTCGCAACAGCATTTTCAGCGGGAGGAAGTAAATACCGACGGCCTTTTCGGCTTTGAAAGTACCGATTCAATGAATCTGGCTGCTGTGCCATGGCAGGAACTTTTTACCGATCAGTTGCTGAAAAATTATATTGCCGAAGGTTTGAAAAATAATCCCGATCTGTTGATTGCCATTCAGCGGATAAAGGAAGCCGAGGCCTATTTCAGCCAAAGTAAAGCAACACTTTTACCGGCAATAAACGCACGGGCATCAGCAAATTACACACTCAATCCGGAAACGGAAAATCCGGACCGGCCGCGGGAAACTACTGTGTACCAGTTGGGGTTGGAAGCCGGTTGGGAAGTGGATTTGTGGGGAAAACTCAGCAGTGCAAAACGGGCAGCCTACGCTGATTTGCTTGCCACCGATGCGGGGAAAAAGGCCGTTCAAACACGGTTGATTTCCAACATTGCATCGGCCTATTATAACCTGGGTGCGCTGGATGCAAAGCTTGAAATTACCCGCCAAACCGTTGAAACAAACATCAATTTGGTGGAAACCATGAAAATTTTAAAGGAAAGCGGAAGGGTAACCGGCGCAGCCATTGTTCAGAGCGAAGCCGCCCGTTATGCTGCCGAAGTTACCATTCCCGGTCTGGAACAGCAAATCCGCGAAACACAAAATGCAATGTGCCTGTTGTTGGGGCGCACTCCTGGATTCATTCCGCGAAACCCACTTTCGGAAACTGTTGATGCTGAATTGCTGCAAACGGGCGTACCGGCTCAGCTGCTCGATAACCGGCCCGATGTAATGCAGGCCGAATACGATGTAATCAGCGCGTTTGAAATGACCAACAACGCGCGGGCTTATTTTTATCCGGCGCTTACTTTAACCGCATCGTCGGGGTTTGTTGCCGGAACTTTAGATCAGCTGCTCGATCCGGCTGCGTTTGCTGCCAGTGTTATTGGTGGTTTGGCGGCCCCGGTTTTCAATAAAAAAGCAAATATTACGCGGCTGAAAGTTTCGGAAGCCAGGCAGGAAGAAGCCCTGCAAAATTTACGGTATGCATTGCTAAATGCCGGTCAGGAAGTAAACAATGCGTTGGGATTGTTTGAAACTGCCGGAAGAAAAATGAACCTCAGGCAACAGCAAATTTCGGCTCTCGAAAAATCGGTGGAATATACCGGCGAATTGCTTAATTATGGGTCGGCGTCGTACATTGAAGTATTAAATGCGCAGCAAAGTCTTTTGTCGGCGCAACTAAATTATGTAAACGACCATTTGCAGCAGCTCGACGCGAGGGTGGCACTTTACCGCGCGCTGGGCGGAGGCTGGAAGTAGAACTTATTATTAATTCTGAAAGAAATTCGCGAACCTGAACAATTCAAAATTGTTTGTAAGTTCAGAAACCCATTTCAGAATTATGGCACACTCAAAAATAACTGTATATGGCGCACTTTCTGCCAATGTCGCCATTGCAATATTGAAGTTTCTGGCAGCCGCATTCACAGGAAGTTCGGCAATGTTGTCCGAAGGAATTCACAGCTCGGTGGATACCGCCAACCAGCTGCTTTTACTGCTGGGAATTCACCGCAGCAAAAAACCACCGACAAAGGAACACCCGTTTGGCCATGGCAAAGAAATTTACTTCTGGTCGCTTATCGTCTCCATACTAATTTTTGGTTTGGGGGGAGGAATGTCGGTTTACGAAGGTATAAAACACATTCAGCAACCCGAAGAATTAACCAGTCTGACATGGAATTATGCGGTTTTGGGCGGTGCATTTTTGTTCGAAGGAACATCATTTGTGATAGCAGTTCGCAATCTGAACAAAAACAAAGGGATAAAAGGGAAGTTTTTCGACCGGGTGCGAATCAGCAAAGATCCAACATTGTTTGTAGTTATTTTTGAAGATGGCGCTGCTTTGGGCGGATTGCTCATTGCTGCGGCAGGCGTATTTTTTGGAAGTTATTTCAATCTTCCGTATGTTGATGGAGCTGCATCCATCCTTATTGGATTGCTGCTTGCCTTTGTGGCAGTGCTTTTATCAATGGAAACGCGTAATCTGCTCATTGGCGAAAGTGTGCAGCCTTATATTGTTGACCATATAATGGAACTGGTGCAGCAAGATAAAAATGTGGAATCACTGAACCGTCCGCTTACTATGCACATGGCGCCCAACGATGTGTTGCTGGCGCTGGATGTGCGGTTTATCCGCAAACTCAACAGCACCGAACTTTCGGATACCATTAAACGGCTTGAAGAAAGTATCCGGAAGGCTTACCCTGAAATTAAACGAATTTATATTGAGGCAAACAAGTTGTAGAATTCTGCGGCTGTTATTGTAAAACAAGTACCTGAGTAATCAAATTCTAATCAAAATAATTCCGCGAGGCTTTGCTTCGTGGTTCCATATATTCTCCCCTGAATTTTAGGGGAGATGTCAGGAACAAGACTGACAGTAGGGTGAAATAAAGAAAATTTGATTTCGGTTTCTTTGCCGAAATCAAATTGGTGTAATACTCCTTGGTTCTGCCACGGAGATAGTCAACTTTAAGAATTTTCTTTATTGAAAATTGCTTTATTTCAGGGAATTATCTGATAAAGCCAGATTGGCAGGAATTAATTTTTAAGCAACATGAACGACAATAAAAACAGTAAGAAGCTGACAGCAGAACAACAGGAAAAACTGCTTAAATCACTGAAAGCCCGCTTTGAAAAAAACAGGAGCCGCCACGAAAGTTTGGAATGGGAAAAGGTGCAGGAAAAGCTGAAATCTGATTCTTCCGGTGAAAAACTTTGGTCATTACATGAAATGGAACAGACCGGCGGAGAACCCGATGTAGTTGACCGGGATGAAAATACAGGCGAATATATTTTTTACGATTGCTCGCCCGAAAGTCCGAAAGGCCGCAGAAGTCTGTGTTACGATCGTAAAGCGTTGGATTCGCGGAAAGAACACAAACCCAGGAACAGTGCTTTGGATACGGCGGCCGAAATAGGAATTGAAATTTTAACCGAAGATCAGTACCGGAAACTGCAGAAACTGGGAAACTTCGATACCAAAACATCCAGTTGGGTAAAAACATCTTCGGAAATACGTGAACTGGGCGGCGCCGTTTTTTGCGATCGCCGCTACAATACGGTTTTCACTTATCATAATGGGGCAGAATCCTACTACGCCGCACGAGGCTTCAGAGGATCCCTGAACGTCTGATTTTTGCAAGAGCCGGAGTTTCCAACTCCTGTAATAAATTTTGTGTCCCCGACACCCGCAGGTAGAGACGCGATGCATCGCGTCTCAGCTAAATGCCAGCCAAAGAAAATGTGCAACAATTAATAATGATTTCAGGAGTCCCCTGAATCATTTCAGGAAGTTTATCCTTTGCCGTCCCTTTCCATTCAAAGAATCATGAAATGTTTCTTCGGCTTTATCCTTTGCCGTCCCTTTCAAGGGACGGATATATGAATGCCAAATAAATTCGGGGCTTAAGCCCCCAATCGTCACTGGTTTTATCTATCCGTTGGTTAAAACCAACGGCAAAGGATAGCGCTGAAACAACAGCTGTTTCTCAAATCTGCAGCGCATCGAAATATAAATTTTGTGTCCCTGGCGTCTCTACAAAATGCCTAGCCAAAGAAAATGTGCAACAATTAATAATGATTTCAGGAGTCCTCTGAATCATTTCAGGAAGTTTATCCTTTGCCGTCCCTTTCCATTCAAAGAATCATGAAATGTTTCTTCGGCTTTATCCTTTGCCGTCCCTTTCAAGGGACGGATAATATGAATGCCAAAAAATCCGGGGCTTAAGCCCCTAATCGTCACTGGTTTCATTTATCCGTTGGTTAAAACCAACGGCAAAGGATAGCGCTGAAACAACAGCTGTTTCTCAAAGCTGCAGCGCAGCGAAATATAAATTTTGTGTCCCCGGTGTCCGCAGTCAGAGACGCGATGCATCGCGTTTCTGCTAAATGCCACCCTTAGCTATTTTCATTTAAATTTTCACACCTCATCTGAAACCGGTATTTTTAACGCACCGGCAGATTTCGGTTTTCCGGTACTACGTATTCAAAATAAAACAACAAATGATGAAATTGAATTACTTGCTTTCCGTTTTTCTGGTTATTCTGGCTGTTTCTTCAATAAATGGCAATGGCCGCTGCGGTGTAAAAGTTTATCCTGCCGTGGAAGGTTTAACAACAAGTCCTGATTTTTCAGTTTCAGTTAACGGGCAGGAAGTGTGGACTGAAAAATTTACTTCCAACCTTGATATGCCCAATCTTCCCGAATGGTTTAATGAGCCGTATGTCCGGGAGCCGCAGGTAATGCATCTGGCCGGTTTCGATGGCAGCGGCAGCCTGAAAGTTACAGT
Source organism: uncultured Prolixibacteraceae bacterium (assembly GCA_963771595.1). Classification (GTDB taxonomy): domain Bacteria; phylum Bacteroidota; class Bacteroidia; order Bacteroidales; family Prolixibacteraceae; genus CAVYUC01. The sequence continues at coordinate 11,648 of CAVYUC010000027.1, read as the reverse complement.
AACAGTAAGCGGAAAAATGGGCGATGTGCGCATTCGTCCGGTCAGCCGAAATATTCAACCCGAAATCAGCGGAAACAAAATTTCGTTTGACTGGAACGGACCGGGACAACTGGTGGTTGAAGCCGGGGAAAGGGCGCCGCTTTTTTTGTTTGCCAATCCCGAAGAAACCGACAAACCCTCCCCATCGGATGACAACGTCAAATATTTCGGCCCGGGAGTACACCATCCGGGATACATCGAACTGAAAGACAATGAAACGCTGTACATAGCTGCCGGGGCAGTGGTTTACGGCGGAATCAGGGCAACCAACGCTTCAAACCTTACGGTGAAGGGGAGGGGAATCCTCGACGGCAATTATGAATTCCGCCAGATGGTGCAGATAGAAGACAGCCGGAATATAAAGGTCGAAGGGGTGACAATCCGCAATGGCAGCGGCTGGACAAACACACTCATTAACTGCCGGAATGTTGAATACAACTATGTCAAAGTGATGGGATTTGGTCCAAGTTCCGACGGCATAAATCCTGCAGGATCGCAACAGGTTCGGATTACAAACTGCTTTATGCGAAATACCGATGACTGCGTGGCAATTAAAGCACCCGATTATAAACATCCGGTGAAAGATGTTTATGTAGCCCACAACATCATGATTGGCTTTGCCTATGCCGACGGAGTTACCATTGGTTTTGAAACGAATGCAAAAGAGGTGAGCAATGTAACCGTTACCGACTGCGATATTTTAATGGCACGCGGTGGCAGCCGGGTAAACGGGCACAGCGGTTTCAGCATCATTTGCGACGGTCCCGCAGTAATCAGCAATATTCTTTTTGAAAACATACGGGTTGAAAATGCTGAAAGTAAACTTTTCGAACTGAACATCACCGACGGCACTTTGTATGGCGATGACCTGCCGGGACATATAAAAGGGGTTACCATCCGAAATGTGGAATGGTTTAACAAAGCCCCTATTGTATTGCAGGGTTTTGATGAAGAACATCAGGTTGAAAATGTGGTTTTTGAAAACTGCACTGTAGCAGGAAAACCAATGCACGAAGTTCGCCCTGAACTATTCAGTGTAAACGAATTTGTACGAAATGTGAGGGTTAATCCGTAGCTGGCAGATTGAACGGATTCAGAGTTCCGGGACCACCCGGCAGGACAATTAATGCCAGTCATACGGATTTATAGTCACCGTTCATTGGGCATTGGTAATCGTTCATTGGGTTAAATCCGGTACAAATATTTTGAGTCTTCTTATCTTGTGTCTGCCCGTCTTGTGTTTCATCGTTTTTGCTCATTTTCCTGTTCATCGCCTGAAAAAATCTGCACAGGATACATTTCCTTATGGTTTTATGTTTATTTTTATACCACCAAAAACTAAAAATTGAACCAATTACCGAAAATAACGCTCAAAAAAGGAATCCATAAAAACCAGGATATAATTCGCATTGAATTTCCGTTAAATGCTGAATTAACCGATAAATTGCGAAAACAATTCCTGGTTAAATGGAGCCGGTCAATGAGTTGCTGGTATTTACCCGAACATGATTTTAACCTCGGATTATTTTTCAACTTTTTTAAAGGTAGTGCATACATCGATTATTCGGCTTTGAAAATAGCACACCAACCGGTTACTTCCACCACCGAAAAACGTGATTATTCGCACCGGCAATCAACAGCACTCCCGGCAGGTTATATTGAATTGTTAAAACAGAAGCGTTACAGCGAAAGCACAATAAAAAGCTATACGGTATATTTCAAGGATTTTATGTGGTTCTTTAATAAAAGAGCGCTTGACGCAATAACAGTGGCTGAAATAAATGATTATTTGTTGCAGTTAATTGAAAAATGGAATATTTCGTTTAGTGAACAAAACCAAAGAATTAACAGCATCAAGTTTTATTATGAACTTTTAAGGGGCAAAAAGAAAGAATATTTTGAATTAAAACGACCGATAAAAAAGATTTCCCTGCCAAAGGTTCTCAGCAAAGAAGAAGTTCGGGAGATTTTAATGAACACCATAAATCTGAAACACCGATGTATTCTTTCACTATTGTATTCAGCCGGATTGAGGCGAAATGAATTGATAAATCTCAGGCCAACAGATATTATTTCGAATCGCAAACAAATAATGATTTCGCAATCGAAAGGAAAAAAGGATCGATATACATTACTATCAGAGCCATTGCTTTATGATTTGAGAAATTATTTTAAGCAATACCGGCCAGATATTTGGTTATTTGAAGGTAACCAGCCCGGAAAACAGTACAGCGCCACCAGCATTTCAAGAATATTGGATAAAGCGGCAAAAAAGGCAGGAATCCGGAGGAGAGTAACACCACATATGTTACGTCATTCATTTGCAACGCATTTACTGGAGCAGGGAACCGATTTGAGGTTTATTCAGGAGTTACTGGGGCATTCATCGAGCAAAACAACTGAAATTTACACCCATGTGAGTAATAAAAATTTAGGACAAATTAAAAATCCGCTGGATGACATCTATAGCAATTCAACATAAAAAAGTGCACAATACATCCCTATTGGCATGTATAAAAGCACTATTTTTAAAGCTAAATGAGAAATAAACGTAATACGCATATAAACTAGTTATGTTTCATTTTGAAACCAGGGAGGTTAAAAACAGCCACGATTACGGGATTTTTCAGGAGTAAAATGTTCTTTGAAAGGAATTGAAAATAAAAAAAATGCCTAAACGGCATTTGAATCCAGTCGTTGTAACGGTCGGTTACCGTTGAAGCTGGCTTCTTGACGTAAGCAACGTCTGCAACGACTGAAGCGAAGTTCGGGAATTTTAATGACAAAGTCAAGTTTTTTGGTTCGCGAACTTTGCGATTTTCAATGGCTGGTAAAAAAACAACATTTTACCGGAATTCAAAAAAGTGTTAGATTTAGAGGAGTTTTTGAATTGGAAAAACAATTTAAAATTTAAATAAAAACCAAAAACCGGAGGAAAATTTTAAACCGTTATGAACTTCAAAATCCCGGCTGGTACAAGCAACAATCCTTATACCTGTATAAAGACAATAGCTTGTACTTTAAAGTGGCTGTTTGGCTGGTCGGGCTGATTTCAAAACGCCCGGTTTTAAATTGGAAGATATGAGAAATTTAAAAACCGTAAACATAACACTGTGTGATATTGCATACCGGGGCCGGCAAAACCCCGGTGCCCGGTTCCCGCATGGTTTTTACCTGCCTCAAAGGGCAGGAAACCATCACGAAAACCGGTACGCAACATACACTGATCGTTATGTTTCATTTTGAAACCAGGGAGGTTAAAAACAGCCACGATTACGGGATTTTTCAGGAGTAAAATGTTCTTTGAAAGGAATTGAAAATAAAAAAAATGCCTAAACGGCATTTGAATCCAGTCGTTGTAACGGTCGGTTACCGTTGAAGCTGGCTTCTTGACGTAAGCAACGTCTGCAACGACTGAAGCGAAGTTCGGGAATTTTAATGACAAAGTCAAGTTTTTTGGTTCGCGAACTTTGCGATTTTCAATGGCTGGTAAAAAAACAACATTTTACCGGAATTCAAAAAAGTGTTAGATTTAAAGGAATTTTTGAATTGGAAAAACAATTTAAAATTTAAATAAAAACCAAAAACCGGAGGAAAATTTTAAACCGTTATGAACTTCAAAATCCCGGCTGGTACAAGCAACAATCCTTATACCTGTATAAAGACAATAGCTTGTACTTTAAAGTGGCTGTTTGGCTGGTCGGGCTGATTTCAAAACGCCCGGTTTTAAATTGGAAGATATGAGAAATTTAAAAACCGTAAACATAACACTGTGTGATATTGCATACCGGGGCCGGCAAAACCCCGGTGCCCGGTTCCCGCATGGTTTTTACCTGCCTCAAAGGGCAGGAAACCATCACGAAAACCGGTACGCAACATACACTGATCGTTATGTTTCATTTTGAAACCAGGGAGGTTAAAAACAGCCACGATTACGGGATTTTTCAGGAGTAAAATGTTCTTTGAAAGGAATTGAAAATAAAAAAAATGCCTAAACGGCATTTGAATCCAGTCGTTGTAACGGTCGGTTACCGTTGAAGCTGGCTTCTTGACGTAAGCAACGTCTGCAACGACTGAAGCGAAGTTCGGGAATTTTAATGACAAAGTCAAGTTTTTTGGTTCGCGAACTTTGCGATTTTCAATGGCTGGTAAAAAAACAACATTTTACCGGAATTCAAAAAAGTGTTAGATTTAGAGGAGTTTTTGAATTGGAAAAACAATTTAAAATTTAAATAAAAACCAAAAACCGGAGGAAAATTTTAAACCGTTATGAACTTCAAAATCCCGGCTATACAAGCAACAATCCTTATACCTGTATAAAGACAATAGCTTGTACTTTAAAGTGGCTGTTTGGCTGGTCGGGCTGATTTCAAAACGCCCGGTTTTAAATTGGAAGATATGAGAAATTTAAAAACCGTAAACATAACACTGTGTGATATTGCATACCGGGGCCGGCAAAACCCCGGTGCCCGGTTCCCGCATGGTTTTTACCTGCCTCAAAGGGCAGGAAACCATCACGAAAACCGGTACGCAACATACACTGATCGTTATGTTTCATTTTGAAACCAGGGAGGTTAAAAACAGCCACGATTACGGGATTTTTCAGGAGTAAAATGTTCTTTGAAAGGAATTGAAAATAAAAAAAATGCCTAAACGGCATTTGAATCCAGTCGTTGTAACGGTCGGTTACCGTTGAAGCTGGCTTCTTGACGTAAGCAACGTCTGCAACGACTGAAGCGAAGTTCGGGAATTTTAATGACAAAGTCAAGTTTTTTGGTTCGCGAACTTTGCGATTTTCAATGGCTGGTAAAAAAACAACATTTTACCGGAATTCAAAAAAGTGTTAGATTTAGAGGAGTTTTTGAATTGGAAAAACAATTTAAAATTTAAATAAAAACCAAAAACCGGAGGAAAATTTTAAACCGTTATGAACTTCAAAATCCCGGCTGGTACAAGCAACAATCCTTATACCTGTATAAAGACAATAGCTTGTACTTTAAAGTGGCTGTTTGGCTGGTCGGGCTGATTTCAAAACGCCCGGTTTTAAATTGGAAGATATGAGAAATTTAAAAACCGTAAACATAACACTGTGTGATATTGCATACCGGGGCCGGCAAAACCCCGGTGCCCGGTTCCCGCATGGTTTTTACCTGCCTCAAAGGGCAGGAAACCATCACGAAAACCGGTACGCAACATACACTGATCGTTACCGGCAATCCTCCTACTGGTGGAAAAACAGTTGAGTTTTTCTGCTAACGTGTTATCTTAGTGTCGAGCTCCGAGTAAAGGCCGGTTTAAGCAATGGTGTTTTATAAACCCGAGCGCAATCAAGGTCAGGATGTAAAAAGTCAGGAATTTTTTCTGACTTGGGTTAGAGTTTAATGGTGATGCTGACAATAAATGTTAGTAATCCCGATCGGAATAATTTCAAAGTTTAAAAGTTACATCCCATGGAGCTTTTTAATATTTTAAACAGTTAAGATATGGGAAAAAAGCAAATGAGTTTAGAAGTAGTCAACCCAAATGCCGGCGGGTATTGACGTAGGAAGCAAAAGCCATTGGGTTGCTATTGGCCAGGATGCCCAGGACATCAGGGAATTCGGTGTTTATAGTGAAGACCACCAGAAACTCTGTCGGTGGTTATCTGAAAATGGGATAAAATCCATTGCCATGGAAAGTACCGGCACTTATTGGCAAACTCTCTTTAGTGCTTTAACAGCCGAAGGTTTTGAAGTGATACTGGTAAATGGCAGACAGACCAAAAATGTGAAAGGGAAAAAGACAGATATAAAAGATTGCCAATGGATCCAAAAACTCCATTGTTTGGGTTTATTGAGTCATAGCTTCCTTCCTGATAGTACCACCGAAATAATCAGGACCTATTCCCGCCACCGACAAAACCTGATAAGACAAACCGGACAGACCGTTTTGAAAGTTCAGAAATACCTTCGTTTAATGAATATGAGGTTGGACGTGGTTGTCAACGATGTTGTTGGATTAACAGGGACAAAAATCATAACCGCTTTTATCGCAGGGGAAACAAAAGGAAAAGACCTGGCAAAATACCGGCACTACAATTGCCGAAAGCCGGAAGAAGAAATATCTAAGGCATTACAATACAATGGACGGGAAGACTACCTATTTGCTCTCAAACAAGAATGGGAAACTTATTTGCATATCCAAAAGCAGATTAGTGAAGTCGATGCTCAAATAAAAAAACTACTCGAAGATATTATAGATCAGGATGACAATAAGAAACAGCATGTTGCCAACAAAAAGTCATATAAGAGAAAAAACAAAAATACGATTAGAGGAACTGATATGAATCAAATCTCATACAAGTATTTTGAAGGTGTCGATCTAATGGAAATTGAAGGCGTGAATGATGCAACAATAATGGCAATAATCAGTGAAATAGGCTTGGAAGGGATTAAAAAGTTTAGTTCGGCAAAACAATTTACAGCATGGCTCAGGTTGGCCCCTAATAACAAAATTAGTGGTGGGAAGGTATTAAGTCACCACATACCCAAAGGCAGTAGCAGATTAAAAATAGCCTTACGAAATGCAGCAAATGCAATTGGAAATCTTAAAGAAGGGCACCTTGCAGATTTCTTCAGAAGAATCAACTATAAAAAAGGACGCTCAACTGCAATTAATGCCACAGCCAGAAAGTTGGCTATTATCATATGGAATATGTTGGTAAAAGGACAGAACTATAATCCACCAACTCAATATATGTTTTTGGATGAAAAAAGAAGGCTTGGGCTTGTTAAGAGAATACAAAAACAAATAACTAAATTTGAAATCAAACCCGAACAACTCGGATTTGCAACTAGCTGATTATGTGTATTGTAAATTTGACGTTAGTCGGAACCTCAGTATGACACAAGAACTCAATAAATGTGATAAAATATATCATAAAATAACATTTGACAGGCGTACTGCACTGCGATTCGCGAATCGGTTCAGCAAAAAAATACCGGGATATTATTCCACAATTCCCGGTATTTTTTTTCAAAACTTAACTGAATTTTAGCGGTTCACGAATTTAAAAAACCGGCTTTCATCGCCATCTTTTGTTTTGTCCTGGTATAAAAATGCCAATTCTTTTTCCTCAAATGTGTCGAAAAATTCATCCCAGTCAACTTCTTTCAGATTATTCCCGCTGTCGTCGGAAAACTTAATCCGAAGCAATCCTGCTGCTTCCTGGTTGTCTTCGGTACCTTCCACAATCGCAGGTTTTCCATTGCGTTTTTCTACCCACGACTGAATTTCACTGTGTTTTGTTGTTGTTTTTGATTCTGCCATTTCATCAAATTTTTAAGGTTAACAATTCATGTAATAATATTTGTATGTAATTTATGTTGAATTTATTTTCAAAAACTATTCCAGCAGATTTATAATTGCAATTGTTTTGAAATGGAAAGGTATTTGCAAAACGGAAAATGAATCAATTCATTTTAAAAAATCATGGAAAAACGGCCACTGGCAATAGTAACAGGAGGTAGTTCGGGAATAGGTTATGCAATTGCAAACCGGTTATTGCAGGAAAAATATGAGGTAATAAATGCAGACATTCGTCCTGTGGAAAAAGAAAACAGTGAATTTCTTCATTTTTTGCAGTGCAATGTTGTCAATGCTGAAGACGTTGATAAATTAAGCCGGCTGGTTCAGGAAACCGGCGTGCCCAAAGTGCTGGTTTTAAATGCCGGACGCGGAGTCCATGAAAAAATACGGGAGGGCGATCCCGAAAAATGGTTCGATATTATCAATACAAACATTTGCGGAACATTGCGTGTTTTGCGGGCTGTGTTACCATTTATGAAAACCGGAAATGTGGTATTTATTTCTTCTGTGTCGGCAACAAAGCCATATCAGTACGGCGGAATTTATGCGGCCACAAAAAGCGCCATTGATACCATTGCCGAAACCTTGCGGCTGGAAGAACTGCCTGAGATTGATGTTTCTGTAATTTCTCCTGGAGTAGTGAATACAGCATTTTTTGATAATATGAGCGCCGGAAATCACAGCATCAGCAGCATTGGATGGGGGGCGGTTGAACCGGAGGAAATTGCAAATTCCGTAATATTTATTCTTGGTCAGAAAGTTGGAACAGCTGTAAATAATTTAACTATCCGGCCTTCGCGTCAGGAATTTTAATTACAAATGTTAATATTATCTGAGGAGCATCTACCCATTGATGTGGTTTAATTCCACATTCCCCTTAATTTAGGTTTCATGTATATATCGCTGGTATTTAACAATTTAAAGGAATTCTGCATTCCGCCATTGTTCTGGTATGGTTGTGGTAAAATATGAAACCTCTGAAAACACTTTATTTATTATTGATTTCTTTAACCATGAAAAAAATATTAATCACTGGCGGGGCCGGTTTTATTGGTTCGCACCTGTGCGATGCACTAATTGAAAAAGGCCATTCCGTAAAAGTACTTGATAATTTAAGCGAACAGGTACATGGTGCAGATTGTGCCAGACCTTCCTACCTGCATCCCGATGTGGAGCTGATTAAAGGCGATGTGCTCGATAAGCAGGCAGTAAAAAATGCATTGAAAGATGCGGACTGGGTTTATCATTTTGCCGCAAATGTTGGGGTGGGGCAAAGCATGTACGAAATTGCCCGTTACACCCGGGTAAATAATCTGGGAACGGCCATACTTCTTGAGGCGCTGATTGAACATCCCGTTGAAAAACTGGTGGTTGCCTCGAGTATGAGTATTTACGGCGAAGGAATGTACCGCAACGCCGACAATGAAATTGTGCCGGGCCACGAAAGGAACCTTCAGGATTTAAAACAGGGCCGGTGGGAAATGTACGACCGGCAAAACCGCGAGCTAAAACCTGTTGCTACCAACGAAAGCAAACCTCCTGTGTTGGGGTCTGTGTACGCGTTGTCGAAGTACGATCAGGAACGAATGTGCCTGCTGGTTGGCAGGGCGTATAATATTCCGGTAGTTGCACTCCGGTTTTTTAATGTGTATGGAACGCGGCAGGCATTGTCAAATCCGTACACTGGTGTTCTTGCCATTTTTGCATCGCGTTATATGAATGAAAAACCACCACTGATTTTCGAAGATGGAAACCAGCTGAGAGATTTTGTGCATGTTAAAGATGTTGCCCGGGCCTGCATTCTTGCCGGCGAAACTAAAAAAGGAACGGGACAGGTTTTCAACGTTGGAAGCGGAAATTCCTACTCCATAAATGAAATTGCACATCAGCTTGCCGAAGTTATGGGCAAAGGTTATATAGAACCGGATGTGATTGGAAAATACCGTGCAGGTGATATCAGGCACTGTTTTGCCGACATCACGAAAGCAAACGAAGTTTTGGGATACCAGCCGCAGGTAAGTCTGAAAGACGGACTTGCAGAACTGGCCGAATGGTTAAAAGACCAAAAAGCATCGGATAAAGTGGAAACCGCAGGCAAAGAACTGGAAAAAAGAGGCCTCGCCATTTGAAAAACAAATAATGTAAACCCTTTCATTATGAATAAAATTTTTAACGACAGATACCAGCTTCAAAATCAAAAATCATCAAGCAATTCACCCGAAATTGGAATCCTGGAGTGGTTTCATATAAATGATTCCGAGCATGTTGAAAAAGCTGTTTCAGCAATGAAGGAGCTGGGTGTTACGCATCTGAGAACAGGAATTTCGTGGGCTGATTATTTTACGGAAGACGGCGAAAAGTGGTACGATTGGCTGATACCGTACCTTTCGGAAAATTTCAACATACTGCCTTGTTTTTTGTACACGCCCCCATCCATCGGAATTGCTGAAAAAACTTCATCGCCTCCCCAAAATCCTAAAGATTATGCCGATTTTCTCGATACTATAATCAAAAGGCACGGAAAACATTTTGAATATGTGGAGTTGTGGAATGAGCCCAACAACCGCAGCGAATATGATTATCTGCTTGATGAATCGTGGGATATTTTTAGCGACATGATTATTAAAGCGTCATACTGGGCAAAACAGCTGGGTAAAAAAACAGTTTTGGGAGGAATGAGTCCTATTGATCCGAACTGGCTTAAAAATCTGGCTTCAAAAAATGCGCTTCAGTATATCGATGTTATTGGTGTTCATGCATTTCCCGGGGTTTTTGAACCACACTGGGAAGGTTGGGAATACAACATCAACCTGTTAAATAATGTGCTGAATGAATTTAATCTGCAGCAGGAATTCTGGATTACTGAAACCGGTTATTCTACGTGGAAGTACGATGAAATAAAACAAATTGAATATTTCCTGAAAACGCTGGAAGCTCAGGTAACCCGGATTTACTGGTATTCGCTTACCGATTTGCCGCAAACTCTTGCCACAATTGACGGATTTCGTTTTGATGAACGGGAACACCATTTCGGATTGATAACCGAAAAGGGAAATCAAAAACTGCTTTACCGGCTCTGGTCGGATGGTGGAATAGAAAACGTCGTAAAAAATTCATGGCTGACCAAAAAAACAAATATCCGGATCAGCGACGATAAAGAGCATGTTTTAATTACCGGTGGAGCAGGTTTTATTGGTACCAATCTCGCGCACCGGCTTTTGAGTGAAGGTTATCATGTTACAGTTTTCGATAATTTATCGCGGCCCGGCGTCGAAAATAATCTACAATGGCTAAAAAACCATCATCCCAAATTACTGAATGTAAATATTGCTGATGTCCGCGATCCGATTGCAGTTGCCGAAGCAGTAGAGCAGGTTTCGCATGTTTTTCATTTTGCCGCGCAGGTTGCAGTTACAACCAGTTTGGTGGATCCTGAATTCGACCACGACGTGAATTTAAAGGGCACGGTGAATGTGCTGGAAGCCATCCGTAAATCTGCACACCAACCTTCACTGGTTTATACGTCCACAAACAAAGTATATGGAAATCTTGGCGACATTGAAATCCGGAAAAACGGCACAAGATATTTTCCGGCCGACGAAGAAATAGAAGCCAAAGGAATAAGTGAACAACGAAGACTTGATTTTCACAGTCCCTACGGAAGTTCGAAAGGCGCTGCCGATCAGTATATTCTGGATTATACCCGTTCGTTTGGATTGAAAAACGTGGTGTTCAGGATGAGCTGTATTTACGGGCCGCACCAGTTTGGCACTGAGGACCAGGGCTGGGTGGCACATTTTATTTTGAAAACTCTGAAGAAGGAACAGATAATTTTATACGGCGACGGAATGCAGGTGCGCGATATTTTGTATGTTGACGACCTTGTTAATGCATTCCTGCTGGCCTGGCGAAACATCGGCCGCTTAAAGGGCGAAGTTTTTAACATGGGCGGAGGTCCGTCAAATGTAGTCAGCCTGCTTGAATTAATCAGAATGCTGGAGGAATTCGAAAATTCGAAAATACCAGTCATTTCCAAAGAATGGCGAAAAGGCGATCAGAAATATTATGTGTCCGATTTCAGCAAATTTTCACAGGCAACCGGTTGGGCTCATCATGATATTACCGGGAAGGGGTAGACATTGTAGAAATGCCTTCGAAAAACATTTTTCAAATACAAACCTTCAGGCTCAAAATTCAAAAAAATCAACAGTAGCATAATTAACTATGGAAGCATCTGTAATTGCGTCACCTAAAAATTTAGA
>CAVYUC010000026.1:0-148845 GCA_963771595.1 uncultured Prolixibacteraceae bacterium | reverse complement strand
TCTGCCGCCTCATGCCATGTTTGGACATTTCGGCCCCAGTGGTTTTGTTCGTAAATCTTTTTCAGGATTTCGCCAAAAACCAACACGCCATCGTAATGCCGAAAATCAAACTTTTGCATTTCCTGCGGTTTAGTTACAGCACGGTGGTGCGTATCGTGAAAAAATAAAAGAAAATGATCGTGCAGCGCGCGGTAATCGCCAATTCGTTCAATAAGCGCCGGATCATTCCACTCATGAACAATTACAATATCGGCATCCTGTAATAGCCGGTCCAAATCAATGGTAGCAGGATTATAAAAATTAGGCTTGTGATTTGGAAATTTTTTTGGGAAATCATTTAAAGATGCTGTGCCATGGCTGCTTATTAAATTTTTAAGGCTCCAGCCATCAAATGGTTCATATACTTCAACCTCGTGGCCGCTTTGCATAAATGCGCTCATCATTCCCCGCAGGAAATGCGCATTCCCGTGGTTCCAGTCGGAAATAACAGAGTGATAAAACATGTAAATTTTCATCGGCATAAATTATTAAAGTTACTGATTAGCTGTCGGTTATAATCAATCTCATTATCCAACTTTCTTACCCGCTGTCCGCCTGACCATTGGGTAGGGTACTCATATCCGGCAGGTTCATTCTTGCTTGGCTCGCCTTTAAGTGATGTTCTTTTCATTTCATTTCGATATTGGTTAGTGTTGAAAAATGTATTTTTGCTTCTTTGTGGTCATGTACAATTGGCTGTATTTTTCGAGCATTGTTTGAAGCGAATATTTTGCAACCGCCAGTTTATATGCTTTTTCGCCCATATTCATGCGCAATTTATCGTCTTCCATTACTTTATTTACAATTTGTGCCAGCCGGGCGGGATTATCCGGATCCACATAAAGCATTGCATCTCCCCAAATTTCGCGCAACGACGGGATACTGCCGCCAATGAGCGCACAACCGGAAAGCGCTGCTTCCAGAAAAGTGTATCCAAAAGGTTCATATTTTGCGGGCAAAGCATAAACTGCAGCTTTTGAAAGCCACGCCGAAACCTGTTCATGATTTAAATGCCCCAAAAGAACGATATTCGATGGAAGCTCCGGGAAATCTTCAGGCCGGTGTTCTCCGGCCATGCAGAATGAGTATTTTACATTGGGCGCTGCTTTTACAATCAGGCTGCTGTTTTTGGCTTCGTCCCACAACCGGCCCATACTAAAAACATACTTTTCCTTTTTGCCCCGTCTGAAATTCTGCCGGTTTCTGCCATTATAAATGACGGCTGTATTTAAAAATGTACCGTAATATTTTTCCGCCATGCTTAACATATATTTGCTTGGCGCACAAACCATATTTGCGGATTGAATTCCCGCTTTTACACGATTATGATATGTATTCCACGATTCCGGGGCCTCTTCTTTTTTAACGGCATTCCACCACGAAAGCACGCAGGAATGCAAGGTTACCACTACCGGAATTTCCCAGTTTAAATTGCCCAGGGAGTAAGAATTTAAATGAATGATATCAGGTTTCACCTTCTCTTTTACCGCGTACAGCCATTCTCCGGCAGCATCAACATCATCCCATGGATCATCCATCCATTCCTGTTTGGCTATAAAATGATAATAATGAATTCCGTATAATTCCTTTCGCTGATCAGGTGACAGCCGGTTTCCAATAACGGCCAAAACAACTTCAATATTCCACCGTTTAAGGCCGCGTGCCAAATCAACTGCATACGACCAAACGCCACCAATATTATCTGTTGTCATTAAAATTTTCATTCCTGCATATTTCTTCCGTACAACTTATCAATAACTGTTGCCACCTGCTGATAACTGCTGATTTCCTGATTAAAACCATCACTCACCTGCAGTTTTTTAGTCCAGTCAGTTAATGCTTTTCCACCCCAGTCGTCAGGTGGCGAACTGATTATTTTTGAAGATGTTCCGTGACATAAACTGGTTTCAAAATCGTAAAATGAACCATTTGTATTGCTGAAAACAGCGGCGGCCTTTGTGCCGTAAAAAGCAGCTTTAATCTCGGCGTCTTTTCCGGCAGGTAAATTCCAGCTGCACGTCAGCCGGATGACTGCCCCTGATGAAGTTTCCATTTGAGCAGACACAAAATCTTCGCTGGTTTCTGATAAATCTTCGATTCTCCTTCCTTTTGAAAAAAACGATGCATTTACGCTGCTTACATCCGGAAAATTCAGAATCCAGAGCGCCAGATCCACCAGGTGAATTCCTAAATCGATTAAACATCCGCCACCTGACAATTTCGGATTGTAGAACCACTCCTTATCGGGTCCGTAGGCATTGTGAAAAACCAGATCGGCCGAATAAATTTCCCCCAGTTCGTTATTTTGGGCGAGATTGAAAATTCTTTGCATTCCTTCGGTAAAACGGTACGAAAGATCAACACCCAGCAGCTTATTCTCATTTTTTGCCGTTTCAATTATTTTTTTGCTTTCTGCTGCCGTTCGCGACAAAGGTTTCTGGCAAAACACAGCTATTCCGCTGCTTAAGGCTTTTAAACTCTGTTCGTAATGCAGCGCGCTTGGAGTGGCAATGACAATGCCATCGGGTTTGGTTTCAATAATTTCGTCGAGCGAAGCATGAATTTCAGCGCCGGCAGCCAGTTCTTTTGCCCTTGCTGCATTCTCCGCCACCGGATCGCAAATGGAAACCGCCGTGCAAAGGTTGTTTTCCAATAGCGACTTCATGCGGTTAAATCCAATCCAGCCTGTTCCTAAAAAAGCCAGTTTGGGTTTTATTGCGGTGTTTACTGTAACTGTCATTCTATTTGATTTTTATGAATAAGTAATTATGCCTTTCAGATATCCTTCGGGACGTTCGTGCAAAACTTTAAATGCATTGTTAATATCCTTAAAATCGAAATAGTGGGTAATCAACTCCTGCGGCCGTAAAATTCCGTCACTGGTTTTATGAACAGCTTCACGAAGCCCGCTGATGTATATTTTCGGATCCCGTTCGTGTGCATTAATTACATCCAGCGCTTTCCAGTTCCACACCTGCATATTAACCTGGCGCAATCCGTCCTGGTGGTAACCGGCGATAATCAGCCTGCCATATTCCGAAATAATTTCGGTAGCCAAATCAATGGCGCTTTGTGCTCCGGTAGCTTCAATTACCCGCGGCACTCCGTTTTTGGCAATTTTTTGGATGTGCTCCGAGGTTTTCCAGGTTTCTTCCAGCCTGACCAAATGATCGGCACCTGATTTTTCCGCAAATTTAAGCGATGAACGGCGCTGCGAAACAGCAATGACTTCGGCTCCGGCATCTTTTAAAAGCTGAATGAGCAGGCACCCCAGAAAACCGGCCCCGATTACAACCACAGTTTGATTTTTGTGAATGTCAGAGCGTTTGAAAACATTTACCGCACAAGCCAGCGGTTCTCCCGGAAAAGGATTTCCGTTAAATGAAGAAGGCAGTTTAACCACATTTGAATAGTGGGTTTTATCGTACTCTGCATAAGCGTGATGTGAGATAAGTGCAACCTCATCTCCGGGTAAAACACCGGTAACCGCACCGCCTGCTTGCTCCACAACTCCATAACCTTCGTGACCCGGAGCACCCGGCTCCGACGGATAATTAAACCACGGCCGACCTTCCCAAACAGGCAAATTGGAAACACATAATCCTGTGCCTTTCAACTTAACCAATACTTCTTCTTCCCCGATTTCGGGAAGCTGAGTTTCAATTATTTCTAAATTTTTAGGTGACGCAATTACAGATGCTTCCATAGTTAATTATGCTACTGTTGATTTTTTTGAATTTTGAGCCTGAAGGTTTGTTTTTGAAAAATTTTTTTGGAGCCACTTGTACAATCTCTCCACCCCTTCCCGGTAATCATAGTGAGGAGCCCAACCGGTTGCCTGTGAAAATTTGCTGAAATCGGACACATAATATTTCTGATCGCCTTTTCGCCATTCTTTGGAAATGACTGGTATTTTCGAATTTTCGAATTCCTCCAGCATTCTGATTAATTCAAGCAGGCTGACTACATTTGACGGACCTCCGCCCATGTTAAAAACTTCGCCCTTTAAGCGGCCGATGTTTCGCCAGGCCAGCAGGAATGCATTAACAAGGTCGTCAACATACAAAATATCGCGCACCTGCATTCCGTCGCCGTATAAAATTATCTGTTCCTTCTTCAGAGTTTTCAAAATAAAATGTGCCACCCAGCCCTGGTCCTCAGTGCCAAACTGGTGCGGCCCGTAAATACAGCTCATCCTGAACACCACGTTTTTCAATCCAAACGAACGGGTATAATCCAGAATATACTGATCGGCAGCGCCTTTCGAACTTCCGTAGGGACTGTGAAAATCAAGTCTTCGTTGTTCACTTATTCCTTTGGCTTCTATTTCTTCGTCGGCCGGAAAATATCTTGTGCCGTTTTTCCGGATTTCAATATCGCCAAGATTTCCATATACTTTGTTTGTGGACGTATAAACCAGTGAAGGTTGGTGTGCAGATTTACGGATGGCTTCCAGCACATTCACCGTGCCCTTTAAATTCACGTCGTGGTCGAATTCAGGATCCACCAAACTGGTTGTAACTGCAACCTGCGCGGCAAAATGAAAAACATGCGAAACCTGCTCCACTGCTTCGGCAACTGCAATCGGATCGCGGACATCAGCAATATTTACATTCAGTAATTTGGGATGATGGTTTTTTAGCCATTGTAGATTATTTTCGACGCCGGGCCGCGATAAATTATCGAAAACTGTAACATGATAACCTTCACTCAAAAGCCGGTGCGCGAGATTGGTACCAATAAAACCTGCTCCGCCGGTAATTAAAACATGCTCTTTATCGTCGCTGATCCGGATATTTGTTTTTTTGGTCAGCCATGAATTTTTTACGACGTTTTCTATTCCACCATCCGACCAGAGCCGGTAAAGCAGTTTTTGATTTCCCTTTTCGGTTATCAATCCGAAATGGTGTTCCCGTTCATCAAAACGAAATCCGTCAATTGTGGCAAGAGTTTGCGGCAAATCGGTAAGCGAATACCAGTAAATCCGGGTTACCTGAGCTTCCAGCGTTTTCAGGAAATATTCAATTTGTTTTATTTCATCGTACTTCCACGTAGAATAACCGGTTTCAGTAATCCAGAATTCCTGCTGCAGATTAAATTCATTCAGCACATTATTTAACAGGTTGATGTTGTATTCCCAACCTTCCCAGTGTGGTTCAAAAACCCCGGGAAATGCATGAACACCAATAACATCGATATACTGAAGCGCATTTTTTGAAGCCAGATTTTTAAGCCAGTTCGGATCAATAGGACTCATTCCTCCCAAAACTGTTTTTTTACCCAGCTGTTTTGCCCAGTATGACGCTTTAATAATCATGTCGCTAAAAATATCCCACGATTCATCAAGCAGATAATCATATTCGCTGCGGTTGTTGGGCTCATTCCACAACTCCACATATTCAAAATGTTTTCCGTGCCTTTTGATTATAGTATCGAGAAAATCGGCATAATCTTTAGGATTTTGGGGAGGCGATGAAGTTTTTTCAGCAATTCCGATGGATGGGGGCGTGTACAAAAAACAAGGCAGTATGTTGAAATTTTCCGAAAGGTACGGTATCAGCCAATCGTACCACTTTTCGCCGTCTTCCGTAAAATAATCAGCCCACGAAATTCCTGTTCTCAGATGCGTAACACCCAGCTCCTTCATTGCTGAAACAGCTTTTTCAACATGCTCGGAATCATTTATATGAAACCACTCCAGGATTCCAATTTCGGGTGAATTGCTTGATGATTTTTGATTTTGAAGCTGGTATCTGTCGTTAAAAATTTTATTCATAATGAAAGGGTTTACATTATTTGTTTTTCAAATGGCGAGGCCTCTTTTTTCCAGTTCTTTGCCTGCGGTTTCCACTTTATCCGATGCTTTTTGGTCTTTTAACCATTCGGCCAGTTCTGCAAGTCCGTCTTTCAGACTTACCTGCGGCTGGTATCCCAAAACTTCGTTTGCTTTCGTGATGTCGGCAAAACAGTGCCTGATATCACCTGCACGGTATTTTCCAATCACATCCGGTTCTATATAACCTTTGCCCATAACTTCGGCAAGCTGATGTGCAATTTCATTTATGGAGTAGGAATTTCCGCTTCCAACGTTGAAAACCTGTCCCGTTCCTTTTTTAGTTTCGCCGGCAAGAATGCAGGCCCGGGCAACATCTTTAACATGCACAAAATCTCTCAGCTGGTTTCCATCTTCGAAAATCAGTGGTGGTTTTTCATTCATATAACGCGATGCAAAAATGGCAAGAACACCAGTGTACGGATTTGACAATGCCTGCCGCGTTCCATACACATTAAAAAACCGGAGTGCAACTACCGGAATATTATACGCCCTGCCAACCAGCAGGCACATTCGTTCCTGATCGTACTTCGACAACGCGTACACAGACCCCAACACAGGAGGTTTGCTTTCGTTGGTAGCAACAGGTTTTAGCTCGCGGTTTTGCCGGTCGTACATTTCCCACCGGCCCTGTTTTAAATCCTGAAGGTTCCTTTCGTGGCCCGGCACAATTTCATTGTCGGCGTTGCGGTACATTCCTTCGCCGTAAATACTCATACTCGAGGCAACCACCAGTTTTTCAACGGGATGTTCAATCAGCGCCTCAAGAAGTATGGCCGTTCCCAGATTATTTACCCGGGTGTAACGGGCAATTTCGTACATGCTTTGCCCCACCCCAACATTTGCGGCAAAATGATAAACCCAGTCCGCATCTTTCAATGCATTTTTTACTGCCTGCTTATCGAGCACATCGCCTTTAATCAGCTCCACATCGGGATGCAGGTAGGAAGGTCTGGCACAATCTGCACCATGTACCTGTTCGCTTAAATTATCAAGTACTTTTACGGAATGGCCTTTTTCAATTAGTGCATCGCACAGGTGCGAACCAATAAAACCGGCCCCGCCAGTGATTAATATTTTTTTCATGGTTAAAGAAATCAATAATAAATAAAGTGTTTTCAGAGGTTTCATATTTTACCACAACCATACCAGAACAATGGCGGAATGCAGAATTCCTTTAAATTGTTAAATACCAGCGATATATACATGAAACCTAAATTAAGGGGAATGTGGAATTAAACCACATCAATGGGTAGATGCTCCTCAGATAATATTAACATTTGTAATTAAAATTCCTGACGCGAAGGCCGGATAGTTAAATTATTTACAGCTGTTCCAACTTTCTGACCAAGAATAAATATTACGGAATTTGCAATTTCCTCCGGTTCAACCGCCCCCCATCCAATGCTGCTGATGCTGTGATTTCCGGCGCTCATATTATCAAAAAATGCTGTATTCACTACTCCAGGAGAAATTACAGAAACATCAATCTCAGGCAGTTCTTCCAGCCGCAAGGTTTCGGCAATGGTATCAATGGCGCTTTTTGTGGCCGCATAAATTCCGCCGTACTGATATGGCTTTGTTGCCGACACAGAAGAAATAAATACCACATTTCCGGTTTTCATAAATGGTAACACAGCCCGCAAAACACGCAATGTTCCGCAAATGTTTGTATTGATAATATCGAACCATTTTTCGGGATCGCCCTCCCGTATTTTTTCATGGACTCCGCGTCCGGCATTTAAAACCAGCACTTTGGGCACGCCGGTTTCCTGAACCAGCCGGCTTAATTTATCAACGTCTTCAGCATTGACAACATTGCACTGCAAAAAATGAAGAAATTCACTGTTTTCTTTTTCCACAGGACGAATGTCTGCATTTATTACCTCATATTTTTCCTGCAATAACCGGTTTGCAATTGCATAACCTATTCCCGAACTACCTCCTGTTACTATTGCCAGTGGCCGTTTTTCCATGATTTTTTAAAATGAATTGATTCATTTTCCGTTTTGCAAATACCTTTCCATTTCAAAACAATTGCAATTATAAATCTGCTGGAATAGTTTTTGAAAATAAATTCAACATAAATTACATACAAATATTATTACATGAATTGTTAACCTTAAAAATTTGATGAAATGGCAGAATCAAAAACAACAACAAAACACAGTGAAATTCAGTCGTGGGTAGAAAAACGCAATGGAAAACCTGCGATTGTGGAAGGTACCGAAGACAACCAGGAAGCAGCAGGATTGCTTCGGATTAAGTTTTCCGACGACAGCGGGAATAATCTGAAAGAAGTTGACTGGGATGAATTTTTCGACACATTTGAGGAAAAAGAATTGGCATTTTTATACCAGGACAAAACAAAAGATGGCGATGAAAGCCGGTTTTTTAAATTCGTGAACCGCTAAAATTCAGTTAAGTTTTGAAAAAAAATACCGGGAATTGTGGAATAATATCCCGGTATTTTTTTGCTGAACCGATTCGCGAATCGCAGTGCAGTACGCCTGTCAAATGTTATTTTATGATATATTTTATCACATTTATTGAGTTCTTGTGTCATACTGAGGTTCCGACTAACGTCAAATTTACAATACACATAATCAGCTAGTTGCAAATCCGAGTTGTTCGGGTTTGATTTCAAATTTAGTTATTTGTTTTTGTATTCTCTTAACAAGCCCAAGCCTTCTTTTTTCATCCAAAAACATATATTGAGTTGGTGGATTATAGTTCTGTCCTTTTACCAACATATTCCATATGATAATAGCCAACTTTCTGGCTGTGGCATTAATTGCAGTTGAGCGTCCTTTTTTATAGTTGATTCTTCTGAAGAAATCTGCAAGGTGCCCTTCTTTAAGATTTCCAATTGCATTTGCTGCATTTCGTAAGGCTATTTTTAATCTGCTACTGCCTTTGGGTATGTGGTGACTTAATACCTTCCCACCACTAATTTTGTTATTAGGGGCCAACCTGAGCCATGCTGTAAATTGTTTTGCCGAACTAAACTTTTTAATCCCTTCCAAGCCTATTTCACTGATTATTGCCATTATTGTTGCATCATTCACGCCTTCAATTTCCATTAGATCGACACCTTCAAAATACTTGTATGAGATTTGATTCATATCAGTTCCTCTAATCGTATTTTTGTTTTTTCTCTTATATGACTTTTTGTTGGCAACATGCTGTTTCTTATTGTCATCCTGATCTATAATATCTTCGAGTAGTTTTTTTATTTGAGCATCGACTTCACTAATCTGCTTTTGGATATGCAAATAAGTTTCCCATTCTTGTTTGAGAGCAAATAGGTAGTCTTCCCGTCCATTGTATTGTAATGCCTTAGATATTTCTTCTTCCGGCTTTCGGCAATTGTAGTGCCGGTATTTTGCCAGGTCTTTTCCTTTTGTTTCCCCTGCGATAAAAGCGGTTATGATTTTTGTCCCTGTTAATCCAACAACATCGTTGACAACCACGTCCAACCTCATATTCATTAAACGAAGGTATTTCTGAACTTTCAAAACGGTCTGTCCGGTTTGTCTTATCAGGTTTTGTCGGTGGCGGGAATAGGTCCTGATTATTTCGGTGGTACTATCAGGAAGGAAGCTATGACTCAATAAACCCAAACAATGGAGTTTTTGGATCCATTGGCAATCTTTTATATCTGTCTTTTTCCCTTTCACATTTTTGGTCTGTCTGCCATTTACCAGTATCACTTCAAAACCTTCGGCTGTTAAAGCACTAAAGAGAGTTTGCCAATAAGTGCCGGTACTTTCCATGGCAATGGATTTTATCCCATTTTCAGATAACCACCGACAGAGTTTCTGGTGGTCTTCACTATAAACACCGAATTCCCTGATGTCCTGGGCATCCTGGCCAATAGCAACCCAATGGCTTTTGCTTCCTACGTCAATACCCCCATAGCCGTCAGGTTTATGTGACGTAATCATCAGTTATTCAATGGTATATGTTAATTGTTTCTTTTTTTGCCCCATTCCTTTGAGAAATGGGGCTTGATTTCGTAATTTTCACCATTTCAAATAACTTTTTGTTGTTAATAATTGAGGGGGCGGCTTGGCGTTTGTCCCCCTTTTTGTTGTTTTAAATATAGTCATAAAATATTGATTTGCAAATAAATAACTCTATTATTTCAATAAAATTAATTTTATTTTTTCGTTTTTCTTTCCAGTGATTTGAGGAGAACTTTTTCGTCAATTTCATTAATCTTCTCTCTGAACTCTTTTGTCCTTCTTTCCAGATGTCCCTCAGAATACTGAATGATTCCCAAAGTGTTTTAAAGCACTTGTTCTCACTCAGAATCAGCCGTCGCTTTTTGAAGTAATACACCTGAAGGTTGCAGATGATCTGCATGTTCAGCAAGATCAGTATTAATTTGGAAAACAGTAAACATGCAAATCGTTCATATTTCATCGGTTGTAATTTGTTGATTTTACATACCGACTTCCAGTTTTTAAACATCAACTCAATCTGCCAGCGTAACCGATAGGTTAGCATGACCTCTTCGCTTGAAAGTACCTCGTTTGGAACATTAGTAATAAACAGGTTGAACCGGCAACGTGCCTTATATTCCTCTGAGGTTGTCCATCCGTTTTCCTTGTTTTGTTTATTTGCTTTCCTTATCCGTTCTTCAAAAACCTTTTCGGGGACAATTTCAACAATCAACCGTAGTTGCTCCAGTTTGCCTTTTCCTACTAAAACCTGTTTCTCACAACGAGTCTGCTTTTGTTTGCACATCCGATCATATAACCCCTTAAAACTAATTTTCTCTATCGTGTCAGGTTCGAAGACAAGAATGGAAGTATTCAGGCGACTGATAAATGATGCTCCCTGGTCTGCAAATCCAGTCAATACAGAGAGATTAAAATAACCGAGGTCACGTATCACTAAATCGCCTTTGTTGATTTTCATTTTTGTTTCTCTGGCATCTGTCGCATCATTTCGTGTCCCGGCTGTTACATTCAGGTCAAGTATTTTGCCCCTACGTGCATCGTATTCATACTGTATAGAAACACTTGCCTTTGATGTTCCCTGGCTTCCCCCACTACCTTTAAAATGTTCCCTGAGTTTATCGGGAACAAGAAAACGTGTTGAATCTTTAATGCGAACATGGTTGAACTGAGTTAAAAAATTGGCACAAAAAACATTGCTCAATTGTCTTTCCAATAATTCTTTCAGGATTTCCTTGACGAAGGCAACCGCTCCTTCAGTGAAACGACCATCGATGGATTGCTTGGTAATGTTTACTCCATGCATTGTCTTTATCTTGGAAGAAGTTTGAGATAAGCTATATGTTTCCGATTGAGAGGCACAATAAAGCAATATATCAAAGAACATAGTAGGTGTGAAATCACACTTGCGCTTATAAAATCCACTTGCTGCTGCTTTCTTTTGAAGTTCCTTTTCCGAAAAAACCTCACGCAACATTGCCGAAAAAGAACCCGTAAATTCAGAAAGGAAACCCCTTTCTTTATACTAACTAAAATATATCAATCCTAAATCATCATAAACAACTATTATATAGTAAATTATAAATTATAGCCTGACGGCTATGCGTCAATACCCTGCCGGCATCTGGGTTGACTACTTCTAAACTCATTTTCTTTTTTCCCATATCTTAACTGTTTAAAATATTAAAAAGCTCCATGGGATGTAACTTTTAAACTTTGAAATTATTCCGATCGGGATTACTAACATTTATTGTCAGCATCACCATTAAACTCTAACCCAAGTCAGAAAAAATTCCTGACTTTTTACATCCTGACCTTGATTGCGCTCGGGTTTATAAAACACCATTGCTTAAACCGGCCTTTACTCGGAGCTCGACACTAAGATAACTCGTTAGCAGAAAAACTCAACTGTTTTACGACCAGTAGGAGGATTGCCTGTAACGGTTAGTGTATGTTGCGGAGCCGATTGCGGAGCTACTTTCCTGTCAAACTGAGATGAAGAAAAATGCGGGTAATCGAACGCTACAATTACTCACAAACCCGGCTATGAAATATACAGTTTGTTGAACTAAACCCGCCTTCGCGGGTAGCTATTCCAAAAATACCCGATTCTTTCTATACTTAGAAATTATTCACATTAAAATTCTAATTATGAGAAAGAAATCGGGTTTTACTATTGTTGAGCAAGCTATAGTGCTTGTTACTGACTTTGAAAAAGTTGTTCGTAAACTGGAACAACAGGTTACTCTGCGCGGACAGAGTAAAAGTACATTAAATAATTATATCCCAATGTCGTTTAGTTAACAAAAGTAGCTAAAAAGCCTGATTTTAGTGGTATTTTGGTGAAAAATAGTTCTTTGAAAAGTTTGTAGTTTGCAATATGTTGCTTATTTTGTAAGGGTATATAGGGGGTAACCCAAGTATCAATCCAAAAAGGTTTTATCGAGAAAAATTATCTAAAAAAATATCAAATGAACTTGAAAATGAGAAATTTAGGAGCCGTTCAAAAGACGGCCCTTCAGGGGTATTTTCTCGGAACAGAAAACTTTCGCTAAAAAATCTAATCGTCATCATCATCATGTTTAAAAGTTCTATTCAACGCGAACTTGATAGTTTCTTCAAGGCGATTTCCAACAGTGATTTTAAAATCAGGGAAGTGACTAAAGGGGCATTCACCCAAGCACGTGCCAAGTTGAACCCGTGGGCATTCGAGCGATTGAATGAAGTTGCCTCGGAGACTTTTTATGAAGATGCGGAATATTACGTTTGGCATGGGATGCGAACGTTAGCGGTAGATGGTACGAGACTGGTTTTGCCAAACCACCCAAGTATCATTGAAGAATTCGGGCAGCACAAATTTGGGCCGAAAGCTGACAGCCCGCGCTCTTTGGCCATGGGCTCGATGCTTTACGATGTGTTGAACCAGATAACCATCGACAGCAAACTTGCGCCCTATTCATCCAGCGAACGCGACTTGCTTCTCCAGCATCTGGACAAAGTCAAAGCAGGAGATATGTTGTTGCTTGACAGGGGTTATCCGTGTTTTTGGCTATTGTTTTTACTCAAAGCCAAAGGAATAGAATTTTGTGTGCGGTTGAAAGAAGATTGGTGGCTCAAGGTCAAGGAATTTACAGAAAGCGATGAAAAAGAACGGATTGTTTCTTTTACCCTGCCCAAAAAAGACCGCAAGAAACTGGCTGCCTTCCCCCACATGGTGGATGCCACCATCCAGTGTAGGTTGGTAAAAGTAGAACTGGAAAACGGAGAAAAAGAGATACTTTGTACTTCGCTGACCGGTACAGAAAAATATGTATATGAAGATTTTGAGCAACTTTACCACTATCGCTGGAACGAAGAAGAGGCCTATAAACTGTTGAAAAACCGGGTTGAGTTAGAGGATTTCTCTGGGAAAACAGCAAGGGCGGTAAAACAGGATTTCTTCGCCAAAGTTTTCCTGATGACACTTTGTGCAGCTTATGCACACCCTATTGAAGAAAAGGTTGTTGCGGAATATCGTGCAGACGAAAAGCGTAAACACGCGCAAAAGATAAATCGTACCAATGCTTTGTCGATGACACAAGACATTTTGATTGGGGTGGTAATAAAAAGGAAATACGAGAGGGCGTTGGAGGCTTTCGACAATATAGTAGAGAACACCCGTGAAATTGTCCGCCCCGGACGAAGTTTTGAACGAAAAAAACGACCGAAGAAAACTTACTCAATGAATTACAAACGATTATGAACAATCCTTAACTAAACGACATTGAATTATATCCGGCGTATCGCGCTGTTTGTAGTCCATTTCGGCAAATTGCCCGAACAGATTGACCCGGATGAAATCAACGAGTACCTGGCTGCTTTGGCCCGCGACCCAAAATCCCCTTCACGCAGCAGTTTCAAACATATGGTGTACGGCTTGCGTTACTATTACCGCTTGCTGGGAATGAACAAAAATGCCATCGCTTTGCCATCACTAAAAGGAAATACCAAACTTCCCATCATCCTGAACCATCTTGAGCTAAAAGAACTTTTTAGCGCTCCAACACTCCTGAAACAGCGGATAGTGCTGACCTTAATCTATTCGGCGGGTCTGCGTGGTCAGGAAGTGATTAACCTGAAAATCTCGGATGTGGATTTTCAGCGAAAAACCATTCACATACGGCAAAGCAAATACAAAAAAGACCGTATTGTTCCGCTTGCCGACAGCATGGCTGTTGGTTTGAAAAAATACCTGAAAGCTGAAAATCCCTACATCTGGCTCTTTAACGGCAAGGACCCAGATGGCCGTTACAGCGTGCGCGGCCTGTCGTGGGTGATGCGCGAAAACCTGAAAAAAACATCCATTACCAAGGAGGTAAACCTGCATTCGCTGCGTCACTCGTATGCCACGCACCTTTTGGAACAGGGACTAAATATCGTTACCGTCAAAGAATTGCTGGGCCATGCCGACATTACCACTACCATGATTTATCTGCATGTGGCGCAATGCCCGCTGATAAAGCCTCATAGTCCGCTCGATACGCTATATAACTTCCCGAAAAATGCGGACAAAGTTTGAGCTGGCTGATGTGGTCAACCGGTTTGGCGCTGGTTTGGCAAATCAAACAAAGCTTACCCCGGTGCAAACAAGGGTGCTGGGCAAAATAGCTGCCTGCCGTACTGCCACATTGGGCGGACACGAAGAAGCCTGTGAAAATTGCGGTACCGTGCGCTACAGTTACAACAGCTGTGGCGACAGGCACTGTCCTAAATGCCAGGCTTCAAAACAGGCTTTCTGGATTGACGACCTGGTGCGTGGAACCCTGCCCGTTAAGCATTACCATGTTATATTCACTGTGCCGCACCTCTTAAATCAGGTTTGCCTGCACAACCAAAGAATGTACTATGACTTGCTGTTTGATTCGGTATGGCTGCATATTCCGGGACAAAATTTACACCCTATTCCGGGCAAAGTTTACACCCTATTCCGGGGTAAAGTTTACACTCTATTCCGGGACAAAGTTGACATCCCATTGCGGATGAAAGTTGACAGTTAATTTTCGATGGTTTCCCGGTCATATTTTTTTTGCATTAAAAGAATATGGCTAATAAAACAATAGGAGCAATTATGATTAGGGAAATCATTCGATTAAAGAAAGAAAAGTTTTCAAACTCACGGGTTTCAAAGGCGCTTAAGCTTTCGCGTCCAACGGTAATCAAGTATGTTAAGCAAATCGAAAGCAGTGGATTCAAACTTGAAGAACTGGCATCCTTCAGCGATGCAGAACTGCACGAGCTGTTTGAAGCCGGGGCCGCGCCGCCGCGGATGGACAGAAACATAATATTTATTGAGTTAACAGAGTTCTTCCCTTATGTAGAAAAAGAGCTGAAAAAGCCAGGTGTAACCCGCCAGGTGTTATGGGAGGAGTACAAACGCAAACATCCGGGAGGGGTAATGTACACCCAGTTTTGTTACCATTTCCAGAAGTGGTGCCACCAAAACGATGCTTACATGCACATGGAGCATAAAGCAGGCGACAAATTATTTGTGGATTATGCAGGTAAGAAACTCAGTTTTATTGACCGTTCAACCGGCGAGATAAAAGAAGCAGAGGTTTTTATCGCCACCCTTGGGGCGAGCCAGTTCACTTTTGTGGAAGCCACCCTTAGCCAAACAATACCTGACTTTTTGCACAGCCTGCAAAACAGTTTCCGTTATTTTGGCGGAATAACCGCTGCAGTAGTCCCTGATAATTTAAAATCAGCAGTTACCAAAAGCGACAGGTACGAACCGGAAATAAATGAGCGTCTGGCTGATTTTGCTTCTCATTACAATACCACTATTTACCCGGCAAGGGCACGCAAGCCTAAAGACAAAGCATTAGTTGAAGGCGCAGTTAAAATCGTGTATCACCGTATTTATGCCGCCCTCAGGAACAGAGAATTTTATTCGCTTGAAGCGTTAAATGCTGCCATAAAAGAGGAACTGGAAAAATACAATAACCTGCGTTTTCAGGGCAGGGATTACAGCCGAAGGGATTTGTTTAATGAAACCGATAAAAAAGCATTAAAATCACTTCCACAAGCAGGTTACGAGCTAAAGGAATATAAAATGGCTACAGTACAGAAAAACTCCCATGTACTGCTAAGCAAAGACAAACATTATTACAGCGTGCCTTATTCCTATATTGGCAAAAAAGTAAAGCTCATTTATACGCGACGTGTTATTGAAGTTTACTACAACCACAAACGCATTGCTTTACACCAGCGGAATTATTCCCCCCACAGATATACAACAATAAAAACACACATTCCTTCCAGCCACCGGTTTGTTTCGGAATGGAGTCCTGAAAAGTTTACCCAGTGGGCTGCCACAATTGGGGAATCAACCGAAGAGTACATAAAACAGGTGCTGGAAACCAAACAATACCCTGAGCAGGGGTACAAATCGTGTCTTGGCATCCTTGGCTTTGCCAAACGTACAGGAAGGAAGAGACTTGAAAATGCCTGTGAAAGGGCATTAAATTACCAGGCCTACAGCTATCATACCATCAGGGATATTTTGGAAAAAGGCCTTGACAGGCTGGCCTCCGAAAACAGTAAAGAATTAAAACTCCCTTTTCATGAAAATATTAGAGGAAATTACGAATAACAAAACAATTTGATTATGAACACGAATGCAACAATTGAAAAAATGCAGCAGATGCGCCTGCATGGCCTGAAAAAGGCTTACGAAGCATCATTTGAAACAGGACAGAACAACTCGCTGAACAATGATGAGTTTTTAGCCTGGCTCATTGAGGCTGAATGGGATGAACGTATCGGCCGTAAAACTGAGAGGCTGGTAAAAGCAGCCCGGTTCCGCTACCAGGCATCGGTCGAGGAAATCAGTTTTAGCCCGGAAAGAGAACTGGACAGAAACCTTTTTACACGACTGGCAGATTGCTCTTTTATTGACCGGGGCGAAAACATTATTATTACCGGCAGTACGGGTGCAGGTAAAAGTTTTCTGGCAACAGCACTGGGATACCAGGCTTGCCTCAAAGGGTATAAAACCATGTACTTTAACCTGGGCCGGCTGTTTAACAAACTAACCATGGCCAAAGCAGGCGGTACCTATATGAAAGAACTGGGCCGGATTGAAAAACAAAACCTGCTTATTCTCGATGATTTTGGACTGCAGGTTATTGATAACGAAAAGCAACTTATGCTGCTCGATATTATCGAGGACAGACATGGAAAAAAGTCGACCATAATAACCTCACAAATCCCGGTAAAAGTATGGCACGAACTGCTCGAGGAAAAAACAATTGCCGATGCTTTTTTAGACCGGGTAACCCACTCGGCACATCGGTTTGAACTAAAAGGAGAATCTATGAGAAAAAAAATGAAAAAGCAGTAAAATTTTTTTGGCTATCTTTAACCACGAAATCATCGAAAAAATGAAACTGTCAACTTTGCCCGGAATCACCTGTCAACTTTCACCGGAATTTGCAGTATGGCAAACGCTCCGCTCATTTGGATACTCTCATTATGGTGTTGAAAGCGGTGCGGTAGCGGTTTTGCATACCTGGGGACAGAACCTTTCACTGCATCCCCACATTCATTGTATTGTACCGGCTGCCGGTTATACCCTCGACGGGCGATGGAAAAATATCGGACACTCAGGGAACTTCCTTTATCCGGTGCATCAACTCAGCTCTGCCTTTAAAGGAAAGTTCCTTGACAGCCTGAAACGGGCTTTGCGAAAACAAAACGAGCTTTCGCTGTTTACCAAAAATGTGCAGGAAGCATATAAAACCCGGTGGGTGGTACACTGCGAACCTTCGCTGGCAGGTGCTGAACATGTGGTAAAATACCTGGGACAATACACCCACCGCGTGGCCATTACCAACCAGCGCATTTTAAATATTGCCGAAGAAAAAGTCACCTTTATTGCAAAAGATTACCGCGACAATGCCATCAAAAAGCCGGTTACAATGGATGGAATTGAATTCCTGCGGCGGTTTGCTATGCATATACTGCCCAGGCGGTTTGT
Organism: uncultured Prolixibacteraceae bacterium; assembly: GCA_963771595.1. Taxonomy (GTDB): domain Bacteria; phylum Bacteroidota; class Bacteroidia; order Bacteroidales; family Prolixibacteraceae; genus CAVYUC01. The sequence goes on along the minus strand of CAVYUC010000026.1, from coordinate 130,991 downwards.
TAAAATCCGTCGGTTCGGGATTTACAACCACACCACCAAACGAAACCTGGCTTTACAATTTACCGCGGAAGAGAAGCCCGTTATTGATGCGCTTATCAAACAACAAAAAACGCCTGAAACAAATGTTGAGCGCTTTACAAGGCTGACTGGCATTAATCCCTGTATTTGCCCGGTATGCAAAACCGGACGGATGGTTAAAATCAGCGAATTGCCACGCATCCGCTCCCCGGCAATGTACGGCATGAAACACACACTGCAAACGGCATGATACCAACTCTTTTTTGCGCTAACTACGCAACCGGGAGAGGTGTGTCTGATTGCTGGCAAAAAGTGTAAAACTACGGCTGAGAAACAGTTCTTCAGTTGTAACAACAACCCAAAAAAGCACAAAAACCTGCAGTACGTCAAAGAACACTTCAATTTTTTTTCTTCAAAAAATATTAAATATCGTCAGAAAGTACATAGCCCTGAGCCCGGCGGGTGTAGTTCAACACCGAATAATCGCTGGGTACTGCGTACCGCTCATATTCCTATTTATTAGCGATAGAAATTTTACTTTATTAAAGTTTCCCTCATATATAAAGCCCTATAATTGGGCTTGTTAAATTTCATAATCATCCGTTCATTTTGCTTCTAATTATCATGTTATCAAGCTACTGCCTGACAGATAACAGTTTTGTTTTTTTTGATCATTATCATCAAATTCATCCAGTGCCCTGAGAATTACCACTAGTTGTCTGCTTGTTTGATCACTTTGCATTAGTTTTTCTATTAATGCCTCAATATCAATGTCTAGTATCGCAGCCATTTGTACCAACATTTTAAAGAATACCTTAATCAGCCGTTCCCACAATGTTAGTTCGAGCAGATGCTGCTGTGTTTCCCTGAACAGTTCTCCCATGGTTTCATAAGAACTGAACCGCTTTTGCAGCGACAATATCGTATGGGTTGCCAAGATGATTGTTGCATCTGCAATTTGTCCATCGAAATCAGTGTTCTGGCTTGCACCCAAACGCAGGTACTGCTTGCATTCCTTGAACAAGACTTCAATTGTCCAACGGATTTGATACAGTTCAATCGCCCGTGCAAAAGACAGGGTCAAATCGGTTGTCAACAGCAATGTCCAGTTCTTTGCATTATTGTATCGTATGAAGAAGAGCCGGACTTTTTCACCTTTGTAATCAACCACGATGGGGATGTAGGTTGACTTGTATTTTCTGGAATACTTGCTATTCTTCCGCTGGTTTTTGGTGATCAACTGATGGGCGTTCAATTCCTTGTTACCAACCAGGTATTTCCGCCTGTCAATTTTGCACATCCCCAGTAAATGCATGGCCCCTTTTTTGATGGCGCGGACACTTTTGATCATGTAATCGTTCACAAACCAACTGTCCATCAAAACATAACTGGCGATAAACCCATTCTTTACAGCCCGCAGGAGCATCGAAACAGCAACTTCACCTTTTTTCATATCCAGTTCCAGTGCCCTTTTTTGCCCGGGCGATTTGCTGTCACGCTTTTTTCGGAACTGCGATTTCAACTCTTTCTTTGATAAACCGTAAGTCCCCTTTTGCCCTTTCTCCCTGTGGAACGAAAAGTCGGTTGCAATCAGTGTCTTTCCGTCCCAGAAGCCAAGCAGAAGCATTTTAAAACCTAACGGGTAAAGCTTGGTCACATGGTTAAAAATCCTGCCGATAAACTCGACTGTTTTGCCCGTTTTTTCAATGTCCGTATCGTCCAAAACAAAACAAGTTGTTTTCGAAAGAGAATCACCCTTGGCCTTTACCTGCAAAGCAAACTGTTTGGCAAAACTCAGCAGCAATTTACGCCAGTCCATCCACTGGTTGTTCATCAAACGATAAAAGGTATTGTCATCAATGCTTTCAAGAAAATTTTTGCACCGGTTTTGCATCCTGCAAATACTTTCGCTGCGTAACCTGAAGATCAGAAGTGAAAGCAAAAGTACAGAAACGTCGTACCCCTTGCTTTTCAAAGAATTGAAGGAGCCTAAAAACCGACCAATCCTGAAAGCCGAAAAAAAATGGAGTATCCCCTCGTTGGTTTTTTCATCATTGCAAAGAACGCTCTCTAATTCGCTTAAAAATGCTATTTTTGATCCCATAAGTAGTGGTCTTGTGAATAAATTGCTTTTTGATGTGTAACTAACTCAAATATAGTAATTTAAATTCTATTTTACCACTACTTATTAAATTTCAATTCTCATATAAATCAATACTTCCCGACGTGGGAAACTTTAATTACTTTATTTTATTTTTTTTAGTCTTTCGACATTCTCTCCATTTACAAATATCTCTGCTGCAATAATAGTTTTTGTTTCATCATAGATAAACCTTACTTCACGGGGTGAATTCTCAACTAAGTAGAATCCATCTGATTTTGGAAGTAACTTTAACTTCTCTCCAGATGGGTCAATAGCAACCAGAGTGTTGTCTACAATCTCAATTTTTATGGTCTCCTCTGCATTTATCTCGTATTCGCCAACTATATCTCTCAAACTTATCTTAGTGCTGTTTTGTGTATTTTCGTTATTGGTTATTAATGATGGCAAAATATAATCTCTCAATATTTCATCCTGTCTTTGAGGTGTTTGAAAATAATTCCCAGCCGTCATGACAAAAACAGTATTTGCGTTGGGTATTACCATTATTAGCTGTTCGCCGTGTCCCAATGCATAATAAGTATTGAATATTTGATGATTGACATTGTAGCTTTTAATCCACCAGTTATAACCATATTCCTGATTATTTGAATGAACTTGATTTTCAGTTGAAGATTTAATCCATTGTGGGGAGATAACTTGTTCCCCTTGCCATTTGCCATGATTTAAATACATCAATCCAAATTTCATCATATCTCTGGGTAATAGTTTTAATCCTCCACCTGTTTCTGTTATTCCATTATCATATACTTTCCATCTATGATATTTAATTCCTAGTTCGTTAAATAAATATTTAGTAGCAAAAGTGTCAACAGAAAGACCTGAAGATTCTTCTATTATGTGTCCCTGAAGAAACATGAGCCGATTATTATAAAAGAATTTGTCACCGGGCTTATCCTTTAAGTCTTTATTCAAAATGTATCCAATCCAATCGGGCGATGTATAAATATTCACATCATCATTGTACTCATTTGGTGTAAACGGCTTCCAGTCCAACCCTGCAGTCATAGTCAACAAATTCTTTATGCTTATATCATATTTTTTCCTTACCCATTGCGTCGAATCCCATTTTTTAAAATATTTCCACACAGGTTCATTTATTTCAGGAATAAATTTTTTGTCAATGGTAATTCCCATTAATGCCGAAGTGAAACTTTTGGTTACTGACTCCAATGAATGAAGCCTTTTGCTATCGTAGTTGTGAAAATATTCTTCAAGAACAAGTTTATTGTCTTTTATAATCAATAGACTATGTATCGTCGCCATTTTACCTCTCAGAATATCTTCAATGAGTTTATATATATAAGTTGAATCTATGCCTACTTCTGATAGTGTTGAACATTCAAATCCGTCCTCCCTTTGCAATGGTTTAAAATAGGAATAGTTATAAACTTTTTTTCCATTAGAGTTGACTCTGGGTATCTTATATAAAAGTTCTTTTTCTGATATGCTTCTCATAACAAATGGTGTTGGATAACCATCGTTTACTAATCTAATACCATGAATGAGTGAATCACCGGAAACAAATTTGCCATCATATTTGAATAAGCCCCACATTGATTCAAAGTGTAAACTGTCGTTTGCGAAAAAAGGTTTCTCCCCCGGCATCTCAAGAGTTCCATCTAATGGCTCATCTATCGTGAGTTTTAAATTTCCTTTTTCCTTCTCGAAATGAAGAATCTGTTTGGTGTAATTAATTGAATCGTTAAAAGTAACTTCCCAATATCCGGTAATTTTTTCATACTGATTATTGCAAGAACAAATTATCAAGATTGACAATATTAAAAGGAAGAGAATTTGTTTTTTCATTGCAGTGAGCTTTTTTATTTTTATCGCTAACGGTGGTGGTAAGTTTTGTTGCCGATTACGTGCTGTTCAATTGTCAAACCCCTACAATTTTGAGGCGAGCTATGAACGCTGAATTTACTACTGTCCCGGCAATTAAATTTACCACGTGTTACCAACTGGGTTTAGTTTTCTCCTTTCATAGAACTACTTTATTTTCAATTTTAGCACTGACCTGATTTTGTTTTTGGGTCGGCAAAAAAGCGATGGAAAACAGACAAGCTCTTTTGCAATTTTTGGTCTTCGCGTTGGCTTGTGCGAATTGCAAATGTGCTTGGCTGTGTGCGCTGGCTATTTCAACTTTTTCATTTGTAATCTTTTTCTTTCCAATTCTATCACTTTATGTAATTTCTTTTGCAGCAATTCTTTTGGAGGTAATTCAACCAAATATTCTGCTACTCTTATTCCAGATTCTTCAAGTTGTAACAATTCAATTTGTTCTTTTGAACCTTCAGCACAAAGTATTAACCCAATTGGTGAATCTTCTTCTTTTTCCGTCTCAAATTTCTCAAGATAGCGAAGGTATAATTCCATTTGACCTTTATATTGTGCTTTAAACCTGTCTAGTTTTAAGGTCAATTGCAACAAGACGTTTCAATTTCCGATGATAAAATAATAAATCGAGTTTGAAACTATCACCGTCAATTAACATTCTTTTCTGACGCTCAACGAATGTAAAACCTTGTCCTAATTCAAGGATGAATCTTTCAAGCTCTCGTAATATTGCATCTTCTAATGATTTTTCACTATAGTTATCTTCTAATCCAAGAAAATTTAAAAAATAAGGGTCACGAAAAACGAGGTCTGGACTTAGTTTGTTTTCGTCCCGCAACTCTTTGAGTTCCTTTTTTATCAATTCTTCGGGTTTCTTTGAAATTGCAGTTCTTTCAAATAGCATCGAATCGATTTTTTCGTTTAGTGTTCGAGTATTCCAGTTTTCAATTCTGGTCATTTGAATATAAAACTCGCGTTTGAGTTCATCGTTTAAATACATTATGGTGCGAAAATGAGTCCAGCTCAATTGTCTACTCAGCGCGTAGAGAATTTCTTTTCCCGGAAAAGTCTCCGCAAAGCGTAGACAATGCCAAATATGCTGTTCACTCCAACCTTTTCCGTATTCCTGAGTTAATTCGTGTGAAAGTGATTTTACAACTTCCTTACCATATTCGGCACGTTTATTATCAAGAATCTCAGTATTTATTCGCTTTCCAATATTCCAATATAAAATTGTTGTTGCGGCATTAACTGCTACTGCAACGGTTTGCCTTGCTTCTTCAATCAGTTGTTTGATTTCTGAAAACAGATTGTTGATATTTTGTGGTTTGTTACTCATTCTCCAAAATTAACAATATCATCGTTTTGTGTTTTATTAAATACTGGAAATTCTATCATTTAATTTTTTATCTATTTCATCAATGTTTAACGGGAATTCTTGAATCCAGTCTTCAATAACTGTTCTGTTAATTAACTCAATGTTATGTTGGTTGGCTAAATCAATTGCGGTTTGATTAAAAAAGCTATTTGTGATTACTTGAGGGTAAAAATCCCGCTGATATTTATTTTTGTATTCCGGTAAAGCATAAGTTATTTCCTGACCAGAATTTATTCCCAGTTTTGAAACACTTTGTTTTACTTGAATCAAGAAATTGCTACTGTCGTTGAAATGGATTATATCTGCTCCTTTGTCATTTGATTTTGGTGTTAACCATGTATTTCCTTCAAACTTTTTTTCAAGTAATAACGCAATGGCAGCTTCAAAAACTAATGGTTGTAGTTTGTCCAATGATTCAACGTTTTTGATAATAACAGACGTTTTCTCCGAACCGTCACCACTCATTGCATTTATAAAATCTTCCTTATTAATTTCAATCTGTTCTGTTGGGAAAAGTGTACTTGATGCTAAATGAGATTTTCGACATAAAAGTTCATCTAAAACAATATCGAAAGTTTTTATTTCATTATTAGGAGCAACTGCCAATGGATAATAAACTTTTACAGGCTTTTGTTGCCCGATTCTATAAGCTCTGTCAGTTGCTTGTTGTTCTTTAGCCGGATTCCAATGTCTTGTATAATGAATTACGTGATTAGCTTCTGTAATATTTAATCCAAATCCAGCAGCAACCGGCGACATGATAATAACATTAAATCCATTTTTCTTTTGGTATTTATCTATTTCCTGTTGCCTTGATAATTTTGTACTATTTGTTTTTGAAATGCTTGTTGGAGTTTCACCATTAATAATTGATGGAGTTATAGAAAAATTTTCAATCACAATTCTTCTCAAAACTCTTTGCATTGATTTATTTTCAGTAAACAAAATGACTTTTTCACCCAGCTTGTTTATTTCTGATAGAATTGAAATCACTTTTTTCAATTTAGCGGACGAATTTATTAACTCAGGTGAACTAAAATTCTCCAATTGATAATGTTTTAAATATGGATGGTCAGAGATACTTCTTAAATTAAAGATGCCTTGTAGAACGGGATTAACATTTTCGCTATTTCCCTTTAGCTGTTCAATATTTGCTAATTCGTTTTGATATAAATTAAATTGCACAGGAGGCATTTCTTCCTTAAATTTCAAATAATCAATTGTTGGCAAATCCTTTGCAACATCTATTTTCATTCTCCGCAATAGAGTATCTCCAATCTTATCTCTTAAATTTTCAGACAACTGAGCAAAGTCAGTATTTTCTTTTTTCAATGGTTTTTGAAATTGGGTTGAGAACGATTTAGCATTTTCCAATAACCCGGGACTGCAAAAATCAACGATACACCATAAATCCATTAATGTATTCTCAACAGGTGTCCCAGTCATAGCGATTTTAAATTTGGCTTTTAATCCTTTTGCTGCATTTGTAACAAATGTTCCAGGAGTTTTTATTTTTTGGGCTTCGTCAAGAATAATTATTCCCCAGTTAATTATACCAAGTGGTATTTGTTGTTTTCGAAGTGTTTCGTATGTTGTTAGAAAAATTGCTTTATCATTTAGATTACGAATAGTTTTTTCCTTATTGTTGGAAATGATATAGTTTTTTACATCGCCACCCCAAAGTGTAATTACTTTCAGATTAGAATTAGGAAAGAATTTTAGATATTCATTTTGCCAATTTTCCAGTAAAGAAACGGGTGCAACAACTAAAATTGGAGAATTATTTCCTCTTTGAACAAACCATTCTATAAAATATAAAACTTGTAAAGTTTTCCCCAGACCCATATCATCGGCAAGTAAAACTCCAGGCAAAGAATAAGGGGGGCTTGACAATGTTTGTAACCAAGCAATTCCATTTTTTTGATGGTCTTTAAGCTTTATTTCTTTTGATAAATTTTTAATCGATTGAAAATTGTATTTTATATCTGTAATTGGCTGTGCTGATTCAGAATAATCATTCTGGTCAGTATTCTCTTTTATTATCAATACTTTTGTTTGAGATTCGGATTTACCCTGTTCTTTTATCTCATCGGTAACAGGTTTCTTTGGAGATTTTAACTGCTTCTCTGCATTTTCAATAATTGGTGGAATAAATGCGATATCTAACTTTTCTCCTTTAAACTCCAGCGTTTCTTTCCCATTTGCTTTGCTTTCGTTGAATAAACTTTTAAGTTCATTCAATTCATCATCGTTTTTAATACAAATAAGACGAGTACCTTCTTTTTTATCTTCGATTGCAATTCCCGGAATCCACTGAGATTTGTACGGACTTATAAATGGATAAAATTTGGGTTTGTAAATTCCAAGTTCTAAAACCCTTTCACCAAATTCATCTAAATCAATTAAATCAGTATCCCAAAACTTTGTGGGTGAATTGTAGATTTCGTTTATTTCATCGGAGTTGAATGTGTTCTTTCTTTTTAGTTTTGAAAGTTCAGTCGCAACGCTGTTACCGCTTTCATTAATGTTTTCATCAATAACAACTCTAACTTTTTTAGTATCCTCTTTAAAACTGTATTCCGGTTTTACTCTCGGGAAAATTTCAAATGATTTTTGAAATTTCTCATTGTCAATTTTATCTATAATTGGCTTTAATCGAAATTTATCTTTTGCTACTTCTTCAAATTCAATCCTTATTTTTTCTGGTGCAACAATTTCTGTATCAACAAGAATTTTTGAAAGCACTGAATTTGCGTTGGCCGCTAATTCCTGAATTTTTGAAATCGATTTTAAAACATCACTTGAATTCGTGAATTCTCTGGAGTTTATTGATTCTAATTCTGCAATTAGTTTGAATTGATTTGAATTTAAAAGATATTCGGATTTGTTTTTTAAATAACCCCCAATTCTCTGTTCCTGATTAAATAAGACATTTCCAGAACCATTTCCATGTGCAAAATCCTGAAATGAATACTTAAGTTTTAAATTCAGGTCTTTCAAACCACTTCCAATTATATCAATAAAGATATCGAATGGGTAAGGTTCTGGTAGTTTTAGTGTTGAATATTCAAACTCATCTAATTGATTTAAGTCTTCATATAGAATTGCAACAATTTTATTGTTTTCAATTGATGCGGTGCCGTTTACAATTAAATCATTGATTACATTAAATATCGTTGGATTATTGATTTCTGACAACCACTGCTCAAATTCAATTAGTTGGCCAACTACAGATTCATTGAACAATTCAATGTTATCTTTATTGTATTTCTGTTTAATCATGATAATATTTTCTCATCCAAGAATCAAATCTGCTTTCCCAGTAACCTTGATGTGTAATTCTTCCTTCTTCATTTAAATAAATATAGCCACTTTGTTCGGCATTTTTACAAGCATATTTGTGTGTAGGCCATGATTTTAAATCCTCCATTGTGTCGATGGTGTTAAGGTTGACGTTGAAATTTTGCTTTTTGTAAATATATAAAGCACCAGTATCTGTAAATTCAACAAAAACAAAATTCTTGGAATAAATTATCAAGGCACAAGTACTCTGGTTTCTACTTGTCGTTTTATAACGCGAATCAACATATTTCGATACACTCTCAATATTTTTTAGATATCGATAGTTATCCCTACTACCGCTAAATTTAATATCATCAATCTTATCAATAAATTTTAACCAATACTTTTTTCTTCTTTCGTCTTGAACAAGTTTTTCAAAAAAGACTTTTATAAAATGTTGGTTAAGAAGAATATTTAACTTTTTTCTCGCTGATTCAACACTTTCTTCTTGTGTGTTTGATAATCCATTAAATCTCCAAAGGTGTGCTTTTATTGGGTCCCCAATCATTGCAACAGTTTGATTTTTTACGATATCAATGGTCTGGTTAAATTTATTTGAATTAATAATTTGGGAACAAGAAATAATGGTGACTTTTTTATTATTGTGTTTTTGTAAAAAATTATAGATGGAAACCGTTATTTCGGTTGTAATTATTTTTTCATCAATTGTTTCAATGTAGCTGTAGATGACGGATGAAAAGTATTCATACACCAAAATTGATTCTTTTTGCTTAAGTGTTATGTGTGCACCGCTAATCAATTTTTTATATTTGATTAAATTAATTGCAAATTCTTTAGGCGAGTCTTTTGTTAGAAAAAAACTAATAATTCGAGTTACACCTAAAATATCCTTTCTGGTTTTATCATAAGCATTACATTTAGAATTAAGTAGCTCCGTCAATAACTCACGTTGGGTTTGAAATACAAGTAAGTTGTTCCAATTTTTCAAAAGAATATGCCATAAACTAATAATAAACGAATCTTTCCATTTGTCCAGAATTAAATTCCTCGCAATCCCAAACTTTTCTGAAAATAGTATTATTTCACCACCGTTTTCAGGCTTATAATCCAAAGCATATACAAGAACTCTCGTGTCTCTTTTGCTAAAAAGTGAAATAAGATACTGGTATTCCTTGTTACTTTCCTTGTAAAACAAAAAGTACACATCTTTAATTAACTTTTTCTCAGGAAGCTTGTTTCCATCTGGCAATCTTTCGGATAATTCTTTTAATTGGTGAATTGAAATATCGACAATGTTTTTGGTTTCTCTTGAGAAAACATGCTCTGCAGCGTATTTCATCTCAGAAAAATTAAGATACCATTTTAATATTTCTTTAGTGTTCTGCATATCTAAGCATTTCCCTAATTTGCTTTTCCGCATCGGTTTTTATCCGAAATTCAACACGTCTATTTTGTTTTCTTCCTGTTTCCGACTCGTTTTCCGAAATTGGTTTTACAGATGAAAGCCCGTTTGCTGTCGTTCGGTCTCTTGTCCATTCAAAAATATCGGGCTGTAACATATTTAAACAGAATCTCAATACAGACCTTGTTCTATCCTGTGATAGTTTCATATTATAAAAATATGATTCATCCGCATCCATCCCATTTCTTCCTTCAATTGAAGTATGTCCTTCAATTCTTATTTCTTCAATGTGGTCAATGTATTTGCCTTCCCGCAAAACATTAATATAACGTGGAAAAAAATCTGTTAAGATATCTGAAAAAGTTGATTTGAGTTTTGAGTCTCCGGCATCAAATAATACATCCGGCTCTTTAAATCTAATGGTTAATGTAGAATCGATTTCAGCTTGCCATAATGCCAGGTCGGATTCAAATTCTTTATATAAATCATTATAAAGTTCTATTTGCAATTCCTTATACCTTTCTGCAACATCACTTTTGCTATCAAATTCTTCTTGTAATTTTAGCATGGTTCCAATAAGTAAAAGCACAAATATTAATAACAATGCAGCCATTAAGTCCCCTGTTGAAAGACCAAATTGGTTGTTATCTTCTATTTCAAAGTTCTTTTTACTCATTTCCTTCTTGTTAATTTTTCAATTTGGTCTGTAAGTTCTTCTGCAATATCATTTAACCCTGAAACATTATTTTCCAATCCTTGATGTGCTGCGGTTAACATAGTCGAGAATTGTTTTAAATATTGATTTAAGTTTTCTCCCGTGGTTTTTTGATAATCTTTAAGTCCGGTTTGTATTTGGTCAAAAATTCCAGATAATCCATTTTCAATTGTTTCAAAACGGACTGAATATATTTCTGAAATGTCTTTTGTCTTTTGTAAGGTTTCCTGTTGGTAGTTCAATAATTTGTTATTTCGTTCAACATATTCGTTAATGCTTTTTCCAAAGTCTGAAATTGATGTTTTCAAATTTGCGGATGTTTGGGAAAGTGAAGTTGAATTATTTTCAAATCTGTTTGAAATGCTTTCAATTAATTGAACAACAATTTTCGATTTCTGAATCATTGACTCAAACTGTTGATTTACTTGGCTATTTTCCTTTAAAGTTGCTTTTATTTCATCATTAATTTGAGATACTTGCTTGATATTATCTTTTTGAGTTGACAGTAATAATTCCATGTGGTCCTGAATATCTTCAACAGTAGATTTATATTCAGTTGTAGCAGCAGTAAATGTATCGCGGTTTTGTTTGTTAATTTCAGAAGCTTCAATTTTGGATTGTTCAATATTATGAATAACAGTTTCCTTCAAAGCTTCTATTACCTCGGTAACTTGCAAAGTAATGTCAGTCATAGAATTTGGAATGCCCACCAAGGATTCAGAAACCACAGTTAATCGTTCTGCTAACCCTTCCATTTCTTGTTTTGTATCTCCAGTAATTGTGTTTTTAAAATCATCCATCATTGATTTCATTGAATCAGCAAGCCGTTGAACCGCATTTTCAATAACCTGTGTACCAGAATCTTGTTTTATTGCTTTTAAATCTTCTAAAACAGGAACAAGTTTTTCCTCTATTAATCGACTGATTTGTTGGTTATTGTCTTCAACAAGTTTTTCCATTGCTAATTCAATGCTTGTACCCAAATCGTCAGAAAAAGTTTGTAGTGATGCAGTTTGTTTCACTGATTCTTCCAGTAGTTGCCTGAAAACATTTTTTGGGAGTTGTTTTCCTTGGTCTGTGTCAGCAACTAAATATTCATTAAACAATTCATTTATTATTTTTCGTTGTTTTTCTTGTTGAAATATTTCATATTGCTCTTTCTCAATTTTATTTTCGGTGTCTAATTCCAAACATAAATCTTGTATTCTTCTTGTAATATTTGATTGCCACAATTTAAATATGTTTGTAAAGATTAAGGAAAGTCCCATTCCCCAAATGGATGAAACAAAGGCAGTTCCCATTCCCGATAGTAAATTGTCAATACTGTTTTTTATTGCATCTGTTGTTTCAAAATTAGAATCTGCAATTCCATAAGTTAATCCAACAAAAGTTCCTAAAATCCCCAACCCAATCAAGGTGTTTGACACATTATTAATCGCACGAAGATTTAAAGTTGCCAGAAGAATATTCTGTTCATTAAAGTAATCCTCAGAAAACTCTGTTGTTTTTCTTTCATTTCCATAAGTATCAAAGGATGTTTGATAAGCTTTCCAAATTCTTCCAATCTTTTTATGTGTTTGTAGATTACTCTTTTTAAAGCTTTTTCGTATGGCAATTAATTTTGCAATTAAGTAAATTAATGCAATTAAGAATATTGCCATCAATGCAATTACCCAATACGCTGTAAGTATATTTTCGTTAAATATTTCTTTATTTAAAAAAGGGAAAAGTCTATCAATGAAATTCATGTTTGGTACTATTTAAAGGGTTGGCAAAATTGCACTCTTTTGCAAATTTTGGTTTGAGGGTCGGCTTGTGCAATTTGCAAATGTGTGCAATGTGCGTGGGCTTCCCAAATTGCCCTACAGGGCAAAAGCGCGTCGGCAAAACAAAATCTTTTAGCAGTAGTCATTTTAAATTTTGGTTTAGTTTTTTCATTCAATTTCGGTCTGTTTTCTTTTTTTCAACCTTGTTGGTAACGATCAGTGTATGTTGCGTACCGGTTTTCGTGATGGTTTCCTGCCCTTTGAGGCAGGTAAAAACCATGCGGGAACCGGGCACCGGGGTTTTGCCGGCCCCGGTATGCAATATCACACAGTGTTATGTTTACGGTTTTTAAATTTCTCATATCTTCCAATTTAAAACCGGGCGTTTTGAAATCAGCCCGACCAGCCAAACAGCCACTTTAAAGTACAAGCTATTGTCTTTATACAGGTATAAGGATTGTTGCTTGTACCAGCCGGGATTTTGAAGTTCATAACGGTTTAAAATTTTCCTCCGGTTTTTGGTTTTTATTTAAATTTTAAATTGTTTTTCCAATTCAAAAACTCCTCTAAATCTAACACTTTTTTGAATTCCGGTAAAATGTTGTTTTTTTACCAGCCATTGAAAATCGCAAAGTTCGCGAACCAAAAAACTTGACTTTGTCATTAAAATTCCCGAACTTCGCTTCAGTCGTTGCAGACGTTGCTTACGTCAAGAAGCCAGCTTCAACGGTAACCGACCGTTACAACGACTGGATTCAAATGCCGTTTAGGCATTTTTTTTATTTTCAATTCCTTTCAAAGAACATTTTACTCCTGAAAAATCCCGTAATCGTGGCTGTTTTTAACCTCCCTGGTTTCAAAATGAAACATAACGGTTGGTACATGTTGTCGGAGCGGATTTCGGAGAGCGTTCCTGTCCGAAGGACACGGAACTGCGATGCGAGAATCCGCAGTTGCGTAACCGCACCGAACCCCGCCCTGCAATATGTACTTTGTTGAACTAAACCCGCCTTCGCGGGTAGCTATTCCAAAAATACCCGATTCTTTCTATACTTAGAAATTATTCACATTAAAATTCTAATTATGAGAAAGAAATCGGGTTTTACTATTGTTGAGCAAGCTATAGTGCTTGTTACTGACTTTGAAAAAGTTGTTCGTAAACTGGAACAACAGGTTACTCTGCGCGGACAGAGTAAAAGTACATTAAATAATTATATCCGGCGTATCGCGCTGTTTGTAGTCCATTTCGGCAAATTGCCCGAACAGATTGACCCGGATGAAATCAACGAGTACCTGGCTGCTTTGGCCCGCGACCCAAAATCCCCTTCACGCAGCAGTTTCAAACATATGGTGTACGGCTTGCGTTACTATTACCGCTTGCTGGGAATGAACAAAAATGCCATCGCTTTGCCATCACTAAAAGGAAATACCAAACTTCCCATCATCCTGAACCATCTTGAGCTAAAAGAACTTTTTAGCGCTCCAACACTCCTGAAACAGCGGATAGTGCTGACCTTAATCTATTCGGCGGGTCTGCGTGGTCAGGAAGTGATTAACCTGAAAATCTCGGATGTGGATTTTCAGCGAAAAACCATTCACATACGGCAAAGCAAATACAAAAAAGACCGTATTGTTCCGCTTGCCGACAGCATGGCTGTTGGTTTGAAAAAATACCTGAAAGCTGAAAATCCCTACATCTGGCTCTTTAACGGCAAGGACCCAGATGGCCGTTACAGCGTGCGCGGCCTGTCGTGGGTGATGCGCGAAAACCTGAAAAAAACATCCATTACCAAGGAGGTAAACCTGCATTCGCTGCGTCACTCGTATGCCACGCACCTTTTGGAACAGGGACTAAATATCGTTACCGTCAAAGAATTGCTGGGCCATGCCGACATTACCACTACCATGATTTATCTGCATGTGGCGCAATGCCCGCTGATAAAGCCTCATAGTCCGCTCGATACGCTATATAACTTCCCGAAAAATGCGGACAAAGTTTGAGCTGGCTGATGTGGTCAACCGGTTTGGCGCTGGTTTGGCAAATCAAACAAAGCTTACCCCGGTGCAAACAAGGGTGCTGGGCAAAATAGCTGCCTGCCGTACTGCCACATTGGGCGGACACGAAGAAGCCTGTGAAAATTGCGGTACCGTGCGCTACAGTTACAACAGCTGTGGCGACAGGCACTGTCCTAAATGCCAGGCTTCAAAACAGGCTTTCTGGATTGACGACCTGGTGCGTGGAACCCTGCCCGTTAAGCATTACCATGTTATATTCACTGTGCCGCACCTCTTAAATCAGGTTTGCCTGCACAACCAAAGAATGTACTATGACTTGCTGTTTGATTCGGTATGGCAAACGCTCCGCTCATTTGGATACTCTCATTATGGTGTTGAAAGCGGTGCGGTAGCGGTTTTGCATACCTGGGGACAGAACCTTTCACTGCATCCCCACATTCATTGTATTGTACCGGCTGCCGGTTATACCCTCGACGGGCGATGGAAAAATATCGGACACTCAGGGAACTTCCTTTATCCGGTGCATCAACTCAGCTCTGCCTTTAAAGGAAAGTTCCTTGACAGCCTGAAACGGGCTTTGCGAAAACAAAACGAGCTTTCGCTGTTTACCAAAAATGTGCAGGAAGCATATAAAACCCGGTGGGTGGTACACTGCGAACCTTCGCTGGCAGGTGCTGAACATGTGGTAAAATACCTGGGACAATACACCCACCGCGTGGCCATTACCAACCAGCGCATTTTAAATATTGCCGAAGAAAAAGTCACCTTTATTGCAAAAGATTACCGCGACAATGCCATCAAAAAGCCGGTTACAATGGATGGAATTGAATTCCTGCGGCGGTTTGCTATGCATATACTGCCCAGGCGGTTTGTTAAAATCCGTCGGTTCGGGATTTACAACCACACCACCAAACGAAACCTGGCTTTACAATTTACCGCGGAAGAGAAGCCCGTTATTGATGCGCTTATCAAACAACAAAAAACGCCTGAAACAAATGTTGAGCGCTTTACAAGGCTGACTGGCATTAATCCCTGTATTTGCCCGGTATGCAAAACCGGACGGATGGTTAAAATCAGCGAATTGCCACGCATCCGCTCCCCGGCAATGTACGGCATGAAACACACACTGCAAACGGCATGATACCAACTCTTTTTTGCGCTAACTACGCAACCGGGAGAGGTGTGTCTGATTGCTGGCAAAAAGTGTAAAACTACGGCTGAGAAACAGTTCTTCAGTTGTAACAACAACCCAAAAAAGCACAAAAACCTGCAGTACGTCAAAGAACACTTCAATTTTTTTTCTTCAAAAAATATTAAATATCGTCAGAAAGTACATAGCCCTGAGCCCGGCGGGTGTAGTTCAACACCGAATAATCGCTGGGTACTGCGTACCGCTCATATTCCTATTTATTGTGGGTTGTTTTTATTCAGTTTTATATTCTATTTTTATCGTCATAGGTGTTTCTGTTTCAATATTTTTCCATTTAGTAGTTATTAAAATTGGATTATCATCTTGGTCATATTCAATTGTATATTCATGACCTGAACAACTCTCGGAAATAATATTATTTTTTGACAGGCTCTGCTCCCAATTTGAAGTCGTTCCTCGCCATGGTAATAATTCAATTCCTATCAGATAATCTAAACCAAAATTAACCTTTTTCTTTTCATCGTATACAAATTCACACTCTTGAATCGATTCTTGACCATTCCAAGGGTCAGTTAAATGATTTGTTGTCTTTATTACATTTTCGCTTAAATCGTATTCATAAAAAGTCCTTGGTTCATTTCCTGAAGTGTTAAAAGATTCTACTAATCCTTGATTTGAATAATTTACATGAAAGGTACTAATAATCTGTTCTCCTTGATGAGTTTCAATTTTATCAATTTTATCATTGTTATTATAGAAATAGTGCTTCTCATGGGAAAATTGTGGGAAATCATGGTCAACATACTCTATAATTGTCACTAAATCATTTTCATAATGAAAAATTAAATCAGATGAAACATTATTTACAGGGTCTGTAAATTCTCTTTTTATCAATTGTTCATTTTCGTCGTATTCATAATGAGCGACTAAATCATTATTGTAATCATAAACGTTTATGACAAGTGGAGTTTTTTCTACTTCTATTGGTTCGCTAAGATTATCTTTTTTACATGACACCAAGTAAACTGTCGAAATACACAAAAAAATCAATATTATTTTTTTCATATCAAACTGTATTTATCTCATTTGTTAGAGTGGTCTCCTTAAATAACCCACAACGGTTGGTACATGTTGCGGAGCGGATTTCGGAGCGCGTTCACGTCCGGTAGGACTGAACGATGATGCGAGAATCCGCAGTTGCTAACCGCACCAACCCCGCTCTGAAATATGTAATTTGTTATAACACGTTTTTTATTCTTTTTTTAACAAATTGCTGATTTAATTCGATGGTAAAATGACAAATATTTACATTAGTAAAAAATTATGGATTTAAATCTAACCGACTAAAAATCAGTCAAAATGATTTTGGTTTTATCAAAGCACAATTTATCAATCTTTTTTTGTTTGACATAAAATCTGAATCGTTTTTGTCCCTATGTTTATAAATTTAAATACTCCATAGTTTCAATGAAAAATTATCCAAGAAAACAGGATAAAACCTTAATAAAAATCTATGTCGAAAAAACAGCAACAAAATCCATAGGATTTTATTTTCAATTGTCAAGAATTTTAAATTGACACTCAATTGATAAAAATGATTTGTTTACTATTTTAAAACTCTTGCTTAAAAACGACATTTAGTTGGCGAATATAAATAGTGTCATTTACTTTCATATAATCAATTAGTCTTTGTAAATATTCATTTGTCATTTCGTCAAAAACAATTCCATTAGATATATTGCCATTTAAAACAAATTTAATTCCGTAACAGTTTCCAAGAATACTACTATCACTTTTTGTGAAAGGTAATTTTGTTGGAATTGGGTCTTTGTCAGTTATACGTTCGAATTTGATTTCGGAAATATTTTCTTCATAATTGACATTTATAAGTGAATCTTTAAACTCATTGATATAATAAAAAGTCGCCAGATTTTCTGATTTAAGCTCAATTCTTTCCATCAAATAACAGGTATTTGAGAATATTCCAAAATCTTCTTGTGTTAACTCAACATTTGAACTTATCAAACCATTAGAATTATATGATTTTGTTGAACCTATAAATTCATTTTTCAAAAAATCATATTTTTTGGGATTAAAAGGAATTTCAATACTTTCTTTCTTACATGATATTATTGTAAGAACAACAAAACAAAATAAAATTGAATTTCTCATAATTGATTTCATGTTTTCTTTTTTTAAATGTGTTATAACGGATGGCGGTATGAAACGTTGTGCATTTTGAAACACAAACTTATCAGCCCGCTAAACCGTTGATTAAATGTTGTTTCGTTCAAATATAGCACTGTCCGCGCAATGTTTTATGACCGCGTGTTACCGCCAGTATTTATTCCATATTGTATCCGTAAATTATGGCATTTCTAATATTCTTCTTAGCTTTTTTCTTGTGAATCTCTTCCCAAAGCTCGGTTATCTTTTTTATGTCTGTCACTCCTAATTGTTTTACAGAACCACTCCACAAAGCTATTGAATATAAGTATGCTTTTTCATCGGCATTTTTTGCCCCATAACCAACAATCATTTTGCTAAAATCAAGTTCCCCACCAATTGTTTCCGCTTTTATGTAATCAATTATGGTATCATTTTTAACTTCTTGTGAAAATGCGATTCCCGTGATAAGAAGTCCAATTACTATCAGTACAGTTATTCTCATATCTATATATTTATTCATCAAAGTAATCTGAATCAAGTCGTTTCACTTCATATGCTGATTGAGTTGATAATCCAACATTAAATTCAAACATCAAATCTGTCAAACGCTCCCCATCAATCAAAATAATTTTATGCTCGATGCTTTCAACAAATTCAAAGGCACTTTTTGGGAAATTTGAGGTTGTTATAAAAATCCCTTTGCGTGCTTTTTTAGAAAGTAATGCACCTGCAAAATCACGAATCTCTCTAACAGGAACAGTATTTTCCCATCGCTTAGCTTGAATGTAAATTGTGTCAAGTCCAAGTTTATCCTCTTTTATTATACCGTCAATTCCACCATCTCCTGATTTGCCAAGTGCTCTACCAGCATCTTTTCTTGAACCGCCATATCCCATTTTAGTCAACAAGTCTATTACCAGTTTTTCAAAAAAGCTTGGCGAACAATCCTTAATCGTATCCAATAAGTCTCTGGATAAATCATTTTTAAGTTTTAAATATGCATATTCTAATGCTTCTTCTGGTGTTTCTTCTGCTTCCTCAATTTCTTTAATTCCAGACTCTTTCGACTCTGTTTTGTTTTTTTTATCAATTGAGTTTTTAAAATCCGTAAATGCTTTAAAACTTTCTAAATCCTTTGTTCTAAGTTCTTTTGGTTTTGTCTTTAAAAATTCTAATCCTTGCTTTGTAATCTGATGTGTACCCCTTTTCTCAGATTTTAGCAAATCCGCTTTAGTCAAGTAAAATCTTGCCCAACCAACACGGTTGTCAAAAATCGCCTGATTTCCACTTGGTAATAATTCTTTCTTTTCCTTCTCAGTTAGCTTAAAATGCTCTGCTAAAGAATCAACAACCGCTCTGAACTTATGAATTCTCGTTGTCACTTGTCAGTTTCAAGAGAGGTAGCATTATTGTTTGGTAATCTGGTATCATTTTATAGTCATTTTTCAAGTTTGCACTGTCGCTCCTAATATTGGCGGTAACGATCAGTGTATGTTGCGTACCGGTTTTCGTGATGGTTTCCTGCCCTTTGAGGCAGGTAAAAACCATGCGGGAACCGGGCACCGGGGTTTTGCCGGCCCCGGTATGCAATATCACACAGTGTTATGTTTACGGTTTTTAAATTTCTCATATCTTCCAATTTAAAACCGGGCGTTTTGAAATCAGCCCGACCAGCCAAACAGCCACTTTAAAGTACAAGCTATTGTCTTTATACAGGTATAAGGATTGTTGCTTGTACCAGCCGGGATTTTGAAGTTCATAACGGTTTAAAATTTTCCTCCGGTTTTTGGTTTTTATTTAAATTTTAAATTGTTTTTCCAATTCAAAAACTCCTCTAAATCTAACACTTTTTTGAATTCCGGTAAAATGTTGTTTTTTTACCAGCCATTGAAAATCGCAAAGTTCGCGAACCAAAAAAACTTGACTTTGTCATTAAAATTCCCGAACTTCGCTTCAGTCGTTGCAGACGTTGCTTACGTCAAGAAGCCAGCTTCAACGGTAACCGACCGTTACAACGACTGGATTCAAATGCCGTTTAGGCATTTTTTTTATTTTCAATTCCTTTCAAAGAACATTTTACTCCTGAAAAATCCCGTAATCGTGGCTGTTTTTAACCTCCCTGGTTTCAAAATGAAACATAACGGTTAGTATATGTTGCGTAGCGTCGAACACTTCCCGCCGTTGATTAAATGTACTGCCGTTTCCGGTTTTAATTTTTTTTAGAGAGGGATTCTTTTCTTTTTTTAATAATTATGGAAAGTCAAAAATATAAGATTGAATTAATAGAATGGGTTGATTCTTTTGGTTGTAGCTCTGGTTGGTCAGAAATACAACAAATAAATACATATTTAAAATGTATTACTATTGGTTTTGTTGTTTCTGAAACTGACAATACTGTTTCGTTGGCAAATTCAATTGCATTAGAAACAGATGACACAAAAGAACAAGCAAATGGAATAATGACAATTCCATTGGTCTGTATTCTAAAGAGGACTGTAATTTAATTACTTTTTTTTCTTTTTCCTGTCAGGAGCCTGCGTAAGGGCAGATGCTGCGACAGATTTTACTGTCTTAGAAGAACTTGGACTTTTTAACAATTTAGATGCTTTGCTTGCAACTGATTTTGAAGTCTTTTCATTTTTAGCCATGACGATGATTTTTAAATTTGTCTTTTTTTTATTATAAATCTGGTTTCTTAATTCCAGTATTTGTTTTAGATACATACATGTATTCTGATTTAATATTTCCTTCTTCATCTATCCAATCTTTTGAACCCCAAACAGTGTCCTTCTTAGATGGTGAGTAATTAATATTAGTAAGGTTCGGAATATCTCCCTTACTTTTAGCATTAGATAATACAGCAGAAATTCTTCTTTGTAGCCATTTTTTATCTTTATCAATATAATATGGAGCTATAATATCAACTATTTCACTACTATGAATAAATCTATTCTTAATTTTTATAACATATATTATCTGTTCAAGATATGTACCATTGACAGGAAATTTATCCTTTATTGAATTTACTGGGGTAACAACAGAATCAGATGAATTTTCTGTATAAGTTTCCAATAGAATATTAATAGCATCTATCCTTTTTAAAAGGGTATCTTTTTCTTTTTTAAGTTGTTCTACAAAATTCATATCATTTATTTTATTTGTTATACCAACTAAATCGTTACCATTATAAACATTTTTATTATATTTGTTCTACAAAAGTGGAGCGAGGGGGAATCGAACCCCGATGAGACAGATAGGAAGCCGCTCTGATACACCAGTATCACTCGCCCCGTCT
Source organism: uncultured Prolixibacteraceae bacterium (assembly GCA_963771595.1). GTDB lineage: Bacteria > Bacteroidota > Bacteroidia > Bacteroidales > Prolixibacteraceae > CAVYUC01. Next base: position 109,779 of record CAVYUC010000026.1, on the reverse strand, counting down.
TTAGCAAGAACTCCAAGACCTCTCGTTGACTACAGTGAGAGGTTTTGTCATTTAAACCGTATGACAAATATAAAGATAATTTTAATAAAACAAACTAAGGAGAGAACATAAAAAACAAACACGAAAGAAGTAAGAGGTTGGCACATATAATTATTTTAGTCAGTTTGTTTTAGTAATCAATTAGTTATACTGCAAATACATCAATAGTTTACCATGTTAATAACCGCCAATAAATGTTAAAAACTTTTTAAAACAAAGAATTATTGATTGTTGTATTTTCTTAATCATCAACCGGTTTTGAAAAAACCGAAGCGCGTCGGCAAAAAAAATTAAAACCTACCACTGCCTTATCATTGAAATACCGAATAGCCATGCAATATGTACTTTGTTACCAAACGGTTTTTTATTCCCTCAAAAGCGCAATAAACAAAACCATTTGGATTTTATTTATTTTTCATGTATTGCGCTTTTTTAAACTGTTTGGTAACGGTTGGTACATGTTGTCGGGGCGGATTTCGAAGAGCGTTCCTGTCCGTGAGGACATGGAACTGCGAAACGAGAATCCGCAGTTGGCGTACCACCAAACCCCGCCCTGCAATATGTACATGTGTTGTATGTGCGTTTTTTATTCATTTATTGTCCATGTTGTACAATTTAACAATCCCCCAAATAGTCCAACAGAATTGAAGTTTAAAGTCTCAATTTTTCTGTCGGGAAAGATTTGCATGAAGAGTTCATAGACTTCGTTGTCTTTATTATTTTTTACCTCAAAAATTGGAAGCACAATTAAATCTTTAACCTCCAAATAATTCACGTAACAGCCAATTGCATGGTCGGGGAATTTTTTCTCCTTGTGGTCAAGAAACGGAATGTCGATGTAACTAATTCCATGTTCTTTCAAGATTTTATTTATTCCGTTTTTCCAATATTTAAATTCTTTCTCTCTGTCGTTTCCAAGCAGCGTGTTTTTGTCAACAAACCGAACAAGTCCATCTGCGTGTCCTGTAAAATCAGAGTTTATTTGAGGAATAATAATTATTTCAACTTCAAGAAGTTTTTCAATTTCTCCAATTAATTTGGTTTTGCTTGTGTATTGTGGATTTTCGTCAAATACTCGGTCTGTTATTATTGCCCTGTCAGACCAATTTACAACATTTCCACCGTCAAGATTTATTTTTGAAAATTCAGGTTTAATTTTATTTGCTTTACAAACTTCTACCGGGTCTGATTGAAGTTCTATATCATCTACTAAATACGAAGGTTCATAACGGAATTGAAGAAATTTTCCTTTCTCTATTTGTATTGGCATGTAATCTCTACACCAAATGTCTTTTGTTGCGTCTAAAAAATTATGTTTGATTCTGTGATTGTCAAGCAATTTAACAAGAGAATTGCAAGCATTTGTAAAACGCTTGTCAGAATAAAGTCTTTCTGAAATATAAACTATGTTAGTTTCTTTGCCTGAAATCATTTCTGCAAAATTGTGTTTAAATAACTTTTCATTGCTGGAACAAAGATTTTTCTCCAGTCATTTTCCGAAATCAAGTTGCTTTTAGCGTTATTGCAGAATGGGCAAGACAAAACCGAATTGTCGAAGGTATATCCTTTTTGAGGATTTAATTTTTCAATTTCTAAAGTTCCTTTTGACCTTTTAGTTTTTTGATTAAGTGTCAAATTACCGTTCCGTTTTTCAACAATTTTATGAAGCTCATTTTTTGTAATTCCACAATAGTTGCAGGATTCATTTTGCTTGTCATACCATTCCAAAAGTTTTTCGGGATTTTCGAAGAGTACTTTTCTTTGTTCGCTGAAGTATTTTGAATACAATTCATTAAATATCTTATAATTATCTCTTAACTGATTTAATTTATCGGGAGTGATATTGAGTTCGATTTGATAAAATTCGTCCAGTGATTTGTATTTTTTACGAGCCTCACCTTGAGTCCAATTTTTGTATTGGTCAATTTTCGAGAATTCATGAATTCGTCTGGTATAACAAAGCTCAAAATATTTATCAGTCAGTTCCATTTTTTTCTTTTAAAATGAACTACAACGATCAGTGTATGTTGCGTACCGGTTTTCGTGATGGTTTCCTGCCCTTTGAGGCAGGTAAAAACCATGCGGGAACCGGGCACCGGGGTTTTGCCGGCCCCGGTATGCAATATCACACAGTGTTATGTTTACGGTTTTTAAATTTCTCATATCTTCCAATTTAAAACCGGGCGTTTTGAAATCAGCCCGACCAGCCAAACAGCCACTTTAAAGTACAAGCTATTGTCTTTATACAGGTATAAGGATTGTTGCTTGTACCAGCCGGGATTTTGAAGTTCATAACGGTTTAAAATTTTCCTCCGGTTTTTGGTTTTTATTTAAATTTTAAATTGTTTTTCCAATTCAAAAACTCCTCTAAATCTAACACTTTTTTGAATTCCGGTAAAATGTTGTTTTTTTACCAGCCATTGAAAATCGCAAAGTTCGCGAACCAAAAAACTTGACTTTGTCATTAAAATTCCCGAACTTCGCTTCAGTCGTTGCAGACGTTGCTTACGTCAAGAAGCCAGCTTCAACGGTAACCGACCGTTACAACGACTGGATTCAAATGCCGTTTAGGCATTTTTTTTATTTTCAATTCCTTTCAAAGAACATTTTACTCCTGAAAAATCCCGTAATCGTGGCTGTTTTTAACCTCCCTGGTTTCAAAATGAAACATAACTAGTTTATATGCGTATTACGTTTATTTCTCATTTAGCTTTAAAAATAGTGCTTTTATACATGCCAATAGGGATGTATTGTGCACTTTTTTATGTTGAATTGCTAAATTTATCATGCCGCAATGGTTTTCATTCCGGTTTAAGTTCATTTTATAATTGTCAGTGTTCATCTTTTCAATGTCAGACTGCATTTTTCCATTGTCGAAGTGCATTTTTCAACCGTCAAAGTGAATTTTGTGCCTGTCGAACTGGTTTTTTCATGTGTCGGCTGACTTCGTGTCAGATTTAACTGTCATTGTGTCGCCTTCGACTGACTTAGTGTCACCTCCTGCTGACTTCCCGTCAGGTCTGGAGTGGTTTTCACTACCTGCCGTGTAAAAACATAAACTGCCGATTGAATTTTACTTCCTGCCCGGCAGATCATTTCTACCGCCGGGTAGCGGTAGCGGCTCTTTAAGGCAGTTGCCCCGCCGGATGCAGTAAGCGGGATGCTTTAATCAACAATAACGCGTGCCCGCATGTATTCGTCGTAAAATCCGGGATGAGTATATTTAAAACGCAGCATCAGTTTATCGAGACGGTCATTTAATATATCCAATGCAGAGTCAATCAATTCCTGGAGCGTAGCCAAAGCTGCATACGCCTGATTGCGGACTGTTCGCGGATTTCCGATCAGTGAATTAAACTGGTCGAGCGAAGTTTCTGTTTCCAAAATCATTGCCTCCGAAATGCCGTAATCGGCAAGGTTGGCAAGCTCAGCACGTGCATAATTAATAACCGGCGTTACCAACGCATCCACATCGGTTTCGCGGGCACTCACAACGTCAGTCCGGTTTACTGATATCGAATCAATGATGGCATTGTTGCCTGTTATGGAAGCGTAAGCCTGAAGAATACCAGACACTACTTCTACTTTGCGGGCAAGGCCTTCACGGGTACTGGTTTTGTCGGCTGTAATGCTTTGGGTGCCGGCCATTGCTTTCTCATTTTGCTCAATAACGCGCAGGATAATTTCATCCAAATTGTTTTTGGGCGTTAATATGACGCTGAAAGTATTCCAGAGCGAAGAATTGGCATCGAGAGCCGCCTGGGTATTCAGTATCATTCTGTAACGATTCGTTTGTCTTTTGTTCATACATTTGATTTTTTTAGTTAATAATTGATTTAGTTGTACGTATTATTTGGATTGAAAATGAAATGCAACAGGAATTGACGGCAATCTTTTTTGGTACATGAACGGCGAAAGGTTTTCATTTTTGGTTTAATTTCTTTTGTATCGTAAATAGGCTAAGCAGGTTGCAATATAAAAATTATTTACATATGGCCACTCTCTTTATTCATTTTTTTTACAGGAAATTGTCATTCATTCCGGTGAAAGGAGGAATCTGTTAAATGTTGAAGGGATTTCTCTGAGGGTACTCATCGAAATGACAGGTTTTGATGTTGCAGATTTCTCTGAGGGTACTCATCGAAATGACAGGTTTTCAATGTTGCAGATTTCTCTGAGGGTACTCATCGAAATGACAGGGTATTTGTTATTCCGGTGAAAAGGAGGAATATGCGTAATTGTCATTCCGAGTGCTCACCCAATTTTTTTGGGCATAATGATTAAATGACAGTAAAGCGTTAATGATTTACAGTTCATTAATGAGATCGATCTCCCCTTTGCAAGGGGAGAAACCAGCGGGAGAGGGGTAAATAAGATACTAAATTAAGTTGCTTTACCCTTTTGGCTTACGCCATTTTCCCTCACGAGGGAAAAGCCTTCTAAGATATTATCGTTAAATAAATGAGGATTCTTAGTTCCATTGTTTGTACAGATTGAATGATTCACCGGGTAAATATATTTTGTTACAAAAATACAGGAAACAATTAAAAGCATTCAAAATAATCTATAACCAAAACAATAGTTCAGAACGGAGCCGCCTAAGAAAAAATGCGTGAAAAAATGAATGAAGTGAAGCGTTAAAAATCAATATTGTTTGAAGTCCGACGCAGGAGGACAAGTTTTATTGATTTTAGCGAAACGGAATTCATTTTAGCAATTTTTTCTTCAGCGGCGGCTTTTTTGTTTACTTTTTCAGCTGTAGGAAAAAGTAAAATCCGTCTGATAAGACATAAAAAATATTTTCATAAAGCTGACAATCTGCAAATAACCCAATTCTTTTATTGGCACGAAAGGAGGAATACGCGTAATTGTCATTCCGACTGAAAGGAGGAATCTGTTAAATGTTGAAGGGATTTCTCTGAGGGTACTCATCGAAATGACAGGTTTTCAATGTTGCAGATTTCTCTGAGGGTACTCATCGAAATGACAGGGTATTTGTTATTCCGGTGAAAAGGAGGAATATGCGTAATTGTCATTCCGATCGAAATGGAGGAATCTGTTAAATGTTGAAGGGATTTCTCTGAGGGTACTCATCGAAATGACAGGTTTTCAATGTTGCAGATTTCTCTGAGGGTACTCATCGAAATGACAGGGTATTTGTTATTCCGGTGAAAAGGAGGAATACGCGTAATTGTCATTCCGAGTGCTCACCCAATTTTTTTGGGCATAATGATTAAATGACAGTAAAGCGTTAATGATTTACAGTTCATTAATGAGATCGATCTCCCCTTTGCAAGGGGAGAAACCAGCGGGAGAGGGGTAAATAAGATACTAAATTAAGTTGCTTTACCCTTTTGGCTTACGCCATTTTCCCTCACGAGGGAAAAGCCTTCTAAGATATTATCGTTAAATAAATGAGGATTCTTAGTTCCATTGTTTGTACAGATTAAATGATTCACCGGGTAAATATATTTTGTTACAAAAATACAGGAAACAATTAAAAGCATTCAAAATAATCTATAACCAAAACAATAGTTCAGAACGGAGCCGCCTAAGAAAAAATGCGTGAAAAAATGAATGAAGTGAAGCGTTAAAAATCAATATTGTTTGAAGTCCGACGCAGGAGGACAAGTTTTATTGATTTTAGCGAAACGGAATTCATTTTAGCAATTTTTTCTTCAGCGGCGGCTTTTTTGTTTACTTTTTCAGCTGTAGGAAAAAGTAAAATCCGTCTGATAAGACATAAAAAATATTTTCATAAAGCTGACAATCTGCAAATAACCCAATTCTTTTATTGGCACGAAAGGAGGAATACGCGTAATTGTCATTCCGACTGAAAGGAGGAATCTGTTAAATGTTGAAGGGATTTCTCTGAGGGTACTCATCGAAATGACAGGTTTTCAATGTTGCAGATTTCTCTGAGGGTACTCATCGAAATGACAGGGTATTTATTCCGGTGAAAAGGAGGAATATGCGTAATTGTCATTCCGACGAATGGAGGAATCTGTTAAATGTTGAAGGGATTTCTCCGAGGGTACTCATCGAAATGACAGGTTTTCAATGTTGCAGATTTCTCTGAGGGTACTCATCGAAATGACAGGGTATTTGATTCCGGTGAAAAGGAGGAATACGCGTAATTGTCATTCCCGATCGAAATGGACGGAATCTGTTCAAATGTTGCAGATTTCTCCGGGGGTACCCGTCGAAATGACAGGGGGTATTTGTTATTCCGGTGAAAGGTGTAATCTATTCGTTCAGCACTTTTTCCAACCCTTCCAGGTTTGCCTGCAGCACTTTTTCAACGTCGGCATCTTCGCGGTGGCCAAGAATTCCATAAGGTCCGTCAAATCCGTTTTTTTGCAACACTTTAATCATTTTGCCTTCTTTTTTCCCGTCTCCGATAGTAACGATTTGCGGTCCATTCGGATTCATTCCGTTTAAATTTACTGCCCATAAGTAAGGCTTCATGGTTTTTACAAGCTTCGGAAATTCATCCAGCATTTCGTGGGCATGATGAAAATTAAAAATGATACCAATTTCTCTGTCGGGAAGGGCTTTTATTATTTTCACAAGGTTTTCAGGATTTCCAAACCAGCCTCCATGATTGTACAACCCAACAGTGCAATCCAGTTGTTCTGCCTGGCCGCTTATTTTATCCACCATTTTAACAGCTTTCTCCAGACGCTCTTCATCAGAAAGTCCTTCAAAATATTCTTCAGGAAAACTCATCCAAATCTGAGGTTTTATTCCTGTTACTTCAATGGCATTAAAAACCTGTTTGTTGCTCGTTGAGAGGCTTTCCAGCGTATTTGTCCGGTCAATCCACATCCAAACGGCTTTAATGTTTATGTTATTTTGCTGGGCCAGTTTAAATTCCTGCACCATTTCCGGAATATTTTCCTGCCGCCAGTCATACGCATAAGATGTAAACCCAAGGTTTTTTAACATTTCAATGCGTTGCTCCGGCGTGCGGTTCTGGTTGTCGAAAGGAACAATGCACCACGCATAATAATTTTCCATATCCAGCGGTTTATGTTCTTCGTTTTTACAATGTCCAAAAACAAAAAGCAGCGCAAAAAATAAGATGAATTGTAAACTTAACTTGTTCATGATATTTATTTCTTTCCAAGATGTAAAAGTGAAAATTCTGCAATAGCCATTTCGTTTGAATTATGCGACGTTACTGCTAAACCAACAAGTAATTTATTTGGCATTTTTTGCTGATAAGCAGAATACAGATGCCAGTTTTTATTGTCGTTACTCATGTATGATTTAAAAACGTTGCCTTCGCGGGTCAATCTAATCCATGTATCAGGAAAATTTACATCGAATTTTGCTCCGGCTGTTTCCTGGTTTGGATAAATAGCTTTCATTTCGCCGCCTTTTTCTGCCCGGTACTGGAATTCGGCCCCGCCATTGTTATTGTTTCTGGGACTGTTGTCGGGGAAAACCTGAAAATAAACGTGCCGGCTGTTGTCGCTTAAATCGGTGCGGGCCATTATTCCGGCTTTTGTGTAAAGTTGAGGTTTGGTTAAATTCAAAACCTGTACGCTCACATCAAAATCACCTTTTAATTCAATATAGCCAAAGCGAAATTCGTCATTTGTTCCCCAAACATCCGATCCTCCGGCTTTCATAATAATTTTTTCGTTTTTAAACGATGAATTTCCACGTTGTGTTTTTGCTCCTATATCAGTAGTAAACATTTCTGAAAATGGAACTATCCGGGCCTTTTTATTTTTGTTGCCGGGGCTTTTACTGTTCCCAAAAACCGGGAACATGAGTAAAGTGAAGAGAAGCAAGATTGAAGTTATACGGGCCATTCGTTTAATATTTAGTTTGATTTTATTTATATGATGCAAAATAGAAAATTTTATTTGGTTGCAGGTTGTTTCAACCCGATTTTCCGGATAATTTTGTCAAACTGAAATTTTGAATAAGCTGAGTCTCTGCTTGCAGTTGTTAAAAATCATGGTTTATTCACATTGTTTTTTATCTTTTTGCACCGCTATTAAAGAAACGGATTTATAATATATGAGAAAGCTGGTTTATTTTTTAATCATTTTCGGAATTTTTGGGGGCAGATTATTTGCAAAAGAGGGAATGTGGCTCCCGGTTTTGCTGGAGAAATATAACATTGAAGAGATGCAACGGATGGGATTTAAACTCTCTGCCGAAGATATTTACGACGTAAACCACTCGAGCATGAAAGATGCTGTGGTAATTTTCGGAAGAGGTTGCACCGGTGAATTAATTTCTGACGAAGGTCTGCTGATTACCAATCATCACTGCGGATACAGCAGTATTCAGTCGCACAGTTCGGTTGAAAATGATTACCTGACCAATGGTTTTTGGGCCATGAACAGGGATGAGGAATTGTCAAATCCGGGTTTAACCGTTCGTTTTCTGAAATATATGAAAGATGTTACTGCCGAAGTATTACAGGAAACAGAAGGGCTTTCGGATGAGGAACGCAAAAACAAGATGGCATTGAACACCTCGCAAATTGAAAAAGAAGCATCGGAAAACGGAAAATTTTCTACACAGGTAAAGCCGCTTTTTTATGGCAACCAGTATTTTCTGTATGTGTATAAAACATTCACAGATATCCGGCTGGTTGGCGCGCCTCCGTCGGCCATCGGCAAGTTTGGCGGCGACACCGATAACTGGATGTGGCCACGCCATACCGGCGATTTTTCATTGTTCCGCATTTATGCCGGAAAAGACAATGAACCGGCGCCTTATTCTCCTGATAATGTACCGTACCATCCGAAAAAGTTTTTCCCGATTTCGTTAAAAGGAGTGGAGCCGGGCGATTTTACCATGGTTTTCGGTAATCCCGGGAGTACCCAGCAGTACATTCCCTCTCAGGAAGTGGATATAATTATGAACCAGCGCGACCCTGACCGCATAAAAATCAGAGATAAAAAACTCGAAATTATTGGCGCGGCAATGGCTTTATCGCCTAAAGTACGAATTCAGTATGCATCAAAATATGCCGGAATCAGCAACGCCTGGAAAAAGTGGCAGGGCGAAATCATTGGCCTCGAAAGAATGAATGCACTGGATAAAAAACAGGCTTTTGAAGCTGATTTTAAACAATGGGCGCAAAATAACAGCAACTGGGAAACTACGTATAAACCGGTTTTTGATAATTTCGATTCTGTGTATGAAGATTACCGGGAATACATACATGCTTCTGATTATTATTCTGAAATTGTATCGCGCGGGGTGGAGATTTTCCGGCTGGCTGACCGGCTGAATTCCATTATTAACAATATCGAAAATAACCAAAGTGAAAGGGTGGAGAAAGAGTGTAAAGAAATGCTGAAATACCTGGATTCGTTTTTCAAAGATTTTTACCAACCGGTTGATGAACAGCTTTTCGTTACGCTTGTTCCGATGCTGAATGATTTGGACAGCAAATTTTTACCTGTGGCTTTTACAGAAACACTTGAAAAATATAATCAGGAAAAACTGCTGGATAAAATTTACCGGAAATCAGTGCTGGCCGATCGGGAAAAGCTGGCTGCGGTTTTAAAAGATGGAAATGATAAACAACTGCTGAAATTGCGGAAAGATCCGTTGCTTTCCATGTACCGGCACCTTAATTTTTACCAGGATGTGCATATTAATCCGGTGATTAAAAAACTCAATGCGTCAATACAGGAAAACATGAAGATTTATATGGCCGGCATCATGAAAATGTATGATGATAAACCACTTTATCCGGATGCCAATCTTACATTGCGCGTAGCTTACGGAAAGGTGGAAGGATACGAACCGGTGGATGGCGTAAAATATAAATACTACACAACTCTTTCAGGAATAATGGAAAAAGACAACCCTGAAATTTACGATTATGATGTGCCCGCGCGGCTGAAAGAACTTTATTTCACGAAGAATTATGGCGATTATGATGTGTCCGGTGAGTTGCCGGTTTGTTTTACAGCATCAAATCATACCACCGGTGGAAATTCGGGAAGCCCTGTGGTAAATGCCCGCGGCGAACTGATTGGTGTCAACTTCGATCGCTGCTGGGAAGGTACAATGAGTGATATTATGTACGATCCGGAAGTGTGCCGCAACATTGCCATTGATATTCGTTATGCATTGTTTTTAATCGATAAGTTTGCGGGTGCCGGTTATTTGCTGAATGAAATGCAGATTGTAAAATAGGAATTTAACCGCGGCCAGGTTACTCAGATATTACAATATCGGAAAACTCAGCTTTTGTAAAACCGTTTGGATTGTGCGATGTAATTGCAAGCCCAACCAGCAGGCTTCGGGCCATATTTTGTGTGTAAGTTGCATACTGTTGCCAGGTAGTTTTATTGTCGCTGCTTAAATATGCTGTAAAAGTATCTCCTTCACGTTTTAATTTAATCCAGGTATTCGGAAAGTTTACATTGAATTTGTCGCCTGCCGTTTGCCAGTTGGGATGAATTGCTTCCATTTCGGCGCCTCGTTTTGTACGGTAAATAAATTCACTGCCACTTTTATTGTTCAGTCTTTCCTGGTTGTCGGGAAAAACGTGGAAATAGATGTTTTTGGAATCGTCAGTTAAATCCTGCCGCGCCATAATTCCTGCTTTTGCATATAATTCGCTGGGCGATAAAGCATTTACCCTGACACTAAATTCAAAGTCTCCTTTAATTTGCTGAAAAATAAAAAATCCCTCATCATTTGTACCTCCAAAATCGGTTCCGCTTGCAACAATTTTTATTAATGAATCCTGCAATGTTATAATTCCTTCTGAAGTATTTTCCCCGATATTATAAAATTTAAAATCTGATAACAGATTGGTTTCCTCTTCATCCTGAAATCCGGTTAAAGCTGCAGTTGTTTTTCCGGATTTTTGTTTTTCTTTTCCGTTGGAAACCAGTGATATGAGAATGAAGCATAATGTCAACAGGAAGTAAATCCTTTTGTTGATTCCGGTAAATTTGTTGTAAAAATTATATTTTGGCATATTTTACTATTTTAATCTATGGCTAATGTATATACCAAATTCTATTCCGAAATGAAAAGTTCTGCTTCCTTCTACCACTGCCAAAGTATTATCGATATAACGGGACCGGTAGGAATATATATTATCGTTTATAACATTTGAGTTGGGATTTGCCGGTATGTTGTTGCCAATATCTGCCAATCCGATGTTGGTGACCAATCCACCCTTAAAAATTATTGTACTCGAAAGTGGAACAAATACACCGGCTCCGGCCACCAGCGAGAAATTGCTTTTCTTGAGATTTGCATAATTTTCCGGATTTTTGTCGTTGTAGAAACCCAGTTCAGGAATATTTTTCAACGTTACATTATATTGCTCATAAGTTCCTGTGGTTGAATAAGTGCCAGACGATGAATAACTTTCGTTTAACAGATATGAATATTTCAAACCGAGGTCGGCATAAAATCCAATTTTTTCAATGTTTGGATTTCCAAATTCAAATATCAATGGAATTGAAATGTACAGTGGACTCGATTTCTTTCTCAATATTTGTGAGTGTCAGGTTTTCGGTATAACTGTCGTTGTCAATATCTTTAAAATTTTGCGACGGCAAATCGGTATTTGCGTTCAGCGTGTTTTTATAGCTGGTTATTCCAATTCCTGATTTCAGTTTAAACCAGGCACTTAAAGAGTGAAAATATCCCACGTTGAATGTAAATCCTAATCCTTTTTTTGAATCCCAGACATCCGACGACAGATTGCTGTTTTTGATATTTGAAATTCCAGGTGAGAAATCAAGGTAAAATCCCCAGGCGGGGTAGATAAAATTATCATCCAGATTCAATTTCGATGACGATGAAAATGACATATTATCTACAGAATTTTCTTTTTTGGGAAAGGCTGGTTCACCGGCATGCAAGAATCCCATTGTAAAGAATAAACAAATTAAAACTGCTGTTTTTTTAACGCTAAACAGCGTGTTGTATTTATGTGTGAGCTTTTTTCCGGTCACATAGTTTTTACTCATCCCTGATATGATTTTCAAATTATATTTTTTCATCTGGCTGGCAGGTAGTTTTTAGTGAAATATGATTAGTTTTTTGGAATCAACCGGTTGTTTTTTATTGAAAATAACCACTGTGTAATACCCAGGTTTTAACTGTTTGATATCAATTGTTTCAGTTGTTTTGGTCAATGATATGGTTTCTACACAGGCACCGTTATCAGAAAATATTTTTGCATTTAATTTCTGTTCTTTTTTTATCAGTTTTGAATCAATTGAAATTGAAAGTTCCTGGTTGGCAGGATTTGGATATATTTTAATCTGCTGCGTTTCTTTAAAACTTATATTATTTTCAGTTGCTGCTATTTCGCCACTGCTTAAATTTCCGGAGTATTGATAATCGAAAAATGCTTTACATCCGTCAACAGTTTCTACCTCAACCGAAAACAAATTATCATTTTTTCGCTCCGATTCCGAAATGTAATAATATTGCTCATTTGCATTGCCAATTATATTGTCATTTAAATACCACTGATAGGTCAGTGAATCTTCAGGGAAGATTAAAACAGCAACATTACGGGTTGGTTTTCCGATAATTTCGGTGTTCAGATTTAACGAAGCAAATCCATCAACAATTGCGAGTGTAACTGGTGTTCTGGCAGCACTTGCACACCCTGTAACCGGATTTTGCGCTTCGGCATAATATGTAATTGTGCCAACTTCATCTAAAACAGGAACAAAAACTTCATTACCGCCAAATTCCTGATCGTACCAAACAAGTACAGTGTTGGTGTCCGCTAATGTTACTTCTGCTGTAAGCGGTTGAATTGGGTCTGTTTTGCATATTTGCTTGTCTCCCAAACTTATTGGTGCTTCCGGCACCTGCAATGGATTTAAAGTAACTATTATACTGTCACTAATACACGTTGCAGATCGCTGAAAAATGGTATATTCTCCCGGTTCTGTAATTATAAATCCATTATTTTTTGTACTGTCAGATGTAATTTCGTTTTGCCAGATAAACCATGCATCATCGCCGGGATTACTAATATTTATAACTGATCCGCCACAACTGTCAACTACATTCACAAGCGGTTTTTCCGGTTCTGAATAAGGTGTTGCTTCAGCTGTTGCATCGCTGATACAGCCGTTCAATTTTTGGGTTACTTTATAAATACGGGCATCAGTTACAGTAATTACAGGACCAGTTTCGCCTGTATTCCAGGAGAGGGTTGCATTTTCATCGTAATTTGAAACTGTTAAAATGGATTGTCCACAAAAGTTTTCAACTGTAATTTCAGGAGGTTCGGGAGCGTTGGGATCTTTTAGTATGGCATTTACGCCATTTTCTGAAGTACAACCATTTGCAGTAATTGTAAGGTTATTATAGGTTCCTGCAAAAGCCGGAATATTTGCCGCATTGTTTAAAACAGAAATATTGTCAAAACTGCCTCCGTCATACATTAGTGTGTATTTTCCGTTTGGAATTCCGGTAAAGCTTAATTCCAGCGATCCCTGTTGCTGGCAGTTGAGCGGATTGTTTTCTGCAACTACAGCAATTGTTGGTGCGGTTTTCGGATTTGCTTGTTTAATTACCGCTTCACTTTCACATTCATCAACAACTTGTATGAGTCCGTAACTTCCGGCTTCATTCACTTCTATCGTTTCTCCGGTATCTAATGTGCTCCATTCCAGAATTGCATTTTCTTCGAAATTTACAGCCGTTAATGTTGACGTGCCGTCACAATTATCGGTTACGGTAAAATCAGGCATTTCGGGAATTGCTTTTGGTGCGGCAATTGCCAAACCGGCACTGCTAATACAGCCGTTCAAGGTTTGTGTAACTCTGTATGTTGCGGAATCAAGTACAGTAATTTCATTTCCACTGGCCCCTGTATTCCACTTTAAAACAGCTTCCGGATCGTAACCGGAGGCTGTTAAAATCGATTCCCCGCAATTGTTTTCAACGGTAACAACCGGAGCAACAGGTGCATTCGGATCGGAAAGTGTAGCACTAACACCTTCGCCTGAAATACATTCATTTACTTCTATTGTTAGGTTATCGTATATTCCTGAATCAGTAAAAACAGTTGCTGTATTATTTCGAACTGAAACATCTGAAAAACTGCCACCATCGTATAAAATGGTATAATTACCATTGGGAACATTGGTAAATGTAAAATCGATAGAACCTTGCTCACCGCAATTTTCCGGATCATTTTCGGTAACTTCAATAACTGGTTGATCTTTTGGTGCGGCAACTTTTGAAATTGGTTCGCTTTCGCAACCATCAACTATTTGTATAAGTGAATAATCTCCAGGTGTGCTAACGGTAATGATTTTTGTTGTTGATCCGGTGCTCCATTCAAGAGTAGCATTGTTTTCGAAAGTTGTAGCCAATAAAGTAGAAGTTCCGTTGCAATTATCGGTTACCGAGAAATCAGGCGCTGCCGGATTTGATTTTGGCATTGCCACTACAACAGCCGCATCACTGGTGCATCCATTTACAATTTGAGTAAGCGAATAAACACGAGGTGCAATTACAACAATACTTTCTTCTGTTTTGCCGTTGCTCCATTCCAGAGTTGCATTTTCATCAAATCCTGAAGCTGTTAAAATCGATTCACCACAATTATTTTGAACGGTAATAATTGGTGCGGCAGGTGCATTCGGATCAGTAAGTGAAGCATTTATGCCGTCCGGCGAACTGCATCCGTCAACCGTAATCGTTAAATTATTATAGGTTCCTGCCACGGCTGAAACTGTTGCAGTGTTATTCGAAACAGAAACTCCGGTAAAATTTCCTGCATCATATGTAATTGTATAATTTCCATTGGGGACACCTGTAAATGCAAAATCAATTGAACCTTCTCCCTGGCAAACTTCCGGGTCATTTTCCTGAACAGAAAGTGTTGGAACTGTTTTGGGATTTGCTGTTGCCACTGCCATTTCACTGGTACATCCATCCACAGTCTGGCTAACAGTATATGAACCTGCCTGTGTTACAATTATACTTTCTCCGGTTTCCCCGGTACTCCAGTTTAGGGTCGCATTGTTGTCAAAACCAGTTGTTGTCAGTATCGATTCGCCACAACTGTTATTAACACTAATTTCGGGCGCTTCCGGTGGGATAGGGTCGGTAAGAACTGCGTTTACCCCACTTGCAGAAGTACAGCCATTCACCATTATTGTTAAATTGTTATAAGTTCCTGTACCTGCAGCAACTGTTGCTGTATTATTTGAAATGTTAACTCCTTTAAAACTGCCACCGTCATACGAAATTGTATAATTTCCGTTAGGTACACCGGTAAATGTAAAATCAACAGAACCTAAACCAAGACAACTTTCAGGATCATTTTCAGAAACCGAAATAGTAGGAATTGATTTTGGAGCTGCAGTTGCAGTTGCAGCATCGCTGGTACAACCATTTAATGTTTGAAGAACTGAATATGCGCGGGTATCGGTGACTGTAATTGAATTACTTATTTCGCCGTTGCTCCATAAAAGTGAACCTGTAAAATTGGAAGCAGTTAATATCGATTCACCGCAATTGTTTTCAACTGAAATCACCGGAGTTGCAGGTGGATTCGGATCAGACAGTGCTATATTTACTCCGTCAGCTGAAGTACAGCCGTTTACCGTGATAATTAAATTATTATATGTGCCTGCTTTTGCAGTTACAGTGGCTTTATTGTTGGCAACAAGCACTGCCGGGAAACTTCCGGCATCATAAAAGACATTGTATAATCCATCAGGAACTCCGGTAAAAGTAAAATTAATAGTTCCAAATCCCTGGCACACCAAAGGATCAATTTTTTCGGCTGTTAATGAAGGTATTGCTTTTGGTGTAACTGTTGAACTTCCAGGAATGCTTGTACAGCCATTTACAGTTTGTGTTACACTGTAGGTTCCTGCCTCGGTAACAATTATACTTTGACTGGTTTCTCCTGTGCTCCATTCTAATGTTCCGGTGTAGTTTGTAGCTGTTAACATTGTTTCACCACAATTATTTTCTATTGATATTGCCGGCGCTCCGGGCGGATTTGGATCAGAAAGAAAAGCACTTACTCCATTTGCAGAAGTACAGCCGTTTACTGTAATTTTAAGGTTTTCGTAAGCACCTGCCTCAGCAGAAACTGTTGCCGAATTTCCGGATACCACAATTCCTGAAAAAGTGTCTCCGTCATAAGCTATTGAATAAGTTCCATTTGGAACATCTTCAAATGAAAAATTAAGCGAACCTTGTCCACCACAATTTTCCGGATCATTTTCAGAAACTGCAATTACCGGTGTGCTTTTTGGCGATGCCGTTGCTGATCCGGCTTCGCTGGTGCAGCCGTTAACTGTTTGTGTTACACTGTAAGTTCCGGCACTGGACACTGTGATACTTTTACTCGTTTCACCTGTGCTCCATTTTAATGTGCCGGTATAGTTGGAAGCGGTCAAAACTGATTCTTCACAATTATTCGCCACCGAAACAGTTGGTTTTGAAGGTGGATTAGGATCAGAAAGCGACACATTTATTCCATTTCCAGAAATACAACCATTTACTGATACAACCAGATTGTTATAGGTTCCTGCATCAGCCTGAACGGTTGCTTTATTGCCTGAAACAGAAACGCCGGAGAAGTTGCCGCCATCATAAACAATTGAATATTTTCCGTTCGGAACTCCGGTAAAAGTAAAATTAATTGAACCTGGCTCCTGGCAATTAGCCGGATTAACACCTTGTGCAGTAAGTGTGGGTATTGTTTTAGGCGAAGCAGCAGCATTTGTTTTACTGCTGGTGCAACCATTAACTGTTTGCGTAACATTGTATGTTCCTGCCTTTGTAACAATAATACTTTTACTGGTTTCTCCTGTGCTCCATTTTAATGTTCCGGTGTAATTGGATGCTGTTAATTTCGATTCGCCACAGAGGTTTTCTATGGCAATGGAGGGCGCGTTGGGTGGATTGGGATCAGAAAGTGTAGCATTTACACCATCGGTTGATGTACATCCGTTAACTGTTATTTTTAGATTTTGGTAGATGCCTGCCCCGATCAAAACAGTAGCTGCATTGTTTGATACTGAAACTCCCGTGAAACTGTCACCGTCATACGAAATTGTATAATTTCCATCAGGTACTTCTGAAAAGGTGAAATCGAGAGAGCCTTGTTCATTGCAATTCTCGGGATCATTTTCAGTAACTGCTTCTATAGTTGGCCGGCTTTTTGGCGCTGCCGTTGCTGATGCAGCTTCACTTGTGCAGCCGTTTAAGGTTTGCGTAACAGTATAATCACCGGCATTAGTCACGGTAATCGTTTTACTGTTATCGCCGGTACTCCACAACAGTGTGCCGGTGTAATTCGATGCTGTTAAAACCGATTGTTCGCACTCATTAACAACAGAAATAGTTGGTGTTGAAGGTGGATTTGGATCGGAGAGTGAAATATCCGTGTCATTTGAAGAAGTACAACCAACCACATTAATTTGCAGATTGTTATACGTTCCGGCCTTTGCCTGAACAGTTGCTTTATTGTTGGAAACAGAAACCCCGGAAAAATTGTTTCCATCATAAAATATTGTATACGTGCCATCAGGAACACCTGTGAATGTGAAATAAATTGTACCGAAACCACCGCAGTTAGCCGGGTCGTTTTTGGTGGCTGTTAAAGTCGGAATTGGTTTAGGCGCAGCCGTCGCACTTGCCGCATTACTAATACATCCGTTTACCGTTTGTGTAACTGAATGTATTTCTGTATCGCTGACGGTAATACTTTTAGTAGTTTCGCCGGTATTCCATTTAAACTGGGGGTTAATTTCATTGCTGTTTGCAGTCAATATTGATTCACCACATAAATTTTCGATGGTAATTGTAGGTGCTGCCGGTGGGTCGGGGTCAGATAAGGTTACACTAACATTATCTGTGGAAGTGCAGCCATCTACTGTTGTGATTTTTAAATTGCTGTATGTATCGGAAGGGGCATTAACCGATGCTGAACCTCCTGAAACAGTAATTTCCTGAAAATTTCCATTATAGAAATCAATCGTATGAATTCCGTCGGGAACATTGGTAAAAGTAAAATCAATGGAACCCAAACCTCCGCATTCTGTCGGATCGTTTCCTGTAGCTAAAATTGTGGGTACAGGTTTTGGTGCTGCTGTTGCTGTAGTTGCATCACTTGTACAGCCGTTAACGGTTTGAGTGACGGTATATTCTTTCGCCTCAGTAACTGTTATGCTTGATGATGTTGCCCCGTTACTCCAGCTTAAATCTCCCGTAAAGTTAGTGGCCGTTAATACCGATTCACCGCAGTTGTCCTGGACTGAAATTGTTGGTGCACCAGGTGGATTTGGATCTGTAAGGGCGGCATTTACACCACTTTCCGAAGTACAACCGGCTACGGTGATGATTAAATTGCTGAATGTTCCTGCATTTGCCGAAACAGTTGCAGTGCCTCCGGAAACTGATACATTTGGAAAAACTCTCTTCATCGTAATTGATGGTGTAAATGTCATCTGGAACATTTGTAAATGTAAAATCCAGAGAACCCGCTTCACCGCAATTTGCCGGATCATTTTCCGTTACTGAAAGTGTGGGTGTGTTTTTGGGCTCCGCAGTTTTGGTTGTTTGTTCGCTTGTGCAACCATCAACAGTTTGCTGTAGCCAGTAATCACCTGTTGCAGATACCGAAATGCTTTCTGTTGTTTCTCCGGTACTCCATTCGAATGTGCCACCTGCATCGTAAGTTGTAGCAGTTAAAAGAGAAGTGCCGTCACAATTATTGGTAACTGTGAAATCAGGTGCATTGGGAACTGGATTTACTGTAACTGTAATTTCATTGCTTGCAAATAAATCATTACAGGCTTTAACATCCAGTATCCTTCGAAAAGATGTTGTTTCTGTAAGTGGGTTGGAAGTATAATCAATTTCTGTAGCTCCCGTAATATCCTGCCAGTCACCGGAAGCAATTTTAAACTGCCATTGATAAGTATATTCCTGTACAGGTGTAATCGTTGGTTCGCTTCCTGTGAATGCTGGCAATATCACCGGCACAAATATCAGTTGAGAAAGTTGTCAATTTGATATCATTGATGTTACACTATCCGGACATTGGTCATCTGTCTGGTAATACTGTAATGATCTTTATTTTATATTTGATGAAGCTAAGCAATTGTTGCCAAGATAGTAATGTAAACAGGAATAAGCTTATAATTGATTTCATGCTATTGACTAGTTTTATGTAAGTTTAATTATTAAGTAGCCGATTCATCCAAAATAAGAACAGATAACCGGAAGAAATAGTTTTGTTTCTGAATATTAAAGCATTAACATGTTGGTTGAAAAAATTGAACATTGTATTTGAATAAAACAACCTAAACAAATTAATGTTGACCTGTTAAATTATTCTCTTCAAATTATGAAATGGTGCTGAATTAAAAACAAGAAGGAAGCAGTATTTCAAAGCTGCCGAACCAGTTGGTATTTACTGAACCCTCAAACCGTATTCTGCTTTTTTTCGCATATATATATTTTCAAGTGCTTTAATCAATTGTTACCGGCTGGTTTTTAATGATTTATAAAATTATTGAGAAGTATAAAACTATTGCCGGTTTCCGTTGTTCATTATAATTTTGATTACATTGAACAGGAGTATTTTTATGAACTTAAATTATCAAAACATGAAAAAATTTACCTTTATTATTTCACTGTTGCTTGTTTCTCTTATGGCAACCACTCAAAACTCAAATCTGCCGTTGAAAATTCAAAAGGTCCAGCAAAAATTTGACCGGTATAAAACACAGGCAGAAAATTTTAAACGGCCTGTCTTAAATCGAACTCTTCTAAAAAATGCAGAAGTTATTCAAAAATTGGATAGTACAGTCTCCCAGCTTAAGAATGGCGAAATCTGGCAAAATGATTGGAAAGATGAATTCATGTACAATACGGAAATGAAGAATTCAGCAGTTGTTGAAAAGGAATGGAATGTTGAAACTCAATCCTGGTCAACCGACAGTCGGACTGAAATGGAATACAACAGTGCTGGAAATGTTAATTCGATGATGATGTATTATAAAGAAGATGAAAATTCTGAATTACTCCCTCACGAAAAGCTAATCGCAATATATGATACCCAGGGAAGACTGGATACGGTTACTGTTTATTCAAGTGATACAGGCAGTACCTGGAAACTGGATGGACAACAGGTGTATCATTTCAATTCATCGGGGCAGTTAATCCAAATGGATTTCTGGTCTTTTGAAGATAATGGTGACGGAATGGTTTTCAGCAATAATATGAAAATGGTTTACACCTACACTTCCTCAGGGCAGATTGAAACTTCAAGTACCTATTATATGATGGAAGGTGATGAATTGTTGTATTCGAAAACTGTATATGCATACAATAATGAAGATAAATTAATTTCGACGGAAGAATCTTCAATAAGCTTTGCTACGTTTGAACTGGAAAAAAGTTGGCGTACATCCTATGAATACAATGCCACAGGTGATGTTTCTGCCGAAATTGATGCCAGTTGGGATGAGGGTGCGCAAACCTGGATCGACTCAGATAAATACGAATATTCATATAACAATACCAATGCATCTGAAGTCGTTTTTCCCTCATTCAATTTGTTGTTTTACGGAATTTTTCAGGATCCAACATCTTCATTTACCAAACTTGTAACTGGGGAAAATAGTTATGAAATGCAGGATGGAAATTGGGTAAATAGTGATAAAACCTTATTTTATTATTCTGAAGGAAATTCAACTAAAGTTATTGATTTTAAAGATTTAAATGTTTCTGTTTTCCCAAATCCGGCAACTGAATCTGTTAAAATCAGCTGGAAAGGCAACGAACAACTATTGCTTGAAATCTATCAGATTACAGGTTCAAAAGTACTGCAGCAAAACATTTTTTCAGGAAAAGAAGTTTCAATTTCTCAGCTGCAAAGTGGAATTTACATTTATAAACTGATTAACGGGAATGATATTTTACATTCCGGCAAACTGATAAAATACTAGTGGGGAAAATTAAAATCCCGCACAATGAAAAAGCCTGAAGAAACATCTGTATTTCTTCAGGCTTTCAATTTATTGAATGTTTTGAACAATTATTTTGCCACCAATTGCCCTTTCAGTTTTGCATCAGCGGATGACGGTCCGGCAAAAATATTGATTTTACCTTTTTCCAGCACAAAAGCTTGTTTGTCTACATCCCAGTATTTCAAATCTTCGGAATCCAATGGAATAACCACATCTTTGGCCTGACCTTTGGGAATGAAAACCCGTTTAAAACCTTTTAGTGCTATGGCCGGACGTGCCACCTTTGAATCGGGAAAGCCTGCATAGAGTTGCACCACCTCGTCGCTGTCGTAATTTCCTTTATTTGCAATAGTTACTGTTATATCGATTGATTCACCGTCACGAATTTCCGGCTTTTCGGTTTTCATTTTTGCATAATCAAAATCGGTATAGGTAAGGCCGTAACCAAACGGGAAAAGCGGTTCGTTTTTATCGTACATGTAAGTATGCCCGTTGCGGATGTTGTAATCAAGCATACCGGGCAACTGATGGATGGAGGCTGACCAGGTTTGTACCAACCGGCCGGCAGGACTTACTTTTCCGAACAGTACATCTGCCAGCCCGTTGCCCAGTTCCTGGCTCGATTGCGAAATATGCAGGATGGCTGGTACATTTTCTTTCGACCAGTTGATGGCATATGGAAAACTGGATACCAGTACCATTACAGTATTGGGATTGGCGGATTTGACCAGCTTCACCAGATCTTCCTGCTCCAGTGAAATGGCTTCGCGATCCACCCCTTCGCGGCCGTCGCTGGGAACATAACTTTTTGCCCAACCCACATTGTAGCTCAAGGGGTGGTTGCCCACGCATACAATTGCCACATCCGCTTTTGAGGCAGCAATAACTGCCGAGTCGGCTTTGTTGCTTTGTGCAAATAAAACTTCCACATCGTTTCCAAGTGCATTTTTTATGCCCTGCAAAGCAGTTATGTGGTAGGGTGGAGTTCCTGCATACCAATCGGAAACCACCATGTTGGCGCTCGGTCCGATTACAGCAACCGATTTTATTTTATCTTTATGAAGCGGAAGTAATTGGTTTTCATTTTTTAAGAGCACCACCGACTCGGTCGTTGCTTTTCGCACCAGTTCATGGGTTTCCGGTTTTGTCCAGATATCAACAGTATCAGTAATTCCAATTTTAGTATAAGGATTCCGGTCCGAATTATCCAGCAAACCAAGTTTTAGCAGCACCCGCAGTGTTCCTCGAACAGCGCCGTCAATTTCTTTTTCGCTAACCAGTCCCTGGTTAATGGCATTTTGCAGGGGCTCGCGGTAATTGTCCAGAAACATGGTTATGCCGGCTTTTATACAT
The DNA here is from genome assembly GCA_963771595.1 of uncultured Prolixibacteraceae bacterium. Lineage (GTDB taxonomy): Bacteria > Bacteroidota > Bacteroidia > Bacteroidales > Prolixibacteraceae > CAVYUC01. The sequence goes on along the minus strand of CAVYUC010000026.1, from coordinate 87,403 downwards.
TCAGCGGCAGCAACTTCGAGGTGGGGGTAATAATGGTGGGCAGTCAGCAACAGACGAAAAGCGCCGCCATCGGTTGCAATAATTCCGTTTTGGCCCCATTCCTCAACAGTTACCTCTTCAAGCACCGGATGCACGGCACATGGAATTCCGTTGTATTTGTTGTAAGCGGCCATATATGCGCGTGAACCTCCTTCGGTAATTCCTTTGTAAAAAGCATATCCGTAATATTCGCGGAAAAGGCGTTCATCAAAATCCGATGAGTTAAAAGTTCGTTCATTTTCGTTGCTGTTGGCAAGGAAATGTTTCATCAGGGAAGCTGTTTTCCAATATTTTGGATCATCGCCCTGCAGCCCTTTAACGTAGGCAACTGTCATTTCTGCGGCCAAAAAAGCATCTTCTCCGTAACATTCTTCGGTGCGGCCCCATCGGATATCACGGCCTAGATCAGCATTTGGTGCAAAAACAATCAATCCGGCACTGGCATATTTTGGATTTTGAGTTAAATAGCGGGTTTCATCTGCTTCGAGTGATGCAACCTGCCGAAGCAACTCCGGATCCCAGGTTTGTGCCAGCCCAATTGACTGCGGAAAGGTTGTTGTTGCCGAGGCACCTTTGCCTTTTACAGCCCAGTTCGCCGGACCGCTTAATGCAAGTCCGTGCAACCCTTCCACCGTTCGTGTTCCTTTTACTCCCAGCCGCGGAACCGAAGGTCGCGTTGACAGGCACTGAATTTTTTCATCCATAGTCATCAGCGATATCAGGTTGTCTAACCTGGTTTCGTCATCAAGCTTTGGATTCTGAAAAGGATAATCCTGTGCAAAAAGAGGGTTAAACAGAAATAATACTGTTATAAATAAAAGTAATTTCTTCATGGGTAATTATTTTTTGAAATGAGTTGTCAAGATAAATATTGTACTGAAATCTGAAAATTGAAATTCGAATTAAGCTGTTAAAAACTGATTTTGATTATTTCCCAAAAATATAAACGATGGATAGTTGCTGTTGCTGATCCAGATATTTCCAGTCGATTAAATGAAACGAGAGGTTGAATGTGCCTTTTACATGTTCGTGGTTAATAAAATACCAGATAGCATCTGTGCGCCAGTAATTATCGACCCGGTAAAAGCGGTCGCCATATTTAAATTTGTGTCCTTCGCCCGCGCTTAAAACTGATTTTATGCCCAGGTTCTTATATCGTGCTTTGGCTTCGGCAAAAAGGCTGGTTGCATTTTCAAATCCGTCGGTAATGCTTCTTTCGCGATACGATGAACCCAACACGCCGGCTTTTACCTGCCCCATGAACACTGCATTTTCGCCGGTTCTTATTCCGGCCTGAAATGCATATCCGAGGTAATCATTTACATGATCACCCGGAATATCAACACCCGGCCCTGCATCGTGAAACATGAGTAAATAGTTATCGATAAAAAGATTTTTGTGTGCAACTTCTCCTGAAAAACCGACGATAAAATTTTCGCGTTTCACATCGGTCTGGCGGCTTACCCAATCAACAAATGCATTTTCATAGCCCCAGTCCCAGCGTACTTCGCCAAACATTCCTTCGATGTTTGGGCGATAATACAACAGCGTGTCGGTGAGCATAGCCAGCGGAAAATCGATTCTGCCGCGTCGTGGAAATGCACCAAACAGAAAGTCTTTTTGCATGTCGCTGTACTGATAATACAGGGTAAGTCTTGGTTTATGATAATCGATATCACTTCCAAATTCAAATAATTCACTTAATCCGGCACGTATGCGGTTATTGCCGGTTTTCAATCCGATTTCGAAAGCCCCGCGGCTGCCCAAAATGGTTTGCGACATGGCTTTGTTGCTGTGCGAATATTCGCGGTTGTCGCCAATTCCTTCAAATAAAACCTTGTATTCAAATTCCTGCGATTTGGATACAAATGAAATAAATAGCAGGGAGATAAAAAGCAGTTTTTTCATGCCGTTCAGTTTTTCAGAAAGCGAAAGTAATAAAACCTTGTGTGATTACAGACAATTCCACTCTGGTGTTTTCAGAGAGAAGCATTAATGCTACATAAAAACTAACCCCAGGCTTAAGGCTGGGGTTAGTTATCTAGTCACACAACACATAATTGTTCCTTCTTGGGTTAACGTACAAAACCGGCATTTCACCGGCCATTTTAATGATTTTTCGCTCGGGTAAACCAATCAGATAATCCAACGGTGTGATTGCCGAACTGCCCAAAATCACAAACAGGTTGCTTCCTGATGACTGTGCAAATTCCATCGCTTCAAATGCATTTCGCCAACTCGATTTTTGCCCTTTGTAAATTTTATGGCTGATGTTGAATTTTTGGAAAAGCTTTTTGGTCAGCACAACATTTTTTGCCACCTCTTTTTCATTCTGTTTATTTTTTTCGTTTGCGGCCACCACAACTGTTTCAGCATGATTAAACCGTCCGAAATAGGTGGTCCAGAGCGCACTGTCGCTTGTTGCCTTGCGCAAATCAACCGGTAATACAATTTTGCTGAAATCGGACAATCCGGCGGTATCGTTAACGAATAAAAACGGAACAGGTGTTTCAGCAACGGCTTTCGAATAGGTTTTAAACTCTGATGTGGGTGCTATGAATAAAATTCCCTCATAATCGTCAGCCAAAAGGTCAGGCAGGTTCGAAGTCCGGGAAGAAGTAAGCAATACTGAGGTTTTTAAAGCCGGAAATTCCTTTTTAACTGGTACAAGATAATTTTGAAGAATTGATTTGTAGTGGTTATGTTTATTTTTCTCCTTTTTTGTTGAATTATAAACAAGACACAACTCCTTTTTAAAAACAGAAGCAATTTTTATTCCGGTTAGAATCAGGTTTTTATCTGTGGAGTTAAGAGTGGTTAAAACAACAACTTTCTGTTCACTTGTTTGGCTCATTTCCTAAATTTGGGTAAAAATAGAGATTTGACCTGAGCTAATAAAATTCCGGAGGTTGAAAAATATCAGGGACTGTTGTATTTGAAATCCCTATTTTTATCGTTTCAAAATTCAATTCATGATAAACGAACAACTGCTGAATCCGCGAAGTATAGCTGTAATTGGCGCATCCAACAATATATCAAAGCCCGGGGGCAAGCTGTTAAAAAATTTAACCGACAATAATTTTAAAGGAAAGTTATTTGCAGTGAATCCCAAAGAAAAGCAGGTTCAGGGTATTCCTTCGTTTCATTCCGTTGAGGAACTTCCGTCTATTGATTTGGCTGTTCTTGCAATTCCCGCAAAATTCTGTCTCCAAACGGTGAGAATTCTTACCGAACAAAATGATACCAGGGCATTCATAATTATTTCTGCTGGTTTCGGTGAAATGAACAAGGAAGGCAGACAGATTGAAAAGGAGATTTCGGAAATTATTACGCGGGTCAACGGTTGTTTAATCGGCCCCAATTGCATTGGAGTGATGACGCCAAATCATACCAGTGTTTTCACAACGCCCATTCCCAGATTAACACCCAAAGGATGTGATTTTATCTCCGGCTCGGGCGCTACGGCAGTATTTATTATTGAATCAGGAATACCCAAGGGGCTTCAGTTTGCCCATGTTTTTTCGGTGGGAAACAGTACCCAGACCGGTGTTGAAGACGTGCTGAAATACCTTGATGAGAATTATGTTGAAGGTGTTAGTTCGAAAGTAAAGTTGCTGTACATCGAAAATATTGATAATCCGGACATGTTATTGCAGCATGCTGCTTCGCTCATCCGGAAAGGATGTAAAATTGCAGCAATAAAAGCCGGAAGTTCTTCTGCCGGAAGCCGCGCTGCATCATCGCATACCGGAGCGCTAACCAGTTCTGATGCTGCAGTGGATGCCTTATTTCGCAAAGCGGGAATTGTCCGTTGTTATGGTCGTGAAGAATTAACTACTGTCGCCGGCATTTTTATGTGCAAAGAGTTAAAAGGTAAAAAGCTGGCCATCATCACGCATGCCGGAGGTCCTGGAGTAATGCTCACCGACGCACTGGAAGATGGTGGCCTGAAAATACCACAGATAGAAGATTCTGCAGCAAAGCAGGCATTAAAGGAAAAATTGTTTCCCGGTTCATCAGTTGAAAATCCCATTGATTTTTTAGCCACCGGAACCGCGGCACAATTGGGTGAAATTGTGGACGCTTGTGAAAATGATTTCGAAGTGGATGGTATGGCTGTGATTTTTGGAAGTCCGGGACTTTTTCCCATCCGTGATGTGTATGATGTGCTCGACAAAAAGATGCAGATTTGCCAAAAGCCGGTTTATCCCATTTTGCCGTCAATAATAAATGTTAAGGAAGATGTATCCCATTTTTTGTCGCATGGTAATGTAAATTTTCCGGATGAAGTTTTGCTGGGCCGCGCGCTCACAAAGGTTATGAATACTCCGTCGCCCGCTGAAAATGATATTTATTTTGATAAGGCGGACATTGAAAATATCCGTGGAATAATCAATAAAACCAAAAATGGTTATCAGCCGCCTGAAATAATTCACGAGCTGTTCGATGCAGCCGGTATTCCGCGTGTTAAAGAAATCGTAGTCCGGACCGAATCAGAAGCTGTACTTGCAGCGCTGAAAATTGGATTTCCTGTGGTCATGAAAGTGGTAGGGCCACTTCATAAAACGGAGGTGGGGGGCGTAATTTTAAATATCAGGAATGTAACTGAAGTGCAAAAGGAGTTTCATTACCTGAATGGAATTGAAGGCGCTGAAGGGGTGTTAATAGCCCAAATGGCTTCCGGAACAGAACTGTTTCTTGGGGCAACCTATGAACAGAAATTCGGACATGTTGTATTATGTGGTATGGGGGGCATTTATGTGGAAGTATTGAAGGATGTATCATCAGGGTTGGCGCCATTATCACATGAAGAAGCCAAATCGATGATTAAGCAGTTAAAATCGTATAAAATTCTAAAAGGATATCGCAAACAACAGGGAGTGAATATATCTGCATTTACAGAAATTCTGGTGCGGCTTTCACATCTTTTGCGTTTTGCTACCGAAATAAAAGAGATGGATATCAATCCTTTGCTTGGAAATGAACGGGAAATCCTGGCAGTTGATGCACGGGTGAGGGTGGAGAAGTGAATAGTGAAAAGAGTGATCAGTGATCAGTGAACGGTGATCAGTCTCAGTCAGTTTTTTCATTTGGAGACAGCAGTTCACCGGGGGAACATTAATAAAATAAATAATACATACTATGAATGAACAGCAAAATAAATTCTACACTTCGATTTCAACTTATTATTCCGAAATATTTCCATATAAACCTTTGCAATTGCAGTTTGTAAAAGGGAAGGTTGGTGATTTAACCAGCAAACAAATTCTGGATATCGGGTGTGCGACAGGTGAACTGTCGTTTCATCTTGCAGAAGAAGGGGCAGAAGTCACAGGAACTGATCTGAATGAGGATTTACTGAATCGGGCTAAAGCGCAAAAACAGCATAAATACCTGCATTTTCAGAAAGGTGATATGCTGGAACTGGAAAAGGATTTCAGTGAAAACCGATTTGATGCGGTGCTTTGTTTCGGAAACACATTGGTTCATCTTCCCGACAAAAACAATGTGCTTAAACTATTTCATGGAGTTCGTCGTGTATTGAAACCAAATGGAAAATTCCTGTTGCAGATTCTGAATTACGATTATATTCTGGATGAAAAAGTTTCGGAATTACCTTTGATTGAAACCGCCAACATAAAGTTTGTCCGTAAATATAAGTTTGAAGAAGATAGTACACACCTTCTGTTTAAAACTGATCTTCATCTAAAAACCGGAGATAAAGTAATTTCGAATGAAACCGGTTTGCTTGCGCTAAGAAGCAGTGAATTACTGGATTTACTGGAACAGTCCGGGTTAAAAAATATTCAGTTGTTTTCAAATTTTAAAGGAGAAGAATTCAGCGGGAAACATTTGCCGCTGATAGTGAGCGCTGATAATTAGAAAATTTCTTTATCGTTTAAAAACTTTTAGAAGCAACTTCACCTGTGTTTTCACAGTAATTTCTTTAATTTAGCAATCGATGTGAATTTAAAAATTACTTCCTGCTAAAATATGAAAAGAACAGCATTCAAAATGCACCTCCATCCGGGAATGAAAGAGGAATATAAAAAGCGGCACGATGAAATCTGGCCGGAGTTGAAACAATTGCTAAAGAATGCAGGTATCTGCGAATATTCTATTTTTCTGGATGAAGAAACAAATACTTTATTTGCATTTCAGAAGGTAAGTGGCAGAAGCGGTTCGCAGGATTTAGGACAGCAGGAAATTGTCAGGAAGTGGTGGGATTCCATGGCTGCCATTATGAAAACAAATCCGGATAATTCACCGGTTACCATCCAATTGGAAGAAGTTTTTTATATGGAATAAACCAACATAAACTAATAAAAATGGAGAAAAGAATTTTCTGGGTGAAGTTTGTCACCATCGTATTTTTATTCAGCGGTTACAATGTAACTGCTGCTATCCAAACGGACGTGCAGGATTTGATTTGTGAATACCGTACCAATCCGGTGGGTATTGATGTTCAGCAACCGCGTTTAAGCTGGAAAATAGTTTCTGATAAAGATAATCTGATGCAGACGGCTTATGAAATTCGTTTAGCCGAATCTCCTTCCGGCTTAAGTAAAAAAAGCCGGCAAATCTGGAGCACCGGAAAGGTGGACAGCGACCAGTCGGTAAATGTAGTTTATGATGGTCCTGAACTGGAATCGATGCAACGGGTTTACTGGCAGGTGCGGGTTTGGGACAATGATGGAAAGGTAACCAAATGGAGCGAACCGGCATATTTTGAAACCGGCATTCTGAAGCCCGAGCTCTGGACAGCTTCCTGGATTACTTTAGCAAATGAACCGCCTGCAAACGGCGGATCGTTGCCAGCCCATTATTACAGGAATGAATTTTCGACATCGAAGAAAATTGAATCGGCCAGAATATATGTTACATCCCATGGGCTATACCAGTTGTTTTTGAATGGTGAAAAAGTGGGCGATCAGCTTTTTACGCCCGGCTGGACAAGCTACAATAAACGGCTGCAGTATCAAACCTACGATGTTACCGGCATGCTTCAAAAAGAAAATGCTATCGGTGCTATTTTGGGCGACGGTTGGTACAGGGGAAATATCGGCTGGCAGGATCAGGATGGATACTACGGAAAAAAACTGGCGCTGTTACTGCAATTAAAAATCGACTATACCGATGGCACCAGTGAGACGGTTATAAGCAGTCCTGACTGGAAAGTGACAAACGGACCAATTCTGGAATCGGATATTTACAATGGTGAAATGTATAATGCCAATCTTGAAATGGATGGTTGGAAAACCACGGGTTTTGACGACAGCAACTGGAAAAATGCTGTAGCTGCAAACCATCCCAAAGATATACTCATAGCCCCGCAAGGTGTTCCGGTTAAAGCAATAGAAGAAATCAAACCGGTTGAATTGATTACCACTCCCAAAGGGGAAGTCGTTTTCGATATGGGACAAAATATGGTTGGCTGGGTACGCATGAAAGTTCAGGGTGAAAAAGGCGATACGATTAAACTGAAATTTGCCGAAGTACTCGATAAGGAAGGAAACTTTTATACCGAGAATTTGCGTTCGGCAAAAGCGACGGATACTTATATAATGCGTGGCGATGGGGAAGAAGTGTATGAACCTGCTTTCACATTTCACGGTTTCAGGTATGTTCAGCTGACAAATTATCCGGGCAAACCACAGCCGGAAGATATTACCGGCGTGGTTATACATTCCGATATGAAACCAACCGGAAGTTTTGTCTGTTCAGATTCGCTGATAAACCAGTTGCAACATAATATTCAATGGGGACAAAAAGGGAATTTTCTGGATGTGCCAACCGATTGTCCTCAGCGTGACGAACGTTTGGGCTGGACAGGCGATGCGCAGGTTTTCAGTCCGACTGCTGCATTTAATTTCGATGTAGCTGCTTTTTATACCAAATGGTTGGGTGATGTGGCTGCCGATCAACTGGAAAATGGAGTTGTACCGCACGTCATCCCGGATGTATTGAAAGGTGGCGGAGGTTCCACAGCCTGGGCCGATGCTTCCATAATTGTTCCCTGGACAAATTACCTGGCATATGGTGACCGCCGGATACTGGATGTTCAATACCCAAGTATGAAAAAATGGGTGGAATATATGCGCAGCAGGGCAGGAGATGATTTGCTGTGGACGGGCGATCAGCATTTTGGCGACTGGCTGGCTTTTGCCACTACACGTTCCGATTATCCCGGGGCTACAACCGAAAAGGATTTGATTGCCACCGCTTATTTTGCATATTCAAGCGGATTGCTGTCGAAAATTGCAGGTATTCTTGGAAAGGATCAGGATGCAAAAGCGTATGCGCAACTTTCAGAAGATATTAAAAAGGCATTTATAAATGAATTTGTAACTCCTGCCGGAAGGTTGGTTTCTCATACACAGACCGCCTACTCTCTGGCGTTGGCATTCGACTTGCTTCCGGAAGATTTGGTACCGAAAGCTGCCAAATACCTGGCGGAAGATGTTAAGAAAATGGGGCACCTTACCACTGGTTTTGTAGGAACTCCGTTGCTTTGTCAAACGTTGTCGGATTACGGGTACGACGATTTGTCGTTTATGTTGCTGAACCGGAAGGAATATCCATCATGGTTGTATCCGGTAACACAGGGTGCAACAACCATTTGGGAGCGCTGGGATGGCCAGAAACCCGACGGTACTTTCCAAAGTGTTGGCATGAACAGTTTTAATCACTATGCTTACGGAGCAATCGGAGAGTGGTTGTACAATTATGTTGCCGGCATTCAGATTGACGTTGACAATCCGGGCTACAAACATTTTATACTGGCGCCACATCCGGGTGGTGGATTAACTTTTGCAAGGGCAAATTATAAATCAATTTATGGCGAAATTACGTCGGATTGGAAAATAGAAAATAACACATTGATATATGTTGTTGATATTCCGGCAAATACTTCAGCAACAGTAACTCTTCCGGATGCGAAAATGGATAAAGTCATGATGAATGAAGCATCGCTGAGTGGGAATCATGCGGAACAGACAGAGAACGGTGTGCAGTTAAATTTGGGATCAGGACATTATCAGTTTAAATATTCGTTGTAACCCTATATTAAGTTTTTTATGAATACAAAAAGAATAGAAAAAGCCTGGCAACTGGCAAAAGAGGAATATGCAGATTTGGGCGTGGATGCGGAAAAAGCACTGGCAAAAATGAATGAGGTGGTTATCAGTCTGCACTGCTGGCAAACGGATGATGTTGGAGGTTTTGAAACACCCGATGCAAAATTGGGTGGCGGCGGCATTCAGGCCACAGGAAATTATCCGGGTAAAGCCACTACCATCGAACAGATGCGGGACGATTTGGAAAAAGTAATGCAGCTTTTGCCCGGAAAGCAGCGGCTGAACCTACACGCGAGTTATGGCGAATTTGCCGGGAAATTTGTCGATCGGGATGAAATAGAAGTAAAACATTTTCAGGGTTGGATTGATTGGGCAAAAGCTCAGGGAATTGGGCTGGATTTTAATGGAACTTACTTTTCCCATCCAAAGGCTGATGACGGGTTTACCCTTTCCTCAAAAGATGAAGGAATCCGTCGGTTTTGGGTGGAACATATGAAACGCTGCCGGGAAATTGGGGCTGAAATGGGAAAACAGCTTGAAAGTCCCTGCGTTCATAATACCTGGGTTCCGGACGGTATGAAAGATACACCGGTAGACAGGAACGGGTATCGGGCCTTATTGAAGAAATCGCTGGATGAAGGTTTTGAAAAGGAGATTTCGAAGGAGTTCCTGAAAGATGCGGTGGAGAGTAAATTATTTGGCATTGGCGCTGAATCGATGACCGTTGGTTCACACGATTTTTACCTCGGGTATGCCATCAAAAACAATAAACTAATTTGCCTGGATAATGGTCATTTTCATCCAACCGAGCAGGTAGGCGATAAAATTTCGGCCTGCCTGCAGTTTGTTGATGAAGTGTTGTTGCATGTTACCCGCCCGGTGCGCTGGGATTCCGACCATGTGGTAACCTGGAACGAGGAAGTGCAACTTATTGCTTCTGAAATTGTACGTAATGATTTTTTCAGCCGCGTAAATGTAGGTCTTGATTTTTTCGATGCTTCAATAAATCGAATAGGAGCATACGTAGTTGGCACCCGCGCGGCCCAAAAAGCTTTTTTGTTTGCATTACTCGAACCCACTAAACAACTAGTTGAATTGGAAAAGACCGGTAACTACTTCGAACGGCTGGCTATGCTGGAAGAGTTAAAATCAAAACCTTTTGGCGCAGTATGGGATTATTACTGCCTTATAAATGATGTTCCGGCAGGAGAGAAATATATCATCGAAATTCAGCAATATGAAAAGGAACTACTCAGTAACAGATAGAATGTTTTTCTTTTGGAAGGCTATTTCAGGATAAGGTTTCAATAACTTTAAAATTCAGCATTATGAAATCTGACAGACGTAATTTTATAAAACAATCACTGGCTTTGGCAACAGCTATATCGTTGCCTGCCGGTTTATTTGCAGGTAACCTTCATTCGACACATCGTCCGGATGAAATTGTAGTGCCATCGGGCAAACAATCCGCTCCCGAAAATTCCATCCGTTTTTCCGTAATTGGACTCAACCATGGTCATATATACGGTATGGTGGATTCACTGTTTAAAGGTGGCGGAGAATTGGTTGCAGTATATTCGCGCGAGCCTGAACTGTTGCCCGGTTTTACTCGTCGCTATCCCAAAGCAAAAATTGCAAAAAGCGAAGAAGAGATTCTCGATGATAATTCCATTCAGTTGGTAGCCAGTGCCGGAATTCCGGTTGAACGTGCCCCACTTGGTATTCGTGTAATGAAAACCGGAAAGGATTATATGACCGACAAACCCGGAATTGTTACCTTCTCTCAGTTTGAAGAGGTGAAAAAAGTGCAGAAGGAGACCAACCGGATATATTCCATCGTTTACAGCGAAAGGTTAGGTAATCCTGCTTCTGTATATGCGGGTGAACTTGTTGCATCGGGAGCAATTGGTAAAGTAGTTCAAACGGTTGGTTTAGGGCCACACCGGATGCGTCCGCAATCGCGACCCGAATGGTTTTTCGATCCGGATAAAGCGGGTGGCATATTGTGTGATATTGGTTCTCATCAATGTGACCAGTTTTTATTTTATACCGGTTCCAAAAAGGCAGAAGTTGCTTTTTCGCAGGTAGGAAATTTCAATCTTCCGGATTATCCGCAATACATGGATTTTGGTGATATGAGTGTTCGTAGCCCTCATGCCACAGGTTACATACGAATTGATTGGTTTACGCCGGAAGGACTTGATACCTGGGGGGACGGGCGGACTTTCATTCTGGGAACCGATGGTTATATCGAAATGCGAAAATATATAGATATTGCTGGCCGTTCCGGAGGAAATCACCTGTTTCTGGTAAATCAAAAGGAAACTAAATATTTTGATTGTTCACAGGTTTATATGCCCTACGGCGAACAACTGGTGAATGATGTGGTCAACCGAACCGAAACTGCCATGACACAGGATCATTGCTTTTTGGCTACTGAACTTGCACTTACTGCTCAAAAGATGGCTTATCAGTTGAATGTATAAATGGTTTGGGTTATTCCGATTCATAGTTTTTATTTTCAACCGGAGCATAAAGAATATTCTTTGCTGTATTTGCAGTCAAGGAATTGTTTTTGTTTTATGGAATTACATCACATGAATATTGAATTACCGCTTTTTCCGGTACTGTTTCCACCATACAATTACTCCGCTTATCAGCACCATCAGTAAACAAATTCCTGCCAGCGGTACGTACAAAATATAAAACGGACCAAGAATATTTTCAAATATTCTTCCGGTATGCATTTCAAGTGATGTGTTCCAGAGTGACATCGGTGATTTTTGTAAAACATCTGCCGGCATTTGCGGAAATGATAATGTTTCCCCGAGGGATGTCAGTTTCAGAGCTCCCCTGTTATAATCAAACCAGTATGCACCATGATTGGATTCAACCAGGCCGGCAACCATATGATCGGAAATGGGTTTTGTCATTCCTGTTGGCGGCACATATGGGTTTCTGCTAAAAAAATCGTGTACTGTACCGGTTTTAATATTCCAGATAAACATTCCGCTGAATGATCCGACAAGATAAATGCTGTTTCCAATAGGTTTAAAAACATTGCAACCCATAATACTAACAGGTGGTTGCGAAAAAAATGGTTGTAAGGGTTTGGACAAATATTCATCCGAAAAATAAAAACCTTCAGATGTGGAAAAGATATATGCCTTGTTTTGTTCGTCCCAATGCACACGGCGGAGTTTGTCAAACCATGGATTAGGATTGTCGAGGTGGGTACCCGGAATAATACCTACCTGTTTATTGGCAATGGCAATTAAAAGCGGTGGGCGCAAATGCATTCCCGAAAATGTATTTATCAGGAGGAAAAGGACGAAAATATATCCCACAACATTGTGCCAGCGTAAATTCTTTTTTGTCAGACCGGCAATTGGTTTCACCGGTTTTTGCTTTCTTTTTCTTCTCTTTATCATTTTTGGGAAAAAGAAATGGAGCAGTCCTGTAACCGAAAGGAAAATAGTGACCAGTCCCAGCAAATCGACAATTAATTTTCCCGGCAATCCCCATAATTCACCGCTGTGTAACTCCCAGAATGTATCGAATAATCCGGTTTTCCTGACATAGCCCAAAGGTTCAGGAAGCTGATATTTTTTAAAATTTATACCGTCGGCACTTTTCAGCAGGTAATGCCTTGAAAGCACCAGCAGTGTATCGTTTTTCAATCCTAAATCTGAAATACGTTCTTTCTGAAGGTTTATATCTACTTTGCTCCATTTTCCTGAATTCAATGGTTTTTTGAATAATCCCATGTGTGTTCCGGCAAACAATTCATTCTTAAATTTCACCAGGGAATAAATTTTCCGGTTGTCGATTCCTTTTGGAAATCCATGATTATAATCTTCAAATTGGTTGAACCTTCCATCAGTTTTCCAAATGCCGATGTTTCCGTAAATTAAAAAAGAATCAGCTTTTATTTTTTCTGAACCTCTGACTGCTGCCAGATTCCAATTGTGGTAACGATAATTTTGGGGCAACAGATTTCGGGAAACATCAACGGGCGAAAAGAATTGCCGGTGATTCATAACTATTCCTGAAAATGCAAATAGAATGGCAAAAAAGGCGATAATGATGGCCGGCCACTTATGTAGTTTTTTAAAAAGTTTCAGTGTTCTTTTCTTACCCATGGTATTATGCAACTCAATCCGATATTAAAAATTCAGGATGCAAAAGTGCAATTTCTTTCTTCTCCGGATTGTAACAGTTATTACTTTTTTAGGATTTGAAATCACTTTATTTAAAATGAGAATAAATTAGAAAACATGTTTTTCAGCTATAAAGAAAAGGCTGTAATTCAGTTGAATTGTTATTAATTTTATTGTGTTATTCTAAAATTGGAATTAGCAAAAGTTTTAAAAGAATCAAAAAATCTAACAGCCGGCTATGAAAAAAGTATTCTTCTTACTCTTTGTTGTTTTGTCGTTAACCTCTTATTCCCAGGGGATTTTAACATCGTTAAACATGAAAATGGAATTCTCGGGTTTTGTTCGCAATGATTTTATATTCGATACCCGTGAAAATGTTGATGCGTGTGATCATTTGCTTGAAATTTTTCCTCAACGGCCTTTTTACGATGCCAATGGTGAAGATATTATGGCGCATCCCAGTGCTCAGTTTCTGAATACATTTACCCGTTTTGGCACCCGTTTTTCGGGTCTGGAAATCGGTAAAGCAAAAATTGGCGCTTATGTCGAGGTGGATTTTACCGGAGGAACGGCGACCAACAGTTTACGTTTCAGGCATGCTTACACTCAGTTTGTCTGGCCTAAATCAAAATTGTTGTTTGGCCGCACCTGGCATCCCACATTTATTGAAAAGGTTTATCCTTCAACATTAAATGAAAATACCGGTGTTCCTTTTCAGGTGTTTAACCGGAGCCCCCAGTTGCGGTTTACTTATCAATTAAGCCAAAACATCGATTTTATTGCAGGGGCAGTTTATCAGTTTAAATATACCAACACGGGCCCTGAAGGAAAATCATATCATTATCAGCGGAACGCTGTGGTGCCGAATTTACATGCACAAGTGCAGTTTTACAATGCCAACTGGGTTATTGGGAGTTGCTTATGACTGGAAATCCATTCAGCCGCGAATTTCTACAACCGGCACGGAAGGAACATTTAAAACCTCGGAAAAGCTGAATACGATGGCGGCACTGGCTTATCTTAAAATTCACAAAAGAAAAGTTCGAATTCAAGGCAAAAACGATGTATGGCCAAAATGTTTGCGAAAGTTTGTTGCCCAGTGGTTATGCAGTGGCTTCGTTTGATGCTGCAACCGGCGCCGAAACCTATACTCCGTTTAATCATATTATACAACTGGCTAAATATATTGTATGGTAAAACCTGGAGATTTGGTCTGTTTGCAGGATATTTAAAAAATTTAGGAACATCAGAAAATATCGTGGGTACTGTTTATGGTTTTGCCACCGATGCCGATTGGATGGCTAAAATATCGCCGCAACTGATTTATACTTACCAAAATTTTATGTTTGGATGGGAACTCAGCCTTACAACTGTGGCCTATGGAATAAATGAAAACGACAACAAAGGGAAGGTCAATACCGATAAAAGTTTATTCGAAGGAAAGAATATGACAGCTACAAATTTTAGAAATATGCTTTCAATTGCCTACAAATTCTAATTTTTCCTTTTATTTTTGTTGAAATTTATTAGAAAGCAGCTTAAAACAAGTTGCTTCTCTTTTTTAAAATCATGTACAATGGCTTTTGAAGTTTCTGTATTTCTTGAAAATAAGATTGCCCATTTCGAGGGTGTAACCAACATTCTGAAATCGGAGAGAATTAACATCCGCTCGCTGACATTAAATAACATCCTTCACGGGTGGGGCGTATTAAATCTGCTTGTTGACCAGCCTGAAAAAGCATACAAGGTTTTATCCGAAAAAGGAAATTCGGTTTCCCTGCGCGAAGTAATTGCGCTCGAAATGAAAGACGAAGCCGGTGGCCTGGATGAAGTGCTTGTGAAAATTGCACGTACAGGAATTCATATCGAAAATGCATACAGCCGGCTTATTTCGGAGAAAAATATGGCCATCCTTATATTGGATGTTCCTGATGTAATTGGTGCAAAAGAGAAATTGAAAAGTATTGGAATTGCCATCCTCGAAGACCATTTTGTTTACGGCAAATAGAAGTTATTAAATTGAATCAGATGATTTGGAACGAAAAAGTTGAATGTGCATCACGGGACGAAATGAATGCCATTCAAAGTGAGCGACTGATAAAAACTGTTCAGCGGATTTACCACAATATACCCAGTTACCGCACAAAAATGCAGGAGGCAGGTCTTATTCCCGGCGATATAAAATTGGTAAACGATTTATCAAAACTTCCATTCACCAATAAAAGCGATTTGCGTGACAATTATCCTTTCGGAATGTTTACTGTGCCGATGAGCGAAATTGTGCGGGTTCATGCAAGTTCCGGAACTACCGGAAAACCAACGGTAGTAGGGTACACCCGCAACGATTTGCAAATGTGGGCCGAAGTGGTAACACGCACCCTGGGGATGGCAGGTGTTCATCAGAATGATATCGTACAGGTGGCTTATGGTTACGGATTGTTTACCGGCGGACTGGGAATGCATTATGGAACAGAAAATCTGGGTGCCACTGTAATTCCGATTTCAGGGGGAAATACAAAAAAGCAAATTCAGCTCATGCAGGATTTCGGAACAACTGTTATTGCCTGCACACCTTCGTATGCCTTGTTCCTTGCCGAAGTAATGAAGGAAATGGGAATTGAGCCGGAGTCACTGAAATTGCGGGTTGGAATATTTGGCGCCGAACCCTGGAGCGAAAACATGCGAAAGGAAATAGAAGCGAAACTTAAATTAAAAGCCATTGATATTTATGGATTAAGTGAAGTTATCGGGCCGGGTGTTTCCTGCGAATGCGAATACCAGGTTGGAATGCACGTAAATGAAGATCATTTTATCCCTGAAATTATCAATCCGGAAACACTTGAACCGGTTCCGGACGGTGAAATTGGAGAACTTGTTTTTACAACCGTAACCAAAGAAGGAATTCCTATTATACGCTACCGTACACGCGATTTAACACGTTTAAACTATGATAAATGCGCCTGCGGAAGAACATTGGTGCGCATGGAAAAATGCATGGGGCGTTCGGATGACATGCTGATTATAAGGGGGGTGAATGTGTTTCCTTCGCAAATAGAAAGTGTGCTGCTCGAAATGAGCGAAACCGAACCGCATTATTTACTCAAAATTGAAAGGGAGGGTTCTCTTGATATTTTACAGTTGCTGGTGGAAGTGCAGGAGCAGTTTTTCTCCGATGAAATTCGTGAACTGGAAGCTTTGCGCAAAAAAATAACAAATAATATTCAGAGTACACTGGGCATTTCGGTGAATGTGAAACTGGTGGAACCTAAGACTATTGAACGTACCGAAGGCAAGGCAAAACGTGTTATTGATAACAGAAAAATCTAAAAACGATGATAACAAAGCAGGTATCAGTTTTTCTTGAAAATAAATCGGGACGATTAAATGAGGTTGCCCGGATTTTGGGAGAATCGGGAATTAACATTTCAGCTTTTACAGTGGCCGATACATCCGATTTTGGTGTGTTACGTTTAATTGTTTCTGAGCCCGATAAAACAGTAAAAGTTTTAAAAGACAATCATTTTTCGGTACGCACCACTGATGTGGTTTTGGTAAATAGCCCCAACCGCCCTGGCGCATTGTCTAAAATGCTGCAAATTCTTAATTCCGAAGAAGTTTTTATCGAATATTTATATGCTTTTTCAATGAATGACAGCACTGCTGTTATTGTAATCCGACCAACAGATGTGGCGCGGTGTGCTGAAAAACTGGAGGTGCATAAAAATGAATTGACGGGCAATGACAGCCATTACGAACTCTGAAAATTAAATTTAGTTGCTGACCGGAAAAGCTTTTCCTGAATGTAATCTCATAATTTGTATATTTGAATTTATTTAATTTTTTACTTAATGAAGCGCATAGCCGTACAAGGAATCATTGGATCTTTTCATGAAGATGCTGCAGTAAGATATTTCGATGAAGAAATTGAAGTTGTGGAATGTAAATCGTTCACAAGTGTATGTGATTTAATCGATGCCGATAAAGTAGACTACGCGGTTATGGCCATTGAAAATTCAATTGCCGGCAGTTTGCTGAAAAATTACCAGTTGATTCGTGATTACCATCTTAGGATAATTGGAGAAATTTATCTTCATATTCAGATGAACCTGATGGTACTTCCTGGTGTAAAGGCAAATGAAATAACCGATATTTATTCGCATCCGGTTGCTCTGCAACAATGTGTTGAATACATTGAAAAATACTATTCAAATGCCGATTTGCATGAAGGAATGGATACTGCGGCTGCAGCAAAATTAATTTCAGAAGAAAAACTTAAAAATGCGGCAGCCATCGGAAACGTTCGTTCGGCTGAATTGTACGGCCTCGAAATTCTGGAAACCGGAATTGAAACCAACAAGAAAAATTATACCCGCTTTTTGATTCTTTCAAAACATGGAAATCCAACAGAGGGCACAAATAAAGCATCCATTTGTTTCGAAGTAGGTCATTTCTACGGGGCATTGGCACGGGTGCTGGATATTTTTGCTGAAAATAAAATCAATCTGAATAAAATACAATCGGTTCCAATACTGGGCAAACCTAATGAATATACTATTCATGTTGATGTGGAATGGGAAGAATCTAAAAATTATGATCGGGCCATTCATCAGGCTTTAAAAAATGTATCAAGTCTGGCTATTTTGGGTGAATATGTAAGAGGTGAATTAAAAATACAAAATCAATAATCAGATAAAACGTAAACATTATGAGTAAAATCGCCATATTTTTTGGTCCGCTGGGCGGCGCTGTTAACCGGGTTGCAGATAAAGTGCGGGATGCTATTGGAGAAGATAAGGTAGAAATGGTGCCTGTAAAAACAGCCACTGCTGCAGATTTGGATAAGTACGATAAAATAATATTTGGTATTTCTACGGTTGGAAGTGAAACCTGGCATGCCACTTATTCCAATCCTGACTGGGGAAAATTTCTTCCCGAAATCAGCAAAACAAGGTATGAAGGAAAAACCATTGCCATTTTTGGTTTAGGTGATCACATTACTTATGCCCGCACTTTTGTCGATCACATTGGATTGCTGGCCCGCGACCTGAAAAAAAATGGTGCAACACTGGTGGGTAAAGTTCCTGCCGAAGCTTATGAATATGATGATTCAAAAGCTATTGAAGAGGGCAAATTTATGGGACTTCCGGTTGACGAAGATTTTGAACCTGAACTGACTGACGAACGGGTTAATAACTGGGTGGAACAAATTCGGCCGGAATTTGGATTCTGATTTTTACTTTTCATTTTACATGTATCAGATTGGTGTATTCACATCAGATAGTTTGCTGATGTTGAATTACTTTAACCTTTACCGCTATGAAAAATTCTCCTTTCGATAAAAATGTTATTGATCAAAAAATTAAAGAGCTTCGCATTCCCGATATAGGCAAGGCTTCCATTCGCGAAATAGTGGCGCTGGTGAATTTAGTTGAAGAAGAAACCGGTTCAAAATTCATACGCATGGAAATGGGTGTGCCCGGATTGCCGCCGGCAAAAATAGGTGTTGATGCCGAAATTGAAGCGCTGAAAAGGGGAGTGGCAGCCATCTATCCGATGGTTGATGGAATAAAACCGTTAAAGGAAGAGGCATCGAAATTCATCAGGAATTTTCTTGACATTCATGTTTCTCCAAAAAGTTGTGTACCCACAGTGGGTTCCATGCAGGGAACATATTCAGCGTTTTTGGCTGCCGGCAACATCGACAGAAAGAAAGATACTGCACTGTTTATCGACCCTGGGTTCCCTGTGCAAAAGCAGCAAATGATGGTGCTTGGCCTGAAATACGAAACATTCGATGTGTTTAATTTCAGAGGAGAAAAATTGCGCGGAAAGCTGGAGGAATTTCTGATTGGAGGAAATATAAATTCCATCATTTATTCCAACCCGAATAATCCGGGCTGGATTTGTTTTACCGAACAGGAACTTGAAATAATCGGTGAACTGGCCAATAAATACGATGTTATTGTGATGGAAGATTTGGCCTATTTTGGTATGGATTTCCGTCGTAATCTTTCAAAACCTGGTGAGCCGCCATTTTTGCCAACTGTAGCAAAGTACACTAATAACTTTATGTTGTTTATTTCAAGTTCAAAGATCTTTTCCTACGCCGGCCAGCGTATAGGAATTATGGTTTTTTCTGATCAGCTTTTCAACAGGGAATATCCTGATTTGCAGCAACGATTTAAAGGAACAACTTTTGGAAGTACCATCATTTTAAGAATACTGTATTCCATTTCCTCAGGAACGAGTCATTCGGCACAATATGCATTGGCTGCTTTATTGAAAGCGGTGAATGATGGTGAATTCGATTTTATAAAGGATATTAAAGAATATGGTGAGCGGGCCAAAATAATGAAGCGACTTTTCCTGAAAAATGGATTCGATATTGTTTATAAAACGGATTTGGATGTACCCATTGCCGATGGCTTTTATTTTACACTTTCTTATCCGGGAATGACCGGTAACGAACTGGTAGCAAACCTGCTATATTATGGAATCAGTGCCATTGCACTGGATAATACAGGAAGTGAGGAAGAAGGAATCAGAGCATGTGTTTCTTTTGTACAGCGAAATCAGTTTGAGGAACTGGAAGAAAGGTTGAATTTATTTCATGAGAATTTTAACAAGTGAGACAACAAGCTCAGGATAAAATGAGATAGATTCGGATATAATAAAATGAATGAAGTTGTTCTGAAATCAATTCCTGTCTCAAATCCAGGAATCTTAAATCTTCTTATCTGAAAATAAATGGATAAAAACAAGGTCATATCGCGTTATAACCTTACGCTTGAGGTTATCGATAAACTGAATTTGCGAAATAAACCTGTTATCCTGAAAAAAGGCGATTCATTCATCAACTATGGGGAAAAAACCAAACGAATTGGAATTTTGCTCAGTGGATTGTTGTATGCTACTTATTTGTCGGATGCAGGAAATGAATGGATTTCACGTTTTTTTTATCCACCAAACAATTTCATTGTCAGTAATCATGAGGGATTTTATTTTGGGAAGGATTCTACCGAGTCGATTCGTGCATATGATAATTCCGAAATTATTTATATGGAAAAGGATGAATTTAAAAACCTGCTCGATACCAACCGGCGTTTTGAGCGGACGGTGCGTATCTTGGCCGAAGAAAGTTATATTCAGGCCATGGAACGGGTACATTCTTTTCAATCGTTAAATGCTGAAGAACGCATCCGGAAGTTTTTCGCTGAAAATCCTGAACTGGGAAAAAAACTGCAGCGTCAGCATATTGCTTCTTATCTCGGAATTCATCGCAACATCCTCACCCGGTTTCTTTATAAAATCTGATATCCATATTCATTCTAAAGGAATTCGCAACAATAGTTGCATTAATTTCATTTTTGATAAAATAGTTTTGACTGATAAAAATCAAACTAATAGATTAAATTGAGGTAAATCTACAATCTGAAATAAAAGAATCACATTCATTTAAAGATTTAAACTGCCGCAATTTATTTATACAGAACCTGATTTTTATGGGCTTTTTAGAAAAATAAGGATGTTAATTTTATCCGAAAATTTACAAATATGGCAAAAATAAAAGGAGCAGTTGTAATTGATAAAGAAGGATGTAAAGGTTGTGGAATTTGTGTGGAAACATGCAAAGATGAAGTTTTGGCCTTGCATCGTGAAGTAAACAGCCGAGGTTATCACTATTCTTTTATGAAAAATCCGGAGGCTTGTATCGGCTGCGCCAATTGTGGCGTGGTTTGTCCTGATACGTGTCTGACCATTTACAGAGTGAAGGTGGCATAAACCTTCTTATGAGGAATAAGGAATGTAAAATGAGAAAGGAAGAAAGGAAAAGCAACAGGAAGAGCAAGTCCTAAACTTTCTGATTTCTGATTTCTTATTCGATATTTTAGATTAAAATGGAATAACAAAATAAGGAATGTAAAATATAAAATAAGTAAATAATAGATATGGGAGAACTAAGACTAATGAAAGGGAATGAGGTACTGGCCGAAGCCGCCATCCGTTGCGGGTGCGACGGCTATTTTGGCTATCCCATTACACCTCAGTCGGAAGTGATGGAAACTTTAATGGCACGAGAGCCCTGGAATGAAACCGGTATGACGGTTTTGCAGGCTGAAAGCGAAGTTGCGGCAATAAATATGGTTTACGGCGCGGCCGGTTCGGGCAAGAAAGTTATGACTTCATCTTCCAGTCCCGGCGTCAGTTTAATGGCTGAAGGAATTTCATATATCGCCGGTGCTGAATTGCCATGTTTAATTGTAAATGTGCAGCGTGGCGGTCCTGGTCTTGGAACAATTCAACCATCTCAGGCCGACTATTTTCAGGCAGTAAAAGGAGGAGGACACGGCGATTATAACATGATTGTGCTTGCTCCGTCTTCGGTTCAGGAGATGAATGATTTTGTGGATTTGGGTTTTGAACTGGCCTTTAAATACCGTAATCCTGCCATGATTTTAACCGATGGTGCCATTGGACAAATGATGGAAAAAGTGGAACTGGCTGATTTTAAACCCCGCTGGACGGAAGAAGAAGTTAAACAAAAATGGGGAAGTTGGGCAACTACCGGTAAAAATGGATCGCGAAACAGGAATGTAATTACTTCGCTCGAAATGGATTCTGCAAAAATGGAAGCAAACAATAAAAGATTTCAGCAGAAGTACAGGCAGATGGAAGAGGAAGATTGTCGCTACGAAATGATTCAATGCGAGGATGCTGAATATATTTTGGTTGCATTTGGAACTTCTTCAAGGGTATGCCAGAAATCTGTTGAAATTGCCAGGGCCAAAGGATTAAAAGTGGGGCTTCTGCGGCCGATTACGCTTTTTCCTTTTCCGAAGAAAATTATTGGCGAACTGGCCGAAAAAGTAAAAGGATTCTTGTCAGTGGAAATGAGCAGCGGTCAAATGGTGCAGGATGTTAAACTTGCCGTTTACGAAGCAGGCAAGAATACACGTGTAGATCATTTTGGGCGTTCGGGAGGAATTATTCCTACACCGGATGAAGTTATTGAAGCATTGGAACAAAAATTTTCATGGGAGATAGATTATGGAGTTAAAAGATATTATTAAACCGGAAAACCTCGTATATGATAAATCGAAGGTTCAGATTGATACAATTACACACTACTGTCCGGGTTGTTCACACGGAGTGGTGCATAAAGTAATTGCCGAACTGATTGACGAATTGGGAATCCAGGATAAAACGGTTGGTGTTGCACCGGTAGGATGTGCAGTTTTTGCTTATAATTATATTGATGTTGACTGGCAGGAAGCAGCGCATGGCAGAGCGCCGGCAGTAGCAACAGGAATTGCCCGGCTTAATCCTGAAAAATTTGTATTCACTTACCAGGGCGATGGTGATTTGGCTTCCATCGGCTCGGCCGAAATAATGCATGCCAGTAACCGTGGTGAAAATATCCTGGTGGTTTTTATCAATAACGGGATTTATGGAATGACCGGTGGCCAGATGGCGCCAACTACTCTGGAAGGAATGGTAACTTCCACAACACCCAATGGTCGCAATGTTGAGCGTAATGGTTATCCGCTGAAAATTACCGAGTTGATTGCCCAACTACCCGGAACATCATATGTTACGCGGCAGGCAGTGCATAATGCGGCAGCAGTTCGCAAATGCAAACGCGCCATTAAAAAAGGTATTCAAAATGTGTTAAATAAAAAAGGGACATCGTTTATTGAAGTGGTTTCTACCTGTAATTCGGGTTGGAAAATGACTCCGGTTGCCGCCAATAACTGGATGGAAGAAAATATGTTTCCCTATTATCCACTGGGCGATTTGAAAGATGGTGAAAAAGGGGATAACGTTTTGCAAAACTAAAAAACAAAGAAATGACTGAAGAAATAATAATAGCAGGATTTGGTGGCCAGGGCGTACTTTCCATGGGTAAAATCCTGGCATATTCAGGAATTATGGAAGATCGGGAAGTAACCTGGTTCCCGTCATACGGACCTGAAATGCGGGGAGGGACAGCCAATGTAACTGTGATTGTGAGCGATAACCGGATCAGTTCACCAATTTTACAGGAATTTGATACTGCAATCATCCTGAACCAGCAAAGTATGGACAAATTTGAAAAGGCTGTAAAACCTGGCGGAACCTTACTTTATGATCCAAACGGTGTAGTAAATCCACCAAAACGGACGGACATTAATATCTATAAAGTGGAAGGAACCCGGACTGCTGTGGAAATGGGAAATCCTAAGGTTTTTAACATGATTGTTTTTGGCAGTTACCTTAAAGTACGTCCGATTTTATCGCTGGATAATGTGGAAAAAGGACTTCAAAAGTCACTGCCTGAAAGATATCACAAATTAATACCGCTTAATTTGGAAGCCATTAAGAAAGGACAGGAAATTGTTGAAACCGTACAAGCTGTTTAACAGGTAATAACAAATCTGACAAATGAAGCTCTTCCGCTGAGGAGGAGCTTTTTCATTGTATAAAGCCTGCTTATATTTTGTCAATTTCCTTTGCCAGTTCGTAATCTTTTTCAGTTATTTTTCCCTGATCGTGAGTCGTTAAAGTAACCTTCACCTTTTTGTAGGAATGGATTAGCACATCAGGATGATGATCTGCTTTATTAGCCAATGGAACAATCCGATGTACAAAATCAACAGCGCTTGTAAAATCGTCAAATGTAAATTCCTTTACCAGGTAATTATCTTCTTTTTCCCAATTCATAATGTTGCATTTTTTAATGAATAAATAGTTGACAATGAAAAGTATCCAGATTCATTAACAGCAAAACACAAGTAACTGTTTAGGGAAACAAATGCAGAACATTATGGAGTTACCCGGAAAACAATTTTAAGGGTATCCAGAACTCCGGCAGAAGCTCCGTCGCTGCCTGTGTTTGTTTCAATCCAAACTGAATCGGCACCGGCATATCCTGATTCAGGTTTATAAAAATAAATTACACTCCATTCAGTTGAGGCATCTCTTTTTAATTCGCTTAGTTCGAAATGTTTGGCCTGTTCGATAATTCTTGCACCTTCTTCATCGCCCGAAATGTTTAAATTGTATTGGTAGGTTTTACCTTTATGAATTGTTATTTCAGAATGTCCTGAAGGTTCAATAATCTCATCCTCACAGGAAATAACTACAGCAAATAAAACCATCAATATGGAAATTAGCCTGAAGTACTTCATCATACAGAATTTAAAGTTATGAAGGAAAGATGAAACCGACCTGCAGAAAGTTGCATTAGTGCATACTTATTTTCTTCGCCTTTTTTTTACCCAACGCATATACAACACAAAAATGATAACCAAAACAATTGGCATTACAACAAAGAGCACAATGTTTAATGGTGTTATTTCCACCGGCTCCGGATCGGGAGGTGGATACATCTCCGGAGTTTGTGCGATTGCATTTGCCATTAAAATCAGAAAACCAATAGTTGCGAACAGCTTTTTCATTTGTACAGGTTTTATAGTTGAATGCTGTACTCATTAAAGCAATTAAAACAGGGGTTTGTTCAGTTTTTAAGTGCGGCACTGAATTTTATGAAACGGTAAAATTAATTCGTGTGATAACTTTGATTGTTCACTTCCTGTGCCCTGAATGCAGGATAAATTTTGGGGTCGAGCGGATAATCCCAGCAACCCATCCGGTGAAACTGATTTCCCCCAAAACCAAATTTAAAACGGTTGAGACCGAAAAGCGGGTGGCCCGAATTTGCATTTGGCGCTGTTCCAAACATGTCATATTCTTTGCAACCTGCTTCCTGTGCCATACGAATAGCTTCCCACTGCACAGCATAAGTTGCCATCAGATTTCGTTTTGTTCCCGATGATGCACCGTATAAATAGGTGCCTCGTTTCTTTGACAGCAATAAAAACATTCCTGCCAGAAATTCACCATCCAAATCTGCAAGAAGTAAATGCGATTTAACATCTTTTCGAAAACTGTTGTCCAGTACAGCGTGAAATCCGTCTTTGTTGTGCAGGGTGATATTATTCCTAAATGCTGTTTCGCGATACAGCGAATACCAGGTATTCAGGTGTTCCAAACCGTAATTTTTTACACTAACTCCTTTTCGCAACGACAGCCGGATATTGTACCGTGTTTTGGCTTTCATTCCCTGGAGCAGGTTTTCACTGGACTGGTTTAGATTAAGGAAAACAGTGTTGGAAGGTAAAATATCAGTATGACTTTTCATCAGGTTCCAGTTGCGCGTATTGAAATTTACCCTGAATTCCTGACTCTGCAGAGAGGGCGGACCTGTCCAGTTTCCGTTTTCATCATATAGGTCATCTTCATGTGTCCATTGGTTTTCCCACGGGAGGTCGTAACGGATTAAAATGCAGTTTTTGGGAAGATGTGGACGTAAAACTTCGGAAAGTTCTTCTAGAAAGATTCCATGATTTTCATAATCAGGTTCATCTTTTGGGCCATAGGGAACATATGCAAAACAATGACTGGAATCCATATAACGCACCAAAACAAGCAAATCGTGTTCCACAGAACTGTTACCTTTTGTAACTGGTGATAAAATATCCCGTGTGGCTGAATACCGGAAGGCAAGAGGTTGCATTCCCTGTTGGTATTTTAGTTCCGCCCAAAACGAGGTTTGCTGTGCAATATTGCTGGTTTCAATTTCTCTGATGTCTTTTGTTTCAATAGCGCAATGCATAATCTTCACCTGTTTTATAATGGCAAAATTATAAAGATGAAATGGTTATGCAAATGACATATAGCACTTTAAAAAAATTGTATTTTGAATGACTTAAAAATAAATTTCAAAAGGCCGGTTATTCGCCGGATTCATACAAACGTTACCAAAACTTTAATTCATAAGTTTAATGAGTTATCTTTTTTGGGAATTAAAATTGCCACAGGTTAACAGGATAATCAGTTAGATTATTAAATTTGCAATTGAAATGGTTCATTTTATTTAACGATGAAATGGGAATCCGGTGCAAAACCGGAGCTGTACCCGCAGCTGTAATCTCAGCAAATTCAGGCTTAATGTCACTGTTCAACTTAAAACGAACGGGAAGGCGCCCTGAAATTGAGAAAGCCAGAAGACCTGCCATTTTCAAATAAATGCTTTCGGGAATAAAAGCGACGGTTTAAACACCTGAAGTTTTATTTCCCCATGTTAAACAATACAAAGGGGAATGAAAAAAATTAAATTAATTGGTCTGCTGACCCTGCTTACAGTTTATTGCAGCGGGCAAAATTCTGTTTTTAAAGTTGTTGAATACAGGCCGGCGCCCGGACAACACATTAATATTGAAGCTAATGGAACGCCGCAAGCCGCTCACAACATGTCAGCTAATGAAAACAGTTCGGTTTCGCTGGGTAGTTTTGGCGGATACATTGTCTTGCAATTTATTAACCCCTGCGGGAATGATCCTGAAAATCCATATGGAATTGATTTTACTATTTTTGGGAATGCTTTTAAAGGCTCATCTGAACCCGGTGTTATCTGGGTGATGAACGATAAAAACCACAACAACATTCCCGATGATACGTGGTACGAAATTGCCGGAAGTCAGTATTTTCATGGAAGTACAATTAAACAATACCAGATTACATATTTTAAAACTGAAACCCGAAATGTGGAATGGCAGGATAATTTGGGGCAGGCAGGAATTATTAAAGCCAACTCATACAATATGCAGGAATATTATCCTGTACCGGCATATTTTCCTGATTATCCGCAGGATTCAGTTGTTTTTAACGGAACATTGATGGCGGCAAATATTAACCGTTCAAATCCGGCAGAATTTAAAATCGAACCACTGGATTTTGGCTATGCTGATAATCATCCCAAAAAGCAAGGGTTTAATCCTGCTATCCCTGACAATCCGTATTCTCAGGAAGTAGAAGGTGCGGGTGGTGATCCGGTTGATATTTCCTGGGCAGTTGACAGTTTCGGAAATTATGTGGATTTGCAGTCCGTCAGCTTTGTTAAAATAGCGACTGGTTATCTGCAGGATTTGGACTGGCTTGGCGAAGCTTCTACTGATGTTTCCAATATAGTTGATGTTGAGCCCAATGCTGCAATTTCAGGACCGGAAAAATTACTGGTTTTTTATCCTTTGCAACCTCAAAAAATTGTAGTAGGGGATATTGTCGAACCTGCTGCCATTCTGTTTAAAAACGGAAAACCTCAGGAGGAAACTATTAAATTTGCATCTTCAGCTGAAAGTGTTGCCCGATTTGGTCCGTTAAATATTTTGAAGGCACAAAACGCCGGTGTTACTGAGATTTCTGCAACTTCAGACGGACTGGTAAAAACGCAATCATTAAAAGTGGTTACTATTGATTCGGTTCAGATTGCAGGCGATTTTTCGGCAGTTTATCCTGGTGATTCAGTGTTGATTGAGGCCCGTATTTTTGATAATGAAGGAGATTTAATTGAACGGTCAGTAACCTTTGAACTGCCTGATGCTGAAACGGGTACAATGGTATCAATTGAAAATAAGCATTGGTTTGTTGCTTTAAATCCGGGAGTGATCGAAATAAAATGTAAAGCTTTGGGCGCCGGTTTCTGGCAGTCAAAAACATTTAAAGTACGCTCTCCTTCCGATAAAATAAAAATACTTTTTACTGCAAAAACGGAAGATGAAAATTTATTTCCATTGCAGCAAATTGAAGTGGGGTTGTCTGATTTGAACCCGTTTATTGAGAATCCACAAAAAAATTATTCCGAAATAAACCGTCATACACTGGCTCATGCCATTGTGGAGGGTTTAAAGAAAGCTTCTGTGAATTTTGCATTTCGCGATGATACAAATTCCATTGGCAAATTGTATCTCTATTTCATTGAAAATGATGGATTTTTTACCTATGGCTGGGGTGGAAAAACTATTCCGCAACCTTTTGCCAAAGCATGGATTGTACGATTAAACGGTCATCAGTATTTAAATGATTTTGACACACATGAAAATTTCGGAAGGTGATACAATTACACTGTATCATGTTTCAGATATCACTAATCCTGGTTGTTTTCGAGTTTGCTTGCTGATAAATCACGGCCCAAAAAGGAGAGCAGGTTAAATTTAAATTGGAAGAAACTACCTGTTTTCTTCAAAATGATTTTGTTACTGGAATCGAATTTTACTCCTGTTGAAAATGCAGTAGTAAATGCCGGAATGAATTCTTTTACCAATGAATTTGGAGAAGTTACACTAACATTGACACAAATCCGCCGTGGATAATTTCTTCGGGAAGCAATGCGGTTCTGGTGAAGGAAAAAACAGTTACAAAAACCGGTCTGACGGTTTGTCTTCTGTTTACAGGTTTTCCCAAATCCGGCAGAAAATGAATTGCATTTTTCGGATGCGAATTTAAGGGGTGCTGAAATATTTTTATATCAGGTAAATGGTCAGCAATTGCTGCGTGATAGTAGCCGGTTCCGATCATTATGTTCTGGATATGAACATCATTTTTATCCGGAATTTACCTTTTGAAAGTAATACAAAATGAAACAATTAACACCTTCAAAATAATAAAAAAGTAAAATGAAGGAGTTACTGATTACCATCATTATTTGCGGATTTGTTTTCAAGTTTACTGTAGCGCAAAACCTGAATGATACTATTCATATTGAAGAAGTACAAGTGGTAGCAAAACGCAAAGTGGAGGAAGCCGGTCTGAAAATTACCCGGCCCGATTCTGTAGCCAGGGCATCTACTCTTACTACCGATTTGTCTGAATTAATTTCTGATTATTCACCTGTGTTTATTCGTTCTTTTGGCCGCGGCTCCACTGCTACAGCAAGCTTCAGGGGAACTGCAGCCACTCACACACAAGTGATGTGGAATGGAATGAACCTGAATTCCCCAATGCGTGGATTTGCAGATTTATCACTGCTACCCGTATTTTTTACCGACGATGTTTACCTGTTGCACGGAGGAAGTTCGATGACCGAAGGCAGCGGCGCTTTGGGGGGGAGTATTCACCTTCAAAATAAACCCGACTGGACATCGAAAATGAATGTGCAGGCTTTTGTTGAAACCGGATCATTTCATACCCGCAAATCGTATTTTAAATTGATGCTGGGCAGCGAAAAGTTAAAATCAGTTTCCCGGTTTTTTTATGAAAGTTCAGAAAATGATTTTCCCTTTTATAATGTGGGGGTTATTCCAAACCGGCAGGATACTCTGAAGAATGCAGATTACCGGAAAAAGGGAGTTTTACAGGAATTGTATTACCGCCCGTTTTCCGATCGAATTCATACCCTGCGGATTTGGTACCAGAAAAGTACCCGCAATTTGCCTGCATTAATGTCCTACGAAGGAAGTGAAAGGGAAGAATATCAAAAAGATAAGCAGTTCCGGTTTCAGTATGAATGGAAAAAATATGCAGGATTGCTGAATTACCATTTTTTTACCGGAATAAATGCAAACCGGCTTGATTATTTCCGATCGACACCGCAGTTCAATTTTATAAATGAAGATTTTAAAAGTAACGAAACAAGCTTCCTGAACCATATGCGTATTTTTCGCAAATTCGATGAAAAAACCTACGCCACAATTAGTGTCGATGTAAATTATTATCAGGTAAATGCAACAAACAATGTTACTGAAAGCGGCTACCGGAAAGACAGGCTGGAAACTAGTTTAATGTTGAATGTTCATTTAAAACCTTCCGATCAGTTTGCCGGATTTGTTTTGCTGCGCTCCGAAAATTACGATAATCATACCGTTCCGTTAATTCCCTCGGCTGGTCTGGAATGGCAGTTTGCCAAAAGATTACCCCTGGTTATCCGCGCAAATGCAGCGCGAAATTATCACAAACCTGCATTGAACGATTTGTACTGGCTGCCCGGAGGAAATCCTGATTTATTGCCCGAAGATGGTTATTCCGGTGAAGTTTCTTTGGAGAGTAATTTTAAATCCGGAAACATTTCTTTTAAACATGAAATTACAGCATTTATGTCGGAGATCGAAAACTGGATTATCTGGCAACCTGCTTCAAATGGTGCGTATTACTGGGAGGCTGGAAATATGAAAAATGTTATTGCCAAAGGAGTTGAATATCAGTTTTCAGGCAGTGCTTTCTGGAAGGGATGGCGTTTTTATTCAGGCGGCAATTATTCCTATACCAACACTGCAAATCAAAATGCAGCAAGTTCAGTGGATAAATCGCGTGGAAAACAGTTGATTTACATTCCTAAAAATAAGGGCAATTTATATTTCAGCACAACCTGGCAGAAAATTACATTGAAGTATGACATAAATTACACCGGGAAACGATTTACAAAATCGAGTAACCAGGAATCAGGATACGAGCGGGTTTTGAATCCATACTGGCTCAGCAAAATTTCTGCTGGCAAACAATTTGATTTTAATGCGGTAAGGCTGAATTTTAAATTTACTGTTGAGAATTTATTCAATGAAAACTTCCAGAGTATTTTGTGGCGGCCTATGCCGGGACGGTATTACAATTTTTCGGTTGCATTAAACTATAAAAAATCATGAAACAGATTCTTACTGCAATAGTTTTATTCTTCTTTTTGTATTCGTGCAAAGATGAACCTGTGGAAACCGTATTTTTTGATTTGAATACGGAAAATGGAGTTTTTATTGCCTGCGAAGGAAATTTTATGTACGGGAACAGTTCACTTTCATTTTACAATCCGGTAAAGCAAAAAGTAACCAACCAGCTTTTTTATGCGCGAAACAATGCACCGCTGGGCGATGTAGCCCAGTCGCTGACATTGCATAAAAACACCTTGTTTGTTGTGGCTAATAATTCAGGGAAAATTTATGCAGTTGATGCAGAAACAATAGAATTTAAAGGTGCAGTTACCGGATTGAATTCGCCCCGGTATGTACATTTTTTATCCGATGAAAAAGCATATGTTTCTGATTTGCATGCCCATCATATTTCCATAGTAAATCCTGAAACTTTCGCGATTACCGGGAAAATTGAAATTGGAGAACACACTTCGGAACAAATGGTACAGATTGGAAAATATGTTTTTATTTCAAGTTGGTCTTTCGATGAATATGTTTTGGTTATTGATTCTGAAACTGATGAATTAGTTGCTGAAATTAAAGTTCCTTTTCAACCTAAAAATATGGTGAAAGACAAAAATGATAAAATCTGGGTTATTTCACAGGGAACCACCGAAGGTTTTTCCGACACGGAAGAAAAGCCGGCACTTTGCCGCATTGATCCGATAACTTTTACTGTTGAACGAATTTTCAGATTTGAAGAAGGATTTGTTCCCTCCGGCCTGGGAATGAACAGTTCGGGCGATACACTTTTTTACATTAGTGGCGGAATTTATAAAATGTCTGTTGAATCAAAACAACTTCCTGATTCAGTTTTTATTTCTGCAAAAAACAAACTTTTTTACAGCATCGGCATTGATTCGCAAAACAACGAAATCTATGTTTCCGATGCAATTGATTATACGCAGGATGCAATTATTTACCGCTATTCTTCGCAGGGATTTTTAATTGATTCATTCAAAGCGGGAATAAATCCGTCCGATTTTTTATTCAACTACAATTAATTTTTAAGATGATGAAGAAAATTTACTTTTTTGGCATTTTTATCATGCTGCTGATTTCATCAACAGCACAAAACGTTGCTACTTTCGATGATATCCCGCTTGAACCGGATACCATTTGGAATGGTTCCGATGGCTCCGAAGGTTTTTTTAGCGGTGGTTTTTGGTTTCCAAACAGCTTCAATGTCGATTGGCAAAGCTGGAGCGGATTTTCAGTTTCAAATATGAAAGATTCGATAACTGCCGGTTATGAAAACCAATACAGCGCAATTACAGCCACAGGATTCAATGATTCTGAAAACTATGCTGTTGTTTATATAGATAATAGTTTAGAAATGGATTTTGAGCATCAGGTGCAAATAGATGGGTTTTATGCAACAAATGATACTTACACCTATTTGTCGATGAAAAACGGGGATGATTTCACCAAAAAATTTGGGGGTACTGACGGGAATGATCCTGATTATCTGAAACTTATAATCACAGGAATTAATTCCGGCGGAAATGAAACCGGATCGGTGGAATTTTTACTGGCCGATTTTCTGTCCGACGATTCTGATGCCGATTATATAGTAAAAAACTGGCAATGGGTGGATTTAACAACTTTAGGTTTTGTAACACAATTGAAATTTCAATTAAAATCGACTGATGTTGGCGATTGGGGAATGAATACTCCGGCTTATTTTTGTATGGATAATTTTACCGCTTCATTTGAAACCGGGATTTCGCAAAAAACAATGGAGGACAAGTTAAATCTTTGGCCAAATCCTGTAAAAAATGATTTCTTTATTGATTTACCCCTAAATGCCAAATCACTTTTTTTGACAGACATTTCAGGTAAAATAATTTTTCAGCAACAGTTTTTTAGAGAAAACAAGATGAAAATTTCATATTTGTCAGAATTTCCTGCAGGAATATATTTGTTGAAAATAAAGACCGACAGTGGTTTTATTCAACAAAAAGTTGTGAAAATCTGACACTTTCAAAAATTATTAATGAATTCTAATCTTTTTTGAATATTTAATTGTTAAAAATCGCATAAAAGACTTGCAGGTATTTTGTTTGGAAACTTAAAAACAGTTATTTTGTACCCATGATAAAAAATGAAGTTATGTTGGAGATATCAAAAAATTCAATGGTTACATTGACATACGATTTACGTATTGATGATGAAAATGGAGAGCTGATTGAACAGGCTACCCAGGAACAACCATTGCAGTTTTTATATGGCGCAGGTGTGATGTTGCCAAAATTCGAATCGCATTTAAGCGGTTTGAAAGAGGGAGAACCATTTACCATAAAGCTTTCAAAAAATGATGCTTATGGTGAATTAAATGAGGATGCCGTTGTAGAATTGCCAAAACAGGTTTTTTTGGTTGATGGTTCCTTTGATGATGAACTGATTAAAGTTGGTAACACCGTACCAATGATGAGCAGCAACGGACAACGTTTAAATGGCCTTGTCCTTGAGATTAATGACGACACAGTGAAAATGGATTTTAATCACCCGCTTGCCGGCGAAGATTTACATTTTGCCGGAACGATTCTGGGGGTTCGTCAGCCATCTGATGAAGAACTTGCTGAAATGCTTTCAGGCGGTGGATGCGGTTGCGGAAGTGGTGGCTGCAGTGATGATTCCTGCAGCACTGAAGGCAGCGGCGGTGGATGCGGTTGCGGTTGCTAAAATTTTATTTTGATTATTAGTTCAAATTAGTTATTTTAACCTCGTTTTCTTTCACTTATAGAAAACGGGGTTTATTATATCTGCTTTTCTGAAAAGGCAGAAACAATCGGGGATAAGATTAAACCATTTCATGAATACATTTGGAAAAATATTTCGGTTAACTTCTTTTGGAGAATCTCATGGTAGGGGAATTGGTGGTATTATTGACGGATGTCCGGCAGGGATAAAACTGGATATTGATTTGATTCAGCAAGATTTAAGCAGAAGAAAACCTGGACAGTCAAAAATTACCACCCAACGAATGGAGCCCGATCAGGTAGAGTTTCTTTCGGGAGTTTTCGAAGGTAAAACGCAGGGAACACCCATTGCTTTCGCCATCTGGAATAAAGATCAGCACTCGAATGATTACAATGATTTGAAGGATATTTACCGTCCTTCTCATGCCGATTATACCTACACAAAAAAATACGGAACCCGCGATCATCGGGGAGGAGGACGTTCTTCTGCCCGTGAAACCATTGCCCGCGTAGTTGCAGGAGCCATTGCAAAACAGTTGCTGGCACAAGCGGGTGTTTCAGTTCAGGCATTTGTATCACAGGTTGGAGAAATACAATTAACCAAATCGTATACTGAATTAAATATTTCCAGTGCTGAGGATAATATTGTACGATGCCCTGACGCAGAGACTGCTGAAAAAATGATTACCAGAATTGAACAGGCTGCAAAAGACAGAGATACGGTTGGCGGAATAATTACAGGCGTTGCAAAAGGAGTTCCGGCGGGATGGGGCGAACCAGTGTTTAATAAACTTCATGCCGATTTAGGATTTGCCATGCTTGGTATTAATGCTGTAAAAGGGTTTGAATACGGCTCTGGATTTGCCGGTACAAAGCTCAGCGGCTCTGAACATAACGATGTATTTGTACGTTCTAATGAAGGAATCAGAACAAAAACAAATAATTCGGGAGGAATTCAGGGGGGGATTTCAAATGGTGAAGATATATACTTTAATGTGGCATTTAAACCAATAGCCACGCTTTTAAAAGAACAAAATACGGTGGATAAAGAAAGTAATGAAGTAACAATAAATCCCAAAGGAAGACATGACCCTTGTGTTTTGCCCCGAGCTGTACCAATTGTAGAAGCAATGGCCGCATTGGTTCTTGCCGATCATTTTTTGTTAAGCAAACTAAATTCAATTTGATATGCCCAGGAAAAAAAAGAACAGAAGAATTCAGGTTCCCCCAGTAATTAAAGGAATGTCGGTTTTTGGCGTCCGCGGACGAAAATCCAACGAAGTTTTGTTAAGGCTGGAAGAGTACGAAGCAATCCGTTTGCTCGACTATCAGAACCTGACACAGGAACAGGCGGCTGTCCATATGGATGTGTCGCGGCCAACTTTGACACGGATATATGAGGAAGCAAGAAATAAAGTCGCGACTGCTTTTGTTGAAGGACGTGATATTTTATTCAAAGGGGGGGAT
This sequence comes from uncultured Prolixibacteraceae bacterium, assembly GCA_963771595.1. Taxonomy (GTDB): domain Bacteria; phylum Bacteroidota; class Bacteroidia; order Bacteroidales; family Prolixibacteraceae; genus CAVYUC01. Next base: position 52,463 of record CAVYUC010000026.1, on the reverse strand, counting down.
ATATATTTCGATAAAAACTGGTATAAATGTAATTCCTGTCAGGCCAGTTTCAGTGATTTTTCTGAAAAATCGGAATGTCCTGTCTGCAGCTCAAAAATGTAATATCACTAAATGAATTTTATTCTTCTTAATCACTTATAAAAAAGCCACCGGGCCAATACCCGGTGGCACCCAATTAAGATGTGATAAAACCAGAGTCTTAGTTAACCTAAGAAGGTACAAGTTATAAAATAATCCTCAATTAATCAATTACTTGCATTATTTTTTAATCGAATTTCCAAATTCGTACAAATCTGATTTAATGTTAAAGCTATAAGATTTCATTGGCCGGCAATGGTGGCGCAACAATAATTGTACTCCAGTAAATTTTTATGTAACCTATGTCATAATCTGGTATTTTCATTTAGCATATATTTGCGGCTTAATCTGAACTAAATGAAAATTCGAAAATCAATCAGAATTCTTCACCGCGATTTTGGCTATTTTATTGTTGGAATGACAATTGTTTATGCACTTTCCGGAATTTTCCTGAATCACCGGCACGATTTTAATCCGGACTATAAAATTTATATTTCTGATTTTCAAACGGATATTAATTTAAATACGCCAATTACAGAAACAATTATTAAAAATGAACTGGTGAAACTGGATCATTCAGTTGTATTTAAAAAATATTACATCAACAATGAAGGATTGATTAAAATTTTCATTGAAAACGGTGAAGCAGTTATTAATCCGGCAACCGGAAAGGGGAGAATGAGTTATCTTCAGAGGCGGCCGGTAATTTTTGAGATGAACAAACTGCACAAAGCAACATTGGGAACATTTTGGAAATGGACCAGCGATTTTATGGGAGTTGTCATGATTTTTGTTGCTGTAACCGGTCTTTTTATTTTGAAAGGAAAACGTGGATTTGGCCGCTGGGGATGGTGGTTAACTTTTGCCGGAATTATAATCCCATTATTGTTTGCAATTTTGTATATTTAAAATCACTAAAAAATCAATAAGAGATGAAACAATTAGCCTTTTTAACAGTAGTAGTCGTTTTTCTTTCTGCTTGCGGAAATCAGAAAAATCAAAATGTGGTACAAACGGGAGAACCGCAAGCCGCAGTAGTATTAACAGTTGATGATTTATATCAAAAAGCCGGCAATCTTGTCGATCAGGAAGTTGTTGTAAAAGGCACGGTGATGCATGTTTGTCAGCAGGGTGGGGAACGTCTTTTCCTGATGGGAAGTAATGAAGACATCAACATCAGGGTGGAAGCCGGCGAAAAAATTGGTGCTTTCAAACAGGAGCAAATGGGAAGCGAACTTGAAATCAGCGGCGTTTTAAAACAGGTTAAAACTGTTGCCGATGCGCATAATCCCGGACAGCAACATGGTGAAAAGGAAGCAACGGAAAGTGCAGAAACTGCCAATGCCCACCAAGTGATTGCCGATGCGCAGGAAGCTGCCGAAATCGTTTATTTTATCGAAGGTATTAAAGTGAACAAGGAACTTTAGACGTATAATTGCAACACCAACGAAGGAGGGCAGCTACTGTTCTCCTTTTTCATTTTTGCCTGCCGGTATAAAATCCATTGATACCGAATTTACACAATGCCGGGTATTTTTCCGTGTATAACCTTCACCATAAAAAACATGTCCCAAATGGCCGCCGCAATTGCTGCAGGTAATTTCGGTGCGCCGGCCGTCGGCATCAACAGTTTTGGTAACTGCACCTTCAATTTCATCATCGAAACTTGGCCAGCCGCAATGCGAGCTGAATTTATCGGTGGATTTATAAAGCGGTGCACTACAACGTTTGCAAACGTAAGTTCCTTCTTCCTTAAAATCATTGAATTCTCCGGTAAAAGGGCGTTCGGTTCCTTTATCCAGTATTACATATTTTTCGAAATCTGTTAATGGATTGTATTCTGTCATTTTTTCTTTTTTTGTTAATCCTGAATTAAAATAAAGGTGCTCCAAACCCCATTCATTACAATTTAAAGACAATCCAATCTGTTGTTTGGTTCGAAGAAGATTTATGCAGTACGAATTCCGATACCTGGATATTCGTTTAATTCAATTTTTCCGTTTACTATTTCAACGCCATGATACGGGTCATTGCTAATCAAAAGATTACCGTCCAAATCAGCCCATTCGGCCTTTGGAGAAAGTTGTGCTGCCGCTGAAATGGCGCACGATGTTTCAGTCATGCAGCCAATCATCACTTTCAACTGGCTGACATGAGCCAGGTTCACCATCTTGTGTGCTTCACGCATTCCGGTGCATTTCATCAGTTTAATGTTTATTCCGGAATAGGCGCCAACAGTTTTTTGTACATCGGGAAGCCGTTGCACCGCTTCGTCGGCAATTACCGGGAGTGGTGATTTTTCCGTCAGCCAGGCAATTTCATCAAGCATCTCCATTGGCATCGGTTGTTCAACAAACTCAATTCCCCTTTCTGCCAGCCAGTGAATCATTTCAAGGGCCTGTTCTTTATTTTTCCACCCCTGGTTTACGTCCACACAAAGCGGAACATCGGAAACCGAGCGGATGGTTTCAATCATTTCCTTGTCATTTTCGCGTCCCAATTTCACTTTCAGAATTTTAAAACCTGCAGCTTCTTTTACTTTTTGTATGACCACTTCCGGTTCATCAATGCCAATTGTAAATGAAGTATTTGGGGTTAACCCTGGAGAATAACCCCAGATTTTATACCAGGGCTGGCCCATTATTTTTCCGGTTAAATCGTGAAGTGCAATATCAACCGACGCTTTGGCTGCCGTATTTTTGGGGGCAGCTTCATCCACATAATCCAGAATTTCATCCATGCGAAACGGATCAGTAAACTGCGACAGGTTTAACCTGTTTAAAAATGCAGCAGCCGATTCCTGCGATTCGCCTAAATACGGTGGCATTGATGCTTCACCATAACCGGTTATTCCATCAAATTCCAACTTTGTTAACATTACCGGAGTAGTGGTTCGCGAACTGTTTGCCAGTGTGAAAACGTGTTTTAACTGGAGGTCGTAAGGTTCAAAACTTAGTTTTAATCCTTTTTTGGGAAGTTTTCCTTTCATTTCAGAATTTATTAACCGAGGCGAAATTATTCCACCCACAGTGAAAATTGCAGTGTTTTTAATAAAATTTCGCCTGTTGTATTTCATTTTTAATAAAGGGTAATCCTATTTAAATTGTTCTCAATATTCAATTTTACCAGTACCATGGATGCTCACCCACCAGTTGAATACCTTCGGTTCCTTCAAATCCTGCAATTCTTCTGGCGCGGATAAATGAATTTTTTCGGTATTCGGAATAAATTTCACTCTCCGGATCAAAGCTGTTTATTTTCACTCTTCCTGAAGCATGAATAAATTCGGTACCCCCAAGCGAGAGTGCAACGTGTGTAACTTTTTCCGGTTGTGTTCTGCCAAAAAACAACAAATCGCCAGGCTGTAAGTTGCTGAAATTATTTGTTGTATCTGTTAATTCTCCATTGTTTGTCTGTAACGAGGCATCGCGGGCAAGAATTATTCCGTTCATAAAATAAATGGTTTTTGTAAATCCGCTGCAATCCATTGCTTTAGTTGAAGTTCCGCCCCATAAGTAAGGCCTGCCCAATAATTGCAAAGCCTGGTTTTTCAACAACAACGTGTCTGATTGTGTTTTTTTGCTGATTTCATCAAAATCAAACCATTTCTCCGGAGAAATAAAACCTTGCCGGCCATCGGGTAATTTCACCTTTAATCCTTGTGCGGATCGTTCTGATATTTCAACAATACTTCCCAAAACAACATCTGAAACCGGTTGTTCATGATTTTCACTTTCGTACATCAGGCCGAAGTCACCAGTGAAAATTAATCGGTCTGAATTTTTCCAATCTTCCAGTTCATTTGCGGTGAAAGGTTGAATTCCTCCCGAATCAATCCATGAAATATAATTATCCGGAGTTTGAACAAGATACCATCCGTCTTGTTTTTTTAGAATTTTAACCGGCGTTCCCAAAACAGACTGAGTTACCAGTTCGGCAGAATGATCAGGAATGGAGCGATGATTGGCAACCGATATATTTATAAGGCCCCACTTTTTCTCCCCAACAGTTGAATCTGGCAAAACCTTTAAATTATCCTTGAACTGAAACTCTTTCAGGATATAATAAAGCTTGTTTTTCAAATTTTCGTTGCTTGTTTCTCCGGTTATCGCTAGCCGGCCATTTTCAAAAGTAGCATGTGCATCAAAAATTGCCTCTCTTTTATCCGGTACATTTTGCTGTTCAAATTCAATAATTTTTGTTTCTGCCTCCCGACGTTTGCTGATGCCGCAGGAGATAAAAATTAAGATAAAAACTGTCAGTATAAATAATTTCATTGTTGATTTAACTCCGTTTCCATTCATGTATTGAAGGATAAAAACCTGTTCGATAGAAAATATTAAAGATATAAAAAGATAGTGTTACATTTATGCAATTATGGAAACAGTTAATATCGAAATCCCTGTTCTTTTTCAGGATGAACATTTAATCGTAGTGGAAAAACCGGTAGAGTTGCCGGTTCATAAAAACGATTTTATGCCGCACGATGCGCCTTATCTTACCAAACTGCTTGGAGATATAACCGGGAAATGGATTTACAATGTTCACCGGCTCGATTCAAAAACTTCGGGAGTAATTGTACTTGCTTTTTCTTCTGAAATCGCGCATGAACTTACCCTACAGTTTGAGCGAAAAGAGGTAATGAAAACATATTTTGCCATTGTTCAGGGAATTCCCGGTGAAGGAACTTTTACCGAAAAAGTATTGGTAAAAAAGAAATCGAAATTCAAAAAGCCGGCAACAACAAATTATAAAACATTAAGAACGGTACCAACAAAAATTTCATACAAAGAGAAGGAGAATGTAAGTTTAAGTTTAGTCGAAATTCATCCTGAAACGGGACGCTGGCATCAAATCAGGCAGCATTTTGCCAAAAATCATCACGATATATTGGGTGATACACACCACGGGGATTTTACCCTGAATAAAATAGCTACCGAAAAGACAGGAGTAAAGCGGCTTTTTTTGCATGCCGGAGAGCTGGAGTTTTTTCATCCGGTTTTAAAAACAAGAATGTGCCGGAGTTCAGAGTTGCCGGCTGAATTTGAGTTGGTTCTGAACGAAATGAATGCATATTAATTACAAATTCATTTATATTATCATTTGGAAAAAATTCTGGAATCTTCAATATTAATTTAGAATATTTATAAATAACAATTCGATACCGCAATCCCCAAACAATGCAGGGATATTGTAAATAATTCCATTCAAAAAGGGATAATAAATTTCTTAAAAATCTGTTCAATTATAAAAACAGCAATAACTTTTCAGTGTAAAATTTTAATTTTGACACACGATTTACAAATCCTATTAATCCAATTTTGATGAGAATTTTTTTAGTATTGCCTGTTTTATTTTTGTCTCTTCAATTAATTGCACAGCAATCTCCTAAAAAATCGCTTGGAATCGAAGATTTTGCCAATTGGAAAACTATTTCAAATTCTATAATTTCAGACAATGGTAAATATGTTGCCTATGAATTAAATCCACAAAAAGGGGATGGAAACCTGATTGTTGTAAATGATAATTTTTCCGATACAATTTCCCGTGGAACCAAAGCCAGTTTTGGCCCCGAAAACGATTTTATTGTATATGAGATAGCGCCTCCGGAAAGCAAAATCAGGGAAGCCAAACTTAAAAAGGCTAAACCCCATGAATTTCCAAAAGACAGTTTGGGGGTTCTTACATTTAAGGATGAAAATATAGAAAGTTTTGCCAACCTGAAATCGGTTAAAGTTCCGGAAGAAAATGCACGCTGGATTGCATTTACACTGGAAAATGAACCGGTTAACAAAAATTGCACGCGATGCAAAAGCCGAAAGCAACCCGGAGATGATTTGGTGGTTTTTGAAATCGAAACAGGGGATACAACGGTTTTTAAGCATGTTACCGAATTCAGGTTTTCACAAAATGGAAATTCGCTTTTTTTTGTAACGCAAACCAAAAATCATCAAATATTTTCTGCGCTTTATAAATTTGATACGAATTCCGGAACTTCGAAGGAATTGTTTGCCGGCGAAGGAATCATTAAAAAGGTTGTAACTGATAAAACCGGCAGTAAATATGCGTTTTTGTTTTCAAATGATACAGTAAGGGGAAAGGTGTTTTCGCTTTATTGCGGCAATCCGGCTACTGAAGCAACCCGGGTAGTTGACAGCTATTCTTCGGGAATACCGGTGGGTTGGTCGCCCAGTGAAAACAGGAATATCTGTTTTTCGGAGGATGGAACAAAGCTGTATTTCGGAACTTCTGAAAGTCCGAAGCCGGAATTAAAAGATACCATCCCGGAAGACGAAAAGCCGGAATTGGATATCTGGAACTGGAAGGATTTAAAACTTCAGCCACAGCAAAAACTGGAAGCCGGTGATGAACAAAAAAGAACGTATCTGGCCGTTTATCATTTGGACAAAAAACGGACTATACAGCTGGCTGATATCCATATTCAGAATATTAGTATTATTCAAAAGGGGAATTCGAATATTGGCCTGGGCTATGATGAAAAACCTTATTTACGCACTTCAGGCTGGACAGGCGTAAAAAATCGTGATTACTATCTTGTTGATATCGAATCAGGAATTAAAAGACGGATTGTTACTGAAAAACCTTATGCAAAACTTTCACCTCAGGGTAAATATGTATTTTGGTACGAACCCAAAGACAGCAGCTGGTATACAAAATCAACCAATATCGATAACCTGGAGATAAAAGCGCTGACCCGCATGATACCTGTTAATTTCTTTGACGAGGACAATGATCGTCCGATGGATCCGTCTCCATATGGAATTGCCGGCTGGAGTGAGGAAGACAGGTTTGTATATATTTACGATCATTTCGATATCTGGAAAATTGATCCCTCCGGCATGCACGTGCCTGTAAATGTTACCAAGGCATTCGGACGAAGAAACAGCACACGGTTAAGATATGTAAAGCTGGATGTTGATCTGGATTATATTCCTTCAGATAAAAATATAGTGTTGGAAGCATTTGACGAAAGAACAAAATCCAGCGGGTTCTTCAGCACCCAGCTTAATGGTGTAACAGATCCGGAACTTTTGGTAATGGACAAATATTATTTCGATAATTTGACCAAGGCAAAAAATGCAAACAAGCTTATTTGGACAAAGGAAAACATTAAAACTTTCCCGGATTTATGGAGCAGTAATTTAAAATTTAGTCACACCGGGAGAATTTCAAAAGCAAATCCCCAGCAGGACGATTTTGTGTGGCCAACGGCTGAGCTTGTGAAATGGACTTCATTTTCGGGTGAACTACTGGAAGGATTACTTTATAAACCGGAGAATTTTGATCCCGATTTAAAATATCCGATGGTTGTTTATTTTTACGAAAGGAATTCAGACAATCTGTACCGGCATCAAAGTCCGTCGCCCAGCCGTTCAACAATAAATAAAACATTTTACGCCAGTAACAATTACCTTGTTTTTGTGCCTGATATTACATATAAAGAAGGATATCCGGGTCAGAGCGCATATAATGCTATTGTTAGCGGAACGCAGTATCTGATACATCAATTTCCGTTTGTCGATGAAAAAAGAATTGGGTTACAGGGGCAGAGTTGGGGTGGTTATCAAACTGCTTATCTGGTAACTCAGACTGATTTATATGCAGCTGCAATGGCCGGCGCTCCGGTAAGTAATATGACAAGTGCTTTTGGTGGAATCCGATGGGCAACCGGAATCAGCCGAATGTTTCAGTACGAACACCAGCAAAGCCGGATTGGCGGTTCACTGTGGGAAAAACCCATGCAGTATATCGAAAATTCGCCATTGTTTTATGTACCAAAGGTAAATACTCCTTTGCTGATGATGCATAATGATAACGATGGAGCAGTTCCGTGGTATCAGGGAATTGAATTCTTTGTTGCATTACGGCGTTTGAACAAGCCATGCTGGTTGCTTTCGTATAATAATGAATCACACAATCTTCGGAAATCAAGCTGGGCCAATCGCATGGATTTGAGTAAACGCATGTTCCAGTTTTTTAACCATTATCTTAAAGATCAGCCAATGCCGGAGTGGATGGATAAAGGAGTGCCGGCAACCGAAAAAGGAGAGAATTTGGGATATTAATTTTTTTAAATTCACAAGGTTTTGAGGTTGTAAATAATTGATTCTGTATTCCAATTTTTTAAATAATTCTCCGCAATTCTTTCATTTTCCTGTTAATAATTAACAGTATTACAGCGAGGTTCAAAAGTGAAAAATAGAAAATCCTGATACCCATTTCAAACATTCCGGACAAAATGGTGTTAAATTTTAGTACAACAAAAATCTAAACGGATGCAATAAGCACCTTCTTTACAAATTTAACATTGATTAAATATGACTTATGAACAAGGTTTAATCGCTGATAAATCAATCAGGGAATCTGAATTACCCACAATTTCCGAATTTCTGACTGAATTAAAAGCAAAGATGAAAAATGTTTTTCACCACAGGGGAAACATTGATAAAATGAGCTTGAAACGTGGTTTACCACCATTTGCTTTGCGCGAAATAATGGCAATTAATCCATTATCTGTCGGGGTTCCCAGGGAGTATGGAGGCCGCGGCGGGTTGATTCATGAAAATCTGGCAATGTTGTCTGCTGCATCTTACGAGTCACTGGCACTTTCCTTAACTTTCGGCATAAATTCAGCTCTGTTTCTGCAGCCTGTTAGCAAATATGGAAAGGAGGAAGTTAAAGCTTCTGTTTTTAAACGGTTCATGGAAGAACAAAATATGGGTGGATTAATGATAACTGAACCAGATTTTGGAAGCGATGCCCTGAATATGCAAACCTCATTTGTCGAAAAAAACGGGCAGTACCATATAAAAGGACAAAAACACTGGGCGGGTTTAACTGGTTGGGCCGAATTTTGGCTCCTTACAGCCAGACAGCAAACACCTTCAGGAAATTTACAGCGCGATTTGGACTTTTTTATTTGCGACGTTAATGCACCTGGTCAGCAAATTGTGGTTGAGGAATTTTTTGATAACCTGGGGCTTTACATCATACCTTACGGAAGAAACAGGATTGATGTTAAAATTCCGGCCGTTCAGAAATTACAGCCACATACAACCGGTGTTAAAATGATGCTTGATTTGCTGCATAGAAGCCGGATGCAATTTCCGGGAATGGGGATGGGTTTTATTCAGCGCATGCTCGATGAAGCAATTGCACATTGCAAACAACGGTTTGTGGGCGGGAAAAACCTGTTTGGTTATGATCAGGTACAACAGCGTTTGTCGAAGTTACAGGCATTTTATACCGTTTGTTCGGCCATGTGTGCCAACAGCAGCGAAAAGGCCGGGATTGAGAATGATTTGGCCCCTCATGGATTGGAAGCCAATTCGATTAAAAGTGTGATTACTGATTATATGCACGAAGCTGCACAATCAGTTGTTCAGCTTGTTGGGGCAAAAGCATATAAAATAAACCACATTGCCGGAAGAGGTACAGCCGATAGCCGCCCCTTTCAGATATTTGAGGGATCGAATGATATTTTATATGCTCAAATTACTGAAGGGATGATAAAATTGATGAAGCGCGCGAAAGAAAATAATTTGTACCGGTTTTTAAAAGGTTTTGATCTTACGAATCAGGCAGCCGGTTATATTAAAAATTTGGCCAATTTTAACCTTGATTTGCAAATGCCACAGCGAAAGCTGGTAGAAATGGGAAAAGTTATAGGACGGGTAATTTCGCTCAATCAGGTTTTGGAAATGGCGGATAAAGGTTTTCGAAATGATCTTATTGAGGGTGGGGTAACTATGCTTCAGCAGGAAATTACTAAACTCCTGGCCAATTTTTCATTCACCAATAAAATTGAAGTTGTTGAAGATTACGAAGAAAACAGTTCGTGGATAAAGTATGTGCAGGCCATCAGGGTCTGAAGGAACAGGTAAAATCAGGGAAATCAGATCATCAATATTTTGGCGCCTCTGATTTTGCTTGCTTTGATTTCCATAATGGCTTTATTGGCATCTTCAAACGGATAGGAAATCACATCGGGTTTGAACGGCATTTCAGCGGCAATTTGTATAAACTCACGCACATCGTTACTGGTAACATTGGCAACACTTTTAATCTCTTTTTCCATCCATAAATGTTTGGAGTAATCGAGGTTGAGCAGATAATCCAGATCTTTGGTTTCTTTACGGATGGCATTAATTATCAGCCTACCACCTGGTTTTAATGCTTCAAGAGCATGAATCACAGGTTTCCAAACGGGCGTTGTGTCGATGATGCTGTCGAGCAATTGAGGTGGTTTTTCGGTAGTATCGCCGGCCCATTTTGCACCCAGCTTCAGGGCGAATTCCTGCTCTTTTGGATTACGGGCAAAAACATATACTTCGGATTGGGGATATTTGTATTTTATTAGTTTTAATACCAGATGGGCCGATGCGCCAAAACCGGTTAATCCAAGGCGGTAGCCGTTGGAGGTGTTGCAAAGTGCTACCGAGCGGTATCCAATGGCGCCTGCGCAAAGCAGGGGTGCTGCTTCTTCATCGGTAAATAAACCGGGAATTTTATGGGCAAATCGTTCAGGCACCACCATGTATTCTGCGTAGCCGCCGTTTACATCTCTCCCCGTAGCCAAAAATTCGGGGCACAGGTTTTCCCTGCCGGTGGTACAGAATTCGCATTCGCCACAGGCATAATAAATCCAGGCTACTCCAACCCGGTTGCCAACTTTTATCTCCTTTTGCATTCCTAAAGATTTTTCTACTGTTCCCACAATTTGGTGGCCGGGAACAACCGGAAATACGGGTGGGGGAGTACGCCCTTCAATTTCATCGATCTCGGTGTGGCAAATGCCGCAAACATGCACTTTAATTAACAGCTCGCCTTCTTTGGGTTTGGGATTTGGAAGTTCAATCCGTTTCAGTGGTTTATTTTCTTTTTGCAGATCGCTAATTTTATCAATTACCCATGCTTTCATTCAGTAAAGTTAGTACATGTTACGTTCAATCCCAATTAGAAAATGCTGGTATTGTTCGTCGTTAAAACAGATAGGGTTGTCGAATAGAATTTCAAATAAGGCCTTCTTTTCAGAATTTTAAGGTAACCAATTTTGAAGTTAAACGTCTTAACGGAAATTAAAGCTAACATCATGAAAAATTTACTTTTATTATTAGTCCTGTCAGTTACTTTCTTGAGTTCGTGCAGTTACGAACCAGGAGTTTCTGCTGCTTTTGCGAAATATTCACACGAGCAGGGAGTGACTTCTGTTTCCGTTCCGGGTTGGCTGATTCATATAGCAGCACGAATGACTGATTTGGAAAAGAATGAACGGGAAATTATAAGCAGCATCGACAAAGTAAAAGTTTTAAGCATTGAAGATGATGATTTAAATGCAAGAATAAACCTGTATTATGAGTTTCAGGCACAGATAAATGCAGGGCACGATTATGAGGAATTACTTGTTGTTAATGAAGAAAACCAGAATGTCAAAATTTATGGTAAAATGGATGAATATAATATTCGCGATATGGTAATTCTAATCGGAGGCGATGATAATGCATTGATTTATGTAAAAGGTAAAATTAGTCCTGAATTGATAAGTAATATGATTCAGAAATCTAATTCCCGGGATTTTTTGAGTCTGAAGTTTTGATGGAAAGTTAATTGTGAATCAACTATATATTCAACTCATCAGTTCCTGGAAATTTTTAATAATTATGTCCGCTTCACTTTGATTTTGAAATTCGGACCCTGGCCCGGCAAATGCAACGCAACACATTCCGGCTTTTTTTGCAGCTTTTATTCCGTTGGTTGAATCTTCAATAACCATACAATTTTCGGGTTTCATACCCAGCTTTTTTGCAGCAAGCAAAAATATATCAGGTTTCGGTTTGCTGGCTCCGGCCATCTTGCTATCAACCACCACCTTAAAATACATTTTTAACCCGGTTTTTTGCAGGATTATTTCAATTACATCCCGATAGGAAGATGATGCTAAACCCATTGGAATATTTTTTTCGTGCAGAAAACAAATTAAATCGAACACTCCGGGCATTGGTTCAATTTTTTTTAATGATTGAAAATAAGGGGTTACCACTGAATTGCTCATTTCGACCAATTCTTCCACAGTTTGGGTAAGGTCATGTTTTTCGATTACCATTTTCCACATTAAATCGGTAGCAGTTCCCTGGTAGGTAACATGTTCTTCATGAGTGATATTTAATCCAAGTTTTTTAAAATTTTCCTGTTCCACTTTTACATAAAAAGGTTCAGAATTTACAAGTACCCCGTCCATGTCAAATATTACTGCATCAAATTTTGTAATATCCGGCTGATTTTCTTCTTTTAAATTCATACTAATTTTTGATTTACCCGGAGGCTCCAATTCCGGAATTCTGTGGCATTTATTTTTCAGCTTCCTCTTTTTTGGGAAAAATCAGTGAAAGTATTATACTTGAAATTAGCACAAAACCAATAAAATATAATGAATATTCAGGTTGAAAACCCCATGATTTTAATCTATCATGCAAAACAAGTTTTATTCCTACAAATATCAGTAATATACCTATTCCGGGTTTTAAAAAGCGGAATTTGTTTACCATATTGGCAACCAGAAAAAACAGGGAACGGAGTCCCAAAATTGCAAATACATTCGAAAAGAAGACAATAAACGGATCGCGTGAAACAGAGAAAATGGCCGGAATGGAATCGAATGCAAAAACAACATCGGAGAATTCAATCATCACCAAGACCAGGAAAAGCGGCGTAAAAAAAAGTTTGCCGTTGTCGCGGAACCAAAACCTGTCTTTGGTATAATCCTGGTGAACACGAAGATGTTTGCTGACGAATTTGAAAATTGGCGAATCTTTGGGATCCTTTCCATCGTCGTCTTTTTTCACCATTATTTTTATTCCCTGGTACAACAAAAACGCCCCAAAAATGTAGAGAATCCATTCGAACTGACGGATAAGCGCAACCCCCGCAAAAATGAAAGCGAACCGCATAACAATGGCGCCCAGAATTCCCCAGAACAATACTTTTTTGTAATCTTTTTCAGGCACCGAGAAACTTTGCAGAATCATTAACATCACAAAAATGTTGTCGATGGAAAGTGTTTTTTCAATGAAATAACCGGAAATGTAATTGATAGCCTGCGATTTTCGGTATTCGTGCAGCATTTCGGAAAATGTGGATGATTGAAATTTCAGATAAGGATTATATTTATTTGCTATTTCCAGTAATTCCTCTTTTGTTTCGATACCATGAAGCAAATGACTGAAATAGAGGATTACAAAATAGAATGCCATTCCGATTGAAATCCAGAAAATACTCCAGATGGTGGCTTCCTTCATTGAAATTACATGAACCGTGCGGCCGATAAGCAATAAGTCGACCAGCAAAAGGGCAATTACAAAAACGAGAAAAACGATTATCGAAATAATTTCTGCACTCATAAAACAGGGGCTTCAAAACGTGTAACACCACCAGAAACAATAAATTTCATCACTTCTGCCGGCGATAAATTTACCGGTTCAATCCGTTCATTTGGAATCAGATACAACTCTCCGGAAAAATTGTAGGAATGTGGAAAATAAACCGCTGCCAATTCTCTGTTTCCAATTTCTTTTAATGTTTCTTTTGTAACAAATCCCATTTTCCAAAGGTTGTTTTCTTTGTTAAACAAAACTTTCACCGGGGCGTTGAATTTTTTTTCTTTTCCCACAAAGGCCGAAAATAAATCGTTTAACGAAGTGAAAAGCAGGTTTAAAATTGGGATTCGTTTAATTAATCTGCCGGTTACTTTTTTAATTGGCAGAACCAATGCGGTTTCGCCGATGATGCCGAGCATTGTTAGTGTGATAAACAGAAACAGGATTCCCAGGCCTGGCACCGAAAAGCCAATCCAGCTTTCAATGTTTTGCGTCAGCCAGCCGTCGATGGTCACAAACAGCGAAAAGATAATGTAAAAAATGATGGCCACCGGGGCCACCAGTAAAACACCCTGTAAAAAATAACCGAATATTCTTTTCATTTTTTTTCTTTAATGCAAATAAAAAAGCCCTTGACTTGATTTGCAGAACAAAGGCTTTTTGATTCCTGGTTTATAAAACAAAGTACATTTATTTTAGTTCTTCTTCCAAAAAGCGGAGCATTTTATTGTACAGGTGCATGGTGGTGTTTCCGCCCGAAATTCCGTGGGCGCGGTTAGTATAAATGGCCATGTCGAACTGCTTTCCTACCTGCACCAGTTTTTCTGTAAATTCATAAGTATTTTGGGCATGCACATTATCGTCGGCCGAACCATGAATTATGAGTAAATCGCCCGATAAATCAGCCGCATGGAAAAGTGGTGAATTATCATCATAACCATCCGGGTTTTCACGCGGAGTACGCATATAACGCTCCGTGTAAATGGTATCATAAAACCGCCAGTTGGTAACCGGTGCCACTGCAATTCCTGATTTGTAAAGGCCGTTTGCTTTTTCGAGCGTAAGGCAAACCATGAAACCACCGTAGCTCCAACCAAAAATTCCAATATTGTTTTTGTCAACAAAAGGCAGCGTACCCAGGTATTTTGCAGTTTCAACCATATCGTCCGATTCGTATTTTCCAAGCTGCATGTAGGTAACTTTCCGGAATTCCTCACCGCGCGCACCAGTTCCCCGCGGATCGACGCTTACCACGACAAAACCTTGCTGCGCCAGGTATTCATTCCAGCCAACCTTTTCCCATTCTTTTTTTACTTCCTGGGAATTTGGCCCGCTGTACTGCGTCACAAAAACCGGGTATTTTTTTGTTGCATCGAAATTGTTGGGTTTTATCATGAATCCGTTTAATGTAACATTTTCGGAAGTGGTAAAACTGAAAAACTCCTTTTGCGGAACATTATATTCCTGAAGGGTATTTTTCAGGATGGTATTATCCTGCAAAACGCGAATTTGCTGGTCTTTTTTGTTGTCGTACAACGTAACCAGCAACGGAGTTTTGCTGTCGCTGAAGTAATTGATATAGTATTTGTAATCGTTGCTGAAAACAGCTTTGTTGGTACCCTCTTTTTGCGACAATTTTCCCTGTTTTTTTCCATCCTGACTGGTGTAATAAACTTCGCGGCCAAGCGGAGATTCTTTTGCGGCCTGGTAATAAAACAGCTTTTTGGAATCATCATAGCCGTAAAAATCAGTTACATCGAAATTTCCTTTGGTGAGTTGTGCAATTTCAAAACCTTGCTGATCATATAAATACAAATGCGACCAGCCGTCCCGTTCACTTTTTACAATAAACTTTCCATCATCGAGAAAAGTAAAAGCATCCAGAAAATCCTCACTTATATATTTATCTTCTTTTTCAGTCATTACCGGTCGCGTATCGCCGGTATACGGATTTGCATATAAAATATCGATCTGGTTTTGGCGGCGGTTCATGCGCATAACTACCAAATTATTGGCATCAGGAGTCCAGTTAATTCGTGGGATATAAATATTGGTGTCCTGTCCTAAATCGAGTGGAATGCTTACTCTTGAACGTATTTCATAGGACAAAACCGAAACATTGGAATTTGTTTCTCCGGCTTTTGGATATTTAAATGATTGTACAGCAGGATATAATTTGTTTTCTTCAAATGTGGGAAATTCACCTGAATAGGTTACCATATTGAACATTGGAACCTGGGTTTCATCGAAACGCATATACGCAAGAAATTTGCTGTCCGGTGACCAGGCAAAAGCTTTGTTAAATCCAAATTCTTCTTCATATACCCAGTCAGGCGCACCATTGCTGATTTTATTTTCTTCTCCGTCGAAAGTAATCTGACTTTCGCTGCCAAATTTCAGGTTCTTAATAAATACGTTTCTGTCACGTACAAATGCAACACGGTCGCCATCGGGAGAAAAAGTTGCCAATTGCTGTGCTCCTTTTTCCGAAAGCGGGCTCAGTTCTTCGGTTACCGAATTCCAAACATAATATTGTGCCGTAAACGAATGCCGGTAAATGTGCTTAATATCAGTAACAAGCAAAATTTTGGTTTCGTCTTTGCTGAATTCATAGCTCAGAAATGAAGAAATTGGAGCATCCGGAATGGAGGTAATATCAAAAATTACACTTACCTGTTCCCCGGTCTTATAACTGTTTTTTATAATCTTTGTCCGGTTTTCCAATGTTGTATAAAAATCTCCGTCATTCATCGAACGCAGTCCTCTTACGGTTTGTTCCCTGAATGTCCCATTGATAAATAAATCCTCAAGAGTTATTTTTTTATTTTGTTGTGCATGTATTGATAATGCAAAAATTGCTGTTAAAAACAGAAGACCCAGTTGTTTCATTTGAATATATTTTTATTTAAAACAAGAAAACAAAAGTAAAAATTGTTGCACAAGGTAAAAATTGAAATATCAGGATTTAACATTTAATCTTAAAAAGAAGTTGATTTTCTTAAAAAGCTAAAAATAAAGCCAGATGAATAACCGGACATGTGCATTTTTTAAAGGATTGTTTATCTTTGCAATCTTTTAGAAAATTAACGGATATAAAAGTATGGTTAAAATAACGCTTCCAGATAAAAGTGTGAGAGAATTTGAGGAACCTGTCAGCGGTTACGAAATTGCACGTTCAATATCGAACCGCCTTGCCAAAGATGTTTTATCGGTTTCCGTAAATGGTAATGTTTGGGATTTATCGCGCAAGATTGACAATGATGCCAGCATCAAACTGAATACATGGGATGACAGGGAAGGAAAGGAAACATTCTGGCATTCATCGGCTCATTTAATGGCCGAAGCAATTGAGCAGTTATATCCGGGCACTAAGTTTGGAATTGGACCTACCGTTGATACCGGCTTCTATTATGATATTGAACTTCCTGACGGAAAACAACTGACAGAGAATGATTTGCAGAAAATTGAAAAAAAGATGCTGGAGTTGGCTCGTCAAAAAAACGATATTGTAAGAAGCGAAATTTCTAAAGAAGATGCGTTGAAAATGTTTTCAGAAAAAGGCGATGAGCTGAAACTGGAACTTATCAGCGAACTGGAAGACGGGACAATTACACTTTATAATCAGGGGAATTTTACTGATTTATGCCGCGGGCCGCATTTGCCCAATACCGAATTTATTAAGGCAATTAAATTAACTTCAATTGCAGGTGCTTACTGGAGGGGCGACGAGCACAACAAAATGCTGACACGTGTTTACGGTGTTACATTCCCGAAACAAAAAATGCTCGATGAATATCTGGTGATGCTGGAGGAAGCTAAAAAACGCGACCACCGCAAAATCGGGAAAGAGATGGAACTGTTTGGATTTTCGGAAGCAGTGGGGCAGGGTTTGCCTTTGTGGTTACCAAAAGGAACCCAATTGAGAATGCAGCTCGAAGATTTTCTAAAGAAAGTTCAGAAAAAATATGGATACGTGCAGGTAATGACCCCGCACATTGGTGATGTAAATTTGTACAAAACATCAGGTCATTACGAAAAATACGGTAAGGATTCATTTCAGCCCATTTCAACGCCTGCCGAAGGTGAGGAGTACATGCTGAAACCCATGAATTGCCCGCACCACTGTGAAATTTACAAAATGCGGCCAAAGTCATACAAGGATTTGCCTTTGCGATTGGCTGAATTTGGAACCGTTTACCGCTATGAACAAAGTGGAGAATTGCATGGTTTAACAAGAGTAAGAAGCTTTACACAGGACGATGCGCATATTTTTTGCCGTCCCGATCAGCTGAAAGAAGAATTTAAAAAAGTGATTGACATCGTATTTATCATTTTCAAAGCCCTTGAATTTGATGATTATGTAACCCAGATTTCGTTGCGCGATCCCGAAAATCACGAGAAATATATTGGCAGTGCAGAGAATTGGGACAAAGCAGAAAAAGCAATTGTTGAAGCTTGTGAAGAAAAAGGATTAAATACAATTACCGAGTTGGGAGAAGCGGCTTTTTACGGGCCAAAACTCGATTTTATGGTGAAAGATGCACTGGGACGAAGCTGGCAGTTGGGAACTATTCAGGTAGATTACAACCTGCCCGAGCGTTTTAACCTGGAGTACATTGGCGCCGACGATAACCGTCACCGGCCGGTAATGATTCACCGTGCCCCATTCGGATCGATGGAACGTTTTGTGGCAGTATTAATTGAACACACTGCCGGAAAATTCCCGTTGTGGCTGGCACCCGATCAGGCCGTTGTTTTACCAATCAGTGAAAAGTATAATGATTATGCGAAAAAAGTTTCAGATTTTCTAAATATTTCCGATATTCGCACCGTCGTTGACGATCGTAACGAAAAGATTGGTAGAAAGATACGCGACAACGAACTGAAACGGATACCTTATTTGCTGATAGTTGGAGAAAAAGAAGCCGAAGCAGAAACAATTTCGGTAAGGCGCCAGGGTGAAGGAGATAAAGGAGAAATGAAAATGAGTGAATTTGCTGAATTTATTATAAAGGAAATTAAAAGTCAGTTAACAGGATTATATAACTAACCAATAGGAGGACATTACAATAGCAATTAAAAGAAAAGGCGGATCAGGAAGATCCAAATACGTAAGGAAGGAACGCGAACCACAGCACAGGGTTAATGAAAAAATTACTTCACCTCAAATAAGGCTGGTTGGCGACAATATTGAGAATCAGGGAGTTTACCCCCTTAGAGAAGCGTTAAAAATGGCCGACCAGATGGAACTGGATTTGGTAGAAATATCCCCAAGTGCAGAGCCACCTGTTTGTAAAATCACGGATTACTCCAAGTTTCTTTACCAGCAAAAAAAGAAACAAAAAGAGATGAAGGCCAAGGCAGTGAAAATTGTGGTGAAAGAAATCCGTTTCGGACCACAAACCGATGATCATGACTTTGAGTTTAAAATGCGCCATGCCGAAAAATTCCTGAAAGAAGGATCGAAAGTGAAAGCATATGTATTTTTTAAAGGAAGATCAATTTTGTTTAAAGAACAGGGCGAAATTTTGTTGCTGAAACTGGCAACAGCTTTGGAAGACCTTGGTACTGTTGAACAACTGCCAAAACTCGAAGGAAAAAGAATGACAATGATAATTTCACCGAAAAAGAAATAATATAGTTCTTTGATAACATTTAATTAGTAGGATTATGCCAAAAATGAAAACGAATTCCGGTGCTAAAAAACGTTTTAAGTTAACCGGATCAGGTAAAATTAAAAGGAAACATGCCTACAAAAGCCACATTCTTACCAAAAAAAGTAAGAAACGCAAACGTAACCTGGGTTATTGGACCACCATTGATAAAACCAATGAGAGTAACGTGAAGCTTTTGTTAAACATGAAGTAATTTTAAAAATTAAAAAGAGTAATAAACCAGGTAATTGAGCCTAAAAGTGTTCTGTAATTAAAATAAGACGGAAACGCCGGTTACCAAAAAAAGTAAAAGTATGCCAAGAAGTGTAAATCATGCAGCATCACGTGCCCGAAGGAAAAAAATCCTGAAAAGGTCGAAAGGTTATTTCGGAGCGCGTAAAAATGTTTGGACAGTCGCAGTGAATACCTGGGAAAAAGGCCAGCAGTATGCTTACCGCGACAGGAAAACAAAGAAAAGAACATTCCGCGCATTGTGGATTCAGCGTATTAACGCCGCAGCCCGTATTCAGGGAATGTCGTATTCACAGTTAATGGGATTGTTGAAAAAGAACGATATTGAAATAAACAGGAAAGTTTTAGCCGATTTGGCCATGAACCAGCCTGAGGCGTTCAAAGCAGTTGTTGATAAAGTAAAATAAGCAAAGCATATTATTTTAAGGTGAAATAAATGAAAGCCCGGAAGATTCTTCCGGGTTTTTTTATGGGTTCAAATGTCATTTATTACCACACCGTTTTCATAAATCCTCCATCCACAGCCAGACTTATTCCTGTGATATACGAAGCCGCCGGTGACAGCAAAAAAGCGCCGGCTTTTCCAAATTCTTCAATCGTTCCATAACGGCCAACCGGAATTTGCTGATGCATTTTTTGTTGAACTTCAGAAATCGTAAGGCCCGATTTTTCTGCATTGCTTTTATCAAGTGATTTTAACCGGTCAGTATCCATCCGGCCAGGCATTAAATTATTTACCCGTATATTTTCGCCGGCAAGTTCATTCGACAGGCTTTTTACCAAACTTGTTACACCCGAACGGAAAACATTGGAAAGCAGCAACCGGTCAACCGGCTCTTTTACCGACATGGATGTAACTGTCAAAATTGCTCCTCCGCCAGTTTTGCGCATTACCGGCAATACACCTCGAATCAACCTGACGGCACTCATCAGTGTCAGATTAAATGCAGCTTCCCAGTCTTCATCCGAGAAATCATCAAAATTTCCGGGAGGCGGGCCACCGGCATTTACAACAAGTCCATCAATCTGATGATAAGAACTGGTAATTTCTGATATCCAGTTTTGAATCGATTCTGTTTTTACAGCATCGAAAACTGAAGCATGAATTTCTGAGCCGGTTTGATTTCTTAAAATTTGAGCAGCATCTTCTACTTCATGTTTTGTGCGGCTGGCCAAACAAACCGTGGCTCCGTTTTTTGCCAGTTCGCGGGCGATGCCAAAACCAAGTCCTTTGCTGGAAGCAGCAACCATATAAACTTTGTCTTTGATATTTAGTTCCATTACTTATTTTCGGTATTTATCGTTCAATCCAATTCCATCCCTGATAAGTGGAATGATTTTATTTATCCTGTTAATTCTTGTGTCCTCTCTTTTTGCATCAGTGATATATTCTGCAAATTCACGTTGTTTGCCCGGACTGAATTCATTATAACGCTTTTTTAGCAGTGGATTTTCTGTGAATAGTTCTTCAAGTTCTTCGGGAATGACAAGCGCCTTATTGCGTTCAGGTTTTATTTCTTTATTCTTTTTTTGATTTTGGATGGCCTCATTCAGATACTCAAGAACCAGATTTTCATCCACTTCATCAATCGAAGCAAAACGCCACTGTCGGAGGGCTTTGGTTTTATCTTCCTGTGCATTAACAAGCACATTCTCTTTATCTTTTAATAGCGCCCCCTGAAAAAACCAAAGTCCCGAATAGGCTTTAAATGAACTTATCCCAACAATGTTTTTCCCGTCTAAGGTATAAACAGGCGCTCCCCATTTTATAGTTTCTTCCAGACCAGTCTTTGAAATTAATTCGCGCAGCAAAATCAGAATTTCTTTTCCATATTTTGATTTGAGGATAAATTCATCAACTGTTTTTACATTTTTCATGAGCAATACTGAAATTAAAAGCTTTATTTAAAATGTATGTATTTAATAATAACCGGAACACTAAAATCAACAGGTTACATCTATTCTAAAAACACAAAATTAAATGAAATGTTTTTTTAGTCTCAAGGCTTGGATTTATTAAAAATCCTGAACAACCGGGACCGAAAAGCTGAATGTGCTTCCATGCCCCCGGGTGCTTTTAAACCAAAGAGAGCCTCCGTTTTTAACGGCCATTTCATAACAAAGCATTAATCCAAGACCTGAACCTTTTTCTTCCCTTGTGCCGGTCGCATGAAATTTCCCTTCAAATAAATGTTCTTGCTTTTCTTCCGGAATTCCTATACCAGTATCTGCAACGGAAACAACAGCTTGTTTTTCTGTTGTTTCTGCTTCAATTATTATGCTACCACCTTCGTTTGAAAATTTGATGGCATTATTTAATAAATTCCGGATAATTGTTTGCAGAAGGATAACATCTGCAAAAACAATAATTTCCTTTTTTGTTTTGAAATCAATATTTATCGATTTTTGTGCTGCGATATTTAAAAATGGTATAATTGTTTCACCAATAGTCTTTTGAAGGGGAATGTTGCTGCCTTCAAATTCAAGATTGCCAAGATTTGATTTTGCCCACACCAGCAGGTTTTCAAGCATATTGTATGAATTGGTAATTACCGGCTTAAAGGTATTCAGAATATTGCGGTAATTTTTCTCCATGTTTTCGGATACCATTAAATCAATCATATTATTCAGGTTGCCAACAGGTCCGCGCAGATCATGGGCAACAATGGAGAATATTTTGTCTTTTGCCTGATTTGCCTCCTGCAGTTGTTTTTTCTTTTTAGACAGTGAATAATTCATAATAAAAAAAACAATAAGCAAAAGAAAAATTAGAATTGCACCAAATGTTTGATATCTGATGATTTTTTCTTTCGCCTGATTTTGTGTTTTAAGGGTGATATTCTCAAGTTCTTTCTGCTCATATTCTTGCGTTAACTGAAGCAATTCCTGCTGAATTGCAAAATTCTCCTGGTAAATTTCATCTTTTAATAAAGCCGCCTTTTTCAACATTTCAAGCGAATATTTAAAATCACTCATATTCTCGTAAATATCTGATAACTGCCTGTATAAATCGAAAAGTAAATCCTTGTATCCACCGGATTTGGCAAGCTCGAGACTTTGAAACGAGAACTCAAGTGATTGGTTGTAGTTATTCTGAGCGAGTTCATTTTCTGCAAGATGATACCGGGCAAGTGCTTCACGGTGTTTATTTTTCGAAATATGAGAATCTTCAATTGCACTTCTCAATAAATCTTCAGCTTGCAAAAAATTTCCGTTTATTGTTTCACTTTGTGCTATCCTGATTTTAGTCAGGCAAATTCCATTAATATCATTTGTTGCTGAGTATCCTTCTTTTGCAAGATTAAGATAATGCATTGCACTATCGGTTTTATTTATTTCGATATAATGAGTACCCAGATTTAAAAAGGTGTAGGCAATTGCGGTCTGATTATTGGTTTCGGGAATCAGTTTTTCACCTTTTTTATAATACTTAAATGCTTCATTTCCATGTTGCCAGCTTTGATAAACGATTCCGATGTTGTTATAGGAAATCATTAATTCTCCGGCATCTGCATTTATTTTTTCCCGCAGATACAATGACTCAAAAAAACATTCCAATGCTCTTTCATGATTGCCCAAGCCCCAAAATGCAGCTCCTTTTATATTTAATGCCGATGCAATTTGAGCAGTATCATTGATTTGCTGTAACAAGGAGAGTGAATTGTTTATATTGGTTAACCCTTCGGTATAGCGACCCATGTTCCAGTAACACAAACCTTTTAACGAAAGGGTATTGGCAATTTCCTGCCGGTGCTTCTCCGGATTAAAGAAAGCAAGTGCTTTGTCTGAATAAATCAGCGAACTGTCATTTATCCCGCTGTAATAATATGCATAACCTTTTTCATAAAAACATTCTGCCAGTTTGGTTTCATTACTATCCGACTGGAATATTATTATCGGATTTTCAATAATTGCCAATGCCTTGTTAAATTCTTTTTTTGCGTTGAAAGCTTTTGCGGCAAGTAAATTTGCCGCAGCTTGCCCGCTTTTAAAACTCATTTGAAGGGAGGTATTTAAGGCTTTTTGAGAATATACAAGCGCCGAGTCGGGCGATTGTGCTACATATGATTGTCCGGTATCAAGATAAAGAACAATCTGTTTGTATTTGTTTTTATTGTTACTCCATTGTTTGTCTTGATAATAAATAATATAAGCTTGTTCAAAGCCGGGAATACTAATGGCAAACAATATGATAAAAACAAGTGATGTCATTAAGGTATTTTTAGTTGTAAGTTTGATTAATTTTTTGGGAAAAGCAAGTTAATCTGTATGTTTTAAAAAAATATTTCCGATTTCAAAGTCAAAAGATGAAGTTCATTATCTGCCGGTTAAACCTCCCGGAGTTTCCACTTCCCTTTTTTGAACAGAAATAAGGTAATAAGGGTGAGTAAACTTTCGGCACAAACAATCGCGATGCTGGCACCAATAATTCCCATATTTAAAACAATGGCCAAAAAATAGGCCAATGGAATTTCGAATATCCAAAAGCTTACAAGATTTATTTTTGTTGGTGTCATGGTATCTCCACTGCCATTGAAGCCTTGTACCAGCACCATTCCCAAAGCGTAAAAAAGAAACCCATAACTTATAATTCGCAAGGCAACTGTTCCATTCTCAACCACAGCAACATCAGCAATGAATAATCCGATAAAGAAATTTGGAAAGATGGCCAATAAAGTTCCCATCAGCCCCATAAAAACCATATTTACATAACCTGTTATCCAGACTGATTTTTCGGCCCGCTGCGGTTGCTTTGCACCCAGATTCTGACCTACAAGGGTTGCAGCAGCATTGCTTAATCCCCACGACGGCAGCAGAATAAAAATAATTATCCGGATAGCGATAGTATATCCGGCCAACGCTTCCGGACCGGAAACAGCAATAATTCTTACCAGCAAAATCCAGCTCGACGTTGCCACCAGATTCTGAAAAATGCCACCACCCGAAATCTTTAAGAGGTTCAGCATTACACTCAGTTTAATTACAAGACTGTTTAAATAAAGTTTAATCCGGTACTTACCTTTAAAAAGCAGATAAAACTGAAACATGACACCGACACCTCGTCCAATTGTTGTAGCAATTGCTGCTCCTTTCAAACCCATCTCGGGAAAAAAGCCAATACCGAAAATTAACAGCGGATCAAGAACAAGGTTGATTAGATTGGCTACCCAGATTACGCGCATGGAAACGGCAGCATCACCCGAACTACGGAAAACTGCATTTATAATAAAAAGGAGCATTATTACCATATTCCCGCCAAACATGATTGCCGGAAAAAGATAACCTTCTGCAGCCATTTCTTCCGAAGCCCCCATAATTTGCAAAAATGATTTTGCAAAAAGTACGCCCGGAACAGCAATCAAAAAGGAAATGAAAACACCTAAAAGAATGGCCTGGAATGCAACTACACTCGCTTCATCTTTCTTTTTCTGACCAATTCGCCGCGAAACAAGCGCTGTAGTTGCAGTGCTTAATCCAACCCCAATGGCATAAACAACTGTCATCACCGATTCAGTAATTCCAACAGTGGCCACTGCTCCGGCACCCAGTTTCGAAACAAAAAAGATATCAACCACAGCAAATACCGATTCCATGATCATTTCCAAAATCATGGGAACAGCAAGAATAAGAATGGACCGGCCAACTGTTGTTTCGGTGAAATCGCGTTCGGTACCCGAGAGTGACTCTTTAATATCTTGCCAAAGCTCGCGAAGTTTGTCTGGTTTTAATAAAGTCAAACCTTCAAATTTTTTATCGGACATTCGTGGAAATTTATGAAAAGAAAGTGAATAAACTGCAACAAATTACACCGGATTACTTTTCCGGTTTAATACAGTACCGGATTAAACGGATGGGTACGGTTTAAAATTATCATTGCAGTTATCTTTGAATTCAATCTGCTAATATATGGAATAAATTTTTGTATTTTAATCGAAAATAAAACGGCTTGCTATGCTGCGGTATTTGTTGTTTTTCATACTCATTTTGTTCTGTTTTAATCCGGTTTATGCCCAGATGGAAATCAGTGAAACTACATTTAAAAAGAGAGCACATTTTAAAGTTAAAACAGCAAATTATGAATGGTACATCGATAAATTTTCAGGAGGAATATCACGAATTGCCGACAGCGAAAATAAAGACTGGATAAACTGGAAACGACTGCCGGAAGAAAAATATCCTGAATCGGCTGCCGGAGATTACCGGGGATTGCCAAATCTTGTCTTTGGAGGCGATGGAAACGGAATTGGTCACCCGGGATTCAACAAAGCTCTGAGTTTTAAGGTAAACAACAGAAATATAAAAGTAAAGAGCCTGGATGGAAAATGGGAATGGATGTATATCTTTCATTCAAAATATGTGGAATTACAGATTTTAAAAAATCCATCGGAAGAACGGAATTACTGGTTTTTATATGAAGGAGTTCCGGGAGGTGAATTTGAGCCGGAGAAGCAGTATTGGGGAACAAATGAGGGAGTCAATCCTGCAAAACCCGATTATTTTAAAGGGGAAGAAGAATATGGTTTTTGGAATTTTGTATTCTTTGGTCATGAAAATACAGACCGTGTATTGTTTATCGTTCAAAAAAATAAAGATAACCGGAAAGATACCTTTGGATTTTTAGGCAATTCGTCTGATGGTATTGAGTCAAAAGATGGAATGGTAGTATTTGGGTTCGGACGCGATAAAAATGCTGTTCCGCTGCTTAATCAAAAAAATATTTTTTACATGGGGTTCTATGAAAAAAAAGTGGAACAAAACACCTTCCCTGAATTTAGTAAATACATTCAAAAAACTTTTTACTGATTTAATTTGAACCCTCCAAACCAATTGATGTTACTATTCCAAAGTATCCGAATCCATAATAAATATGAAAAACAGATTTTTGCTTGTTGTCATTTTAATTTCGCTGGTAGCATGCCGACAAGAACAAAAGTTTCCGGACATTTTATTCGAAAGAATTCCTCCCGAAAAAGTAATCCTGAAAAACAATATAATGGATACTGCGCGTGTTGCCGCGGATTCTGTCCAAACAACTTTTCCTGAATGTTTAAACAGGTTAACGGAATTTGCCCGTTTTTACAATGAAAAAAATGAAAAGTTCAGTTTGGAGAAAATGAAGATGGAATGGGAAAACTGTAATACTGAAATTACTTTAAATCGTGCGGCGGCAGTACAATGGGCCGAAAATACCTGCCTGCTCTTCCAGTTAACCGGAGAGGAAAAATATGCAGAGGAACTCGAACATTTCTTTTATGTGCGGTTAAACCAGCATTTGGTTGATAAACAATTATCCGATGTAATTGCCTCCTGTATTTTTACCAAAAATGTCGATCATATTCATGCCAATCTGTATATACCTGCCGAAATTAATTATGAGCATACACTTCATGGGCATGTAAAAATTGAAATGGAAACCAATTTCCCGAAAACCGGAAGAATTGAGCTTAAATTTACGATGGGCGAAAACCGTTACATCGAACTTTTTGTGCGTATTCCTTCGTGGGCCGAAGATGCAACAGTAACAGTGAGCGGTGTTAAATATGTTGCAAAACCGGGCAGTTACAGCCAAATAGCCAAAAAATGGAAAAGCGGCGATGTGGCCGAAATTTACTTTTCAATGAATCAAGCCCCGTCTTACCTGAAAATCAACCGGAATTAATTTCTGCAAATTGTTTTGTACTGTTTCGTACCAATAAATAATTAATCTTTTTGGTCAACAATTGCTTGTATAATTTCTGATTTTGTATTTTTAGTCGCAATTAATCAGAGATTTTAATTCTTATTCATACAAAGTTGCTGTAAAACTTAAATACAAAATGAAATGAAAAAACTAAGCCAGATTATTCTTATTGTACTATTCGCTGCATGTTCAACCAATCAAAAAAATGAAATAAAAATGCCTTACCAAAAAACAGATTTCGAAAAAGAAATTGATGGAAAAAGCACCCATCTTTTCCAACTTGAAAATAAAAATGGAATGTTGGTAGCACTTACCAACTACGGAGCAAAAATTGTTTCCGTTTACGCGCCCGATAAAGAAGGAAACTATGCCGATGTGGTGCTTGGTTTCAATTCCATTGACGATTACCAGAAGTATGGTGCGAGCCATGGTGCGGTGGTTGGGCCTTTTGCCAATCGCATTGCAAACGGACGGTTTGAAATTGACGGTGTGGTTTATGATTTGCCGGTGAACAATGGCGAAGCCACATTGCATTCAGGCCCCGACAGCTGGTACCGGAAAGTATGGGATTTTGAACAGAATGAAAACAGTGTAACTTTTTCCATTGAAAGCCCTGACGGTGAATTTGGTTTCCCCGGAAATAAAAAGGTATCGGTAACCTACACGCTTACCGGCGACAATGAATTGAGAATAGATTATAAAATGACTACGGATAAACCGACGCATGTAAATTTAACAAATCACAGCTATTTTAATTTACGGGGCGAAGGAAACGGTGATATCCTGAATCATATTCTGGTGATAAATGCCAAAACTTCAACGCCGGTTGACCAGGGAATGATACCCACCGGCGAAATTGCAGATATAACGGGAACAGCACTTGATTTTACAACTCCGCATTCAATAGGCGAACGGATTGAGGAAAAAGATACGATGTTGATCTACGGTTCAGGTTACGATTTTAATTATGTGATTGATAAACAACCCAATGAACTTGCTTTTGCCGCCAGCGCCTATGAACCTGAAAGCGGCCGCTACATGGAAGTTTTTACCACCGAACCCGGAGTGCAGCTGTACACCGGAAATCATTTGGGCGGAACTGAAACCGGAAACAGCGGTGTGGCCTATACCGAGCGTACCGGCTTTTGCCTTGAAACCCAGCATTTTCCTGACAGCCCGAATAAACCCGGATTTCCTTCTACCTTACTTAAACCAAACGATGTATTTAATTCCACAACCATTTATAAATTTTCTGTTAAAGAATAAGTTAAAGGAAGATTAAAAAAACAAAAGCTTAAAATAAAATCAATACAATTACAGTTTACTGTAGAATAAACAAGTTGATTTTTCAGCCTGACTACATCATATATGAAAATTGATACAGGTACAAAAAGTTGGTTTAAAAATGTATTCGATAACTATTACGAGTACATTAGAAATTATCTTTTTTACCTTTCGGGAGACATAAAACTTTCAGAGGATCTTGTGCAGGATGTGTTTTTGCAGCTTTGGGAAAAACGCGCTCAGGTAAACGACGAAACAGTCCGCCCGTATCTGTTTACCATTGCACGCAACAGCTATTTTAAAAGTTTCAGGCAAAAAAAATATGATCTTAAATTTAAATCCACTTATTTCGAACAGGTTGAACATGAATCTCCTGAATTTCTGCTGGAGCTAAAAGAGTTTGACAGGAAATTGCAAAAAACAATTTCGGATTTGCCGGAAAAGTGCAGGACCATTTATTTGATGAACCGGATTGATGATATGACTTACCTGGAAATAGCAGATAGTCAGCATGTGAGTGTTAAGGCAATTGAAAAACAGATGAGCAAAGCGCTTGCAATTTTACGGGAAAAATTAGGAACCAAAATGTAGAATGAAACCGGAAGGCCACATAATTCGACTGATGAAAAATCAGGGTAAAATGGTTATTCTTTTATTTTACTTTCTGATACACATTCAGCTGGTTATGGCTCAGCAGTCTGTTTCAATTATGTCTGACGGCGAATCGCTGAATCAGGTTTTAAGTGAAATAACGGAGAAGTACAGCATAAAATTTGCTTTCGATTCTGATTCCTTTGAAAAAGTAAAAACCCGGTTTAACATTAAAAATGCCACGCTTGATGAATTTTTGGAAAGGTTGGAATCGGAATATTTTATAAAATCGAAATTTATTGACGGAACGTGGGTTTTGATTGCCACCGAACCAAAAATATTTCTGGTACCGGAGCCTGAAGCGGAACCACCAAAACCAAAATTTATAGCAGTTTCCGGTTTTGTAAAGGATAAAAACAGCGGCGAAGAATTAATTTACTGCAATGTCGCAGCCGGTGAAAACCGTGGCGGAATGACCAATGAACTTGGATATTTTAATATCATGATACCGGCAGATGATTCGGTGGCAATAAATATCAGTCATTTGGGCTACCACCGTTTGGATACGATAGTTCCGGCAAATCAAACGGCAAAAATCTATTTGATTCCTTCTGAAATAGTAATGGAAGCCATTCAGGTTACACGATTTGAAAAGCAGGTTTTGCAAGCTTCGCCACAGCCTGGTAAATTTGCATTTAACCCGGTAAAATCTTCCAATGCACCGCGGATTTCAAATGATGATTTGGCCAATGCGTTGTTGCTGATTCCAGGAGTTAGTTTCGTTCAGGGAAGTTCATCCGGATTATCTGTTCGTGGAGGATCACCAACTGACAATCTTGTTTTATTCGATGGAATTCCAGTTCTCGAAACAAGTCATTTGTTGGGAAACATGAGTGTTTTAAATTCAAAATTTGTTCAGCAGGCATTTGTTTCACGCGGGGGTTTCGATGCTGAATTTGGAGGACGCGTTTCAGGATTAATCCAGTTGACGGGAAAGTCGGGAAAAAACAACAGGCCCTATCTTGATTTGTCGGCTAATTTATTGAATACAAATGTCCTTGCAAATGTTCCAATCACCAGTAAATTTTCAGTAACTGCTGCCTGGCGCCGTTCGTTTATCGACCGGTGGCAAAATTACCTGTACATGCGCCTTATAGATGACGTATCCCCTGGAGATCAGCAGGAAAATACAGTGACTTCAACAATTAATCCAATGGTGCGATACGAAGATGTAAACACAAAAATAAGTTTTCATCCTTCTGATAAACTGGAATTGAACCTGAATTTCCTGTATGGTAATGATCATCAAAGCCGGGATTTTACACTCCTTCAAACCAAAGATTATTACCGAAACGAAAGTGTAAACAGCGAAAATATGGGGTTCAGCGTAAACTGGAACTGGCAGGCAGGCAGGAATTGGTTTCACTCTTTTTCGGCAGGTTACTCGAACCTTGAAAAAAAAATGGTGGATGAAACCGGAGAACTGGAAGAGGTGACCGAAGTTGTTGAAAGACCCGGCAAAGGAAAAGGGAAGGGAAAAGGGCTTTTGAAAACCAAAGAAAAAACCTACGAAAGGTTTGTCTACGATATCGACAATGGATTTAACCGGGTTGAAGAATACCGGTTGACCTGGAAAACCGCATTAAATACCGGAATTTTTAAAAGTCAGTTCGGCGCCGGCTGGAACTCTGATGATTATGCCTACCATTTTATTGCAGATCGGCCCGATGCACCTGTAGAATTTGATTCCATAGTTAACAGTGCAACCCAATATATGGCAAATGGTTTTGTTCAGCAAAATATTGCTGTCCATCCGGCATTCAATTTCAGATGGGGAGTTCGGGCTGATGTTGACCTGGTTTCAGGAAAAATTTACTGGCAACCCCGCGGCGGAATTGAAATCAAACCTTTTGAAGGATTTGGCATCCATTTCTCAGGCGGAGTTTATAACCAGTTTTTATCGGGTGTTAAACGCATCGACAGTGAAGGACATTTCAACCAGGTTTGGTATTTGGCCGACAAAAATGGAGTGGGGGCGGTAAAATCGGTTCACTCAGTTTTAGGAGCTAAATTTGAAAAAAACGGTTGGTTTGTTGATGTGGAAGGATACCGGAAAAATGCGGAAAATAAAATGAGTTTCTTTGCTGAAACCGTTCAAACGGGCAGTGAACAGGTTGTCGCCTATTTTCTTCGCCAAAGCAATGAACGAAGTAAGGGAATTGATTTTTTCCTTCAGAAAAAGCACTACATTTTTAATCACATGGTTGGATATTCTGTTGCAAAAACCGAAGAACAAATTGAGAAAGTGTTGAATAACAGCTGGTTTCCGGGATATAATGACCGGACACACCGCCTTAAACTGACTGAAATGGTGAACTGGAAAAACTGGAGCCTGACCGGAAGCTGGCAGTATGCCACCGGACTACCGGTAATTCATGTCACCGAATTGAACGCTTATGAGCATCCCGAACGATCGGATTATTATTCGCAGCTCGATTTCGCACTGGTGAAAACATATCATAAAAAATTCTTTGCCGCCGAAGCTGGTGTATCACTGTTGAATGTATTGAACAGGAGAAATATTGTAGAAGTTGACTACCTGCGTTTTTCATCCGATCAGGAATCACTGACCATACGTTCCGACATATCTTCACTCGCTTTTACTCCGGTTTTCTTTGTCAACTTTAAATTCCGGTAAGTCTAAGGTAGGGTAATAGCCTCTTTGTGGATATTAAGCCTGAATAAATAAAATTGTATTTCAGGCATTTTTCTACAGATGAACGATTCTAAAAATAATCAATCAATTTCCAAAATAGCCGATCAATTGGTTCGGTATTACCGTGTTCCTTTTCGTTCAGCAAAGGAAGATGCCCTGAATACAATTCTTGAAAAAATAGAGAACAGCGAAAAGTTAACCGTTAACAAACATCGAAAAATCTCCTGGATTACTGTCTCCGGAATATCTGCTGCAGCCGCAATTGCAATTCTTGTAACATTTTGGGTGATTACTGCAACTGTTACTTTTTCAGGTAACGAAAATGGCATTGCAACATACCGGCTGCCCGACAATTCGCGTATTGTATTGTCAGAAAACAGCAAGCTGGAGTATAAAAAGTTTAACTGGAACCGGAAAGTTAACCTACAGGGTCGGGCTTATTTTGAAGTGCAAAAAGGGGACGGCTTTCAGGTAAAAACAAAGCTGGGCCAGGTGGAAGTGCTTGGAACCCGGTTTTTGGTTTCTGAAAGCGGCGAGCAACTTAAAGTTCAATGTTTTGAGGGAAAGGTAAAAACCAGCTACAATAAAAATTCATGGGTTCTTGAACCGGGAACACAATTCGTTGGTGAACCTGAAAATACACAAAAAGAAGAATTCGAAAAAAACGTACAATTCCCCGATTTTGCCAAATTTAGCCAAAGCTTTTCAAATACAGGTTTAATGGATGTTGTTAAAGAAATAGAATCTTTTTTCAACATTAAAATTGAAGTCAAAAACGGCAAAGAGAAAAATTTTACCGGCACAATTCAAACCGGAAACCTGGAAAATACATTGGAAATTGTTTGCGAATCGCTGCAATTGAAGTACCGCTTTAGTGGAGAAAACCAAATAATAATCTTTAAATCAGAATAATATGAGACGCAGAAATTTAATTTATGGAGTGGTTACAATCCTGTTTTTAGGATTGATGATAGGTTGTGAGGATAATTCACAAAGCAATCTGGATGATGAATTGGGACAAGCCGGAAAAGTGGTGGTAAAATTAACCGATGCTCCATTTCCCTCCGATTTGGTAGCCGAAGCAAATGTTACTGTTGACTGGGTTAAGCTGGGTAAAACCAATAAAACCAATGGAGCTGACAAGAAAACCGGTGATGATAATTTTTTCGTCATCAATCTGGAAGAAAATTCAACCTTCAATCTTTTGGAATTGAGTAACGGAATAACCACAATAATGGGTGAATCCGAAATTCCGACAGGAGAATACAACGAAATCCGGTTGCATATTGTTGATGCAGGAATCGTTTTAACCGATGGAACCGTGTTTGATTTAAAAGTGCCAAGCGGCGATACCAGCGGGCTTAAAATTAAAATCAGTCCATCGCTGTTTATTGTTAACGATGCCGTTTCAGAGGTGTTGCTTGATTTTGATGTGAACCGTTCATTTAAATCGAAAGGAAACTTTAAAGACAACAAAGGGAAAAAGAAAGTCAACGGCTTCAATTTCAAACCGGTGGTCAGGGCAGTAAATCTGACTGAAGCCGGCGAAATTTCCGGGTTGGTTACTGACCCTGCCAATGCTTTGATTAAGGATGCCTTAATTACATTGCTTTCCGGAACTGACACTGTTACTACAGCAATTACATCCAAAGACGGATATTATGCTGTAATTGGAATTCCGGAAGGTACATATACAGTATCCTGCGACAAAGAAAGCTACACTACTGAAAGGGTAGAAAATGTAAATATTGTTAATGGTGATGTTACGGAACTAAATTTTGTATTGGAAGAAAGCACAGAATAATTGCACCAGATTTTAATCCGGTTGAATTTTTTACCATCTTATCAGCCGGAACATTGTAACAGGTATTTTCATAGATGATTTTGAAAGTACCTGTTTTTTTGTGTCTGATTTAAAGAAGAAGTTTTATCGAAAAGTGCCGGAATATAAGATTAAGAAATGCTATTTTTGGATAAACAATAGTATTCAGCATGATAAACAGACGAAATTTTATTAAAACAAGCGCAATTACAGGAGCTGGTATGATTGCCGGAACTTCTGTTTTTTCACAAAACTTATCCAGCGGGAAGAGAGTGGGGATTATCGGGCTCGATACGTCGCACAGTGTGGCATTTATCGAAACATTAAACGATGAACATCCGGATGAAAAATTCCGGGGATATAAAGTAACAGCTGCTTATCCCAAAGGAAGCCTTGACATAAAATCAAGTTATGAGCGCATTCCAAAATATACAGAACAGGCAAAGGAAATGGGTGTTGAAATTGTAGATTCTGTAGAATCACTTCTGTCAAAGGTGGATGTTGTATTGCTTGAAACCAATGACGGGCGGCGGCATTTGGAACAGGCTCTTCCTGTATTAAAAGCCGGAAAAAGAATGTTTATCGACAAACCAATGGCTGCTTCCTTGTCTGATGCAATACTGATTTTTAATGCTGCAAAACATTACGGTGTACCTGTGTTTTCAGCCTCTTCGCTGCGATACATTACCGGAATGGATAAAGTGAAAAACGGCTCGGCCGGAAAAGTTGCCGGAGCAGAAACTTATAGCCCGATGGTACTGGAAGAAACACATCCCGATTTGTACTGGTATGGTATTCACGGCGTTGAAACGTTATTTACGGCCATGGGGACAGGTTGCGAATCCGTTTCCCGGATTGCCGCACCTGTAAATGATGTCTCTACAGGAATCTGGAAAGATCAGCGAATTGGCGTATTCAGGGGAATTCGTTCCGGTGAAAAAGGTTATGGAGGGATTGTTTTTACTGAAAGCGAAATAATTGATCTTGGGCCTTATGCCGGTTATAATCCTCTTTTAACTGAAATTGTAAACTACTTTGAAACAGGCGAAATTCCTGTTCAACCCGAAGAAACCCTGGAAATCCTTGCATTTATGGAAGCTGCGGATGAAAGTAAAAAACGGAATGGAAAACCGGTGTTCATAAAAGAGGTGATGGAAAAGGCACGAAAAAAAGCAGATAAATTCAGTTTTTAACAGGATACAGGAGGAAATGAATATGAAAATTAAAAGCAAGTGGAGACATTTTATTGTATTATTTGGGTTACTGATTTGTATAGATGGATTACTTATGGCACAAGACAAAATTGAAGGTTTATTGTATTACGATTTAGCCCCGGTTTCCATTGAAATTCAGGATGGAAAAATAACGCAAATTACCCGGCTGAAAGAAGTCCCTGAAGATTTCCCGCAGGTCATCGTGGCGCCGGGCTTTTTCGACAACCAGGTGAATGGTTTTGCCGGGGTTTCATTTGCATTGGGAGGCAGCGATTTAACTGTCGGCAAGGTGGAAAAAGCGACACAGGAGTTGTGGAAAAAAGGGGTGACCACTTATTTGCCAACACTTACAACCAATGCGCAGGCACTTTTGGTGAAAAACTTTAAAATACTTGCAGCTGCGTCCGATGATGAACGGCTGCTTGGATCCATTCCGGGATTTCATCTGGAAGGGCCTTATATCAATCCGGAAGACGGTTACCGCGGTGCGCACCCTTTGGAATTTGTGCGGTTGCCCGATTGGGACGAATTCCAGGAAATGAATAATGCTGCAAATCATAAAATCATGCAGATTACCATCGCTCCGGAAATGGAGGGTGCGCTTGATTTTATTTCAAAATGCAGCCGCGAAGGTATTGTCGTTGCCATCGGTCACCACAATGCTCCGGCTGACGTGGTAAAAGAAGCAATTGACAGGGGGGCAAAAATTGCCACTCATCTTGGAAATGGCGCCGCAAATATGATTAACCGGCACCGGAATCCATTCTGGTCGCAACTGGCCGACGACCGCCTGACGGCTAGTATTATCTGCGATGGTTTTCATCTCCTGCCCGAGGAAATTAAAACCTTTCATGCTGCAAAAGGAACCGACAAAACCATTATTACCTCTGATGTTACCAGTTATGCCGCCCTTGAACCGGGCATTTTCCATACCGAGACCGGTGAAACAATCGAATTGACAGAAGAAGGTATGCTGCGTTACCCTGCGCAAAATGTACTTTACGGATCGGCATCGCCCATAACAAAAGGAGTTGGACACATTATGGAAGTTACCGGCTGCACGCTTGCCGAAGCCGTGCAAATGGCCAGTACAAATCCGGCAAATTTATACGGACTGGATGACCGGGGTTCGCTGGAACCGGGAAAACGTGCAGATATTATTGTTTTTACAGTTGATGATTTTAAAATAAATATTCAGAAAACCTACGTGTTGGGACAATTGGTCTATCAGTCGAAATAATCTGAACTTAATGAAAAACAGCATCACCAAAAAGATTTTAATTGCCCTGGCGGCAGTTGGCCCGGGTTTGTTTTTAATTGGCTACAATATCGGCACAGGAAGTGTTACTACCATGGCCAAAACCGGCGCAGAACATGGGATGGAATTGTTCTGGGCGCTTTTGCTTTCCTGTATTTTTACCTTTATCCTGATGGTGGCGTATGGCAAAGTAACTTTGGTTTCAGGAAATACCGCCCTGTCCAACATCAAAAAGGAATTCAGATATGGCTGGATTTTGGCCATATATATTTTGCTGGCGCTCATTATAGGCGAACTGTTGGCATTGATGGGAGTGATGGGAATTGTGGCCGACCTGGTGCAGGAAGGTATCCGGTTGTTGTTTAACGAAGCGCATATCAGCAGGTTTTGGATAATTACCATTCTTTCAGTGGCCATGTATTTTCTTTTGTGGTTTGGCCAGTATAAAACATTCGAAAAAGTATTGACAGTGTTTGTGATTTTCATGGGGCTGTCCTTCATTGTGGTTTTTTTTATGGTGCGACCCGGATTTGCTTCCCTTGCCGAGGGTTTGATTCCCGGAATTCCTGACACTCCGGGTGCCTTTGGACTGGTGGCTGCTATTGCGGGGACAACCTGCTCGGCTGCCGTTTTTGTCATGCGAAGCACCGTGGTGGCAGAAAAAGGCTGGACAATAAATAACCTGAAGGATGAAAAAAGGGATTCTTTTGTATCGGCATCCATGATGTTGCTGCTGAGCGGGGTAATTATGGCCGTGGCGGCCGGAACATTGCACGTCATGGGGTTAAAACTCGAAAATACAGTGGAAATGATTTCCCTTTTCGAACCCATTGGAGGAAAAGCCGCTGCATTTATTTTGATACTTGGAATCGTTGGCGCCGGACTTTCTACTGTATTTCCTATTGTTTTAATTGCACCGTGGCTGGTGGCCGATTACTCCGGGAAGCCCCGAAATATCCGGTCCCCGCAATCACGGATGCTTATTTTTATTGCCCTGTTCTTTGCTTTCGGAACTGTTTTTTTGAAACAAAAACCACCGGCCTTAATGGTATTTTCACAGGCATTCCAGGCCTGTATTCTACCGGCAGTGGCCATTCCGATTTTAATGTTGATAAACCGGAAAAAACTGATGGGCATTCATAAAGCCGGATTATCCGAGAATATTGGTATTTGGGCGGTTGTAATCTTTTCTTTTGTAACCACCTGGTTTGCTATTACCGAATTGCTGGTGTAACTTGTAAAAGATGAAATCAAACAAATATTAAATTTAAAACACCAATTAAAATGCTGAATGAAATCAAATTCCTAAAAAAAGATAACCTTGAAATTCATGTTTACCAGGACAAAGAAGCCCTGGGTAAAGCTTCTGCAAAGTTTGTAACCGAAAAGTTAAACGAAGCCATTCAGGAAAACGGTAAAGCCAATCTGATTTTGGCAACGGGCGCTTCACAGTTTGAATTTCTCGAAAACCTGCAGAAACAAAATATTGAATGGAATAAAATTACTGTATTCCATCTCGATGAATATAAAGGTATTCGTGAAAATCATCCGGCAAGTTTCCGCAAGTATTTAAAAGAACGGATTCTTGATAAAGTTAAACCCAACCAAGTATACTATTTAAACGGCGATGAAAAGGATGCTGAATCTGAAACAAGGCGATATGAAAACCTGCTGAAAGATCATCCGGTTGATATTGCCTGCATTGGTATAGGTGAAAATGGACATATCGCTTTTAATGATCCTCCGGTGGCTGATTTTAACGACAAGCGGCTTGTAAAAGTGGTTGAGCTCGATGATGCCTGTCGCAGGCAACAACTGGGCGAAGGCTGGTTTCCAACTTTCGATGATGTTCCCACGCATGCACTTACGCTAACTATTCCGGCAATAATGAACAGTAACATTATTAGTTGCGTGGTTCCGGATGAACGAAAATCAGAAGCTGTTTTTCATGCCTTAAACAATGAGGTTTCAACTGCATGCCCGGCTTCCATTCTCCGAAAACATCCTGCAGCAGTTTTGTACCTGGATGTTGCGGCAGCTTCAAAAATAATGTGATTGTATTGGTTGAGATGGGGTGTAAAATAAATCGAGAGGTTCACCAACGGTTCTCTGTAAGAAGTCAAGGGTAGAATTCTATTAACCTATTCTGATAACGTCTGGCTTTTATTTTTTATCATGTTTTCAATCAGCGAAATAAAATTACTAACAGGCTCAAAATAAGGCATTACTTGGTCTTTGCCGAAGTAGAATAAATCATCATTATCTCCTTTTTGTCTCCATGTAAACAATTGAGAATATATTTTACCGTATTTTGAATCTATCTTTCCAGTCTTGATGAAATACTCAGAAATATTTGATTTTGCTCCATTATGAGTTGTTGGTTTTAAATCGGAATCGAGAAGTAAAGCCATTAGAGCATAATAAGTGGCATAATACAATCTTGTTAATTGTGGAATTCCATTTTTCTCTCTCTGAAAGAATTAGTGCATCGTCATAGGTAACTTTAGCTCTGGCAATTCTATAATTAATCAAATCGTTTTTTGTCCCCGGTCATTTTAGTCTAATCCCTTCTTTTTGAATATTTTCATAAAATGGAGTAAAGGTGTAATTTGAATTCCAATCATTTTTTGAATAAATCAGAGGAGAAAAAATTTCTCCGGTTTTTAATTCTAATTCATAGAATTCATCCATAAAGTTAGTTTCGAAGTCAAATGAAACATTTGGAGTATTTAGCAAAATTAATAAATCCCAATCAGAAAATTTCTTTGCATTTCCCCGCGCCTGAGAACCATATAAATAAACCTCTGAATCAGGTGCGTTTTTATCAACGACCTTTTTTATCAACTGAAATATCTGCTCTCTTTTGCTCATAAAACAAAGATAATGATTTTGATTTAGAGTTGAGTTTGTTTCATTGTCAGGCCTGGCGCAGGCAGGTACGAGACCTATATTATTAGGGGGTGGCGGGAGAGGTGCACTGGCGGGCTTTTTAATTAAATGGCTGTCTACTCAACCAGATCCATGTTGATATGTATGTCTTGACCGTATTTGATTATCTCATTTACTATCGGATTCGTCATATTAAAATCTTTTTCCCGGAAAGGATGCGGCTCAATCCTACTATCGATTTTTCTTCGTAATCTCATCAAATCCAATTGTATATCAATTAAATTGCTATATTCCTTTAATATCACAGCAATATCAATATCGCTATCATTATTGAAGTTACCTTTAACATATGACCCAAAAAGAATAATTTTTACCAAGTCATATTTTGATTTTACTGCATTAGCATATTTTGTAGCAATACTTAGAGCATCGTTTTTATCCATGTCCGAATGGTTTTAATGTTATCAATCCACTTTTTTGTGTAATCCGGAGTACACAGATTGTAGAACTCCTTTTTGTAATCATCATACCTGGCATTTAAGTTAAATGAAGTAATCTCATCAAGCAGTCAGATTGCTCGTCTGTCATCTCTAATCCGGCTAATTCCCCTAATCTGTAAAGGTTGTGGGTAAATGGTGCATGTTTATTAAATTTTTTAACATACAATGCCTTGAGTAATTTCTCGGTTGAAATATGTCCAAGAAACAAAGACCAAACATATGATTTTGAATTAAACAAAGCCAACATTGTTTCGAAATCATCATCTGATGTATCAATCCAGTGTTTTACAATTTTTTCAATATCAATATTTGAATCATTATCATTCATTAATCAATTAACATTTATATTCAAATATAGCAATTTTTAAATCATTAAATTTTTGTCATTGAGGTAGTCCGGCAATGTAGCCTAATGGTCACTTGTATATGGTTGGGCGGGATTTCCAACAAATCCTGTCCGATATACAGTGAGTGAAACGACCTTTACATTAGAAAGATTGAAAATGCGGGGTTACATCCCGATACCGGAACTCTGCAACTAAATTAAACCTGTTAAACGGGACGGAAAATTGTGCCTTGGGTATTCCTGCCCTTCTGATGGTTTCAGCGCCTGCTTCAGAAAGGCCAAAGTGTAGAACCTTTCCTTCTTGAATAAGATCTTTTACGGCTCCTGCAACTTCCTCGATGGGTACGTCGGGGTCAACCCGATGCTGAAAGAAAAGGTCAATACGGTCGGTTTTGAGGCGTTTGAGTGATTGATCCGCAACTTTCCGAATTTGCTCTGGCCGACTGTTCATAACATTTGGACCCTCAATATCAAAACCAAACTTGGTGGAAATGGAAACTTGGTTTCGGATGGGAGCAAGTGCTTCTCCAACCATTTCTTCATTGACATACGGACCATAAATTTCGGCAGTATCGAAAAAGTCGCAGCCACGATCAGCAGCATCGCGGATCAGTTTGACCATACTCTTATGATCAGGGTGGACACCACGACCATTGGTCATTCCCATGCAGCCCAGTTGTATGGCAGAAACTGCAAGCGGATTCTTCCTGGAACCCAATGTCCGTTTCTTGGTCAGTATGGTGCCTATGCCTTTTTTCTTTTCGCGGCTCTGAGAAGCGACTGCATAGCCCTTAACAGTTCCGGCAGCTAATGTTCCTAAACCCAACAAAGTGGCTGCTTTTAAAAAGCCTCTTCGCTTGATAATATCTGTATTTTTATTTTCTGGCTGGTTTTCTAAATTCTTTTTCATAATTAATTTTTTAAGATGTTTGTTTGATTATGAGCCCGACATTTAATATCAAAGCCCATAAAAAAAGTTGTAAATACCGCAATTCTACCAGCAATTTGGGATAGACGCCATCAATCATTATAGAATATGCTGTTGAAAAAAGACAGCATTTGAGCTGCATAGGGTACACCATACCGGGCAAACGTTGCTCTTGTAGCTGCATCCGGCTTCCAGTCGAAAAAGGCATGTCCTGCGCCTTCTACCTGGATATACTTGACAGGCTGGCCTGCAGCCTTTAACACATCTACATAGCGTTGCACCATTTCGTGATTTACGATCGGGTCTTCTGTACCACGAACCATGAAGTGCGGAAGAACCCGGTCACTAACCTTTGGAACATTCTTTGAAGGAGAAATGGCATCCCAATAACCCTGGTCTGTTTGCTCCAGCAACGATTTAAAGTCGGCAGCCTCAAATGCACCATAGCTTGGTGCCACCGCCTTAACTGCATTGGTTATTTCAGTTTTTACCTGAACCACGGATTTTCTTTTTGGCAGGTAAGTGGGCATATATTGGTAAACTCCATTGGTTTCACCAAAACCTCCATCTCCAATAAGCGGACTAAGGGTGGCTGCTGCTGCCGCTAGATGACCACCAGCGCTATCGCCCGTAACCGCAATTCGGGTCGGGTCACCGCCGTACTCCGCAGCATGTTCCTGAATGTGAGCTATAGCTCCAAAAACATCTTCTATCAATTTGTGCATGTATGTCGGTTCGGTTTCTCCATCCAGTTTGTTAATCCAGCGGTAATCAATACTGAATACGACATAGCGACCATCTTTCACCAGTTCACGAGCTAGTCCACGCATAATGTCTTCGTTGTTTGAAGACCAACCTCCGCCATGAATGATGATAATACAAGGAAGATTTTTAGCGCCTTTAGGTGAATAGACATCGTATTTCAGAGGCTTGACGCCTGGCTGGGCGTAAACAACGTCCTGAATTACGCTCACATTATCTACCAAAGAACGGGGAATAAATGTTGCCCCGACCTTCATGTCCCTGGTAACCGGTATTTTCATTATAGGTGAGAAACTTTCGTGACTCGTTGTTCCCCACATACCTCCTTTCACGGTGTAATACACGGCATCCACACTGTATCCCGATGCAGGTTTAGCTTTTACCGACAATACAGTGCCCGCAGGCACCTTGCCATCATCAGGAATTTTTGGACTAATGGTATAAGAACCGTTTTCGGCCGGAACAGATGTTACGGTAAAAGTTTCTACCGACTCCACTTTTGAAGAAGATGAGGATGTTTGTGCATTTAAGTTGGTAACCGGCCAAGCGGCAGCATAGCCAAACGCTGTTATGACAAGACTGGAAATCAATTTACTCATAAGACTATTTCTTATTATATTCTTCATCTGATACCGGCTCCATCCATTCAACAATTCCCTGTTCCGTATTGGGAATAATATAAAGTTGTTGTACCCCTACATCAGGGCTTGCCCCGTGCCAGTGTCTTACATTTGGCGGAAATTTTACTACATCTCCTTTTTTCATGATTCCAATGGGTTGCCCTTCAATCTGATAGTAACCGACACCATCCGTGATAATCAGTATTTGCCCGGAGGGGTGGGTATGCCAATGGCTTCTTGCACCGGGTTCAAAATAAACATTACCGGCAAGTGTTGTGAATATTGAATCTGCTTCCAACAGGCTTGTAGGATAAGCATCCCCGGTAAACCATTCTTCCGAACCTTTTTCACCTTTTGGGAAAATGGCATTTAATTCTTTTTTATCTGTCTTCATGTTTTCTTGTTTTTCAGTTTTTGTACTGCAGGCTTGTATTAAGCCTAGCAAGACTGTAATTCCGATAATTGTTATTTTTTTCATTGTATTCATTTTTTAATTGATTAATTAATTTCAAAGGTCACAGCAACGTTTCCCGAACCCAATATCTCCAACAATCCTTCCGGATTGGTTGTTTTTCCGATTTTAGTGTAGTTGTATGAAGTTGAAAATGTTTTATAAAAAAGCACCAATGTGTTTGAGCCGTACAGCATCAAATCGCCGTTTTGTATAGTTCCGGGATTAGAAGCATTAGTGGGCAAACTTTCCACTAAATCAGCATATTTTTCATTATTGTTCAATTCAGTCATCGTGAGCCTCAAAGGCAACCGTTCTATAAAAGCACTTGCTGTCTCATTGTTTTGTAGCGTAGCTGAAAAAGATGATGTTCCAATCGTAATTTTTAGTTTCATCGTATCTGTATTCTCGGTTTCATTTTGGTTTTTAATAGCTTGAGTTTCATTCTCCTGTGTACAAGCCAATAATTGTATACAAAAAAGACTCGTTAAAAGAAAAGTTATGGTTTTTATTGTGCCGTTCATTCCTGTATGTTTTTAATGATTTTTGCTGGAATACCACCAACAATTGTATTATCAGGCACATCTTTAGAAACTACTGCACCTGCTGCCACTACAGAGTTTTCACCAATCGTTACACCTGCTAAAATGGTGGCATTAGCGCCTATCCAGGCATTCTTTTTAATGTGAATTTTGCCAGTTGTCAGCGTTTGTCTTTCTTTGGCTGAAATGGGATGACCTTCAGAAAGCAGACTTACTTTAGGTGCAAGCATAACATTATCTTCAATGGTTATTCCTCCCAAATCCAAAAAAGTGCAATCAAAATTGATGAATACATTTTTACCTATTTTGGTGTTCTTTCCGTAATTGATTTGAAACGGTGGAAAAATAGTTGTGGTTTCATCTATTCGTGAATCTGTTATGTCGCTTAAAAATGTTCTCACATTATCCAAATCGGTTTCATTGTTCAGCTTTACAAGCAATTTACGTGTGTGATTGCAAGCATTTCCAATTTTGAAATATTCCGGGTCGTTGAATGGAACAGCCTCTCCATTTAATAATCTCTGAAATATTGTATTTGCTTCCATTTTATTCGTTGCTATTGTTTTAGAGTACAAAGCTATGGAATTAATTCGCTACATTTGTTACACTAATTTCGTGTATAATGTCAAATATCACATATCTTCAGAAAGACGTTTCAATGAATGCAAAAGAAGAAAATTCTCCACGTATTGTTATGCTGAAATTGTCAAACGAAAAGGATTTTCCGGGTGACTTTCAAATAAACTATCACACACATTTGCTATGTCATCGTGGTAGCCTTACTTTTTCGTTCAACGATACTAAGATGAAATGCAAAAGCGGTGAATTTGTGTTTTGGTTTGCTAAAAGTAAATTGACCGATATCCAATTTTCAAAGAATTTTAAAGCAACAGTTCTACTCGTAGAAAATCAATTTTTAAATGATAATATACCTGACCAAAATTGGGGCATTGATGCCACTTTGCACTCCCGTCGCTATCCTGTTAAACAGCTGGATAATGAAATTGACAGGCAAAGGGTGTTATCAAACTTTCAGTTGTTGTTCAATAAATTTCAGGATAAGGAACATCGTTTTTATGAAGAAGCCCTGAAACTTCAAATGCGGCTGTTTATTCTCGAAATGTGGCACACCTTCGCGAATGAGTATGAGCGGAGAAAGCGCACCTTGCAAATTGGAACATTGTATGAACAGTTTATGCTTTTGGTTCAGGAATACTGTATGAAAGAGCGTGAAGTTCAGTTTTATGCCAATCGCTTACATATTACTGCTAAATATTTGAATGCTGTTTGCAAACAAAATTCAGGTATTACTGCTTCGGAATGGATTCAGCGAAATACAAAAGAACGTATTGTCTTGCTTTTAGAAAACCCGGGTTTTAATATTGCAGAGATTGCCAATGAAATGGAATTTTCAAGTCGGTCATTTTTTACGCGATATGTCAAAAAAGTATTGGGTGTTACACCAAGTGAGTAT
The DNA here is from genome assembly GCA_963771595.1 of uncultured Prolixibacteraceae bacterium. GTDB lineage: Bacteria > Bacteroidota > Bacteroidia > Bacteroidales > Prolixibacteraceae > CAVYUC01. The sequence goes on along the minus strand of CAVYUC010000026.1, from coordinate 8,007 downwards.
CGAAATCGGATGAGGTAGAAGAGGAATGTATGCGATAGCACGCTTTGCTCAAGTACGGATAGGTTTGAAGCTTCCGTACAACGGCAGTCTGTCTTAAAACTGTTATGCACTGTTAATTTTTGCATTAAATATAACTGATTTAAGCTTTTAAACTTTTATGCATAAAAGAAACTACCACTTTTAGTTATTTACCTGTAGCGCAAGAAGAATTCCAATCATTACAAGTATAATTTCACCAATGGCGTACTTCAAGTATTTCCCGGATTTATTTTTCTCCATTAGGTCGTATCGTATTTTTTTAAAAATTTTTATCATTGGTTAATAGTTTCTGATAATGAAGCAAAAGTTTCAGTCATACAATTCATTTTCAGTCTCCAAATTAATGATTTTTAGCTTACTGCCTTTTTCCAGGACTGGTTTTTTACAACGGTTGAAAAAGTGGGGTTACATCCCGATGCCGGAACTCTATAACCAAATTAAACCTGTTAAACGGGATGGAAAATTGTGCCTTGGGTATTCCTGACGACCTGGCTAACCGCCGTACCTGCCTGGCCGCAGGCAAGCATGAGACCCGCACGTACAGCTGCCCCGAAAATCTTCAGAGGTGGTGCTCTGGGGACTTTCTAATCCGTCAGCCGCCTGTTCGATTGGGCTTTCGTTATTTTTTATTCATTGAATTATTACCATCCAATTCATTCGTTAAATCTAATTGTAGCTTTTTGTTTGCGGGTAATAAGTCTTCAAGTGCCGTCTTAGCCCAGGAGGTTCTCACCCCTAAATCGAACAGCATTTGGTCTAATTCTACGGAACCATATTGTTCTTTTAATTTTGAGTATGATAATATATTTTTTTCCCTGAGTTTATAATAATCTAATTGACGATTTTTAAATAACTCCTTGGCATTGTTGATTCCGTGTTTAGCCAGGTAAGGTTTTAATAGATCTTCCTTAAAAGTATATATCCATTCAAAAGCATCATGCACATGATGTTCCAATGTAAAATATTGGTTGAAACTTTCCACGATTTTCTGATTACTGATTTCTTTTGTGTTTTTGGAATAATTTGCGGTAATAATAAGATCGAAAATTCTCCCGGCTCGAAGAGTACTAAAGTCAATAATTGAATCTTTTTTTGAAATCCCCTGAGTTTCCAGATAAATATTATTAAGAAATTCCAGATCGTTTTTATAGTAATCAATGGAGGTGTTTATTCGATTTTCATCCATTTTCAAATCCATTATCATGCGACTATATAATGCTCTTTCATTTACTTTAGCCTTCCTTTTTTCATTCCAATTGTTTACCTGTAGCGCAAGAAGAATTCCAATCATTACAAGTATAATTTCACCAATGGCGTACTTCAAGTATTTCCCGGATTTATTTTTCTCCATTAGGTCGTATCGTATTTTTTTAAAAATCTTTATCATTGGTTAATAGTTTCTGATAATGAAGCAAAAGTTTCAGTCATACAATTCATTTTCAGCCTCCAAATTAATGATTTTTAGCTTCCGAAATCTAAAAATCAGAGGGGTCAATATCACCGGAATGAGGGGTCAACTTCACCGGAATATCCAACCCTTGATTTCAATAGTATCTGCCCAATTTTTTATATACCATACAAGCTGGCCGTTCTTGACTTTTGTTATTCTGTCTTTCATTTTTGCTGCATCTTTACTATTTGCTGTGTGTTTGGGTAGGCAAGCTCTTTTGCAGGTTTTGGTCCTAGCGTTGGCTGGTGAGACCTGCAAATGTGCTTGACTACGAAGGATTGGGTTTATTTTTTTCTTGCCAATCATCTGCAATTATTTTCCAATCGACCTTTCTAACAATCTCTTTCCCATTAATATCTTTTCCTGTCCAAACATCCCAAAAATCAGGGTCATCTGACTGGGGTCTTTTTTCTTTTATTAAATCTCTTATTTTAACTAATATCGGTAATTCAGATGCCCAACCTAATAAAATGGCTCTTTGCGAAGGTAATGAAGGCAACTCCTTTAAAAGCCCTCTAAAATTGTCCGGTAGCAACTTACTAACAAGTTCTTGGTCTCGGTCATTGCTTATACGATGTAAAATAAAACTATTGCATTGAGATAGAACCGTTGGAGATAGCTCAGATGGTCTTTGTGATGAAAGAACTAGACCTAAGCCAAATTTCCTTCCTTCCCGTGCAATTTTCTCAAACACTTTTGTGCAAATTGATGACGTATTGTTCTCAACACTTTCATTATACCTTGTAATAAATGAATGCGCTTCCTCCATAATTAAAACAGAAGGGAGCGTTTTCTCATTCAACTTCCTATATCTTTGCAATGCTTCAAAAATTATTCTTGCAATCACAGATGTAGTTACATGAATTATTTCAGAAGGGACTAAAGACAAATCAATTATGGTTATTGATGTTTTTTTTTATCATTTTTACCTAAATATTTTTCAAGCCATTTATCTAGTTCAATCTCAATTTTATCTCCAATAATTGAGTCCATCCTTGAGTCTGCAAGCATTGTTCTAATCCTAGCTATTAAAAATTCAAGGTATTGTTCATTACCAGTTTGCTGTGCTAAAGCTGATAAATAACTAACAAAAACATCTGCATTAAATGGTATCGGAATATCTTCATTTCGTGGCAATAATTCATTTTCATTACCACCTAATGCTTCGTATGTTTCTTCAAGCAAATCAATCATTTCATCGATTTCCTTTAGATTAGAATTAAGATTTCCGTACTGTTTTGTTCGTTCAGGTGCATTGATAAATTCATATAAATGCTCAATAAATAAATCCAATTCTGCTATGTCATCATTAATTATTGATTTTATGTGGTCAAAACCTACTTTCCAACTTATAACTAGTTCATAAAAATGCTTTGGTTTTGGAAAATTTCCCCAAGGAGAACCATTGCTTTTTTCATGCCTTAGTGCTGTCAAAACTGTACCAGTATATCTTTTAGCAATAATTAGATTATCTTCAGAAGGTTCTAATTGTTCATTTCGCATTGCACGTAAAGCTCTTTTTAAAAGTGGAAGTTGTGCTTTTGTACTTGCTTGAGTAAAAGTGCTCCATTCGGAAGTATTCCACATCCATATTGGAACTTCTAATTTGTTAGTATCATCTCCGACCCTAAATACTTTAGCTTTATCTCCAAATGATTTTGAATATTCACCATTGGGGTCAAGAATGATAAACCTTGCATTTGCATCGTTTTCTCGTGTTGTTGCATCTAATGACCAATGAATAAGTCCTGCAACAGTGCAAGATTTACCACTACCAGTATTTCCCAAAACAGCTAAATGCCTTCCAAATAATCTATCAGGGTCTATTGCAACTTCGGCATTAGCTGCTAAAGGGCTATTCCCTATGTAGACTCTTCTATTTTCCCCTGATTCAATTATTGATTTTAACTGTACATCAGTTGGGATTAATACTGGAGAACCAATACTTGGAAAAGAATGAACTCCTCTTTGAAATTTATAATAGCCTTCAAATGTTGACTTTAAAATTCCTAAAGGTGTAAGTTTCATTTTCCTAATTGGATATGGCAAATCAATTAACCCATAATCTTGATATCCCTTTCTTTTAGGGAATGGCGAACGTTCAACTGCAATCCATTCAACCTGACAAACGATACTACCCCCTTCGTTTGGAACAAGAACATAGCTATTAATGCGTGGAAATTCTCTTGGCACACCGGCATTTGCAGATATTCCATCTGGTGCATCAATATCGAGTTGTACTTTTATTTCGTCAGGTGAAACAAATTCAACAACACCAACCCTTAATGAAGCTTGGTTTTCAATTGGTGTTCTACTCATTATCGTCATCTTTAGTTTGATTAGACAATGAAGATACTGTACCACGAGCTTTTAATAAATCAACCATTCTATAAGTAGTTCTATCAATCGCAGGTTTTGGTAAATAATAATCAACTAAAGTCTTTAAATCACCCAAATGACTACCAAGCATTAGAGAAATTTGAACTGGTCGTTTCGCTCTTGAATAGAAATTTTTAATTCTATCTCCAATATCATTAAAAGCAATTATTACAAGGTGCGTTGAAGGTATCGTTAATAAATCCAATAGAACCCGATTAATGTGGTCATCACCAAAACTATAACCATATGTAACAACTGTAGAATTTGGTCTTATTACTGAACTTGCAAAATCTCTGAAAAGTTCAACATATGGATACTCTGCTGTTTCTCTATCTTTTGATGAGTTTGGATAAATCATTAAACTTCCATCGTGGCTGTATGTTTGGATATTTTCAGCCCCATATGGTAATGAAAAACGCCTAACTGTATTATCTTTTTCAAGCCAGTCCAATGAACCATGAAGTTTAGTAAAATTTATTACACCCTCTAAATATCTTGGCTCTCCTCTTATACCCGGTGGATTATAATGAATATCAATATTTAATCTTGATGAACGAAAAATTGGAGAAATAGTACCAACAAATCTGTCTATTAAGTGAAGACCTGCTAATTCAGAACCAAATTCAATAATTCTATCATAATTAGTAGTAAAGATATTTAAGCGTTCACGTGTAGCAATCCTACTAGCAAAACTTAGCAAGAAATTCATCAGATATTCAGCAGGTTCCTCTTTATCTGACGAGACAATATTTCTTTCTGATTCAAGAACTGCATTAGCAAAATTTGTAATCCCTGTTTCTAAATCATTTTTTAAAGACTCAATTTTTTCTTCAATTTTAGGTTTTGCACCAGTTGAAACTACAATTTCTAAACCTCTAATAAGTTCATTTAAAGTTCTTATTTCATCCTCAATATTTGCTTCTCCTCTTCCTGACCTTATTGCAGATTCTTTCGATGAAATTTTTATTTCATTATCGTAAGAAGAAAATTCCATATGCCCCATTCCTGCACCAGAATTCCCTGTTGCTAAAAAATGAACTGCTGCTGAAATTCCAGCACCTGTTAAAAGCGTTAAATGTTCACTTTGAAATAAAGCTGTCAACCAAGGTTCTACAATATTCCTTAATTCTGCGGATTCAGGTGTTTCTATAACTGTTGGCTCCTTATAATCCCGTAGTTTTAAGATATGTTTATTTTGCCAGTTTTCTATTTGATTGACCTCAGTTTCCATTGTTGTTTTTTTATGCGTTTAATATTTTTTACCATTGAACATTTTCATTCTTCTGAATCACCGTTTATTGTTTCCATTATTTCTTTGAAACTATTCAGACCGGCTTCTATGTTTTCAATTATTTCGTTTGCCAAAACATCGGGGTCGGGTAAATTGTCTAAGTCGGTTAGGCTTTTGTCTTTAATCCAAAATATGTCCAGGTTGGTTTTATCTCGTTCAATGATTTCAGCATAACTATACTTTCTCCATCTACCTTCGGGATTTGTTTCGCTCCACGTTTCCGTTCTTTTGTTTCGGTTTTCAGGATTATAGAGTTTTACAAAGTCTTTCAAATGCTCCGAAGTCATTGGGTTTTTCTTTAAAGTATGGCTTATATTACTGCGGTAATCGTAAATCCAAACTTCTTTTGTCCAAGGGTCTTTTGAAGCTGGTTTGTTATCGAAAAACAAAACATTTGCTTTTACACCTTGTGCATAAAATATTCCTGTTGGCAGTCTTAAAATCGTATGCAACTCGGTTGTTTTCATCAATTCTTTACGAACCGTTTCGCCAGCACCGCCTTCAAACAAAACATTATCGGGAAGTACAACGGCTGCTTCGCCTGTGAGTTTTAACAGCGTTTTTATGTGTTGCAAAAAGTTGAGTTGTTTGTTGGCTGTTGTTGCCACAAAATCCTGACGATTGATAATATAATCCTGTTTTTCCTGTTTGCCTTCTTCGTTGGTAATGGTCATACTACTTTTTTTACCAAAAGGCGGATTTGCCAGTACATAATCGTAGCGTATGCCATTGTCCGAAACCAACGCATCAGCCGAAGAAATAAGTGTTTCACCGTCTATTTCGCCAATGTTGTGCAAAAACATATTCATCAACGCCATACGGCGAGTATTGGCAACTATTTCGTTTCCGTAAAAGGTTTTGTTTTTCAAAAACTCTTTTTCTTCCTGGTCTAAATCGTGATTTTTAATAAAATCGTAAGCTGCCAAAAAGAAACCACCCGTACCGCAAGCAGGGTCGATAATGGTTTTCATTGGTTTGGGGCGAACACAGGCAACCATTGTTTTGATTAGAGAACGAGGGGTAAAGTATTGCCCTGCACCGCTTTTAGTGTCTTCGGCATTTTTCTCCAACAATCCTTCGTAAATTTTTCCTTTTACATCGGTTCCCATCATGCTCCATTGCTCTTTATCAATCATATCAATGATTTTCAAGAGTTTTGAAGGGTCTTGTATTTTATTTTGACTTTTTACAAAAATTTGCCCCAAAGTGCCTTTTTCACTTCCCAAACTGCGTAGCATTTGGTTGTAAAAGTTTTCCAATTCCAAACCTCGCTTTTGCGACAGGGTTTGCCAGTCGCAGGTTTCGGCATCGGGCAACTCAACACCCTCAGCATTTTTGAGTTTCGGAAATTTTAAACCTTTATTGTAGGGCGGCTTGTTGAGTTCGTCTGCCATTTTCAGGAAAAGCAAATAGGTGATTTGCTCCAGATAATCACCATAACCAACGCCATCGTCTCTAAGAACGTTGGCAAAATTCCACACCTTTGATACTATTGCATTTTCTGACATTTACTTTCCTTTTAATAGTTCTTTAATTTCTTTATCGAAATCGCTTTCAAACATTTTATCTTGAATTGGTTTGTACTTTTCGTACTCATTTTCGGCAAATTCTTTTGCTATTGCCGCAGTTACTTTTCCCGAGTTTTGTAAAATATCTTTTTGGTTGAATTGAAGAAAGGCATTCAGCTTTTCCGCCCAATCTTTCATGGTCATTACATTTCCCTGTTCGGCTTGGTCTTCGGCATAATCTAAATACATGGAAACAATGCGGTTGAGAGGTTTCAATTCCTCTTCGGCAAGATAGTTCTTAGCTATCGAAACGTCTGATTTTCTTATTTTTCCATCGGGTGAGTTTTTCCAACTGGTTAAACCCATTTTTTCTTTTTCGTGGTTTGCCCGCGATACAATTATTTCAGCAGCTGTTTGCCCTGTAATTGCCCAGTGCAGCTTATTTTGAACGGTTGCGAAAAATTCTTTGGTAATTACAGAATCGTAATCATAATCAATGCTACACTCGGCGTAAATATCTGTTATTTGCTGATAAAACCTGCGCTCCGAGCTACGGATGTCACGGATTTTTTCGAGCTGTTCTTTAAAATAGTCCTGTCCGAAAATGGGTTGTGGATTTTTCAAACGCTCCACATCCATGGTATAGCCTTTAATAATAAACTCTTTGAGTACGGCAGTTGCCCAAATCCTGAATTGGGTAGCTCTTTTTGAGTTTACCCGATAACCAACCGCAATAATGGCATCGAGATTATAAAATTTGGTAGGTTTGGCTTGCGTTTTATCAGGAATAGCACCATGTTGAGTGGTTAGTTCCAAAATGGAACATACCACTTTTTCGTCCAGTTCTCCGCTTTCAAAAATATTTTTAAGGTGCTTGGTAATGGCAGGACGTTGAACTTCGAATAGCTCGGCTATTTTGCTTTGTGGTAACCAAATGGTTTCGTTTTGTAGCAAAACATCTACTTTAACATCACCCTTGTCGGTTTTGTAAAGTAAAAATTCCCGGTTTGGTTGATATTTCGACAAATCCATATTATTTCTTGCTTTTCTTTTTAGTTGTTGTTTTTTTCTTCTCGTGTTCTTTTGCCAATTTCTCGGCTTTTATTTTATTGAGCAATTCGCTTGCAGGTGCATAATCGGCTGCCTTTTTGCATTGCTCAATTTCTGCTTGGTTCAATAGCTTGCCTTCAAATGCTTTTTTAAGAATGCTTTGGCGAAGGGCTTCGGCTTTTTCGAGACTTTCTGTTAAACTTTGCTCAACTTTGTCACAAACAGATAAACGGCTTTCAATTTCTTGGACGATTTGGTTTTGTTCTTCTATAGATGGCAAAGGATAAGCA
>CAVYUC010000025.1:0-142739 GCA_963771595.1 uncultured Prolixibacteraceae bacterium | reverse complement strand
TTTTTCCGGGTCAATAACGCCTGATAAAACATAGGTGATTCGCTTTAAAACCGGATAGGTTTCATTAATAAAATAAGTTTTTCGAATTTGTCCAAAAATATCGTCAGAAAACGCATGTTTACGAAGGTCATCAACTTCATCTAAAAACACGACCAGATTTCCCTTAAAGAACTTTAATATTTCACGAATTTCGTTTTGGTAATCTTCAGTTGCATTATTATTAGAGGTTTGACGCAAATTCTAATTTGCTTTTTAGCTTCCTGAAATTCGGCTATATCTTCATTTGAATTTAATATTTGATTTACAATATATCGAAAACAATCTTGTACAGTTTCAAACTTATTTGTAATGTCGATATAAACATACCTATTCGTTTCATTCTGTAATGTTCTTTTTGTTTGAATTAACAAATTTGTTTTCCCCATTTGACGAGCGACTGATATATATGCAGGTTTCGACATTCGTTGGATAACCTCTTTTAATTTTCTGTCTGCATCCCTTTGAACATACAGTTCATCAGGTATAATGGCGGAACTATATAGTTTCTTTTCTTTCATTTTTAGTAGTATTCGGTTTTAGCAGTTTGAATTGCTTCGTCGATATTACAATTGTCAATTAGAATTAATTCTATAACACGCTTGATTGGATTTGGTATTCCATTACACATTTCTATAATCTTCTTTTTTGTATCGCTTGATAAGTGAAAGTTTAAATTCTTTTCCAACAACTCAATTAACAAACTGAGCTCATTTGATGACCAAAAATCCAAGGGTTTGAACAGAAAATGTTTTGATGCCTTTTGTCCATTTACAAGACAATCATTAAGGTTTTTAATAAATTCACTCGGATTAATTCTGGTTGATATTATCCATTTGATTTGATTCTGCCCATTTGATGTATTCGAATATTTTTCTGAGATTTTTATAAACCCTGATAAGAATTGTGAAAATATCTTGGTATCCCTAATCGGTACTTCATCTACAAAAAGAAATAATTCTTCATGATTCACAATTTGGGTTAAATTGAAAGCTATTTTATCATAAATATTACCTATATCAGAACCATTCTCAATTTTCTTTTGGCTAACAATTTCATTATTAATAATTCTAAAATACTCAGCTATATCGTCGAGTTTTGAGGTGGTCAAGTCGATAGAGATAAAATCTCTTCTATTAATTCTTAAATTTCGATTTATAAGTAATGTTTTTCCAACACCAGGTTCGCCACTAATCCAAATATTTTTAGGAGATAATAATAGCCTTTTTGTCTGTTCGTCAATTTCTCGCGGCAAATAATGTTTCTCTAATTCAGGATTGTAGTTTGTAAATGAAAAAGAATAGTCTGAAATTATTTCATCGATGTAATCTTCAAATATAGATGGAAAACCCTTTGATTTGATAAGTTTGTCAAAGTTATTTACGTGATACGCACAAACATTATTATATGCGCCATCTGGAGCTTTTAACCTCGTAAGAATTCCAACAATAGAAACTTTATCTGATACTTCATGAAAAATACCAGAACCTGAAAACCCCTTCAAAGTATCAGGACTATTTTTTTCGAACGTTACTTGAGATTGCGATAATTCTATTTCAGAATAATTATCTCTATCGAATGATATCTTGCATGACAAAATTTGGCTTTTGCCTTTTAATAATTTAGGATAACCATACAAATAAGTTGAAAGTTCCTTTTCTGGTTCTTTAAATAGGGAAGTTTCAATCTTTTGTAACCTGTTAATTTTAATTACAGCGATATCTAATTCATTGTCTAAATAAACATCTTGAATCTTGAATGAGCCTTCGTCTATTCTATTTGACCCAGATATTTCAATCTTATCATTATCAACTTGTCCATCTTCTGTCAAACAGTGTTTCGCTGTAAAAATATACGTGCAATCCGAATTTGTAGGCTGAATTATACAACCGCTTCCATTAATTCCATTACTGTTTATCTTAACTGCGAGCTTATCGTATTCATCTTCAATTTTACTCACCTATTGCAATTGTATAATTATTATCCTGTGTTAAATACTGCATTTCAAAATTAAAATTAATAAAATCCTGTTGCGAAAAAATATTTTCAGTCACATCATTTTTATAATTGAAGTATAATCTAATTTTATCATTTCTATGAGCAACAATTCTCGCTAAACATTCTTTAAATGGTAAGCCATTGCTACCGTTAGTTGAAATAACAAAATTTTTACAATCAATTATTTCTAGTAAAGTTGGGCTCATTCCATTTTTACTCCCATGATGAGATATTTTGACTAAATCTAATTCTAATTTTTGATTTTCATCAAAACCCAATTTTCGCAGATTTTTTTCTAATACGGATGGATAAGCATCTCCCATCATTAATATATTTTTACCGCTGTAACTCAGAATGAAAGCAATACTTGTTTTATTAGCTAGAGTTCCTTCTTCTAAATATTGATTTTGTAGAAGGTCTTCGATTAACTTGTGATAATCGTTAGCTTTTGTCACCTCCAATTGACTCTCCTTTTCTAGTTCCCAATTGTCATAGAATTCCTTCAAATCATCAATTTCAGGTGAAAGTACAGTAATTTTTATATTATTAAATGAACGTATTTCTCCCGAATTTGTCAGCTCTTTCGAATCCAATCCAACAGCGCTAAGTTTACTCTCCAATGATATACCTTGTTTAATACTTAAATTTAAATCTGCTGAATCATCTAATAATATTTCAGGTGCTGGCTCTTTCGTTTTTATTGAGTTCTCTTTAATAACTTTCCCACTATTAAACCAAACTTTTTTGAAAACATTTTTTTCTCTTTCTCTATCTTCAAAATATTTTATTAGTCCGCCAATATGGTCTTCGTCTGTATGTGTAAGTATTAATAAATCAAATTTATCTGTTTTATCAATTTCTGATTTTAATATTCCTCTTGAATAAGCCCTTTTTGTGCCAGTATCGACCATAATTTTAAAGTCATCTTGAATGCAATCTATTACAATTGCATCACCTTGGAAAACTGGTAATATTTTTAGCTTTATCGTCATTTTTTATAATTAAACCTAACGGTTTATGTAAGTGGAGTGCGGGATTAAAAGTGATGAACTTTCAATTACGCACGGAGCCAATTCGTTTATTCATAATTTCAAATTTTCCGTCAATCGTCAAAGACGAATTGGCGGTGTTGCAACGGAGAACTGCGGTTGAATTACCCGCTGAAACCCGCATTACATTTACATTTTGTTGAACTAAACCCGCCTTCGCGGGTAGCTATTCCAAAAATACCCGATTCTTTCTATACTTAGAAATTATTCACATTAAAATTCTAATTATGAGAAAGAAATCGGGTTTTACTATTGTTGAGCAAGCTATAGTGCTTGTTACTGACTTTGAAAAAGTTGTTCGTAAACTGGAACAACAGGTTACTCTGCGCGGACAGAGTAAAAGTACATTAAATAATTATATCCGGCGTATCGCGCTGTTTGTAGTCCATTTCGGCAAATTGCCCGAACAGATTGACCCGGATGAAATCAACGAGTACCTGGCTGCTTTGGCCCGCGACCCAAAATCCCCTTCACGCAGCAGTTTCAAACATATGGTGTACGGCTTGCGTTACTATTACCGCTTGCTGGGAATGAACAAAAATGCCATCGCTTTGCCATCACTAAAAGGAAATACCAAACTTCCCATCATCCTGAACCATCTTGAGCTAAAAGAACTTTTTAGCGCTCCAACACTCCTGAAACAGCGGATAGTGCTGACCTTAATCTATTCGGCGGGTCTGCGTGGTCAGGAAGTGATTAACCTGAAAATCTCGGATGTGGATTTTCAGCGAAAAACCATTCACATACGGCAAAGCAAATACAAAAAAGACCGTATTGTTCCGCTTGCCGACAGCATGGCTGTTGGTTTGAAAAAATACCTGAAAGCTGAAAATCCCTACATCTGGCTCTTTAACGGCAAGGACCCAGATGGCCGTTACAGCGTGCGCGGCCTGTCGTGGGTGATGCGCGAAAACCTGAAAAAAACATCCATTACCAAGGAGGTAAACCTGCATTCGCTGCGTCACTCGTATGCCACGCACCTTTTGGAACAGGGACTAAATATCGTTACCGTCAAAGAATTGCTGGGCCATGCCGACATTACCACTACCATGATTTATCTGCATGTGGCGCAATGCCCGCTGATAAAGCCTCATAGTCCGCTCGATACGCTATATAACTTCCCGAAAAATGCGGACAAAGTTTGAGCTGGCTGATGTGGTCAACCGGTTTGGCGCTGGTTTGGCAAATCAAACAAAGCTTACCCCGGTGCAAACAAGGGTGCTGGGCAAAATAGCTGCCTGCCGTACTGCCACATTGGGCGGACACGAAGAAGCCTGTGAAAATTGCGGTACCGTGCGCTACAGTTACAACAGCTGTGGCGACAGGCACTGTCCTAAATGCCAGGCTTCAAAACAGGCTTTCTGGATTGACGACCTGGTGCGTGGAACCCTGCCCGTTAAGCATTACCATGTTATATTCACTGTGCCGCACCTCTTAAATCAGGTTTGCCTGCACAACCAAAGAATGTACTATGACTTGCTGTTTGATTCGGTATGGCAAACGCTCCGCTCATTTGGATACTCTCATTATGGTGTTGAAAGCGGTGCGGTAGCGGTTTTGCATACCTGGGGACAGAACCTTTCACTGCATCCCCACATTCATTGTATTGTACCGGCTGCCGGTTATACCCTCGACGGGCGATGGAAAAATATCGGACACTCAGGGAACTTCCTTTATCCGGTGCATCAACTCAGCTCTGCCTTTAAAGGAAAGTTCCTTGACAGCCTGAAACGGGCTTTGCGAAAACAAAACGAGCTTTCGCTGTTTACCAAAAATGTGCAGGAAGCATATAAAACCCGGTGGGTGGTACACTGCGAACCTTCGCTGGCAGGTGCTGAACATGTGGTAAAATACCTGGGACAATACACCCACCGCGTGGCCATTACCAACCAGCGCATTTTAAATATTGCCGAAGAAAAAGTCACCTTTATTGCAAAAGATTACCGCGACAATGCCATCAAAAAGCCGGTTACAATGGATGGAATTGAATTCCTGCGGCGGTTTGCTATGCATATACTGCCCAGGCGGTTTGTTAAAATCCGTCGGTTCGGGATTTACAACCACACCACCAAACGAAACCTGGCTTTACAATTTACCGCGGAAGAGAAGCCCGTTATTGATGCGCTTATCAAACAACAAAAAACGCCTGAAACAAATGTTGAGCGCTTTACAAGGCTGACTGGCATTAATCCCTGTATTTGCCCGGTATGCAAAACCGGACGGATGGTTAAAATCAGCGAATTGCCACGCATCCGCTCCCCGGCAATGTACGGCATGAAACACACACTGCAAACGGCATGATACCAACTCTTTTTTGCGCTAACTACGCAACCGGGAGAGGTGTGTCTGATTGCTGGCAAAAAGTGTAAAACTACGGCTGAGAAACAGTTCTTCAGTTGTAACAACAACCCAAAAAAGCACAAAAACCTGCAGTACGTCAAAGAACACTTCAATTTTTTTTCTTCAAAAAATATTAAATATCGTCAGAAAGTACATAGCCCTGAGCCCGGCGGGTGTAGTTCAACACCGAATAATCGCTGGGTACTGCGTACCGCTCATATTCCTATTTATTAGCGGTTCGGTTTTTATTTCTTTGCTCAATTAACTTAATGTCCAAGCAACTCTACATTGAAATTTATTTTTGCATCCAATGCTCTGAATACTTTTAAAATTGTTTCAAACCTGGCATCTGTCAGATGGTTTTCAATTTTAGAAATTTGAGCTTTTTTTACACCAACAAGTTTCCCAAGTTGTTCTTGAGTTAAATTCTTTTCTACTCGGATTTTTTTGATTGTTTGTCCTAAAAGGTCAAGACGCAATTCTTCCTCAAAAGCATCTCTTTCTTTTGTGCCTTTAATTCCAATATGCTCATCAATCATTTCATCCAAGCCTTTTGTTTTTATTTTTTCTGTTTTCATTTTTCTTGTTTTTTTAGTTCAAAATAATTTTTTCTTATTTCCTCAGCCCTTTTAATCTCACTTTTCGGAGTCTTTTTTGTTTTCTTAATTATCCCGTGAGTCGCTAAAACAAGTGTTTCTTTGTTATCTGTTTTATCCCAAAATGCAAATAGCCGGTATTGCTTTTTCTCAAACAGTGTCCGAAATTCCCAGATATTTTCATTTAACTTTTTGAACAATTCCGGGTCATTGACTATTTGCGATTTTTTCAAGTTGTAATAAATCTTTCTACGAGCTTTTGAGTCCAACGAATTCATGAAATCAATTGCATCATTCAAAAAATCAATGTTGAATTTTTCTTCCATTCAAATAGTTTTTTGTAAAAATAGAAGTTTCTTAATTAGGAAACAAGTGAATTGGAAAATATACTGTGATTGTTTTCATTCAAACTGACCGCTAACGGCAGTCTGTCTAAAAACCATATTGTACCGTTAGTTTTTGGTTTAAATATAGCTGATTTAAGCTTACGTTTAAGAGCTTTATTGTTGTTTTACACTTGAAAATATTCGGGCTTATTTTGCCTGAAAACAACTGTTGTAGTGGCATTTTTTCGAATATGAAAAATAAAGCACTTTTTAGGTACTTTTTCAACTCATTTATCCCAATAATATTGATAATTCTTCGAAGGTTGTATGCTGTCATTATTAATCCCACATCAGCGCTGGCCCGGCTGATTCCCTTTTTTGTTAATATGTAGCTAAATCCCCACTGGCGTTTTATGGTTCCATACGGGTGTTCCACTATTTGTTGTCGTTTCCGGTAAAGTTCCTTGTTTTCGCTGATTCGTTTTTTGTTATTGTCTACCAGTTCCTGAAACTCGCTGCGTTGAATTGCTTTTCCGCAAATGGCTTTTGAGCATTCGGGCTTAGCCGGGCATGTTTTGCAGGCAGTTGTTGTGTAGCGTTTAAAGCGGTATGTTTTGTCCTGGTGCCACCTTCCGTTTGTGGTGAGTATCTCGCCCTGCGGGCAGGTGTAACAGTCATTTGTTTTGTCGAAGGCAAATTTTTCGACATTGTAATCGGGGTTTGGGGCATTTGCAGCAACGTTAGGTATTGCCACCATAACATCTATTCCCAAATCTGCGGCTTTTTTAAATTCACTTCCCGTGTGATAGCCTTTGTCGTACAGGGCAATAAAATCATTGGATTCCAGTTTTCGGCTCTTTGCAGCATGTTGCCCATTGCCTTTGCATCATTGGTGTTGGTAACCTGGTAGTCGAAGGGCAGATTGTGTTTGGAGTCCACCGAGGTTTGTACATTGTAGGCGACTTCGGTAATATTGTTGCGGGTAATCATCTGGCGGCTGTCGGGGTCTGAGGTTGAAACCTGTGGCTGGCCGCTTTCTTTTAATTGCTGCTCAATTTGTTTGTAACCCTCTTTACGTAGTTCCTGTTTTTCGATTTCTTTATTTATTTTCTCTTTATCATCGCCGTCGTTTTCGGCCAATGATTTTTCATATTCAGCCAGTTTGTTTTCGATGTACTCAAGGTGGCGGTCGATTTTCTTTTGGTTGAAGTTGTTCTTTTTGCTGTTTTGTGCACGTAGTTTTGTGCTGTCACCGGCAATGAGGGTGCCGCCAATTAAGTCGAAATGTTTTGCAATTTTCACGGTTTCCCGGAACACCATTTTGATGGCTTTCGGATTGTCGCGTCTGAAATTGGATATGGTGTTGTGGTCGGGTTTCAGGCATTTGAGCAGCCAAAACACTTCAACGTTCCGTTTGCATTCCTTCTCTAATTGTCGCGACGAGCGTACCCGGTTGAGGTAACCATAAATGTAGAGTTTCAGCAAATCTGCAGGGTGGTATGCAGACCTGCCGTTTTCAACAAATTCCACTTTAAAACCGAATTCCTGTAATTTAAGGCTGTTCACAAAAACATCAATCAGCCGTGCTTCATTTTCAGCTCCAACTGCATCGTCCAGCGAAATCGGAAAAAGTGTTGCTTGTGTTCTGTTTTGTCCTTTGATGTATTTCATGCCTGAAGATACTAAAAGCCTGTTGTTGCTGTTGATAAGTGCCTTAGTTTTTAACAAAATGCAAGGTTTTTAGACAGTCTGACGGTTGGTACATGTTGCGTGCCGGTTTTCGTGATGGTTTCCTGCCCTTTGAGGCAGGTAAAAACTATGCGGGAACCGGGCACCGGGGTTTTGCCGGCCCCGGTATGCAATATCACACAGTGTTATGTTTACGGTTTTTAAATTTCTCATATCTTCCAATTTAAAACCGGGCGTTGTGAAATCAGACCGACCAGCCAAACAGCCACTTTAAAATACAAGTTATTGTCTTTATACGGGTATAATTTTCAGCCTTCCAAATTAATGATTTTTAGCTTACTGCCTTTTTGCAGGACTGGTTTTTTATGTTCTTCGCATATATTTAAACTCAGTATAAATAAAACATGCACGATACAATGCAAATAAGGAATGGTTTCCGGATGATTATTCCTGCTGTGACTTGAAAATTGAAAAGATGGGGTTTGAAAATTCTTAAGTCATAATCAGAAAGCTAAGGAAGAAGGTGTTTGAATAGTTGTCAGTTTTCAGGAACATGTTTTCCCGGCTGTTTGGTCAGTATATATGCTTTCTTGCTTGCAATGTGCCGTTATGACAACTGTCATGTCCTGATCTAAAAAAATTACTTCTGCATCTGTTGCAAAAGATGTCCCGTTGTGTTTTGACTATTCTGTGCAGAAAAAAGGAGTTTTCTGCATAGCTTAAAAAATGTACTGCGTAGTGGATTTTGGTTTTCTGTGCAGGAGAAATGAAGAAATTTTTGTAACCTTGTAAAGGATATTAAGTTTCAAGTTTACAAAAAACTTTTCAATTCAACAATATAAAACATAAAAAAAAAGATATGCCAATTCAGTATAAAGTAGTTAAGAAAGCCCAGGCAGGCGTTAAGGGGGGCGGGGAGTACAAATACCATGCTGCCGCAACCGGAAGAAATATTATCGGCACACGCCAATTGGGCAGGATGCTGTCTGAGCGTTGCACAGTGAGGCATGCGGATGTAAAAGCTGTGCTTGGAGGCCTGGCAGAACTCATGCCTGAATTGTTGTGCAACGGGCAATCGGTGCAGTTTGAGGAAATCGGAATATTTTCCACAACCCTTACAAGCCAGCTTCAGAATTCACCGCAGGAAGTCAAGGAAAATACCATTACCGACGTCCGCATTCAATTTCGTGCCGACAAAGAATTGAAAAAACTACTTAAAGGTTCCGACTTTTTAAAAGCAAAAAAATAATTCACCTGCCGGTTTTAGTTCACAATTACTGGTGGGTTTCGGGACCGGGCATCAATTCGTGAAGATGGTACAGAGATGTTATTTATTCAATTAAAAGGAGTCGTCCGGATTCCTTCTTTTTTTATTTTTTTGGTAGATTTTAATTGGAACATGCTTCCGGGAACTGGCACTGTCCCTGAGCAAAAGCCTGATTTAGTGCTGGTGGTCCCTTCCGAGCAAATTTGGGCATTTTACATGGTTCGAAGTAATAAGTCGACAGATAAAATTTAAATAAATCCGCAATGAACAAGATGGCACCAAGGCTTTTTTATTTCATTTCCCCAACAAATGTTCTGCAATATTTCAGGCATTGCGGACGATTTCAATTCAGGTCGGCTTCCATAACTTTTTAAAGTTGCCAAAATAAAGATAATCCATAAAGTACAAACTTATGATTCGGTTTTGGAGGATTTCGTTAATTTTGCGAAGGACTGAGTAAAAATGAATAAACAACTAAAAGAAATTATTGGCTTTTTCAGTTTGGAAAAACTTAGAAACGACAGGCGCATTGTTGTTTTTATGGTTTGTTTGTTAATTGCCACTGTTTTGTGGTTTTTAAATGCATTAAGTAAAGATTACTCTACCTCCATTTCCTATTCAGTAAAATATACAAATCCGCCCGGAAATTTGTTTCTGGCCAATAATCCGCCTTCAAAATTTGATTTAAAAGTTGATGCTCATGGTTTTACGCTCCTTCGTCATAAACTTTCTTTCTCATTTTCGCCCATTGTGCTGGATTTAACCTCAATTGCAGAGGACGGAGAGCAAGAAGGTAACCTGATAAATGTGCGCACCGAAGATTTAATCCGACTGGTTTCAAGGCAGGTAAGCAGCGAAATAACAGTAACCGACATCAGTCCAAAAGTTATTACTTTGTTGTTTGACAGCCTTTATACCAAAATAGTTCCACTAAAAGCGGATGTAAACATCGATTTAAAACCACAATTTTTTTTAACCGGCTCAGTTATCCTGGAGCCTGACAGTGTGCAAATTACAGGACCTGCAGCCATTGTGGATACCATTTATTCGGTAAAAACAAAAATGGTAAATTTTGAAAAACTGGGAACTGAGGTTGAACTGGCAGTAGATATTTTGCATCCGGATAAAACAACCGTTTCGCCCGAAAAAGCTGATTTAAAAATACCGGTAGAACGTTTTACCGAAAAGGAATTTAAAGTACCACTCGAAATAAGAAACAAGCCGGAGGATATAAATTTTAAAATCTTTCCCTCCGAAGTAAACATCTCATTCTTAATAGGTTTAAACAATTACGAAAATATTCGTGCATCAGATTTTCAGTTGTTTGTAGATTACGATTCGATTAATACCAGCGAAACACTTGATGTTTATGTTAGTCAGAAACCCAACTTCATACAACTGCTCCGGATTTCACCGCCCAGTGTTGAATATTTGATTGAAACAGAATAAAATGGCTGTAATTATTGGAATAACCGGAGGAATTGGCAGCGGGAAATCAACTGTTTGCAGGGTTTTTGAACTTTTGGGCGCACCTGTTTTTGAGGCCGACAAGGTGGGAAAAGAACTTCTGGATACAAATCAAAATTTAAAATCTGAAATCATTCATCTGTTTGGAGAAGAAATTTATACGGCGAATGGAAACCTTAACCGAAAAAAACTTGCCGGTATTATTTTTAATGACGAAGTTCAGCTTGAACGGGTAAATGCTTTAATTCATCCGGCAGTAAAAAATGAATTTATGAATTGGGCTGAAAAACAGCAAAATACATATTTAATTCATGAAGCAGCAATTTTATTCGAAAGTGGTTTTCATAAATTAACAGACTTTACAATTTTGGTAACTGCGCCCGAACAACAGCGGGTTCAGCGGGTTATGAACAGGGATGCTGCAAGTGAAAATCAAATCAGGGAAAGAATGGCAAAACAGTGGGCTGATGAAAAAAAAGAAAAAATGGCAACGGTAGTTTTGAAAAATGACAATAAAAATTTAATACTACCGCAAATTATAGAAATTGATAAAAAGTTGAGGAAAGATGGCAAAATTTGGTAAATGGATTGGCGGCGGCCTGGGATGGGCAGTTGGCGGGCCAATTGGAGCAATTTTCGGATTTATTATTGGGTCGATTGTTGACGGCACCACCACCGAAATTCAAACCGGGGGAACCGGATATTTTACAGGACGGCCATCCGGTTATACCGGACGCACAACTACCGGCGGATACGTAATGAGCCTGCTGGTGCTGGTTGCTGCAGTGATGAAAGCCGATGGACGTGTGCTAAAATCGGAACTGGATTATGTAAAGAAATTTATGGTGCAGAACTTTGGTGAAACCTCAGCAGTTGAAGCAGTAAGACTGCTGCGCGACATACTGAAACAGAATATTCCTGTTAATGATGTGTGCCGCCAGATTCAGCAAAACATGAACTACTCGGCGCGGTTACAGTTGCTGCATTTTCTTTTTGGAGTAGCGCAGGCCGATGGAGTTGTTGACCCTACCGAACAACAAATGATTGAACAAATGGCGCGGCAAATGGGAATTGGCAGTTCCGATTATCAATCCATTCAGGCTATGTTTGTGCGCGATACCGGTGCCGATTATAGAATCCTGGAAATTGAACCTACTGCATCCAACGAAGAATTGAAAAAAGCGTACCGCCGAATGGCAATGAAATATCATCCGGATAAAGTCAGCCACCTCGGCGAAGATTTCCAGAAGGCGGCCAACGAAAAATTCCAGATGGTAAACCAGGCTTACGAAAACATTAAAAAAGAACGGAAAATAGCATAAAAGCACCTCTTGGTTTCCCAAGAGGAGAGATTTTTGAAAACTGTTTTATGAAAGTTATATCAGCAAATATTGGAGAAGCCAGAACCATTGAATGGAATGGACAAAAGGTACAAACCGGAATCTACAAATATCCGGTGGATTCTCCCATTTCGCTGGGTGCTGAAGATGTTGTAAATGACCATGTAATGGACCGGAAACACCACGGCGGAATTGACAAAGCCTGTTATTCCTATTCATCCGATCATTACAAACACTGGAAAAAATTATATCCCGAACTGGAAATATACTGGGGAATGTTTGGCGAAAACCTGACCGTGGAGAATCTTGAGGAAGCTAAGATATGCATAGGCGATACATTTCAACTGGGCGATACGGTGGTGCAGGTTACGCAGCCGCGCCAGCCCTGCTTCAAACTGGGAGTGCGTTTTGAAAATCCAATGGTTGTTAAGCAGTTTGTTGAATCAGGCTTCCCCGGCATCTATTTTCGGGTTTTGAAAAAAGGGCAGGTAAAAAAAGGAGATGAACTAATTCCACTTGAACTGACACATTCAGTTTCTGTACAAAAAGTATTTGAACTGCTTTACACCAGTGATTTTCAGCAGGAAGAAACAACTATTGCACTGGAAAATAAATGGTTGGCAGAAAGCTGCCGGAAAGATTTATTAAAACGCTGGGGAAACTGCGTTTAACCAGAAAAATCCGCGAATTTCAATATAACAGAGCCGGTGGTCAACTCTCACCGGCTCTGTTTTTTTATGCCGATTTTGCTTCACGGGAAGCACAACCTTCGCGGTATTCGGCAATTATTTCCTTCACCTGTGACGGGGCCACACGACCGTAAACTTTTTCACCTACCTGCACAACAGGAGCCAGTCCGCAGGCGCCAACACAACGCAGGCAATTGAGCGAAAACCTTCCATCCGGAGTTGATTCGCCAACTTCCACTTTCAACTGACGCTTGAATTCGGCAAGAACCTGCTCCGCTCCCCGAACATAGCAGGCCGTGCCCATACAAATGGAAATCGGGAATTCTCCTTTGGGAATCATAGTGAAAAAACTGTAAAACGTTACCACGCCATAAACTTTTGCCACTGAAGTTTTTAGCTCGCGGGCAATGACTTCCTGCACTTCTGCCGGCAAATATCCCAACTTTCCCTGAACCTTGTGCAGCACGTTAATCAGTTCGCTCTCCCTATTTCCGAATTCGGTGCAAATATCGCGGATAACCTGCACTGTATTTTCTGCTAATTTTATTTTTGGCATTTTATGTAGTTTTTAATGTTTTTGACAATAAATAAAAACATCGTATTCATTAAAACTTATTTGTCACTAGTCATTTGTCACTAGTCATTTGTCACTAGTCATTTGTCACTAGTCATTTGTCACTAGTCATTTGTCACTAGTCATTTGTCACTAGTCATTTGTCACTAGTCATTTGTCATTAGTCATTTGTCACTAGTCATTTGTCATTAGTCATTTGTCACTAGTCATTTGTCATTAGTCATTTGTCACTAGTCATTTGTCATTAGTCATTTGTCACTAGTCATTTGTCATTAGTCATTTGTCATTGGGAAGAAGGGCCAATTGACTTTATGTAGGCATTATGGCGTTTCCCTAGTTCATCTAATTTTTCAATTAAGGATTGATACGACTGTTCATCAATATGTTTTCGCCCCAGTGCTTTGGTCAACCAAGTTCTGGTTTCCAACTGTGAACCACGGGAATAATATTGAAACTGACGATTTTCTTTATAGAAATAACGACCATAACCTTCGCTGATATTTGCAGCAATGGAATCGGCAGCTTCAACCAGTTGTTTTCCGGTTGTCCATTTTTGAAAATTATCCCACTTCTCAACCATAAAATAGATTTCATCACCGATTTCCATCGCCAACTGATAAACCTTTAAATCTTCTAATTTCATATCATTATTTTTATTTCAATGTCACATTTTGTGGTATTTTCCCAATGACCAGTGCCCAGTGACTAATGACCTTATTAAGTCCGGTCGAAATACTCTGTATGTAGTAAATGATGCGCCTTTTCACTCATTGGTTTTCCCAGGAATTCTTCATAAAGTTTCAGAATATAGGGATTCTCGTGTGACTTTCTCAATTGTTTATTGCCATCCTCTTCGTAAAGTGCCATCTGTCGTTTTTTCAGAATTGATGCATCACCATGATGATACGGCTGACCGCCGCCACCAATACATCCGCCGGGACAACTCATGATTTCGATGGCATGAAACTCACTTTTTCCGGCTTCAATTTCATCGAGTAGCTTCCTTGCATTTCCCAAACCATGAGCTATTCCGATATTTATCGGCAGGCCGTTAAAATCGATTGTTGCCTTGCGGAGCCCGTCCATGCCGCGCAATTCGTTAAAATCGAGCCGCGGCAGTTCTTTTCCGGTATATAATTCATATGCAGTTCTCACAGCCGCTTCAATCACTCCTCCTGTAGTTCCGAAAATAACGCCGGCACCGGTAGATTCACCTAGCGGATGATCGAAATCTTCATTTGGAAGCCGCTTAAAATCGATATTTGCCAGTTTTATTAAGGCAGCAAGTTCACGGGTTGTAATCGCATAATCAACATCCGGATTACCATTTACTTTGAATTCATCGCGGCCGCATTCATATTTTTTGGCTACACAAGGCATTATGGAAACCACCACCAAATCTTCGCGTTTAATTCCCATTTTTTCGGCAAACCATGTTTTTGCAATGCTGCCAAACATTTGCTGCGGCGAGCGCGCCGTTGATGGAATGTCTTTCATTTGCGGAAACTGGTGCTCAAAAAATTTCACCCAGGCAGGACAGCAGGAAGTGAGTATCGGCAATTTGACATCCTTGTCACCTTCCAAAAATTTCGACAAACGGCTGAGTAGTTCAGTACCTTCTTCCATAATGGTAAGGTCGGCTGCAAAATCAGTGTCGAAAACAAAATTGAAACCCAAACGGCGAAGAGCTGCAGCCATTTTGCCGGTTACCAGTGAGCCTGGCTCCATTCCAAATTCTTCGCCCAACGCGGCACGAACAGCCGGTGCAGTTTGAACAATAACGGTTTTTGACGGATCGGAAAGCGCCCGAACAACATGTCCCGTTTCATCCACTTCTGTTAACGCGCCGGTGGGACATACCGCAACGCATTGTCCGCAATAGGTGCAAACGGAATGGTCGAGGTTCATTTCGAAAGCAGGCGAAACCACAGCCTGAAATCCCCTGTTAATGGCCGAAAGTACGCCAACGGTCTGCACTTCGTTACACATCATTTCGCAGCGGCGGCACATAATGCACTTGTCCACATCGCGAATAATGGCAGGTGAAGTATCTTCGCGATACGTTGATTGTTCGCCGGGAAAATGAATTTCGCGGATTCCCTGGTTGTGTGCCATACTTTGTAGTTCGCAATTGCCAGACTTGGCACATATCAAACAATCTGCAGGGTGATCGGAAAGTATCAGTTCCAGCACGGTCCGCCGGGCATTTACTGCGCGGATGGAATGTGAATTTATCTCCATTCCTTCCGCAACTTCAGTGCAGCAGGCCGGCGCCAGATTTTTTCGTCCTTTTACCTCTACTACACACACACGGCAACCTCCCGGTTTGTTTTCAATATTGAGGTCGTGGAGTTTCATATGGCAAAGTGTGGGAATATGTATCCCGATTCCTGAAGCTGCTTCAAGAATGGTAGTTCCCTCTTTTACAATTACCGGTTTATTGTCTATTGTTAACTGAATTGTATCCATTGATTTTATTTTTCAGGGTTAATTGAGTGTAATAGCGTCAAATTTGCATTTTTCGAAACAGACGCCGCATTTAATACAGAGCGACTGGTCGATATAATGTGGCTGCCGCCGCTCGCCGGATATGGCGCCCACAGGACAGTTACGGAAACAGAGTGTGCAACCGGTGCATAAATCTTCCACAATTTCGTATTTCAGAAGCGCCTTGCATTGTCCGGCCGGACACCGTGCTTCCTGAACATGAGCCAGGTATTCGTCATAAAAATTACTGATGGTTGACAAAACCGGGTTGGGCGATGATTGTCCGAGACCACAAAGCGATGTATCTTTTATGACATTGCTAAGCAGTTTTAACCGCTCCAGATCTTCTTCTTTTCCTTTTCCTTCGGTTATTGTTTCCAGAATTTCGTGCAGCCTTTTGTTGCCGATGCGACAGGGAGCACACTTTCCGCACGATTCCTCCAAAGTAAATTCGAGGTAATATTTTGCAATGGAAACCATACAATCGTCTTCATCCATAACTATCATTCCCCCCGACCCCATCATGGAACCGGCAGCCAGCAGATTATCGTAATCGATGGGCGTATCCAGAAAATCTTTGGTAAGGCAACCACCCGACGGTCCTCCGGTTTGCACCGATTTAAATTCCCTGCCTCCTTTAATTCCGCCGCCAATATCGTAAATTACCTCGCGCAGTGTGGTTCCCATCGGAACTTCAATCAGTCCCACATTATTGATTTTGCCGGCCAGTGCAAAAACTTTTGTTCCTTTCGATTTTTCGGTACCGATTTTATTGAACCAGTTTGCCCCTTTATTTATAATGACCGGAATGTTGGCAAAGGTTTCCACATTGTTCACATTTGTTGGTTTTCCGTTGTATCCGGAAACCGATGGAAATGGCGGTTTGAAAGTTGGCTCACCGCGCAATCCTTCCATTGAATGAATCAGCGCCGTTTCCTCGCCGCAAACAAAAGCGCCGGCTCCAAGACGCAGTTCAACATCGAAATTAAATCCGGCGCCCATTATATTTTCGCCCAGCAAACCATATTCCCGCGCCTGGTTAATTGCGGTCCGCAACCGTTCAATAGCCAGCGGATATTCAGCCCTGATGTACACCAGCCCTTTATTGGCGCCAATGCAGTAACCGCAAATAGCCATGGCTTCAATTACCGAATGGGGATCGCCTTCCAGAATCGATCGGTCCATAAATGCACCGGGATCGCCTTCATCGGCATTACAAACCACGTATTTTTGGTCAGCCACTGAATGTCTGGTAATTTCCCATTTTAAGCCCGTTGGAAACCCGCCGCCGCCACGACCACGCAGCCCGGAATCTTTTATTTCGCGGATTACTTCTTCGGGAGTTTTATCGGTGAGGCATTTTCCAAGTGCCTGATAACCATCGCGGGCAATGTATTCATCAATATTTTCAGGATTGATAAACCCGCAGTTACGCAGGGCAATCCGTATTTGTTTTTTGTAGAAATCCATGCCTTCCGACCGGCTGATTCGTTCGCTGGTTACCGGATCTTTATAAAGCAGTCTTTCCAGCTGCCGGCCTTTAACCACATGTTCTTTTATAATTTCTTCAGCATCGGCAGGTTTTACGCCAACATAAAACGTATTTCCGGGAAGTACTTTTACAATCGGGCCTTTTTCGCAAAATCCAAAACAGCCGGTAAGTACCACCTGAACGTCGTCCTCCAGTCCAAATTCATCAATATAATGCAGCAATGAGTTTTTCAGTTCATCGCTTTCGGAAGCTTTGCAGCCTGTACCGCCGCAAACAAGCAGGTGCATTTTATAATCAGTCATAGTTGAATGGTTTTTAATCGTCGATAGTTTTAAAAGTCTGCGGAATAATTCCATCGACCAATTCGCCACGTTTAATATATATTTCAATAATTTCTTCGGCCTTGCTTTTATTCACATCACCAAAAACCAGCGGTTCTTTTCCGGGCAGCGTGATTTCAACCGTTGGCTCGGCATAACAATATCCCATGCAGCCGGTTTGTGAAACCACCGCATCGATGGCCTGTTGCTCGAGCTGTTCCACAAAAAACCTCAGGATATCTTTTGCACCTGAAGCAATTCCGCAGGTTGCCATGCCTACTTTAACCTGCACTACCTGTTCGGGATGGCCGCTGTTTTCGCGCAATTTAATTTTTGACTGCACCTCATCTTTTATTCGGCGCAAATCAGCAAGTGATGTTATTTTTGTCATTATTGATGGTTGTTTTTTAAATTGTTGTTTCTATTTCTATCAGGTTATTTTTTATCAATTCGTATATGGCTTTTTGTATTTCAGGATTTTTCAGGGGCACAGCGCCCAGCATTTCCGTTACCTCCTTCGACCCGATTTTGAACCGGCCTTTATTTGTTGAATGCAGGTAATTGATTTCAATATTTGTATAACTAAGTACTGTCAGATACCAAACGTCCCAAATTTCTCCCAGCGGCGGCCTGTCGATGTGCGAAAACCGGAATACAGCTTTTACGGTTGTTCCTTTTCCGGGTTGCGAATGCAATTCAAAAAAACCATTGGCATTTTCGGCTTTCTGTTTTAAAAGCGACAAGCCAAGTCCAACTTTCCTGGTATTTCGCGAAGTGAAAAATGGATCAGTTGCCTTTTCCAAAGTTCTCACATCCATTCCACATCCATTATCTTTTATTTCGATGCAACAGATATCTTCAGTTTTATCCTCGGCAACAACGATTTCAATTACAGTAGCCCCTGCCCTCACTGAGTTTTGCAATACGTCGAAAATATGATCAGCAATTGTTTTCACCGGCATCAACAAAACGTCCATTCAATTGATTTAAAGCTTTCTTTATTTCCTTAAAACTATTTTCGAACATGTTAAATACGGAGCAAATTTCGCCAATTTGTGGTAAATAATGTGCGTCGGAGCTGCGCAGGAATGAATTGTTAACTTTTAGGACACCATGTTTTTCAACATATTTTTTTGAACCATGTCTTGAAATTTCCAATGCATCATATTCCAGATTTTCAGGAATAAAACCAAGTTGCCCAATCAAGCCGCACGATGGCCTGTCGATGTGGGCAGGTATAAAAATTCCGTTCAGGCTGAAAACCTTTTTTTGCACCTCCGATATTCCGGCATCCAGCGCAGCCGGCAGAAACCAAGGAACAAGTTCCACAATTGATTCATCTTCGCGGATTACGGGCTGGTATCCAAAATGGCCATCAGGATTGAGAATCCGAATCAGTTTTTCGTCTATAAACTGCTGAAATTTTTCCAGTTGAGCGGCATGTTCAAAAAAGGCAAGGCAATGAACCTCCTCTTTTGTTGTTATTTCGGCGCCGGTAAGGGTGAAAATTTCTTCACGGGCTGCCTCTTTTTTAACAAGCAGTGCATTGCGGGTTGAATTATGATCGGCAATGCCAATAATCTGCAAACCGGTTTCTTTTGCCCGCATCACAATGTTTTTCGGTGTCATCTCCAAATCGGCACAGGGCGACAATAACGTGTGGATATGTAAATCGGCCCTGAACTTTTGCATCATTGCGCATTTAAATCATTGAACAGGTTTCCGGCCATTTCAAAAGTTCCGAGTTCGGTTCCCAGCAGCGGGATTCCTTCTTTCTCACTGTGCATAAGCGCATCTTTTTCGGGTTTCAATCCTTTCACTAAAATTACCGCCGCCAAATCTTTCAGCGAAGCAATGGCTACTACGTTCTGGTGGGTTTGCAACGTAATCCACACCTCATTTTCGCCGGCATTTCCCATTACGTCACTTAACAAATCGGAAACATATCCGCCCGAAATTTCTTTTTCGAGGCCGGCACTGCCTGAAAACACGTTCAGGTTATATTTTTTCACCAAATCAGAAACCTTCATTTCTACTTCCTTTTTTAGTACAATCGGCATCAAAACGTTGCGTGCCCCAGGTTTTTTCCAGGTTTTTGTATGCTTTATCCGTTGTTGTTTTTTGTTCTTTCAAATATTTATACTGAAGAAAAATGCAATCGCTCATTTTAGCCAGCCCCTGCACCATATCTTCGGCCAGCGCATGGCAATTTGGAGCCCCGCATCCTCCGCAATCAATTCCCGGCAACTGGCAAAGTATTTTTTCAGCTTTCTTCATTTTTGCCAGCGCTTTTGCCCGGTCACTATCGAGCGCAAAAACAAACTGCGGCTCCACTTTTGAAGTCACCAATTTTTGGCCCACCACCTGTTTTATCCCCGCATCAACTTCTAAATCTTTTATCGTCGGACATTGCTGCGCCCTTTTCTGCAGCCGTTCAACTGTAAGAAACCGGTTGCCGGTGAGCAGAATTCCACCGGCGCAACCTTGCCGGCAGGATTTCAACTCAAGAAAATCCAACTCCGGAACTTCATCATTTTCCAGCCGCTCCAGGAATTTTACCACGTTATGAATTCCGTCAATTGCCATTGCACGTTTTTGCAACCCGGTAATTTCACCGCGCGGAAGGCTCCAGAGAATTCCTTCGCTGCTCAGGTATTTTCCGGATTCTGATTGATTGTGTTCAACTGTTTCAGAAATCACTTTCATTACCCGGTTAAATAAATCCTTCATGTTGAAGGTGCCATTCACTGCAGAAGGTTCGCCAATTACAGGCTGTTTAACAGCGGCCATTTTTGCCGAGCATGGCGATATGTAAAAAATGCCGATTTCGTCCGGATCGGCTCCCTTTTTTATGAGCTGGCCGGTAGCAAAATGGGCTGCCAGATTGTGCGGAGCCTCGCGGTTTACAATATTTGCCGCCAACGATGGATATTTACGCTGCACCAGTCGCACAATTGCCGGACAGAACGATGAAATCAGCGGCCGCTCTGAATTAACATCAAAACATTCCTGTACGGATTTGGCCAGCAGGCAAATCGATTGTTCCACCTCAAAAACATGAGTAAACCCGAGTTCGGTAAGCGCTTGATAAATCTGATTCTCGGTGTGTTTTTCGGCAAACTGGCCGATAAAAACTGAAGGGAAAAGCGCCACCCGGTATTTATATTTTTTTATCCGGCTGAAATCGTCCTGCTCCACATAAAATGCATCTGCCGGGCAAGCCCGCAAACAGTTGCCACAATCGACACAACGCTGATTGCTGATTTCGGCCACTCCATTCCGGATGCGAATTGCTTCGGTCGGGCATATTTTTATGCAGTGTGTGCAGCCAAAACACTTTTCGGCATTTACCCTGATGGCGTGATATTGTACCGCTTCCTTCATCAGAAAAAACATTTAAAAATTAGCGTTGTACCCTTTCCGGGAATACTTTTAATTTCGAGTTTATCGGTGTTCTTTTTAATGTTGGGCAAACCCATTCCCGCTCCAAATCCCATCTCCCTAACCTCTTTCGAAGCTGTTGAAAATCCGGCTTCCATTGCTTTTTCAATATCTTCGATTCCGGGGCCGGTATCTTCCACAATAACCTGTATATAATTTTCTTCAATAATCACCTTCAGCAATCCGCTAAATGCATGCGCTGTTACATTCACTTCGGCTTCGTAAATTGCAACTACAATTTTTTTGATGCTTTTTGAATCGACACCGAGTTGCTTGAGCATTTTTTTTATTTTGCTCGAAGCTTTGCCGGTGTGGGCAAAATCGCCGCCGCGGATTTCATATTGCAGTTCAAGCGCCATTAGTAAACAGGTTTTAATCCGTTGGTAAATAAAATACCACTGGTCCTGAAAATGGAATATGGCGTTTTCAGAATTATTAGCCCGTTTTCGTTTGCCAGTTCAATCATTTCGGGCGTGGCATTTTTACCTCTTGCCAGCACCACTGCATGAATATCCGCCATTTCAACCGTGCGTACCAACTGAATATTGGCCAGCCCGGTAATCAACAAAATGTTTTCTTCATCGATGGTCAGCACATCACTCATCAAATCGGAGCTGAAAGCTTTTTGAATATCACGATCCCGGAATCCAGGCGAAGTGACTACAGTTGAATTGGTAATTTCGATAATGCGGCTAATTTTCATTCGAAAGTAATTTCTGGTTTTTTCCTTTAATCTTCGGTGCAAATATAATTGTTGGGAATGGGTTTTACCCGACAGAAAATTATGTTGTACATCATTTAAATATTGCCGAAATGTGTTGAATTAACCTTCGATAATCACTACTTTTCGGATAATTTTCAGTCTGAAAAAAAACCAGAAATGATATACGATAAAACTTTTTCGTTACCCGGAAATATAGATGACCCGGAATTTTACCAAAAAATTATTGATGCCTTGCCCATTCCGATTTTTTACAGAGATTTAAACGGTATTTACCAAATGTGCAATAAAGCGCACGAATTATATATTGGCCTTCCACGCGAAAAAATTATCGGCAAAACGGTTTTTGAAATCCACACCAGACATATGGCCGAAATTTATTATGGAAGAGACAAGGAACTGCTTGCCAACCCCGACATTCAGATTTACGAAACGCAGGTAAAACAAAAAGACGGCAGTACAAAAAACATAATTTTGAATAAGGCTGTAATCCGCAACAATGAAGATAAAATTGTGGGAATTGTAGGTTCAATAAATGATATCACTGAACTGAAACGCACCGAAAAACGGTTGGAAAAAGCGCAGGAGTCGATGGAAATTTCGTCGCACATGATGCATAAAATCAATGTAGGAATTGTAATGATGGACCACAACGGCAAAGTGGTTGATTCCAACGAAAGTTTTGCACGTTTAATGGGCGAAGAATCGGCTGAACTTTTCGAAGCCATTCCCGGATTAAAAGGCGCCGATGTGCAACAGCTGGTGCCCGATGTTATTTTTAAAATGCTGACCAGCATCCTGCATTCCGATGGTGAAATTCTGGACCGTGACATTAAATTCCAAAATAAACTGCTGCACGTTTCGGTGGTTTCGTTGTATAAAAACAAGGTAGTTGGTGCGGTAATCCGCGACATGTCGGCGCCGCTGCTGGTGCGCGACGAAATCATCAACCGGGCGCAGCGCATCAAAAAACAAAACATTGAAACCGTGCAGAAAATAGCTTCGCTTTTGGGCGAAAATGCGGCGCAAACTGAAGAATTGCTCAACTCAATTATTGAATCGTACCTGTATGACGATGACAAATAACCTTGATTATCACGTTGAAATTAACGTACAGCAAAAACGCCCGAAAGGTGAAATTGCATGTGGCGATGTATTCCAGTCGAATATCATCAGGGAGGAAGGACGAACCATACTGGTGCTCAGCGACGGAATCGGACACGGAATAAAAGCAAGCGTTCTGGCGACACTCACCGTAACAATGGCATTGAATTACACCAAATTTCATACGAAACCCGAAGTTGCAGCCCGCATAATAATGGAGGCGCTTCCCAAAAGCAGCGACGGCAAGGAAAACTATGCCACCTTCACCATTATTGAAATGGAAGCCGACGGCCAGGTGCGTATTATAAATTACGATAATCCGCCGGTGCTGATACTGCGAAACGGCCAACCTTATTGTCCCAAAGAATATGAACTGAAAATCAGGGGCGAAGAAAACCTCGGCAAGTTATTACGCTGCCGCGAATTTACGGCTCATAAAGAAGACCGGATTATATTTATGTCGGATGGTATTACGCAGTCGGGTTTGGGAAATACCCGTTATCCAATGGGTTGGGGAATGGAAAACGTGGAAGAGTTTGCATTAAATCAGATTGGCAGAATGCAGGGAATTTCGGCGACCAAACTCGCACGTAAAATAATTAATCAGGCTGCCATGAATGACAACTTTTCGGTGAAAGACGACACCACCTGCGGAGTGATTTATTTCAGAGAACCGCGAAAATTTATGCTGATTACCGGGCCACCGTTCTATAAAATAAAAGATTATGATTTTGTAGGCCGCATTAAGGATTTCGATGGAGAAAAAATTATTTGCGGCGGAACCACTGCCGAAATTATTGCACGCGAGCTGAACCTGAAAGTGGAAATTATGCATGGCGCCAAAAACCTGGATGCCCTGCCACCAAGTGCCGTAATGGAAGGTTTTGAAATGGTAACGGAGGGAATACTTACTCTTGGTCGTGTGGAAGAAATCCTGGAAAATTATGACAGTGATACGCGCCTGCTCGACAGTCCGCCCGAGGAAGTAGTGAAACTGCTGCTCCAGCACGACAGCATCGATATTATTGTGGGAACACGCATCAACTGGGCACACCAGGACCCGGAACAGCCACTGGAACTGGAACTCCGAAAATTTGTGGTAAAACGGATTGTTAAAATCCTTTCCAATAAATTTTTCAAAAGAGTGAAAGTGGAGTATGTTTAATGAGTAGTTAGTAATTAGTAGTTAGTCGTGAGTAGTTAGTTGGTAATCAACAACTAGTGCTCAAAACATGGTATCACATATTTGCTGAAATAGGGTTCCTGAATTGACCAGAACATATAATCAACGCGCAGAAAATCTTTTGCAAATGCATGAAGTAAAGGAACCAGGTTATTCTGGCTGTTCTCAACCGGTTCAGAACCGGTTTGACCGGTGTAATTTCCATCCTGCACCGCAATACCAAGTGGTGCCAAATATTTCGTTTCGTGCATCATAGCCAGCGCATGATTAAGCTGCCCTTTCCGTTTCACCATTAAATCTGGCGCACCAAGACCGACTCCAATTTTTTCACCGTAAGCATAAATTGAGCGAAGGTATCCTTTATTTTCCCACGGCAGCCATTCTCCCGGCATAAAGTTGGCGTACTGCATGCTAACCGATTTTGAAAAAGCTTTTTTCAGTGCAAGCATGTTTGCCTTTACCGATTCTACATATAATTCAGGTGTAAAATCCACATCATATTTGCTGCTGACTCCGATTGCCGTTTCCTGTAAATTTATTCCCTCTATCTGCCCGTCAAATTCGCGTCCCAAAGTATCAAGCAAAAACGCAAACCGTTGTCTGACATGATTATTCCAGCGCCTGGCCACCCAACCTTCCGGCTTGCCATCATCTGTTCGCTGCTGAATAATACCACCACCATATTCTTCGGTCAGCAAATAATCCGGAACGCCAACATAATTTGTTGTAAATGTGGCATCCTGAAGCTGAACAAACAATTTTTTCCCGTATGAATGAAGGTAATACAGGTCTGCTTCTATAGCCGAAAAATCATATTCTCCCTTTTTGGGTTCCAGTTGTTTCCATGAATACATCATCTGCGCGCCCTCAAATCGGCGGATTTTTAAAAAGGGGTGATTGTGCAATGCTTCCCTATCCCGGGCAAAATAGACAAAATGTTTTATGCTGTCATTTTTAATCGGGCAGGTGGCATTTAAATATTGTTTATATGCATCAATATACCGGTTGGCAGGATTTTGACCAAAACTGAAAATAGAAGGAACAGAACAAAAAATCAGGATTAATATAAATTTTACTGTTGGCTGCATTTCAATTTATTTTTCGGTATTGAAGTTAAAAATAACAAATTAGAATTTTCTGAAGCTTTGGAAGCAAAGAATAATATATCACTGATTGACTTTTCAGGGCTTCTTGATTTTGTTAACTCCTGGTACCGGTGAGGTCAACAGTCTGGTCACAAAAATCCATCCTTAACATTCTTTAGTGATTTTTCCATTAAATTTATGTTGAAAATCACGAACTTGCATAGACAAAACTCATATTTATGAAATACCTGGCTGCAGTAATATTGCTTCTCAGTTTTGTTCCCTGTTTTTCGCAACAACAGGAAGAATTTCTGCTGGAAGGCCAGGTAACAGATTCCACTAAAACCCCATTAGCCGATGCCTACATTATTAACACCCGCACTCAGCAAATGGCAGTTAGCAAATCCAACGGTATTTTCGCCATCCGGGTTTTGCCGGCCGATTCACTCGTACTTATCCATCTTGCTTACATCAGAAAAACAGTAAAGGTTTTTGCACTTTTGAAAAACCCGGTGGTGGAATTAACTTCGGACAATATTAACATTGCACAGGTGGATGTTTCGCCGGGTGCGCAATCGGATTATGAACGGGCGCGCCGTAATGTGGCAGGACTGGCTGAAATTAAACCAGTTTCGTACTCCAAAATCGATCCTAATCCGCAGCCTGTTATGCAGATGATGACCGAAAACAACCGGATTATGAAAACTCAGGCCTCGTCTGTCAGTGTTTTGCGGTTTTCGCCGTCCGAACAAATTGGGAAACTTCTTAAAAAATGGAAGAAGAACAACCATAAATAAAAAAGCTGCCGGGTTTAAAACCTGACAGCTTTTTAGCGTCCTAACTCAAAAACTAAACTTTGTTACCTTTTACTCTGGTACTATTAAAACTTTGGGTTTGTAACAGGAGCATTCTTCACCATAACTCCTGTATTTTTTCATATATCATTTTCAGTTGATTGATGCGTCAAAGTAAAGCATAATGCACGATGAATGAAAAAGCAAGATGCCGAAAAACGCAAAGCAAATTGCTGGAAATGCAAGTTTAATTTGCTTACCCGCAACAGGAATTTATGAAATCGCGCATATTTTAACTTAAACTATAATCGGAAAAATTGCATTGCACGGGCGTTTTTTATGCTGATTGTGTTTGTTTTAAGCAGAAAAAGGCACCCAACCGGATGCCTT
Organism: uncultured Prolixibacteraceae bacterium; assembly: GCA_963771595.1. Lineage (GTDB taxonomy): Bacteria > Bacteroidota > Bacteroidia > Bacteroidales > Prolixibacteraceae > CAVYUC01. Next base: position 116,351 of record CAVYUC010000025.1, on the reverse strand, counting down.
TTTCAATATACTGTTTTGCACAATATCTGCTATGGTTCGTCTTCTTCGAAACCTGTTTTGCGGAAACCGCTCACATACAATGTGTCGTTAGCAATTCCGGTTGCATCTTCCAAATCTTCGAACCAGATTTCGAAATAAATACTGTCGGACATTACACCCGAAGGCATTTTAACGGCGTCTTTAATTACCTTTCCGTTGGTAACCCGCACCTGTATATTGTAATCTTCAACAACGCTTGTAACAGCATCAGGACTACCGAATGTCAGGTTTCCGGGATTAGCCGGAACACGCACTTTGTACGACCAGAAATTGTCTTCGTCAGTGATCCAGATTTCCTGGCCATTGTCGGCTGCGGTATTATATGTATAAACCGGAGTAACACCAACACCGAATGCATCTTTACCATAAACACTATGGTCGTAAGTTACATACCAGTTTCCGTCGAGGGCGCCGGTAGAGCTTTCCCAGATATCCACTTCTTCCTTGCACGAAGAAAAAAGGAATAAAAGAAGCGAAATGCCAAATAAGCTATAAATTATTCTTTTCATTTTAATCTCGTTTTTAAATGTTGAACTATTTTTTTGTACCGGTTACAGCAAATACATCAGCACCTGCGTAAATGGATTCCCAGTAAATTGTTCCGGTATCCGGGTCATAAGAGGCATTTCTGAAATCTTCCAGTCCATCTCCCCAGCCTTGAATATGGCTGGTTATTAATGAAAAAGTGTAGTCGCTGTTCAGATTAACGTAGCCATTCATAGCATAAGCCGGACCATAATCCGAGCCGATGGAATAGTAATTGCCCAGCAAACCATCAACATAAAATACTCCTGTGCCCACTTTCGTCAGTGTCATTTCAAGGCTTCGCGGCCTTGGGTTTGTCATATCGGCTTCCGTGCGCACAGTTGTTGTAGCATAAGTACCGCTCAAATCAATATCAGGTGCAGATGGATCGTAAACCACCACTGTCCTTGATTTTGCAGATGGAAAATTATCTGCATTAACTGCTGTATAAGTAACATCATATACACCAATCTCGGAAGTATTGATGTTGTCTTCGATTGTTACCTGGTCAGTAATGTCATTTTCTCCTTCAAAAGCGGTATAACCGGGTTCGTTGTAATCTGACCCAATCGGTACCGAAACTGTGTTGCTCCCTTCGAGGTTGATATCCACATAGTGGGTAATCCGCGAAAGCCCTTCCGACTCTTTATCGCAGGACGCTGCAATGCCCAAAAGGAGAATAAAACTTAAATAATAATATATCGTTTTCATTTTTTTAGAATTAAAATTTAATTATTTACCTTCTTTCTGATCCCACCAAACATCCTGGGCAAGATTTACTTTTTGCTGTGGTTTATTGGTGTTCCTGGTAACAACGGCATTCGGATAAATAGGAGATGACGGAACATCGCCACTCAATTTACCCACACCTGCAGCTGAAATCACCAGGTCTCCCACCGGAAAATTAAGATAGACATTGTTTTTGTCGGACGGTGTGGTAACTGGTATTGGATTTACCGCAGGATATTTTGTCCTGTTGCGTTCCAGGAAAGATTCGAGATGCTGCAGGTTGGCATAGGCAACCCATTTTTGCATGGCAATGGCTTTAATGTTTTGCTCTACAGTACCATTTGGCCATTCTGCATAACCCCCGGCACCTGTAATTGTATCGGTGATGTTCCAGTAATTCAGGTTGGCCTCTACACCGGCGTTGTAAAACTGCTCTGCACGCGGGTCGTTTGAACGGGCATAAATTTCAGCCAGGTAGAAATCAACTTCCCAAACCGACATTAAAGGAATATCGGCGGTAACATCAAATTCCACAGTGCTGTAATCTTCCTGCTGATCGGGAGTACCGTCATTGTCAGTGTCTCCTTCATAAGCAAAATCTCCTTGAAGCGATCCCTGGTGACCACCTGAAGACGGAGCAACAAAAAGCTTGTCGATACGCGGATCGTTATTGAAAGTGAGGTAACGCACAAAAGTCATACTGGCAATTACGTTATCGAAATAACCTGCAGTATAAAATTCGACCATCGGGTGACGTTTTGTGTCTTTGTTTTCCCAAATGTTTCCATGAATCATTGCCGATTCGGAAATAAAACCACCGGAATTTGCCAATGCAACTGCTTCCTGAAGATTAAATTTGGAAGTTTCAGACAGGCGAATCATCAGTTTCAGTTTCAGCGATTTTGCAAAAGCCAGCCACGAGTTTACATCACCATGATAAATAAAATCGTACTGATCGTTTAATGTGGCTTCTGAAAAATCCATTGCAAGAAGAGCATCAATTCTGGACTGCAAATCTTCATAAATTGATTCCTGCGAATCGAATTTTGGCGAGAATAAATATTCATCTCCCTGGAGTGCTTCAAAATAGGGAATGTCGCCCCAGGTGTCGGTTACAATTTGCCAGGTATAAATGGAAAGCGCTTCGGCCACCAGGTAATTTCCTGAACCTTCTTCCGAATTATCCCTGATTGCTTTTAAATCGTTCAGTGCAAACGGCACCAGGTTATTGTATGCTGTTGCAAAGCTTGTTTCATCATATTCATCCAGAAATTTGAACTGCGATGAAGTGTGATCCTGTGTCCAGTACTGCGACCAGAATGCACCGGCAAAACCCATATCCCATCCCATAAGCGCATTGGCAATACTTACCTGCGCAACCGGCATAACGGCTTCGGGACTGCTCAGCTCATTCAGGTTGTTTGGATCCTGATTGACATCCAGCCAATTATCACATCCCACCAGCGGCAGCATGGAGATGAGCGTTATATATAAGACTTTTCTAAATTTCATAATCCGTTAATTTTTTAAGAATTAAAAAGTAAATGATAACCCAAATGTATAGGTCTGGTTTGTTGGGTTTGCACCAAACTCACCAAATTTCGCCGAAACATCGTTTCCAAAAGTTGTAGTTTCCGGATCAATATACTGGTTTTCAGCCGGCGTCCACAACAAAATGTTATTGGCTACAAACGAAACAGTAACTTTGTTCATTCCAATACGATTTGCGGCTCCTTTTGGCAAATCATACGAAAGCACCACTTCGCGCAGTTTCAGATAAGAACGGTCGATGAAAAATGCATCGGTTTGCTGGAAACCACCGGCACTGTAAAAAGTGTGCAGGTTGGTAGATGCTACCGGGGTTGTATTTTCCACATATTCATCACCTACCTGAATAACAGAATTGGGTACAATAAACGGCTGACGGTTGTTGTACACAGTTTCGGGGCCGCTACCTGTCCAGTGCATGTAGTCTTTTTGGTATGAATAAATATAACCGCCGTAACGCAAATCAAGCGTTCCGCTTAAAGAAAGATTTTTATAGGCGAAAGTGTTGGTAAATCCTGCCCTGAAATTCTCGTTTATACTTTTATCTTTTAATACAACTTCATCAGGAGTTGCAATAGGCATTCCGTTTCCGTCAACCACAATATGTTCCACACCGTCGATTTCAACGGTTTGTGAAACCTGTGTTTTAAACAATCCCATTTCTTCGCCTTCGATTGCAACTATACTTGCTCCGCCAAAACCACCGAGGTTAATTTCACCTTCGCTTAAGCTTTTGACAAGGTTGTTGTTTTTCGAAAAGTTAACGCTCATATTCCATGCAAAATTACGGGTGCGAACCGGCGAGCCAAAAAGCAGAACTTCAATACCCTGGTTTTGTACGTCGCCAATATTGCTTACAATTGAAGTGTAACCCGAGGATGGATCCAGCGGTTGCAGGCTTATCAAACCTTCTGTTAACTTATTGTAGTATGAAAAATCGAGACCAAGTCTGTTGGCAAACATATTCACTTCGAGTCCAACTTCAAATTCCTTTGTAATTTCGGGCGCCAGATTCGGGCTTCCCAACTGGTTGCTAATCATCCAGGAGTTGGTTCCGTCGAGCGGAAAAACCAGATCATCCACTTCGGGATATCCGGGGTTTGGAACGTATCCTTTTTCATAAACAGGATAAACCACGTACGGAGCGGCATCATTACCTGTCCAACCATAAGCGGCACGAACTTTTAACAAATCAAAAGCAGACAATTCAGTTCCTCTTTGTTTCAGGAAGTCGGAAACAACAAAACTTGCCGTAACACCAGGATAAAAATAACTGTTGTTTTCTTTAGGCAATGTTGAAGACCAGTCATTACGTGCAGTTAAAGTAAAATACAGGTAACTGCTGTAATCGAACTGAACGTTTGCATAAGCACCAAAAAGCCGCCTTTCTTCTGAATACTGTGAGGCAATTGCATCAGATGTACCATTCTGCAGATTGTAATAACCCGGAACATCGAGTGCTGTAACCGCACCACCTACTCTGGTGTAGCCTCTTTCGTTGATGTTTACACCAAGAAGCGCTGTCAGATTTAAATCTTCGGCTATATTATCGTCGTAATTGAAAAAAGCATCGTGGTTGGTTTCGTACCGTGTCCTTTTATTCAGACTATAATTACCGGGCTGGTTTTTCTGAGCATTATAACTCGGCGCCTCTACGGGGATATCAATTTTGGCCTGCCAGCTTTCGGTGTTTGTATTTTCAAGGTCGCCTCCAAAACGGTAGGTAAATGCAAGACCATCGGTAATTTCCAGTTCAGCCTGTACTTTACCGTATAATTTATGCCTGATTTGATCCGATCCGTTTTCGAACAAGGAGAAGTATGGGTTAACTCCGTAAGGAGTGTAGTAATTATTCAGATTGAAAAATTTATTGTGATAATCTTTCATATCAACAATGGAATAATCCTCTGCAATTTCCCAAAGGCTTCTGAATACTGAACTTCCCTGTCCGGAAGGAACACCTTTTGTATTTTCGTTACTGTAGTTTACTGAAGAACTCAAAGTCAGGCTTTTCCATTTCTGACTTCCTTTTGTTGAAAGTGTAGTTCTTTTATAAGTATCTGTTGCATCGGGTAAAACACCGTCAGTATTATTGTGCGAGAACGACATAAAATACTGTGTGTTTTCGTCGCCACCGCTTGCAGACACTGCATTTTTATGGCTGATACCAAAATCATAAAAATCTCTTACTCTTGATTCAACAAAAGCATAAGGTTTTATCAACTGGCTGTTGTCGACGATATTACCCCAAACGCGTTCGCTTCCATCGTAAGCAGGTCCCCAGTTTCCGTTTTCTTCCAGTGCATGCATTCCGCTCCAGCCCTGTCCGAATAGATCCTGACGGGTTGGAATCCGGCCAACGTTCAGCACAGAAAACGAACCATCGTAACTAATCTGGAGTTTGTCACCAGTATTTTTTCCTGATTTGGTTTTAATCAGAATTACACCGTTTGCTGCCCTTGAACCATACAAAGCGGTTGCAGCAGCTCCCTTCAATACAGTCAATGTTTCAATATCATCGGGGTTAACAGCATTTAACCCTGAGCCAAAGTCAACATTATTATTCAGCGCACTACCTGTAGTTACCTGGGAGTTGGTAATCGGAATTCCATCCACTACATACAACGGCTGGTTACTTCCAAATGACGAAGCACCACGGATAATTACGTTTTGAGTGGCGCCAGGCCCCGGGGCACTTGAAATATCAATCCCGGCAATTTTACCCTGCAATGCATTCATTGGGTTTACCACTTTTGCCTCTGCAATCTCATCAGCTCCAACAGAAGTTGATGCGTATCCCAGTCCTTTCTTTTCCCTTGAAATACCAAGAGCAGTAACAACAACTTCATCAACCCCAATCACATTCGGGTTCAATTGAGCATCGATAACCGTACCGGTTATCTGTTTCGAGAGCGTTTTCATCCCTACAAAGGAAAATACAACTGTTTGGGCATCATTGGGAACTTCCAGACTGTATTTACCGTCAACATTGGTTATTGTACCAATCGTAGTTCCTTTCACAGATACCGAAACTCCAGGAATTGGAGTGCCATCCTCCGAAGCTACAACCGTACCGGTTATAACCTTGGTTTGAGCGGTGGCAATCATATTTCCCATGAAAAGGAGAATCGCCAAAAAAAGTGCAATCTTTTTCATTGAAATAGTTTTAATTAATAATTAATAAATCAGCTATAAAAAATGTGCGTTCACTTTAAGAAAGTTTTTGCTCCCCCAGCATCCCTTTCTTTTGTGTGTTTTTTTATCTTCCTATCCTTAAAAAACGAATAATATTGTTAAAAATTTTTAACGCGGCCAAATTTAAAAAAATCTCCTATATTTAAAAATGACTCTGTTACATTCTGCATTATTTTATTTTTTTTTCTGCAATCAGATCAGAAATACACATGCAAAAAACCAAAATATTGATGTGGCTATTTTGCTATGAAACAACACGATTTAACTTATTTTAACCTTTATTTTTTCTCCGACGCAGTCAATATTAAGTTTGATTTAAAATGAAAAAATATAACCCCTGTATATTTAATTTTATCCGGTTTGTTCCAAAAAACCTTCGGAATAAATTGAAAAAAGGGAAAAATTAAAGCTGAATAGAAGATTATGAAGTCAAAAAATGAGGTTGATGACAAATTTAAATCAGAAAAACGGGAGCTAATGCAAAGGCAGAAAATCAAAAAAGGCCGTCTTTTCAGACAGCCTTTTTTGATATTGTTTCGATAGCCGGCAGATCCGGTTACCGGATTTTTTGACTCGTTATTGCGGCAGTTCGTGTGTTACAGTGTACGAACTTCCGGATTTTACAATTTTCAGCAAACGGTAAACATCCATTTCCCATGCATCAAAATAATCTTTGGTGTAGGTTGAAGTTTTGGCACTGTCGAAAACACCATCGAATTGCTCAATTGAACCGTCGGGTTTTTGAACTTTTACGGTGTAATTTGCTGCATCGCCAATTAATTCATAAGGATCTATTCCAATTAAATAAACTCCGTCGGCATCACCATTTTCAACCATCGTGGAAGTTTCAGGATTATCGGCAGTTGCAGCTGCAGACCATGCGCCTTCGGCTTCAGAAATTCCCAGCATATCAAAATCGCTGTGTCCTTCAGCAGGGTCTTCCCAGCCAAACTGAACCACCAAACCTTCAGGATTCTGACTTTCAATAGTTGCAGTAAACTTTGGATATTCAGTATCAGGATGCAACACATAACGGTTTGCAACACCACCAAAGTTTCCTACTTCAAATTCTATAGTTTCAGGCTCTTCAATCATAGCATCGTTCTTGATGATAATTTTAACCTCGACACTTGTAGAATAAGGAGCCATAACAGCGCTAACAACTTCATAATCGTCTTCAGTTGCAGTTCCGCCAGTCTGACGGGCAGTGAAGGTCACCGACTCATCCATCATTTTATCGAGAGTAACATCAAAAACAATTACATCTTCGTTGTATTCGTTAACAACGCCGCCATCATAATTTGTTTTTTCAGTAATTGTAGCCAATGGCTTTAAGTTTGGATCTGCCACCGGACTTACCTCTTGATCCTTGTCGCACGATATGGCCAAGACCATTGTTAAAAGGACAAGAGCTAATTTATAATTTAATATTTTTTTCATTTTAAAATAATTTAGCATTTATAAATAACTATCGCCTTACATAGTCAACCACATACTGACGACATCCGGTTGATACACAAATCGAATATTCAACATGTAATGTACCTGTTTCTTCGTCATATGAACCTTTGGCAGTTCCTTCCACATAGTTTGAATATGTATCAACCAGGTTTTGACCAGGAATTGTAATTACATCGCAAACATCAAAGAATGTGAATCCGGGTGTTCCGCCCAAAGCAGCCTGAGTCCAGTGTCCTACTTCAGAAGTACGGTACTGACCTACACCTGTTTCACTTATAACATCCACAAAATCGCGGGTTGCTTGTGTACCGTCATAATCGGTCCAAACCATTTTGGCGTCGTAGGTACCGGCAAGTTCAGAATTACACAGGTAATTCAAATCAATGGTTAATTTTTTGCCGTTGGCAATTACATTTTCTGCACCTGTTGCACTTACAACTTTTAAAACCAGTACCGGCGACTCTGCCAAAGGAGCTTCAATTCCTTCGGTTAGAAGTGTAACCGGCAACAAACCCAGCAGGTTATTACTTGCGCTTAAGGTAATGGTTTTATTTGGCAAAGTGTAATGAACACCTTCGATAGCTGTTGAAGATTCATCTGCTTCCACAGTAACAGTAACATCCTGCGAAATATCAACTTTTGTGGGCCCAACTACCTTCATCGGAATATTGAAATCATAAGTATCGCCATTGGCAATTCCACCGATTGTCATTGATGATTCTTCGAATCCAGCTAAATTTGGACCTTTACCCCAATCATCTGTCATTGCTCCGTCATCGACCAGGCAAGAGGGAACAACAGCCAGTGATAATATCAATAGTAATAAAAAATTTATCTTTTTCATAGTTGTCATTTTTTTTAATTAGCCCAAAAAATCTTATTTGTAAATGGATCCGGTTGAGATGGAACTTTAGCAGCGTTTGCCGATAATTCACTTGCCGGATACATCAGCCTTACCGGACGATCTGGTTTTGCTGATTTCCTGGAAATCGGAAGATTGGCAGGATAACCGGTACGGTTATAATCGAACCATGTTTGAATAGCTGTAATTCCATTCAATGCAATCCATTTCTGGGTAATAATTGCTTCCAGTTTATTATCAGATGCTCCCCAGTTTACGAGTTCTTTTGAAGTTTGGCCGTAATAATTCTGAGCACTGTCAAGTCCCAAATAATAAAATGAAGCCTGGATTCCTTCTTCGTAAAATGATTGTGCATCATCAGATATAAATCCTTTTAATGCAGCTTCTGCCAACAGGAATTTACATTCTGCCAAAGAGAAAATATTTGCTCCCATGTCCGGTCCTTTTAAAATACCAGGGCCAATGTTCGAAACTTTTGAAGGTTCGTATTGGTCAACAACAGGATCATCATATTTTTCCAATCCCTGTGGAACACCCAGATGACCGGTTTCGGGTTCTTCATAAATATAATCTACCCTTGGATCATTATTGGCAATTAAATAGTCAAGCACATATTGAGTTGCACAGGTTGCCTTGTGGTTCATATTCCATGTTCCTGAAACATCCTGTCCGTATGCATTCCACATCGGATTTTGTTTACTTTCTTCCTGAACATATCCGGGCTGAATCAGAACATCAGAAGTGATAAAGCCTGAACCATCACTTGTTATTTTTGCCATTTCTTCATTAATGTATCCCTCGCGTCCGGCCATATCCGACTGGCGAATTAAAATTCTTAATTTGATAGTGTTGGCAAATTTTTTCCATTTGGTCATGTCGCCCCCAAACATTACATCATCGTCACCGGGAACTTCACCGTCAACAGCTCCGTCAATCATTATAATTGCTGAATCCAGTTGAACCATGAGGTCTTCGTAAACAGCCTGTGCGTCATCGTATGCAGGCGCCGGATTTTTACTTCTTCCCAATGCTTCAGTATAAGGAATATCTCCGTACATATCCACCAGCATCTGGAAATGGAAAGCTTTCATGATTTTTTCAATTGCCTTGTAATTATCGTATTCGCTTCCAAACTGGTCCAAAGCATTGTACTGCTTCAAAGCGGATGAATAGGCATAATCAAAAAGCTGATCGTAAAAATTAGGAGTTACCAGATACAGAAATTCTTCGGTGTACCAGGAATAACCATCGCTCTGGCTCCAGTTGTACATCAGCATGTTTCCAAGACAGTTTGTATACCTGTCAGCCTGAATGTAATTTGCCGTGTAGGTCTGTGCAACTGGTAAAATCAAATCAGGAGACACAACCGTCGGATTATTTGGATCAACGTTTACATCCAGATAATCTTTACATGATGCCGTAAAAAGGATTGCGGCAATCATTATTATATTTAATATTCTATTCTTCATGATTTTTATAATTAAAATTCAATATTTACATTAAAACCATAGGAACTTGTTGGAGGTGACTGGAAGTATCCTCCAATACCAATTGCGTTATTGTTCGTATTGTTGAATTCCGGGTCAGCAAACCTGTTTTCTTCCGGTAACAAAGTGAATACATTCCGTGCAATAAAACCAACTTTCAATTTGCTGATTGGTGTAGCATTTAAAAATCTTGAAGGCAATGTATAGCTAAAAGCCAATTCCCTCAATTTAAGCGCTGTTGCATCCCTAACGTAGTTTTCTTTAATTTCGTTATATGTATTTTGCCAAAATCCCATGATTCCATCAGAAATTGGGATATTGGTATTTTCCGCATAAACGCCGTCGCTTACTTCTATAACAGAATTAGGAATTACAAAATCCTGGCGGTTTGCAGAAACACTTTCCTGTCCGCGGCCTGTAAATTCCATTTGATCTGCCAGCTGTGCGTAGTAAACATGGCCAGTCCTGTAATCGAATGTTGTTGAGAAGGTGAATCCTTTAAAATTGAAGGTATTGGTTAAACCTACAATATAATCGGGAGTTGTTTTTCCCAACGGAATCATTTCGCCAACCAGTGGATTACCGCTAACTGCATCCACAACAATACGTCCCTGGTCGTCGCGCACATAAGATGAAGCTTTAATTTGCGGAAATGCCATATCTTTAATTGCGTAAACACCGCGTGTTGCAGTAGTTGAAATTGCAACTTCAGTTAAATCGTCGGTAATCTTTTTAACCACAGTTTCGTTTGAAGTGTAGTTTACGTTGATATCCCATCTGAATTCACCGTTAAATGGGGTAGCTCCAAAATTAATTTCGACACCACTTCCCTGCAATTCACCAATGTTGGTAAGGAAACCTGTAGAACCTGAAGCATCCGAAGGAGTAGTATTGGTGATAAGATCAGTTGTTGTAGTGGTGAAGTATGTTGCATCCAGGGAAATTATGTTTTGGAATAAGCCAAGGTTAACACCAATTTCAGTTGTATTTAATTTTTCCTTCTTGATATTAGCATCAACTGTTGTATTAGCTAAAAAGAATCCATTTATACTTCCGAATGGGAATGCACCCGATTGTGAATAAGTTTCGTTTATACGGTATGGATCCAAATCGTTATATACCGTTGAATTACTTAAAGTAACCTTTGCATAAGATAAAACAGGACTGTCTTTCAAACTGCTGACGGCATCAGAAACCACAAACGAAAGACCTGCTGAAGGATAGAAATAACTGTTATTATCTTCCGGCAAAGTGGAAGTCCAGTCATTCCTGCCTGATAAATTCAGGAATAAGTAGTTTTTATACCCAAAGGTAAAATCACCAAAATATCCGTAGGTTCTTTTTTTGTATCCGTCCGCCGAACCTTCCAGTTCGCCGGTACGGTTTGAAATGTCGTAAAAATCAGGGATACTTAAATTTCTTCCTGTCATTTCTGATTGTCTTGATTCAATAGAATAGAGGGAAGCACCGATGTTTGCATTCAGTGTAAAATCATTAGTGAAATCATAATCAATATTGAAAATTGCATCACCGGTAATTGTACTGGTCTGGAATTCAGAATCAGTAACAAACGATGAAACTCTTGAATGGCTTGGTTGCAAATCAGGATCATATTCCTGCTCGGCACGCCAGTTTTTACCATAACCCGAAACGCGGTTTAATCCTGCTCTTCCGGTTAAATTCAACCAGTCTGTAATATCCCAAAGTGCTCTTAAATTACCATTTATCCTGCTCGACTTGTCGTTGTTACGGTTGGTATCGATGGCCCAGTAAGGGTTCTGATAATACGCATTATAATATCCATCGGGCGAAGCATATAAGTCGGTGCGCCAGTTTTTATAACTGGTTAACGGAATATTGGCAGGTGTATTCAAAATAAACCAGTAAAAGGTACGGTCCTGATCACCAATCTGATCACCAACGATACTGGTTTTATCCTGCATAAAGCTGATATTTGCGCCAATTTCGATATCTTTAATGCGTTTGCTTGCATTTACCCTGAAGGTGTAACGCTGGTATTCGTCACTCGGAACGACACCGGTTACATCCTGCTGCCCAACAGACAGATACATCCTGCTGTTGTTCGAACCTCCACTCACATAAGCGGTATTTTGGATGGTAACTCCACGCTCATAAAAATCTTTCAGGTTATTTTGAACCGGTGCATAAGGCACTTCCTGATATGTTCCATCAGGGAAAACTGGCCCAATCTGACGAAGGGTACCATCGAAACGCGGCCCCCAGTTGGTATTTTCCACATTGTCGTAGGCACCTTCCCAGCCCGTACCGTGTTCGGTCTGAAAATCAGGCATATAAGACACTTCTTCGAACGTAACGGCTGAATTTATCCCCACGATGTAATCTTGCCCTGCTGCACCTCTTTTGGTAGTAACCAAAACAGCACCGTTAGCTGCGTATGAACCGTACAATGCGGCTGCAGTGGCACCTTTCAAAACGTTGATGCTTTCAATATCATTGGGATTTAAATCGTTAAACGCACCCAATGATGCCTGCGAACCATCAATAACAATTAAAGCTGAGTTATCAGCACTGATTGAACGCAAACCTCTTAAAAGAATTTGAGTTGAAGGATTAACACCATTATCCTGAATGTTAATCTGAAGACCCGCAACCTTACCAACCAGGGCGGTGGCGGCATTTGTAGGTTGTGCAACCGATAATTGCTCATTGTCCAAACCTTGTGTCTGGTAGGTAGTTTCACGTTTTGGACGCGAAATACCAAGAGCAGTTACCACAACCTCATCGATTCCAAGGACATCGGCTACCATACTCACGTCAAAATTGGTTTGATTACCAATCTGGACTTCTTGATTTTTCATCCCAACAAAACTAAATACCAATGTTTTGGCATCATTCGGAACCTGAAGTTCGAATTCACCATCAATGTTGGTAATAGTTCCAAGGGTTGTTCCCTTCACAGATACCGAAACCCCGGGAATTGGCGCACCATCCTCATCCGAAGTAACCGAACCGGTTAAAACCTTCGTTTGAGCATTGGCAACCAAATTTCCCATGAAAAGGAGAATCGACAAAAAAAGTGCAATCTTTTTCATAGAAATAGTTTTAAATTATTAATTAAACAGCTCTAAAAAATTATTAAAAAGTATTTTCGATTTAGGTGATGTAAACCCGCTCCCCCAAGCGTTACCGGTTCCTTTCACATTACAACCTTCTATCCTTTAAAGTAATTTACAAATGTTAAAAAATATTAACAGACGCAAATTTAAAAAAAGAATTCAATTACAAAAAAAATATGAAGTTTTATTGAGGCATTGTACCTTCAGTTTGAAAGGAAACAACGGTATCCTAATTTAAAAAGGAAGCAGAATGGAAAAAGAAAATAATTTTTGTAATTCTTAATATTTCAGCAGAATTTTTTTCACTTCGTAATTTACGTTAAGGGTGGTTATTCGTTAAAACATTGTAAAACTGACGTATGATAGGGTTAAATTTATATTAAACAAGGCGCTGGTTACTTTCAAAAAATATCCGTCAACTGCTCCATTTTTGAAATGGAAAACCATTTATTTTGTGCGGTTTTTAACTTGTCAACATCCCGGATTTCTCTTTTTAACGGATTGAAATAAACTGCATCAATACCAAAATTAAGCGCTCCCAAAACATCTGATTCCCAATCATCACCAATCATAATACTTCGCTTTTTTTCAGCATTGGCCGATTTTACAGCATATTCAAAAACTTCGTAAGCCGGTTTGGGCATTTTAATATCTTCCGAAATAAAAACCTTTTCAAAACAGGCATGGATTCCGGAGTTTTGCAGTTTTTCATGCTGCACCTCCCTAAACCCGTTGGTAATAATATAGAGTTTGTACCTTTTGCTTTTCAGGTATTTCAATATTTCAGGCGCTCCGTTTATTAACCGGTTTTGGCCGGGCATGCATTCAAGATAATAACTGTTGATTTCCTCGGGATTAACATCAACGATTTTAAATTCATCGAAAGTGTCCTGAAACCGCTTAATGACCAGCTCCTTTTTTGATACTTCCTTTTTTCGATAGGAATCCCAGAGCAGTTTATTGTTTCGCGAATAAACCTCAAAAAAAAGTTCAAAATCAATATTTTGGCTGAAAACTGAAAAATGGTCAAATGCCAGCTTCATGGCAGAAAAGGAATTTTTACTGAAATCCCAAAGGGTGTTGTCGAGGTCAAAAAAAATGTGGGTGTACTTTTTAAATGGCATGAATTATATCCGGCTTTCCGGTTTTTGATTACGCTTCTGTTTTTTCTTTTTTTGGCTGCCCTTCCACCACAATCACAATCTCCCCTTTTGGCTGATGTTCTGAATAATAATCGCAAAGTTCCTTCACTGTTCCCCGTTTTATTTCTTCAAACAGTTTGCTGAGTTCACGGCAAACACAGGCACGTCTTTCTTCTCCCAAAAATCCGGCAAGCTGTGTAAGCGTTTTAACCAGCCGAAACGGCGATTCGTAAAACACCATTGTTCTGGTTTCGCCGGTAAGTTGCTGCAACCGTTTTTGCCGTCCTTTTTTTTGCGGCAGAAATCCTTCGAACACAAACCGGTCGGTGGGCAAACCCGAAACCGCAAGTGCCGGAATAAGCGCTGCCGGGCCTGGTAAACATTCCACTTCAATACTGTTTTCGATGCATTCCCTGACCAGCAAAAAACCGGGATCGGAAATTCCGGGAGTGCCGGCATCCGAAATCATTGCCACCAGATTTCCCTGTTCAATTTTGGAAACAATGGCTTGTGCCGTTTTATGTTCGTTGAATTTGTGGTGCGGGACCAACTTTTTTTCAATGGAAAAATGATTCAGCAATTTGGATGAAACCCGCGTATCTTCCGCCAGAATAAAATCAGCTTTCTTTAAAACAGTCAATGCCCGGAGCGTAATATCTTCGAGATTGCCAATAGGTGTGGGCACTAAAATCAACTTGCCGCGATTATTCATTCCGAAAACCTTCGTTTTACCAGTTGAACAAATTTTAGGCTGGTTTCGGTTTTTCTCCATTTAAAATTCTGCCGCAGATACTCCACTGCTTCTTTAATATCATTCATTGAATCGATTGTGGTAACTGTTTCTGCAAATTTTTCGGCGCTTCCGTCAAATAACTCGCGAATGTACTGAAACCTGTCGTTTATACCGATTGAAGTTTTTATGCTGCTCACCGGCCTGTTGGAGAGTTTAAATTCCAGCTTGTTCTGGTCAGAAACCATATCGTTCACCGATTTTCCTTTCAAAAAACTATCACCCAGCCGTCCGTTTATTTGTGTTTTTTCCACTTCTTCGGGCAACATATAATCTTCGTTGTCTGTGTTTTCTTCTTTGCTGTCATTCTCTGGCGCTGCTTCCTGAGTTACCTCTGTTTCAGTTTCCTTTTCCTGCTCTACTTCTTTTTCTTCCGGAACAACTTCTTTTATTTGGGTATTCTCTGCAACTTCAATTTTAGTTTCGGGTTTGTCTTCCGCAACTTCAACTTTAGTTTCAGGATTACTTTCAGAAACGCTTTCCTGAATTTCGGCAACTGTTTCTTTTATTTGTTCAAACCGCTCTTCTTTTAAAGGAATTGGAGTCACCTGATCTTCTTCAACATCATTCAGGTTAATCAAATGAATCAATTGTTTTACACCCTTTGCGCGGGTGTGAATAAATTCCATTTCCGGCTCGTTATAACTTTTTTGCGTGCGAACATCTGCAATCAGCTCTTCGAGTTCGCTCATATCTTTTCGTAAAATTTTTAGCAGTTTTTTATTTTCCATTCTTTGCAGGGCTGTTATTTTTTAAAGATTATTTTTGTAAAAATACTAATTTCTTATTCATATAACGTAAATGTTTATTGAAAGGGATATAAACAGCCATAAAAAAGTTGGCAACATCGAAGTGGTTACAGGGTCCATGTTTTCGGGCAAAACCGAGGAATTAATCCGGCGCCTGAAACGCGCAAAATTTGCACGCCAGAAAGTGGAAATATATAAACCTGTTATCGATGTTCGCTATTCGGAAACCGAAGTGGTATCGCACGACGAAAATTCCATTCGCTCGTCGCCGGTTGAAAATTCGTCCAACATTTTGCTCCTTTCCGGCAATGTTGATGTTATCGGAATTGATGAAGCGCAGTTTTTCGACAAAGGACTGGTTGAAGTGGTGGTAAAACTGGCAAATATGGGAATCAGGGTGATTATTGCCGGACTGGATATGGATTTTAAGGGAATTCCGTTTGGACCGATGCCGGGATTAATGGCAGTTGCCGATCATGTTACCAAAGTACATGCAATTTGCGTCCGCTGCGGAAGTATCGCCCAGTTTTCGCACCGGCTGTCGGAAAAAGAGCAGGTGGTTTTGCTTGGCGAAAAAGAACAATACGAACCGCTTTGCCGCAGTTGTTTTGTAAAAGCAACAAAAACCGAAAACTCAAAATAAACCAAAATGCCGGATATAAAGTAAAAAGTGGAAAATGATTGATTTTTCTTTGGCAGAAACAGCAAAAATTATCGATGGAAAACCGGTGATTCAAACCAGTCGCCTCAATCAGCGCATTTCGCAGATTGCAACCGACAGCCGAACAATTTTTAAAGGTGAAAACGTTTTATTTTTTGCATTGAAAGGACCACGCAACAACGGCCACAATTATATTCCGGAACTTGTAAAAAAGAAAGTCCGGGCATTTGTAGTTTCCGAAGAAGAAAGTATAACCGGCCATGCTGATTTTATTCTGGTAAAAAATACCACTGCAGCACTTCAAAAACTGGCAGCTTTCCACCGCCAAAAATATGATTATCCGGTAGTTGGAATCACCGGCAGTAACGGAAAAACAATTGTTAAAGAGTGGCTTTTCGATGTGCTGACCAATGAGTTTTCAGTAATCCGAAATCCGAAAAGTTTCAATTCGCAAGTGGGTGTGCCGTTGTCTGTTTTGCTGATGAACAAAAATTACAGCCTCGGCATTTTTGAAGCCGGAATTTCACAACCGGGCGAAATGGCCGCGCTTGCCGAAATTATCAGGCCCGAAATTGGAATTTTTACCAACATCGGCGATGCGCACCAGGAAAATTTTGAATCGAAAAAACAAAAAATATCCGAAAAATTACTGCTCTTCAAATATTCAAAAAAGTTGATATTCAGAGTGGATTACGAAGAACTTAAGAAGGAGGCGGAACATTTTTGCGACCAGTTTTCTGTGGAAAAAATCAGCTGGACATTAAACAACAAAAAGGCTAAAATTCAATTTCGTGCTGCGGAAAAAACCGGAACAACGGATATAACAGCGACATGTGAAAATAAAACATACACTTTCAGCATTCCATTTACCGACGATTCGGCAATTGAAAATGCCTGCCACTGTTTTGCTGCCGGCCTGGAATTAGCAGCGAATCCGGAAAAACTAATTCCGGCATTCAATGCATTAACTCCGGTTGCCATGCGGCTCGAAATTAAACAGGGAATTAATAATTGTCTTTTAATCAACGATTATTACAATTCCGATTTTACCTCGCTGACCATCGCACTTTCGGTTTTACACCAGCAGGCAAAAAAAGGCCATTTGCGCAAACTGGTTATCCTTTCGGATATTCAGCAAACAGGAATCCCCAAATACGAATTGTATGTTCGGGTAAACCAACTTCTGTCTGAATGGAAAATTGATGCGCTGATAGGAATTGGACCCGAAATTTTTCGCCGGGCCAGCGATTTTTCGCTTCCCGCAACATTTTACTCATCGCTGAATGAATTTGAAAACAAATACAACCGTGGCATTTATCGGGATTCGGCAATTCTGATTAAAGGCGCCCGCTCGTTTACCTTCGAAAAAATATCGGGAATGCTGCAGCAAAAAGCGCATCAAACGGTGCTGGAAATTAACATGAATGCGATGGTGAACAATCTAAATACATTTAAAGGATTGCTGAAACCGGAAACGAAAATCATGGTAATGGTGAAGGCTTTTTCGTATGGCAGCGGCGACACCGAAATTGCCAATCTCCTTCAGTTTCAGAACGTGGATTACCTGGCAGTGGCTGTTGCCGACGAAGGTGTACAACTTAGAAATGCCGGAATTCAAATCCCAATAATCGTAATGAACCCGGAATCGCACAGTTTTCAGCACCTGGTGGATTACCGGCTGGAACCCAATATTTACAGCTTGCAACTTTTGGAAGATTTCCTGAAAACAGCCACTGAAAATACCCTGCATCATTTTCCGGTTCATTTAAAAATTGATACCGGCATGAACCGGCTTGGTTTAAAAACCGAACATGAAATCATGAAGGTAACTGAAACAATTAATTCCTCAAATCAGTTAAAAATAAAATCGGTTTTTTCGCACCTTGCCGCCAGTGATGATGCTACTTTCGACAGCTTTACGCACGAACAAATCGCAAAATTTGAATCACTTTTTTCCAAAATATCCGGTTCAGTATCCGGAAGTATTGACCGCCATATTTTAAATTCAGCGGGGATCGAACGGTTTCCGGAAAAACAGTATGAAATGGTGCGGCTTGGAATCGGATTGTACGGCATTTCGGCAACAGGGCTGCCACTCGAAAATATCAGTACGCTGAAAAGCACAGTTTCGCAGGTAAAAATGGTGCAACCGGACGAAACAGTTGGCTACAGCCGGAAAGGTACAGTTTCTGAAAAAAGTAAAATTGCAGTTGTTCCGCTGGGTTACGCCGACGGGCTGGACCGTAAACTTGGAAACAGAAACGGTTCTGCAATGGTCAATGGTAAAAATGTTCCGATTATCGGAAATATTTGCATGGACATGCTCATGCTCGATGTAACCAATGTAAATGTAAAACAGGGCGATCTGGTGGAATTTTTTGGCCCCGCAATTTCGGTTTCCGAAGTTGCAGAAAAAGCCGGCACAATTCCATATGAGATTTTAACGGGGATTTCGGAGCGGGTAAAACGTGTTTATTTGTATGAATAGATTAGCCCAGTTTACTGATACGTTCCAGCCGGTTAAAATCGAGCACCTTGATTTTACGGCCGTCGATGGCAATGATTTGTTCGTTGGCAAAAGTGGAAAGTGTCCGAATGGCATTTGAAGTTGTCATATTCGACAGGTTGGCAATATCTTCGCGCGAGGTGTAAACCTTCAGTGTAATTCCATCCGGTTCGTAACCATATTTATCTTTCAGCAATATTAAGGATTCAGCAAGTCTCCCGCGGATGTGTTTCTGGGTGAGCGTAACCATCCGGACATTCGAAAACCCGAGATCCTTTGACATTTTCAGAATGATATTTTGTGAAAAACTGCAGTTCTTTAGAGCCGTGTCCGTAATAAATTCGGATGAAACCGTGCAAACCAGCGTTTCTTCCAGTGTAACGGCTGATGCAATATGGTTTTCCTGGGCGAGCAGGGCCCGGTAACCAATTATTTCATTCGATTTAGTCATGCGTATAATTTGCTCGCGTCCGCCAACTCCTTCTTTAAAAACTTTAACTTTCCCATCAACAAGAATTAAAAAACCGGTAGGTTTATCACCTTCCTTAAAGATAAATTCATTCCTTTTGTATTGAGCGAAAGAAATATGATCCTCCAGTTCATCCCTTTCTTCCATGGTTAAAAAATAAAAAACCGATTTCGGGCTATCTGCTATATCCTTCACTCCAAAGTCTGAATTTAACATATTGACAAGTTACTGATTAGACTGCATCAAAGTTAAAAAATTTGGCAAAATAGCTCTTATCTGAAGGATAAAAACTCAGCATATTTAAAAATTATATCATTCGGTTTACAGTGGCTTATTTTAACTGTATTAACCGATTGACTAATATCGGGCTACCAATGGCATTTTACGGCCAAACCCGAATGCTTTTGAACTTACCCTCAAAACAGGAGCTGCCTGAAATCTTTTGTATTCATTCATATTCACCAGCCGGATTACCCGGTTTACAACGTCAGGTTCGAATCCGAGGGCAACAATTTCTGCCGGCGTTTTATTCAGTTCAATGAAATTAAATAACATCTGATCCAAATCTTTGTATTCGGGCAGCGAATCAGTATCTTTTTGATCGGGACGCAGTTCGGCAGACGGTGGTTTTGTTATGGAATTCTCAGGAATAATTTCTTCATCACGATTGATAAAACGAGCAAGTTTAAACACATCGGTTTTATATACATCAGCAAGCACAGCCAGGCCGCCATTCATATCTCCGTATAAAGTTCCGTAACCAACTGCCGACTCACTTTTATTTGTTGTATTCAACAAAATATGACCAAATTTATTGGAAATAGCCATTACCAAAATTCCACGTACCCGGGCCTGAATATTTTCTTCCGTAACTCCGGGACTGGTTCCTTCAAAAAGTGGTGCCAGTGTTTTATCCAATTCATCAACAGCATCCTGAATATTCAAAACATCATATTTTATTCCGAGATTTTCTGCCAGTTGCCAGGCATCGTCAACACTATGTCCCGATGAATATTTTGAAGGCATCAGCAGCACCCTCACATTTTCGGCCCCCAAAGCGCGAACTGCCAAAACTACCGTTAACGCCGAATCAATTCCACCCGAAAGCCCAAGTGTGGCTTGCTTAAAATTCATCTTCGCAAAATAATCGCGAATTCCCAAAACCAGTGCATCGTGAATTTTTTCAACATAATCTGTTGCCGGTTGCACTATTTGCCGGACCGGATTGTTTGAATCGACAATTATAAAATCTTCTTCGAAATATTTTAACTCGTTCACAATTTCACCATCCGCATTAATATAAACCGAGCCACCATCAAAAATAAGTTCGGTTTGTGCGCCAATCTGATTCACATAAAAGATTGGAACTTTATACTTTTTTGCCTTCGAAATCAAAACATCTTTTCGCCAGCTTTCCTGGTTATACGAAAACGGAGATGCAGAAATATTAACCACAAAACCTGGATTAAATTTCGATAATTCATGCATGGGCGAAACCTGGTACAACTTATCTTTCCCAAATTCATTGGCAGTGGGTTGCTCATCCCACAAATCTTCGCAAATGGTAACGGCTACTTTTTCGCCTTTGTATTCAACAATATGGAATTCCTGATTCGGCTCAAAATGGCGGTATTCATCAAAAACATCATAAGTTGGAAGTAATGTTTTATTATGTAGCGACTGAATTTTTCCATCGCTCAAAAAAATGGCCGAATTGTATAACGTTTTGCCCCTTTCGTTTTCGTTAATTCGCGGGGCACCAACAATTGCAGCAATTTCGTTACAATGGCCGGCTATCTGTCCGACTGCTTTTTCTGCTTTATTTATGAATTCTCTTTTCTCCAGTAAATCATGCGGATAATAACCTGTAACAGAGAGTTCGGAAAAGATAACCAAATCAGCTCCCTCTTTTTTAGCACGCTCAATGTTCGCAATCATTTTTGCCGCATTTCCTTCAAAATCCCCAATGATATAATTTAACTGAGCAATGGCAACTTTCATAATATGATTTTAATATTCAAAGATTAAAGATTTTCAGGAATAACTTTGAACCTTAAACTTTAACTTTCAATGTAATTTATTGATTGCAAATCTCCTATTTTTGCATCAATTTCGCAATAATAAACGAACTTAAGCGTATTGATTTAAAATTCCTGTAATATGAAGTTTTTTTTTCGTGCTCTGTATTAATTTTCAGTTTTATTATTACTGCTGGTCTCGTGCAAACAAAACCGCTTAAAAGTAGATATCTCAGGAATTAAACAAGACGTTGAATTTGTACGGTTTGGCCAGGAACTTTTTTCTGTCCCCTTAAAGGATACCCTTCAAAATTTAATTGCGCTGCGTGAAAAGCATCCCGATTTTTTTGACCTTTTTACCTACCGGATAATCCGGATTGGTGGAATTGAAGATGATTATTTTGCAGAAAATATGGCTGCATTCCTCACCGATACCATGATTTTAAACGCTAAACAACAGGTTGAACAGGAATTTTCTGATTTCGATGAAACTAAAAAGGCGATCAACAAGGCGTTTAAATATTTCCAATACCATTTTCCGGAGAAAGAACTGCCAACGGTTTACACCTACATTTCGGGTTTTAACCAATCGGTAGTAACAGCTGAAAACATTATCGGAATCAGTCTTGACAAATACCTTGGCCGCGACTGTAAATACTATAAACTTTTAAGCACCACCCCGGCGTATAAAATAAACAACATGCATCAGAAAAAAATCCCGGCAGATGTTGCCTATGCCTGGGGAATGACTGAATTTCCGCCGGCAGAAGATGTCACCAATGTTTTGGGAAATATGATTTATCAGGGAAAGCTGATGTATTTTACAGAAGCGCTTTTGCCTGAAACCGCAGATTCACTGTTAATCGGCTATACCGAAAAAGAAGTGGAATGGTGCGAAAACAATGAGGCAGAAATGTGGACTTATCTGGTAGAAAATAATTTATTGTACTCCAATAAACGGATGGACATTGTTCGATACATCAACGATAGCCCAACCACCAGTGGTTTTCCACTTGACTCTCCCGGAAGAACAGGTATCTGGCTGGGGTGGCAAATCGTCCGGAAATTTATGGATGAACATCCGGAGACAACAATTCCTGAACTGATGAAAAACAACGATTTCCAGAGAATTTTAAATACTTCAGGTTATTTCCCTGAGTAAGAAATGGTTGAAAATAAAATAGTTTGTGAATTAGCGAGAGAAAAGGATTATACAAAATTACCGGTATTTT
This sequence comes from uncultured Prolixibacteraceae bacterium, assembly GCA_963771595.1. Lineage (GTDB taxonomy): Bacteria > Bacteroidota > Bacteroidia > Bacteroidales > Prolixibacteraceae > CAVYUC01. Next base: position 93,840 of record CAVYUC010000025.1, on the reverse strand, counting down.
TAAAAATCAATACGAATAATCGTTCCGCCGGTAATCATATTCATCGATATAAATTTTCCCTTCCACCGGATATTCACCAATAACGACACGAATATTATTTACTGACTCGGAGCCAAAAATACCAAGTCCGCCTGCAACATTGGAATACACAGGAACCGGCTCTGCAAAGGGATTTCCATCGGCAAGCGATTGCTGCAACCTTGATTTTGAATACAAATAAAGTTCCTTCGAAAGACTGTTTACAGTTGTTATTATTTCAAGGTATTCATCGAATTGCGTATAAACATCGCGATAGGTATTCACCCAATACGATAAATTATAGTTGCCGTTCATCAGCTCATCGGAAAAGAATTCATTAATATCTGTTTCGGTGCCCAAAACATCGGCATTCGCATTGGTAGTTAAAACGGGGTCCATGGAAAATACAAAATTCGGATACTCCCTGCTTTGAATGATGGTATCGGTTACAGCAATGCTATCAAGATTATCGTATGGCGATGAATAACCATAGCCGCCACTACCGCCATAACCGCCATAACCACCGTAATAACCATTCTTTAAAAAAGCCAGTTCTATGCCGCGATTTTTAAAGGCCATAATCCTGTAGAAATTATCTTCATTTTCAGGATCGGCAATCTGAAGGTTTAATTTCACCTTGTATATATATCCCATAAATTGATCCGGGATTTTTTCCATTTTGTAATCCATCTTTTTTAAAGGCACCGGATAAGGAACTGTAGTTTCACAAACCACCGGCTCTAAACCATCATTTTTAACTTCCAGCCGGTAAGTAGAACCCGGTTTTACAATGAATGATGAATCGATGTATACACCATGTTCGTAAGGATATTTTTTAACCACACCGTAATTCAGATATTCCGTAAAAGTATCAACAACAGCCAAATACCCTAATTCGGCAACAAATTCGCCGTTTTCGAAAAGGGTAACCTGAGCATCGGGCAATGCCTCAAAAAAAGATTTGTCGTCCAGCACCGTTCTGCTTTTTTCCACCTGTACAATAATGCGGTCGGTTCCTGCCCTTAAAACCGAATTAACCACAATTTTGGGCTGAATGAAATCCGATTTAAACTCAATTGTTTTTTCGCACGAAAAAAATACTGCGGAAAGTATCAGAATGAAAAGTGTATGTTTTGCTGTTTTCATTTTTCAGAATTTAAAATTATAGGAAACAGACGGAATTAACGGAAAAAGACTCACCTGTTTCAAAGCACGCTCCGAATCTTCGTAGTACCAGCCCTCTTCATTGTAGCCGCCTTTGGTATCGTATCCCCAGTTCAAATAAAACGGATTTTGGCGGCTGTAGGCATTGTACACTCCCACTGACCACGTTCGGATACCATGTTTTTTCTGTTTATGAAAATTTACACCGATATCCAGCCGGTGGTAGCTGGGCTGCCGGTAATTATTGCGGGTCCCGTAATACTCTATTTCAGAATTTCCGCCCATTGAATTGATGTAATAACCGGGTGAATATTTCTGCAGGGCGAGGGTTGTCGCATTTCCTGTTCCAAAAACCCAGGTGGCGCCAACATCAATACGGTCGCTGAATTTATGCGTCAATGCCAGACTGATATCGTGACGGCGGTCGTATTTGGCCGGAAAAACTTTCCCAAAGTTCAGGTTTTCGAATTTCCGGTCCGATTTTGATAATGTATATCCCAGCCATCCTGTTGTTTTCCCGATGTTTTTTTCGAGCAGCATTTCCATACCATATGCCCAGCCCCTGCCGGTTTCAATTTTCGATTCCCAACCGGCACTGATTCCCGAAAATGAAGCTCCTTCCTTATATTCAATGAGATTATCCATGGTTTTATAAAACAATTCCACCGAAACATCAAATCCTTTTGGAAGTTTATAAAAGCCACCAACAGCCCACTGGTGCGAAATCTGCGGTTTTACAAGTTTAGTTGCCGGCAGCCACAAATCTGTAGGCAAACTAATGGTAGAAGTGGTAAGCAAATGAATATACTGGCTCATTTTTGCATACGATGCTTTCAGCGACCATTTTGCTGAACCTAGAAAACGCAGCGAAGCCCTTGGTTCAAAGGAAGTGTAAGCCTTTCCCTGAACGTTGAACATGGAAAAGTGGCCGCCAATATTTATTTTAAACTTCGGCGATAAATCAATGATATCTTCTGCATAAAGCCGAAGCTCATTTGCGCGGATGTTTTGATTTCCGTATGTGGTGTCGGCTTTTTCACCAATTGCTTCCCCATCAGAATATTTTATATGATTAATACCTGGACTAAAAGTGTGAAATATATTTTCCATACCAAATTTTACGGCATGATTGCGGCCGGGGAAAAAGTCGAAATCGGCTTTGGCGGCAAAATCATCAATTCCGGAATCGTAGTCGAAGATATCTTCACTCCGGGTATTCTCACGCGTATTCAAAACGAACCATTCTTCGCCCACATTGAAATTGTATTTGCTGTATGTTAAAGTAACATTGCCAAATAATTTTGGATTGAAAACGTAATTCCATCGCAGCGCACTTGTACTGTTTCCCCATTTCAGGCTGTTTTCGCTTCGTTCGTCAAACCGGATATGATTGTCAACGTAATACCCTTCATCAATGGTGTAAGCTTTGTCCAGTCCAAGGTACGATGAAAAATAGAGCCGGCTTCGTTCTGAAAAGATATGGTTGATTTTTGCATTCAAATCATAGAAATAATAGCCGGCGGTGTAGTCATATCCACTGGTATTGTTGTTCACTATTTTCATTATTGGCCGCGCCAGCAAATCAAGGTAGGTTCTGCGGCCCGAAATAATAAACGAAGTTTTATCCTTTTTAATTGGCCCTTCCACAGAAAAGCGGGAAGAAATCAATCCCACCGAAAATTCACCCTTAAATTCTTTCATGTTTCCTTCCTTCATCCTTATATCGACAACTGAAGAAAGCCGGCCACCAAAACGTGCAGGGAAACCTCCTTTGTACAACTTCACGGTATTAATTGCAGAAGGATTAAAAACTGAAAAAAATCCAAACAAGTGACTGGCGTTGTAAACGGGGACGCCATCCAGCAAAAACAAATTCTGATCGGGTCCGCCGCCCCGTACATAAATTCCGCTTGTACCTTCCGTTCCCGACTGTACTCCGGGAAGCAACTGAATGATTTTCAGCACATCCGGCTCACCCAGTAAAACCGGAATTTTGGTTAAATCGGATGTGGTTAGCTCCACCATGCTCATTTGAGTGCGTTCCACCTTCGAAACTTCGTTTCCGTAAACTTTAACCTCTTCCAGTTCCGATAATAGTTCCAGTTCCACATTTATTGCAGTATCCGAAACAAGCGTCAGTTCAATTTCCATTTTTTTATAACCGACAAAAGAAAATACAAGTGTTTTCGTCCCTTTGGGAAGCGATAAACTATAGAAACCATATTCATTGCTGATGGTTCCTGTTAATGTGCTTTGTTCGTAGACATTTGCATTGATTAAGTTTTCACCGGTGGATTTATCGCGGACATAACCGCTGACATTGAAATTTTGCGCCTGGACTATGATGTATCCGAAAAGCAGCAGATTAACAAAAAGTATTTTCAGCATGAGATTGGTTTAATACAGTTTAATTAAAGGTTTTTATCGTTTACAAACATAAGTTGAAATTGTATGAAAATTCTCTAACGCTTGTTAACAATTCCAAAATTTTCTAAATAGCGGAGCTTTATAAACGGTTAAAACAGTTAAAAATTATAAAGTTTAGGTATTTTAACCCATTAAAAAAGGCTGCCCTAAACGGACAGCCTTTTTTTTATGAATTTTGCATCTACAATTCTTTGATTTTAATACCGCGGTACCAAACATCGTCGCCATGATCCTGCAAAGCAATATAACCTTCCTTGGCAACATTGGCCCAATCCGGGTTTAGTTCCGGGAATTTGGAATCTTTAACGAGATTATTCCAGTCATCAGTCCAAAGGTGGTATTCCAAAACAGTTTTACCATTTTGTTTATGTACAACAGTACCTTTGTACACAAGAATTTCACCTGTATTCCATTCGCCGGCCGGGTTGGCATTTTGCGGATCAGCAGGAATCAAATCATACAGCGAAGCGGACTGGCGGTTTCCGTTTTCACCAAGTTGTGCATCCGGATGTCTTTTGTTATCCAGCACCTGGTATTCAGGTGCAGTTTTCCAAATCGGATCGCCTTCAACTTCCTGGCCTAAATACATCACTCCTGAGTTTCCACCTTCCGAAATTTTATATTCAAACTTCAAATCGAAATTACCGAATTTTTGTTCGTACAGAATATCGCCGCCAGCTTGTGCTCCGGCTTCTCCCATTCCTGAACCAATACAATGTAATGTACCATTGGTAACTTCCCAACCTGCCGGAAAAGAATCCTGATTTACACCACGCCAATTTTCATGTCCTTCACCATCAAACAACAATTTCCAGCCATCCTGCTGTTCCTGTTCTGTTAATTGATTAGGTCCAACTTCTTCAACTGTTGCTTGTTTTTCTTCGGATTCACCGGCCGGTTTTTTTTGCCCGCTCTGGCACGAAATACCGAATACAAGTGCACCTGCCATTAGGTAAGAAAATACTTTTTTCATTTTTTATGGTTTTTAAAATTAAAATTTCAATTCAGAAAATATTATTTACAAAAATAAAGTAAAATCCGTTCAATACAGAAATTCTGTTATCCTTAAATTTACAGTAATTATTGAATAACGACAATCACAAAAATAACAATTTCCAATATTCTTTTGTAAATTCGGTATTTGAATTCAGATTTATTCAAGGATAAATTAAAAAACCATGGGTATGAACAATTCCGCCAAACAAAAGAAAATTGGAATATTAACAGCCGGAGGAGATTGCCCGGGATTGAATGCAGCAATCCGGGGAGTTGGAAAAACTGCAATTGTGGAATACGGAATGCAGGTGCTGGGTTTCAATGCTGGATATCTTGGTTTGATTAACAATGATTACACCGAATTAAAAGAAGAACAGTTATCCGGTATTTTAACAGTTGGGGGAACAATTTTAGGTACTTCACGGGAGAAACCTTATAAACTGGTAAAAGATGATGGTTCGGAAAATGATAAGCCGGAAAAAATTATTGAAAATTACCACAACCTGGGTCTCGACTGCCTGGTTTGTATTGGAGGCAACGGAACAATGAAAACCGCACATCTGCTGGCCAAGGAGGGATTACATATTGTTGGCATTCCAAAAACCATTGATAACGATGTGTGGGGAACCGACATCACCTTTGGATTTGATTCGGCTGTGCAAATTGCCACCGATGCAATTGACAGGTTGCATACAACAGCAAACTCTCATCAGCGGGTTATGATAATTGAACTGATGGGACATCACGCCGGCTGGTTGGCACTCTACTCGGGACTTGCAGGCGGCGGAGACATCATTCTGATTCCTGAACTCCCGTACAATATTCGTTCAGTGTGTAAAAAAATTGAAAGCCGTTACGAAGACAATAAACCTTATTCCATTGTTGTAGTTGCCGAAGGAATTGATCATCCCAAAAACAAATCGGCTGCATCACATATTTCGGAGGCAATACAAACTTACACCGGAATTGAAACCCGTGAAACTGTTTTGGGTTATATACAGCGCGGCGGCAGCCCAACGCCAATGGACAGGATTTTGGCTACACGTTACGGCGCTTATGCTGCTCAATGTATTGCCGAAGGTAATTTTGGAACTATGGTGGCTATGAACCGATCGGAATTAATTACAGTACCATTAAGCGACGTGGGCGGAAATCTCCGACTTGTTGAGCAGGATAATAATTTGGTTTCCAAAGCCCGCAGAATGGGTGTTTCATTTGGGGACGAATATTTATAAGATTTTACACCGACAGAAATTTACAACGGCAAATACAGCAACTTTTTGGTTTCGAAAAAATCTTCCTCAAAATATTCCAGTAAGTTTTGAACCAGAATGTTTTTTTTAAATGGCTTAATCTCATCGGAAAGTTCTCCACCTTTCAAATATAAAATACCATTTGGCACTGCATTTTTTTGTTTTTCGGAAATATTCTTCTGTACCCATTTTACAAACTCCGGTAAATGCGTTACTGCGCGGCTTACAATAAAATCGTACTTCGTTTTTAATTGTTCGGCACGTATTTGTTCGGCAGTAACATTTTCAAGCGCCAGCGCCTCAGCAACTGCATTAACTACTTTTATTTTTTTGCCAATCGAATCAACAAGGTGAAATTTAACTTCAGGGAAAAATATCGCCAGCGGAATTCCCGGGAAACCACCGCCGGTTCCAACATCCAGCACTTTTGTTCCGGCTGAAAACCGTATAAATTTCGCAATAGCCAGCGAGTGTAAAACATGCCGTTCGTACAGTCCGTCAAAATCTTTTCTTGAAACTACGTTTATCTGGCTGTTCCATTCAGCATACACCGGCTGCAGTTTTTCAAATTTTTCTTTTTGTGCCGATGACAAAAGTGGAAAGTATTTCAGAATTTGTTCCATGAGGGTTTTTAATCGTTGGTTCCCATTTCGGTGCTTTCAATCATAGTAAATAACATTTCGCGTGCCCTGAAAAGCTGTGCTTTTACAGTTCCCAGCGGCAAATTTAATTCCTGTGCAATTTCTTCGTACGAAAATTCGCGAAAATAACGCAATTCAACAAGTGTGCGGTACCGGGGTTTTAACCGGCGTACTACTTTATGCAGCAAAATGGCTTTTTGTTTTCGTATCAGTTTTTCTTCGGGATTGAGTTCCTTTGATTTCAGTTTTATTTGTTCCGAATTCTCATTCTGGTCGTTATTATTTTCAATAGGAATATGAGTACCTTTTTTTTTTCGCAGGAAATCAATACAATTATTCGAAGCAATTTTAAACAACCAGGTGCTAAAGGCAAAAGTGGGCGAATACTGGTGCAGATTTTTAAACGCTTTTCCGAAAGCTTCGAGAGTAAGGTCTTCGGCATCGCTGCGGTTGTTTACCATTTTCAGGAGCATAAAATAAATGGTGTCTTTGTAACGGCTGAGCAAACGGGCAAAAGCTTTTTCATCGCCGTTGATGGCCATTCGCACCAGTTCGTAATCCAGGCGCGCCTTCTCCGATAAATTTAACTTTTGCTCCTCCATTTCTGCTTACGGCTTTGAATTTTGAAATACCAGTAGTAAAATAACTTAAAAAATGGTATAAAAATTCCGTACAGAAACGAAGGTAAGAATAAATTACGTTCGTTCAAACGTTTTATCGCTGTTTTTATGATAAACGAAAAGGCCGCCAAAAAGAGTAAAAATACGGCAGCAAAAACAAGCCAAAGTCCTGGTACAAAGAATAATAGAAAGACCAAAAAAGAAATAAAAACAAGATGAACCAATCGGGGAATATGCAACATAATTTTATGCCAGACCGAAAGGTGCTTTTCAATCCTGATTTGTTTATTGATTAAATCGAAATAATCGTTTCTTTCAACCGGATTGTCTTTGAAAATTGCAGTTTCGTCGCTAAAGTTTACAACAGTCGTTTTCTTTTTGATAAATGTGTTGATGAGCAACTCAAGGTTTGCATAAAATTCTTTTATTTTTTGGCCGTAGCCGCCGGTTTTAAAATAATCTTCTTTTCTGAATGCTGTATTCTCTTCAGAATAAATAAACGGCAGTCCGTTCAGAATATATCCGCTGCTGTTTAATTGCTGCCAAAAATTTTCAACACGGTACAAAAGGTTTATCAATCCGCGCCCATTTTTTAAGTTCGAATAATTTACAACAACCCTTGTTTTTTCATTCATTGCCGAAGAAATGCCCTGCAACCAGGTTTGCTGAAAACCGGTTACCGACGCCGGTACCACCATTGCACAGGCTTTTGTTGCAGCTTTAAGCGCTATATTCTGAGCTATTTTCACTGAATGATTTGTGTCCTGGTTTAACGAGGAAACCTTCAGGTTTTCATGGTCTTTTTTCATCATATTCAAAACCCAAAGAGAGTTATCGTCTGAAAAATTATCGACCACAATCACCTCAAATTCAGTATTTTTTATGTCAAAAACATTTTTCAGAATGGGTTTCAGATTTTGCTCTTCATTCCGCGCTGTCAAAATGAGCGACAACGATTCTCCCCCGCTTTCCGGATACACCTTCCTTTTATGAAACACAACCCGCCCGGTAAATAAAAAAAGAAACAACATCCGGAAAAAGAAAACCGCTGCAAAAAAAAGAAGCAGAAACAGCTCAGTTTGGTTTAGCTGTAAAAAAGTGTGCTGAATATTTTCAATCATTCTGTAAAATAAAAGGCTGTAGTTTTTTAAGGCATCAAAAATGAGAACATTCAGAACAATTTCAAAATTTAAGGATTGATAATTTTGTGCCGGCCGAATTAAAATTTATTAACACGTTGAGCAGCCAATGTTTTGGTTCCAATTCAAGTTTAATGGCTATATTTGCCCCCTCGAAAAAAGGTTTATGAACTTTGAATTAATCACAACTTTAAAAGACTCGAGGGCACGGGCTGGCACAATTTCAACAGGCCACGGAAAAATTGAAACTCCGATTTTTATGCCGGTTGGCACTGCCGGTTCGGTAAAAGGAATTCATTCCCGTGATTTAAAAGAAGATATCCAGGCACAAATTATTCTTGGAAATACATACCATCTTTATTTACGGCCGGGAATTGAGATAATTGAAAATGCAGGCGGACTGCATAAATTCAACCGCTGGAACGGCCCCATTTTAACCGACAGCGGTGGCTTTCAGGTTTTTTCGCTGGGCGATATCCGTAAATTAAGCGAAGAAGGCGCCCGTTTTCAGTCGCATATCGATGGCTCGTATCATGTTTTTACTCCCGAAAATGTAATTGATATTCAACGTTCGATTGGTGCCGACATTATGATGGCTTTTGATGAATGCACACCGGGCGATGCCGATTTCAATTATTCAAAAAAATCACTGGAACTTACTCAGCGCTGGCTCGACCGCTGTTTTATACAATTTAACAAAACAACGCCAAAATACGATTACGATCAAACACTTTTCCCCATTGTCCAGGGAAGCACGTTTGCTGAACTCAGGAAAAAGGCAGTTGCTCATGTAAAAACTTTTGATGCCGATGGTTATGCCATTGGCGGACTTTCGGTTGGTGAACCCGAAAATGTGATGTATGAAATGACGGAAGTGGTTACCGCTGATTTGCCTGAAAACAAACCAAGGTATTTAATGGGAGTTGGCACGCCGGTAAATATTCTGGAATCGATAGATCGTGGTGTGGATATGTTCGATTGTGTGATGCCCACCCGAAACGGAAGAAATGGGATGCTGTTCACAGGTAAAGGTACCATCAATATAAGAAATCAGAAGTGGGAAAACGACCACTCGCCCATCGATGAAAATGGAAATTCTTTTGTGGACCAATATTCAAAAGCTTATCTCCGCCATCTGATTATTTCGAACGAAATGCTTGGGGCGCAGATTGCAAGCCAGCACAATCTGGCGTTTTATTTGTGGTTGGTGAAAACCGCCCGGCAGAAAATTCTGGACGGTACGTTCAAAAGCTGGAAAAGCGAAATGGTCACAATTTTAAAAGAAAGGTTGTAATTGTAAGATGAAAATTTACGGCACCGCTGACATCTATATCACCAAAAAATTCCTTGGCACATTTTTCTATGCCATCGCGCTGATTATTAGCATTGCCGTGGTTTTCGACATTTCGGAAAACCTTGACGAATTCATTTCAAAAGATATTCCGGGAAAAGTAATTGTGTTTGATTACTACATGAATTTCATTCCCTATTTTGCCAATCTGTTCAGTCCGCTGTTCACCTTCATTGCTGTCATATATTTTACTTCGAAAATGGCTTATAATACCGAAATCATTGCCATTTTAAGCAGCGGTGTTTCCTACTCGAGACTAATGCGGCCCTATTTGGTTTCGGCTTTTGTACTGGCTTCCTTTTCCTACGTACTCGGAAATTATGTGATTCCACCGGCCAACAAAACACTGAATGAATTCAGACAAAATTATATCGACAACAACCGCGATGTAACGGAAAGGAACATTCACCGGCAGATTGAACCGGGAGTTTACATTTACATGCAGAGTTTCAATTCGAGCAACGTGGGTTACCGGTTTACAATTGAAAAGTTTGAAGATGCAAAACTGGTGGAAAAACTTTTTGCATCCAACATCCGCTGGAATGAAGAAACCGGAAAATGGATATTGAACAACTGGTGGAAACGGACAATACACGACGATTACGAAGAGCTGGAAAGTGGTTACCGGAAGGATACCACGCTAAATATGACACCGGCCGATTACAGAACAATGAAAAATGAAATGGAAAATTTTACCACGCCAAAATTGAAAAAAGAAATTGCCCAAATGAAAATGCGCGGCGTAAATACGGTGGAATGGGAAATCGAAAAACATAAAAGAGTAGCCGGGCCTTTTTCAGCATTCATTTTAACTATAATTGGCGCCGCACTTGCATCGCGAAAAATAAAAGGAGGGTTGGGATTTCACCTCGGTTTGGGCTTGCTGCTCAGTTTTTCCTATATCTTGTTTATGCAAATTTCTACTGTTTTTGCCATCAGCGGCAACACACCTCCCATAATAGCAGTGTGGATTCCCAATCTTTTTTACAGTTTAATTGCCTTTTTTGTTTTCCGCTGGGCAGCCCGTTAATCTGGTTTTTCAAACAATGAATATTAATTTTCGATGCACAGGCATCAATGTTTTGTGATTTAAACGGCGCAAAAAGTGGTTTAAAGGGTACAATGAAAAAATAATTTTAATTTTGCCCCCGCTGATATTTTTCAGATATTGAATAAACATCCTTCATTTTGAAAAGAATTTGATAATTAAAACAAAGATTTATGTCATTAAGAAGCAACGTTCTTGATCTTCGGAAAAGAAAAAGAGAAGTACAAAAAGGTGGTGGAGACAAAGCCATTGAAAAGCAGGCAAAAATGGGGAAACTCACCGCCCGCGAACGTATTCTCGCCCTTTTAGATAAAAACTCATTTCACGAATACGATTTATTTGTTGAACACAGCGCCAAAGATTTTGGCATGGATTCCATGGTTCTTCATGGCGACGGGGTTATTATCGGGACAGGAACTATTTACAGTAAACCGGTTTGCATTTTTGCACAGGATTTCACTGTGGCCGGCGGATCACTGGGTTTAATGCACGCCCGCAAAATCACCAAAATTATGGACCACGCCCTTAAAATGAGGGTTCCGTTGATTGGTATTAACGATTCGGGCGGTGCAAGAATACAGGAAGGTGTAAATTCACTGGCAGGTTACGGCGAAATTTTCTTCCGTAATACACTGGCGTCAGGAGTGATTCCTCAAATTTCAGTAATTCTGGGTCCATGTGCAGGTGGCGCAGTTTATTCGCCGGCGCTGACTGATTTTGTTTTCGTGGTGGAAAATATTTCAAAAATGTTCATTACCGGGCCAAGTGTAATTAAATCTGTTTTGGGTGAAGAAATTTCGATGGAAGAACTTGGTGGCGCGCGCGTTCATGCCGAATTAACGGGAAATGCCCACTTTTTTGCACTTACCGAACTCGAATGTTTCGAACAAATTAAAAAACTGATTAGCTATATTCCGCGGAACAATTCCGCAAAAGCCATGGCATTTCCGCCAAAACCACCGAAAAAAGGCAAAAAAATTGAAGATATCGTTCCGGCAGACGCAAGGATTCCTTATGAAATGCGCGATATTATCAAAACCATAACCGATGGTTCTGAATTCTTTGAAGTGATGGAATATTTTGCACCAAATATAGTTATCGGTTTTGGAAGAATGGACGGCGAAACTGTTGGTTTTGTTGCCAACCAGCCGATGGTACTTGCCGGCGTACTTGATACCGACAGCTCTGATAAAGCTGCCCGTTTCATCCGTTACTGCAATGCTTTTAACATTCCGATTGTTACATTGGAAGACCTTCCCGGATACCTTCCAGGTGTGGATCAGGAACATGCAGGTGTCATTCGCCACGGTGCCAAAATATTGTATGCGTACAGCGAAGCCACTGTTCCGAAAATTACCGTTATTCTCCGGAAAGCTTACGGAGGCGGTTATATTGCAATGAACTCGAGACATTTACGTGCCGATTTTGTTTTCGCATGGCCCACTGCCGAAATTGCCGTAATGGGCCCCGAAGGCGCTGCCAATATAGTTTTCCGTAAAGAAATTGCAGAAGCTGAAAATCCGGAAGAAGTAAGACAGCAAAAAATTCAGGAATACAAGGAAAAATTTGCAAATCCTTATGTTGCAGCTGCCCAGGGTTATATCGATGAAGTTATTGAACCCAAAGAAACCCGTGGCAGAATTTTACACGGATTGAAAGTTTCGGAAAATAAGAGCGTATTTCTTCCTACCAAAAAACATGGTATTCCACCATTTTAATCGTAAAAAAACAGCAGTATGTCTGATAAAAAAGAGTTAAAACCTTTGATAATACAAGGAGCGGTGTATCAAACCACTTATACATGGAAGTTTGAAAACCGTGTAAATTGGGAAGCACCAAATCCAAATCATATCTATTCTTTTATTCCCGGAACAGTGATTGATATTTTTGTTAAACCAAAGGAAAAAGTAAAAGAAGGTCAAACATTATTGTTGCTCGAAGCAATGAAAATGCAAAACCAGGTGAGAATGCCTTTCGACGGTACAATTGTAAAAATCTTTGTAAAAAAGGATGAAGTTATTCCCAGGAAATTTCTGATGATTGAAGTTAAACCAGCACCAATCAAATAATCCGGAATAAAATATTCAACCGGAAACCGTACAATATTTCAAAATATTGTGCGGTTTTCTTTTTATAATTAGCTTTGGTTGCATCAAAAGAATAAAGTGAACAAACTGTTTTTAACCATATTGTTTGTTTTTGTTTTCAGTTTTGTATATGCCCAATCCGGAGCAGATTTATGTACAAAATCTACCGAAGGCACCGATTTTTGGTTCGGGTTCATGGAAAACCGGAATCAAAGCGATTATCATTTTATTGAAATTACAGTTTCGGGACGCGAACCGACAAGTTTTGAACTTTACAGCGGTCCATCAGATTCATTAATCGGGAGTTATTCCATAAATGCAAATCAGTCACAAAAAATAAAAATCCCCTGGGAACTGGCCGAAGCAATTGGGTCAGAATCAATTCAGGATAAAGGATTGCACCTGGTTTCAGAAAAACCGGTAAATGTATATGCGCTAAACTGGGATATAAATTCTGCTGATGTGGCATTGATTTATCCGGTAGGTTCGCTGGGGAAGGAATATTTTGCAGTTTGCTATTATCCCGATGTGGATCCGGCAATGGGTAACGGAAAAAACAGCGAGTTTCTGATTGTTGCTGCCGAAGATGAAACCACTGTGGAAATCACGCCTTCAAAAGTAACTCATCTGCTGAAACCGGCAGATTCAACATTCACCGTTCGTTTAAATAAAGGACAGGTTTACCAGGTGCAATCAGAAAATGATATAAATATGCGCGCAAGTGGTCAGGGCGATTTAACCGGCAGCTACATAAAATCAGATAAACCGGTGGCTTTTTTTTCCGGATCGCTGGCTACACGCGTTCCTTCGGGCACTTGCTGCTGGGATCAGCTTTACGAGCAAATTCCGCCTGTTCATACGTGGGGACGCCAGTATTTTACAGTTCCCTTAAAAAGCCGCGAAGCAGACCGCTACCGTATTCTGGCCGCCGAAGACAATACAACTGTTCAAATTAGCGGACGTATGCCGGTGGTGATTAACCGCGGCGCTTTCGAAGAGCTGGTTTTCTTCAACGATACGCCGGGACAGATAACTGCCGATAAACCCATTCTTGTGGCACAATACAGCCAGTCGAATGGCGTTGACAGCACATACACCGGCGGCAACGGCGATCCGTTCATGATAATTTTAAGTTCGGTTACCCAAACAAAAAATGATGTCACTTTTGTAACGTACGAATCGCCCGAAGTGAATATTGAGAATTTAAATTACGAAGGCATTAAAAGATATTTTGTGAATGTTGTCACCAAAACCCGAAGTGTTAGTGCCATGCGATTTGATGGCGCCCAGTTTCAGGATGATTTTCAGCCATTTCCGAGAAACAGTGAATATTCATTTGCACAAAAGGAAATTGATTCGGATATGCACCGGATTAGAAACCTGACCGATGACGGGTTTCTGGCGTATGTTTATGGATTTGGCGGATTGGAATCATTTGGTTACGGCGTTGGATTTAACCTCGATTTTGTGCTTGAACTTTGGAAAGGAAGCAGCACCCGTTTTTTTGAGCGCGATACCATGTTGCTTTGTTATGGTGACACTCTTACTCTCGATGCCGGTCAGTATTTCGATAATTACGACTGGAAATCAGGTGAAACCACACAACAGATAAAAGTTAATACTGAAGGCTGGTATTCTGTGCAGGCCAGTACAATCGATGGATGTGTTCTTGAAGATTCGGTTTTCGTTAAAATCAGCCATCCGGAAACTAATATTGGCGAAGATATTCCGGGTGAATGTGCACCTTTTTCCATTGAACTGGATGCCGGTGCAGACTTTGAAAAATACATCTGGCAAAATGAACCAGGGGATACTCTTTCTGAAGCGCAAAAATACATCGCCAGCCAAACAGGAGAGTTCCAGGTAATGGTTTTCGACAAATACAATTGCCAGGCAAAGGATAAAATAAAAATGGTTGTTTTTCCGGTGCCCGAAATTGAAGCAGAAAAGAATGTGCTTGTCTGCGGAAAAAAATCAACGGCTTTAAATCTGTCACTTTCCGGCGTGCCGGATTCCATCTGGAATTTTGACGGAAATTTCTCGTGGATTTCAGGGAATTCTGCTCAGCTCACCTTCTCGGAAACCAGCCATAATTTAGCAAAAGCTGAGGTTACGGACTGGGGAGAATACGAGGTTTATTACCAGCTCCGGACCATCGATAATTGCCTAATTTCCGACACGTTTCATATTTCATTTTATCCGGTTCCATCGTCAGCATTCAATTTTGTTGAAAATCCAAACAGCGAATGCGACGGCTATTCACGCGAAATTATTTACACCGAAAGTTCGGGAACGGAAGCGCAATATTACTGGGATTTTGACGGAAGCCGGCAAATAGATTCGCTGGGATGGAACAATTACCTTGTTTCGCTGGGAATAAGTGATTCCAATCCGATGATTCAGCTGGTGGTTGAAGAAAATGGCTGTTTCAGCGACACCACGAAAAAACCCGTTGGCGCAAATCCCGATTTCATAATGAATTCATCGAAATCAAGAGGTTGCGACTCTCTGAATGTTAATTTTGAAGGAGAACTTCACATTCCGGATTCGCTTTTATTTGAATGGAATTTTGGAGATGGTTCGCCGGTGAGTAACCTGCAAAATCCCCAACATTCTTATTCACAACCTGGAATCTATGATGTCACACTTTCGGTCACCAATCTGGTTTCCGGTTGCCGGATTGGGTTTCAGATTGCCGGCATGGTGAAAGTTTTTCCCACTCCAACAGCAGCAATTACAGCCGATCCCGATTTGTGTTATCCCGATTCTGCACAAATTTTTTATCCTTTCAGTATAGATTCCACAATAACGGACTGGCAATTGGAAGGGATGCACCGGATTGGTCCTGAAAATGATTCTATTACTGTAGTTCTTAATGATCCCACAGGAATTGTCCGGCTTTCGGTTGATGAATTTGGTTGCATTAGCGACACTGTTGAACTTCAGCTTAAACGAAAACCCAACTTCGATTTTTCATCTGACTTTTTAAGGGGTTGTATTCCTTTTTCGGCAAAAATATCGGCCGAACCATTTGATAACATGCTATCCTTCAACTGGATTACCGATTCTTTGCCTTATCCTAAAGGTGATTTTCATATCTATGATTTTCTGGATTCCGGAAAATATGATATCGGATTAATTGCACATTCAGCCCAAACAGGTTGCTCCGATACTTTAATAAAAAATAACTGGATTTCAGTTTTTCCCAGACCAAAAGCCGATTTCAGGGTAAATTTTCCGATAGCAATGATTGAACATTCTGAAATAACATTTACCAACCTTTCGGAAAATGCCTCCTATTATTACTGGGATTTTGGCGACGACGGTTTTTCCAATGAAATAAACCCGGTACATACTTTCGAAAATTTAGGCGAATTCAATACCCGGTTAATCGCGGAATCAGAAAATAGCTGCACCGATACAACTGAATTTCTTATTACGATTTTACCCACTTCAACCTACACTCCAAATGCATTCAGGCCCGACAGTCCCATTGAAATTAACCGCACATTTTTACCCGTTGGAAAAAATGCCTACCAGCTTAATTTTAACCTTAAAATTTACGATCGCTGGGGCCAGCTTGTTTTTGAAACCACATCAACCAGCAATCCGTGGGACGGCACAACCAAAAACGGAAATCCGGCGCCTACCGGAAATTACATCTGGATTGCAAATTATATTGATATACAAGGATTTGAACACCACCAAAAGGGACAGGTACTTTTGCTGCGGTGAAAAATTTTTTTTTAACGGCCGCCAAATTCCTCCTTGTAGCGGTTGTAGAACGGAAAATTCCGCTTACTCTCTGATTTCCCCAGAAGAAATGAAAGTGAAATTTCACTGGTCCCGCCTGCATCGCCCCACAGACCCGAAACTGTAAAATCGTAACTGTAAGTCAGTTGCCAGTTATTTTTCAGAAAGCCGACAAGTAAAATTACTGCATCGTACCTGAAACCAAAATTCTGCCGGAACCAGGTTCCCAGTGTAAATCCATATTTGGTGGCCAGCACACCATAATTTATCTGGCTGAAATTGCCCTGCTGCAGGGCTACCAGTTGCGGCGAAATATCAAATTTCTTTCGCTGGTGGCCGTATAAATACACCGGCAATTTTGCACCAAAATGAACTGTATATTTCCGGTACAATTTCCCCACATCTTCCTGCCCGGAATAAAACGACTGACGAGGCTCTGCAAGATGATGTGCAGCCATCCCAAAAAATAATTTTTCGCTGTAAATTAAAAACCCGGTCGAGATATCCGGATACAAATAATTGGGATCGGTTAAATACTGCAGTTCACCCGATGTTCGGTGATTCCCAAAAAAAGGATCCACATTATCCGGGAATACCAGCCGGTTGGTTTTCAGTGAATTCTGATTTAAGCCGGCCTGAAAACCACCATTCAACCAAAAGTTTTTATTCAGGCGCACAAAAACCGAATAAATTAAATTCAACTGAAAAGAATTTAACATGTTATTTGCCTGTGCGTCATTCATAACATAAATTCCAAAACCACCCTGCAATTTTTTAACCGGCATATCAAAAGCTGCACTGTAGGTAGTGTAGGCATTGTCAAACTTTTGCCACTGATTGCGGTATTGAAGTCCAAATCTTGGCGCATCAACCGCACCTGCAAATGCGGGGTTCAGGAACAACGGATTGGAGTAAAACTGCGAAAATGAAACATCCTGTGCAGTGACTGTCAATTGCCACAACATCAAAAAATAAAACAGGCCAATTTTGAATATTATTTTCATTTCCGTTTTCACATCCGCCAATGCTAAAAGATAATATAATTTCTTCTGAAATCTTGTTCCATCAAATAAAAAAGAGGCTGCCAACCGGCAACCTCTTCCAAAATTCTACCTAACTAATCGCGTTAAACCTTAATTATTCCAATAATCTGCATTAATCATCCAGTTATCAAGAGTTAATTCATTTTCTGTTTCATTTTCCAAAGAACCCACACTTGAAAGTTCCCAGGTATTTTCGTCTGTCATCCAGCTTTCAACCTGCATATTTTCTTCGGTTTCTTCAGTAAAATAAACATTTTCTGTAATTTTCCAGTGACTTTCGTTTACCATCCAGTCTTCAACTTTCATTTCCGATTCCACTGTGTTTTCAAGGCCTGAGGCAATTGCAACTTCTGTTCCTTTGGCATTCACATTTCCACCTAAAATTAAAAGGGTAAAAAATAGCGCCGGTACAATCTGTCTGATACTTAATTTAATTGTTTTCATCGTTTTCTGTTTTTATTTTCTGTTTCTGTTTTCTTGTTTCTCTAAAACTGTTTTCACAATAATAGACTAATAACTTGCACAAAGGTTACAAGGTATTTTGTTAAAATGTACGAAAACTTTGTTAACGAAACCTTAAGGTCGGTAAATGACAGAAATTACCGGTAAATTAAAACACCTTTTGGTATGGATTGATCGAAATTTGTCGGTAAATGGCGAAATATTCCATAAACAGCCGAGCCGCTTCCTGACATGGAAGCGTAAACAGCCCCGGTTTGATACAATATTTCTTTTAGTTCCTTTATTTCAGGATATTGAGGGAAAATATTTTTCTCGAAATCATTTACCACATGAGATTTCCATTTATCCGGCGGAAGATTCGCCATTTCCTTTAAACTGAACTGAGGTGCTGCAGGCACAATGTTACGATATGCCTCAGGAGTTCCGACAGAAATATCGGGTTTGAGAATTACTATATGAAAATTGGAAAGATCGATTTGAAACGGCACCAGCTTATCGCCGATACCTTCGGCAAATGCAGGTTTGTTGTCGATAAAAAACGAACAATCGGCGCCAATTTTTGCAGCGTAATTTTTTAAACCTTCGGCATTTAAACCCAGTTTAAAATAATCGTTCAACATTTTTAATGTGAAAGCTGCATCGGAAGAACCGCCTCCCAAACCCGCGCCAAACGGAATAACCTTGTGTAAATGAAACTTTACAGGAGGTAAATCAAAATCATCTTTTAAAAAATGATATGCTTTGAGTATCAGGTTTTCACTTGCAGGGCCATTGATATTAATTCCTGAAAATGAAATACCGGGTTCATCCGCTTCGGCCATTTCCAGTGCATCAGCAAGTTTTACCGGATAAAAAACAGTTTCGAGGTTGTGATAGCCATCTGGCCGTTTTGAAACGACATGAAGTCCGAGATTTATTTTTGCATTGGGAAATACAATCATTTTAAAAAGTTAAAAAACCTCCGGAAAACCGGAGGTTTGATGTTATTGTTCGTTCAGTAATTCATATTCTTTTGGAGTTCCGCAGGTGCAAATCAGATTTCGGTCGCCCCAGGCATTATCCACCCTGCCAACCGGCACCCAGAATTTATTTTCTTTCACCCAGTCGCGCGGGAAGGCTGCTTTTTGCCTCGAATAGCCATAATTCCAGTTGTCCGAAATTACAGTTTCGGCAGTGTGAGGAGCATGTTTCAAAACATTATCCTGTTTATCTGCCTTACCTTCATCAATTTCTTTAATTTCCAGAAAAATAGTATTTAAAGCATCAATAAACCGATCGAGTTCCTGTTTCGATTCACTCTCAGTTGGTTCAATCATCAGCGTTCCGTGCACCGGAAATGAAAGTGTTGGCGCATGATATCCAAAGTCCATCAGGCGTTTGGCAATATCTTCTTCTGAAATTCCGGAAGAAGCTTTTAAATGGCGGCATTCCAGAATTAGTTCGTGTGCGACGCGTCCATTTTCGCCATTGTATAAAATGCCGTAATTTTTCTCCAGCGCTTTTGCAATGTAGTTGGCATTTAAAATGGCAATTTTGGTAGCCTGCGTTAAACCTTCGGCGCCCATCATTTTAATATATCCGTAAGTAATGGTTAAAACCGATGCGCTTCCCCAGGGAGCACCTGCAACAGCATTAATTCCGACGTGGCCGTTGTTCATTATCGGGTGCGATGGTAAAAATTCAACCAGGTGAGCTGCAACGGCAATCGGACCAACTCCCGGACCTCCACCGCCATGCGGAATTGCAAACGTTTTGTGCAGATTTAAATGGCAAACATCTGCCCCGATTATTCCCGGAGTTGTCAGTCCAACCTGGGCGTTCATATTTGCACCATCCAGATAAACCTGTCCGCCATTTTTATGAATGATGCTGCACATTTCAACAATCGATGACTCGAAAACGCCGTGAGTGGAAGGATAAGTAACCATGAAAGCCGCTAAAGTTTCCTTATATTCTTCTGCCTTTTTCCGCACCTCTTCAATGTCGATGTTGCCGTTTTTATCGCAGCCCACAACCACCACTTTCATTCCGGCCATTACTGCACTTGCCGGATTGGTGCCGTGTGCCGAAGAAGGTATCAGAACCACATCCCGTTTTTCTTCGCCTCTGCTTTTATGGTACTCGCGAATAACCATTAATCCTGCATATTCGCCGGCAGCACCGGAGTTGGGCATCAGACTTACATCGGCCATCCCGGTTATTTCTGCCAGATCGCGGCGCAGTTCTTCCATCATTTCATGATAACCACGTGCCTGATTCTTGGGAACAAACGGATGAACCCCGTTAAATTCAATCCAACTTAACGGAAGCATTTCGGTGGCAGCATTGAGTTTCATGGTGCACGACCCCAAAGAGATCATGGAATGTGTAAGCGAAATATCTTTATGTTCCAGCCTTTTTATATACCGAAGCATTTCAGTTTCCGAACGGTATTTATTAAAAACATCCTGCTTCATAAAATCCGATTTCCGGGCGAACCGTTTATCAATTTCATATCCTTCGGGATATTCATGAATTATCGGCCATTTTTTATTTGCCGCTTTTGCAAATACTTCCAGAATCCAGGTCATGTCTTCGCGGTTCGTTGTTTCGTCGATACTTATTCCGACGTCGCCATTTTCGAAAAACCTGAAATTCATTTCCAGTTCAAGCGAAAGCCATTCAATGTCCTCGCGTTTCACCCGCTTTGGAAGCGCAAACCGTACTGTATCGAAAAAACCGGCATTCAGCTGTTTGTATCCCAGTTTTTCAATTTCCACAGCAAGGAAAGCGGCAATATTATGCACCCGTTCAGCAATCATTTTTATTCCTTCGGGGCCATGATAAACGCCAAAAAATCCGGCCATTGTAGCTAAAAGAGCCTGCGCTGTACAAATATTCGAAGTTGCTTTTTCACGTTTTATATGTTGCTCACGGGTTTGCAGCGCCATCCGCAGCGCCCGGCTACCATGAATATCTTTGGTAACGCCGATAATTCGCCCCGGCATTGCACGTTTAAATTCTTCGCGGGCGGTAAAAAATGCAGCATGCGGTCCGCCATAACCCATCGGAACTCCAAACCGCTGGCTGTTTCCAAAAACAATATCAGCCCCCCATTCTCCGGGAGGCCTTAACACGGCCAGGGAAAGCAAATCGGTTGCAACTGCAACTTTTATTTCTTTTGCATGCGCTTGTTCCACCAGTTCAGAATAATCACAAATTTCGCCGTTGGAATTGGGATATTGAATGAGCACACCAAAAACATCATCTGCAAATTCAAAGTGCTCTTTGGGCTGAATTCGCAAATCAATTCCCAGCGGCGCCGCTCTGGTTTGCAGCACATCAACAGATTGCGGCCACATATTTTCATCAACCAAAACCACATTCACGTTATCCTTCAACATTTTGCGCGAACGGAGGTTCATCATCATCACCATTGCTTCGGCCGCCGCAGTAGCCTCATCAAGTAACGACGCATTGGCGATTTCCATGGAAGTCAGTTCGCAAACCATCGTCTGGAAATTTAAAAGCGCTTCCAGTCTTCCCTGCGAAATCTCGGCCTGATAAGGAGTGTATGATGTGTACCAAACCGGATTTTCCAGAACATTCCGCAAAATTACGGCCGGAGTTATTGTGTCGTAATAGCCCATGCCGATGTAAGTATTGTATACCTTATTTTTTGCAGCCAAACCTAAAATTTGCCGGTAATATTTGCGCTCGCTTAATCCTTCCGGCAACTTCAGCGGCCCTTTCATCCGGATATTTGCCGGAACCGTTTGATCGATTAATTCATCCAGCGACGAAACGCCGATGTAACCGAGCATTTCTTCAATCTCATTCGCGCGTGGACCTATGTGTCTGTTTTCAAAAGTATCGTGAGGCATTATTTTTATTTTTAATAATTATTTGCAAGTATAAACTTTGTAGTTTGCGGAAAAAATGATTTTAAACCAACTCTTTTTGGAATGGTATTATTTCATTTTCTGAAATTGTCAGGTTAAAAAAGGATTATTGTTTTTTTCGAAACCGATTGTTGTTTCAGAACCGTGCCCGCAGTAAACTTTGGTATCGGGCGGAAGTTGAAAAAGCTTACTTTTTATGCCTGAAACAAGGGTTTGATAATCACCTCCTGGCAAATCGGTACGGCCAATGCTTCCGTAAAATAATACATCGCCGGCAATTAAAAATCCGTCATGTTCACTATAAAAAACCACGTGCCCCGGCGAATGGCCCGGTACATGAATAATTTGCAGTTCAGAGTTTCCGAACTTCAGCTTTTCGGTTTCATGTAAAAAACCATCGACAGGTGAAACAGGCTGCATTTCAATTTCAAACATTTCGCCCTGTATTGCTGCTTTTTCTACCCAAAATGCATCATCAGCATGCGCATAAAATGGAATTTGAAATTCATTCCGCACAAATTCTACGCCCATAATATGATCGAAATGGCAATGTGTATTTGTTATTTTTTGGGGATTCAGATTGTTTCCTGCAATGTATTTTTTTATTTCGGCCAATTCTTCGGAATAATAAAAACCGGGGTCGATAAAAATACACTCGCCGGTTTCATCGTAAAGAACGAAGGAATTTTCCTGCAACGGATTGACGACAAACTTTTCAATTTTAACCATTTTCAATAATTTACAGTCCCTTTTAAAAGCGGTACAAAAACAAATTTCCCATGTTTTTCCATTTTATATTCATCTTCTGAAATTCGAATCATCACCTGCATTTCCTGGCGTTTTGGTGTACCCACAGGAATAACCAGCCGGCCACCTATTTTTAACTGCCGTGTTAACTCTTCGGGAATTGAGTTAGCGCCGGCGGTAACCAGAATTTTATCGAAAGGCGCAAAATTAGGAAGGCCATTGTACCCGTCGCCAAAAAAACAGGCAGGATGATAACCAATTTCAGCTAAAAAAGACTGCACCTTGCGGAATAATTCCTTTTGCCGTTCAACCGTAAAAACCTTAGCTTTCATTTCAACCAGCACTGCCGCCTGATATCCGGAGCCTGTGCCGATTTCAAGAATTTTATCATTCGGTTCAACCTGCAAAAGCTGCGTTTGAACGGCAACAGTAAATGGCTGCGAAATAGTTTGACCGGCCCCAATCGGAAATGCCTGATCTTTGTAGGCAAAATTTAAAAACGAACTCTCCATAAAAAGATGCCTCGGAACATTGCCAATTGCTTCTAAAACCCTTTCATCCCTTATTCCTTTTATTTTCAATCCCTCAACCAGCTTTTTGCGCATTCCCTTGTGGCGAAGATCATCGTTTTCTGCCATAAACTTTATTTGTTTTGCAAATTTAACCGAAATGATTTAATATCATTTTAAAGATTCTTTCAATATTAACATTTATAGTTGATAAATTCCAGCCCTTGTTCCGTAAATGGTTGCATTTGAGTTTTATATTTGCACTATGTTGAATTTTGGAATTATAGGCGATTTAAAATTACTGGAACCTTACATAAAACACGTTCAGAAGTTAAAAAATGTGCAGGTTATTGGAAAATCTTCGGTGGGCATCAATGTTCAGCCCGAGAGTTTTCAGTTTACCATTCCGGAGTTTAACCGCATTGAACTGATGAGCCGTTCGGACGTTTTGCTGATTAGCAACTTTTCCCTTTTTCCTTTTGCCATTTTATGCGAGATGGTTAAAAACTCGAAACATATTTTTGCCGTTGAATACCCGAAACTAACTGTTGAAGAATGCCAGCAGCTGATAAAACTCACCGGCGAAGCGAAAACAGTTTTTCAAATTGTCAATCCGTTTTATTATTTACCTGCGGTACAGTGGCTGAATGATAATTTGAATTTTCCGGCATTTCTGGATGTTACGTATTTCAACACCGGCTTTCACAAAAAAAATTCGCTTTTTGCGCTGCTGCTGATGTTGAAACATATATCGGGGTTTGATGCAAAAAAAATTGGCGCAGTCACTTTTCAACCTGCTCAAAATAATTTTGAATTTTATAACCTGCGGCTGGAATTTGGCGATGCATCGGTTGTAAACATCAACTGCGGAAGAGTGGAAACAGCTAATGAATTCAAAATAAAAGCTTTCACAAAAGAGCAATTTGTTTCGCTCAATTTTATAAATAAAACTTTCACCTGTAATAATTCTTCCATCGACCTGAAAAATTATTTACACATTCATGAGTTTGACAATTTCATGAACGCTGTTTTAAACAACAACAAAAAAGTCACCGGCATGCAGGATTATCACGATGTTCTTCAGGCTGTTAATAAAATTGAGAAGAAAATAACCCAGTTTTCGGGTGAATAAATCATTTAAAAAAAGTTAAATTTGCTGCAATATTTTTGTACATGCTTCGTTAACAATCATGCGACACAACAAACTTAACCAGTAAAATATGAACAAAACCTGGCAAGCAGCCAAATATTTGTTTTTCGATTTTCTGGCCGCTATTATTAGTTGGACAGTATTTTTCATCTATCGGAAAGCAGTTATTGAACCCCAGCGTTTTGGTATTGATATCCCGATTGAATTTACAAACCGTTTTTACCTCGGCCTGATTATAATTCCGGCATTTTGGTTAACGGCCTATTACATTACCGGTTTTTATAAGAATATCTATCGCAGGTCGCGTTTACTGGAGCTTGGACAAACTTTTATCATTTCACTTTCGGGCGTTGTAGTGATATTCTTTGCACTTATTTTGGATGACTTTATTCATTCCTACAAAAATTATTACCAGCTCTTTTTCACGCTGTTTATATTGCATTTTTCATTTACTTATTTGTTTCGCCTGGTTCTTACAACAAGAACCATTCATCGTATTCATAAACGAAAAATTGGATTTAACACACTGCTAATCGGGAGCAACGAAAATGCAGTGAAGGTGTACAAGGAAATGTCGAACCAGCTACGGCCTGCAGGGAATTTATTTGTAGGTTTTGTAGGTACCGAAAACAACGATGATTCGCTGCTGGAGCAACATATTGAAAACCTTGGAAAACTGGATAACCTGAATTCGATAATTGAAGAAAATAAGATTGAGGAAGTTATTGTTGCCCTGGAAACGAAGGAACATAAGATGTTAAGCGAAATTTTAACGGTTCTTGAAAACCGGCAAATCACAATTTGGGGGGTTCCTGATTTGTACGATTTTCTTTCGGGCACGGTAAAAATGAATGCCATTTACGGCAGCCCGCTGATTAAAATTTCCAACGGCCTGATGTCGGCATGGCAGGAAAATACAAAACGATTGATTGATGTTTTATTTTCGCTTATTGCCATTGTTTTATTCCTGCCCGTTTTTGTAGTGCTGGCAGTGATTATTAAAACCACTTCGAAAGGACCGGTAATTTACAAACAGGAGCGGGTTGGCAGGTTCGGAAAACCTTTCAATATTTACAAACTCCGCAGCATGGTGCTGGATGCCGAAAACGGAATACCGGCGCTTTCGTGCTCCAACGATGCACGAATAACGAAAATCGGCAGGTTTCTCCGGAAAACACACCTCGATGAAATACCACAGTTCTTCAATGTTATAATAGGCGACATGTCGCTGGTGGGGCCGCGGCCGGAGCGCAAATATTACATTGAGCAGATTAAGGAAAAAGCGCCGCATTACACGCACCTGCACAAACTCAGGCCGGGAATTACTTCGTGGGGACAGGTAAAATACGGCTACGCTTCCAATGTGGATGAAATGCTCGAACGCCTTCCTTTTGATATGCTGTACCTAAAAAACATTTCGCTCTACATCGATTTTAAAATCCTGATTTATACCCTGATGGTCAGCATTAAAGGGGGAAACGGGAAATAAAATCATCCATGCGCTGCTAAATACATCGATTTTTTTCATTTAATGTTCAATGAATTATGGATTCATCGGATGACTTTCATAATGACTTTCCGAGGCAGGCTCAATCGTTTAATTTGAATGTTTCGATTGGCTTGTAGACCGCGCCCTGTGGTTTTAAAATACTTTGGTAAAAGATAATTTCTGATAAGGTATCGTCCTGAAAACGCATGTTTTTGTAACTTTCGACTAACCGCTGAAATTTTCCCATATCTTTTAAATCCCTGATTCGTGCCAGGGTTAAATGCGGACTAAACTTTCTTTTTTCAGGTTCGAACCCCAACTCCAACAGCGATTCGTCAATGGCCAGTGCAATTGCTTTCAGCTGATTTGCATTTTCTATTTGAGCAAACAAAACTTTTGGCTGCCTTTTACTTTTAAAGAAGCCCAATCCTTTTAATATCAATGGGAAGGTTTGAAAATCCCGGCTTATCAATTCGAGTTTGGCTTTAATTTCTTCGGTTTGCCGAACGGAAGTTTCACCCAAAAACTTCAGGGTTAAATGGAGATTATTTTCATTCACCCATTTTATCTGCTCGTCGCGGAGCGATTCTTTTAGATAAATGAACATTTCCTGTAATTTTTTTTCAGGTGCAATTTTTACGGCAATAAATGTGCGCAGCAAATCATTCATTATATATAACCCAGTTCAATTAAAGTAACAATTTCTTCCAGCCACTGATCATCACCTTGGGGTTCGTATCCTTCCTTTAAATCATTTTTGAAAATTTTGGCGATTCCCTGCCAGAAAAAAGCACTGAAATCTCCTCTGAAAGCCTGAATCAATGAATACGGCGTTCGTTCTGTTTCCCGGTTTATCAGCTTTAAAAGGATTCGCCCGTCGGAAATCGACCATTTTTTTAATTCTTCGGAATGTTTTTCCATTAACTGTTTTTCCAGTTGTTTCATCAGTTTCCGACGATCGCGTTTGTCCTCCATCGAATAATAAAGCGGCTCATATTTTACCAGCAGTTCTTTTGCTTCCTGCGCCAGCGGATAAACCTTTTTAACTTTTGCCGCATACCGCCAGTACCGGCGTTCCACGCGTTTGTTCCTGAAATGCTTTTCAGGAAAAACAATTACCTCTTTAATATTTTGGTGAATAATAGTATCGCCATCTTTCACAAAACCCATCATAAAATTGGCAGTGTCTTTTTTCTCCTGGGCTTTGGCGGCAGTGACAAAAAAGAATGCAGTTATTAATATGATTATTGTTCTTTTCAAATTTTTTATCCTTCCACAATTTAAAACGAAGATATCGTTTTTCAATTATAGCAAATGCAAAGTTTATATCTTTGCGCCAAAATTCATACCAGCAACAAATGAAAACAAAAATAAATTCTGAAATAGGCAAACTTGAAGGAGTAATAATTCACACACCTGGCTCGGAAGTGGAAAACATGACCCCCGAAAATGCAGAACGGGCGTTGTACAGCGACATTCTCAACCTTTCAATTGCCTCAAAAGAATATGCACAACTGGCTGGTGTTTTAAGAAAAATATCCACTGTTTACGAAGTCAAAGAATTGCTGGCTAAAGTTCTGGAAAATACAACAACCAAAACGAGGTTGCTCCAGGAAATTTGCAGTCACGAAGGTGTTTCGGGAATGGAAAAACAACTGGCCGAAAATCCGCCGGCAGAACTTGCCAACCTGCTGGTTGAAGGGGTTATACTGGAACGAAACAGCCTGACCAATTACCTCAGCAACGAAAAATTCCTGATGAAGCCTTTGCACAACCTTTTTTTCACCCGCGATTCGGCAATGGGAATGAATGAAAACATGTTGATTGGCCGCATGGCAAACCCGGTGCGCGAAAGGGAAACCATGATTATGGAAGCAATCTTCAATAATCATCCGCTTTTTGAAACCGTTACACTAAACCCGTTAAAACCAATTGGCGGAATACCGGTTAACAACAAGGCAGTGCTCGAAGGTGGCGATTTTCAGGTGGCCCGCGAAGATGTGTTTGTTGTTGGCGCCGGAATGAGAACAAGCGCCCAGGGAATTGATTTTATAATTGAAAATGTTAAACTGCAGAAAAATGAAACTCAACATATTATTGTACAGGAACTGCCTTCATCGCCCGAATCGTTTATTCACCTCGACATGATTTTTACTTTCCTGGACGTTGATACCTGCATGGTTTACGAACCTGTGGTGTATGGATTAAGCCGTTACCGCACCATTTACATTCAGGTTGAAAATAAAAAAGTAACCAAAATTGAAGAACAGCTGAATATTCTTGAATCGCTGAAAAAACTGGGATTCGATTTAAAACCTGTTACCTGCGGCGGGAAAAAAGATTTGTGGGTTCAGGAACGTGAACAATGGCACAGCGGGGCTAACTTTTTCACCTTTGCACCGGGAAAAATTATTGGCTATGAACGTAACGTGCACACGCTGGAGGAACTGAATAAAGCAGGTTTTGAAATTTTAAAAGCCACTGATGTGATTAGCGGTGCAATTTCGCCCGAAAATTACAAAAAATGTGTGGTTACCATTGCAGGTTCCGAGCTGGCGCGGGGTGGCGGCGGCGCCCGCTGTATGACAATGCCGGTTAAAAGAGGCGATGTTAACTGGTAAAATCAACTACATGCGAAAATTAAAAAACAGCGAACTCAGCCGCTTAACCACAGGCGAATATAAAGAAACAGCAAAAACACCACTGGTAGTGGTGCTCGACAACATCCGGAGCTGCAATAATATCGGTTCTGTTTTTCGCACTTCCGATGCATTTCTGACCGAAAAAATTTATCTCTGCGGAATTACGGCCACCCCACCAAACAAGGAAATCCATAAAACTGCGCTCGACGCTGAAAAATCGGTGGAATGGGAATATGTGGAAAAAACAGAAGATGCAGTGGAGCACCTTCAGAAAAACGGCTATAAAGTATATGCCATCGAGCAGGTTGAAAACAGCATTTTGCTGCCCGACTTTAAACCCGGGGCTAACGAAAAACTTGCCGTTGTTTTTGGCAACGAAGTAAAAGGCGTTCAACAGCAGGTTGTTAACTGCTGCAATGGGAGTATCGAAATTCCGCAGTTCGGCACAAAACATTCGTTTAATGTTTCGGTAAGCGCCGGAATTATTTTGTGGGATATTTTTCAGAAACTGAATTCGTCCGACTAATTTGTTCCGGCACTTTTTTGCGGCACCGAAAGAAAATCAGGGAATTAACTTCGAATTAAAATAAATCGTTATTTTTATTTGAAAAAACCGCAAATATGGATGCTCCAAAAAATTTGCCGGAAGAATTTTTTCAGTTTATCTGGGAAAACAAACTTTTTCATACCGAAAAATTAAAGACAACCAACGGAAAGCTTCTGGAAATCATCAGTACCGGCAAGCGAAACACCAATTCGGGCCCTGATTTTTTCAATGCAAAAATCAAAATCGGCGATACCATTTGGGCCGGAAATATTGAAATTCACAAAAAAGCGTCGGATTGGTTAAAACACCGGCACGAATCAGACAAAGCCTATCAGAATGTGGTACTTCATGTTGTGGAAGAAGCCGACCAGCCGGTTTTTAGGGAAAACGGCGAAGAAATTCCGGCGCTGATTTTGGCCTATCCCGAAAAGTACAATAAAAATTACCGCACGCTTCTGGATGCACAAACCTGGATTGCATGCGAAGAAAATTTTTACCGAATCGATCCGGTGGTTTTGCGGCTGGGATTTAACCGGCTCATGATTGACCGGCTGGAGAGCAAAACTGCCGAAATTATTACCCGGCTTCATTCAAACAACAACAACTGGAATGAAACTTTTTACCAGTTTCTTTCGCGCACGCTGGGGTTTAAAGTAAACGCGCTACCGTTTGAACTGCTTGCAAAGGCAGTTCCGCTGCAGCTACTTTCCAAACATAAAAACAACCTTTTTCAACTGGAAGCATTGTTTTTTGGAACTTCAGGATTACTAAATGATCAATTGCTGGGCGACGATTATTACCTGCAACTGCGTGAAGAATATTCATTCCTGTTCAAAAAATATAAACTAAATCCCCTGGAAATGCACCTTTGGAAATTTATGCGGCTGCGCCCGGTTAATTTTCCGACCATCCGGATTTCGCAACTGGCTGCTTTAATCCATCAGTCCAGCGGGTTGTTTTCAAAAATTATGGAAATTGAATCGCTGGACGAACTAAAAAAATTATTCAAAGTAAAAGCCTCTCCATACTGGGATTCGCATTATCGCTTCAACAAACAATCGACCAAGCAATTACCTCACGAACTGGGCGACACATCCATTAATATTTTAATTATTAACGTAGTGATTCCATTCCTTTTTATTTATGGTGAAAATCAGAACATGCACCACCTGAAAAACCGGGCGCTCGATTTTCTGGAAAAACTTCCTGCCGAAAATAATTCAGTTATCAGAAACTGGGAACAACTGGGTGTTTCTGCCCGATCGGCATTCGAAACACAAGCTTTGCTCCAGCTAAAAAATAATTATTGTGAAAAGAAAAAATGCTTAAATTGCCAAATCGGAAATAAATTAGTAAAGATTATACCGGAATCAGATAAATGAACCAAAAGCAAAACAAGTTTCAGGAGGCTTCGGCCCAGACCATAAAAGTTGGAGCAGGGTTGCTGGTTTCCATTGTTTTTTTCGGATCGCTTGGCTATCATTTTATTGAAGGCCTGGACTTTATCGACAGTATGTACATGACGGTAATAACCATTTCGACTGTCGGTTTTAAAGAGGTGGGAAATGAACCATTAAGCCAAACCGGCAAAATTTTTACAATGGGATTAATAGTTACCAGCCTCGGCAGTCTGGCGTACATTGGTTCAAATATGGCCCGCTATATTTTTGACGGTGAATTGGCAAATTATATAAAAACTTATAGGGTGGATAAAAAAATTGCAAAACTAAAAAACCATGTCATAATTGTTGGTTTTGGCCGCAACGGCGAACAGGCCGCTGTAGAACTGGAAGAACACGGCGTTCCTTTTGTAATTGTTGACAGGCGCGACAATGTGATTTCAAGAGTGCGACAAAACCCTGAATGGCTGTACATTAAAGGCGATGCCACACATGAAGATGTACTCGAAGATGCCCGTGTAAATCATGCCCGCGCTTTAATTGCAACCACCCCAAACGATGCCGACAATGTGTTTGTGGTACTCACCGCGCGAAGTATGAATCCGAACCTGACCATTATAAGTCGTGCATCGGAGTTTGAATCGCAGATGAAACTGAAACGCGCCGGGGCAACCAATGTAATTATGCCCGAACGAATTGGCGGCCAGCGAATGGCAAAGCTTGTGCATCAGCCCGACGTGGTTGAATTTCTGGAGTACGTTCTTTTGCAAAAATCGAAAGATGTGAGCCTCGAAGAAGTGGAATGCAAAAACCTTTCTCAACGTTTTGTTGGCAAATCAATTGCCGAATTAAAAGTGAGGGAGATTTCGGGCGCCAATATTATCGGCATAAAAATCAGCGGCGCACGGTATGTTTTCAATCCCGATCCAAAAATGATCCTTTCGCGCAACGACAATCTTTTTGTTTTGGGCAATCCTGAACAAATCAGGCGGTTAAAGGAAGTAATGCGATCAGAAGAGTAATATCGGCTGTATCTAATTTTGAAAAAGATCCTGATCACTTTAATACAATCAGGATCTTTTTTTGATGATCCATTCTTCCAAAATTTAAATCTACTTTTCCGGTTCGGCATCAAACCGTTCGATAAAATCAGTCCTGTTATTCAGGTGTCAATTTTACAATGAATTAAAAATTACTCCCGCTGATTTCGCTGAAAATCGCAGAAGTAATAAACTGAAATAACAAAAAGTTTTATGAATTCTTTCTGCTGAAATCCGCGTCATCTGCGGGAAATTAATCTCTCACGAATTCTTTTCTATCGGAAAAATTAATCTACTTTTCCGGCCCGGCATCAAACAGTTTGATAAAATCGGTCCTGTTATTCAGGTGTCAATTTTACAATGAATTAAAAATTACTCCCGCTGATTTCGCTGAAAATCGCAGAAGTAATAAACTGAAATAACAAAAAGTTTTATGAATTCTTTCTGCGGAAATCCGCGTCATCTGCAGGAAATTAATCTCTCATGAATTCTTTTATTTTATATCTGAGGAATAATTTACTGCTCCGGTTCGGCATCAAACAGTTCGATAAAATCGGTCCTGTTATTCAAGTGTCAATTTTACAATGAATTAAAAATTTATCCCGCTGATTTCGCTGAAAATCGCAGAAGTAATAAACTGAAATAACAAAAAGTTTTATGAATTCTTTCTGCGGAAATCCGCGTCATCTGCGGGAAATTAATCTCTCACGAATTCTTTTCTATCGGAAAAATTAATCTACTTTTCCGGCCCGGCATCAAACAGTTTGATAAAATCGGTCCTGTTATTCAGGTGTCAATTTTACAATGAATTAAAAATTACTCCCGCTGATTTCGCTGAAAATCGCAGAAGTAATAAACTGAAATAACAAAAAGTTTTATGAATTCTTTCTGCGGAAATCCGCGTCATCTGCGGAAAATTAATCACCCATGAATTCTTTTATTTTATATCAGAGGAATAATTTACTGCTCTGGTTCGGCGTCAAACCGTTCGATAAAATCGGACCTGTTGTTCAGGTGTCAATTTTACAATGAATTAAAAATTTATCCCGCTGATTTCGCTGAAAATCGCAGAGATAATAAACTGAAATAACAAAAACTTTAATGACTTCTTTCTGCGGAAATCCGCGTCATCTGCGGGAAATTAATCACCCATGAATTCTTTTATTTTATATCAGAGGAATAATTTACTGCTCCGGTTCGGCATCAAACCGTTCGATAAAATCGGTTGAAAGCACCCTGAATTCCGTCCTTCGGTTAATCCCTTCTGCAATTTCCTGTTGTTCAGGTGTCAATTTCATAATGAAATCTTCCGTCAGTTCATCATTTCTTTTCAGGAAATCATACTGCCGGGCAAGTTTCCGGGTAATCGTTTTTGGCCAGGTTTCGCCGTATCCTTTTGCCACAAGCCGTTGTGGGCTTATACCCTTTTCAATCAGGTAATCCACCACACTTTGTGCTCTTTTCTGCGAAAGTTCGAAGTTGAACTGATCGCTGCCAACATGGTCGGTATGCGACATAATTTCAACGGTGATGGTTGGATTTAACACCAGCACCTGTACAAGCGAATCAAGCGACACCAAAGACTGCGGTAAAAGTTCCCAGCTGCCAAATTCGTAATTAATATTTTCGAGTTTAATCGGGGAATCGGTGGGTGTTAAATACAGGTCAAACCTGAAATCTTTGCTGTCTTCGAGTGCAACAGTAGTTGCAGCAGCTTTATCGCGCAGGTAACCATCTTTAAAAGCTGCAAAAATATAATCTGTTTCGGGTTGAAGTTTCATCTGAAATTTCCCGTTTTGGGTACGTACCCGCAGGTTGGTTCCATCGGTACCAATTATTCTTACCGATGCGCCATCAATATGATTTCCGCTTTCCTTGTCAAAAACTTCACCTTCAACTCTAAAGATTTTTGGCGGCACCAGGAACGAATACAAATCATCGCCACGCGATCCCTTGCGGTTGGAGGAAAACATCCCTTTGTTTTCGCCCTGCACAAATCCAATTCCGAAATCGTCCGCAGGTGAATTTACCGGCGATCCCATATTTTCAATTTTCCAGTTTCCCTCATCATCTTCTTCTGCCTTAAAAATATCGAATCCACCCATTCCGATATGGTAATTGGAAGCAAAATACAATTCTCCGTTGTCGCGCACAAACGGAAACATCTCATCGCCGGGTGTATTGATTGTTTCACCAAGGTTTTTAGGTTCACTGTATGTTCCCCCTTCTTTTTCGGCCCTGTAAATATCTTTTCCACCAAAACCACCAGGCATATCCGAAACAAAATAAAGAACGGTGCCGTCGGCATTGAGCGCCGGGTGTGCAGCCACAACGCTATCTCCAACCACCTGCACTTTAATAGGTTCGGACCATGAACCGCGCGACTGCGAAGAAGAATACAACTCGGCGCCCATCGGTTCTGTTTTATCATAGCGGCAACGGGTAAAGATCATCTGCTCGCCTGTTGCCGAAAGTGTGGGCGCACCTTCCTCATCTTCAGTGTTTACAATCAGGTTTTCGTCGAGAAGTTGCGGTTCATCCCATTTTTGTTTCTGAATGTTGAAGGTGGCTTTAAACAAGTCGGCATAATCCTGCCCTGTAATCATGCTTTCACGTTTTCCGGTGGCTGCTTTCCGGGTCGATGTAAATATTATTTCGTTGTCGCGGCCACCAACAAAAACCGGATAATAGTCGCTGCTTCTTGAATTTATTTCTTTTATTGGATTAATGATGTGACGGGTAGGATTGGCCACCCATTCCTGGGTTTTCTTTATGGATTCGAGTCCGTTTAGTGCGCGTTCATCGCCGGGCACAGAATCGAGGTAAGTCCGGTAATTTTCTATGGATTCTTCATAATCCTGCGTAGCCCTTAACATTTCGGCTTCGTAAAAAATGGCTTTCGGATCGGGATATCCACGCCGCACCGTATTCTTGTAATACAATGCAGCCCTTTCGTAATCACCGATGTAGCGGTAACATTCGGCCATGGCAAAAGCATAATCCCGGCGTTTTACACGGTCTTTTTCCTTCCGGCTGGCTTTCCGGTATTTTTCAATAGCCTTGTAATATTCCCCAATATTCTGCGAAAGCATGGCATCCCTTCCAAGACGGCCGCTCCCACATGATGCTAGTATTATTATCAGTACAGAAAACAGGATTAATCTGACGTATTTATTCATACCCATTATTCGTTTCGGGACGTAAATGTAAATTATTTTTTAAATGGCTACAAAAATAACGTCGGTTTAGCTCGTTAAGTATATATTGAAAATGGGATTTTAACTGTTTCAGCATCTTTTGCTTTGCCGGTGCGCAAAAAGCAAGTCTTCTTGCTAAATCAGGTCTTTACCAAAAAAGTCCAAAAATATGTTGCTGTAAATTACCGCACAAACAATAATTCGCGGTATTTGGGCAATGGCCAAACTTCATTATCCACAACCAGCTCCAAACGGTCGATGTGGTAACGGATTTCTTCCATAAACGGCCTTACATTTTTATCGTAGCCTTTAGCTTTTTTCACGGCATCTTCAATGCTGTTTGCCTCTTTCCGGGCTTCAATCATATCCTTGCGCAAAGCTTTTATTGCCGAAATGTGGCCACCAATTTCCTTTATCAGTTCAAGGCGCGCACCAGCCAACTGCTCAAATTCATCCTGCGGAAATAAATCCTTCAGGTTCTTCACGTTTTGCAGCAACAACGACTGGTATTCCACCGCGGTTGGTACAATATGGTTGATTGCAAGATCGGCCAGCACCCGCGACTCAATTTGCACTTTCATGATAAACTTTTCGTATTCCACTTCTACCCTGCCCTTTAATTCCGATTCGCTGAACACACCCAGCTTTTCAAACAACTTTGTAACCTGCGGGCGCGAGTAAACAGAAAGCGCTTCCGGAACATTGTTTATATTGGTCAATCCCCGTTTCTTCGCTTCTTTTACCCAATCTTCGCTGTAACCATCACCATTAAACCGAATGGGTTTCGACTCAATTATCAGGTTTTTCAGTACCTGAAAAATAGCTTCATCTTTTTTTACTGATTTGTTTATTAAAGCATCCACCTTTGTTTTAAAATCCATCAGCTGGTTTGCAATTACTGTATTCAATACAATCATTGCTGAAGCACAGTTTGCCGACGATCCAATTGCCCGGAATTCGAAGCGGTTTCCGGTAAAAGCAAATGGTGAAGTACGGTTGCGGTCGGTGCTGTCGAGAATGATTTCAGGAATGCGGCCAATGTTCAGTTTTAGAGCAGTTTTTTCATCGGGTGTCATTTTGCGATCCACCACAGCATCTTCCATTAAATCGAGCATTTTTGAAACTTCGGTTCCCAAAAACACGGAAAGAATGGAAGGCGGCGCCTCGTTGGCTCCAAGCCGGTGCTGATTTCCTGCATTGTAAATACTGGCCCGTAAAATATCCTGGTTGTCGTAAACTGCTTTCAGTGTATTTATAACGAATGTGAGAAACTGAAGATTTGATTTTGGATTTTTCCCCGGAGAATACAAATTTACACCGGTGTTGGTTTCCAGCGACCAGTTATTATGTTTCCCGGAGCCGTTTATTCCGGCAAATGGTTTTTCATGAAACAGGATTCGGAATTTATGCCGCCGCGCAATTTTCTGCATAATGTCCATTATGAGCTGGTTATGATCGTTTGCCAGGTTGGCTTCCTCGTAAATCGGGGCAATTTCGAACTGATTGGGCGCCACTTCGTTGTGCCTGGTTTTTATCGGAATTCCAAGTTTGTACGCTTCGTTTTCTACATCCTGCATGTACCTGTTTACGCGGGTTGGTATCGAAGAAAAATAATGATCATCGAGTTGCTGATCTTTTGAAGAGGAGTGCCCCATTAAAGTTCTGCCGGTGAGCATCAAATCGGGACGCGCCATATAAAGCGCCTCATCCACAAGAAAATACTCCTGCTCCCAACCTAAATTAGCTTTTACTGAAGTTACGTTTTTATCGAAATACTGACAAACTTCGGTGGCGGCTTTATCCACCACATTTAATGCGCGCAGCAGCGGTGTTTTGTAGTCGAGCGCTTCTCCGGTGTACGAAATAAATATAGTGGGGATAGTCAATGTTGTTTCGCTGATAAAAGCTGGTGACGACGGATCCCAGGCAGTGTAGCCGCGCGCTTCAAAAGTCTGGCGCAGACCGCCGCTCGGAAACGACGAAGCATCGGGTTCCTGCTGTGAGAGCAGATTTCCGGAAAAAGATTCAATAACTCCCCCGT
This sequence comes from uncultured Prolixibacteraceae bacterium, assembly GCA_963771595.1. Taxonomy (GTDB): domain Bacteria; phylum Bacteroidota; class Bacteroidia; order Bacteroidales; family Prolixibacteraceae; genus CAVYUC01. Next base: position 57,195 of record CAVYUC010000025.1, on the reverse strand, counting down.
CGGCACCATGAACAATAAAAGCATCATGTTTTTCGGCGGTGGCATCGGTTAACGGATGAAACCAATGGGTATAATGTGTTGCACCATTTTCAATGGCCCAGGCTTTCATCCCCTGGGCAACCTGATCGGCCATTTTACGATCGATAATGGTGCCGTTTTCTATGGCATCGGTAACTGCTTTAAACGCTTCTCTCGAAAGGTATTTCTTCATTTTTACCTGACCAAATACCATTAATCCGTAATAGTCCGAAACAAGGTTGTTTTCTCTTACCACATCCACTGGTTCGCGGTTTAATACCTCTTCCAGTGCTTTAAATCTGAACTTTGCCATATCCGTTTGTTTTAATTAAGTTTCTTTTTTGGCTTCAATTTTAAAAAAAAGAAGCCGATCAAAATTACTACATTTTTTCAACCCTCCCATTAAAAATAAAAGCATTTTGTAAAATTTTATGAAATATTCACAACATCAACACAAAAACAAAGGGGTAGCTCCGGAAAATTTCCAAATTTCAAAACGGCATCCTGAAAAATAAACCTCCAAAAGCAACATTTCCTGAAAAGACCAGGTTGAAAATAGCATGTGTCTTGGTTATTTTCTGTGTTTCCGGCATTTTTTAAAATCATTTGAATTTGATATTTGCTGAAACATCAGTTATTTTACCAGAAAATTCAAAGTCAATGGAAAAAAGCGAATTAATCGATAAAATAAAAAAGGCCGGAACAACGAAAATTAAATTTGCCGTGGCAGATATGGACGGGATTTTGCGCGGAAAGTACATCCATAAAAACAAATTTTTGGATACTATTGAAAAACATGTTCCTTTTTGCGATGTAATTTTTGGCTGGGATTCGGGCGACATTTGCTACACCAACACGGAATTAACCGGCTGGCACACCGGATATCCGGATGCACAGGCAAAAATTGATATCAATACATTCAGGGAAATTCCGTGGGAAAATTCCACTCCGTTTTTCCTGGCCGATTTTAGCGGAACCGGCGGAAAATATGAAGCTGTTTGTCCGCGCACTTTACTGAAAAAGGTAGCTGCAGATTCTGAATCACTGGGATTCCTGCCTTTTTTTGCATTGGAAACTGAATGGTTTAATTTCAAAGGTATTCCCGGCGATTTAAACCTGTCCGATTCAAGTCAACTCCGCCCGATTACTCCCGGAATGTTTGGATATTCGCTTTTGCGCACCTCGTTAAATAGCGATTACCTTACTGATCTGTTTGAACAACTGAAACAATTTGATATTCCGCTGGAAGGACTGCATACCGAAACCGGACCGGGCGTTTATGAAGCAGCTATTATTTTTGATGAAATACTTGCGGCCGCCGATAAAGCTGCACTTTTCAAAAACAGCGTAAAGGAAATTGCTTACCGCCACAACATGACTGCAACTTTTATGGCGAAATGGAATACAAATCTTCCGGGTTGCGGCGGACACATTCACCAAAGTATATGGGACAAAAAAGGAAAATCGAACTTGTTTTTCGATAAAAAACGGAAAAACGGAATAAGCAGTTTTGCTGAAAGTTACACTGCCGGACAACTGTCCTGCCTGCCCGAAATTCTGCCGATGTACGCGCCAAATATAAACAGCTACAAACGCCTTGGACAGGGCGACTGGGCTCCTGCAACAGTTTCCTGGGGAATTGACAACCGGACTGCTGCAATCCGCGTAATTCCGGGCGATAATAAATCCACGCGAACTGAATTCAGGGTACCTGGTGCCGACATTAACCCGTATCTTGCAATGGCGGCCTCGCTGGCATCGGGATTATATGGAGTAAAAAACAAATTAAAATTAACCCTCACCGAAACGAAAGGAAATGCTTATCGGGACACTGAAAATAAGTTGCTTCCCACATCGCTTCAGGAAGCCACTGAAAAAATGAAAAACTCAAAAATTTCGCGCGAATTGTTTGGCGATGCCTTTGTCGATCATTTCACCAAAACCCGTGAATGGGAATGGCTGCAGTTTGCTGGAGAAGTTACAGACTGGGAATTAAAAAGATATTTCGAAATTATTTAAATTGACATTTCTGACTAATTTTGCTTCCTAAAAAATTAAATATGCAGAAGCTCGATTATGTACAAATAATCAAACTTGCCTGGGAGGAATTTGATGGCGACCGGCACCAGATAAAGGGAATTTACGATGTGAGTGCGCATGTTTCAACCAACCAGGTGTATAAAGTATCTTTTTATCAGCGCGAACCTGTTTTTGCCAAACTCTCGGATTACGGAAATTTCGAAGATTTCAGAGAAGATCATATCATTATAAATAACCTTGCAAACAATTTGGAAGCGCCTTACCAGAATTTTCTTGCACAGGCGCTGGTAAAAAAGAACGAGTTATTTATTTACCGCTACCACCAGGAATCGCACAGTGCCTGGGTAATCTTTTACAATCCAATTAAAACCAAATACAATTTGCCACGGCGGCTTGAAGAACGGCACATCAGAAAATCGGGGCGCGAACTTGCACGGTTTCACAACGCCTGCCGGAATGTAAGCAACCAGTTGCCCGGCACTACCAAAAGTGTAGTTACCGATATTCACCGGCTCCTGAAATCGGTAAACAAAAACGAAATTGCCATGGAAAGCTCGCACAAGTCAATGATTCAAAAACACTGCGAGTACTTTTTGAACAATGCCGACAAGGTAAATTATGTCACCGATGTTGAAACTATCCCGGTTTTTGTGGATTGGAACATCGGAAATTTTTCGGTTACAAAAGATGGCACTTTTTATTCGAGGTGGGACTACGACTGGTTCCGGGTTGCCTCGCGCGTATTCGATTTTTACTTTTTCAGCCGTGTGGTTTCCGATGTTGGCGATCGCACAGTTTTTAGCTATCTTGTGGACCCGCTTATGGAAGAACGTTTCCTGATTTTTTTAAAGGAATATCACCGGATTAATCCGTTAACAGAGCCTGAAGTCCGGTTTATTAAAGAAGCTTATCGTTTTTTTATTTTGAATTATGTGGTTAAAGACGGCCCCTATTTTTTCCGCCAGTACTATTCAAGTAAGCTGATAAAAGAAGCATACGACACCTATTTTCCGGCGCTCGACAAAAATTACAGGGTAGAAAAAATATTAAAGGCTTTAAAAATTTAACACTGAATTTAATGAGAACAAAAAGTTTCAGAAGCATCGTAAAAAATTATAAAGCAGTGTTTTTCGACGCATTTGGCGTGCTTAAAAACCACAAAGGGTTAATACCGGAAATTGGGAAAACGTTTGATTACCTCGAAAAAAAAGGCATTTTTTATTACGTTCTTACAAATGATTCTTCGCGGAGTCCCGAAGAGCTTGCATTATGGTACCAGGAAAAAGGACTGAAACAAATAACAACCGATAAAATCCTTTCGTCGGGAATGCTGGCGATGGAATTTTTTAAAACCAAATTAAATCATGGCAGCGCAGTGGCATACCTTGGCACTGTAAATTCTGCCCACTACATTGCAACCGCAGGACTGGCAACCGTTCCGATTAAAGATGTCGATTTAAATCAAATCGAACATATTGAGTCGTTTGCTTTTTTGGACGACGAGGGTTTTAACTGGAATGACGATATCAATAAAACCATTAACCTGCTGCGGAAGAAAAATATGACGGTGGTAGTAGCCAATACCGACATTAATTATCCGGTGAACAAAAATGATATTTCAGTGGCAATTGGCGGACTTGCCGATTTGGTTGAAAGTATTATCGGCAAAAACTTCATCCGTTTTGGCAAACCCGATGCACAAATGTTTCTGCTGGCGTACGAACGGGCAATGATGGACGTTTCGCTCAGCCGCAACGAAATTTTAATGGTGGGCGACACTTTATATACTGATATTATCGGTGGCAATAAATTTGGTTTGGATACCGCACTTGTTTTATCCGGAAATACCTTGCCCGACATGGCGAGTATCAGAATCAGCAGTTCGGGAATTATTCCAACTTATGTTTGCGATTCAGCGGTCATAGATTAACCATGTAAAAACGAAAAAAAGCTGTCCATCGATTCGACGAACAGCTTCCTGCTATCAATAAATATTAATATTTACTTTCTATATGTCGGCGTGGTGGACAGTTTTAATAATGCGTGCACCCACTTTATATGGGTCAGCATTAGAAGCAGGACGACGATCTTCCAAACGACCTTTCCATCCGTTTTCAACAGTACCCACAGGGATACGTATGGAAGCTCCGCGGTCGGAAACCCCGTAGCTGAACTGCAGAATCGACTGGGTTTCATGTTTTCCGGTTAATCGTTGATCGTTGTAAGCTCCGTAAACATCGATATGTTCCCTTATATTTTTTGCAAAAGCTTCGCAGATTGAATTGAATACTTTTTCATCGCCGCAGGTACGCATTAAACCATTGGAGAAATTGGCATGCATTCCCGATCCGTTCCAGTCCAAATCTTTTCCAAGTGGTTTTGGATGCCATTCCACATTGAGACCATATTTTTCAGCGGTTCGTTCCATTAAAAAACGGGCAATCCATATCTGGTCGCCCGCATTGGCAGCGCCTTTTGCAAAAATCTGGAATTCCCACTGTCCGGCGGCAACTTCTGCATTAATACCTTCAATATTCAAACCGGCTTCGATACATAAATCGAGGTGTTCCTCAACTATCTGACGGCCAAAAGCTTTTGAACCACCTACCCCGCAATAATACGGCCCCTGAGGCTCGGGAAAACCACCTGCCGGAAATCCCAGCGGCAATCTTGTTTGTGGATCGTAGAGGAAATATTCCTGCTCATAACCAAACCAGAAATCATCATCTTCTTCTTCAATGGTTGCCCTTCCGTTTGTTTTGTGTGGTGTGCTGTCGGCATTAAGTACTTCACTCATTACCAGGTAAGCATTTTTCCGGTCGGGATCAGGACAAATATAAACCGGTTTCAATAAAAGATCGGATGCACCACCAGTAGCCTGGTTGGTTGATGAACCATCGAACGTCCAGATTGGACAATCTTCCAGCTTACCACTAAAATCATCCTCCAAACGGGTTTTTGCTCTCAGCTGCTGTGTTGGCACCGAACCATCCAGCCAAATGTACTCCAATTTTGATCTCATGATGTAATTATTTATTTAGATTAATTTAGATATTTTCTCAATTTTTCACTACAAAAATATTTTAATATGAAATTTGTGCCTCCCTTTTTTTAGCAATTTGTAAAAATTTAATACTAATTTCACATTAAATATAGATTTTTGTCAATATCCCCCATCCATTGATACCCTAAACCAGATAATGAATTATTTTATCCTGAAAGCCATACAATTTTAATCAGGTATATTTCTGAAAAACATGATTTTTTTTATTACACCCCTAAAATTTCTTAATTAATCATTTGATTTGAAGAAATGCATTGCTGCTATAAATCAAAATAGTATTTTTGATGCTGTTCTTGTTATCAGGTGTAATTTATTTTTTGTTTTGGTTACTTATTTAAATTAAACCGAAACATTATCATTAATAAAATCAATATTTTTAATGACCACAAAATGAACTTGAACAGGCGTAATTTTATTAAAACAAGCGGCGCGGCTGTTTCCGGGAGCTTTATTTTGCCTCCGTTTTTACAATCGTGCCAAAACATACAAATAACAGAAAACGTGAAAAGCTATTTAGATCATTTCGAAGTATCGGCTGCAATGCTGCAAAGAGTTATAGCAGCAGCAATGAGCAAAGGCGGCGATTATGCCGATTTGTTTTTCGAACATAAAACCACCAACAGCCTGGGACTGGAAGATGGAAAAGTTAACCGTGCCTATTCAAACATCGGTTTTGGTGTTGGAATCAGGGTACTAAAAGGCGATCAAACCGGTTTTGCCTATTCCGAAACGGTTACCGAAGATGCCATGCTGAATGCAGCTAAAATGGCTGCAAATATTGCAAACACTAAAGCAAGTTTCAATGCAGGTGCAGTAAACGAAAAAATTCCTTCGGATTTTTACCGGATTTCCAAAAAGTGGGAAGAAGTTTCGGTAAAGGATAAAGTTCCATTTGTTCAGAAAATAAACGATAAAATCTTCGGTCTCGATGATAAGGTGATTAAAGTAAATGCATTTCTCAGCGATGAAAGTTCATATGTTCTTTTCTACAATTCCGAAGGACGTCTCACCTACGATTACCGCCCGATGATTAGCTTTGGCGCTGTTTGTATTATGCAGAAAGAAAGCCAGATTGAAAATGCCTATTCTGCGCGTTCATTCCGTAAAGGATTTGAATGGCTGACCGATGAACTTGTAGATGAGCTGGCTACTGAAGCTGTGGACAGAACAAACATTCTTTTTGAAGCCACAAAACCAAAAGCCGGTGAAATGCCGGTAGTTATGGGTGCCGGAGGTTCAGGAATTTTATTGCACGAAGCCATTGGCCACACCTTTGAAGCCGACTTCAACCGGAAAGGAACTTCAATTTTCAGTGATAAAATGGGTAAAAAAGTAGCTGAAAGCTTCGTAAATATTATTGACGACGGAACCCTGGGAAATAACAGAGGTTCTATAAATGTGGATGACGAAGGAAACGATGCACAAAAAACCTACCTGGTAAAAGACGGCGTGCTAAACAGTTATATCCATGATCGCATCAGTTCGAAGTTTTATGGTGTTGACCCCACAGGAAACGGGCGTCGCGAATCGTTTAGAAACAATCCTATCCCAAGAATGCGTGCAACGTATATGGAAACCGGCCCGCATTCAAAAGACGATATCATTTCAAATGTTGATTATGGAGTTTATGTTGACAATTTCAGTAACGGCGAAGTAAAAATTGGCGCAGGCGATTTTACGTTCTTTGTAAAATCAGGATACCTGATTGAAAAAGGGAAAATCACCCGGCCAATTAAAGACATAAACATTGTTGGAAACGGACCTCAGGCCCTGGCAGATATAACAATGGTAGCCAACGATTACCTCATCGACAACGGCACCTGGACCTGCGGAAAGGACGGACAATCTGTTCCGGTAACCTGCGGACTGCCAACAGTTTTGGTTAAAAAATTAACCGTGGGAGGTTCCGTTTAAATTTTTTCAACATTTAAAAGATTGCATAAAAATGACTAAAGAAGAAAAATATAACCTGGCAAAATGGGCTATGAATCATGCTCTTGAAAATGGTGCCCAACAAGTTAGCGTAAGCATTTCGAACAGTAAAAGCAGCAGTGTCGAAGTTCGCGATGAAAAAATTGATAAACTGGAGCAGGCCGTTGAAAGCGGACTTTCGATCCGGCTTTATGTGGACAACAAATATTCGTCGCACTCCACCAACCGGTTAAAAAAAGAAGATCTGGCGCGCTTTATTGAAGAAGCAATTGCCGGCACCAAATATTTGTCGGAAGATGAATTCCGCACTTTGCCTGATCCCGGATTATATTACAAAGGCAACGGCTCCAATCTGGAAACGCTCGACAGCGGATTCGATAAAATTGATCCGCAGCAAAAAATTGATTTGGCATTTGAAACAGAAAAGGAAGTACTTGGAAAAGATGAACGGATAATTTCGGTTTCAACCAGCTATTATGACGGATTAAACGAACGGGTGATGGTCACCAGCAATGGATTTGAAGGGGATACATCCAATTCATATTATGGAATAAATGCATCAGTTTCGGTAAAAAGCGACGATGCACGGCCCGAATCCTACTGGGGCGAAAGTGAAATATTTTTTAACAAGCTCGAAAAAGAAGGCATAGGACTTAAAGCACTGGAACGGGCATTAAATAAAATAGGACAGAAAAAAATTGCTTCCGGAAAAATGCCGATGATTGTGGAAAACCGCCAGGTCGGCCGTCTTTTCGGGCCACTGATTTCGGCATTGAATGGCTCTGCAATCCAGCAAAAAAACTCCTTTTTAATTGATAAACTCGGACAAAAAGTAGCATCGGAAAAATTAACCATAACTGATGATCCCTTCATTCCATCAGGACGCGGCTCAAGGCTTTTCGACAGCGAAGGGCTGGCAACAAAAAAACGCCCTGTCTTTGAAAATGGTGTACTGAAAACCTATTACATCGATACCTATTACGGTAAAAAACTGCAAATGGAACCTACCAGTGGCAGCACCACAAACGTGGTTTTCAAAACCGGCAGCAAAGATTTGCAGGCACTTATTGAATCGGTTGACAGAGGTATTCTTGTTACAGGTTTCAATGGCGGAAACAGTAACGGTACATCCGGCGATTATTCATATGGAATTGAAGGCTTCCTGATTGAAAAGGGCAGGTTAACACAACCTGTATCCGAAATGAACATCACAGGAAACATGAAGGATTTATGGTCGAACATTGGCGAAATCGGCAACGATGTAAACAAAAACTCTTCATGGCTAACCCCTTCAATTTTATTCGAAGGAGTTGATTTTAGCGGAATTTAGAAAATCCATATTAGCCACTTTAAAGGAAAGAGATAAAAGGGTAGTACAGATTTTAAGATTTATTAAGAATTTCTGGAACTTGTTTATAAGTTTAGTTTTTGTAAAGAAGATAAAAAATTAAAACAATGAATATCAAACCAACAGCTAACCAAATAACCCACGTTTTGGAACTTGAAATTTCGATTGGGGAAACATCTCCAATTAAAATCAAACCTGCCCAATACTGCGGTGAAATGGTACGGCCTTTTGCGCCGGAAATATAATCTAATTTTGCCTGCCTGAGCGCTTTGTGTTTTGCCATACCTTGCGCAATATAGTTGTAAAATAAGCTTACTATTTCTGTGCTCGACTGCTCGTCGACCTTCCATAAACTGGTTAAAATACTTTCGCTTCCGGCATAGTTAAAAGCGTGAGCCAAAGATATCATTCCTTCGCCGGCCTGGTAGGTTGGTTTTCCGGTTTCGCAGGCTGTGAGCACAGCTAAATTTGAGGATAAATTTTGATCGTAAATTTCATAAGCATACAATGAGTTGTCGTTTACGGAAAACGTATCTTTTGAATTTTTCGCAAAGATTAAACGCGATAATTCCGGACTAATGTTATTCGATTCAGCATGCGTACCGATATGTATTATCTTATGTTCTTTGGCCATATTGACGAACAACTGCTTTGATGCGCGTTCATTTAAAAAAGATGAGCCGTTAAAAAAACGTGAATAGTGTTTTATTAAATCGATACTAAATGGCTGTGGCAAAAGGGTCAGATAAGCTTTATCGAAAAAAACGGAATCGTTGATGGCGATTTTGTAACTGTCCTTCATTTGGGGTGTAAACTCCGGAGCAAAAGCAATAAAATTATTGCTGTAGTCTATTTTATGTTGATTCTCATTCAGCAAAAATAAACTGTAATTATATGATATATTGTATTTTGCTAATAGGCTTTTCGAAGCGAATTCTTTGAAGTTGTTGATCTTTACCGGTGTTAGAGTCTCAAAACTTAAATTGAATAACGGTCCGTCCGGAATTATTATGATGTTTTCAGTAGTAACTTTATCGGCAAAAGGTTGCCATATTTTTTGGTAGAGTTGGTGTAATTTTAAATTAATATCATTCACATTAAACTGATTGGCGCTTAATAGATTAATGATTTCCTGTTCGCCTTCAAAATTTAGCTTGTATATACTTTTTCCCTGCCTGGTAATCACAAAAGCATATAATTCATCTTCGATAAACAAATACCGGATCACCGTCGTGTTTTTGTGGATTGCATCGCCCAGGTTGTCCAATGAATGTTCCAGGGTAGCGTACCTCATTTTGTAATATTTGGGATAGCCGGATTTCAGGGAGTCGATAAATAGTTGCAATTGATTGCCGGCTACAATGAAAGATTTTATTTCTTTATTCTTGTCCGGATTTAAAGCTTTTGAAACCTGTTCTTTCAAGTAAGATTCCCGGTTAACTACCGACCTTGGAATGCCACCAAAATTAATCTCATTTACGATGTTGAACCTTGCACGAATTCGGTTGTAAACTGATGATTCATGGAGCTTTAATAAATCGTTTAGAAACTTTTCATTATTTGTGAGATAGTAAAGTTCGAGCCTTATTTTTTCTGCAAAATCAATGAGTTCGCTGTTTTGGGTGAGCAACTGGTTTAAGTCGACGGCTGAATTTATTATGCTTTTTCGTTGTTCCAGAATTTTTAAACCTTTTTCAATTTCATTCAGCATAAAGGTTAAAAATTCCTCTGATTTATCCGTTTGCAACTGGTACTTCGATTTTGCGTTAATTACTATCGCCCTGGGTTTGTTAAACTCGAACAGAACCGAATCCTGGTGTGTTTGATAGCCGTTGTTATTGTTAAAATTTAGCGCCTGATTACTATAATTTACTGCCTTTTCATAATCTTGCAAGTGGTAGTAAATATCTGCAATCGCGATTAGGTTTGTCAGTTCTTGCAGTGTGTTTTTAAAATCACTGTTTTGAACTGCATCATACGTTTCTTGGACTAAATCCAGCGCTTTTTTCTTATTATTATTTTTCGCATAAAAAATGGCCATATTGTTCAACTCAGTCAAAAACTCGTTGTTGTAATTTCCATCTAATGCTTTCCTAAAATTTTCTTCTCCTTTTGCATAACAGGCTGCTGCTTTTTCTATTTCATCGTTTTGTTCGAAAATTTTTGCCCTCGAAATCAGTGCAAAAGAATACCAGTACGCTTGAGTTGCATCGCCGGAAACAATAGTATTTAAACTTTCGTCGAGCAATGAAGCGGCCCCATCAATATCTTGCGTATTGATTTTCGCCTGGGCAAGAATAATTTTAGAAATTATAAGCCTTGGCGCATCATGACTCATCATTTTTTTCTTTACCTCGAAAGAATAAGTAATCAGTTCTTCGGCTTTTTTAAATTCGCCAATCGCATTATAAAAAACACCGAGATTATCGATTGCGGATAATTGACTGTTTTTTGCTGCATTTATCTTTTGTTCGTCTTTACCTTTATCAATATATTTTTGAAATTTTTTTATGGCATTTTCAGAAAATGAAATAGCCTCATTGTTTTTACCCAGCATATTTGAAACTACAGCCATATTCATGTATACCAACGCCGGACGGTAAAAAGTGTTAATTGGTTCGCTTTTGGTATTTTTTAAGGCTTCCAGCGATTTATTAAAGTAATAGTTACAACTATCTAATTTCCCTTCACGCCACATTATTCCACCTAACGAATTATTAATTTGCTGCTCAAAAACAAAGTCTTGCATCTCCATTTGAGTGACTATTTGAAGACAGCGCAAATAATGTTTTTTAGCCAGTGGATAATTGCCCGTTTCGGATGCATAATACCCCATATTATAAATTAACCCGGCAATTGTTCCCTCTTTATTTACTTGTAACTGATTTGCAAATTCTAGCGCTTCTTCCGCTTTTTCATAAGCTACATCAGGTTTACCGGCCTCATCGTATATCCAGGCCAGTTCTTTTAATGTCCGTGCAGAAATTTTGGCATTATTCAACTTTAGCAGTTTATTTCCGAAATCAACTGCTTTTTCCAAAGCTAAATCCCTGTTATTTTCCGATAGCGAATAACTCCCCACAAATTCGATGAAGTTAACAAGTGTATCGTAATTTTCTTCAGCAGTAAATTGGTTGATTTGCCGGTTTAATTCGGCCTTTGCTTCAATTTTTTTTCCGTTGTTAATTAGCTGGCGCAACATTGGAATGCCGCTTAAACTATCAGATTGACAAATTCCATTTACAGAATAACTGAGCAATAAAATAATGAAAAGTAGCTTGTAACCAGAGTTCACATTCATTTCAGGCTATTTATTTTACATACGATTTGTTGACTGTTCCCGAAATCGCTTTGTTTTAAATTTTCTACTGATTTCTCCAAATCGTTATGTTTAAGGTACGCCAACCCAAGGTAAAAATAGGTTTCATTGATAAAAATGCTGTTGCTTTTTTCCTGCGCTTTGGTTAAATATTCAATGGCTTTATTCGCGTTTTCTTTTGCCAGATAAGCCACTCCCAGAAAATAATTTAATGTATCGTTTTGTGGTTTTTCAACCGATAGTTGTTCCCACTTTTGAATAGCAGTTTCATAATTTCCCCTTTTGTAATCTATCATGGCGTCGTAAAATTCGTAATTATTGCTGCTGCCCATAACTGTAGGCAGCCCGGGATCGGGATTGAAGTTGGCATAAAATATTTGCTCGTTGGCGCTTTTCTGAAAAAAAAGAAAATAACTTCCGATGGCAATAAGAACCAAAACAGAAGCAGCCCATAATAGTGTTTTTGCAGAAAGACGAACCAATAAATTCCGGTTAGAATTACTTCCGCTTTTAAAGAATTTAGAATGAATAGCACTGAATTTTTCTCTTATTGAAAATTCTTCCACCGCCAAAACCAACTTACGATGCACTTCCACGTTCTGAGCTAATTCATTGTCAAATTCCAGACGGGATTCAAAAAGCCGGCGTTCTTTTTCATTCATTTTCCCGGTAACAAACCGATCGACTTCCTCAAATATTTCCTGTGATATGTCGTCGCTGTTTTTATTCATTGGTAGCCATTTACATACTTGCGCAATTGTTGCATGCACCTGTATTTTTTATTTCGGGCAGAGGGTTCGCTGATTTTGAATTTTTCGGATATTTCCTTCATTGATTTTCGTTCGTAATAAAACATTTTTAAGAGCTTCCGGCAACTTTCAGCCAACTTGCTAACAGCTTTATAAAGAATATCATTTTGGTGCATTTCTTCTGTTTCCTCCGCTTTATCCGTGTAATCGTCGCATACTTCTGATTCTTTTATTTCTTCAATAGACATCTTTTTTCGGTAGCGTGCTGATCGCAAAAAATCAATCCATTTATTTTTTGCCACCATGAATAAATACGCTTCAATATTATTGTCCAGGCTGTTGTAGTTGCCTGTTTTTATGTTGCGCCAAAGTGCTATAAAAGCCTCCTGAAAAATATCTTTCGCCTGATGTTCATTACCGTTGTTCCGAAGTATAAAAACTTTTATTTTGGGATAAACATCAAGGTATAATTGTTGAATCTCTTTACTATCATTTCTCCCAATAGCATCAATCTTTTCAATAGAATCAAATGAATTCTTCGGTTTAGTTAACTTGACCCCCATTATTTTTTATTTTCACATAATAACGGGGAATTTACAAAAAATGAATTGATGCTACAATTGAAATCACGGAAGTTCCAGTTGTTTTTAAAGAAAATCAACATCCGCAATTTCAATGACCAACTGCCCTGGTTCTAATATTACTTCAACCATTACAGTTCCTTTTCTAAAATTCGAAAAGCTGCTTATATGTTGTTCCATCGTCCAATCTTCCTTACTACAGGCTTGAACTTTTATGCACAAGCTCTTATTTATTTTTTAGAGTAACCACAATTTGCCCAGACCCTTTCAAATTAGCCAGATCTGCTTCTACTTTTGCCTGATAGTCCGCATTGGCACAATAGGTGCCGGCTGCGACCTGGATATGCAGCTGTCCTTCATAAAGCCCGCTGGGAGTTATAAATCTATAGCCGGAGGGAACCGGTTGCCCCGCTTGCCATTCCACCGGCCCTACAGGTGCACTACCATCTTTCTTGAAAATAGTTACAGAATAGCTTTCGGCATCTTCCACAGGTGCAAAAGAAATTAATGCAGCCGTAATAGTGGCTCCGGTACACTGGCTAGGATCAAAAACTTCGGTTCGAACATTAAAAGGTCGATAAAAAGTAATTTTATTTTCGTCATTTTCAATTTGGATGGTTGCCTCCAGTTCATAATAAAGTTCGTAGGCCTCAGGTCCCTCATCTTTAGACTTTACGTAAATGCGTGCCTGTACAACCTCTGTTGCTGTTTTCACTTCCCTGTCGGTGGCGCTATAAACAGCGTGAACATCATTGATTTTCGTCACGCTGGTGGCATTCCCTTCCAAAAGGCCGTATTCGCCATTGGTAGACCATACAATTTTGTAATCTTTAGATGGATTGTTGGTGATATCTTCGGAGCCATCGGCGCGCTGAATATATAATGATAAATCTGTACCTCCTGATATTTTAATATTTTTGGGATAGATTTGGTATTTATACGGGCGAATTCGCAGGGTGGTAGTATCTTTCCCCACTAAAACGGGTTCCTTACCTACGTCTTTAATAAATGCTTCAACAAATACCTTGTCTGTGGCGTTATCCGGAACCTCGCTGTCACGTGCCTTGCTTAAATAGAAAATCTCTCGTTTTGACTCTCGAGAAGAGTTTGAGAAAGAAGTTCCTTCATGTCCGACATCGTCCTGCAAAACTCCATATTCGCCTGTGGTAGACCATTTATACTGAAATATCTGCTCAGAGCCTAATTCAGTATCTTTAACAAATGCATCAATATATTTTTTGATATAGGGAAATACGATAGCTTCGTGAGGAACGAGACTTACTTTAGTATCCTTAATAACCACCTCCCATTGCTCAACCATATTAGAGTTGGCCATTGCAGAAAAAATCCGTTTATAGTCAAAAAACTTTAATATATAATCCGCAACTTTTATTGTTTTAAGAAGAAAACTAATATTTTTTTCTACAGCTACTGCCGGTTTAACATCCGATCCTGTTTCCACTGTATAAGCCCAAACATCCTCTATTAGTTCATTAAAAATATCCTTAACCAGATCGCTGTTATAATTATTTCCCATTGTAAAAAGGAGTTCATGCAATGCTTTGCTATAGTCTCCTTTTTTCATAGGCTCAAGAACGGCGGGAAATGATTTGGCAAACAATTCTACTGTTGATACAAAAGCTTTGAATTTCTTATCATCAATTTTATCAATGAGTTCGGCAGACCCGATGACGTCCATTAGTATGGGTAAAGCCAAGTCCAGGGCTAGTGTTTCAATTTCAAGGGTACGAAGTTTTTCTTCTTCTACATCAGTTAATTTTCCCGCAAATGCTGATGGACCTATAACCCGCAGTTGGTAAATACATTTAGACTGATCCTCGCCAAGTTCCAATTTTATTGGATCGCTGGAATTACGGAAAAACTTAATTCCCGTACCTGCGGCTGCATCCTGCATTATACCTTTAAAATCCCGGATTGCCTGCGTTGGGGGAACTGCAACATCGAATTTTGCTGCCGGTTCTTTTTCTACAACATCACTAACCAGAACTGTTTTGTTGCCATCCTTATCTTCAAATGCTGTTTTATATAAAAAACCATGTGCCCTGCGCCGATAAGTATTAGCAATTGCAACATTTTGAAAATCAACCTCTTCAATCTGCATGCCGCTTTTAAAGTCGCCGGTGCTGATTAGAATGGACTTATTTTGCAAATCCACTTGCTTTCTCGCAGTTAATTCATCTGTACGTTTCTGTAACTCCTGGGCAAAAACTTCTGATGCAAGAAAATTTATATCGGAAGAAAACATAGTTTCAACCGTTGCAATAAATTCTTTTGTCCCGGGCAATTGTCCCGCCTGTTCAACATACATGCTCCGTATTTCTTCGGGCAGAAAAATAGTTCCCAAAGCAAAGTACTGTGCAACCTCAATTGTTGAGGCAACAGAAACTTCTTTTTTATTATCTGTAATAAAACCCATCAAAATTGGCTCGTTTTGCGAGTCCATCAGAAAAGCAATACTCCGCCCTCCATTATAATGGAGCACTTTACTTTCGCCACTTTCAGAAACATCGGTAAATTCTGCTGATGAAAATAATTTATAATCTGATGGATTTAACTCCGAATTTTCAGGAAAAACTACTGCTACATTTGTAAATGCGGAGGATGTGTCATTGAAAACAATGCTATCTAAGTCAGTTGATTTTAAGGCTTGTTTGTTTATCACAAACCCTTCTTTCATCATAAACATGGTATCGTGTGAAGTTGGCGATTCCGACGGTGCAGGCTGGTGCGGATCGTAAAAAATGATGCTGTCTAAATCAACCGGTTTAACTGCCTGTCTATTTATAACCCCTCCGTTTTTCATGAAATACATCGAATCGGTTTGTGCATTTAGCAAAGTGACTGCTACAATTAATATTGTCGTGGAAAGTATCTTTTTCATATCTATCCTGTTAATCATTGTTTAATAAGTTGAATTGTTTGTACCCGTTCGAAGTTGCTGTACCTGCACAAATAAACCCCTTTCTCCAAATTGCTGATATCTATAAGCTCCTCTGTTGTGCCCGAAACGTTCAGCAACCGCACAGAACTCCCGGTTATGGTAAAAATTTGAATTGTTCCGTTAAGCGTTTTTCCATTGGTTGATTTCAATATACAATAGGAACCAGCAGGATTTGGATACAGCTTCAAATCAGGATTCTTATTAAAACGGGCAGGCTCCAGGGATGTATTTATTCCCGAAAAACCAATGTGGCGCAAATCGCTAATGACGTACGATTCATCGGTTCCGTCCTTTTTTGCCACTGTAATTCCATCCGGGGAAAAGGTTATTTTTTGAATTCTTTCAATTTCATATTGATTTTGGGTCCCCGTTTTTTCTACAAAATTTACGGTTTGTGCATTTACTCCTGCAATGCAGCAGTTGAGCAAAATAAAAATGCATGTTGTTAATTGTCTATATTGCATACCGGTAATTTGTTTGATTTAAAAATTTAAATACGGAATTTGAATTTGGATTTTCCTTTTTGTCGGATTCCGAAAGCTGGATATCGTCTTTTTTACAACAAAAATTTAGTGCAATCAAAAACCGAGAAAGGAATAACAGGTACTTCATTTTTTTCATGTTTTTGTATTTTAATTAATATTGCCATGCTTTTAAAAGTCATCATTTTTGTTCAAATGACATCCACTCCGTGTTATTGATCAAATTGTCTATGTGGGTCTCCCTAAGAAAAAGGTTTACTCCGCATCTTTTACACAGCGGCACTGCTGTATTGCGTAAAATTTCTCCCGATTACCATAGGTTTTAATTCTCAGTTCATAATCACCAGAGCCATTAAAATCAACTACATGAAATACATAATAGTTATCTAACAGACCATAATTAGGATCGACAACACCGAGATTACCGGAGGAAGTCCAAAAAGCTGCCTGAGGGTCATGGAGATCAAAAAATGGTCCCTCGCCATTCTCGTAATAACCTCTGCCCAGTGGTTTTAAATTAAATCCATATTCATTTGTAAATCCTTCGGCATTTGGCCATTGCCCCGGAGTACCCAGTTTTATTATCGCAGAATCTTTGCCCCCACAAAAAGCAACAAGCTCCTGGAATTCCTCTTTACTTGGTATATGCCAACCTTCAGGACAAATGCCGCGAACAGGTTCCCCTTTGAAGGTTTGCTTATTCAATGCCTCATACACCGAATAGAGCCTTCCTTCTTTCCCGCAATTTTGAGGAACATTATCGAAACATATTCCCTTTCCAGCCCAACGGAGGTTTTCGGCAAACCATACCTGATCACCAATACAGGCAAGTTTATACTCTTCGCCATCGCGGGGATCGGTAAAAGTACCACATTCATCATACCTGTAGCCCTGGTCAAAAAATTGATGAAACCAAAGATCACGATTCACCCTGGGAACGTCAAAGGTATAATCAAGCGACATTAAAATTTCTTTTTTATCAATAAACATATTTTTGGTACCTGGGTCATACAAGTGAAAGAACGTATTGCTGTATTGGGTTCTTAATTGTCCTAATATACCACGTTGTAAATACTGATCTGCTTCTAAATGTGCTATCCCGGTGGAATCTCCTTTTATGATCAGGTTGGTAAACAAACTGTCCTGCATTGCACGTGCGAAATGATCGGCCACAGGACTCGATGTGCCATCGGTATGAGCATAAGCATACACAGTTCTTGCCCCAATTGAATGAAAAGCTTCAGGCAGATTATTAATTATTGGACCTTCGGCCTGATGCCCACCATAGCAAAAATTTAAAAATACCACTGCATCCGTCAGGTGGGGTAGTTTACGGATATAATCATATGAAGCCAAAATATTGTATTCCCAATACACCAATAACGTACCATCATATTTATGAAAAACATCTATACCTATTTTCAATGAACCATCCTGCAAACCATCCAGAATTGTTTTTTGACTGGCAAACATCATGTAGCGCACATCATCTTTGGTAAGTTTTGTGGTATCAATGCTTTGAGGAACGTGAAACCTTGGTATGCCGGTATAAATTTCAAAACCACCTCTATGGCCATGTGTATTTATCACCACCAACCCGTAATCTTTAAACCGCTCCAGGGCTTTTAGGTTCGCTTCATCTTTATAGAGAACATCAACTGTAAATTGCGGTTTTGCACTTTCTATTTTCGATTTAAAATATGAATCATCAGTTCTGAGATCAAATGCCGGTGAATAGAGGAGCACTTTTTTGTTGCCTATTAATTTTTCATTTCCACTGCCGGTATTTTGTTTGATTGCAGTTGGGTAATCAAAATCAATTGGATTGCCGCCCCCACGCGTTAAAGGTTTGCCGTCTTCTCCAAGCTCAATTCGCGAAAAGTACACCTGCAGCCCGCTGTTATATGTGGCTATAATTTCGTCATCGCCATAGGCGCCTACTTCCTTAATATCAGGGTCGGCATACATTAACATACCTGCCCCCCAAAAGCTGCTTGTACTGTCTATATTCAGACTGTCAATCAAATAATTATAATAATATGCGGTAGATTTCAACGTGTTTAATGCAGAGGTGAGTTCTGATATAAAATCGCGCTGTCCCGGGTTGGTTCCAGAGTCATAGAAAACAATGCTATCCAAATCAGACGATTTTAAGGCTTGTTTGTTTATCACCAAACCTTCTTTCATCATAAACATGGTATCATGTGCAGTTGGCGTTTCCGATGGTGTAAGCTGGTGTGGATCGTAAAAAATGATGCTGTCTAAATCAGCCGGTTTAATTGCCTGACTATTTATAACCCCTCCGTTTTTCATGATATATATCGTGTCGGTTTGTGCATTTAGTAAAGTGACCGCTAAAATTAATATCGACGTCGACAGTATTTTTTTCATATTAATCCTGTTAATCATTGTTTGATAAGTTGAATTGTTTGTACCCGTTCGAAGTTGCTGTACCTGCACAAATAAACCCCTTTTTCCAAATTGCTGATATCTATAAGCTCCTCTGTTGTGCCCGAAACGTTCAGCAACCGCACAGAACTCCCGGTTATGGTGAAAATTTGAATTGTTCCGGTAAGTATTTTTCCATTGGTTGATTTCAAAATACAATAGGAACCAGCAGGGTTTGGATACAGCTTCAAATCAGGATTCTTATTAAAACGGGCAGGTTCCAGGGATGTATTTATTCCCGAAAAACCAATGTGGCGCAAATCGCTAATGACGTACGATTCATCGGTTCCGTCCTTTTTTGCCACTGTAATTCCATCCGGCGAAAAGGTTATTTTTTGAATTCTTTCAATTTCATATTGATTTTGGGTCCCCGTTTTTTCTACAAAATTTACGGTTTGTGCATTTACTCCTGCAATGCAGCAGTTGAGCAAAATAAAAATGCATGTTGTTAATTGTCTATATTGCATACCGGTAGTTTGTTTGATTTAAAAATTTAAATACAGAATTTGAATTTGGATTTTCCTTTTTGTCGGATTCCAAAAGCTGGATATCGTCTTTTTTACTACCACAATTTAGCGCAATCAAAATCCGAAAAAGGAATAACAGGTACTTCATTTTTTCATTTGTTGGTATTTTAACTAATATCACCATGCTTTGAAAAGGCATCATTTTTGTTCAAATGGCACCCACTCCGTATTGTTGAGTTTATTATCTGTTCGCGGGTCGTACAAAGGATTATCAGTGCCAAAATACTTGCCTTCAGAATTTACCCAATAGTATTTGCTCCCGGCCTGCACATTGTAACTTTCCCCGGTATTGTTGTTTAAAATGATTGTCCGGTCGCCAATAGTATTTATTAAATCATCATGTCCGGCGCTGTTTATATCACTACGCTTTAGAAAACCCGCGTGGTTTATATCCAAAATATCGCTGTAAACATCACCAACCGAACGGTTTGTATTTCTCCTGGCGTTTATTATCGCCATGCGTCCCAAATGTGCCTGGTATGCTTGTCCTGCACGTTTGGCATCCCGCCGGTTAATGGCCAAAACCCATTGGGGGTTTGCTTCAGTATGAATAAGGCCATATAAAAATGCCTTTTTCGCTTCCTCGAATTGTGCATTTGGCGCTTCCAAATACTGGCCTGTAAAAAACCATGTTGACGAGACCTGGGAATACGAAATATTTATGGTTAAAGTGGTAATGTAAGACATGCCTTCTTTGTCTTTCCATTCAATACCATACGAGTTTACTTCTCTTTGAATGGGAACCGACACAAATAACTGACTGTAAAACATTCCTATCGTATTTGCCAATTCCGGCAGAACGTAAGTTTTTGTAAGGGTCCTGCCAGTTTGTTCTGCAACCGGCATAAAATAATGTTTCTATTATTTGCTCCAACGGCATGGGTGGCACATTTTGAATCCCCTGTTGTCTGCCATCTCCACAGCAATTCCTGATTGTTTGTGAATTGAAAAAGCGAAGTAAATTTCCGCTATACTAACACGAATATTATTTGGTCCTTCATAGAGAAAGCCTTCCTTGTTTGATTTGTTCCAATTTGCTGGTAGAGGGATGTAAGAATCAACTAATCCGATTGATTTATCAACACTACCAAAATATTTTAATTTAGCCTTTTCCTGATTTGATTTCATTTCAGATATCTTATCTGAAGCGTTCTGATTATGATTCTGCTTCATATTAACATTATTAGATGGATTACTGCATGAAGTTGAACTGTAAAAAAAGGTTAGCAATAACATATTTAGATAATAAGCTCTCATATTACTTTATTTTATTATATATCGAATTGGATATAAAAATGTCATCATTTGCTTTTGAAAAAATTATTTATTTACAAGAGAAAACTGGAAATAATCAACTCTCTCCATCTTTGTTCCCGACCTAAATTTTTATTAAATATCTGATAACTGATTTCTCTCTCAATCAAAACAATAAACTCACGTTTGTAAATCAAAAACTTTTATCTACTTTTGCGACCAGCTAATTTTAAGCTGTTGTTATTTAACGCGATGCTGCGGCTTAAACATTGTATAATTAAAAGTTCTTTAATATGTATTTAACTACGGAAAAAAAACAGGAATTTTTTACCACTTATGGTAAAAACGAACAAGACACAGGCAGTACTGAAGGTCAGATTGCATTGTTTACGTACAGGATTAATCACCTTACCGAACATTTGAAACAAAACAAAAAAGACCACAGTACACGTCGCGCATTAATTAAACTGGTAGGTAAACGCCGCAGTTTGCTGGATTACCTCATTAAAAAAGATATTGAACGATACCGTTCAATTATTGAACAGTTGAAATTGCGTAAGTAAAAAATAATAGTGGAAAGGCAATGCTTGGTATTGCCTTTCTTTTTTTGTAAATTGCAAAACCTCACCACCCATTGTATATTAATTTATTTTATTTTGAATTTTTAAAAACATTATGGTAAACGCAACAATTAAAACAATCGAGCTTGCTGATGGCAGGACAATTACCATTGAAACGGGAAAACTGGCCAAACAGGCAGACGGTTCGGTTGTAGTTCGAATGGGTGAAACCATGCTGCTGGCCACAGTTGTGTCAGCAAAAGAAGCAAAAGAAGATGTCGATTTTATGCCGCTTTCGGTAGATTACCGGGAAAAATTTTCGGCAGCCGGACGTTTTCCCGGCGGTTTTCTAAAAAGGGAATCCCGTCCCTCCGACGATGAAATCCTGGTGGCACGCCTTGTAGACCGGGCCTTGAGACCATTGTTTCCCGAAGATTATCACGCAGAAACAGCGGTAATGATTTCATTAATTTCGGCCAGCGATGATGATGTTCCCGATGCACTTGCCGGTTTGGCTGCTTCTGCAGCTATTGCCGTCTCCAATGTTCCTTTTGAAACTCCAATTTCAGAAGTTCGTGTAGCAAGAATCGACGGCCGGTTTATTATTAATCCTACCTATTCGCAGCTTGAAAAAGCAGACCTGGATATTATGGTTGGCGCTTCTTTCGACAATATTATGATGGTAGAAGGCGAAATGAAGGAAGTTTCGGAAGATGTGATGCTCGAAGCTATTAAAATAGCACATGACGAAATTAAAAAACATTGCGTTATTCAGGAAGAATTAGCCGTTGAACTTGGAGTTGTTAAACGTGAATATTCACACGAAAACAATGATGAAGAACTTCGTGAAAAAGTAAAATCCGAATTGTACCCGGATTGCTATGATATCGCTAAAAAACAAATTACCAACAAACAAGAACGCATGGATTCATTCGCTGCTGTTCGCGATGAATTTATAGAAAAGTATAAAGAGGCAAATGCTGAAAACGAGGAAATAGATATTGCCCAGCATGAAAACCTCATCAAAAAGTATTTCCACGATGTGGAAAAAGAAGCCATGCGCCGGATGATTCTCGACGAAGGCATCCGTCTCGATGGCAGGGCAACAAATCAAATCCGGCCAATATGGGGTGAAGTGAATTACCTGCCTGGTGCACATGGATCGGCATTGTTTACCCGCGGCGAAACACAATCGCTGACATCGATAACTCTTGGAACAAAAATGGACATTAAAATTATTGATAATGTAACCGTTCAGGGAAAAGAAAAATTCCTGTTACATTACAATTTTCCGCCATTTTGTGTTGGCGAAGCCAAAACACCAAGGGGACTCAGCCGTCGCGAAATTGGCCACGGAAACCTTGCCCACCGGGCATTGAAAAAAATGCTTCCCGACGGATTACCATACATCGTTCGTATTGTTTCTGATATTCTCGAATCAAATGGTTCGTCATCGATGGCTACTGTTTGTGCCGGAACAATGGGATTAATGGATGCCGGTGTAAAACTGAAAAAACCTGTTTCGGGAATTGCCATGGGTTTGATAACCGACAAAGGTTCTGACAAATACGCCGTTCTCTCCGATATTTTAGGCGACGAAGATCATTTGGGCGACATGGACTTTAAAGTGACCGGAACCGCAGACGGAATTACGGCCACACAAATGGATATTAAAGTTGACGGACTTTCATACGAAGTGCTGGCACAGGCACTGCAACAGGCAAAAGAAGGCCGACTGCATATTCTGGGCAAAATGCTGGAAGTAATTCCTGAACCGCGTGCCGATTACAAACCAAACGTTCCGAGAATCGAAACCATTGAAATTCCGAAGGATATGATTGGCGCGATAATCGGACCGGGAGGAAAAATTATTCAGGCTATTCAGGAAGAAACTGAAACGGTTATTGTTATTGAAGAAAACGACAAGGTAGGCCTGGTTGAAATTTCAGGTGCCGGACTTGCTCCAATTGAAGCAGCAAAACAACGTATCAAAGGAATTATTGCAATGCCCGAAGTTGGCGAAATTTACAAAGGCAAAGTAAAATCAGTTGTTTCGTTTGGCGCTTTTGTTGAAATTCTTCCCGGAAAAGATGCACTGCTGCACGTTTCTGAAATGGCCTGGGAAAGAGTGGAATCGGCAGAAGATTTCATTAAAGAAGGTGAAGAAATTGAAGTGAAACTTATTGGTGTGGATGAAAGAACCGGCAAGTTGAAACTCTCAAGAAAAGTGCTGCTTCCAAAACCCGAAGGTTATGTGGAACGTCCGCCAAGAGGTGATCGTCCGCCACGTGGCGACAACGACCGCAGGGACAACAGAGGTGGAAGAGACAGACGCGATGGCGGCGGCTTTAACCGCGATCGTCGCGACAGCAACCGTCGTGACAACGACCGCCGGGATTTTAGAAAACCCCGGCACGATAATGATTAATAGCTAATCCACGATATTTAAATAGTCGCTTTTTACCGGGCGGCTATTTTTTTGCCCGCACTTTTCGTCAAACCTTAATTGATATTCATGGTGCATTTCATCTTTATTGCTAATTTTGAAATCTGTAAAAAATCGATCGGGAAATTCAAATTTAAAATCAAACAATGGAAAAATGGGACGACAGGATAATTTCCGGATTAGACGATAAACTTAAAGATACAAAAGAACGGGATATCCGTTTTTTCAGAATCGATGAGTTTAAACGGAACATCCGCCGCACCGAAACCTTTTCGAAAAGTTGCCCGTTTTGCCATAAACAAAAAAGTAATATTGCAGAAGTAACCTCAAAAATTGATGTTGCCATAAATACTCCGGGTCAGCCCCGTCGCGAATACGATCGCCTGATTAGCAAACTGAATACGCACATGCAAAAACAACACGGATTTTATGCGCCGTTTTATTTTACATACCTTTTTGCATTTTTTGGAATGGCGGGCGGAATTGTACTGGGTTATTTTCTTTTAAAACTTATTCCCGCACATGGATGGGCGCTGCTTTCATTTGGTTTTGTTGGGGGATTGGCGGCCGGTTATATCATTGGCGGTGTCAGAGATAATAAAATAAGAGCGTCGAAAAAATTAATGTAACTCTTCATGCATTTTCAATTAAAAAAACAAATACAGTTTCTGGTAATTGAAGGCAATATTGGCGCCGGAAAAACAACCCTCGCCGAAAAACTTTCTGTCGAATTCAATGCAAAACTGATAAAGGAACAATTTGCCGATAACCCGTTTTTGCCTAAATTTTACCGCGATCAGGAAAGATATTCATTCCCTCTCGAACTTTCATTTTTAGCTGATCGATACAACCAGATTAAAAAGGAACTGTTCAATCTCGATCTTTTTCATTCGTTTTTAATAGCCGATTATTACTTTGCCAAATCGGCCATTTTTGCCGAAAACACACTAAAAAGAGATGAATATCACCTCTTCCGGCAAATTTTCAATATTGTTTTTGAGTCGATGCCAAAACCCGATTTGTATGTTTACCTGCATGCCGACACGGACAAACTGCTTAAAAATATTACCCGCCGCGGAAGAGAATATGAACTGAATATTACCGGCGAATACCTTGACAAAATCAAAAATGGCTATTTCAGCTTTTTC
Organism: uncultured Prolixibacteraceae bacterium; assembly: GCA_963771595.1. GTDB lineage: Bacteria > Bacteroidota > Bacteroidia > Bacteroidales > Prolixibacteraceae > CAVYUC01. The sequence continues at coordinate 32,317 of CAVYUC010000025.1, read as the reverse complement.
AAACAGGCACTCTCATTTCCAATATTAATAATCGACATTAACAAGATTGATTTTGTGAATAGCAACAGTGATTATCAGGCATTAAAAGAAGCAATTTTTAATAGCGATTATAAATTAGGGGCAAACCGGATAATATTGTAATAAAAACTTGTGCAGTAACTTTCAAATAAAAAAAAGCTTGCTATTTTTGTGCATTGGTAAAATCAAACAATAATTTTTTTAAAATATCAACATGAAAAGATCCAACTTTAAACCTTTATTAATTTTTGCATTGGTAGCGGTTCTTTTTTCCGGTTGTTCCGGTTTGAAGAAGATGAAAAAAAATGCAGACAAAATCCAATTTAAAGTTACACCCGAACTACTTGAAGCCCATGGAGGCGAAGTAGATGTAACTATCGACGGTAAATTTCCGGCCAAATATTTCAATAAAAAAGCCACACTTGAAATCACCCCGGTTTTGAAATATGATGGCGGCCAAACTGAATTTGAACCTGTAAAAGTTCAGGGTGAAAATGTGGAAGCCAACAATAAAGTGATAAATTACAGCACTGGCGGAAGCTTTAGCTACAACGATGAAGCCGGTTACAAAAAAGAAATGCGTAATTCTGATTTGTATGTAAACATTACAGCTTCAAAAGGCTCAAAAACTTTGGATTTCAACCCGATTAAAATTGCCGACGGTGTTCTTTCAACAAGTGAACTGGTAGTGAATTTGCCAAAACCTGTTTTAGGAGTTCGCCGCGAAGCAAACAATTCCGGAAAATACGATCCGAACATCGACCCGTTTCAAAGGATCGTTCCTGACGAAATGCTGGCCGACATTCACTACATTATCAACCGCGCCAATATTCGCGAAGAAGAAGTGGAAGCAGATGATGTAAAAGGTTTGGAAGAATATACAAAAAAAGCAAACGAAGACGAACGCATTGATCTGAAAAATGTTGAAGTAAGTGCATATGCATCTCCCGATGGCGACATCGATTTCAATACCGATCTGGCTGCAAAACGTAAAAATACATCTTCAGACTTCTGGGCAGGTCAACTGAAAAAAGACAATATCGGTATTAACCTGAAAACAAAATACACTCCTGAAGACTGGGAAGGCTTCCGCGAATTGCTGGAACAATCGAACATTCAGGATAAAGAACTGATTCTGCGCGTACTTTCCATGTACAGCGACCCGGAAGTTCGTGAACGCGAAATCAGAAACCTTTCAGGTACTTTTACAGTACTTGCCGATAAAATTCTGCCACAACTTCGTCGTGCTAAACTTTTAACAAGTGTTGATCTGATCGGAAAAACAGATGAAGAATTAAAATCACTGGCAAAATCAGATCCATCATCACTGAATCCTGCAGAATTATTGTATGCCGCAACATTATTTGATGATTTGGGCGACCAACTTGATGTTTACAACTCATTCATTAAAGTTTATCCGAACGATTGGAGAGGCCCTAACAATGCCGGTTACATTAAAGTAAAACAAGGCAATTACAACGAAGCAAAACCATTGTTCGAGAAAGCTGAAAAACTGCAAAATAACGAGCCGGTTGTGAAAAACAACCTGGGTGCAGTTGCACTTTACGAAGGCGACATTGACAATGCCGAAACCTATTTTGGCGCTGCTGCCGGAGCCGGAAACGAAGTGAAATACAACCAGGGAATTGTAAATGTGAAAAAAGCAGATTACAACCAGGCCGTGCGTTATTTCAATGATTACAAGGATGAAAATTCGGCCGTCGCAAAAATTATGGCCGGCGACAATAACGGAGCATTAAAAGATTTGGAAGCTTCCGATAATTCAGACAGCGCGATGAATGCATATTTAAAAGCAGTTGTTGGCGCCCGCACCGCTAAAGAAAACCTGATGTACGAAAACCTTAGTAAAGCGGTTGAAAGAAATCCTGAATTGAAAGAAACAGCAAGAACAGATATGGAATTTGCAAAATATTTTGGCGATCCAAAATTTCAGGCTATTGTAAAATAAAAAATAAACCATCGATAATAATTTCAGGGGCAGCCAATTTGGTTGCCCCTTTTTATTTGCAGTTTATGACATTTGACCTTTCTTAATCCGGCGGAAAGGTGTATTTTTTCATTCTTTTAAAATGATTGAAAAATTGTAAAAAATCTTTTATGGAGAACATTAACAAGTACATCGAAGAGAATAAACAACGTTTTTTGGAAGAACTTTTTGGTTTGATCCGGATTCCTTCCATTAGCTCGGTAAAAAGCCATCAGCCCGACATGCAAAAGGCAGCAGAATACTGGAAAAGATTGCTGCTCGATGCCGGCGCAGACAAAGCAGAAATCTATAAAACCGATGGTAATCCGGTTACGTACGGAGAGAAAATCATATCCCCGGATTTACCCACTATTTTGGTTTATTCCCATATGGATGTGATGCCGGTTGATCCGATTGATAAATGGGATTCCAAACCTTTTGAACCTGAAATACGCAACGGGAAGATTTATGCCCGCGGTGCCGAAGACAACAAGGGACAAGGATTTATGCATGCCAAAGCGTTCGAAATAATGGTACAAACCAACATGCTTCCCTGCAATGTAAAATTCATGATTGAAGGGGAAGAAGAAATTGGTTCGCCCAGCCTGGAAAAGTGGTGCCGGCAGAATAAGGAAATGCTGAAGGCAGATGTCATCCTGGTTTCCGACACTTCGATGATTGCAGCTGATATTCCATCCATTACTACCGGATTGCGCGGACTTGCTTACTGGCAGGTTGAAGTTACCGGCCCCAACCGCGATTTGCATTCCGGACTGTTTGGCGGCGCAGTCGCAAATCCAATTAATGTTCTCTGTTCCATGATTTCCAAAATGACAGATGAAAATGGCCAAGTTACCATCCCCGGATTTTATGATGACGTACTGCAGGTTTCGGAAAAAGAAAGGGAATTACTTGGAAAAGCTCCGTTTAACGAAGAGGGATATAAAGATGCAATTGGTGTTGAAGAACTGGCTGGCGAAAAAGGATTTACCACAAATGAGCGCACCGGAATCCGCCCGTCATTTGATGTTTGCGGCATTTGGGGCGGATACGAAGGCGAAGGCGCCAAAACAGTTTTACCATCAAAAGCTTTTGCCAAAATTTCAACCCGGCTGGTACCAAACCAGAATCATCAAAAAATTGCAGAACAATTCGTAAAGCATTTTGAGGATATTGCACCAAAATCAGTAAAAGTAAAAGTTACCCCTCTGCATGGAGGACAAGGTTATGTTTGTCCGATTGACATTCCTGCGTATAAAGCTGCAGAAAAGGCATATACCACCATTTACGGAAAACCACCGGTGCCGGTGCGTTCGGGCGGAAGCATCCCCATTATTTCAACCTTTGAGGACGTGCTTGGCATTAAATCAATTTTAATGGGATTTGGGCTCGAATCAGATGCCATTCATTCGCCCAACGAAAATTTCTCACTTGAGCAATTTTGGAACGGCATTAAAACCATCCCATTGTTTTACAAATTTTTTGCTGAACTAAATCAATAAAATACAACAACTGCAAAGGATCGTTCGGTTAACATGGAACGATCCTTTTTTGTTGGTCAGCATGCTAATATTTTCGTGCTGTAATTTTCAGAATGGCCAGTTTTTCCTTGAACGAAATTTTTACATCTTTCTCATCGAGGCTGTTCAGAATTTTTCCAAAATCAATGGATTGACCCGGTGAAGGTGCTGACGGTTTTTCGGCTGGTGCCGGCGACGATTTCATTTTTTCCATCACCATCTGAATCAATTCATTCAGTATTTCTTCCGACACCGGAATTTCCCCTTCCACTGCCAAACCTTTAAAATCGCTTAAATTGCTTTCTGTAATCCTATGGAGTATTGCATTCATTTTACTTATATTTTAATTCTGATATCGATAATAAAACGATTGTCATTCGTTGAAAAACCATCCCATTTTATGAGTGGGTTCAAAAATCCAAATCCTTGTTTTTGCATCAACCTGTGAAAATTTATAACCAGTTTCGAATCGGTTAATCTCCAGAATTCCTTTGGAGCTTCCAATGCTTTCTGGTTGTGGTTGAATTTTGACTTCACCCAGTCCCACCCTTTTTTAACCGAGAAAAACGTTTCGATTGCCGCTTTTTCATAAAACTTCAATCCTTTCAAAATTTCGATGGTCAGCTCTGGTTCAAACTGGCTGTTATATTCGATGGGATGAAACTTGCCCCGAATAGTTTTATTGATTCGTTTATGCAGCACTTTCAGTTCAAATTCATCATTTTCCATTTCATTAAATACAACCGATTCAAAATCTTTCATTTTTTCATTATTCGCCAGCATAGTACGAACAGCAAAATTTATAAACGTAACCTTTACCGGGATATGAAGGTTGAGATTTGTGCCTTTTAAATCGCCAAATTCACCTTCTTTTAACCGGGTAGTAAAAAAATCTTTTATCGATTCTGATTCCATTTATTGTGTGTTAAAAAATTTGTTGCATAATTGGAAACAAACTTATGTATTAATTGTGCGGTCAAACTCAACTATTTTTCCTTTTTTGTGTTGAAAAAGTAAATACCTGCATGTATAAGAATGTTACTTCTGCCGGAATTTAAAGGGTTACAACAAATCATTTTTTGAATACGAAATACTTAATTATTATATTGGGCAGAATGAAGAACGCGCAGAAAATGATATTCGGCGGGTAAAAAATCGAAAATCAATAAATGAAGAAATTACACCTTGTATTACTGTTCTGTTTCGTTGGTCTTTTTTCGGTAAAAACATACGCACAGGACGCAGCACAAAACAAAGCACATATAAATTTTTTTCTGGATTGCTGGCGATGCGATTTTAATTTTGTAAGACAACAACTACAATTTGTGTCGTTTGTGCGCGATCCGCAACTTGCTGATGTCCACATCCTGTCAAGCTCGTCGCGAACCGGAAGCGGTGGCAGAAAATATTACCTCAATTTTATCGGGTTAAATGAATTTAAAGGTCAGAATTTTGAATACCAGTACATGGCCGATCAGTCACAAACAGATGATGACATTCGGCGCGGATTGCTTAAATTGATAAAAACAGGCATTTTGCAGTATTACGCTCAAAGCACCTTTTTCAACCGCATCAATATTGATTTCTCAGATTCCGAAGTAAAAAAAGCGAATGAAACAGTGCATGATCCCTGGAACAAATGGATTTTCAGAATTGAGGCCGGAAGCGATTATCAGAAAGAAGAAAGCCAGAATGAATTTTCGCTGCGGACAGAATTTCGCATTCAAAAAGTAACCGAAAACTGGAAAACCCGTTTTGAAGCAAATCATGATTTCGACCGGGAAAATTATTTCGATGAAGGCAAGAAAATTGTCAACCGCCAAAGCCGTACAGATATCCGCGCCGAATACATAAAAAGTCTTTCGCCAAAATGGTCGGCCGGAATTTTTGGACGTTATTCATCCGATACCTACATTAATGTTGACAATGAGTTCAGGCTCAATGGCGGAATCGAATACAACATTTTTCCATGGGATGTCAGCAACCGGAAAATATTTACATTCCGTTACATTGCAGGTGTTTCAAAATACGATTATATAGAGGAAACCATTTACAATAAAACCAGCGAAATATTGTATCACCAATCGCTGCAGCTTAACCTTGAACTGATTCAGCCCTGGGGCAGAATTGAATCGCGGCTGGAAGGACGAAACTATTTCAATGATTTCTCGAAAAACCGCCTGACTTTTGATTCGGAATTTTCGGTGCGATTAACCAAACAACTTTCGATTTACAGCCAGCTGGAGTTTCAGGTTGTGCACGACCAGCTTTACCTTCCCAATGGCGGCGCTTCACTCGAAGATGTTCTTTTAAGGCGCCAGAAACTGGCTACAACTTATGAAATCAGAGCCGAATTCGGATTTAGTTTCACGTTCGGCTCTATTTACAACAATGTGGTAAATGAGCGGATGTAAATTGAAAATTTCAGGTGGTTTCAGCAAAAATAAAATCATATTTGAATGCAAAACCTGAAATACCGGTTTCAATTCAGTTTCACCAGTTCAACCTGTTTTAATTCTATTGCATTCCAGCCTTCGCTTACCGGATTAAATGAAATGATTTGATTGCCACTTTCAGTTATTTGTATTTCACCCAGTTCAGTTTCAGAAAATTCTTCACCATTTCGTTGAATATCAGCCTCCAGAGCATTCTCACCCACAGTAACTTTTAGTTTCGATGGATTTGCAGCTTTAATCAAAGCTTTAATTTTATATCTGCCAGGTTCTTCATTGTTAAACATCCATTCCAGCCGGACTCGCGGGTCTACCCAATTTGTAATTACCGCGTTTTCGCCCGTGCCCTCAAGATGCGCATGAGTTCCGTAACCCGGATTATGAATATCAGCAAAATTTGCAGGCAATTGAATAACCCCTTCTTTTAGAGCCGGCATATTGCTGGTCACTTCTATATTTCTTCCGGTTTTTACCACAACAACAGTATTTACCGGATCGAAAATTACCGGAGGTGTATTAATCAGCATATCGCCATCTTCAAATTTATAAGCAAATTTTTGTTTAAGGTTCGATAAAAGATAAACATCTTTAACCGACAAGGATTTCAAACCGGGGATACGTAACATTCTGTCTTTTGGCCAGTCGAAAACATGAAAATACAAGGTGGTGCCATTTTCTGTTTCCCTTTTTGTGCACCTTCCCCAGGGAAGTTTGAAAAACGGGCTTGCTGTTGTTCCGTATATCGACTCCCCGTTTTTATCCATCCACTCTCCTATCCGTTTCAACCTCACAATACTCGAATCGGGGATTTCACCTTCCGCCGTTGGCCCCACATTCAGCAGCAGATTTCCTCCTTTACTTGCAATATCAGCCAGCATCCGGATTAAATTTTCGGCCGATTTCCAGTTGTTGTCGTATGATTTGTACCCCCAGCTCGTATTCATTGTCATGCATACTTCCCAGTCATAATCCAATCCGGTAGGAGGAACATGTTGCTCGGGAGTTGAAAAATCACCCGGCCACGGACGATATAAACGATTATTTGTAATTAATTGAGGGTACTGACTGGCAACATCCTGCAATTTTTGCGCCGCTTCTTCCGTCATACCGCGCGGAGTGTCCCACCATAAAATATCAAGTCCGCCGTAATTTTCAAGAATTTCCTTCACCTGCGGAACAGCTTTTCCATTGATGTAATTCATCAGTGAATCGCGTTTTAAATCCGGGTCCCAATGAGGTTCACCTTGCTCAATATTAAAATAGGTACCTCCTGGTTCGTGCCAATCCTGTGCCTGCGAATAATAAAAACCCAGACGCATATCATATTTATCGCATGCTTCAGCCAATTCCTTTAACGGATCACGTTTAAATGGAGTGGCATCATAAATGTTGTAATTGCTCGCTTTGGAATGAAACATAGCAAATCCATCGTGATGTTTCGATGTAATTACGATGTATTTCATGCCCGCATTTTTTGCCAGCTTTACCCACTTTTCTGCATCATATTTTACAGGATTGAAATTTTCGGCCAGCTTCTCATAATCTTTTACCGGAATTTTAGCATTGGCCATTATCCATTCGCTGATTCCCGGAATCTGCTTTCCGTTCCAGGTCCCGGCAGGTTCGGCATACAAACCCCAGTGAATGAACATTCCAAAACGTGCATCGCGCCACCATTCCATTCGCTGATCCTGTTTTATTGTAACTTCATCTTTTTCCACTTTTTCAGTTTTTGAATTGCAGGACATGAAAAAGACTACAATTGCTGATAAAAATATGATTTGTTTCATATAACCGGTTTTTGGTAAAATCTAATTTAATGGTATAAAGTTTACATTTTTTATTACAATTTCACCACAATCAATTCATATTTTATTACTGAAAGGTTTGTTGGCAGCCGATAAATTAAGCTTCTTGTTTATATTTTATTAGTGTCGGGAGCTGCCGGTTTTCAAAATAGTGCGTAAACTCCAACTTCAGTCAAAGTCACGCTATGTTTTAAGTAAAGTCACGCGTTACTTTAAGTTACTGCAAAAAAACGATTTTATTTTCTGAAGAAGTTTTCATGAAGCAGACAAGCTTCGTTGAAATTATTCCCGGCGAAAATTAAATTTTCAGCCGGTATTCAAGTCCCAGGATATTAACAGAATTCCGGTCGGAAAAATAATCCTGCATCCTGTAATAAATACCAACACGATGAACTTTTCCCAAATCGCGTGTTGCACCAATATCAAACCGGCCTTTATCAAATTCATTTTCGTTTAAATTCCGAAACAATTCATAGCTCACAAAAGGCGTAATTTTATTTCCTTTAATATTGTATTCCAGTTTTAAACGTGGTCTGAGATATAAACCTGTATCATCCTCATCGTCCGATTCAACATAATTTGTAAGCCGCATGCGCAGCGAAACTTCTGTCCGGTAAAACTCTTTTTTACCTGAAGCATCAAAAGCAAGACGGCTGCTCATTTCATTTTGCTTATTCTTTACATTTGTGCTTATACGGTAAGCTGCAGAAAAATCCAAAAATTTAAACGGTTCGTATTTTAAACCACCTTCAAACATATACTCATCCACCGAAAAATTATCTTCGAAACGTATTTCCGGAACAAAACTAAATTCAAAATCTTTCAGAAATTCTTTGGTAAATTCCAGCTCCACCCAGGTTCCGAAATCCTTGGTTTTAGCATATAACTGAGGGATAAAAACCGACAACAGCAGAAATAAGAAAAATAGCCGTTTCATGAATTCATTTTCCTTTTTGAGGATTTTCCGTTGACATCGAAAAAGATGGTAATTCGGGCCACATCCCGAAGAAAATCAATGCGGTCGATCTGAAATCTTTTAATTTTTATGCCTGTTCGTTTTTCCAAATCTGCCAGCAGTTCTTTCTCTCTATCTTTGTGCACATTTTCAATGTTTTCATAAATGACTTTCAAAGAATCCTCCTGCCGCAGCATTAAAATTTTCTCCAGTGCACCAAGTGTTCCGACCAGCAATACATTAACAAAAAATATTTCAATGTACCCAAAGTAATCCTTTGAAAGGCCATTAATTACCGACACCGCAATGATTACAAAAAGATAGGTCATTTCTTTTGGCGGAATAGAATCGGTGCGGTAACGGATTATTCCAAAAATAGCAAATAACCCCAGTGCAAATCCAAGTTCTATTTTAATGTTTTCCAGCAGATATACCAGTAGAAAAACAGCGACGCTAATAGCAAAATAACTGAAATAAAATTCTTTGCGCCTGCTGATTCGTGCATATAAAAGTACCACAAAAAATGTGGCTAAAAGGTCAAAACCAAATCGAATAGCTAATGTCCAAAAATCCTGCAACTGTAAACTCATTCCACAATTATTTTAATATCATTTCATTCCTGCCAACCACCATATTTTTCAGAAATCGAAGTCGTGGTTTAAAGGCATTTCTTTTCAATTCCGGATCGAGAAGCGCACGGCCGGTACAGTATTTTGATAATCCGCGTTGCCTGATTTTTAATTGCCGCATCAAATCAACCATTGGAGATGCTTTCAGGCTTTGCCCCCTTTTTAATTCAAATATTACCAAATCATCCAACTGAATTTCACCTTGGGCATTCCAGAATCTTGGCTTTATATCGATGGTACACCGATCTTTTCGTCCTTTATGAATCAGGGTGAGCCTGTAAAATTTATTGTTGAGGGTTGGTTCAAGCAGCGAATCATCAAAAGGTGCATTCTGTTTTAAAAACTGATTTTCAGAATTCTGAACATCTGCATTATCGAAACCGGTTTCTATCCGCTTTTTAATCGTTCTCTTCTTGTTGGTCTTGAATTTTACTTCGAAAAATACACCATCTGTGGAATAATATTTCCTGCGCCGAACTTTGTACCGGTTCAGTTTCCGGTTGTGGTGTTTTAAGTACATATCGTCCTCTTCAGTATCCAGATACAAGGTTTGATACTTCATCAAACGCTGCCCGTTGATTTCAAGAATATCATAAAACGGAATTGAATTTTCAAGCAATTCATCCAGTTGCGAAATATGAAACCAGTACTTTCGGTCAATGCGGTTCATCAATTTCACTTCATCAATTTCTTCCAATGAAACCGGATTAAATTTGGCTATCAAGGATTCAGTAATAATCAAAAGGTTTAGTTTTATAATAATGCAACAAAAATGTAAATTTTTCTTAACAATCCACAGTTTGAGTCGCTATTTATAACTGTTATTTTTAAAATGAAATAGTAGTTTTGCATGCGGATTTTGTCTGCCGGATTACCACCAGATTGTCTTAAATGTTTTTTATATACACCAAATCAACTGGTAAATACCTCAATGAAATGAATGGGTACTTTTACAATTCCTCAGCAAAAGATTCAGCATACATTCGCAACATAACTGTTGAAGATGTTTTATTTGTAGTATCAAATTCCGGATATTCTTACCGTAATGATTGATGAAAAGCTATTTTTGCAGTTAAACCAATATAAACCATATGAATTCAATTAAATTTTATTTCCTTTTGCTGGTTGTTTTATGCGGACAACTTCAGGCGCAGCAAATTTCTGACAATAAAATATTAAACAAGGCCAATTCAAACATCGAAAAATACAGAAAAGCTGATTTTATAATTCTGCTGGAGGGTATTGAAAAAACTGAATTAAAAAACGTTCAGGTAGATGTGGAACAAACATCACATGAATTTTTGTTCGGCTGCATTATTTTCGATTTGGTGAGCCATGGAAAATCGCCGGCCAACGAAGAACTTTACAGGGAACGTTTTAAGCAGCTTTTCAATTTTGCAGTTTTCCCGTTTTACTGGGCAGGTTACGAGCCACGGCCAGGACAAACTAAGCACGATGAAATCGAAGAAGTAGTTCAGTGGTGCCTCGATAATGGCATTACCTGCAAAGGCCACCCGCTGGCGTGGACACATACTGCCGGCACACCAAAATGGCTGGCGGATTACCCGATTGAAGAGAGCAAAAAGCTACTTGAAGAGCGGATTAAAAAAATTGTCAGCGGGTTTGATAACCAGATTGAAATATGGGATGTACTGAATGAAGCCACAAATACTGTTAACTGGAATGTTGCAATTGCTGAAAACCGCAAAGGACAGGACAATCGATATTCCGGAACAAATTTAATGTCAGAATCCCCGGGTTTTATCGACTCCTGTTTCCAATGGGCTCATAAAGCAAATCCTGATGCACAGCTTATCTTAAACGAATTCGGTATGGTGGCCGATGAAAATTTGAGGCAGCAATTTTATGATCTGCTAAAAGAGCTGCAGCAGAAAAACACACCGGTTTCAGGATTGGGCATTCAGGCGCACGAACCGTATAAAGGCCGCTATTATTACTCTCCCGAACAAATCTGGTCAACTTTTGAAAAATATTCAAATTTAAAACTTCCAATGCACATTACCGAATTTATTCCTGTATCCAATGGCGATTCGATTATGGGCGGATATAAAACCGGAATCTGGACAGAAAAAGAACAGGCAGATTTCGCTGAAATGTTCTACACGCTCAGCTTTGGGTTTCCTGATGTGGTATCGGTGAACTGGTGGGGAATGTCGGATGACAACATCTGGCAGGAAAATGGCGGTCTGGTTGACAAAAACCTTCAACCCAAGCTGGTGTACAAAACATTGGATCAACTGATAAACCACAACTGGAAAACCAGTCTGGAAAACCAGAGTCCGGGGAAAAACGGTAAGATTGAATTCCGCGGTTTCAAAGGCGATTACAAAATAACAGTGAAACAAAACGGACAGGTCTTAAAAACCGAATCCATCAATTACGATAATGTAAAATCAGGAAAAAAAATAACAATCAAACTATAACAGCTAAGTATGAACTTTAAACTAACCAGATATCCCTTCTATTTACTTTTTCTTTGGGCATGTTTTTCCGTTTTTAATCTGAATGCCCAAAACTGGGAAGCGGTGCCGCTGGTATCCCAAAAAATCCTTGACAACGGACATTCAGGTGGTGAGGGGTGCCAGTGGCCTCAAGCTATTGAAGCAGATAAAACCGATGGCTCATTTCTCCTTTTTGGAACTGATGTAGGAGGAATTTACCGCAGCACAAATGGGGGTGAATTGTGGGAACCTTGCAATATCGGCTACAATCCGAGAGGTAATTGCGGTTTTACAATTGATCCACACAACAACCGGCGGGCGCTGGCTGTGGGTGGAAACAGCATCGAAAACAACAGCCACGGTATTTATTTAACTACCAATCAGGCAGCCTCCTGGAAACACGTTCATCCTGAAAAAAATTATACCGGCTACCGCAACTACAAAGACCAAATAAGTTTTGACGGAAGTAGCTTTACAGAAGAACTGGGATATTCAGAAATTGCATATTGGTCGAATCCGGCAGGAGGTTTAGTTAAATCAACTGATGGCGGTGAAACCTGGAACAAAATCAATAACGAATTTGGCGATTGTATATTAAAAGTTAGTCCGGATAATGGAACAATCTACGCTGGAATAACTACCGGATTTTACAAAAGTACCGATGGCGGATTAAATTTCACCATGGTATTCAGCGGTGTTATCAAAGACATCGCCGTTGTTTATTCCGAACCATCAAAAGTATGGGTTACCACAGCCAGGGAGTTATATATTTCTGAAGATAACGGTAAGACATTTAATAAAATTGAATCAACGAATTATCCGTCCAACGTTGTTGCGCTGGAAGTAAGCCCTGCCAACCCTGATAAAATAATTGTCTGCAACAGTGCCGGCGATTATTCGAAACCCATCTACAGTTCTTTAAATGGAGGAGTTTCATGGCAAATAGCAAAAATAGACAATACAAATGCTTTTATGCCTTTCAATGGACGCCAGCATGAATTTGCATGGCACCCAACCGACGAAAATAAAGTCTGGGCTTTTGGCGGCGACTGGATTACCAGCAGCTCCGATGGGGGAAAAAAATTTGAATGGGACGCCAATGGATATACCGGAATCCTGGTGGGCGGAAAATTTAATTTTAATATCTCAAATCCTGATTTGTTGTATGTGGCTTCGCAGGATTACAACGGGGCATTTACAAATGATGGCGGAAAAACCTGGAAATACTGCAATGCCAGCGGATTGGGCTGGGGCGGTTTTACTTACGGTGCCTATGCCGCCAGTGAAAACATACTTGTTACGCAGGTTGCATCTGGCTGGCACCAACCTGGAGTATTGACGATTAGCCGTAACGGTGGAAATTCTTTCACCAAAACATCACTTATTTGCAATGGGCTGCAAGTAGGTTGTGGCGATGCAAAAGATCCAAACATCATCTACTTCAGTGAATATTACAGCAAAGATTTGGGTGAAACCTGGGAAACCATGGACGGCTGCAAAGGGGCAATAATTGCCAATCTTTACGGTGAAAAAGAAGTATATGGTGCCAACGGGAACAGCTTGGTTAAATCTACCGATAAAGGCGATACCTGGGAAGCAGTAGTTACATTGCCACGGGGAGTTGATGATGTGGCTGTCGATCATATTAACAAGCGGTTGTATGTAGTGACTTCAGGGGATAGGTTATTTCAGTTTGAAAACGGAAATCTGGAAGAAATTACATCGCGGATACCAAAAGATCAATACAACAATCTGGCGGTAAGCTCAGTTGCGGTGGATCCCAACAATCCGAAGATTGTTTATTGCGCAGGCCCAAAAAATACATATAAAACCGATGCATCCGTTAAAGGTTCCATGGATGGTGGAAAAACCTGGGAAATTATTTCTCCAAACCTGCGCACTAACAACGGAACAGAAAGTGAAGACGGCGCCAACGAAGTATTCGCGCTGCGTGTGAATCCCAAAACACGTGATCTATGGTGCGCTGGCGGCTGCTACGGTGTATGGAAGGATATCCCTGAAAATAAAATGACCATTAAAATTACCAAACCTGCCACCGATACTGTTTTTCCGGCAAACTCCTCTATAAATTTTGAAGCCGAAGTTTCACAAAATGAAAATGCGGTTGCAAAGGTTGAATTCTTTAATCAGGAGGGAAAACTGGGAGAAGATCTAGCTTCACCCTTTCAGTTTGAATGGGAAAATGTGGAAACCGGAAATTATGAAATTTATGCAAAAGTAACCGACGGAGTCGGCAACACAGCATTTTCGGCAACAGTTCCTGTTAAAATGCAGGCCTCCCTCCTGCCCCTGATTTCTATTGTTTCACCTGTAAATGAAGCTGAATTTGACTACCTGTCGAACATTGAGATAGTGGCAAATGCAACCGACCCGGATGGAACAATTACTAAAGTTGAATTTTACAATGGTATCGAAAAACTGGGAGAAGACAGTGACAGTATTTTTTCTTTTTTGTGGAATAATGTAATGGAAGGAACTTACACCATCACCGCCAAAGCAACTGATAATAGCAACCAAACCGTAACATCCGCACCCGTCACCATTCATGTAAAAGATACAGCCGGAACAATTACTTATTTTGAAAACTTCAACGATGGTGAAGCGCAGGACTGGATACCGGTTGCCGGAAACTGGGAAATCATCAGCAATCAATACAGAAATTCCACATCCGGTGGTATTGAAACTTCAGTTTATCATGGCAGTACATTTGCGGATTATACATTTTCAGCAAAAGCAAAATCCGACTGGGACAATAACTTCGGACTACTTTTTAATTATATCGATGAAAACAACTTCTACCTCATAGAACTGGATGCCTCGCCGAAAACAGCTTATTTAAAAATGATATCCAACGGAAATGAAAATACAGTAGCTACTGCAGAATATACCGGCGGCGGAGCAGGAGTTTATGTTACCATTGAAGTTATTAACGATGGTTCGTATACCACTGTAAAAATTAATGATAATGTTGTTTTCGATCGGGTTTTAACTCCTGATATTTCTTTCGGGGAAATTGGGTTTTATTCCTGGTGGAATCCCGTATGGTTCGACGATGTTCAGGTAAAAGCCAAAGGAAGAGTAATTGTTGATGGTGCTGAATTAAGCAAAAATCCCGAATTGTTTACAATTTATCCGAATCCGGTTTATCAAAATCAATTTACCGTTCAAACCAATTTTACCTCAGTACATCCCTCAATGTTTTATTTATTTAATACCGACGGCAAACTGGCTCATTCCGCATTAATACCGGATAAAAAATTTACAGTTTCAACGCAGAAAAATATCACTCCTGGAGTTTATATTGCGAAACTGGTTTCTGGAAAAAATACATTTCAAAAAAAAATAATCATTCAATAAATTTTTATGAAAATTGCTACTTTATTAATTGCTACAGTATTCATGTTCCTTGCTGCATCATCACAGAACAAAACCATTCCGCTTCTTCCCGGAGAAAAAATCTGGTCGGGAACAATTACTGATGGCGAAGAAATGCCTCTGCCCGCCGGATACAGTTTTAATTTTTACGCCAATAACCAGGGGAATCAAATACAGCCGTTATTGCTCAGCAACAAAGGACTTTACGTTTGGAGCGAAAAGCCTTTTAAATTTACGGTTGAAGAAAATCAACTGGTTCTTTCCGAAATTTTAGGAGAAATGGTATCGGGGCGAAATGGAAAAACATTGCGGGAGGCGCGTGATTTTGCATCGGGGAGTTTTTTCCCGGCTTCCGGTAAAATGCCTGATGAACTGCTGTTTTCGGCACCTCAGTATAATACATGGATTGAACTCACTTACAACCAAAACCAGGAAGATGTGCTGAAATATGCCCATGCCATTATTGACAACGGTTTTCCACCCGGAGTCTTTATGATTGACGATACCTGGCAGGAAGATTACGGATTATGGGATTTTCATCCCGGCCGTTTTTCCGATCCGAAAAAAATGGTGGATGAGTTGCATAATATGGGTTTCAAGGTAATGCTGTGGATTTGCCCGTTTGTGAGTGCCGATCAGGCAATAATTGTGCGCGAAGTGATGAAAGGAAAAGGGTTTCTCCTTCAAAAGGAAAATGAAAATACAACCTGGGAATCCGCGACAAATCCTGCCATTATCAATTGGTGGAACGGATATTCCGCACTGCTCGATTTTACAAATCCTCATGCGGTTGACTGGTTCAATAAACAGCTCGACCATCTTGTTTCGGCCTACGGCGTTGATGGATTTAAATTCGATGCAGGTGATACTGATTTTTATCCGCCGGATGCCCTGAGCAAAGAACCGGCCACACCGAATGAGCATTGCCGTTTATTCGCGCAGTTTGGGTTGAATTTTCCACTGAACGAATACCGCGCCTGCTGGAACATGGCAGGCCAGCCATTGGCACAGCGGCTTCGTGATAAATCCCATAAATGGGAAGATCAGAAGCTGCTAATCCCACACATGATTGCCGAAAATTTGGCCGGTTACACTTTTTCATGTCCCGATATGATTGGCGGCGGTGAATTCGGCAGCTTTTTGAATTTGGATACATATGATGAAGAACTGGTAGTGCGCTCTGCCCAATGCCATGCGCTGATGCCCATGATGCAGTTTTCGGTTGCCCCATGGCGGGTGTTGAACGCCAAAAATTTTGCAGCCGTTAAAAAAGCAGTGGAAATCCGCAAAAAATTCACACCGCTAATTCTCGAACGGACTCAAAATTCTGCTCAAACCGGCGAACCGATTATTTGCAACCTTGAATATTATTTCCCGGGAGAGGGTTATGAGAATATAAAAGACCAGTTTATGCTGGGTGAAACTTTGTTGGTAGCACCGCTTGACAAACCGGGCTATTCTCGAGAAGTGGTGCTTCCGAAAGGGAAATGGATTTCCGATGATGGCACCAAATACAAAGGCGGCAAATCATACACTATTGAAGTTCCAATTGACCGGATTCCGTATTTTGAACGAGTAAAATAAAAGAAATTTAAACGATGTTTCCCTACCCTTTTAGCTTCGCCATCCTGTCAGCCCACCGGCTGGTTTCCCTTTCAAGGGAAAAACCTTTGAATAAAAATCGTGCTGGAATATAAATTTAGCAGCGTAATTTGTTCAGAACGATCTCCCCTCATGAGAGGAGATTCCGACAGGCAGAGGGGTAGATAAAAAATCTCAAAAATGAAATATGATCAAATAAAAGAAACTATTCATAAACTCAGAAAAAATGCAAGTCCAGAGGAAGTGAGATTATGGAAACATTTAAGAAAAAAGCAACTGGAAGGTCGCAAGTTTTAACGTCAACATGCCATAATTTATGATTCCTTCCGAGATGAACATTTCTTTTATGTACCTGATTTTTATTGTTACCAGGAAAAATTGGCTATTGAACTTGATGGTAAAATTCATTTATTCAGGAAAGAAAAAGATAATCGTCGGGATGAAATTCTGAACAACATGGGAATTAAAGTTTTGAGAATCAAAAATGAAGAATTAAGTGAGATGGAAAATGTGTTAGTTAAAATAAAAAATGAATTTAAATCGTCCCTACCCTTTTGACTTCGCCATCCTGTCAGCCCACCGGCTGGTTCCCCTTACAAGGGAAAAACTTCGAATAAAAAAGGTGCCAGAATATAATTTAGCAGAGAATTCATGCAGAACGATCTCCCCTCATGAGGGGAGATGCCGACAGGCAGAGGGGTAAATAAAAAATCTCAAAAAAAAATACAAACAAATAAAACAAACTACTCATAAACTTAGAAATAATAAATCATGAAGTACCTTATTTTACTTTTCCTTGTCGCAATCTCCGTTTCCTGCTCTCAATCGAAATTCGAACCGGTTAAAACAAACCTGGTAAGCCAGTGGGACACACTCCGGCCGCTGGCGAATCCCGATAAAGGCTGGTACCACCATCTGCTCGATAACGGAGTTGGGAAATACCTCATCCAGGATGAAAACGATTTGACTTCCTTTCCGGGAATGGATCATCTGTACCTGCGGCTGGCATGGGCTTATCTTGAGCCGGAAGAAGGAAAATTCGACTGGTCGTATATCGACGATATTGTGGAGAAATATGTCCCAATGGGTTACAAAATTTCATTCCGGATAACTTGTAAGGAAACCGGTCCGGCACCAACCAGTGTCCCGGTGGAGGTAAATGGAATCCGTTATGCTACGCCATATTGGGTGCGACAAGCCGGCGCAAAGGGAATCGAACGTCCGGAGTTTGGAACTGCTTCATGGACACCCGATTGGGACGACCCGGTTTTCCTTGAAAAGCTGGATAATTTTCATAAGGCATTTGCCAAAAAGTACGATGGCAAACCATGGGTTCGCTACATCGATGTTGGCAGCATTGGCGAGTGGGGCGAAGGACACACTCATTTTTCGACACGGATTCCACCAACTGTTGAAGAGGTTAAAACCCACATGGATTTGTACCTGAAAAACTACAAAAACACCCAACTGGTGGTTACCGATGATTTGCTGTACTGGAACAAACCGGAGCAGGATGTCAGAAAGTTGCTGGATTATGCAGTAGAAAATGGTTTCACATTGCGCGATGACAGCCCGCTGGTGGCCTGGTATGTTGAAAATAATTTGGATACCTGGACGGTAAGTCATCCTCAATTTTTTGAGGCAGTGTACAAAACACGTCCCACCGTTTTTGAGCTGGAACATTACAGTTCGGTAAAAAAGAGCGGATACTGGCTGGGTAAAAACGGAGAAGAAATCATCCCTGGGATAAAGGTCAGTGGTGCAGAAATGTTCCGGAATGCCATGAAACTGATTCATCCAACCTATATCGGATTCCACGGATACCTGGGAGAATGGTTGAACGAAAATCCCGATTTAACGGTAGAGTTGCTGAATCACTGCGGGTACTGGTATTTTCCAAAATCGGTAAATACCATTCAATATAATAACGGCGAATTATCCATCGAAATGGAATGGCAAAATAAGGGAGTTGCGCCTGCCTACTCTGTATACCGGTTAAAAGGGAAATTGATACCGGAAGACACTTCTTCCAAATCCATTGAATTTGAAATTGAAAATTCCGGGAATAAAAACTGGATGCCCAACCGGATTTCAACTGAAAAATATATAGTATCGTTACCGGAAAATCCAAAAGGAGATTATCAACTAGCCATTCAGCTTTTCGATGAAAAATCGGGAGAGCCGGTTGAAATTGGATTAGCAACCGATACAAAAGCCGAAAATTATTTTGTCATTCAAAACCTTTCCTTTTAATTCAATGCGGTAAATTCGTAAATGAATATTAAAATAAAAAAACAAATCTCATGAAAACCAGATTTTTAACACTTTTCATTTTTTGTATCCTGATTTCCGCAATAGCACAGGCACAAAATCAATCGGATAAGAAGTTATGGTTCGATACATCGTTACCCGTCGATCAGCGGGTGCAGGAGTTGATATCTGCCATGACGGTTGATGAAAAAATTTCACAGCTCATCGATGTGAATGAGGCTATTCCAAGACTGGGAATCCAGCGCTATAACTGGTGGAACGAATGTTTACACGGGGTTGCACGAAACGGACGCGCCACTGTCTTTCCGCAGGCCATTGCTTTCGGTGCTACTTTCGATGAAGACCTGATTTATGAAGTAGCCACCGCCATTTCAGATGAAGCGAGGGCAAAATTCAACATTGCACAAAAAATGGGTAACTACAGCCGGTATGCCGGATTGACATTCTGGTCGCCCAATGTTAACATATTCCGTGATCCGCGCTGGGGCCGTGGCCAGGAAACCTATGGCGAAGACCCCTTTTTAACCTCGCGTATTGGAGTTGCTTTTGTCCGCGGGTTGCAGGGCGATGACCCAAATTACATGAAGGTAGCTGCATGTGCAAAACATTATGCGGTACACTCAGGTCCGGAAGCATTGCGGCATGAATTCAATGCAGTAGTTTCTCCAAAAGATTTATGGGAAACTTACCTGCCGGCATTCGAAGCACTTGTAACCGAAGCCAAAGTGGAAGGGGTGATGGGCGCCTACAACCGAACAAACGGCGAAGCCTGCTGTGCCAGCCCTACTTTATTACACGATATTTTAACTGAAAAATGGGGCTTTAGTGGTTACATTGTTTCCGACTGTGGTGCTATTGGCGACATCTGGCGGGATCACCATTTGGCAGAAACACCGGAAGAAGCTTCGGCAATGGCTCTAAAAGCCGGTTTGGATGTAAATTGCGGAAGAACTTTCCTGAGCCTCAAAAAGGCGCTGGATAAAAACCTCATTACAGAAGAAGATTTGGATAATGCCCTGGCGGATTTATTGCAAACAAAAATAAAACTGGGCCTGCTGGACGGAAACGACAATACTCCGTTTGCCAAAATTCCGCCGGAAGTTATTAATTCTGACGAACACCGGCAACTGGCCCGGCGGGTAGCGCAAAAATCAATTGTTCTGGTAAAAAATAAAAACAACGTACTACCGCTGAAAAAAGACATTAAAAACATATTTGTTACTGGTCCGCAGGCAGCCAATGAAGACGTTCTCCTGGGAAATTATTATGGTGTAACCGGAAATTCCGTGAACATCCTTGATGGTATTGTAAATAAAATAAATTTTGGAAGTACCATCAATTATAAATACGGGCAGCTTCCTTTCCAGGAGAATATTAATCCCATCGACTGGACAACCGGTGAAGCAGCTTCGGCCGACGTTTGCATAGCCGTAATGGGAATCAGTGGTTTGCTGGAGGGCGAAGAAGGTGAATCGCTTGCATCTGCAACAAAAGGCGACAAGCAGGACATCCGGTTGCCACAGGCACAAATCGATTTTCTGAAAAAAATAAAAGCAAATAAACAGGATAACCCGCTGGTGGTGGTTTTAACCGGGGGCTCCCCTATTGCCATTCCGGAGATATATGAAATTGCCGATGCCATTTTATATGTCTGGTATCCGGGAGAAGAAGGCGGAACTGCCGTTGGTGATATACTTTTTGGCGATGCCGTTCCTTCCGGCCGGCTGCCTTTTACCGTGCCAAAATCAGTGGATGATTTGCCCCCCTTCGAAGATTACTCGATGAAAGGCCGCACTTACAAGTACATGGAAAAAGAGCCGCTTTTTCCCTTTGGTTTCGGGCTTTCGTATACTACATTTGAATACAGTGATTTGAATATTTCTTCCGAAAACGGAAAAGCAAAGCTTTCGGTTACCTTGAAAAATTCAGGAAATTTTGATGCAGAGGAAGTGGCCCAGATCTATCTCACTATCACCGCTGGCCGGAAAGGGTGATCCCCTTTATTCCTTAATTGCTTTTAAACGTGTCGCTCTGCCTGCAGGCACTTCCAAAACCATCATATTCTATTTGGATAAGGATTCTTTTTCGATGGTAGATGAAAATGGCGAAAAGGTAGTGCGAAATGGTGAATATAAAATTCAGGTAGGCGGCTCTCTACCGGGTAATCGCAGCAAAATGCTTGGCGCAACTGCTGTGCTTGAAAAATCTGTTGATGTGACCAAACTTTTAAAATAGAAAGGAATCAGATGAAAAAAATAATCCTGTTATTAACCGTAGTAATTTATACAACATTCTGCGTTTCTGCCCAGAAACAAAAAGTAATTTTTGATTGTGATTTGGGTGGCGATATCGACGATGCATTTGCAATGGCACTACTGCTGAGCAGTCAGGAACAATTTGAAATTCTGGGATTCTGCATGGATCATGGAAATACTCCCGGCCGCGGACAGGTAGCCACAAAAATATTGTACGAAACAGGACTGGATGAAATTCCTGTTTACCTCGGCAGGCACACTCCTTCTGTGGTTGGCGAGGATACACAGTTGGAAGGAAAATCACCGCAAATGATTTGGGCCGAAGATTTTAATGCACTGAAGCCACAAAAAAAGCAGGCTTCTGATTTTATTATCGAAATGCTGAACAAATATCCCGGCGAAATCATCCTGTTTACCGTTGGCCCGGTAGACAATATTGGAGATGTTATGGATAAAGATCCGGGAGCATTGAAAAAAGCCAAAAGGGTGATTTCAATGTTCGGATCTATAACAACCGGATACGGAGGAGGCGAACCATCTGCAGAGTGGAATGTGAGGGGAAGTATTGCTGCGGCAAAAAAATTCATGAATTCCGGGGCAGACATTACCCTGGCACCGCTGGATGTTACCGATCATGTAATTTATCCGCAAAATTACCTGCTGGCACTTTCCATGCGTAAATCCCCGCTGACTGATGCGGTAAGTGCACTTTATTCATTGTGGTACCGGCACGCCGATTGGGCAGTTCAACCCAAAATGTTTGACGGTGTGGCAGTCGGTATGGCCCTTTGGCCGGAGCTCTTCGAAACGAAAGAAGTATTTGTTTATGTCGACGATGAAGGTTTCACAAAAGTGGATGAGTCAAAAACACCAAATTGTACCGTCGGTGTACAAATTAACGACAAGGAATTTTTGAACCGGATGCACCAGCGATTGGTGACTCAGAATTTTAAACAAAAAAAATAAAAAATATTACTATTATTTCTTTTACCCTTTTGGCTTCGCCGTTTCCCCTTATGAGGGGAAAACATTCTAATAAAATAGGTGCTAAAATTCGAATTTAGCAGATTCCTGGGTCAGAACGTTCTCCCCTCGTGAGGGGAGATGCCGACAGGCAGAGGGGTAAAATGAGACCAAAAATGAAATACGAACAATTAAAAGAAACTACTCGCCAATTAAGAAACAGCACGACTCCTGAAGAAATTAAACTATGGCGACATTTAAGAATGAAACAGGTAGGCGGTCGTAAATTTTTAAGACAACATGCCATAATTTATGATTCAATCGGAGATGTACATTTCTTTTATGTGCCTGATTTCTACTGTTACCAGGAAAAATTAGCAATAGAACTTGATGGCAAAATTCATTTATTCAGGAAAGAACAAGATAAACATCGTGATGAGATTTTAAATGATTTAGGAATTAGCGTGTTGAGAATTAAAAATGAAGAATTAAATGACATTGAAATTGTTTTGAATAAAATAAAAACCGCATTTAAAACGTAATTTTCCTAACCTTTTGGCTTCGCCATCCTGTCAGCCCACCGGCTGATTTCCCTTACAAGGGAAAAACGTTCTGATTAGCATTGTACTAAAAGTTGAAAATTTATAGTTCGTCCGTTCAAAGCATTCTCCCCTTTTTTGAGATGCCGGCAGGCAGAGGGGTAAAAAAAGTATAAAAAAATCTTGATTTTTTATACTTTTAAAAATCACTTAAAACTGTATAAAATGAAACCATTCCGGATCATCCTTTTTATTTTCTCCCTTTTCATTTTTACCTCCTGCCAGGAAAAACAGCAAAAGCCAAACATCATTTTAATTGCCGCCGATGATTTGGGCTGGTCGGATATCGGGTGTTACGGCAGCGAAGTGCAAACCCCGAACCTTGATAAATTAGGCGAAGGTGGAATACGATTTACACAGTTTCACAATACATCAAAATGTTTCCCTTCGCGGGCGTGTCTGCTGACAGGCGTTTATGCGCAACAAAACGGATATTCAAAGTCATACAATGATCCCATCACAAATGCCGTCACACTGGGCGAAGTGCTTCGCACTGCCGGTTACCGGACACTTTGGTCGGGAAAACATCACGGGTTGGAAAATCCCGTGACACGCGGTTTCGACCGTTATTACGGATTAAAGGACGGCGCCTGTAACCATTTTAACCCGGGCAACCAGCGGACCGGAGAAGGCGCTCCTGCGCGAAAAGGAAAACCGGGAAATAAAAACCAGCGCTGGTGGTGCATCGACAGTGTGATGTACCATCCGTACACACCCGAAGCCAAAGATTTTTATACCACCGATTATTTTACCAAATACGCGCTCGGCTGGCTCGATGAGTATCAAAACGAAGATAAACCATTCTTCCTTTATCTTGCCTACACAGCACCACATGATCCGCTGATGGCCTGGCCCGAAGACATCGCCAGATACAAAGGAAAGTACGACTCAGGTTATGAAGAAATCCGCAGGCAGCGCTACCGGAAACAAAAAGAACTTGGTTTGATTGATGATACATATACTTTATCGGAACCGACATATGAAGAATGGAATAACCTGCCTGATTCAGTTCGAAAAGATGAAATCACGGAAAATGGAAGTCTATGCAGCAATGATTGACCGGCTGGATCAAAATATTGGACGTGTACTGGCAAAATTGAAGGAAATTGGAAAAGATGAAAACACGCTGATAATTTTTGTTTCAGACAACGGCGCTTCCGCTGAAATGGTTCGTCTTTCGGATGATTACGGCGAAATCGGAACCATGACACGCTGGTCCTCCCTCGGTCACAGTTGGGCAAATGTGGGAAACACCCCCTTCCGCTATTATAAAAATTTCAGTTACGAAGGCGGAATCAACACGCCCTTGATTGCTTACTGGCCGGGGAAAATTGAACCAAAAACCTTTTCACGATTCCCCGGGCATTTTATCGATCTCATGGCAACTTTTGTTGACATTACCGGCGCCAGGTATCCTGCAGAATTTAACGGCCAAAAAATTACCCCAATGCAGGGACAGAGCCTGTTGCCTGCTTTTAAAGGTAAAAATCCGCCGCGCGAAAAACCAATTTTCTGGGAATGGAGCGACGGACAGGCCTGTTATGCCAACTCCTGGAAAATTGTAAAGGAAGGCCTGAATAACGACTGGGATTTATACAACCTGGAAACCGATCCTTCTGAAACTGAAAATCTTGCAGCCGATAATCCGGATAAAGTGAAGGAGTTGGATGCATTATTTAACGAATGGAAAGCCGGACTACCTGATTTCTTAGAATAAAAATAGTTGATATAATGAAAACTATATTATTAAAAACAAATTTGCTTTTGGCAATTTTCACCCTGCTCTTTTTTTCCTGCCAAACCCAAAAACAAACCGATGGCCCGTATTTCGGAAACGGATTTCATAACGGCTGGGCCGACCAGCATTCGATTGTTCTCTGGACGCGGCTGACCAAAAATCCGGAAGGAAATGCCAGCGGGGCCAGATTCCTGGTGCCTTCGGCAGAGGAACACCGAAAGCTGGATGAAAATGCCAATCCCGAAGAAATTTTCAAAGCACAAATTCCGGAAGGACTCACGCTAAACGATATGATTGGCGCCTGTCCGGGAGCTTCCGGCGAGATTAAACTTACATACTATCCACTGACAAATCAGGATAATAAAACCGAAACCAACTGGGTGGCGGTGGATACTGCTAAAAATTTCACCCACCAGTGGAAACTCGAAAACCTGAATCCGGATACAAAATATGTGGTGGAGATGGAAGCCCGGAGAAATGAAAACTCCAAAGTTTCGGATAAAATTAATGGTGCTTTTCGCACTCCACCGGCAGCCGATACGGAAGAAAACATCGAATTCTGTATTGTTACCTGCCACGATTACTGGCGGAAAGATACCACCGGCGGACACAAAATCTACAGTGCCATGATGGATATGTTTCCTGATTTTTATGTGCATACCGGCGATGTTGAATATTACGATAAACCGGAACCCTATGCACCAGTTGAAAAGTTGATGCGGTTTAAATGGGACCGTTTATTTGCCTTACCGCTGCAACGAAAATTCTGGACACAAACAACTTCCTATTTTATGAAGGATGACCATGATGTATTGCGCGATGATGCCTTTCCGGGAATGAAATACGGAACCGTAACCTGGGATCGCGGACTTGAAATATTTAACGAAGAACAGTTTCCGTCACACGATAAATTTTATAAAACTATTCGCTGGGGAAAGGATTTGCAGATTTGGGTTACCGAAGGAAGAAACTACCGAAGTAAAAATTCGATGCCCGACAGACCGGGAAAAACAATTTTTGGTGCCGAACAAAAAGAGTGGTTGTTTCGCACACTAAAAGAATCGGATGCCACTTTCAAGGTAATTATCAATGCCAATCCGATATTGGGGCCCGACCGAAAAAACAAAAACGACAATTACGCCAATGAAGGTTTTCAAACCGAAGGAGATGAGTTGCGCGAACGGTTGAATCAGTTTGAGAACGTTTACCTGTGCAACGGCGACAGGCATTGGCAGTATGTAACGCATTTCGAAGGAACAAATCTCTGGGAATTCAGTTGTGGCGCCGGTTCCGATGAACATGCAGGCGGCTGGAGTCAGGAAGATGTGCGGCCGGAACATCGTTTCCTGCGGGTAAAAGGAGGATTCCTTCGTGGATATGTTTCACGCGAAACTGGCGTTCCAACCCTCACTTTTCAGCATTATGATGTTGATGGAAATGTAGTTCACGAAGAACTTTTTCAACGTTAAATTATTCCAGTTATTGAAAATGGCCAGGTCTTGCCAATCAAAAATGAACCATCAATCCGGTTCCGATCATATACGTGGTATTCCAGACTTTTGGAAAATCTTCATTCAACTGATGACCGGCAAAAAGATTGAGTTCAAAATTTTTTAACGGGATTTCTGTTCCGATAATGGTCCGCTGCCGGGTATAACTGAGTGGGTTAAAATAAAATGAAGATTCAGTTGAAATATAAGGTGTCAATTTTTTCGATTTGGTATAAGCCAGCTGAATCTGGTTCCGGTAGCGGTTTATCAGTTCGCCATCCATCAACCGGAATTCCCAGCGGCTGCGGTCACTGATGTTCAGATAGCGGACGTTAATCTTGTAAAACAAATGTAGCATCGGCCGGTATTCAGTTCTCCACCGATCAGGAAATTTAACATATTCCTGTTTGTATGCAATACCTGCCGACCAATTTGATTTAGACGGAAAGTGAAGTGAAATTTGTGTGTGGTTCAGGAAATATCCATCAATGCGGTGCCTGAAAAAGTTGGCACTGTGAAAAGAAAGTTCCGTTTTTCCGAAATGAGTTACCCCACCCAGAAAAGTCCAGTTTTCTATATTTGTATCTCTTGAAAATGAACGAATTGAACAGCAAGTCAACAACAGTAAAACAATTCCGGATTTCCTTAAACTACCAGGTAAATATTTCACTGGATTATTACATGACAAACGGAAGGATAGAAATACCGGAAAGTAAATTTTCAATATGGTTTTCATTGGGATAATTAATATATACATATATAACTTCAAATTCATGAAAATTTAGCGATTAATGAATTTGTACTGAAAAACAAAAAATTGGTTTGATTTCTGTTAAAACTTATAATTTTACTGCATCTGTCCAAATTGATAAAATATGAAAATACTGAATTTAATTCTCCTGTTTCTCCTGATTGCAAATTATTGTTTTCCCGAAGATATTAATATTCTGAATGCGGGAGCAAAATCTGACGGAAAAACACTTAACAGTGAAATTATCCAACAAGCCATCGATAAAGTTTCCGAAAGTGGCGGCGGTACGGTGCTGGTTCCTCCCGGAAACTTCCTGACAGGTTCGCTGGTACTGAAGAACGATGTCACACTTGAAGTTCAAAAAGGGGCGACACTTTTGGGAAGCCGGGATGTTAATGATTACCTGAGTATACAGCCTGAATATGTTGCTCTTCGTACAGGGCAGGCAACCAAACAACTTATTTTTGCAGAAGGACAATCGGATGTTGCAATTACCGGACAGGGAACAATCGACGGGCAGGGCGCCGCATTCGAACGGGCTGAAACAGGAGATGAACCCGGAATCACGAGGCCTCATCTCATTCAGCTTATCAACTGTAAAAATGTAAGAATCGAAGGTGTACATATGCTGAACTCCGGAGGCTGGATGCAACACTACCTTGCATGCGACAACCTTAAAATTGAAGGAATAAATGTATACAACCACTGCAATTACAACAACGACGGTATTGATATCGACGGCTGTCAGGATGTGGTTGTTACGGATTGCTTTGTGGATAGTGATGACGACGGGATCTGCCTGAAAAGCACAAGCCCGCGTCCGTGCAAAGATGTGATTGTTTCCAACTGCGTGGTAAAATCGCATTGCAACGCACTGAAAATGGGAACAGAGACAACCGGTGGCTTTCAGAATATTATTTTCAGTAATTGCACGGTAAGTCCTTCAGCCGACAAAGATCCGATATACGGACAGCTGGCCGGCCAGTCGGCAATTTCTGTGGAAATGGTCGACGGTGGCGTACTAGACCAGGTAAATATCAGCAACATAACCATATCTGAAACCGGCTGCCCTATCTTCATCCGGCTCGGGAACCGTGCCCGGAAATATGCCCCCGATGCTAAAGAACCTGGAATGGGAAAGCTCCGCAATGTTTCTATTTCGAATGTGATTGCTACAACTTCTTCAGAAACAACATCAAATATCACCGGAATTCCGGGCTCGTATGCTGAAAACATTAGCCTGAATAACATCTTTATTACCAGCTTAAGCAATGGCAGTGAAGAAGCAGCACAAATGGAAGTGCCCGAAAATGACAAAGGTTACCCCACTGCCGGCATGTTTGGAGAGGTACTGCCCGCTTCGGGATTTTTCATCAGGCATGTAAAAAACATTTCACTGAACAACATTCAGCTTTTCATTAAAGGCGACGATGTTCGCCCGGCCATTATTTTCAACGACGTTCAGGATGCCATGGTTTTATATCCGAATATTTATTCCTGGAAGGAAAATGCCGGTAAGATTGTTAAAGATGCCAAATGTGAGAATATAAAGGTTAGCCATTAAGCAATAAGCCTGTAAGTTAATTCTTATTATTTGTATTGAATTTCATCTTATATTTTCCCCTACCCCTCTGCCAGCCGGCATCTCCCATCTGGAGGGGAGAATGTTCTAAACAAATTTACTGCTATATGAATGTTTTAGCACATTCTTTATGGGAAGATTTCCCCTTAGTAAGGGGAAATGGCGGAGCCAAAGGGGTAAAGAGACTGTATCTTAGTTTCATTTTTTTATTCTCTAATTTTTAAAATATTAAAATTAATTTTCCCATACCTGAAAGTGACTTTATGAGTTGTTTGTATTTCATATGTTTATTTTCCCCCTACCCCTCTGCCTGTCGGCATCTCCCCTCCTGAGGGGAGAACGTTCTGAATAAAAAACTGCAAAATTTATGTTTTAGCACATTCTTTATGGGAAGATTTTCCCCTTAGTAAGGGGAAATGGCGGAGCCAAAGGGGTAAAGAAAAAAATATTTTGTATTCATTTTTTTCCCGGAGCTTAAATTCTATGTCTTAGCATAACGTAATTTCAAAATAATATTAAGGGGATATTAAAACAGGACTAAATTCGAAGTAAACTCGAAGTAAACTCGAAGTAAATTCGAAGTAAATTTGGTTATAATTGAATTTAATTCGAATTTACATTGAATTTAATACGGCTTAATAATATCCTTGAGCCAGGGTGAAAATTCCCCTCCAGGAATGGTTAGCTGAGAAAGAAAGAGTACACAGACCTTTATCCGGTGATTTTCCGTCACCGGATGATTTTTTTGAATCAGTATAGCTTTGGTTCACCGGACGATTAAATATCTACCCGTGAAATGATAGCAGGGAAGGTTTGCTTTTGTGCTTATCCTGCAGGGGCAAATAAAAAAAGGGGCAAAAACTAAATTTTGCCCCTTTTTTTATAGTAAGAATTATCTCTTTTACAACTGACTCATCTCTTTACTGACAAGAGTTGCATCTTCCATAATCACATCGTAATAATAACCCGAACCGAAATCTTTTTCAAGCGATATTTTACCTTTAAAAGTTACCACATCATTCACTTCCACTTTATCGGTAGTAGTCACAGTAAGATCAAAATTTCCTTCGTCTGATGTACCGTCCTGAATATGCACCCAGTTTTTACCCATAATTTCATTATTCACTTTAACCACAACTCCTTTAATTTGAATTTCATCACCGGCATATTCATTGGGATTTGCAAAAATTTCAGCCACAGTCAATTCACCTTCCGCTTTTTTCAGCGAGATATTGCTGTTTTCTTTTGTTTCCACTTTTCCATTATGAGGTGGTTGAATTCGCATTTGATCTGCAATTGGATTTTCGCTCACCTGATTAATAAAATAAATTTCATCAAAATCCCGGTCCAGCTCTTTACTGTGAAAGTTATTCATTTGGAGTGCTTCATCATAATACAACACATCACCAACATTTGCATTTGTTTTTGCTGTGGCCACCCATTTTTCACTCATATCTTCCTTCACTTTCAAATACGTGTACTGACTTCCCTGAATTACTTCAGTAACCTCAAAAACATTTGTATTTGACGGCGCCATTGTTTGAACGGCCTGCCCGTTTTTATTTCTTACACACGAAGAAAAAACCACCACTAAAATCAACATCAAATAAATTCTCATCTTCATTTTATTTTTATTCTTAATTATTTTCAAGTCTATCTGTTACAACTTTCGGCGGAGGTTAAAATACAATCGGTTGAAATTATCTCCCTCCTGGAAAGTCGCCTCAAAATTAACAGAAAAGTACCATTTTTTACTCATTTGGAATGAAAAATCGACTTCGCCAATATTTTGCTTTAAATTTGAATTGCTGTTAAAATAGCTAAAATTAACATGCCGATAGTTAAACATGCTGCTCAACTTGCCCGGAATAATATCTTTATTGAGACGCCCTCCAAACACCTGCCCATCAAGATAAACGGTTTGCATCAGGTTGGCAGAAGCTGTAAAAGATGCGTCAATCAGAGGAATTCTGCTGTACGTTACAAGCCCGTTTAATGTTTTGGTAGGCCGGGGTTCTTCTTTTCGGAACCGTGTACCGGCATTTACACTGACAATTAAATAATTTACCGGCCGGTAATTCACCCTGAACCGCAATCCCTGCCGGCTGGCCTGTTTCAGAATTTCTTCGGAATAATTACGGAACGTTTCATAATAAATCACATTTTTCCGGTTATCATACGATCCAAAAAGCGACAACCTGCTGGTAAACCGATAACGGGCTGAAAAGTACAGGCTCGTCAATGTTAATGCATTCTTAGGCTTGTCGTTTTCTAGTTTGTATAAATCGATTTCAAAAGAAGAAAAAATATTCAGGTTCTTTACCGAGGAGTTTGTATGTTGAAAATAGACAAACCGCCGGTCAATATTAGATTGATTGCGTTGTTCAAAAAATGCAAGTGTGCTTTGAAAATGTCCGTTTTTTGTATCACCCGAATGCCCGATATAAGCACCGTATTCGGGCAGATGAATATTATGACCGTACTTCAGGTAATCGGGCCGTGTGCCAACTGCAGCACCGGCAAAAAAATGATTCCACTGTTTTTCAAACTGTAGTCCGTCGATTGCCCCAACATTGGCGATTTTCGGATTTATTTTGCGGCCGGCCCATAAGGCTGACGTTTCACTGAAATCGTATTTCAATGCCAGACTATAGATTTTCAATGCATCATTCAGGTTCTCCTTCACCACATCCCACTGGTTAAGTTTGTGTGTAAACGAAATGTAGGTTTCGAGTGAAAACCTTGAATCCGAAACATTTGCTGCTTTCATGGAAAGGGTGTACCTGAACCGGTGAAGATTTTCTGACTCTGTTCCCGAAATATTCGAATAGGAAGAGACGGAAATCCGTCCGCTAATATCCTGCTGATGTTCGGCTTTTACTTTTACTGTTTCTGAAGAGGTCATTACCTGTTCATTCACATCTTTTTCGGGCAATTCCTCCTTCTGTATTTCAGTCACTTCTTTTAATTCCGGTTTTACAACTTTGGCATAAACTTTATCCGAAACTTTAAATGAAAAATCGTTCAGCGGAGTACATAAACATGAAATCGAAGAATGATTTTGCACTACCAATACAGGAGCAATCAGATCCTTGTGACGGATAAACAGGGAATCGCCATCTTTGATTCCTTCTGTATTCCGGAATTTAACGTAAATATTTTTACCTGTAATATAAGAAACTTCACCTTCTGTATATTCATTTTCCGTCTGCCCAAAAGCAAACACAGCTACAAACTGCAGAATTGTAAACAGGCTAATGAATATCTTGTATTTGTGCATTTTAATCATTTCATTCCCTTCCTGTTGGATGACAATCGTAACAACTTGTTGCGCTATACACATAATTCCGGACATCATCGTGGTGACCGTCTGTTTCAGCCTGGTTATGCTCGTGACAGGTTATGCAGGAAAAAACTGCATAATTTGCCGGTTCGGTATGGCAGGTTGCGCAACTATTCCATTGTCCCTGGTGCTTTCCGCTGTAAATCGGGAAATATTGCGAATCGTGCTGAAAAGTGGAAGGTGTCCATGCAGTTTCAGAATGACATGCCTGGCAATCCGTTGGGAATTGTGCCGTGGCATGCGCCGGGTCGGTGGTGCTGTTATAATCCGAAGCATGGCAACCGTAGCAATTATCCGGTGTATTTTGGTAATCGCCGTTATGACACAAAGCACAGCTATTTGCGATGGTGGCATGTGCACCGTTCAGGGCATAAAAATCCTGATGAATGGGAAATGATGCCGGTTCCCATCCAATATTTGTAGTGTGGCATTCTTCACAATTTGTTGAAATTCCCAGTGAAGTATGATTCGGATTTGTTGTTTCATTGTAATTGG
>CAVYUC010000024.1:0-117208 GCA_963771595.1 uncultured Prolixibacteraceae bacterium | reverse complement strand
TGCCGAAACAAAGTCGGTTTGGGCTATTCCCATTTCGCTCGCCACTACTCTGGGAATCACTATTGTTTTCTTTTCCTCCGGGTAATTAGATGTTTCAGTTCCCCGGGTTTGCCTCCCACCGATCGCTCGGTGGAATTTCCCGATTGCTCGGGATGGGTTGCCCCATTCGGGTACCTGCGGATTAATTCGTATTTGCCAATCCCCGCAGATTATCGCAGCTTGTCACGCCCTTCTTCGCCTCTGAGAGCCAAGGCATCCTCCGTACGCTCTTAGTAACTTTCTTCTTTACTTAAGAATCCTCGTAATTAATTCTGTAATCCTCGTCTCTTTTGTGATTTTACTCATTTATTTCCCAACATGCCAAAGAACTTTATCAGCCAGTAGTAAGTAATTAGTACAAAGTACTTAGTACTGCTACCGCTAAATGCAGATAACAAAGGAATCGAACCTCCATTTTTCAGGCGCCAGCCTTATCTCTTTTTAGCTTCAAGCCACGAGCTTTGAGCTCCGAGCTTTTCGCTTCTCAGTATTTCAATCTTTTTTTATGAACGTCTTGCCTTTTTTAAGTGTGACAATTCACCTTTTCAACTTTTCATCCTCTCTTTTCTCACTACTCACTACTGGTGACTAATGACTTCCTTCTGTGGAGAATAAGGGAGTCGAACCCTTGACCTCTAGAATGCAAATCTAGCGCTCTAGCCAACTGAGCTAATCCCCCGATAATTAGCTTCTAGCTTCAAGCTCCAAGCTTCTAGCTGTTTTGCTAGTGGCTGATGGCTAGTGACTAGTAGCTGTCTTTGTAGTCCCGCCCAGACTTGAACTGGGGACCCCTACATTATCAGTGTAGTGCTCTAACCAGCTGAGCTACGGGACTATTTAATCATAGCCCCAAGCCCCCTTTTCGTTCCCCAAAGGGGAAAACCCAGGAACTCCGTCCCTTTTCTCCCCACCTTAGGCGGGGTCGGGAGAGGCTTATTATATCTTTAAAAAAAGCAAGGCCCAAAATTGTCAATCCCCAATCGTTTCTCCCTGTGCTCCAGAAAGGAGGTGTTCCAGCCACACCTTCCGGTACGGCTACCTTGTTACGACTTAACCCCAGTCACTGGTTTTACCCTAGGCCGCTCCTCTCGGTCACAGACTTCAGGCACCCCCAGCTCCCATGGTTTGACGGGCGGTGTGTACAAGGCCCGGGAACGTATTCACCGTATCATTGCTGATATACGATTACTAGCGAATCCAACTTCATGGAGTCGGGTTGCAGACTCCAATCCGAACTGGGACCGGCTTTTAGGATTAGCATCCTGTCACCAGGTAGCTGCCCTTTGTACCGGCCATTGTAACACGTGTGTAGCCCTGGACATAAGGGCCGTGCTGATTTGACGTCATCCCCACCTTCCTCTCACCTTACGGTGGCAGTCTCGCTAGAGTCCTCAGCTTTACCTGCTAGCAACTAACGATAAGGGTTGCGCTCGTTATGGGACTTAACCCGACACCTCACGGCACGAGCTGACGACAACCATGCAGCACCTTGTAAATAGCCCCGAAGGGAATCCCGGTTTCCCGGGAATGCAATCTACATTTAAGCCCAGGTAAGGTTCCTCGCGTATCATCGAATTAAACCACATGTTCCTCCGCTTGTGCGGGCCCCCGTCAATTCCTTTGAGTTTCAACCTTGCGATCGTACTCCCCAGGTGGTTCACTTAATGCTTTCGCTAAGCCGCCTACTGTATATCGCAGACAGCGAGTGAACATCGTTTACGGCGTGGACTACCAGGGTATCTAATCCTGTTCGCTCCCCACGCTTTCGTGCCTCAGCGTCAGTTATGGCTTAGTAAGCTGCCTTCGCAATCGGAGTTCTGTGCAATATCTATGCATTTCACCGCTACACTGCACATTCCGCCTACCTCAACCATACTCAAGACTCGCAGTATCAATGGCAATTCTACCGTTAAGCGGCAGGATTTCACCACTGACTTACAAGCCCGCCTGCGCACCCTTTAAACCCAATGAATCCGGATAACGCTTGCATCCTCCGTATTACCGCGGCTGCTGGCACGGAGTTAGCCGATGCTTATTCCTACGCTACCGTCAACCCGTTACTCGTAACAGGGTTTCTTGGCGTAGAAAAGCAGTTTACAACCCATAGGGCCGTCATCCTGCACGCGGGATGGCTGGTTCAGGCTCGCGCCCATTGACCAATATTCCTCACTGCTGCCTCCCGTAGGAGTCTGGGCCGTGTCTCAGTCCCAGTGTGGGGGGTAATCCTCTCAGAACCCCTAAGGATCGTTGCCTAGGTAGTCCGTTACACTACCTACAAGCTAATCCTACGCATGCCCATCTTATGCCACCGAAGTTTTAATAAAACCACCATGCGGTGATAATATTCTATGGGGTATTAATCCACGTTTCCATGGGCTATCCCCCTGCATAAGGCAGGTTGCATACGCGTTACGCACCCGTGCGCCGCTCTCATTCCGATTGCTCGAAAATCCCGCTCGACTTGCATGTGTTAAGCCTCCCGCTAGCGTTCATCCTGAGCCAGGATCAAACTCTCCGTTGTAATTATAAAAAGTTTAAATCTCTTTTGCCCAAGGTCTCTCTCTCAGAAATTAACAAAGTTGGTACACCTTGCTTTTTTAATGCTTTTATCAAAATTTTAAAGAACTCTTTCATAAAAAATCAGCACCCTATCCTATCAAAAATGCTGACCTTCTCTTTTTTTTCTATTTTACTGCTTCACCCTTTTTATTCGACTTCAGCAGAACTGTTTTTCCCTTTCGGGGCGGCAAAGGTAATAACTGTTTTCTTTTCACCAAAAAATAATCCTCATTTTTTTTAAAATTATTTTTCTCCCCTCCTATTGTTTTGGTGATATCGCAAATCACTTATGCTGACTCCTGATATTCCCCAATACACTTTCCTTTATTCACCCTGCCAACGAACTTGCCCTAAAAGCGGCTGCAAATGTAAGAGGGTTTTTCAAGTTTCCAAACAAAAATATGAAGAAAATTTCAAGAAATTTGGAGGTACAAAAATAAGCGATTGAATATCAATATTGTTATACCTGAAAATTTATTCAAAATATTTTTAAAGCAGTTGATTTAAACAAACACCAAACCTCTTTCCCCGGGTGAAGGTTCATATTTTTACCGGAAGCCTCAGTAATCTCTACCAGTAATTTCTCTTCTGCATCAACCAGGCAAAACCAGAATCCATCTTTTGAAAATATTTTCACAATTGTTCCCTTTATCTGGTTTCTTAAGGAGATAAATTCAACTGGTTTTAAGGCAATTGAAATATCTTCAGGCCGAACTAAAACGTTTGTCATCCTTCCCGTTTCCAGATTTAAACCGGAAGATTGATACAATGCCTGAACCTGGAAACCGGATGTTTTGCTAACCAGTAAAACCATGTTTTTATGGGGGAGTGCTTTAAAAACAGATAAATTAAATACATTGTACAATCCGGCACCTTTCATCATTTCCACATTGGTTTCATCGACAAGTAGATCCTGGAACCGCCCCTGGGATTTTACTTCGCCGTTTTTAAGAAGCAGCAGATGACTGGTTAAGCTAAGCAAATCGGGCAAGTCGTGGCTAACTACCAGCATGGGTATATTAAAGCGCTGGTTTACCGCAAACAAAAACGGTATAATGTTGTTCCGCAGGTTTACATCAACTGCCGAAAAAGGTTCATCCATCAGTAAAATTTTTGCACCGCTCAGCAAAGCCCGTCCAATAGCTATGCGTTGTTTCTCTCCTCCCGAACATTCTGCCGGCCGCTTGTTCAACAAGTATTCTATATTTAAAATAGCAGTAATCTCATTTAAATGAACAGCATTCTCTGTATTTCTTTTATGGCCGTAATTCAGGTTTTGTTTTACAGAAAGATGCGGGAATAGCCGGATATCCTGAAAAACATAGCCAATATTACGATTTTGGACCGGTACATTTATCTTCTTTTCTGAACTGAAAACTTCGGTGTTATTTATTTCTATAAAACCTGAGTCGGGTTTAACAAGCCCCGCAACTGCATTAAGCAGACTTGATTTTCCATGCCCCGACGGACCAAAAATACCCGTAATTCCTTCGCTTATTTCAGCTTGTGCATTTAATAAAAACCTGTCCCGCTGTAATTTTATATCGAATTTTAACACTGCCATCATTTATGCTTTAAAATTCTTTTGTTAAGATATTCTGCGCCAATCATTGCGATGAGTGATAAAATGATGGAAACCACCACCAGTCGGAGGGTTACTGTTTCCTGCCCGGGTACCTGCATAGACGAAAAGATGGCCAGCGGCAGTGTTTGTGTTTCGCCTGCTATATTACCTGCAAAAGATATGGTTGCGCCAAATTCGCCCAGACTGCGGGCAAATGCCAGTATTGCACCGCTTATAACTCCTGGCAGTGCCAGTGGCAAGGTGACAGTAAAAAAAACACGCAGCCCCGAAGCTCCCAATGTATGAGCTGCATCTTCATAATTTTTATCTACCAATTCTATGGAAAGACGTATTGCACGCGTCACCAGTGGAAATGAAACAACAATGGCCGCAATTACTGCTGCATAAAAGGAAAAAGCAATTTGAATCCCCCATGTTTCGTGTAAAAACGACCCTATGATTCCATTGCTGCCGAAGATAATAAGTAAAATATAACCTGTTGTAACCGGAGGCAAAACCAGCGGAAGATGCAGAAATCCTTCAACAATTGCTTTACCCCAAAAATGCTTCCGGGCAAGAAACCAACCCACCACCACTGCAACTGGAAGAAGTATTACTGTGCATAATACTGCAACTTTTAATGATAACAGAATCGCAGCAATTTCTGCATCTGAATATGTAAAAAGTCCTTTCAATACCTATTTTTTTAAAAAACCATATTTTTCCCAAATCAATTTTGATTGTTCAGAGGAAATGTAATTGTACAGTTTAACTGAAATTTGATTCTTATGAATTAAAGCCATATAATAACCCACCTTATTATGTACACTATCCGGAAATTCGGTAATGATTCTCACTTTCTCAGATTTTAGTGCATCCGTTTTATATACGATCCCGCCATCAACCTCTCCCAATTCAATCCACATTAATGCTGAACGAACATCTTTTGCCGGCAAAATCCTGGATTTCAAATCCTGTTCCCATCCCAGATTTTCAAGAATCTGCATGGCATACATGCCGGCAGGAACATGTTGCGGATCTCCAATGACCAGCCTTCCGTCAAAAAGTTGAGGTAAATTCATACGATCTGAAAAAGGTATTGGTTTCAATTTACTTTTTAAAGGAACAACAAAAACCATTGTATTGCCTGCTATTTCTTTTTCAGTTTCAGGAATAATCAAATTCAGTTTATTCAGATAACTGATCCATTTTTTGTTGGCCGAAATATAAATAGCCGGATTTGCCCCATGTTCGATTTGCCGGGCCAATGTACCCGATGATGCCAGATTCAGCTTTACATGAATGTGATTTTTGTTTTCAAATTCTTTAATAATCTCAGACATAACATCAGTTAAACTTGCAGCACAAAAAACCACCGGGCTTTCTTCAGCTGATTTGTTTCTGCTGCTGCATCCCTGAAGAAGTGTGACTATTAAAAACATGCACAAAACCTGCTTCATTTGGATAAAATTAACAGGTTTGATAATGTATCTGGACGTTCCCTTCCGTATAAGCCAATCTTTACAGGATGGTGATTTTTCATAATGCCGGATTGAATTGCGGTACCCTCTTTTTTATCACGAAAATAAGCTATTCACATTTGTTAAGTATAAAATTGCATGTAAAATTCATAATATTATTTAATTTCGCTGCTCAATTAAAGAATTTTGTTGTGTCAAAAAATCTCGTCATTATTCCTACTTACAACGAAAAGGAAAACGTTGAAAAAATGATCCGGAAGGTCTTTTCACTGGCAACACCTTTTCACCTTTTAATTATTGAAGATAATTCTCCTGACGGCACAGCAGAAATTGTCAAATCACTTCAGGCATTGTATCCGGGACAATTGTACATTCACGAACGAAAAGGAAAACTCGGCCTTGGCACTGCTTACATCGCCGGTTTCAAATGGGCACTGGAGCGCGATTATGATTATATCTTTGAAATGGACTGCGACTTTTCGCACAATCCCGATGATTTGGAAAAACTTTATGAGGCAGTTGTTAATGGTGCAGATTTGGCAATCGGCTCCCGCTACATTTCAGGAATTAATGTAATAAATTGGCCGCTTGGCAGGGTATTAATGTCGTATTTTGCATCGATGTATGTCAGGATTGTAACCGGCATGAATGTGATGGATACCACTGCCGGGTTTAAATGCTACCGGCGCAAAGTGCTGGAAACTATCAATTTCGATAAAATAAAACTGAGAGGATACGGTTTTCAGATTGAAATGAAATTTACCGCCTACAAATTCGGTTTTAATATCGTGGAAGTGCCCATTGTTTTTACTGACCGGCAGGAAGGAACTTCAAAAATGAGCGGTGGTATTTTTAATGAAGCACTATGGGGTGTTTTGAAAATGAAAATGAGAAGCTGGTTTAAAAAATATGAAACCGGTGAACAGCCCCGTTAAATTGCAGGCACAATTTTCAGTGTAATTGAGATTGCAGCTTTCCATCGGCACAACATCCTAAATTCCTCAGCCCTAATTCAGGATTCCCACTTCCTGCTTTTTACGTACCTTTGTTTTAAAAGCTGAAAAAATGAGAACACTGATTAAAAATGCAACAATTATAAATGAAGGGAAAAAGTTCAGCGGAAGCGTTTTAATTTCCGGAGACACAATCGACACTCTGTTTTCAACGGATATTCCCGTCAATTTCGATTTAACGGAAACTGAAATTATTGATGCCACCGGATTATATCTTTTACCCGGAGTAATAGACGATCAGGTTCATTTTCGTGATCCGGGACTTACACATAAAGGTGAAATTTCTACCGAAAGCCGGGCCGCAGTCGCAGGAGGGGTTACATCGTATATGGAAATGCCGAATACCAAACCGCAAACCGTAACTCAGGAATTGCTCGAAGAAAAATACATTAAAGCAGCAGCCGTTTCGGCAGCCAATTTCTCTTTTTATATGGGAGCCACCAACGATAATCTGGATGAAGTTTTAAAAACCGATCCTTCAAAAGTATGCGGGATTAAAGTTTTCATGGGCTCCTCAACAGGAAATATGCTGGTGGACAAGGAAGAGACGCTTTCTGAACTTTTCAAAAATGCACCAACTCTGGTGGCCACTCATTGTGAAGATGAAGAAACTATCAGTAAAAACTCGGAAATTGCACGTCAAAGATATGGCGAACAGGTTCCGATTTCGCGGCACGCGCACATTCGCAGCGACGAAGCCTGTTACATTTCCTCATCCAAAGCAATAAACCTGGCTTCAAAATTTAATTCCCGCCTGCATATTCTTCATTTATCTTCCGCCAAAGAAATGAGTCTTTTCCAATCCGGAAAAGTAACGGATAAAAATATCACAGCCGAAGTTTGTGTGCATCATTTATGGTTCGACGAACGTGATTACATCAAACACGGCACCCGCATTAAATGGAATCCGTCAATAAAGTGTCAGAAAGACAAGGAAGCATTGTGGGAAGCGCTGCTGGATGACAAACTGGATGTAATCGCCACCGACCATGCCCCGCATACCCTGGAAGAAAAGCACAATACTTATTTTAAAGCTCCCTCGGGAGGACCACTGGTACAGCATTCACTGCCAGCCATGCTCGAGATGAGCAAAAAAGGTTTTATTCCTGTTGAAAAGGTCATTCAGAAAATGTGTCATGCCCCGGCCGATTTGTTTCGCATCCACCGCCGCGGCTAC
This sequence comes from uncultured Prolixibacteraceae bacterium, assembly GCA_963771595.1. Taxonomy (GTDB): domain Bacteria; phylum Bacteroidota; class Bacteroidia; order Bacteroidales; family Prolixibacteraceae; genus CAVYUC01. The sequence goes on along the minus strand of CAVYUC010000024.1, from coordinate 109,375 downwards.
ATTCGTGAAGGTTATTTTGCCGACCTTGTTTTAGTTGACCCAAACAAAAGCTGGAAGGTTTCAACCAACAATATTCTTTACAAATGCGGTTGGTCGCCATTCGAAGGACAGGAATTTTCTCATCAGGTGATAAAAACTTTTGTGAATGGGCAACTTGTATATAACCATGGAATTATCAATAAAGAAAATCAAGGGAAACGACTTGAATTTGATGTTTAATATTTTAAAATTATATTTGTATTTTATACATATATACCAGAAATATGAAAACATTCACCAGTACACTTCCTGATGACCTTTTTTCCCGGTTGAATCAGTCAGCCAGCAAATTAGCATTACCAAAAAACAAAATTATTGAAAAAGCGCTACAAATTTATTTAGATCAATTAAACCGGGCAGAATATGTACAATCGTATAAACTTGCCGAAAAAGATAAAAATATTCTCGATTTAGCCGAGGAAGGTATGACCGATTACCTGGAACAACTCGAATTATGAAACAATGTGAAATCTGGTATACCGACCTTAATCCTGCCAGGGGAATTGAACAACAGGGTTTTCGACCGGTTGTGATTATCAGTGGCAACCTGTTAAACCAATACCTTCCAATTGTAATTACATGTCCACTTACCACAAAAATAAAAGCCTATAAAGGAAATCTGGTTCTGGAACCCTCGTCACAAAACGGGTTATCTCAAAAATCTGAAATCATGACATTTCACATCCGTTCGATCTCAAAAGAGAGACTGGTGAAAAAAATTGGAAGTATCACTGCAGGGCAATTAAAAGAACTAAAACAAGGACTTGATGATATCCTGCGATATGGATAGAATTATAATCCCAAAAAAGCAAGCGTTTTTACACGAACGAATAAAAAATTGAAAAATTAATTCAAATGGATGTAAAAATTGAAGAAAGCTGGAAGTCAGTGCTCGCGGATGAATTTGAAAAGCGTTATTTTACTGAACTTGCCCGGTTTGTAAAAAGCGAATACGCCTCACAAACTGTTTACCCTCCGGGAAAGCTGATTTTCAATGCATTTAATCAGTGTCCGTTTGATATACTGAAAGTTGTAATCCTTGGGCAGGATCCTTACCATGGTCCTGGTCAGGCGCATGGACTTTGCTTTTCGGTGAATAACGGAGTCCAATTTCCACCCAGCCTGCGCAATATTTTTAAAGAATTGAACAACGATGTAGGAAAACCGGTCCCCAACAGCGGAAACCTTACCGATTGGGCAAAACAAGGTGTTTTATTATTAAATGCAACTTTAACTGTACGTGCACATCAGGCAGCTTCGCACCAAAAAAAGGGCTGGGAAGAATTTACCGATGCGGTTATTCAAAAAATCAATAATGAAAAAGAAAACATAGTTTTTCTGCTTTGGGGAAATTATGCCATGGGTAAGCGTCATTTTATCAATACGGACAAGCACCTGGTGCTCACTTCGGTGCACCCTTCTCCACTTTCGGCAAGCCGTGGCTTCTTTGGAAATAAACATTTTAGTCGCACCAATCAATTTCTGGCAGAAAAGAGGTTAGGAACTATTAGCTGGTGATTTTATTTGCATTTATTCATTTTCAGAATCGGTCCAGTCAACACTGAATTTTCCGTCGCTCAATACAATAGTATCTGTTTCTTTTAGCTCCTTTGTATGGTCATGGTAATGCGGATCTCCATTCACAAGCATTCCGCCACCTGCTTTGGTAATCAGTTTTTCCTCCAGGTTACCTCTTAATCCTGAACCTGTAACCGCCGCCAATCCCCGCTTTTTAAAGTAAATACCTTTTAATTTTGCTTCAAACGAACCTTCAACTGATGTATCTGTCAGTTTCGTAATGGTAACCTGGCCACTCAGCGATTCCCCGTCGTGAAAAGCATGGCCCATTCCTTTTGTCTCCTCTGTATAATCTACCAAAACAAAAACCGGATGGTCAGGCTTCTTCTTTTTGGAAGCTGACTCCAGTTCTTCCTCTGAGGTAACAGGATAAGTTCCGGGGTTCAGGCTGTCGGTAAAATAAAAAAGCCTGATCCACACCTGGACATCAGGATTTACCTCGAAAGCTCCCAATGCCAGATAACTCATATTTTTCATTGGAATATTCATACGTTTGGCTTCGGCTTTCCATTCTTTTCCGTCAACTTTACACGAAATAAAATCGCTGTATTCCTGTGCTCCGGCAAAATTTCCGCAGCAGATAAAAGCTATTGAAAGTACAAATATCAGTTTGTTCATTTTTTCTGTTATTTAGTTAATATTACCAATTCAATGAAGGAAAATGTTTTGCGGAATGTATCTGTCATTCAACAAAATGTAGCTTTCCATTCCATTACTGTTTCTGTAATTTTAACATCCTTTTGAAAAAAATGTTTAATAAAGACAAAATAGGCCGGAACGTTATTTTCATGCAATTAATTCGATGTACATAAATTAAAAAGATTTTCATTTCCTTATCTTTGCCAAAAATTTAACCCATTTGGAAACTCAACAGTTTCTGTCATATTTTAAGGGGCATCAAAAGTTTGCTGAACTGGTTTCAAAAATTACAGCCCCCCCGGGTGAAAAAATTCACCTGCAGGGATTAATTGGCTCAGCCAAAACTATTTTCATAGCCAATGTTTTTGAGAAAACCTGGAAAAATCAGGTAATACTACTGAACGACCGCGAAGAAGCCGCCTATTTTTATGACGATCTGAACAACCTGGGATTCGACAAAAACACCCTGTTTTTCCCGGCATCATACAAACGTTCGGTACAGTACGGGCAAACCGAGCAGGAAAATATTGTGCAGCGCGCTGAAGTGCTCAATAAATTAGGCGAGAAACAGCAACCGTTTATTGTTGTTTCGTATCCGGAAGCCTTGATTGAAACGGTTATTTCACAATCAGATCTCGAACAAAACACGCTGCAGGTATCAAAAGGCGATAAAATTTCAATTGAATTTATCAATGAATTTTTATTTGAATACGGTTTTGAGCGCGTAGAATTTGTTTACGAACCTGGTCAGTTTTCGGTACGCGGAAGTATCGTAGATATTTTTTCTTTTTCAAATGAAGATCCGTACCGCCTGGATTTCTTCGGCGATGAAATCGATTCTATCCGCAGTTTTAATATCGACAACCAGATTTCAAAAGAATCACTAACCAGAATTACCATTGTCCCCAATATTCAGAATGAAAAAATTGCCAAAGCAGGCATATCTTTCTTTGAGTTTTTAATACCGGAAACCCTGATTTACGGAAACCAGCTCAACCAGTTTTTCGATCAGGTAACTGCCATTCACCGGCAAACGATAATTAATCATCCCGAAGAAAATCTCAGCGAAATAATTGTTTCAGGAGAAGTTTTAAAACACCAACTTCAGGATTTCAGTGTGATAGAATTTGGAACTGATTTCGAAGTTGAATACAATTTCACTTATAAGTTTACCAATTCAAACCAACCGGTATTCAATAAAAACTTTGGTTTGCTGGGAGAAAACCTTGTGGAATACCGCAAAAAAGGCTACGAAATATTTATCCTCTCGCATCAGGAAAAACAGATTGAACGGTTGCAGGCCATATTTAAGGATATTGATGCAAATGTAAAATTCATGCCGCTGCTGTTTATATTGCACGAAGGATTTGTTGACCACGATTTAAAAATCTGTGTTTACACGGATCACCAAATATTTGAACGTTACCACCGGTTTAAACTAAAAACACGAAAAGCGCAGCGTGAAGCTCTTTCCATGAAAGAACTGAATCAATTGCACCCGGGCGATTATGTGGTGCACGTTGATCACGGTATCGGTAAATTTGCCGGATTGGTGAAAACAGAAGAGGGTGGGAAAATGCAGGAGGCCATCCGGCTCGTTTATAAAAACAACGACTCACTTCTGGTTAATATTCATTCCATACACCGTATTTCGAAATATAAAGGAAAAGAAGGAACCGAACCTTCGCTAAACAAGTTGGGCTCCGGTGCATGGCAGAAGATGAAAAACCGCACCAAAGCAAAAGTGAAGGATATTGCCAGGGAACTCATTGCTTTATATGCCCAGCGGCTTACAGAAACAGGCTATGCTTTTTCACCCGATACCTATTTGCAAACCGAATTGGAAGCTTCGTTTATTTATGAAGATACACCCGACCAGGAAAAAACCACCATCGCCGTAAAAACAGACATGGAAAAGCAAATTCCAATGGACCGGCTGGTTTGTGGAGATGTTGGTTTCGGTAAAACTGAGATTGCCATCCGTGCAGCATTTAAAGCCGTTGCCGACAGCAAACAGGTGGCAGTTTTGGTGCCAACAACAATTCTTGCCCTGCAGCATTTTAAAACTTTCTCCGAACGGCTGGAAAATTTTCCTGCCCGGGTGGAATATATCAGCCGGTTGAAATCTGCTGCTGAAATCCGCAATACGCTGAAGGAAGTGGAAGATGGCAAAGTGGATATCATAATTGGGACACACCGGCTGGTGAGCAAAGATGTAAGCATTAAAAACCTTGGATTGCTGATTATTGACGAAGAACAGAAATTTGGCGTTTCGGTAAAAGAGAAACTAAAACAATTGAAAGCCAATGTGGATACATTAACATTAACAGCCACACCTATTCCGCGGACACTGCAGTTTTCACTAATGGGAGCCCGGGACTTGTCGATCATTCAAACGCCGCCGCCCAACCGCTATCCGATTGTTACCGAAGTTCATGGGTTTAACGAACAACTCATTCGCGATGCCATTTTATACGAAGTAGAGCGAAACGGCCAGGTCTTTTTCATTCATAACCGTGTCCAGAATATTCATGAAGTGGAAGAAACTATCAAACGAATGGTGCCGGGAGTAAAAACAGGGGTTGGCCATGGTCAAATGGACGGGCCAAAACTGGAGAAAGTGATGCTCGGTTTCATAAATGGCGAATTTGATGTGTTGATTGCCACCACAATAATAGAATCAGGCCTCGACATTCCAAATGCCAACACCATGATAATAAACCATGCCCAGAATTTCGGACTGAGTGATTTGCACCAGCTGCGTGGCAGGGTTGGCCGGTCAAATAAAAAAGCATTTTGCTATTTGCTGGCGCCGCCGCTTTCAACAGTTAATGCCGATGCCCGACGCCGGTTAAAAGCCATCGAGGAGTTTTCTGATCTGGGAAGCGGGTTTAACATTGCCATGCAGGATTTGGACATCCGCGGAGCCGGTAACCTGCTCGGGGCCGAACAAAGCGGGTTCATTGCCGATATCGGATTTGAAACCTACCACCGTATTCTCAATGAAGCCATCCAGGAATTGCGGCAGGAAGAATTTAAAGAGGTATTCAAAGAAGATGACAGACTACAGCGCCAGACATTTTTGAACATTAAATTTGTGCAGGACTGCCAGATTGATACAGATATGGAACTTTTGTTTCCCAACGATTATATTCCCGGAAGTTCGGAAAGGATGCTGCTATACCGCGAACTGGATAATATTGAAAATGAAGAACAGCTTCGTCAGTTTAAATCAGCGTTAACCGATCGTTTTGGCCAATTGCCAAAACAAAGCCGCGAATTGCTGGAAGTGGTGCAACTCCGCTGGAAAGCCATTGGACTGGGCATTGAAAAGATCATTTTGAAGGAAGAAAAAATGATTTGCTATTTTATAGCCGACCAAAAATCGCCGTTTTATCAATCCGATGATTTCCTGAAAATTGTCCAGTTCATCCAAAAATCCAAAAACGGGCGAATGAAGGAAATTAACCATAAACTCACGCTTACTTTTCCGAACGTGACAAATATTGAAACCGCCGAATATATTCTGAATGAAATTCTTCAGCATATAAAAGCCAGTTAAAATTAACCCGCAGGCAACCTTTTCCAAATTATTTGCATCTTAACCCGTAAAAAAAAATATCCTTAATTTAGTACCATTAAAAAAATGTAACCATGAAAACAAAACAATTATTAGCAACAGTACTAGGCACTTTATTAATTGCACCCTTTCTTTCTTCCTGTTTAAAAAACGATAATGATAAAACTGAATTCGAGATTGTTTCTGATGCCTACATTGTTAAAAAAAACATTGACGGAACAGCCAAATATGCCACTGCCTTTTTTGTTTATGGCAATAAAAGCATGAGTTCGGCAACCGTTACTCCACCGTCAGGCGCAGGCAGTGAAACAGAACTTGCCACAACCACTGAATCAGTATATGTTCGTGGGAAAGAACCTGCCGACAGCGAATATTCAACAGAATGGCCTGCTGTTGGCTCCTATTTGTTTGAAGCAGTTAGTCAGGATGGTGAAACAATTCAGGACAGTGACGATTTGGAATTGGATGATTTGCCCATACCTCATCTGGACAGTATAAAGTTTGTTTCCGGCGAAAATTTTCTTGATCTGGAATGGAATACAATTGAAGGAGCAGAAGCTTATGTCATCAAATTAAGGGATAGCAGCAATAAAGTAGTTTTTAACAGCATTACCCTCGATCCGTCATCCACTCAGTTACGTATCCGGAAAAATGAAGGAAACTGGAAAGAACAGGTTTATTCGGGCGAAACTTATTCGGTGCAATTACTTGCCTTCTCTTTTGATTCGGAAGCAACAAATGCTGATTATGCCTTCAACATTAAGGAAATTGCAATTGGCGAATCAGAAATTACCTGGGGAGAATAAAATTATTCCACAACGTATACAACCACTTGTAAACCAAGTGGTTTTTTTAACCCAACACAACTCCTACTATTTTTATAGTAAATAAATTATAAATATAGTTTCTTTTCTAAAACTTTAGTACTATATTTGTAGTAGAAATAAATATTCATCAAAAAAATGAAAACACTTACAAAAGCCGAAGAGCAAATCATGCAAATCCTCTGGAAATTAAAAGAAGGGGTTGTGAAGGATGTTGTGGAAGAATTTGATGAACCGCGGCCTGCCTATACCACTGTAGGAACGGTGTTGAAAGTACTCGAAAACAAAGGATTTGTTTCGTGCCGGAAAATCGGAAATACCAATTTGTTTTTCCCTGCTGTAACCAAAAATGAATATGCACGTTTTCAGTTTGGGTCATTGTTAAAAGACTATTTCAACGGCTCGTTTCCGAAACTGGCAACTTTTTTTGCACGCGAAAACAACCTCAGTATTGATGAGCTGGAGGAAATACTGAAAATTACAGAAATTGAACTGAATAAAGACGAAAACAATAAATAGTCATGGAATCCATCATTACATTTTTTATAAAAGCCTCTGCCGGAATCGCACTTTTTTACCTGGTTTACTGGATTTTCCTGCGAAAGGAAACCTTCTACAAAGCCAACAGGTGGTTTCTCATTATGGCTTTAATTACAGCTGTTTTATTACCGCTTTTCCCGGTTCGTTATTCAGTATTGGTTGATCCTGATAATGGATCTGCAGCATATAAAACATTTTCAGACACCTTCAAAGCTATTCCTGCAGCTTCCGGCTTGGAAAGCAATTCAATGGCTTTTAAATGGGAACAGGCACTGTTGTTTATTTACATTACAGGAGCTTCAATTTTTCTTTTACGTCTTTTATCACAAACAATAATTCTCTTACATCTCCTACTAAAATCACGCATAAAATCTTCTAACGGAGTTCGGATAGTTGAAAATAACAAATATGGCTTGCCTTTCTCCTTTTTTAATATTGTATTTATTAATCCGAAATTTCATACACAGGAGAACCTGCCGGAAATTCTGGCTCACGAAGAAGTGCACATTCGTGAGAATCACTGGTTCGACCTGCTTTTTACAGAACTGTTAACAGTCATCTTTTGGTTCAATCCGTTTATTTGGTTCTTCGAACGATCCATTAAACAAAATCATGAATACCTCGCCGACAAAGGTGTCCTTGCGCAGGGACATGCCATGGGCAGGTATCAGGCTTTATTAATTAACCAGTTAATGGGCATGCAGATTATTGGAATAACCAACAACCTGAATTTTGCCCTTAACACAAATCGATTAAAAATGATGACGAAAAAGACAACACCTGCCAGACGGCGGATAAAATTTATGTGGGCACTGCCTGCTGTGACCCTTTTGCTTTTTGCTTTTGCGCAGCCGGATTACCAGGCAATAAATAAAATGGACCCCGGAATTAAATCAGCGGGTAGCACTGCGCCAAAGGAGGTTAATATTTCAGGAATTGTAGTGGATGAAAATGAAGAACCTCTCTCGGGAGTTTCAATAATAATTAAAGGGACTACATCCGGCACAGTCAGCGACAGAGACGGAACATTTTCATTAAAAGCATCCGAAGACGATAATATTGTTTTTTCCTATGTTGGAAAAGAAACTGTTGCAATGCAGGCCGGTTCTTTTACTTCAGGTGAAAGGAAAAGGGTGAAAATGAAGGATGGAGTTATTCAGGTTGACCTGGATAAAAATTTAAAGGAAGAATTTCCATCTCCCCCGCCGCCATCAAAAATGAATGAGAATGAAGTCCGGCCATCAATGGAAAAAGCGGAACTTCCTGCACCTCCCCCGCCACCTGCAAAAGCCGAAAAACAGGGTGAAGAAGAAACTTTTGTCATAGTGGAAGACCTTCCCGAATATAAAAGAGGATATACTGCCCTCGAAAAGGATATTTCGGAAATGTATCTGAAAGCAAAACAAAACGAAAAAAATGTTTCGGGAAATGCGCTGATTGGTTATACTGTGAATGAAAAAGGTAAAGTTACAGAGGTAAAAGTTATTGAAGCGGATAATGAATTGGCCGGAAAAACTGCAGCCGGTATAGTTTCGAACATGAAGGACTGGAAACCTGGTTCGCAGCGGGGGAAACCTGTACCGGTTAAAATGGTAATGCCATTTACATTCTAAAAAAGGGGAAGCTGAATCAACTACGAAAAGAAAAACTATCAGGACTTTCACCCGTTGACTCTCCGTCACCGGGTGAATAGTTTTAAGGATGAACAGAATTAATTCACCGGGTGACAAAAAAAGTCATCCGGTGAAAAGAAATACGCACCAGTGACTTTCACCCGTTGACTTTCCGTCACCGGGTGAATATGTTGAGTCACCAGTAAACAAGCATAAAGTCCTGTTGAATTTACAACCAAAAAATCATTTTACCATATCAACGAATGTGGTCAGGAACCTATTCACCGGGTGACAAAAAAGTCAACCGGTGAAAAGAAATACGCCAGTGACCTTCACCCGATAATCCCAGGTCACCGGGTGAATCTATTTTTACAACAAAAAGAATTTCTGCTTTTTACCTTCTTTTTGTATTCATTTTGGTAAATTGAACCCCTAAAATCTAAATCAATAAAAATTTTCAAAATGACAGAACGAAGAGATTTTATTAAGAAAAGCCTTATTGGAACTGCCGGAATAACAATCGGCGGTTTAGGCTTCAGCGCTAAATCCTATGCTTCCATTATGGGAGCTAATGAACGGATAACAATGGCATCCATCGGGGTCCGGGGTCAGGGAAACACCCATATCCGAAACTGGTGTTCACTAAAGGAAAACCGCAATGTTTTTCTGAAAACCATTTGCGATGTTGACGAGGAACTTTATCCGGAACGGGTAAAAAATGTTGAAAAGGCAATTGGTACAAAACCCTTAACTGAATGGGACATGCGCCGCGTTTTCGACGATAAGGAAATTGATGCAGTTTCAGTTGCCACGCCAAACCACTGGCATGCGTTGGCAACCATCTGGGCCGCACAGGCCGGAAAACATGTTTACTGCGAAAAACCTGCAAGTCATAATGTTTTCGAAGGCAGGAAGATGATTGAAGCTGCCCGGAAATATAATGTAAGGGTGCAGATAGGTTTTCAAAACCGCTCGATTGCAAATGTCATGCAAGCCATGAAATTCTTACACGACGGAGGAATAGGCGATGTTTATATGTCGAAAGGACTTTGCTATAAACCACGTGATTCTTTTGGTATTTCTCCTGATGGTATGCCACCCGAAACCCTGCATTACGACATGTGGCTCGGACCGGCAGCCTGGCGCCCGTACAACGAGAAAAAAGGGCATTACAACTGGCACTGGCATTGGGATACCGGAAACGGGGACACCGGAAACCAGGGTCCTCACCAATTTGACATTGCTCGCTGGGGATTAAATAAGAAAGTTCATCCTGTTTCCATTTTTTCTACTGGTGGAATTTACGGAATCAGCCCGAAGGAGTGTTCACAGGAAACACCTAATACCCAAACTTCCTTATTCACTTACGAAGACGGAAAAGTACTTGAATTTGAAACCCGCGGACGTTTCACCAACAGCGAATCGGCGCTGGATATAAAAATTGGGAACATGTTTTACGGAACCAACGGTTATCTTGAGCTGAACGGAAGCACCTGGAAAGCTTACCGCCAGAGGGAAAAAGAACCATTCGCAGGCTCTGATCTGGCTACTTCCGATACACCTTCAGATCCAACATTCCTGGCACCTCCGGGAGGTACTGAACATTATGCCAATTTTATCGATGCAATTCGCTCGGGAAGTAATTATGATTTGCACTGCGATATTAACGAAGGTTTCTATTCTTCTGCATTGCCGGCACTTGCCAATATTTCATATCGTCTAAAACGGGAATTGAATTTCAACGGCAATTATGAAAAATTTGTTAACGATCCGGAAGCTGATATGATGCTTACCCGAAACTATCGTAAACCTTATGTAGTGCCGCAGGATGTATAATTTTTAAAATCTCAAAAATATTGAATCCGGTCAGCAATGGCCGGATTTTTTTTGTAAAAAAAAGGCTGCCCAACGACAGCCTTTCACGCTCCCGTAAACGGGAACTAACCTAAACCAACTAAACCTAATAAACTACAAACAAGCCAGAACGGCAAGCCTGCAGTTAATCTTAAATATCATGTTTAAAGCAATTTACACTACATTGCTTTTTAAATTCTTCAATACCAACAGAACGTTTTACAAGGTGACAAAGATATCAATTTTTTTATACTTGAATACAGCTTTTTGGAATTCAGATCTTATTCATCACTATTATCCGAAAACTCATTTAAAACCTTTTGTACTGAGCCATGCAACAAAAGCAGCCGCCGTGCTTTCGTTTCGGAATATCCCAGTTCCTCCTGAATCATTCTCACACCGCGCTCAACAAGTTTCTGATTCGTTAACTGCATGTTAACCATTTTATTTCCTTTTACCCGGCCAAGCTGAATCATCAAAGTTGTAGTAATCATATTCAGGATAAGTTTTTGGGCTGTTCCGGCTTTCATCCGGGTGCTGCCGGTAACAAATTCAGGCCCTGTAACCGCCTCAACCGGAATATCGACATTTTGAGCCAAAACCGAATCCGGATTACTTGTTACGCAGGCAGTTAAAATTCCGATTTGCCGTGCATTTTTAACTGCTCCAACAACATATGGAGTTCTTCCTGAGGCTGCAATTCCTACAACAGTATCCAGATTATTCAGGTTAAATTGGCTCAGTTCTTCCCACGACAAATTTTCATTATCTTCTGCAGATTCCACTGCTTTTCGGATGGCTCTGTCGCCACCGGCTATTATCCCGATTACCAAATCGTAACCAACTCCGTAAGTTGGCGGGATTTCGGACGCATCCAGAATTCCAAGCCGTCCGCTGGTTCCGGCACCGACATAAAACAGCCTCCCCCCTTTTTTCACCCGCGGCACAATTTCATTTACCAATTTCTCAATTTGAGGTATTACTTTTTCAATGGCCGGCAACACTTTTTTATCTTCATTATGAATGCCTTCCAGAACCTCCCTGACACTCATCTTTTCAAGGTTGTCGTAATTTGATTCTGATTCAGTTATGCTGTTCATATTATATTTTCGATAAATGATATTCAACTAATTTTTCCAAAGGTGCTTTGAGAATAATTCCGGGATTTAACTGCTCATTTTTCAACACTTCCTTTAATTGCTCCTGAAAATGAAAAGCAACCGACCCTACAAAACAAACGGGTTGTTTATTATAACCTGTGTATTGGGCAACATTTCTCGATATAAATTCCTCAAAAGCAGTAGTCACCAGATTGCTGCAATACGCATGCATTATATTTTCCTTTAAAAATGGAACAAAGGCAGCTAAAAACATATTTGGCTTTTCTTTCCGGTAAACGCCATTTAAAAATTCAACATATTCAAACGAAAAACGTTGTTTAAATTGATTTGCCAGTTCTGCAGGCATTATTTTTTTCAGGAAATCACCAACAAGTTTTCTGCCCAAAACAGCACCACTACCTTCGTCGCCAAGGATAAAACCAAGTGGCGGAATATGTTCCTGAATTTCTTTCCCGTTATACAGGCACGAATTTGAGCCGGTTCCTAAAATACAGGCAATTCCACTTTCATTTTGAAGAGTAGCCCGCGCTGCCGCCATTAAATCGCTCTGCACTTCGATTGCTGCATCCGGAAATAAAAGATGGAGCGCCCTTTTTACCACATTTCCTTTTTCCTGATTTACAATTCCGGCACCGTAAAAATACACCTGCTTCACATTACTGCCCGTTTCCGGAGCCAGTTTTTCCTTCAATTCCGAATAAATATCATCTGTAGTACGAAAGAATGGATTTATTCCTCCCGTACTTACATTCCGGAAATTATTATCTTCGAAAGAAAAACACCAGCTCGTTTTGGTGGAGCCACTGTCGGCAACTACTATCATTTTTGCAGTTTTTTGTCAAAATTAATAATTAACACCGAAATAAATATTTTCCGGTTTCCTTCTGAAGTTTTAATAACTAATTTTGTGCAAACGAAAATTACAACTGACTTGCCGGAATATTCAAAATATACTGAAGTTTTAGCGACATGAAAAGAATCATAATATTTTATTTATTATTCATTCCCGCATTGCTTTTTGCACAAACAGCAAAAAAGAAATACGAATTCAGGGCAGTTTGGGTGGCCACCGTTGTGAATATCGACTGGCCGTCGAAGCCCGGCTTAACCACAGAGGAGCAGCAACAGGAGGCCATAACAATACTTAAACTGCAACAACAGTTGGGAATGAATGCCGTTATTTTACAGGTACGACCTGCTGCCGATGCATTTTATCCTTCTGAACTCGAACCCTGGTCGAGATATTTAACCGGCACTCCGGGAAAAGCGCCCGAACCTTTTTACGACCCACTGAAATTCTGGATTGAAGAATGCCACAAACGGGGAATGGAATTCCATGCATGGCTTAATCCCTACCGCGTTGCACAGAATTTTAAAGAACCGCTGGCAGGAAATCATGTTGCATTTGAGCATCCGGAATGGATTTTGAAATACGGAAATAAATTGTATTTCGATCCGGGATTGCCGCAAACCCGTGAATTTGTTACTAAAGTGGTAAAGGATATTGTTACACGCTATGATGTGGATGCCATTCACTTTGATGATTATTTCTATCCCTACCCCCTTCCTGAAGAATTTCCGGACTCCACTTCATTTAACTTCTACGGCCGTGGTTTTACACCTGAAAATAAAGCCGACTGGCGCCGTGAAAATGTGGATATCCTCATCGAAATGCTAAATGACACTATCAAATCAGTAAAACCCTGGGTGAAATTTGGCATCAGTCCATTTGGGGTTTGGCGAAATATAGCCGATGATCCGGAAGGTTCGGCAACAACTGCAGGCGCAACAAATTACGATCAGTTGTATGCAAATATCCTAAAATGGCAGCAAAAGGGATGGATTGACTACTGCCTCCCGCAATTGTACTGGCAAATCGGGCATCCGGCAGTGGATTTTGAATTGCTTGCCAACTGGTGGAAAAACCATGCTTATGAGCGGGCTATGTACATTGGCCACGGCGTTTACAAAAGCGACACGGCTTCTTCGGTTAAAGAATGGAGAATGCCTGATGAACTTCCGCGGCAGATAGAACTTTTACGCAGCATTCCCGGAATTGCCGGCTCTGCATTTTACAGCAGCAAACATTTTACGCGCGACTTGCTGGGATTCCAGGACAGCCTGAAATTAAACCTGTTCAGTAATCCTGCAATTATTCCGCCAATGCCCTGGCTCGATAATACCCCTCCGCCTAAAGTTGGTAAGGTAAAGAAACGGTGCAAAAAAGTGAAATGGGAAGCTCCCAAAATGCAAAATGAGTTGGATAAAGCCAAACAATTTGTTATTTACCTGAACAAAAAAGGGCATCCGTTCAACAGCGAAAATCCGGAATATGTTTACAAAATCATTTCGGATTCGGAATATAAATTTTCGCGGATGAACAGAAAAAAGCAAAAATACGAGGTCCGGGTTTCGGCACTCGACAGGTTACACAACGAAAGTGAAACAAGTAAACCGGTTATTGTAAAATTGTGATTGTGATAAACTTTAACATTCCATCTTCTGTTCTTTGATAGAACGTATTATTAAAATTTCTATCCGCTCTGTAGCTCAGCTGGCAGAACATCCCGATTTTATCGGGAGGGTCCAGGATGTGGATTTCTGAAATTTTTACCATTTCGTTTTACCAAAAACATGTAACTTTAGCCTTTAATTTCTTTAATATCGGTCTGTAGCTCAGTTGGCAGAGCAGCTGACTCTTAATCAGCGGGTCCAGGGTTCGAGCCCCTGCAGACCGACTTTTTTAGAAACACATATAGTTACTAATTGCTGCTGCAACTTTATCCAGCTCAGCTGGCAGAGCATCCCGACTTATCGGGAGGGTCCAGGGTTCTCCCGAGTAATCGGGAGTGCAGACCGACTAAAAGCAGCAACTGGAAAACCAATTGCTGCTTTTTTATGTTGAAAGGTAGAAGTCCGAATTACAAATCCAGCTTTAATTTATTCAGCTCATCATTGATAAAACGAATTTCTTCTTCATTTAACTGAATGTCGATGGCTTTTGCATTTTGTTTTGCCTGGTCTTCATTGCGCGCACCAACCAATGCAATTGTTATACCCGGCTGTTCAACAGCCCAGCGAACAGCCAGTTGCGCAAGTGTTGCATTTTTATCTTCTGCCAGTGGTTTTATTTTATCAAGAAACTCATTGGTCCGCCGGATATTTTCATCCGTAAAATAGGGATTTTCTGCCCGGTGATCACCTTCATTAAAATGGTAGCCCGGGTTCATTTTTCCGGTTAACAATCCGCGTTCCATTGGACTATAAGCCAATATACCGATATTATTACGCACTGTATAAGGAGCCAGCTCGTCTTCAATTTCCCTCTTCACCATACTAAAAGGTACTTGATTTGAAATAATATCGACATATTTTAACGCTTCATCCAATTGTTTCGCATCATAGTTACTCACTCCGGCATAGCGAATTTTCCCGTCGCGAATGAGTTTTTCAAACGCTTCCATCGTTTCCTCAATAGGTGTGGTTGAATCTGGCCAGTGCACCTGGTACAAATCGATATAATCAGTGCCAAGCCTGCGCAAGCTGTCTTCACATTCCTTCAGGATACTTTCTTTTCCGGCATATTTGTAAATTTCAATATCATTACCATCATTATTCTTGCTGTTAAAAGCAAAATCTCCTTTTTTAAGGTTCCAGCGCATTCCGCACTTCGTCAGTATCTGAACCTTGTCACGCGGAATATCCTTAACCGCTTCGCCTACAATTTCTTCGCTTTCGCCCTGTCCGTAAATCGCTGCTGTGTCGATTGAAGTAACTCCGTAATCGTAAGCCGTTTTAATCGCTTTAATGGCATTGTTTCGCTCAGAGCCTCCCCACATCCAGCCTCCTGCAGCCCACGCTCCAAATGTAATAACAGATAATTCCAATTCTGAATTTCCAATTTTTCGATATTCCATTTTCCCGGTTTTAAAAGTTATATTTTTTGATTTCGTACACGTTTATTTACAATTAACTGCAAAGGTTTGTTTAAAGGAAAACAAATTCATTTTAACATAAATTCTCCTCCATTGTTAAATAAAAAGAAAACATACATTCAAAAACAAAAACATTCAAACAATGAAAATAACATTTATTGGACTTGGAATTATGGGAAGCCGGATGGCAGCTAATCTGCTAAAAAACGATGTTGAACTTACTGTTCACAACCGCTCCGAAGAACCACTAAACGAATTGAGCAAAAAGGGTGCGAAAGCTGCCACCGGTTTTCGCCCGGCAGTAGAAAATGCAGATGTTGTATTTACAATGCTTTCGAAACCCGAAGTTGTGGAAGAAGTAATGTTTGGAGAAAACGGGTGCCTTTCATCCATGAAGAAAAATGCGCTTTGGGTGGATTGCAGCACCGTAAATCCATCGTTTTCAGTTCAATCTGAAAAGGAAGCCGCAAAACATAAGGTACGGTTTGCAGACGCACCTGTGGCCGGTTCTAAAAACAAGGCGGAAGATGCAACACTTACTTTTCTGGTTGGTGGTTCAGAATCTGACTTTCAGCAAATTAAGCCACTACTGAATTATATGGGGGAAAAGATTAAACATGTAGGAAAAACCGGAAACGGAACTTCCATGAAAATGCTGATAAATGCCATGCTTGCAGAATCGATGCTTGTTTTTGCAGAAACCCTTGCACTGGGTGAAAAAATGGGAATACCCCGTGATTTTTTACTCGATACACTTCCAAATCTTCCGGTTATTGCCCCCTTTGTGCAAGCCAAGGCAGAATTAATCAGGAAAGAAGATTTTGAGCCACATTTTCCGCTGGAATGGATGTTGAAAGATCTTCACCTCGTGTTAAAGACTGCTGAAGAAAATGGTTTTAAAATTGAAATGACACAACTTACAAAGGATTTATATGAGAAAGCCAGCAAGCAAGATTTGGGGAGAAAAGATTTTTCTGCAATTTACAGCTTACTGAAAAAAAAGTAAAGCAGCGGATTGAAGGTTGAAACTATAATATTTGTCACAATTACCATTCGTTCAATTTTATACCTTTGCCCAACTGCCGTTTTTAAATGTTTTTGGACAAAATCCGGCAGTTTGAATATCTAACTATTTTGAAATGCATAGAAAAATAAATTGCTTCATTGTTCATTTTGAGCATTCAGAAACCCAAAAACTAATAAAGCAGCTAAAAGCATCAGCAGTTGTAAATCAGGTATTTGTTATTTCGCAAAAACATATACAAGTGGAAAATGCAGAAATACTGGTTTGCGAGTTTCCTCTTTCCACTCAAACAATCAAGGAAATAGCCCATAAAAGCAGCACCGGATTTTCATTGCTGGCGCTGCAAAATACAGGAATAAATCCGGGATATTTTGCGCTGGAAAGGATGCTGCAGGTGGCTGACCAAACAGGTGCAGCAATGATTTATGCCGATTATCTTGAATTTAAAAACGGGAAGACGAATGCACATCCCGTAATCGACTACCAACCCGGCAGCCTTCGCGATGATTTTAATTTTGGGCCGGCACAACTTTACCGGACTGATGTACTGCAATCGTTTGAGGAAGAAGATTTTCAACAAGCCGGATATTATTCGCTCCAGTTGCATGCATCAAGGGAAGGGGAAATCATTCGGATTCCCGAATTTCTTTTTTCGAAAGAAGAAACCGATACCCGGAAATCAGGTGAAAAACAATTCGATTATGTAAGTGGCAATGCCAGAGAAAAACAGGTGGAAATGGAAAAAGCCTGCACCAGTCACCTACAAAAAATTGGCGCATATTTAAAGCCGCCATTTAAAGAAGTCAACTTCTCCGAACTGGATTTTCCTGTTGAGGCCTCGGTTATTATCCCCGTCAGAAACCGTATAAGAACAATTAAAGATGCCGTAGAATCGGTTCTCACCCAAAAAACAGATTTCAGTTTCAACCTTATTGTTATCGATAACCATTCTTCCGATGGTACAACTGAAATACTTTCTGAATTTGCCGGTTCAGGAAAACTCATTCATCTTGTACCCGAACGAAGTGATTTGGGAATTGGAGGTTGCTGGAATGAAGGAATACTTCATAAAAACTGCGGCAGGTTTGCTGTGCAGCTGGATAGCGATGATATTTATTCTTCGGATAATACACTGCAAAAAATAGTGGATAAATTTTATGAAGAAAAGTGCGCCATGGTTATTGGCAGCTATCAAATGACCAACTTCGATTTGGAGGAAATTCCGCCCGGGATAATCGATCACAGGGAGTGGACGAATGACAACGGACCAAACAATGCGTTGCGCATTAACGGATTGGGAGCACCGCGCGCTTTTTATACACCACTTTTGCGAGAGATTAAAGTACCAAATGTAAGTTATGGAGAAGATTATGCAGTGGGTTTGGCCATTTCACGTAAATATAAAATCGGACGGATTTATGAACCAATCTATCTCTGCCGTCGCTGGGATGACAACACTGATGCTTCACTCAACATTGATAAATTAAATGTGCATAATTTATATAAAGACAGGATTCGGACAATTGAACTGAAAGCACGGTTGAAGAGAATAGTGAGCAGTGATCAGTCGCAGTCACAGTCGCAGTCGCAAAAGGGAAAAATGTAATCAAAATAGGCATTGGCCGTTAATCAAGGAATGTTGGGAGAAAAAATAATATCACAGTCGGAGCTTTCAAAGTATGGTTCAACAATAAATTTAAACGAACAGTCGAAAGCACTTATTCGGCAGCAAACGAACAACTGGCAACTGGCGGCAAATAATTACTTCGCGCTTAACAAAGTTGAAACCCGGACGTTTGATTTTGGTCACTTTAAAATACTGGCACAGTTTAATCCTGAAAGAATCCGTTCTTCGGCAGCCAAAACTGATGATAAAAGTATTGCAAAACGGCCTTGTTTTCTTTGCATTGAAAATCTGCCGCCCGAACAAAAAGGGATTCTGTTTCAAAACAAATATCTGATTCTGATTAACCCCTACCCAATTTTTACGGAACACCTGACTATTTCAAGTTTGGAACACATTCCGCAGCAAATTTTACCTCATTTTTCCGACTTGCTGGATTTGAGCAAGAAGTTACATGGTTTTACTCTTTTTTACAACGGCCCCAAATGTGGCGCTTCTGCTCCTGATCATTTTCATTTTCAGGCCGGAATAAAAGGAATCATGCCCGTAGAACAGGAATTTTCGTTTTTGGAGAAGCAATTTTCTCGAAGTTCTCTTTCAAAACGAAAAATTAAAAATAGTGGCCGTGGAAAACTACCTGCGTCGTTTTATTGCCATTATTTCAAAGGATAAAAACGAAATTCTGCAAAAATTTGAGTTCCTGTATAAAAACCTGAATACAAATTCAGCCGAAGAACCGATGATGAATATCCTTAGTAATTTTGAAAACGACAAATGGCGGA
Organism: uncultured Prolixibacteraceae bacterium; assembly: GCA_963771595.1. Lineage (GTDB taxonomy): Bacteria > Bacteroidota > Bacteroidia > Bacteroidales > Prolixibacteraceae > CAVYUC01. The sequence goes on along the minus strand of CAVYUC010000024.1, from coordinate 90,222 downwards.
TTATCATTTTTCCAAGGGCAAAACAGCGGCCATCGCATTATTACCAAAACGATGAAAACCATATTTTAGTAAGTCCCGCAGCAGCCGAACTGGGTGGAATTTTAATTCTCCCGAACAAAGAAGATTTTGAAAAAATAACCCAAAAGGAAGTTGAAGAAATTTACGGGGAGGTAACCTTAAACGGATATGACTTTGCAAAACTAAAAAAAACCGCAAAGATGCTGAGGCGCTAGGAAAACTCTGCGTCTCCGCGTCTCTGCGGTGAAAATAAGATTCATGAAAACACAACCCAAAATAAACGTTGGAATCCTTGCCGGAGAAGAGTTAAAATTTTCACTCAGCCATAAATTTTACGATGAAGATAAATTGGAATTTCAGGCTGGTGATTACACCGCAATACTAAATGATGACAAAATTCTTATTCAATCCAACGCTGGAAAAACCATTCAATCCAAATCTTTTTTGCTGACTCCTGCCAGCCCGGAATCCTTTTTTGAACTAAAAGAAGTAACCATCGGCATCGATTTTCACTGGGAACAGAAGGAAAATCAGCGTTTTCGCGGGGCATTGAAAATCATAGCGGAAAACGGGAAAGTGCGTGCCATAAATATTATTGAACTGGAAGAATATTTAAAAAGTGTTATTTCTTCGGAAATGAGCGCTACCGGTTCGCCGGCGTTGTTAAAAGCCCATGCCGTAATTTCGCGGAGCTGGCTGCTGGCACAAATTGAAAAAACCAAATCGCTGCAAACCGGTGGCGGGCTGTATCAAACTTCGCATGAAACCGAAGATGAAATCATTCGCTGGTACGACCGCGAAGACCACAACAACTTCGATGTATGTGCCGACGACCACTGCCAGCGTTACCAGGGAATCACAAAAATATATTCCGAAAAAGCATTGCAGGCTGTGGAAGAAACGATTGGCGAAGTTTTGGGTTACGAAGATAAAATCTGCGATGCCCGTTTCTCGAAATGTTGCGGCGGATTAACCGAGAACTTCGAGAATGTTTGGGAACCGGTGCGGCACAGATACCTGACCAAAGTGGTAGATTCTGAATTTGGCGACACGACTTGTGTTGACTTGCGCATGGAAGAGGAAGCTGAAACCTGGATTAGAAACAAACCACATGCTTTTTGCAACACCAGCGACAAAAGAATACTCTCGCAGGTGCTTCCCGGATTCGACCAGGCTACTTCCGACTTTTACCGCTGGAAGGTGGAATATGCACAAAAAGAAATGGCAGAAATCATAAAAGAACGGTCGGGTATTGATTTTGGTGAGATTGTAAAACTGGAGGTAGTAAAACGCGGGCACTCCTCAAGAATCATTCAGCTAAAAATTACCGGTTCCAAAAAAACGATGACGGTTGGTAAGGAACTGGAAATTCGTAAGTGGATTTCAAAATCACATTTATACAGTTCGGCATTTGTGGTCGATCATCTGGACATTCAAAACGGAATTCCGCAAAAATTTGTGATAACCGGCGCCGGCTGGGGCCATGGCGTAGGACTTTGCCAGATTGGCGCTGCCGTAATGGGCGAAAAAGGATATTCATATAAAGAAATTTTAAGCCACTATTTTAAAGAGGCTGAATTGAAAAAGCAGTATTAACCATGAAAATCTGGAATTTTATTCCCAAATTTCCTGTTTATTTTGTAGTAGTCGAATAAAAGACAGCAATTTTACAAATGCAACGATTATTCTTTCTTTTTATCATCTTATTAAGTTTCTTAACAACTAAAGCAGTTGACGTCATCCGTATCAACCAGTTGGGCTACCTGCCCAATTCGGTAAAAGTAGCTGTATTCCTTTCTTCTGAAGAAAAAAATATTTCAACATTTACGGTTCACGATGTACTTTCAGATGCAATCGTTTTTACAGGAAAATCCGAAGAAAAAAGAAGCCGGCACCTGGGGAATGAAAACAGCGCTCCGGCTAAATTTCTCCGATTTAAATACCGAAGGTGATTACTATATTCAGGCCGGGAAAACACGTTCACCTGATTTCAGAATTAATGCCAATGTTTACAAAGGAACCGCCGGTTTTATTCTGAATTACATTCGCCAGCAACAGTGTGGGTACAATCCGTTTTTGAAGGATTCCTGTCATACACACGATGGAATTATTGTTGATCATCCAACAAAATCAGGAGAATTCATTGATGTCACCGGCGGCTGGCACGATGCTACCGACTACCTCCAATATTCCACTACTTCTGTGAATTCTGTTTTCCAGATGATGTTTGCCTACCAGAATTTCCCGAAAGTGTACGGCGATGAATTTGATGCCAGTGGAAACAAAGGCGCCAATCAGATTCCTGATATCCTGGATGAAATAAAATGGGGACTGGAATGGATGTTAAAAATGAATCCGGCGCCGAATGAAATGTATAACCAGATTGCCGACGACCGCGATCATATTGGATTTCGCCTGCCTGTTAATGATAAAGCGGATTACGGTCTGGGAAAATACCGCCCGGTGTATTTTGTAACCGGGAAACCACAGGGACTGGCAGCATTTAAAAATACCTCCACCGGTGTTTCTTCCATCGCCGGAAAATTTGCTTCGGGATTTGCATTGGCCGCCCAGCTTTTCGAAAAAAGCAATCCCGCGGTTTGCTGAATTAATGGAGAAAAAAGCACTGGATGCCTGGCAATTTGCCCTTTCCGACACCGGTTACACCCAAACGGCTTGCAATGTGTCACCTTATTATTACGAAGAAAATAATTATGCCGACGACCTGGAACTGGCGGCTGCCCAATTGTACCGGCTTACCAGAAATGACAAATTTCTAAAAGAAGGCGTTTACTGGGGAAAACAGGAACCGGTAAGTCCATGGATTAAAAACGATACGGCAGGACATTATGCTTCCTATCCGTTCATTAATCTTGGGCATTATTTTATGGCTAAAAATAATAAAAAGGATTTTGCAGAATTTTATAAAGACGGATTACAGTTGCTTTTCGAACGCGGCAAAGATGATCCGTTTTTAAACGGACTGCCCTTTTTGTGGTGTTCCAACAATTTGGTTGCCGCGGTCATAACACAGGCGCGACTTTATAAAGAGCAAACCGGAGATTCAAAATTTACTGAAATGGAAGCTGCACTCCGCGACTGGCTTTTTGGTTGTAACCCATGGGGAACAGCCATGATTTGCGGACTTCCCGGAGCAGATGACAACCCTGAAAGGCCGCATTCATCATATACCGTATTGCTGGGCGGCACCACACCAGGCGGCCTGGTGGACGGCCCCATTGACGCTATTCGAAATAAACAGCAACTGGGAATTGCACTGCAGGAACCCGATGAATATGCAGCATTTAACAATGGAATTGCAGTGTATCATGATGATATCGGTGATTATTCCACCAACGAACCAACACTGGATGGAACGGCCAGCCTGAGCTACTATCTCGCCTCGCTCGAAAACGAAGGCAACAATCAAATCAAAAAAGAACAAGTTGAAAAAGATGAAACGGGCGCCATTATCAGGTTCAATCCTGAGAAGAAAAATATTTATCTCGCTTTTACTGCTGATGAACGTTTTGAAGGAGGCGAACTGATTCTGGATAAACTAAGAGAGCATCAAATTAAGGGATCCTTCTTTTTTACCGGAAACTTCTTACGCAACCACAGTCATAAAAGAATCATTAAAAAAATTATAAAAGACGGAAATTATGTCGGTCCGCATTCCGACAAACATTTGTTGTACTGTGATTGGCAAAACCGCGATTCAACACTTGTTACTTTTGAAGAATTTAAAACCGATCTGGAAAAGAATTATAAAGAGCTGGAAAGATTTGGCATCCAGCAGAGCGATGCTGACATTTTTATGCCGCCTTATGAATGGTGCAACCGGGAAATCGTGGAATGGTGCAATGAAATGGGTATCCGTGTGGTTAACTTTACTCCCGGGACTGGAACCAACGCAGATTACACCACTCCGGACATGAAAAACTATAAATCGTCGGAGGAAATCTGGCAAAAGCTTGAAATTTTTGAACAGTATAATCCACAACATCTGAATGGTGCCATTTTGCTCATACATGCAGGAACTGAACCGGCAAGAATTGACAAGTTTTATAATCTTCTTGACGAAATCATCGAATACATGTACACCAACGGTTATCGTTTTAAATCTTTTAAAAACTGACCATGAATAAACCAACTACCCGCAATCCCTGGTTATGGATTCCATCCTTGTATTTTGCTGAAGGACTTCCTTATGTTTTTGTGATGACGGTTTCGGTTATCATGTATAAGCGGCTCGATATTTCAAATACTCAAATCGCACTTTACACCAGCTGGTTATATCTTCCGTGGGTAATTAAACCACTATGGAGTCCGGTAGTTGACATTTTAAGAACAAAACGATTTTGGATTATCGCCATGCAGTTAATTGTTGGCGGTGCACTTGCCGGCGTAGCATTTACCTTGCCCGGCGATAAATTCTTTCAGTACACCATTGCGTTTTTATGGTTACTGGCTTTTAGTTCGGCCACCCATGATATTGCCGCCGATGGTTTTTACATGCTCGGCCTCTCAAAACACGACCAGGCATTCTTTGTAGGAATCCGGAATACTTTTTACCGGTTTGCCATGCTTGCCGGACAAGGGCCGCTTGTGATTCTTGCAGGCGAAATGGAAAAAATGCAGGGACATTCCATCCAATGGGCATGGAGTATTACTTTTTTCATTTTTGCCGCACTGTTTATAGCGTTCTTTATCTGGCATTTGTTTATTCTTCCCCGCCCTGCAGAAGACATTAACCGTGAATCCAAATCATTCAAACAAGTTATATCAGACTTTCTGGAAACCTTCATTTCATTTTTCAAAAAAGAAGGGATTGCTCTTTCCATTGCATTTATTTTGATTTTCAGGTTAGGTGAGGCACAACTGGTAAAGCTGGCATCGCCATTTCTGCTTGATTCACCCGAAGTTGGCGGCCTGGGTTTAACGACCAGCAACATCGGATTTATTTACGGAACCGCCGGAATGATTGCCCTCACCATTGGCGGAATTTTAGGTGGAATACTGGTGTCACGGCAGGGCTTGAAAAAATGGATGCTACCCATGGTTTTCGCCATGAACCTGCCCAATCTGGTTTATGTTTTTCTGGCATTTATTCAGCCGGAAAACCTTTGGATCGTTACTTCATCTGTGGTGATTGAACAGTTTGGTTATGGATTTGGATTTACTGCGTTTATGCTCTACCTGATTTACGTTTCTCAAGGCGAACATAAAACCGCACATTATGCACTCTGCACCGGATTCATGGCGCTTGGAATGATGTTGCCCGGAATGATCAGCGGCTGGATTGAAGAAATGATCGGATACAAATACTTCTTTATCTGGGTGATGATTTGCACACTGCCCGGGTTTATCATCATTCATTACCTTAGGTACGATCCGAAGTTTGGGATGAAAGAGAAGTAATCAGTTGGCAGTTGCAGTATTCAGTCTCAGAATAATTTTAGTTACCAGGAGCCAAAACTGAAAAAGGATAAACCGGAATATTCCGTAAAAGCCAAAAAAGTATTAATACCGTAAAAATTATCCACGGAGTACTTTTCAAATAAAAAATATTGGGCAGCTGCCAATTAAATTTCCGGTTTGCGAGAGGATATACATAATGATAAATAATAAGGACAGCAGCTGGCAGAAACAAAAAATTATTGCTGACAACACCGGCAAAATTCAGATGCACCAGGTTGTGAACAGCCCGCTGCGAACCACATCCCGGACAGTAATATCCGGTTAACACATGAAACATGCATTTTGGAAAAAGAACAGAATCTGCCGGATTAAAAACAAAGAAGAAAGCGGCCAACCCTAAAATCAGCAGCACCAGCATCATTCTTAAACATTTATTCATTGCCAGTATTCAAATCCATTTTCCCAAAAAGCACTTATCCCAAATGCAAAAACGGCAATGGCATAAAATACTGCGATTATGGCCCAGGCAGCAAATGCAACCCAGGCCCAGGTTTTGGCATTACGGCTTGAATTCCAGGCCCCGTCGTAATCGCCGGCAATCCATTTCGAATTTACCTGTGCTGCAAAAACTATCGAAATTATTCCAAACGGCAGGCAACAAAAAATGGTGGTTAAAATTGCCCAAACCAGGTAATTTGGCGGAGGTGCTTGATTTGATCTTAATTGTTCGTAATTCATAATTAAAATTTTAAGATTTAGTTTTCCGGGTTAATATTCAACCTTTTTGTTTAACAAATTTAACCTATGATTCATTAAAATAAAAATGAACCTGAATTTTATTCTTTAGAAAAAATCCGGAAAGAAATTTAAACCATCCGCATTTGCCGAAGTCATTATAACCGGTCTTATAAGCAGAGGCTTATTTTTCCATAGATTTTAAGTTTTGTTAAATGCCGTCTTTTGTGATGGCATTTTTCATTTCCAAAAGAAGGTATTAACAACTCGTTAACAAGTTTGATTTTAAACCTGTAAAAGACATTTTTGTCCTAGTAGTGTGAAACAATTTTCACAAATCAGAAAACAGAAACAAATTGTATGAAGAAGAAAAGCTTTATTATTTTATTTTGCATGGCTCTATCTATTTTTTCACATCTTACAGCCACAAGCAAAGTTATTCCGGAAAACATTTTAATTACTGATGATGCCGATGATAAATCGGGTATTATTAAAGGAAAGGTTGTTGATAATGCAACGGGGCAACCAATGGAATATGCCAACATTGCCGTTTATACTGCGGCCGATTCGGCATTGGTAACAGGCGGCATAACCAACTCAAAAGGCGAATTTGAAATTACAGGCCTTGATTACGGGAAATATTATATGGAAGCCAATTTCATTGGGTTCGATAAAATTGAAATCAACAACATCAGCCTTAGCCGCGACAACAATGTTTTTGAAACGGATAAAATTGAGCTGAGTCCGGCCACTACGGAACTGGGAAGTGTGGAAGTTGTTGCCGACAAAAGCCCGATTGAATACAAACTCGACAAGAAAGTGGTGAATGTAAGCCAGGTTATTTCGGCAGTTGGCGGAACAGCAGTGGATGTGCTTGAAAATACACCTTCCGTTCAGGTTGATATTGAAGGCAATGTTTCATTAAGGGGTTCTTCCAACTTTACCGTTTTAATCGACGGCCGACCAAGTGTACTCAGTGGAAGCGAAGCATTGCGCCAGATTCCGTCGTCAGCAATTGAAACCATCGAAATAATTACAAACCCGTCGGCAAAATACGAACCCGACGGAACAGCAGGAATTATCAATATCGTCATGAAAAAGAATGCAATGAATGGCGTTAACGGAATTGTAAATGCCACCATTGGAACACGCGATAAATACCGCGGAGATTTTACGGTGAATTACCGGACACAAAAGTTCAACTTTTTTGTGGGGGCCGACTGGCGCGATGAAACGTATTACGGAAGCATGCTTTCGAAACGCGAAACATACTCCGGCGATACCACAACTTATCTGAATATTGACGGCTCGCGGGATTTTACCCGTGGCGGCAACAATTATAAATCGGGAATTGATTTGTACCTCTCAAAAAACACAACGTTTTCAATTTCAGGTGAATTGGGCAAATCAAAAAACAAAAGTGGCGGAAACGGGAAAACACACCAATATACCGAACCTGCAAATCCGACAGATGAATATTTTGCCGTAACCGAAGAAGTCTCCGATCGGACAAATGATTTTTACAGCGGAAACATTAACCTTCAGCATAAATTTAACAACGACGGCCATAAAATTGAAGCCATGGCATTTTACTCCAGCGAAAACGGAGATGACAACGAAATAGAGAGCGAAATTCTGGCCGATTCTCAATACAATAAAACCGACACTTATGTTGACCGGGTTTCCACTCTGGAAAACCAAAAAGAAAAAGATATGCGGTTAAAAGTGGATTACACTTATCCGTTCAGTGAATCGGGAAGATTGGAAGCCGGCTGGCTGAGCCGCCTCGAAGATGAAACGGATGAAATGGATTTCAGGGATTACAACCAGGCAACCGATACGTGGATTGTAAACAATACCTACTCAAGCACCACCGATTTCAAACGCGACATTCACGCCGCTTATGCAACGTACAGCAATAAACTGGGCAAACTGGAATTTATGGGTGGCCTGCGCGGGGAATTAACCATCCGCGAAATTCTGAACACCAATATTGAGGCGCCGTCGAAATTGAACCGGTTTGATGTTTTCCCAACGGTGCATACATCTTATCCTTTGGGAGAGAAACTGGAACTGATGGCCAGTTACAGTCGACGTATCGATCGGCCGCGCGGCCGCGATCTCGATCCATCGCCAAACTATTACAACCGGTACACCATTCGTTACGGAAATCCTGACCTGAAACCGGAGTACACCAACTCCCTCGAATTCGGCGGGATGAAGCGCTTTGGCGAAGGCCGATCCTACATTTCACTCGATGCATTCCACCGGGTTACCAACAATAAAATCGACAGGATTGAAAAGTTAGGCGAAAACGGCATCTTTTACCTGCATACCGATAATTTTGATAAGGATTATGCTACCGGTCTTGAGTTTACAGGCAATATCAACTTTACAGAGTGGTTCCTGCTCAACACAAGTCTTTCCATGTATAATTACAAAATTTCGGGCCAGTTAAATGACGAATCATTTACCCGTGAGAGCACCAACTGGAACGGACGCGCAAATGCAACATTTAAATTTTCGGACAATGCCCGGTTGCAAATCATGTCGTACTACCGCGGCCCCTCAGTTTCTGTTCAGGGTGAATCAAAATCGATGTTTTTCTCCAGCATTTCGTACAGGCACGAATTTTTCGACCGGAAACTTTCTGCTACTTTGAGTGTGCGCGATCCACTGGGCACCGGAAAATTTGAGCGCGAATCGTACGGCGAAAACTTCAAAAGCAGTTTCAAATGGGAACGCGAACCCCGAATTGTGATGCTAACGCTGAGCTATAAAATAAACAATTTTAAACAGGAACGGAATGGCGGAAATGCAGAAGGAGGCGGAGACGAAGACATGGGAGGCGGCGAATTCTGATTTTGAAATTAACACTGTTCCATGATCAATGATGCCACCCTGAAAAGTGGCATTTTTTTTACTGAAAAGAACCCGGAATCTTTTTTTCCGGATAATTGTTTTTTGGCGCCGATCGGCAAAGGCATAGCAAGCGCAACACCTTTTTCAGCGGCGTATGATTTTTACTGCGGAACACGACGCTGTTCAGCGTCCTGTTTTTTCATTTCGGCGGAATTATTTCTAAATTTAAACCGCAAAATCAAAACCATTGACTAAACAGCCTGCAACAACATTTAAAAGCGAAGTGCACAGCAATCAAATTGCAGATTGCACAGCGTTTTCCCCGAACCTGAAAGCGAAGGTTGTATTGCGACAAACTACCCTGGGAACTTTGAACCCATGCCCGCTGCATTTTTTTACCCTGACTATAATGAAAACCACTCCGGCCATGACGGGAAGTCAGCCGAACCTGACGGGAAGTCAGTCGACAAGCGTGAAAACTACTCCAGCAGTAATGAAAACTACTCCAGCAGTAATGAAAACTACTCCGGTGGTAATGAAAACCACTCCGGCAGTGATGAAATCTACTCCGGTGGGAATGAAAACTACTCCGGCAGTGATGAAAACTACTCGGCCAGTGATGAAGAACCCCGACAGTAGAGGGATGAACTCCAACATTAGAATGATGAAGTCTGACAGCAATAAAATGAACTCAAACCGAAATGTAAACCAGGCAATTCAACATAAACTTGGAAAAGATCCCTTTTTGGAAAGTAAAGGAAAAGAAACACTATGGAGTTTATAAAAAAGTTGTGTGTAATTTTAAGAAACGCCTATGAAACGAATCATATTATATAAATTCAAAAACTCAGAAATAAAGATATTCATGGAGATATGCTTTAATGACAAGGATCAATTAATATTTGATGGCTATGATACAGGAAAGATTGTTGAAAAAGCATGGGGGTGATTCTGATTATGAATATACTTATACAATAGTACCAAAAGAAGTCGATAAGCTATACCCTCTATTTGGGATAAACAACAATGACAAACAAAAATTATTAGTGGAAATAAAAAATCGTTTTAAGGGAAATGAAGCTTATACAAAATTTGGTCAGTTTATGGAAGAAAATAATATTGATTATATACCTTTCTCATGGACTTAATAAAGATTAAAGCAGAGCCTAAAATTGGAAATGAATTACTTTCTGATAATGGTGTTACCATGAAGCATTCACTTTTGGACTTTTGGCGTTGGAGCACTTCTGACATACTGAGCAATGCTACCCGCGGAAGATTTGCAGAATTTATTGTTGGAACAGCAATTGGACTGAATCCCGAAAATTTACGAGACGAATGGGATGCTTATGACTTAACAACTGAAGACGGAATAAAAATAGAGGTCAAATCTGCCGCATACATCCAATGTTGGAACCAAAAGAGTTTTTCAACTATTTCATTTTCAATCAGACCTGCAAGATTTTGGGACGCAGAGACAAACACAGAAAGTGAAATTAAACGACACGCAGATGTATATGTATTCTGTCATTTAAAACATAAAGACCAAAATACAATTGACCCTTTAAAAATGGAACAATGGGATTTTTATGTTTTGCCTACTTATCGACTTGAAAATTACGAAAGAAGTCAAAGTTCAATTACAATAAACTCACTGAAAAAACTAACTGAACCCATAAAATACAGTGAATTAAAAAACGAGATAACAAAAGCATATCAAAAACAAAAAAATACACACAATTGAGCAGGCGACTAACCGACTAGAAATTCCGCCCAGTGTACCTCTCACAGCCCTGAGTACACAGTGATTCATTAAACAGCGAAACAGATATTTTAAATTTTAACCAGACTATATTATCATGAAAAAACTTTTTGGATTTATTGCATTTACATTTTTACTGACTTTATCGGTAAAATCCTATTCACAAATGGGTGTTACCAGTTATTCAATTTATGCCTTAGGGATAAATACCAGCCAGAGTAAAATGATAAGTGGAGAATTAAAAACATTTGCAAACAGAGCAATTGATGATTTATTGATGGAAATAGATGTTTTCTATAATTTTAAACCAAGAACATATCATCGGTTCTCGGTTGGATTAGGCCTTAACGCAGGACCATTTCGTGGGTTTGACCATATTCATGCATTAACTATTCCGGCGCAGATTGAAATATATCCACTGCAGGATTTTAAAAAATTGTCGCTTTTATTTGAACTTACCCCGGAGATTGTTGTGGAGGGCGATTTAAATATCAGGAGTTTATGGGGTATAAGATATACCTTCGGTGAATAACGACTTCGAACAACCTTGATTATGATTAATTTCTGCAGTTACTGAGGAGAATTCTGATTTAATAAAACCTGTTGGCGGAATTATTTTTCAACTTTCCGGTAATCAGACTTCGACTACGCTCAGCCTGACTGTCACAGTAAGCACAGTCGAACTGCATTTCAATAAATTAAGGATTAATTCCGCCAACGCGTTTAATAAAGTAAACTGCTAATGTAAAAATGCTGCCATTCCGGTGGCATTTTTTTATGTCCTGATTATTATAACTGAAATATCAGTTAATAAACTGAATATATAGTTGCATAACTGGAATAATCAGTTGTATGTTTGTAAACGGTATTCAGATTTATCATTTCGAACCTGAGGACGAAGGCGGGAAATCTCTTCGCAAAGACAGATTTCTCACCCGGAATACCGGTTCGAAATGACAGCTCTGGCAGTAGCGAAAGGTCCTGATACTTGTGTCTAAAATTCTAAAAGAATGAAAGAATGAAAAAACTTACGCGTAAAGAAGAAGAGGTAATGAAAATCCTCTGGAAGCTCGAAAAAGCTTTCGTAAAAGATATTATTGAAGAGTACGACGATCCGAAACCGCATTACAACACCATTTCGTCGCTGGTTCGTTTGCTGCAGGATAAAGGAATTGTTGGGTACAAACAGTATGGAAACACTTACCAGTATTTTCCGTTAATGAAAAAGGAAGAATACCGGAAAACGTTTATGAAACAGGTGGTGAGCGACTATTTCGACAATTCGTATAAAAGTGCGGTGGCCTTTTTTGTAAAGGAAAAAGGCTTGTCGCCGGAAGAGTTGGAAGAGCTTGTTAAACTGATTAAAGAACAGGAATAATGGAAACTTATCTTATATATATCGGGAAATCGGCGCTGGCAGCCGGCTCTTTTTATCTGACTTTTTTACTGCTTTTTCAAAACCAGAAGCATTTCAAATTTAACCGCATTTATTTGCCGGTTTCACTGGCGCTGAGTTTTATTATACCGCTAATAACATTTACCACTGTAAAGCAAATTGAGCCATCCGGTTTAGGTGCAAACAGTTTCGCGTACCTGGCGCCTGCTGCCGAAGAATCAACCCAACAGGCATTTGTTTGGGTTCAATATTTGTTTGGTTTGTACATTTTAGGTACTGCCGGATTTTTATTTCATCTTTTGCTGGGCCACTTCAAAGCCATAAGTATTGTTAAAAAAAGCCGGGTTCAGAAAATCTGCAACAATCCGGTAAACATCACCCAAAAAGATGTACATCCATTTTCATTCTTCAGCAAAATTGTGCTTTCCGAAAAAACACTTACGCATCCCAACCTCGAAATGATTGTCAGCCACGAAAGCATTCATGTTCGCGAAAAACATACGCTCGACATTCTTTTTACCGAAATTATGTTCCTTTTGCAGTGGTTTAACCCATTTGCATGGCTGCTGAAAGACGCTGTAAAAAACAATCTTGAATACACTACCGACGATGAAATTGCAAAACATTATAATCCGCAAACCTACCAGCTTGCCATGGTCACACTGGCCGACAAAGAAGGGATTGCGCCATTTTTAACTGCTTTAAACGGAAGTCAACTTAAAAACAGAATTATCATGATGAAAAAGAAAACAGAAAACAAGTATGCACTGCTGAAACAATTGGTGGTTTTGCCGTTACTGGCAATTCTTGTAATGGGATTGTCGAACAAAGAAGTAAAAACGAACATATTGAAAAGTGATGCAGCGGATATACAGTCTGTACAATCCGCAAATAATTTCAGAATTAATACCGATACAATTGCAAAATCAGGTTCACAATCCAAAGGGATTGTAATTGCCAAAAGTGAAATTGTTACGAATTCACCTTCGGCACAAAATGGGTTAAAAATCAGAACTACCGATGATCAGGCCGGACAACCGCTTTATGTTGTAGATGGTGTTGAAACCACAAATATTGACGAGATGTTACCTGAAAACATAGCACAAATTGATGTATTGAAAAAAGAATCTTCAACTGCTGTTTATGGAGAAAAAGGGAAAAACGGGGTAATTTTGATAACCACAAAGAAAAATTCGGAAAATGGTGAAAACGCAAAAAACGAAGAAATTGCAATCAATAAATCAAAATACAATGCAGAAAAAGCTGACCCGCTGATTCTTGTAAATGGAAAGGAAACCGGTAAAAAGGTAAATGACATTGACCCGGAAACCATACAATCAATTAGTGTTTTGAAGGAGGAATCAGCCACAAAAAAACACGGAGAAAAAGGCAAAAACGGAGTGATTGAAATTACCCTTAAAAATGCACAGGATTCGGATGAAGCCACAACTGCACTGAAACTTCGGAGATTTATTGCCGGAAAAATTAAATACCCGTTGGCGGCACAACAGGCAAATGCAGAAGATATTGTTCAAATCTTTGCAAAAGTTAACGGAAACGGAGTTATTACAGATGTTTCGGAAAATGGTCCGGATAATAGTTTATTGCTCGATGAAGTAGTAGTTGTAGCATACAAAAACAAGGATGATGTTGAAATAAAATCCGAAATTAATGACCCGTCGGAACAATTTAAAGCTGAAGTAAAGCGGGTTATTAAGTTGCTCCCGGAAATTGAAAATCCTGAACTGCAGGGAAAAACCCTTGGATTTACCGTTAAATTTATGCTTCAGGAACATGAGTAATTAACTAATCAAAATGCCGGGGTTAATGCCCGGTTGCCTTTTCCCATAGTTTCCGCCAGACAATCACATCGATCTGCAACAGCAACTTTCAATTCACCAATAGTTGAAACTTAAAGGACAAAACAAACCAACGTGCAGACAAAATAATCCATGATGCAGAACTTTTTTTTAATACTAAATAATACACCTGACCTTTGAATTAAATTATAAAAACAACATTATGAAAAAGTCAGTTGTAACCATGTATCATTTACTCTTTTGGATTTTCACCTCTTTACTTGTAATAGTTGTTTACAATTTCTTGTCAGGTCTGGGCAGGATTTTGGGAGGAGGTAAAGGTCCCGACATGTTTGATTATTTAACTCTAATTTTAATCGTATTATCAATTGGTGGCTGTATTTTTTATGCTTCCTATTTTTCATTAAACTATTTTATAAAACGTCGCAATCTTTTTATCCCGCTGATATCTTTCTATTTAATAGCATTTATTGTTCTTACAATTCTAATGTACAATTGGGGAGTTACAGATTATGTGTTTGAAGGACTTATGTTTATTTTACCAGTTCTTTACTTTAATTTGTCCGGATTTTTATTTAAAACCATTATCGAATGGATTAAGGACAGAAAAATAAAAGCTGAACTTGAAAAGAAAAACCTACAAACAGAACTCGCATTGTTAAAGTCCCAGATTAGTCCTCACTTCCTGTTCAATACCTTAAACAATATTGATGTATTAATTACGAAGGATGCAGAAAAGGCTTCGGTTTACCTGAAAAAGTTATCGGATATTTTACGTTTTATGCTTTATGATACGAAAGGGGAAACAGTTCCATTGAGTTTAGAACTGGAATACATTGAAAAATATATTGAGCTTCAAAGAATCAGGACTTCAAATGAATCTTATATCAATTTAAGTATAAACGGGAATGCCAATGAATCAAATATTGCTCCAATGGTTTTTATTCCATTTGTTGAAAATGCATTTAAACATGCCTCAAATAAAAAAACTACGGATGCAATAGAAATAAAATTTGACATTTCATCAGATGTCATTAAATTTAGCTGTGAAAATTACAAAGGCAAAAACATATCTCCGATTCAAAAACAAAGCGGACTTGGAATTAACCTGATCGAGCAAAGATTAAACCTGTTATATAAAGAGAGGCATACATTAAAAATTGAAGATTCGGACGAAAAATATGTCGTTACGCTTACAATTCAACTGAATGAAGATTAAATGTATAATAATAGAAGATGAACCCTTAGCGTTAGAACGAACCAGGGAATTTGTCCTAAAAGTTCCGTACCTGGAATTGATTGAATCATTTGATAATGGGTTGGACGCGATTGGACTTTTAAAGGAACAAAATGTTCAATTAATTTTTCTTGATATCCAAATGGACGATTTTACAGGGATTCAACTTTTAGAATCATTGAATAATAAGCCAAAGGTGATTATTACTACAGCTTTTGATAAATATGCACTAAAAGGATTTGAATTAAATGTGTCGGATTATCTGCTAAAGCCATTTGAATTTAAACGCTTTTTACAGGCCTGTGACAGGATTTATGAAGAGTTGAAAATCCAATCAAACAATAACGACAAAAACTTTCTTTTTGTAAAAACTGAATATCGACTGGAAAAAATAGAATTAAAAGATATTCTGTTTATTGAAGGAATGAGAGATTACAGACGAATTCATCTTCCGGATAAAAAGATTATGACCTTGCAAACCTTTAGAGATTTGGAACAACAATTACCGGTTCATTCCTTTTGCAGAGTTCATAAGTCGTTTATTGTTTCCATTGAAAAAATTGAATCCATTGAAAGGGAAAGAATTAAAATACAAAACAAAATCATTCCCGTTTCGGAGACGTACAGGGAAAGATTTTACAATCTGATTAAATAAAACTTAAAATCAATATCCGATATAGTTTCACAATAGGTTGAGAGGTATTCGGGAAACCCAAAAAAGGAGCCTCGCGGCTCCTTTTCCTTTTATGTATGTTTAATTTTTTCTTCTTAAACCAATTTGGCATCAAGCTCAATTGAAGCAGTTCCGCCGGCATAAAGCCGCGAAATCGGGCATTTTTCTTTGGCGGCTTGTGCCAGCTCGTCAAACTTTTCCTGCGAAAGTCCCGGGCATTTTACCACAGTGCTCAGTTGTATTTTTGTAATTGCCGGCCCTCCGTCCAGTTCTCCGAGTGAAACTGCGGCTTCAGTTTCAATGCTTTCGGGTTTGAGGCCTTCTTCGGTTATTAGTGCCGATAAAAACATCGAATAACAACCCGATTGTGCTGCGCCCACCAGTTCTTCGGGGTTAGTGCCTTTGCCTTCTTCAAATCGCGATGCAAATGTAAAAGGGCCTTCATACCCCGTGATATTCATTTTACCATTACCCTCTTTCAGGGTTCCGTTCCAAACCGACTTAACTTTTCTTATTTTCATGATTTTTATTTTTAAAATGTATTTACAAAGTTGGTTGTCCGGGTGTCCAGTCACAACCTGTTAATCCAGGATTCTGTGTGGCTTCGAGTGCGCGTAACACTTCGGCAACATTTCGTCCGGTAGCATCATTATTTACATTCACCCATTGAATTATTCCTTTCGGATCGACAATAAAAGTTGCACGGTACGCTACTTTTTCGGGCTGCAAAATTCCAAGTTCTTCACTTAATGATTTGGATGTATCAGCAATTAGCGGAAACTGAAGATCGTTAAGTCTTTTGTCATTTTCGCGCCATGCAAGATGCACTGCTTCAGTATCGGTTGAAGCGCCATATAAAATGGTATTCAGCCCATTAAACTTTTCTTGGTTTTTGCTGAACTCGATAATTTCGGTTGGGCAAACAAATGTGAAATCCTTTGGATACCAAAACATCACCATCCATTTACCTTCTTTTTTATGATCTTCCGAATTTATTTCACCAAACTCTTTGCTGGCTAAAACTGCCTGTTTATTAAATTCCGGAAATTTATCTCCTACTGTTAACATGATTTTTTATTTTTATTTGTTATTATTTAGACTGAATTAAAATTTCTATACAAATATAGATTACCCCTGAGTAACAATCAAATTGATTTTTTTTAACCGGAATAGAAAAAAGCTATTTTTCAACATACAAAAATCTGGTTATCAACAATAATCGAATTATTATTTCAGGCAAATGCAAAAAAAACTTAAAGTAGATTTAACTCTTTTCTAATTGGGAACAAAATTTGTAAGTTTGACCTGATTTATTATATCACTATATTTAAATGTTTTTTAAACATACTATTGCTTTTAATTTTAAATGATAAAAAAGATAGATACCTATCCAATTAAAACTTTTTAATAATTATTATGGAAAAGAATTCGAATAAACAATCTGTTTCAAGAAGATCGTTTCTTGGAACAACAGCAGCAGCAGCTGCAGGCATTACAATTTTGCCCAGCAATGTTATTGCAGGGTTAGGACATAAAGCTCCAAGCGATAAGCTCAACATTGCAGCTATTGGTATTGGAGGAATGGGTTTTGCCAACCTCAAAAATCTGGAGTCGGAAAATATAGTTGGTTTATGTGATGTGGACTGGAAATATGCCGCACGCGTTTTCGATTATTTCCCGAAGGCCAAAAAATACAAAGACTGGCGAAGGATGTATGATGAAATGGGTAATAATTTCGATGCGATAGTAGTTGCAACTGCCGACCACGCGCATGCAATCATTGCTTCTCATGGAATAAGCATGGGTAAACATGCTTATGTTCAAAAACCACTTACCCATTCAGTTTACGAATCACGTTTGTTAACCAAACTTGCCGACAAGTATGGCGTGGCAACACAAATGGGTAATCAGGGATCTTCGGGCGAAGGTGTAAACCTTACTACCGAGTGGATCGCCAATGGCGAAATTGGGGAGATCCGGAAAGTGGAAGCTTTTACTGACCGTCCAATCTGGCCACAAGGTTTAAATACACCTGAACGCGGCGACTGGGTTCCTGAAACTTTGGATTGGGATTTATTTACAGGACCTGCAGAAATGCGTCCGTACAATCAAATTTACCATCCATGGAACTGGCGCGGCTGGTGGGATTACGGAACAGGCGCCCTGGGCGATATGGCTTGTCATATTCTGCATCCGGTGTTTGTAGGTCTTGATCTTGGATATCCATCACATGCGCAGGGTAACTCCACCTTGTTGCTCGAAGAATGTGCACCAACAGCACAATCGGTAAAACTGACTTTCCCGGAACGTGCACCGAAACCTGAAAAACCGTGGAAATTAAAACGGAATGCACAACTGCCTGAAGTTGATGTTTACTGGTATGATGGTGGAATTAAACCCATGCTTCCTGAAGGATGGCCCGACGGCAAAAACCCGAACGATAGCGGCGGTGGCGTGCTTTTCCACGGAACAAAAGATACATTGGTTTGCGGATGTTACGGTGTTAATCCATGGCTGCTTTCAGGTCGTACACCGGATGCTCCGAAATTCCGCCGCAGAGTGGAGCTGAGCCATGAAATGGATTGGGTGCGCGCTTGTAAGGAAAGTCCGGAAAACCGGGTTAAAACTGCATCCGATTTCAGCGAAGCCGGACCATTCAACGAAATGGTTGTAATGGGCGTTTTGGCTGTACGTTTGCAGACTTTAAATAAAATTCTGGATTGGGATGGACCAAACATGCAGTTCACCAACCTTACCGACGATGAAAAAATCAGAATCGTTAAAAAAGATGATTTCAAAATCGTTGACGGTGATCCACGTTTCAATAAAATCTGGACTGATCCGGTACCTGCAAAAGAATTTGCTGCTGAACTGGTTAAACATACCTACCGCAAACCATGGAGTTTGCCTGATATGCCAGCTTAGTCAAAAACAATAAAAGCAAAGGGTGTTCGTATGTCGGACACCCTTTTTTTCATGATTTATATCTTTTTCAAATAAGATTCGTTGTTGGAAATTATTTATTGTTTTTTGAACCACAAAAATTCTCCCTTATTGTAATATTTATTTTTAAGATCAGGATTTTCTTCCAATTCATCTGCAGTAAATGGTTTGTGAGGAATGAGCACATCATCTCCCGGCTGCCAGTTGTAAGGAGTGAGCACATTTTCTTTTTGTGTTAACTGCAATGCGGCGACAGTCCTCAAAATTTCATCAATATTTCTCCCAACATTCATTGGATAGAATGAAATCGCCTGAACAATATTATGTGGATCAATAATGAAAATGCCCCTGACATCCCGGTTTCCATTCTCTGAAGTATGCAGCATACCATATTTTTTGGATATTTCTCCGGAAAGATCGGCTACAATCGGATAACTGATTTTGATGGTTTCTCCACCTTCCTTCAAAGTTCTTTCCATAAATTCCTTCCATAACAAATGCCTTTCAATTTCATCAATTGAAACAACTGCTATTTTTACTCCAAGTGAATCAAATTTTTTCTGATTGTGGGCCAACCCGCACAATTCCGAAGTACATACCGCAGTAAAATCGAGCGGGTGACTGAATAAAATCTTCCAGTTATCTCCAAAATCTTTCGGGAAATTCAAAGTTCCGTTTGTCGAAATTTCAGTGAATGGAGGCGCTTTATCACCTATCATTGGTGGCTTTTTATTTTTTGAGCCTGCTGATAATGAAACCAAGGTTACCAAAGTTATTAATATAAATTTTTTCATAGCATGATTAGTTTATTCCATACATTCAAAATCTGTTCTGTTATAATGAATCTACGCAATTTGTAACCGAAGGTTTGAAACTGTTTGAATTTTCTGATTGAATAAAAAGTAAGAAAGCCTACCTTATCCGGGCTAAAAGCCCTTTGTCTTTAATATCCATATATCCGTCCCTTAAAGGGACGGCAAAGGATATATTCCTGCAAAATTCCAGGAGCCCTGAATTAAAGGGAAATATTTCGCTGCTCTGCAGCTACTATTAGCGGCAGCGCCGTCAAATATTTATAGCAAAAAGTGATTAAAGAAGAATTCAGGAGTTCATGATTTCTCAGGGACAGAAATGGATAAATTTCCAAATAGATTCAGGGATTTTGAACAAACTATTAAATGGGGTTCAATTCTTTGAATAAAAATTTAATTGGTGCCCATGCCATTATTCTTCGCCAAAACCAACAGGCGCCTATCCTTTGCCGTTGGTTTTAACCAACGGTTAGCTGAAAATACTAAAAACCGGAGCTTTAGCCCAAAATTGAAATTTATTACCGAAGACTAATAATTTGTTATAATAAAACAGGAAAACAAAAATACCATTCAAAAAAAATAATCTGTAGGTAAAACCTGATATTTTTTCTAATTTGCACGCAACCTGTACATCCCAGGTTATTATAAAAAAATGAAGAAGAAAAGCAATATAACCCGGCGCTCGTTTATTGGAGCAACGACAACGGCTGCTGCCGGATTTACAATTTTACCGTCGACTGTAATTGCGGGATTTGGACATAAACCACCCAGTGACAAACTCAATATTGCGGGCATTGGAGTTGGAGGAAAAGGATATTCCAACCTCCGCAACATGGAATCCGAAAATATTGTAGCACTCTGCGATGTGGATTGGGATTATGCAAGCAATGCGTTTAAACGCTGGCATTCGGCAAAACAATACAAGGATTACCGGGTGATGTTCGACCAGCAAAAAGACATTGATGCAGTGATAATTGCCACACCCGACCATAGTCATGCACTGCCGGCTGTAATGGCCATGCGGCAGGGAAAGCATGTTTTTGTGCAAAAACCGCTGACCCATTCTGTTTACGAATCACGGGTATTGCGGGATACTGCGCGACGCTACAGGGTAGCCACGCAAATGGGAAACCAGGGAAACTCGGGAGAAGGCATCCGCCAAATCAGCGAATGGATTTGGGCAGGAGTAATTGGCGAAGTTACCCATGTGGATACCTGGACCAACCGCCCGATTTGGCCGCAGGGACTTGAAGCACCCGATAAAGACAAACGTGTTCCGCGTGATTTGGATTGGAATCTTTTCATTGGCCCGGCTGAATGGCACGATTACAACCCGGTGTATCATCCCTGGTACTGGCGCGGCTGGTGGGATTTTGGCACCGGCGCTCTCGGCGATATGGGCTGTCATATTCTCGATCCTGTTTTCAAAGCATTGATGCTGGAATATCCATCGGCAGTGGAAGCGAGTTCAACTCCGGTTTATGTAGAATCGCCGCCCAATGCAGAATTTGTACGGTATGAATTTCCACGCCGCGATAATTTACCGAAAGTTGCCATGCCTGAGGTTACCGTTAACTGGTATGACGGCGGAATGATGCCTCCGCGCCCCGAAGAATTACTTGATGGAGAACAAATGGGCGACGACAGCGGTGGCTGTATTTTTCACGGAACCCTCGGGAAAATCATGTGCGGGACCTACGCCATGAATCCAACCTTGTTGCCCGCGGAGAGAATGAATGATTTTGTTGAACCGGAGAAAAGAATCAGAAGGATATCGGAAGCTATGGGTGGCGGTCACGAGCAGGACTGGGTTCGCGCAGCCAAAGAAAATCCGGATTCCCGGCTGGAAGCTTCATCCAACTTTGAATATGCCGCCCCGTTAACTGAAATGGTGCTGCTTGGAAACCTGGCTGTTCGCCTTCAAAGCCTTCAGCGAAAATTGTATTGGGACGGGCCTAATATGCGCTTTAACAACATCGATCCAAAAGATAAATTAAAAATACTAGCTCACGATGAATTTGAAATGAAAAATGGTGAGCCGCAATTTGATAAAAAATATGTTACATTACCTGCTTTTGAAACGGCGGAAGAGTGGATTCGACCTACATACAGAAAGGGATGGGAACAAATTTAACTGTGAAAATTAAACCAATATGTATTCTTATTAGAGATATGAATCAACAGTTTATGAAATCAAACAACCAAATAAAATTTTCAGCTGCCCTGTTAGCTGCTTTATTTGTTGCAGGAGGCTGCACCAATAATAAAACTTCTGAGAAATCAACAGAAACGAAAGATACCACATCTTCCAAATATCTTGAAGAACCACTCGTGGACCATATTTATACTGCTGATCCTTCTGCACATGTTTTTAATGGTAAAATTTACATTTATCCTTCGCACGATATTGATGCAGGAATTCCCGAAAATGATTTGGGCGACCATTTTGCCATGAATGACTACCATGTTTTATCGATAAATGAAGTGGGAGGAAAAGTAACTGATCATGGCGTTGCACTGTCGGTGGATGATATTCCATGGGCCGGCCGGCAATTGTGGGCGCCCGATGCCGCTTATGCCAATAGTAAATATTACCTGTATTTTCCTTTAAAAGATAAAGAAGACATTTTTAGAATTGGTGTTGCAGTAAGTGATTCGCCGGAAGGCCCATTTACTGCTGAACCGAAACCAATTGCCGGAAGTTACAGTATGGATCCGGCGGTTTTTGGTGACGATGACGGAACATTTTATATGTATTTTGGTGGAATCTGGGGTGGACAATTACAAAACTGGAGAGATAATAAATATAATCCGGAAGGAACAGAACCGGCAGCTGATGAACCGGCCCTTCATCCAAAGATGGCCCGGTTAAATGCCGACATGATTAGTTTTGCCGAGGAACCAAGCGATGTTCAAATTCTGGACGAAAATGGTAATCCACTCCTGGCGGGTGACAATGAACATCGTTTTTTTGAAGCTTCATGGGTCCATAAATACAACGGCAAATATTATTTCTCATACTCTACCGGTGATACCCATAAAATTTTATATGCCACCGGCGATAATCCTTACGGGCCGTTCACTTACAGAGGTGTTGTCCTAAATCCGGTGGAAGGATGGACCAACCACCATTCCGTTATTGAATTCAGCGGAAAGTGGTACTTGTTTTACCACGATACACAACTTTCAGGAAAAACACACCTTCGGAATGTAAAGGTTACAGAATTAAAATACAATGATGATGGAACTATACAAACCATCAATCCGATGAAGGAATAGATGTTTCAAAAAATAGTTGAATTGAAAAGCAAATTCGGGGTAATTTTCGCAAGCATTTTCCTGCGTCTTTTCGCGAATTATTTAAAATCTTTCTTTCCCAAATAAGCTTCGTTTTTTGTGGGAACCAATACCGGTGAGTAAAGAGGACTTTTTTTATTTTATTGACATGTTTTTAATGTGGCTTTAAGAAATTGTTCTGCGAGGTTTAAAAAAGAACGAGTTTCATCTGCTGAAGGTTTTCCGTGAGGCAATAATCCAAATTCACCTGGATATCTGGCATCAATATACAATTGATCAAGAAGAATCAACAAATCCTTATTTATATTGAGTTGAATTATTTTTTCGACTTTATGAAACAGAGTTTCCAAACTATGTGTTTTAATAAATCCAAGATCAAATTCTTCAATTATGGCTTTCATCAATTTTTCGATGGCTTGTTGTGCATGAAAAGCAGCTAAATGAGAAACAGATTCTTCGTCGATTATTTTCCGGATAAGATGAAGGTCACTTTTAGCACTGATTATCCAGTCATTCGTTATTTTTTTCATAGAGCACTTTTCCTTTTGTTAAGAGTTCTCTGGCAAACAGGCTGTTTTCTGCTATAAATTGCTGATGCATAGGTTTAGTATGTACTATCAGGTCAACCGGAAATTCTTTTTTAATATCAGAAATCGCCTTGGATACCCGAAGATAAATTTTGCTTTTTTCAGCAAAGGAGGATGGAATGATATTATCGCCTGTTACAACTAGTACATCAAGATCGCTGTCAGCGTCCGGATTACCATAAGCATAAGAGCCAAATAATATTATTTTTTCCGGATGCACTTCCAGCAATTTTTTAATAATTAATGGTATATAACCAGATCCGGTCATTTTGTATTATTTCTTTGTTTCGAATATACAATAATACAGAAAAAGTTTGTATTTAAAAGGAGCCGGTATCCTGCTTGAATTTGGCTGCTTGTTAAGAAAATTAAGATAAAGGACCCGGGGTATAAATCTGTCAAGCTGTTTATAAATAAGATCATTCACAGCAAACAGGGATGCATACTATTCCATTAAGATTAGAATTGTTTCCACAGGGAATATGCTTCCTGCGGTATG
This sequence comes from uncultured Prolixibacteraceae bacterium, assembly GCA_963771595.1. GTDB lineage: Bacteria > Bacteroidota > Bacteroidia > Bacteroidales > Prolixibacteraceae > CAVYUC01. The sequence goes on along the minus strand of CAVYUC010000024.1, from coordinate 66,160 downwards.
AAATCGTTGACATTCCAAAAGGAATCATATTCATTCCATAAGGAATCCTTATCATTCCACATAGAATTATCTTCCTGCGGCATGGAATCATCGATATTCCAAAAGGAATTATGTCCATTCTATAGAGAATCTTTATCATTCCATGTGGAATTATCTTCCTGCGCAATGGAATCATCGACATTCCAAAAGGAATCATGTTCATTCCATAGGGAATCTCTATCATTCCAAATGGAATGGTCTTGCTGCCACATGGAATAATCCTTTTGCGCTATGAATTTTGGAAATTCCTTTCATCAAATGTCTTTGGAAAGTATTGCGGGGAATGAGTTTCAGATGGACCAAAATCCTTTAATCTTTGGAAACGGAAATCAAATCTTTGCCGAATGCATTAGACATGCTCATGCAAGGCATACATAAAAAGGCCGGTTCGTATTTGAACCGGCCACTGACCAGGAATTCCTGAAATCGAAATAATGAAAATGTCTGTTAAACTATAAAAACTGACTAGCTGCTTAATTGTTTTCTGTTTTTGCGTCTCCCTTTTTTGTTTCCGTTTCAACTTCAACATCTTTCCGGCCGTTTTTCTTTAATTCTTTGATTTTTATTTGTTTCCCGTCTTTTTCAATCATCTTTACGTTTTCATCTTCATTTACCACAAAAGGTGGATGCATTCCATGTCCGCCGATAATAATTTCTTCCTGCTGCATTTCGTCTTCATCCACCTCATGGCGAATAATTGTAATTTTTTCACGGCCGCCACTTATCTTTTTCTTTTTGTATTCAATAATTCCGGGATCGCTTAAATCAATAACATTTCCCTGATTCAGCTTTTCGATATGTATCATTCCCGGAGCATGTGGCACATTGGGGGGCAGCGGAGGAAGCGGCGGATGAACCATTCCGGGCGCAAAAACTCTCTTCCCGTCTTTATCGTGCCACACCATTACGTCATGATTACTTTTTCCGTCTTTGCGCGATTTCATTACAAATACCTGTTCGTCTCCATCGCCGGCAATATCGAAATCAAAGTCAAATTCAGGAAGTTCCGCCAGTGAATCAAAATCAAAATCCCCATCCGAACTCCATTTAAAACCTTTTGCGTTTCCGATTGTATCGCCGTTCCAGACAAAAACATCGTCTCCTTCAATAATGGTATCCAGTTCGGTTTTATTGCCGTCATCATCCACTCTCACCAAATTAATGTGTCTTGTTTTCTTTTTTGAATGGGGAGGATCCTGTGGATTCTCCATTAATGAAAAAGAAGAAAGTAGAAAGATGCAGCAAACGAAAAAGGTAGTTGTTGTTAAAATGCGTTTCATAATCATCGATTTTAAATTAATTTCTGTTTTCGAAACAAATATAGCTTACAACCACAGTTACAATCAGTTAAAACCTGGTTAAATTCTGTTAAGGAAAAGTTAAAACTTAAAAATGATTATCCTAAATCTCTATATTTGAATCATGAACAAAAAAATCATCATCATTTTAATTGTTCTGATGGGCATTTCCATTCTCGGAATTATTGCCGTTCAGCTGGTGTGGATAAATAATGCCATCGGGGTAAAAAATGAATTGTTTAGCCGGAGCGTAAACGATGCCATGAACAACACGGTAAAAAAGCTGGAGGATATTCACAATTTCGATGTATTAAATCAGATGGCTTTCGACGATTCACTGCATTGGAACGGGAAACATGATGTGGATATAAAATTTGATTTTCCACCTTTACCTCCGGCGCCACATATTCCTGATTCGGTAAGAAAGGCGCCCCGGCCAGTGAGAATCATACGTGAATTTCAGCCAAATAAAAAGAACATGCAGATTGAAATTAAAACAGATACAACAAGCGGCCATAAAGTTCACAGTTACTCTTACCGTTACAATTCTGATGAAAATGAAGATTCAGAAGAACTTGTATTTAGCGGAGGAGATGACACTAATAATCAGATTTTTGTTTTTGAAAACGACACGATGATTGCCGATATCGATTCATTTTACTCGGTGGGTTTGGTAAAAATTGATTCACTTTTAACCCATCTGGAACCATTTTCTATTGTAAGGCCCGATGTCTCTCACCGGGCAAAACTAAAAGCCCGAAACCTTAAACGAATGGCCAACCAGGTGGTTACAGAAATTGTTTCGTGGGATGTTCAGGAAGTGGACAAAAACCTCATCAGCAAAGTATTGGGTGAAGAATTGCAAAACCGGGATATTCCCATTGATTTTGAATTTGGAATTGTAAAAGACAGTACGATGGATTTGGCACCCGGAGTTACTGATTCAGTAAAACTGGCTGCTTCAAATTACCAGGTTGAACTTTATCCCAACAATATTTTTCAGAAAAATATAAAGCTTGCCGTATTTTTCCCGGAGCGACGGAGTTTTGTGTACCGTTCGCTCAACTGGTTGCTGTTGGCTTCTTTCCTGTTTTCGTTGTTTATTCTTGTAACTTTTTCGCTGAGTATATTTTACATTCTCCGGCAGAAGAAAATATCGGAGATGAAATCGGATTTTATCAATAACATGACGCATGAATTTAAAACCCCAATTGCCACCATTTCGGTGGCTACCGATTCCATTACAAATGAAAAGGTGGTACATGACCCGAAACGGATTAGATATTTTGCCGGAATGATAAAAAAGGAAAACGCCCGCATGAACCTGCAGGTGGAAGATATACTAACCATTGCCCGGCTCGACCGGAAAGAGTTTGAATTTAACTGGGAAGCTATCGATGTGCACGAACTGATAAAGGATGCCGTCCAGGGAATTGCCCTCCAGGTTGAAAAACGGGAAGGCAAAATTAATCTGGAACTGGAAGCAACCAATCCGATTGTTACTTCTGACAAAAAGCACTGCACCAACATGGTATACAACCTGCTCGACAATGCGATTAAATATTCGGATTCTCCGCCGGAAATAAAAATTACGACAACAAATAAATCAAGGGGTGTTTTAATAGCAGTGGAAGACAAAGGAATCGGAATGACAAAAAACGTTCAGAGTAAAATTTTTGAAAAGTTTTACCGGCAAACCAGCGGGAACATTCACAATGTTAAAGGATTCGGGCTGGGACTAAGTTATGTGAAAGCAGTAACCGAAGCCAATCGCGGAACAATTGCTGTGCACAGTGAGCCGGGAAAGGGAAGTAAATTTGATGTATTTTTACCTTTTTTGAGGGAATAAGATTTAAATTATGAGCGAAAACCAACATATATTTTTAGTGGAAGACGATCTGAGCTTTGGTTCGGTTTTGAAATCTTACCTCGAACTGAACGATTACCAGGTAACCTGGATTGACGATGGGAAAAATGCAATGGAGCGGTTCAGAAACGGTAAATACCATATCTGTATTTTGGATGTTATGCTGCCCAACATTGACGGTTTTTCAATCGGTACCGAAATACGGAAGATAAACAAGGATATACCAATGATTTTCTTAACGGCAAAAGCATTAAAAGAGGATATATTAAAAGGCTATAACCTGGGGGCTGACGATTATATTACCAAACCATTCGATACGGAAGTTCTGCTTTGTAAAATTCAGGCAGTTATTAAAAGACAGTCGGTGCAGCCTGTTAATGAAGAAGTTATTTTTACAATAGGTTCGTATATTTTTGATTCCAGGTTGCGCCATATTTCCCGCGAAGGAGTAAAGCAAAAGCTTTCACCAAAAGAATCAGATTTACTGAAATTGCTATGCCAGAACCAGAACGAACTGCTTCCTCGCGAAACGGCGCTGCGTAAAATTTGGGGCGACGACGGCTATTTTACCGCACGGAGTATGGATGTTTTTATCACCAAATTGAGAAAATATCTGGCTGCCGATTCGAATATCGAAATTCAGAATATCCATGGAAGTGGATTTCGGTTGGAAGTAAAAACCATCAATTCCATTCCCTGACCGGGTATGTAATAATGTTGTCGATCTTTATTATCTTTGGTAAAAACAGATGGTATGGTGAAAATTTTCAGGTTCAAAACAAAAATACCGCAAAACAGGATGATTGAAATCCCTGAATCGGCGCATCTTGTAAATAAAAATGTTGAAGTAATTGTACTTTCGAATACAAAAGAACAATTTAAAACATCCGCAAAGCAATTCGTCGAAGATTGGGCCGGTTTCATGCAAGATTTAGATCCCGATAGTTTAAAAAGCGATTATCTTGCTGAAAAATACAAATGATAAAAATTTTGCTGGATACAAATATAATCCTGGATGTTGCATTAAAACGTCATCCTCATTACGATCATTCTGCTGCATTGTTTGTAAAACTGGATGAAAAAGAATTTGGCGCATATATCACTGCGACAACTGTTTCAGATATTTATTATATCGCTAAAAAAGCCAAAGGACATCAAACAGCAATCCATTTTTTGGAAAGCCTTCTCTATATTGTTGATATTTTGGGGATTGATAAAAAAATCATATTGATGTCATTAGAATCAGAATTTCCTGATTTTGAAGATGCCATTCAATCTTACGCATCAGAAATAAATGGAATACAAAGAATTATAACCGGAAATGCCAAAGATTTTTTAAATTCAGCAATAAAAATCCAAACACCAATACAGTTTTTGGAAGAAATTAAATAGTCACCGGCAATTCCTAAAAAATCTGACTATATGAATTCACGACGTAATTTTTTAAAAACCCTGGCAGCAGCTCCGGCAGTTGTTGCGTTGGGTGGTTCTCCTTTCTTTTCGGAAGGTAAAAAGGTAATGGAACCCTTTTCGCACAAGTTTAAAATCAGTTTGAATTTGTATTCATTCAACCAGCCTTTGCAGGATGGAAAAATAGATCTGTTTGATGTGCTTGATTTCTGTGCCAAATATAATTTCGATGCCATCGACCCGACAGGTTATTATTTTCCGGGTTATCCTGAAGTTCCGGCGGATGATTTTATGATGAAGTTTAAAAAGAGAGCTTTCCTTTTAGGTTTGGATATTAGTGGAACCGGTGTAAGAAATGATTTTGCCAATCCGGATGAAGCCAGCCGGAAAGCGGATATCGTCATGATAAAAAAATGGATAGAAGCGGCTGCAAAACTGGGAATTCCGAACCTGCGAATTTTTGCAGGCAACAACGAACATGAGGGTTTTAGGCGCGACCAGGTATTTGAATGGATGGCAAAAGATGTAAAGGAATGCTGCGATTACGGCGCAAAATACGGCATTATTGTGGCCATTCAAAACCACAATGACTTTCTGAAAACCGCAGCTGATGTCAACCGGATATTTGAAATGGTTGATTCAGAATGGCTCGGGTTAAACCTCGATATTGGCAGCTACCGGCAGCACAATCCGTACGAAGAAATAAAGAAAAACATTGATAAGGCGGTGACCTGGCAGATCAAGGAAAATGTTTGGATAGACGGGAAAGAAGTACCTACGGATTTTGTAAAATTGTTCAGGGTAATAAAAGATGCTGGTTACCGCGGCTACCTTCCGCTGGAAACACTTGGCGAAGGCGATCCGTACGACAAAGTTCCGGTTTTGCTGGAAAATGTAAGAAATGCACTGGCAAAAGTTTTATAACAAAATAAAGCACTTTTTATGGATTCACTGCGAATACCTCTTGATAAATTAGAATCGGAATTTCGAAGGATATTACTTCACTACAACTTTCCGGAAAAGAAAGCAGAAAGATGTGCTGAAATTTTTGCAGTCAACAGTCTTGAAGGAGTTTATTCACATGGAGTGAATCGATTCCCGCGATTTGTCCGGTACGTTCAGAAGGGTTATGTTATTCCGGATGCGGAACCGGAAAAAATCAACGGTTTGGGTGCACTGGAACAATGGAACGGCAATCTTGGTCCGGGGCCGTTAAATGCCGAATTCTGCACCAACCGTGCTACTGAACTTGCAGAAGATTATGGAATTGGCTGCGTTGCCATCGCCAACACCAACCACTGGATGCGTGCCGGAAAATACGGCTGGCAGGCAGCAAAAAAAGGGTACGCATTTATTGCCTGGACAAATGCCGAAGCAAACACTCCGGCCTGGGGCGCCCGGGAAAGCCGGCTGGGAAATAATCCAATGGTTTTTGGAATGCCCTTCGAAGATGAAGCCATTGTTTTTGATTTTGCCATGACGCAATTTTCATACGGTAAAATGGAAGCTGTAAAAATGGAAGGATTACAACTTCCCTATCCCGGCGGGTTTAATAAAAAAGGCGAACTAACAACCGATCCGGGAGAAATTCTTGAATCATGGCTTCCTTTGCCCATTGGTTACTGGAAAGGCGCCGGACTGGCGCTAATGCTCGATATTTTTGCCACTATTTTATCGGGTGGCCTTTCTACAAGGGAACTTAGTTTGAATGAGGCAGAATATGGAACCTCGCAGGTTTTTATTGCTATGAATTTACAAAAGCTGCACAATTTTCCGGCTATTAAAAACACACTAAACCAAATCATCGACGATTTTAAACAATCTATTCCCATTTCAGAAAAACAAAAGATTAGGTATCCCGGTGAACGGGTGGTACAAATCAGAAAAGAAAATCTGGAACAAGGAATTCCGGTAAATAAACTTGTATGGGACGAAATTTGCGGGTTTTAAACAATGGTAATTATTACTTGCAAAATAACATGTGCTTAATCTGGCTCTGAAACTGGATTTTTTCTAACTTGTACAATTATCTGCTAAAAACGTACATCATGAAAAAACTTCTACTTTTTGTTATTTTGCTGGTATTTACATTTACTTCTTTTTCGCAGTCGCTGCGTATTCTCGATCCACAAAACTGGAGAAGCGGCCAGGGAACTATTGAAGAAACCAAAATCACTTATGAGCCCCAAGGCCTGTTTATGAAAGTGGATTGGGAAATTACCTTTTCAGCAAAAGGGTTGGATTTCTTTTCAGAATCAGACACCGTGGAAGTGGAATATTATTTTACACTTCCCGAAGGATCACTTATAACGGATTCGTGGTTGTGGTTTGGAGATTCGATATTGAAAGCAAGGATTATGGACCGATGGTCGGCCAGTCAGATTTACGAAAACATTGTTAACCGCCGTCGAGATCCATCGGTACTTTACAAAACGGGAAACCGGAATTATGAACTTCGGATTTTTCCAATGGCCGCAAAAGAAAGCAGAAAAGTGAAAATCACTTTTCTGGCGCCCGCAGACTGGAATGCAAAAACTATTTCCGCTTTTTTCCCTTCTGAAAATTTAAACAGTTCAAAATATAAAACAGAAAACATTGAGGTGTATGCACGATTACAATCCGGCTGGACAAATCCGGTAATTACCGGTAACAGCAATATTCCTTTAATTCCATTAAATGAAGATGAAAGCGGCTATATATACTTTTTGAATTTAGATGCAAACCAACTATCAAACGGACAAAAATTTATGGTGGGTTCACCGTTGCACAGAGGCCCGTTTTTAAGCATTTTTGAAAAGGGCAGCGAAAAATACTACCAACTGGCCATGTTACCGCTGGAAAACAAGAGCCTCCGCCAACCTCAGAAAGTCCTGTTTCTATTTAATTACCAGAAAGAAAACAGCCAAATTTCGCAGGTTACCTTGTTAAATGAATTTTCAGGATTAATTACAAATTTGTTTACTGAAAAAGATTCATTCAATATATTATACAACGATTTGGAGTTGCAGCAGGCCAGCGAAAACTGGATTCCGGGTGATTCTTCTTCAATTGCTGAAACTGTAACCGGATTAGGTGAAAATCCATTCGTCAGTTACAGCAATCTGCCTGCACTTTTGGCTTCAGGTATTGAGATGGCCGCAGAAGAGGAAAACACGAAAATCATCCTCATTGCCAATTCAGATAAATTCAACAACATCGAATCGGCCAATCAACTCATTGAAGATTTGCTGAAACTTGCAGATCCGCCGGTGCCTGTTTTTATTACCGATTTTCAAACAAACAACCTAAACAATTACGGAGCAGGAAATAACTGGTACCGCGGGAATGAATATTTTTACAGAAATCTGGCAAAATTAACCGGCGGCGATTACAGCAATACCCGCGAAAGCAATTCATTTACCGCATGCTTCAACAAAATATATCAATCGGCAGCCGGCGAGAATGGAATGATAGACATTCATACATCACTCCAAAATGGTTTTTGCTACGGCCGCTTCAATCCGGGACAGCAAAATGTTTTTGCGAATCTTCCATATCTCGAAATAGGAAAATTCAGTGGCGAATTTCCTTTTGTAGTGGAAATTTCTGGAGAATATGCAGGCAATATTTTTTCAGACAAAGTCAGTATTTCGAAGGAATATGCAGTTCCCTCTGATTCCTTAATCAGCCAGTTCTGGATCGGAAATGAAATTCTTGAAATAGAAAAAAACGGTGGTTCTTATTCGGTAATCAACGATATTATCGACAAATCGATCAGCAACAGAATTCTCAGCCAGTATACTGCATTTTTATGTCTCGAACCGGGAATGCTGGAACAGGTAAATGAAATTAACGAAAGGATGGGTGAAGATCAGTGGGGCAATGAAGTGCCGGTTGCTGTAAATGAGACTGAGATTGAAAATACTAAATTAACTGTTTACCCGAATCCACTCAGTAACCGCACTACTATTGAAATTAAACTCCCGCAACAGATAGATCGCAGCCAAATCAGGCTGGAGATATACGACTTGTTTGGTAAGTTGATTAAATCCTTCGATGCGAATCAATTGGGTGAAATTTCAGAAATTAAGCTGGAATGGGATGCCACCAGCCAGAACGGAAGCCGGGTTTCAAAAGGTACTTATATATTTGTTTGTACAACTCCCGAAGGAAGATTTTCAAATAAATTGGTGGTATTGTAACGGATAAAAACAGTTGAGTAAAAACAGGAAGGTGAATTTCTTCATCTGCCTGTTTTTTATTCATATTCCTGAATAATTACACCGGCCATTCTTAACAGAGCGGTGTGAGTATCAATAAAATCATAAATGGCTTCCAGCTCGCGCAGGGCAGCATTCAGATAAATATTTTGTACATCGCGGTAATTGAAGGAATTAATGGCGCCGGATTCAAATTTCTCACGCGAAATCTGCAGATTCAATTTTGCGGCAGCCAGATTTTCTCTTGCAACATCCAGTAATTCGGTGCGCACCTGGTAAAATTCGTACAGGTTTGCCAATCCGTTGGTTAAATCATGTTCCATTTCATTAATTTCAACACCGCCTATATCTTCTTCTATTTTAGCTATTTGCAATGCCCTTTTCCGGGTTCCGCCGCTGTACAAATTAAAACTGAGTGTAAAATTCCCATAAATACTGGCTGAATTGTTCCAGTTTGCACCATTATTTACATTATCGATTCGCTGGCTTGAACCCGTTACTCCACCGCGAAAATCAACAGTTGGCGAGAATGCACTTTTTGCCGCAGCCCAGGCATTTTCGAGTAGGCGCTGGTTTACATACTGGTTTTGCAAAACCTTGTTATTTTCGAAAAGTTGAGTTTTTAAATCCTGCAAATTATAATCAACCGGAATGGCATTAAACGAATCAGTTAAATTGTACCTGATTCCTGTATCATCGGCCATCAAATAATTTAAATCGCGCAAAGCATTTTTATAGGACACTTCCTGCAAGAGGTAATTTGAACGGTCGGATAAATAAGCATTTTGCGCCTGTAAAACATCGTAGGTAACAAAAGTTCCAAATTCTTTCCGGTCTTCCGCCTGACGAAAACGATCCTCGGAAAGTTTCATTACATCATCGTAAACCTGTAGTTTTTCCTTTTCGAGCAAAACCGAATAATAGGCAAGAATAACAGATTGAATGGTGCTTTCCACCATAATAGCGGTATTATTTTCTGAAAGATTTTCAAGTTCTTCGTACCGTTGTTTATTTATCTGCACCAAAAAACCATCGAATAAGGTCCAGTTAATGCTGGCACCACCGGTAAAACGGTTTACAATTGTGTTGTCACCTTCATTAATATTGTATGAATTATCGTCGCCCAATGAAAGATTTACATATGGATAGCGGCCGGCAGTTCCCCAGTTGTTTCGTATTTCGGCAATACGCTCATTTTGGCGTACTATTTTAATGCTGTAATTATTTTCCAGGGCATTTTCGATGGCTTCGTTTAAACTTAACTGATTTTGCGCCTGCACTGAAATGGCAGCAAATATGAATATCAAAATTATCTTCAGTTGCTTCATCATCTATTTGGTTTCAGTTGGTTTCGTATTGTCATCCTCCAGTTTACGCTGATGGTGAATCCAGGCAATTTCCACTTCCTCTGGTTCGAACCGGCGGCCATGCCATGCCTGGCGGATTCCTCTGCGGATATCATTAAGAACCAGAATAAGCGCCGGGAAAAACAACAGGATAAACATTGTTCCGAAAGCCACACCATAAACCAGTGAAATTGCCATCGGTATTAAAAACTGAGCCTGAAAACTTTTTTCCAAAACAATGGGAAACAAACCAAAAGATGTAGTTAATGAAGTTAAAAGAATTGGCCGCAAACGTTTTTTGCCGGCTTCAATAATTGCTTCCTTCACTTTCCAGCCTTCCACTACCAATAAATTGAATTTTTCAAGGAAAACCACAGCATCATTAACAATTACACCGGTAAGTGCAACAATTCCCCACAAACTTAAAATTGAAAGTGGTTTACCATGAATTCCATGCCCCCACACGGCTCCCAGTATGGAAATTGGAATCAAAATCAAAATAATAAGCGGTTGTTCAAACGATTTAAAATTGATCATCAGGATGAAAACAATAGCTAAAAATGCCATCGGAAAAAGAAACATTAAATCGGCCATATTTCGTTTGCTTTCTTTCTGCTGGCCCTTGATATTCAATTCGAAGGCCAGGATAAAGCATCCGCAGTTCAGGAATGATTTCAGTATTAATTTGCTCAAGTATTTCAGTCACCGAAGCATCCGGATCGACCAAATCAGCATTTACCCTGATTTCGCGGCGGCCATTAAAACGCTGGATATTCACTGGCCCGCGCTTCATTTCGTAATCAACCAACTCATTCAGCGGAAATTCACCCTGTGGAGTTTTAATTTTCATGTTTTCCATTTGCCCGATTCGTTCGCGGCCGGCTTCCGGATAACGCACCCAAATGCGCAATTCATCGCGGCCTTCCTGCAGGCGTTGTGCCTGTCCGCCATAAAATCCCTGCCGCACCTGATTAGCAATACTTGCTTCATCCAAACCCAGCATGTATGCTTTTGGTTTTAAATTGAGCAGGATTTCCTGTTTTCCCATTGCATTTGTATTTACCACATCTTTTAATTGTGGCATATTATGCAAACGTTCCATCAGAAAATCGCGCGCCAGTTCTAATTCCTGAATGTTGCTTGACAGCAAACCAATTGACACCGGATCTCCAAATCTGCCTCTTGCACCAATGGTATATTTCTCTGCTTCGGGAATCGGGCCTAATTTCTCCCTTATCCGTTCAATTATTTCATACGAACTGATTCCGGTTTCCTCTGAATTTCGCGGCGAAACATCCACACTTCCGGTGTGGGCGCCGCTTTCCTGACCGTCGAATCCGGAACCAAGTTCTATTGTGCTGTTTTCAATAATATCAAGAGTATCATTATAATCTTCCTTCATTTCTTCATTCACCACCCAAACCACACTATCAAATTTCTGAAGGTATTCCATGGTTTGTTTTTCTCCCGAACCCGGCGTAAAAGCGATATTTATATTAAACGAATCAAACTCCATACGCGGAAAGAAAGTGGTTTTTATAATTTGTCCGCCAATTAAACCAAACGTAATAATCATCATGGCAACAGGCACTGCAATTGTAATATACCGCCATTCAAGGACAAGTTTAATTACACGGTCGTAAGCATAATCGCGCAGCCAGCTAATAGCTCCTTCGGTATATTTTCTAATTCCCCGGGCTTTTGAATGCAAAACTTTCGGATTTAAAACATGCTTGTTACCCAGATGGGCAGGCAACACAAAAAAGGATTCAAATAATGAAAAACTCAAACTCAGAATAACAATCATAGCCATTTCAAACATCATTTCCATGCGGCCGGTAATAAAAATTAACGGAGAAAAAGCTACAACAGTAGTAGCTACAGAAGTTATAACTGCGGGCACTACTTCCACGGTTCCGTCAATGGCAGCCTGCATTGGCGATTTGCCCATTTCGAAATGCTGAAATATATTTTCGCCGATAACAATTCCGTCGTCCACCAATATCCCGATAACCAGAATCATTCCGAACAACGACATCATGTTGATGGTAATACCTATTATATTGGCAACTATAAACATTGCCAGGAATGAAGCCGGAATTCCCCAGGCCACCCAAAGTGCCAGTCTGGTGCTTAACATTAATCCCAGCGCCAGAACCACCAGCAATAATCCCTGTCCTCCATTTACATAAAGCAGCTTCAGCCGGCTTCCTAAAATTTCGAGGAAAGATCTGGTAATTTCGAGTTCAACACCCGGATTTCGAACATTAAATTCGGCTACATACTCCTTTACATATTTATCAATATCAGTGAGATCTTCGCTAATTAATTTACTAACCATTAAACTGATAACAGGCTTTCCTTTTTCAAGTGCCTTATTTGGAGTATCGGAAAACTTCTTTTTTACTACCGCAATATCCCGAATCCGGATTACACTTCCACCCGGATTAGCTCGTAATATTATATTGCCAATTTTGTTCGGATCAGCACTTCTTGAACGTAACCGGATAAGCAACTCCTCATTTTCAGAACGGATTTGGCCGCCCGAAACATCGCGGTTATTTTGCGAAATAGCATTTTGAATTTCGTTGAATGTAATTCCGTAACGCAGCAAATCTTCCTCTTTTGCTTCCACCGAGATTTCAAGTGTCGGGTAACCCGATATTGAAACCTGACTAATATAACCGGAAGCCAGAAAGTCTTCTTCAATTTGCTGAGCATAGGTTTTTAATGTAAGCAAATCAACGTTGCCGGTAACCATTAGCCGCATTGCAGGTGAAGTAGTCCGCTGTTTAAAAACAATTGGTCGTTCGGCAGCGGTTGGAAAAGATGAAATTCCGTCTACTGCATTTTTCACCTCAATCAGCGCCTCATCGATATCGTAACCCGGAAGAATTTCAATACTAACCCGCGAACTGTTTTCAGAAGAAACAGAATTGATTTCATAAATACCAGGAATGGCGCGGACTGCTTCTTCAATACGCGAAGTAACCCCTTCTTCCATTTCAACCGGCGATGCCCCGGGGTAAAATACCGAAACATACAACATTCTGGAAGGCCGTTCAGGAAAGAACGACTTTTTCATGGTATATAAACTAAGGCCGCCGACGATTAACAAAAAAAGTACGACCAGATTGGCATAAAATGGAAACCTGACAAATAATTCGATTGTTTTTTTCATCCTTTAACCTGGCTGTTTGGTTTTCGATTAGTTGGTTTTGCAGGAGTTTCTTCACCAAGTATTCCAACCGGACTGTTCTCTTTTACATTGATAAGTGGCTGGGCAACTACTTTCGATCCTTCTTCCAAGCCATTAAAAATTAAGGTAGTTTCATTCCACTTCAGGATATTTATTTCCTGTTTTTTAAGTTTGCCATCCTCCACAGTAAACACTTCGTTGGTATTGAAAACTGCATTACGCGGAATTTCCATGGCTTCGGAAATTACCTGTCCCGGAAATTCCACCATCATGTATTCACCAGCCAAAAGTTTATTGTTTGAAGAACTGTTTACTTTTACAAAAATACTTCTCGATTGGGTTTCTTCATCAACAAAATCCGATTTCCGGACGACAACACCTGGTGTTTTCAAATTTTTATTTCGGGAATAAACCTGAACCTGATCGCCAATTTTGATCCATTTGCTTTGCCCGTTTTCCACCGGAACTTCCACTTCAAGCATATCAGTGCGAATCATCCGGGCAATCTGGGCGCCTGTATTTACATAAGCTCCAACTTCGTAATTTACCTGTGTAAAAGTACCATCAAACGGTGCATAAAGCGTATGCCGTCCCAGCCTTTTTTCATCTTGTTTTATTCCATAATATTCATTCAGCACATTCCGGCTGGCTAAAAATATTTTTAGCTTTTCGTTTTTGATTTCAGGTAATTCTGGCAAATCCTTATTCATGTCAATTTCATTGAAAAATTTCAGAAATGTGTCGTATAAATCAGGATAATCGACTTTTAAATCAGGTAAAATGGTTGTAATTGTAGTAAGGAAACCACTTTTCCTTGCTTTAAGTGCCAGTTCCATTTCATCTTTATAAATCTCCGCCAGTAAATCGCCTTTTTTAAACGATGCTCCTTTGCGCAGGTTTACATCACCTTTTTCAATTTTCCCGGCAGCTTCGGCCACCAGTGCCACTTCGCTGCTGGTAACCACCCGGCCTTCACGAGAAAGCGGAGAAACAATTTCGTTGTAATTTACTGTTTCAGCTTTTACGTATCGTTTTAAATCAGTATCCGGACGTCGTGGCGGCTCCGGTTTCATTGAAACGAACATCATCGAAAGTGCTGCAGCTCCCCCCAACAGAATGATAAGGGCTACAACAATAAAAGTTATTTTTCTCCAACTCATAATTAAATTTTCTTAAATACCTGACTTATCAATTCAGCAATGATTCCACAACTTAGAATCCAGATTAGTGGTTTGGACAAATAATTGGTTCATTTTAACAGGGATGCAAATTTAAAGTTTTATTTTAACTGATTAGATTTTTCAAATAAAAACGAATTAAAACTTTTAAGCTATAAGACTTCTGCATTAGGAAAGGGTTTAAATGTCGGCCTGAAATTTAAAATCAACTATAAAAATCGAATGCAGTTTATCCTTTTGAATTTCAGAAAATCTTTATGTTTGTTTCAGAAAATTAAAATTATTTTTCCATCGGAGAATATAAACAGATATTTTATTTAAAATTTGTCTTTCAGAATTAACTTTTTGAACATTCTATAGTCAAATGATTTCGATTAAATAGCAAATGCAGGATTTTTAATAAACCAACTATAACTGTGGCAACGAAAAAAATATTCAGAGTATCAATTACGGCAGCTATAATAGTAGTGATTGCAGGGATGATTCTTTATCCCAAATTTAAAACACTTATTATACAGAAAAATGCCGGAGGATCACAGATTGCATTGCGCAATCAGCGGGACCGTCAGCAAATATTGCTGGCCAGTGGATTTGTGATTAAGCCAACGCAGTTGAATGAAATTATTTACAGCACCGGTTCACTCCTTCCGGATGAAGAAGTGGATTTGTCGTTTGAAACGTCAGGGAAAATAGTTGGTATTTATTTTGAAGAAGGAACCAGGGTAAGTAAAGGCAAGTTGCTTGCAAAAATTAATGATAAACCACTGCAGGCGCAGTTGTTAAAACTTCAGGCACAAATTAAACTTACCGAAGAAAAAGAATTCAGACAGAGCCAGTTGCTTGACCGTGACGCCATTAGCCGCGAAAGTTACGATCAGGTAGCCACTGAACTTCAATCACTAAAAGCCGACATTATGCTAATTGAAGCGCGGATTGCAGAAACCGAATTGCGGGCGCCTTTCGATGGAATTGTGGGACTGCGAATGATTAGCGAAGGTGCGTTTGCCACAACGCAAACCAAAATTGTGCGGCTGGTAAAAATTAGTCCGCTGAAAATTGAATTTTCAATTCCTGAAAGATATTCCGGAGAAATATCACCAGGATTTCCAATCACTTTTACTATTGATGGTGTATCAAATAATTTTAATGCCAAAGTATATGCCGTAGATCCACAAGTTGATATAAATACGCGCACAATTACAGTTCGGGCGCTTTATCAGAACCGGAATAACGAACTTAAACCCGGCCGGTTTGCAAGTGTTACTGCTTTGTTATCGCAAATCGACAATGCTGTTTCCATTCCAACCGAGGCGGTAATTCCTGAAATGGAAGGCGAAAAGGTTTTTATTTACAAAAACGGAAAAGCAGAACAACGTCAGGTAACGCTGGGCTTGCGAACTGAATCAAACATTCAGATAAAAGATGGCCTCGCTTTTGGGGATACATTGCTCACCACAGCAATTCTGCAACTCCGGCAGGATATTCCCATTCAACTGGATACTTTGATTGTCAATAATTAACGCATAATGCAATGAGTCTTTCATCCATCAGCATAAAACGTCCGGTTCTGGCTACAGTCTTTTCCCTGGTTATTTTATTATTTGGGGCAATTGGGATGACTTTTCTTGGTGTTCGTGAATTTCCAAGTGTTGACCCGCCCATCATTTCGGTCAGAACTTCCTACCCGGGAGCCAATTCCGATGTCATAGAAACACAAATTACAGAACCGCTGGAGCAATCCATTAACGGAATTCCCGGCATTCGCGCACTTACCAGCAGCAGCAGCCAGGGAAGCAGCCGCATTACAGTGGAATTTGAACTGACAGTGGATTTGGAAACTGCTGCCAACGATGTGCGCGATAAAGTTTCGCAAGCGCAGCGATATCTTCCCCGGGACTGCGATCCTCCAACTGTTTCGAAGGCTGATGCTGATGCCGAACCCATTATAATGATTGCCATAAAAAGTCCCAAACGTTCATTACTCGAATTATCCGAAATTGCTGAACTGACCTTCAAAGAGCAGTTACAAACCATTTCAGGAGTTAGCGCGGTGGATATCTGGGGCGAAAAACGTTATGCCATGCGCATTTGGCTCGATCCTGCAAAACTTGCCGGATACCAGATGACCCCACTCGATGTGCGGAATGCACTTCAACGTGAAAATATAGAACTTCCGGCAGGAAGTATAGAAGGCAATACAACAGAATTAACCATCCGTACTCTTGGATTAATGACTACTCCCGATGAATTTAACAACCTCATTTTAAAACAATCGGGTGATCAACTTATTAGGGTGCGCGATATTGGCCGGGCCGAACTGGGTCCTGAAGATCTGCGGGGAATCATGAAAATGGATGGTATTCCAATGGTAGCCACCATCATCATTCCACAACCGGGGGCCAATCATATTGATATTGCTGATGCAGTTTACGACAGGTTAAATTTCATGAAAAGGGACCTTCCCGATGATGTAAAAGTGGATATTGGTTTCGACAATACCCAATACATCCGTTCATCTATAAAAGAAGTAGAATCTACCATTTATCTGGCTTTTTTCCTTGTGGTAATCATCATCTTTTTCTTTTTGCGCGACTGGCGGACCACAATCATTCCAATTCTGGTTATCCCGGTTTCACTGGTGGGTTCATTTTTCATTATGTACCTGGCCGGATTCACCATCAACGTCCTTACATTGCTGGCGATTGTGCTTTCCATCGGTTTGGTAGTTGACGATGCCATTGTAATGATGGAAAACATCTATGTTAAAATTGAACAAGGGATGAGTCCCAGAAAAGCCGGACTGGAAGGCGCCAATGAAATATTTTTCGCCATTATTGCTACTACCATTACATTGGTTGCTGTTTTCATCCCCATTATTTTTCTGGAAGGAATGACCGGAAGGCTTTTCCGTGAATTCAGCATTGTAATTGCCGGAGCAGTTGGAATTTCCTCATTTGTAGCCCTTACTTTTACACCGATGCTTTCGACTAAACTTTTAAAAACCCGCCATAAAAGAAGCAAAGCCTATAATTTTACAGAAAAGTTTTTCATTCGGCTGAACAAGGCTTACAGGAATTCACTGGAAAAATTCCTGAGTAGGAAATACATTTCACTGGTGATTCTTATCATTTCGGGGGTTTTAATATATGCTTTATGGAAAATAATTCCGGCAGAAATGGCGCCGTTGGAAGATCGCTCGCAAATGAATGCCAGAATTACCGCTCCCGAAGGCGCAACTTATGAATTTACTTATGATTACATTGAAGATATTGCCAAACTTGTTGATAAAAATATTCCCGAGAGCGACAATGTAACAACCATGATAAGAGGAAGTTTTGCTTTCGTTCGTGTTGTACTTGTTGATCCGGCTGAACGGGAACGATCACAACAGGAGATTGCAAACCAGCTCACAGCCGAACTCCGGAAAAAGACAAAGGCCAGGGCAACGGTAGTGCAACAATCGACATTTGGTGGCAGGCGCGCCCGTCCGCCAATCCAATATGTAATTCAGGCGCCAACCATCGACAAACTTCGTGAAATCCTGCCGGCATTTATGACTGAAGTAAATAATAATCCAATATTTGTTTCGCCTGATGTAAATCTCAAGTTTACCAAGCCTGAACTTCAGATTGAAATCAATCGGGACAAAGCTAACCTGCTTGGTATTTCAACACAAAATATTGGACAAACTCTTCAGCTTGCATTAAGTGGTCAGCGTTTCGGCTACTTTATCATGAACGGGAAACAATACGAAATTCTAGGTGAACTGCACCGTCAGGATCGCAATAAACCGGTTGATCTCAAATCACTTTATGTTAGAAACAACAGGGGAGAAATGGTTCAGCTTGATAATTTTGTCAGCCTGAAAGAAACCACCGCGCCTCCGCAACTATATCGCTATAACAGGTTTGTGTCGGCCACAATTTCATCCAACCTGGCCAACGGAGTGGCCATTAGTGAGGGAATTGCAGAGATGGACAGAATTGCCGACAAAGTGCTTGACGATTCCTTCCGCACCGCACTTGACGGCGACTCCAAAGATTTCATGGAAAGTTCATCGAGCCTGATGTTTGCTTTCATTCTTGCAATTGTCCTTATTTTTCTTGTTTTATCGGCGCAGTTTGAGAGCTTCAAAGATCCGGTAATAGTAATGATGACAGTGCCGCTGGCTTTAACAGGTGCATTGATTTTTATGTGGTACTTCAATATCACTATGAATATTTTCAGCCAGATTGGAATAATTATGCTCATCGGTTTGGTTTCGAAGAATGGAATTTTAATTGTTGAATTTGCCAATCAGCGAAAAGAAGCAGGTATGAATAAACAAGATGCTATCCGTTATGCTTCGGCTGCCCGGTTTCGGCCTATTTTAATGACAAGTTTATCAACTATACTTGGCATCCTGCCATTGGCAATGGGATGGGGAGAAGGCGCACAAAGCAGGGTTGCAATGGGAATTGCTGTCGTTGGAGGCCTTACAATTTCCACCTTCTTAACACTTTATGTTGTGCCGGGAATTTATCTTCTTATCTCCAGTGAATCAAAAAATATTAAAAATGAATCAATTGTTTATGATGAAACCGGGGCAGCTTAAAAAAATAAAAATTCTCCTATCTGTTTTGTTGCTTATTTTCAGTGTAAATCAGTCAAAGTCACAGGAAGTTTATGACCTGAGCCGCTGTGTAATAACGGGACTGGAACAAAATTTTTCCATTAAAGTAGCGCGTAACCAGCAGGAAATAACGGATAATAATTTTACCCGCGGGAATGCAGGATTTTTGCCTTCCCTCACCACCACCAACCGATATGGCGGAAACATTACTTCCACTACTCAAAACATGAATGACGGTTCCCAAAACAAATCACAGGGAATACACAACACCACAGGATCTGCGGCCATTAACCTGGACATGACTTTGTTTAACGGATTCAATGTGCAGACCACTTACCAGAAATTAAGCGAATTACAGAAACTTGGAGAGTTAAACACCCAAATGGCCATGGAAAACCTCGTGGCTCAAATCATTTCGGAATATTATTATTATATCGAACAACTGAATTTCTTCAACAACATGGAATATGCAGTTTCCCTGTCGCGGGAGCGGGCACGTATTGATGAAGAGCGCTACCTGCTTGGCGCTTCATCGAAACTGGAACTGCTGCAGTCGATCGTATACCTGAATGCCGACAGTTCAAGACTTGCAAGGCAAAATGAAGCCATTCTTGAATCGGAAGTTAGGTTGAAAAAGCTGATGGCACTGGAAAATCTTGAAAAAAACATCGCATTAAAAGATACTACCATTGTTTTCAATGCTGATTTGGTCTATTCTGAATTGCTTGAATCGATGCTTGATTATAACACCGGATTACAAATTGCCAGGAAGAACCAGGTCATTTCAAACCTCGATTACAAAATAATTGCCTCACGTGCTTATCCATATTTGAATTTAACATCGGGATATAATTATTCATACCGCGGCTACGGAACCGGAACCATCAGCGATTATGGCGCACTAAAACTCAACAACCAGCAGAGCCGCACTTTGAACTACGGACTGGTACTTGGAATGGATATTTTTGACGGATATAACCGCCGGCGTGAAAAAGCAAACGCACAGGTTGAAATTGAAAACAGAATGTATTTATTTCAGGAAGTGGAACAGGATATAAAGGCTGAATTGCTTACCGTTTATTATGCCTACCAAAACAATCTGAATTTGGTGCAAATGGAAGAACAAAATTTGGATGTTGCACGCGAAAATCTTGAAATAGCTTTGGAACGGTATAGGTTGGGAGCATTATCCGGATTGGAACTGCGTGAAGTGCAAAAAAGTTTACTCGATGCAGAAGAGCGGCTTATATCTGTTAAATTTCAAACAAAACTGGCCGAAATTTCATTACTGCAGATTGCCGGGAAAATCATGAATTACGTTTAAATTATCTTTTCGGTTTCGAACAGTAACAATCCAGTTGTTAACGGAACTAATTTCTAACTTGTTCCAAATTTTCTGCCGTATGTTTACGAAATATAATTCTGTTGATTTTCGCCCGCTGATTGAAGGTGTTTCCATGCGTCCGCTGGCTTTCGAAGAGAAATCAATTCTTTGTGAATTTAAGCTCAAAAAAGGATACAAACTTCCTTCTCATAACCATCCATACGAACAAACAGGTTACCTTATATCGGGAAAACTTAATTTCAGGATTAAAAATAAATGGCATTTAGCCGAAACGGGCGACAGCTGGAGTATTCCGGAAAATGTGGATCATGAAGTTGATGTTCTGGAAGATTCTGTGGTTTTGGAAATGTTTTCGCCAATCCGTCACGACTACCTTCCCTGAAAATGAAAGGTTTGAAAACAAAAAACGAATTTCTTAAAAGAATATAGTAACTTTGGCGCGCAATTAAAAAAGCAACTTTGAATGCAAGTACTTGAATTTGATACGGTTATAATCGGAAGCGGCCTGGCCGGACTCACTGCCGCATATTATTCATCGCAATTTGGTTCAGTAGCGATTGTTACCAAATCACAACTCGATACCAGCAACTCATATTATGCACAGGGAGGAATTGCCGCAGTTATTTCACATGAAGACTCACCCGAACAACACATTCAGGATACACTCACTGCAGGACGTGGACTTTGCGATTTGGATGCAGTTAAAGTACTTGTAAACGAAGGCCGTGAACGTGTTTTTAACCTGATTGAAATGGGAATGGCTTTCGACAGGCAAAATGGTGAATTTGTACTTGGGCTGGAAGGTGGCCACAGCAAGCGACGCATTTTACATGCAGGCGGCGATGCTACCGGAAAAGAATTAACCTGTTTTTTCCTTCAAAAAGTCAAGGAACAACCTTCAGTTAAACCATTTGAATACCATGCAGTTGTAAAACTGTTGAAAAATAACGGTGAGATTGTTGGAGCGCAGGCTTTCGATTTTAAAACAGGCAAAAATGTTATATTCAAATCGAAAGCTGTAATTCTTGCCACCGGCGGTTTATCGCGGGTTTTTGAACGGTCAACAAATCCACATACAGCAACCGGCGACGGAGTTGCAATGGCATATGAGGCAGGAGCAAAAATTGCCGATTTGGAATTTATTCAGTTTCATCCTTCAGCTTTGTATATTCCCGGGAAAGATGCTTATCTGATTAGTGAGGCCGTTCGTGGCGAAGGTGCCTGGCTGTTAAATGAAAAAGGAGAGCGGTTTATGAAAGACATTCACCCGCTGGCCGAACTGGCGCCGCGTGATGTAGTAGCTTACAGCATTTTCAGGCAGATTCAAAAATCGGGTATCAATTATATCTGGCTTTCGCTTAAACACCTCGATGCAGAAAAAATAAAAAAACGGTTTTATCACATTTACATTCATTTAAAAGAGCTTGGATTTGATCTCACCAAAGATATGTTACCAGTTTCACCAGCTGCACATTACATGGTAGGCGGTGTGAGAACCAACCTGGATGCCGAAACCAACATTAAAGGATTATTTGTTTGTGGTGAAGCTGCAGCAACAGGTGTAATGGGAGCAAACCGGCTGGCAAGTAATTCATTGCTGGAGTGTCTTGTTTTCGGGAAAAGAGCAAGTGAAAAAGCTGCAAAGCTTCAAAAATCAGAAGTTGAACTGCCGGAAATTGAACCGGTTAGTATTTCGAAAGAAAACGAACAGGTTTTTCTGGATTACCAAAATAAAATAGCGGCAATTATGTCTAAAGACCTTGGAATCGTCAGGAATAAAACTGATTTGGAAAATGCCTTCACACAATTAAATGAAGTAGCAGAAAAATTCAGTGGGTTTCAAAAAGATTATAATCTTTTAAAGGTTAAAAATGCGATAACCATCTGCCGGCTGATTACAAAAGCAGCTCTAATAAGAAAAGAAAGCCGGGGAGGCCATATTCGTGAAGATTTTCAGCAGGAAAACCCGGATTTCAAAATGCATATTATTCAACAAAAAGATAGCGATGTTCAATTTGAACCGATTAGAAAATAGAAACAATGGATGAAAAAATATTAAAATCAGCAGAAGTGCTTTTCGATTTGGCTTATGCCGAAGATATTGGCGATGGCGATATTACCACAAATAACCTTGTGCCGCCCGATGCCAACAAAACAGCAATTCTTGTTGCAAAAGCCGAAGGTGTGGTTGCCGGTCTTCCTGTTGCTGAAATGGTTTTCAAAAAATTCGATAAAAATGTGGAATGGAATGTAAAACTTCCTGATGGCTCAAAAGTAAATCCCGGCGATGTTTTGGTGGAATTCAAGGGAAATTACAGGGCACTGCTCACCGGCGAACGTAAAGCGCTCAATTTTCTTCAACGGTTATCCGGGATTGCAACTTATGCCAACAAATGTATGCAGGAGGTAAAAGGACATCCGGTGGAAATTCTGGACACAAGAAAAACACTACCCGGTTACCGGCACCTCGATAAATATGCAGTAAGAATGGGCGGCGCATCCAACCATCGTTTCGGGTTATACGATATGGTGATGATTAAAGACAACCACATTCAGGTGGCAGGCGGAATTAAAGAAGCGGTTGATGCCATTCGTTCAAAAATCCCAAAAAGCATAAAAATTGAAGTGGAAACTGCAACACTTGATGATGTCAGAGAAGCGCTCGAAGCCGATGTAGATATTATTATGCTCGATAATATGAGTTCAAAAATGATGCGGGAAGCCGTTGAAATAATTAATAAAAGAGCCAAAATTGAAGCATCGGGAAACATGACCCTGAAACGCATACGAAAAGTGGCTGCAACCGGAGTGAATTTTATTTCAATCGGAGCACTCACACATTCAGTAAAAGCGCTGGATATCAGCCAAAAGATTATTAACTGATGAACCTTGTAATCGACATCGGAAATACACGTACAAAATTTTCACTTTTTAATTACGGCGAAATGATGATTTCTGTGCCGGTGGATGAATTTCTGCCGGAACATATTGACATTTTAAAAAATGAACACGCGGCGCTTGACAAAGCCATCCTTTCGTCGGTAAAAAAATATTCGCCCGAATTAAAAGAATCGCTTCAAAAAAATTTCGAACACTTTATTGAACTTGATGCTCAAACACCGCTACCGGTTGAAAATCATTATGTTTCGAAAGAAACACTTGGCCGTGATCGCATTGCAGCAGCAGTGGGCGCTTTACATTTATATCCGTCATCGAATGTGCTGGTAATAGATGCAGGCACTGCTATTACCTACGATTTTGTGAATGAAAACGGGCAATATCTGGGAGGCAAAATTTCTCCCGGCCTTGAAATGCGTTTTAAGGCGCTGCATCATTTCACCGGAAATTTACCACTTGTAAAAAGCACAGGTTTCGATAAACTTTACGGCCAGACAACAGAGGAATCCATTCTTGCCGGAGTTGAGCATGGTGTTGTTTTTGAAGCAGATAAAACAATCGAAACATTTAAGGAATTTTATAATAATTTAAAAGTTATTATTACAGGTGGCGACACTGATTTCTTTGAAAAGAAATTAAAAAATTCTTTCTTTGTACAATTCAATTTAATTGCCATTGGTTTAAACCGCATATTAGAATATAATGGGGAGATACATAAGAGTTAGTTTACTTGCCGGGCTGCTTCTTGTTCCGGCTTTGTTGTTTGCACAGTTTAATAATAATACCACTTCGCCTTATTCGCGTTACGGACTCGGTGATCTCCAGCCATACAGTTTTGGCCGAACCTCGGCAATGGGAGGAGCCTCCCTTGCAAGCCGCAATCCACAACAAATAAATATTTCGAACCCAGCCTCCTACAATTCGGTCGATTCGCTTGCTTTTCTTTTTGAGTTTGGAATATTTGGAAAATTCTCGAATTTCAGCAACGACATTTCCAGCATGAATGTCAATGACATTAACTTTGCCTATTTTGCAATGAATTTTAGAATTACAAGCTGGATAGGCACCAGCCTTGGACTTACGCCATATTCTGATGTCGGGTATAATCTTGAGGTGAATAACGAAGTTGAAAATACAGGCAATGTGCTTTCGCGCTATTATGGCGAAGGATCATTGTCGCGGGCTTTTTGGGGCCTGGCAATTCAACCGGTTAAAAATATTTCGGTTGGAGCCCATTTGAATTACTTGTTTGGCAGCTTAAACCGAAATTCGGAGGTGTATTTTTTAAATTCGCCGGATTTCTATAATATGCAAAAATTTGAACGTATCAGACTCGCAGATTTTGGACTTGATTTTGGAATTCAGGCTACGCTCCCATTAAATGAAAACCAACATTTAAATTTTGCGGCAGTACTCCAGGCAAAACCAAATTATACCATGTACTATTCTGATTTAACCCAAAAAAATATAACAGCAACCAATCCGGACAGGACAACCAGTGTAGATCAGGACACACTTAATTTCCAAAGTGAGGAAAAAAGCAACATCCGGTTTCCGCTTACCTATGGTTTTGGATTATCATTTGTAAAAAATAACAAGCTCGAAATTAATGCAGATTATTATCATCAGGCCTGGTCGAATGTAATTTTACCGGGAACAGATGAAAATCTATTAATTGATTTAGATAAATTTGCAGCAGGTGCTGAGTGGATACCTAACCGTTTTTCAATTGGAAGTTATTTTGATAAAGTTGCATACCGGGCAGGCGTAAAATATGAAAAATCATACCTTATGCTTAGCAGTCAACAAATTAATGATTTTGGCATAAGTTTTGGAGTAGGATTACCCGTTTATCGTTCCAATACAACAATATCAATATCAGCTGAGATAGGAAGACGGGGAACTAAACAAAATAACCTGGTTCTTGAAAATTACGCAAAGCTAAATTTAAGTGTAAATTTTTACGACCTCTGGTTTATACAAAGAAGATTTGATTAAAATTGCAAAATAAATAACTAATAAAATTATGAAAACTAATATTCGGAAAATGCTTCTTGCAGCCACCATTGTTATTGCAGCGGTTACAAGTTCCATGGCTCAAAGAATTATTAAAGGAACGGTTTACCGCGATGGGGAACCAGCTGCCGGTATTACAGTTGAAGCACATAAAGGAAGTACAATGATGACCAGTTTCGATGGCAAGTACCAGGTAGAAGCGGATGATAAAACCAAATGGTTAAAATTTACTTACATCGATGATACAAAAAAACTGGATATTGACGATAAAAGCGGCAATTCATTTGACTTTGACTTTAGCACGGGTAAATTAGTGACCGGAGATATGGAAGAAGGTGAAGAAAGTGGCGACGTAAACCTTCAAACGCTTGAAGAACTCATGAAATCGCAGAACAGGGATTTCATGAATGAACTCTCACTCTACACTGAATTCTACAAACAAAACGATTATAAATCAGCATTGCCGCACTGGAGAAAGGTGTACAACCAGTTTCCAAAATCAAGCCCGAATATTTACATTCAGGGAATCAAGATGTTTGAAAATATGGTCGAAAAATCTGAAACACCTGAGGAAAGAAGTAAAAACATTCAGGAGTTAATGAAGATTTACGACAAAAGGATTAAATATTTTGATGATAAAGGATATAACCTTGGCCGGAAAGGAAGCGATTTTCTGAAATATAAACTTGGGCCGGAAAGCAACCTGAATGAGAGCGAGATGAAAGAAGCCCTGAAACAAGGATACGAATGGATAAAACAATCAGTTGAACTGCAGGGAGATAAAACTGAATTACCGGTACTTGTACTGTTGATGCAAACATCAAAGTCGCTGTTTAAAATGGGTGAACTTTCCAAAGAAACCGTTGTGCAAAACTACGATACCAGCAATAAAATTGTTAACAAAATAATTGCGGGCTCCGACCAGGAACAGATTGCACGGGCAAAAGAAGTTCAGCCATATATTGAAGAAATTTTCGGAACTTCGGGTGCTGCCGATTGTGAAGCACTTGTGAATATTTTAACTCCGCAGTTCAAGGAAAACAGCAATGATGTTGAATTCATTAAAAACATGTTGCGCCGCCTGGGCAGAGCCGATTGTAAAGAAAGTCAACTTTTTTCGGAGGCAACTGAAAAGCTGTACCAGCTTGAACCATCAGCCGAAGCTGCGTTTAACATGGCACGCCGGTATCTGCAACGCGACAATGCCGAAAAAGCAAAAGAATATTACAAGCAGGCAATGGATCAGGAAACGGATAAAGATTTGCTGGCCACCTATTATTACGAATATGCATATTTTATTTTTGCAAAAGAAAATGCATTATCCGAAGCACGGAATTACCTGCGCAAAGCACTGGCAATCAACTCAAATTATTGTCAGGCGCTGGAACTAATGGGTGATATTTATGTTGCTTCCAGTAAATCATTTGAAGGTGACGACTTTGAAAAATCGGCAGTGTTCTGGGTAGCAGTAGATTATTACGAACGTGCACGCAGAGCAGGAGAAGATTGTGCTATTGATGCCGCTCAAAAAGCCGCAACCTACAGAAAATATTTTCCGAATAAAGAAGAAGCATTCTTCCGTAGCTTACAGCAGGGACAGACCTACAAAATTGGAGGTTGGATAAATGAGTCGACTACAGTCAGATTTTAAAAATATTGGATTTAAGATAGTACGAATTGCAGCTCTTTTCGCAGGGGCTGCAATTCTTTTCTGTGCCTGCGAAAACGATATTGAAAAAATCAAAGCTTTCAGCACACCCGAAAACCTGCCGGTGGTGGAAGCTACCAACGTTGAAACACTTTTTACCGACAGCGGCAAGGTGCGTTTCTTTTTAAAAGCTCCAAAACTACTCCGCTACGAAACAGAAAATCAGGATTACATTGAATTTCCGGAAGGAATTGAACTCATTAAATACGATGAGAAACAAAATGTAATATCCAGCATTACTGCCAATTATGCCAAACAATTCGAAAAAGAAAAAAAATGGGAAGCCAAAAATAATGTCATTGCCACCAATGCAAGTGGCGACACATTAAAAACCGAACACCTAATCTGGGAAGAAGAAGCGGAAAAAATTTATACCGAAGAGTTTGTGCGAATTATCAGGCCCGATCAAATTTTCACCGGAATAGGTTTTGAATCGGATCAGTCGCTCCAAAACTGGAAAATTAAGAATCCAAAAGGAACAATTTACGTAAACGTTGAAAACAAGGAAAGCACCGGGACAGATTCTATAAATACGGCGCCCGGTAAAAAAGAAGAATCTGTTAAACAATTTGACGAACCGCTGGAATTTCAGAAATAAACAGCATGAACCTATTATTAATCATTCTTATCACGATTGTACTCTCTGCTTTTTTTTCAGGAATGGAAATAGCTTTTGTCTCTGCGAATAAACTGCGCCTCGAACTCGACAAACAATCGGAACCGTTCAGCTCCAAAATTTTGAAGGTTGTAACTTCCAATCCCGGACATTATATCGCGACCATGCTAATCGGCAATAACCTGGCTCTGGTAATTTACAGTATTGCTTTTGCCGGTTTATTGGAACCCGTGCTTCAAAATTTTATCCAATCCGATTGGGTTATCCTGCTGTTGCAAACAATTGTTTCAACCTTTATAATACTGGTGCTTGCCGAATTTCTTCCAAAAACATTATTCCGGATTTTCCCCAATACACTGCTCAATATTCTGGCGTTTCCGCTGGCGCTTTTTTATTTCCTGTTTTATCCGGTTACCACTTTTACCATTGGACTTACCAACATTTTCCTGAAATATATTTTAAAAACTGATGTGCGATCCAATTCACAAAACCTGGTTTTCAGCCGGCTCGATTTGGATGAGTTTGTAAACGAGCCCGACGAAAACAGGAATGAGAAACAATCGAGCCTCGAAACCGAAGTAAAATTGTTTAAAAATGCACTCGATTTTTCAAAGGTCAAACTCCGCGAAATTATGGTGCCCCGAACCGAAATTGAAATGCTGGAGATAAAAGCCGATATCAGTGAATTGAGGCACAAATTTGTGGAAACCGGCTATTCACGTATTCTTTTTTACGAAGATAATATCGACAATATTGTTGGTTATATTCATTCCTCCGATATCCTTCAAAACCCGACAACAATAAAACCATATCTTAAAAATTTGCTGATAGTTCCTGAATCGATGCCTGCCAATAAATTGCTGAGCCGGTTTATAAAAGAACACCGGAGTATCGCAATTGTGGTAGATGAATTTGGCGGAATTTCTGGAATTGTTACCAGCGAAGATATTTTGGAAGAAATTTTTGGTGAAATTGAAGATGAGCATGATACAAGCGACATTATAGAAAAGAAAATCAGCGATAATGAATATATTTTTTCGGCACGTTCAGAAATTGATTTGCTCAACGAAAAATATTTTTTTGACCTTCCCGAAACGGAGGAATTTGAAACATTGGCCGGACTTATTCTTTATCACCATGAAAGTATTCCAAAAATGAATTCCATAATAAAAGTTGGAAAATTCCATTTTAAAATCCTCAAGGCCAGCAGTACAAAAATTGAATTGGTTAAACTTACTGTCTCAGAATCATAAAACAACACTATTCATATTTGTAACTTTTTCAAAGACAATTGCTTACACAAGCGGTTAAAAGAGATTCCAAAAAAGTTTAATTATTAAGGTATTCTATTGAAAATTATTATCTTCGTAGCTCGAAAAAAATAAGTAAAACTTGCATAAAAATAACTGTTAATCAATGGCAACGTTACAAAAAATTAGAACAAGAGCGGGATTGTTGGTAGCAATTGTAATTGGTATTTCTCTTGCCGCATTTATTCTTGGCGACATGCTAAGATCGGGTAATTCCCTTTTTCAAAAAGATCGCATGGAGGTGGGAGAAGTAGATGGAGAATCCATTCAATATCCGCAATTTCAAAGAAAAATTGAAGAACTGGGCGACATATATAAAATGAACAGCTCGCAAAACCAACTGGATGATAATACATGGGTTCAGGTGCGCGAACAAACCTGGCAAAATATGGTCAGAGATTTGGTAATGACCGATGTGTACGAAGACCTTGGTATTGCAGTAAGTTCCGAAGAACTTTTTGATATGTTACAGGGAAATAACCTGCATCCGATTGTTCAGCAACTTTTTCGCAATCCAAATACAGGACAGGTAGATCGCGGTGCTGTGGTACAATTCCTTAAAAATCTGGAAACAGGTGTCGCACCTGAACAGCGTAAGTACTGGTACTACCTTGAAGGTCAGATTGTGGATGAAAGAATTCAATCGAAATACAATACACTGGTTGCAAAAGGACTTTATGTAACCGGCAACGAAGCAAACACCAGCTTGGAGGAACGGAATAAACAAATCAGTTTCGACTACATTCAACTGCCGTATTCTTCAGTTTCTGACAGCCAGGTTGTGGTGAACGAAAGTGAATTAAAAACATATTACAACAACCATAAAGAACAGTACGAACAGCAGAAACAACGGCGTATTGAATATATAACTTACAAAGTTGAACCTTCGCCACAGGATTTTCAGGAAGCAGAAGAGTGGATTAATGATATCAAATCTGATTTTACTTCAACCAGTGAAGACGTTCAGTTTGTTGATTCAAATTCGGATGTTGCTTTCGATGATACCTGGTATTCAAAAGAAGATTTACCCGAGCAAATCGGGAACTGGATTTATGAAGAAGGTGCAAATGTGGGCGATGTTTACGGACCCTATTTCGAAAATAATTCTTATAAACTGGCAAAACTTCATGCTTCGGAAATGTTGCCCGACTCGGTAAAAGCAAGGCATGTTCTGTTAAGGGTAAACACGCAGGACGAACTTACAGCTCAGCAGGCGCTTGCCGACAGCATAAAAACAGCAGTTGAAAAAGGTGCAAATTTTGCTGAACTGGCCAGAAAATATTCTGCCGATCAGGGTTCAGTTGCACAGGGAGGTGATTTGGGTTGGTTTGGCCGCGGACAAATGGTAAAGCCTTTTGAAGAAGCAGCTTTCAACAATAAGAAAAATGAAGTCACTGTGGTGCCATCGCAATTTGGAATTCATATCATTCAAACAACCGATCGCGGAAAAGAATCAAGACAGGTGCAGGTGGCGTATTTGGTTAGAAATGTAGTTCCAAGTACCAAAACTTACCAGGACACTTACGCAAAAGCCAGTCAGTTTGCCGGCGAAAACACAACATACAAGGAATTTAACGAAGCGGTTACCAATCAAAACCTGAATAAAAAAGTGGCTGCAGTTGGCGAAAATGACAGGACAATATCCGGCCTTGAAAACGCCAGACCTTTGGTAAGAGCCGCTTACGACACAAACGAAGGAAAAATAATCCAGGATCAGCAGGGTTCAACAATATTTGAATTAGGCGATAACTTTGTAATTGCAGCCGTGGCATCGGTTACCGAAGAAGGAATTGCTGCTTTTGAAGATGTAAAAGCCCGTGTAGAACTGGCAGTTACTAAAGACAAAAAAGCTGAACTGCTGAAACAGAAAGCACAAAATGCATTACAGCAAAATGCAAATCTGCAGGCGGTTTCAAATGCATTGAATGCCCCTGTTCAAAGTGCATCCAGCGTTAATTTCAATTCAATTCAAATCCCGGGTGCAGGAATGGAACCTGCCGTTATTGGAACTGTTGCCTCACTTGAACCGGACAAAATTTCGGAACCGGTTGCCGGAAACAACGGAGTTTTTGTTGTAAAAGTAACTTCAATTAATGAATTGAATAATGCAAATGTCACCAACGAAAAATCGCGGTTGGCTCAGAATCTTAATTTCCGCGCCAATTCTCAGGCCTTCGAAGCCCACAGAAATGCCGTTGAAATAGTTGACAAAAGATCAAAATTCTATTAATAGAAAATAAAAATATTCTAAAAGCTGTTCCGGATTCGGGGCAGCTTTTTTTATGATTCCCCGGCCAATTCCCAAAAAGAATTTGTTAAATCAAATCCTTCCGGAGTACCATATTTTCCAAATGATTTAAAAAAGGATATTTTTGTCCGTTCAATAAAACAAAATATAGTTGTACTAAACGAAATTATTTAAACACAAAATATAATTATGGCCGGAATTCAAAAAACCTTGTTAATGATTCTCGATGGTTGGGGAATTGGTGATGGTTCAAAAAGTGATATTGTTGCTACAGCACCGACACCGTACATGGATTCTTTATTCGAAAAATATCCACATTCCCAATTGCTGGCCAGTGGCGAAAATGTTGGATTACCCGATGGACAAATGGGAAATTCGGAAGTTGGTCATCTAAATATTGGAGCTGGACGTGTATTGTACCAGGACATGGTAAAAATAACAAAAGCTATTCGCGATAAATCACTTTGGGAAAATCCCCAAATTTTAAAAGCATATAATTATGCAAAAGAAAACAATAAAAAGGTGCATCTCATTGGCTTAGTTGGCCCCGGCGGTGTTCACGCATTAAGTTCACACATGGTGGCGCTGTGTCAGATTGCCACGGACATGGGTTTTGAGAATGTTTTTATACATGGTTTAACCGATGGACGCGATACGGATCCTCGGTCAGGATATGGTTTTCTGGAAAACGATTTGAAAGCGCTGAATAAAACAAACGCCCGGTTTGCATCGGTTATCGGCCGCTATTACGGAATGGATCGCGATAATAATTACGACCGGCTAAAACTGGCTTACGATTTATATACTGAAGGAAAAGGTGAAAAATCCACCGATTTGCTGGCAACGGTAAAAAAATCATACGAAAATGGTATTACTGACGAATTTCTGAAACCAATTGTTATGGTGGATGAAAACAATGAACCGCTGGCAAAAATTGAAGAAGGTGATGTGGTTATCTGTTTTAATTTCAGAACCGACCGCCTGCGCCAGACAACCATTGCTTTTACACAGCAGGACCTTCCTGAATACGACATGAAAACGATGGACCTGCAATGGTACACCATGACGAATTACAAAGCCGATTTCAAAGGCATTAACGTTATATTCGACAAAGAAAATGTAGCAAATACAATGGGCGAAATTGTTTCAAAAAACGGATTGAAACAAATCCGGATTGCCGAAACCGAAAAATATGCCCACGTGACTTTCTTCTTTAGTGGTGGCCGCGAAGCTGAATTTAAGGGGGAAAGCCGGATTTTAATCCAGTCGCCCAAAGTGGCAACCTACGATTTGCAGCCCGAAATGTCGGCGCCGCAGGTAAAAGATGCCATTGTTCCAAAATTGAGAAACGCAGAAGCCGATTTTGTTTGCCTCAATTTTGCCAATGGCGACATGGTTGGACACACCGGCGTTTATGATGCCATTTATAAAGCAGTAACTGCTGTAGATGGATGCGTAAAAGAAGTTGTAGAAGCAGCACTCAAAGGTGGTTTCAATATCATGATCATAGCCGATCACGGAAATGCCGACAATGCAGTAAACAAAGATGGTTCTGAAAATACAGCCCATTCGCTGAATCCGGTTCCATGTATCTTTGTTAGCCACAAAAAAGATGTTCAACTGAAAAATGGAATATTAGCCGATGTGGCTCCTACCCTGCTTTCTGTGATGGGATTGGAAATTCCGAAAGAAATGACAGGAACAGTTTTGATTAAATAAAAGTCCTTCTAAACTGCTACCGAAAGGCAGCCAGTAAAAAAACGATGATAGAAATTGGACGCACCATATTAAGCCTTGATGTTTTTGAAAAACATTTTCTTTGTGATTTACTAAAATGCAAAGGCGCTTGCTGTATCGAAGGCGATTCCGGAGCGCCTGTCACCGAGGATGAGGCCCAACAAATTGAAAGGAATTATCCGCAGTTCGAAAAATACCTTCCTGAAAAACATAAAGAAGAAATAAAAAAACAAGGCTTTTCTATAATTGACAGCGATGGCGACCTGGTTACACCACTGGTGGAAAACCGGCAGTGTGCCTATTCGTTCTACAATGAAAAAGGAATTTTAAAATGTGCTATTGAAAAATCGTACAGGGAAGGAAAATCCGATTTTAAAAAACCAATCTCCTGCCATTTGTTTCCTATCCGGATAAAAAAATACAGGCGATTTGATGCTGTAAATTACGAACAGCTTAAAATATGCAAACCTGGCCGCGAATGTGGCAAGTCAAATCAACTCCCGCTTTATAAATTTCTTAAAGAACCACTGATTCGTAATTACGGCGAAGAATGGTACAAAGAAGTTGAAATAGCTGCAGAATACCTGCAAAACAATAAAAAGTAGCCATTTTTATTTCCGGCTGATTATTTCCTTTACTTCTCTTTTGTTATCCTCAGGTTTTATTTTGCAAATCTATCGGACAATTTCATGCCTTGTCCATTTTTGGCGCCATGTCCCATGATTGGAATACCTGTCCTACATTGAATACAGCGCAATTGTACCGATTTTTTTATCTGTTTGATTTTCATGTTTTTAATTTTTTGGCATTCCGGTTGTTTATTCATTGGCACGCTAGAAGATTGGATTTACAAACAAAAAATTAATAAAAATTAAAAACACAAAATCATGAAAAAGTTATCTTTAATTATCGCAGCAGTTTTAATTTCATTTGGTTCAGTAATCGCAGACGATTCAAATTCTGCCCAACATCATGTAGGCATAACCATTTCGGAAGTAGCACTTGTTGACATAGAAACTACAGCAGCCAGCAAAGATATTTCATTTACTCCGGCATTACCAACCGAAGCAGGCGAAGGAATGAGCCTCACCGGAACAAACAGCAGCCTTTGGTTAAATTATTCATCAATAGTTGCGCAGGGCAAAACCCGTTCTATTTCGGCTTCTATTGACGGAGATTTACCAGGTGGGGTAAAAGTATCTGTTGCTGCTTCGGATCCTGTAAGTTCGGGAAAAGGCAAAAAAGGAAAAGCAGAAAATGCAGCGCAAGAAATTAAAAACGGTTCTGGTGTAAAGGTAGTTAAACAAATTGGCAGCTGCTATACCGGCGACGGCGCCAACAGCGGATGCAATCTTACCTATTCATTAAATATTGATGATACCAAGTATGATAAATTAACTGAGGGAACTTACGATGTAACAATTACATATACAATCTCGGACGACAATTAAATACAAATGAATTTCCAAACAAAAAGCTGTCTGCAAAGGCAGCTTTTTTTGTTTGGAAGCTTTTCAAAACCATTTTTCAGCACTTTCTGCCGCAGAATATCAGCAATATAAACCCACGAAATAAGCATTTGACAGTTTGTTAAAAACAAGTGAATTGCATAATTTTAAGCATGAAATTCACCTTGTCTATATCAATCGTCATTTTTCAGGTATTAGTCCCAATTTTGGTCATTGCACAAAGTAATTCAGCCAATCATAAACTTGCTGTTGAAATCCAGGAAGTTGCGTTAATCGGATTAATTGTAAATGAAGGAGAACCTATTCAGCTTAATACTCTTTCGCCAACAGAAGCAGGAAATGCAGTAAACTTTTCACCGGCTGTGCAAACCAATAAGGTCTGGATCAACTATTCATCAATCGTAAAAAACATTAACCATAAAAGAAAAGTTGTGGCCATGGTAGAAGGTGAAATTCCGGAAGGAGTAACGATTGCAGTGGAAGCATCAGAAGCTGAAGGTACAGGAAAAGGGAAACTTGGTCATCCGGCAGGATTAGTTTTTCTTTCGGGCGAACCAAAAGAAGTTATCTCAGATATTGGAAGTTGTTTTACGGGAAAAGGCGCCCGCAATGGGCACTCACTTTCCTACCTGCTGACATTCGACAACACTTTAAAAAACATGGAGAAAATCAGTAAAACCTCTTCGGGCATTCATGTAATTTATACCTTAACAGATTACAATTAATACTTCAAATGCCATTGTTTTCAGGCTAAAGATTAATATTTTAGCAACCACATTTATCATTCGAATCCTAACAAAATAGCCAGAAATGATTTACAATAATTTGTTTCATAAACTTTCCCTCCTTTTATTTTTTCTTTTCGTATCAGGATTCTCTTTTGGTGGCATTGTCATTTTAAATGGATTGACGCATGAAAGGCAGGTATCGCCGGGAGAAAGTTATAAAGGTGTGATTGAGATACAAAATACAGCCGACACGGAACAAAATGTAAAAGTTTACCTGCGCGACTACTGGTATTCATTCAAAGGGGAAACCAAACATCCGGAAGCAGGCACAATGACCAGATCGAATGCCGGCTGGATTCAATTTAATCCGGAGTTGCTGACACTCGGCCCCAATGAAAAAGCCAGCATCGATTTTGAAGTAAAGGTTCCGCCGGCCGATTCTCTGACTGGTACTTACTGGAGCGTTTTAATGGTTGAAGGAATTAATCCTCCCGATACAACCAGCAACAGCACAGGTGTTACCATTAATACGGCAATCCGTTATGCCATTCAACTTATAACCAATATTGACAACACCGGAACACGTGATGTTAAATTTCTGGGACTCAACATTACACCGCAGGATGAAACCAATGTGCTGGATGTTTTTATTGAAAATACAGGGGAAAGGGTTTTGCGGCCCGAACTGGCGCTTGAACTTTTCGATGAAACCGGAAATTCAACAGGAACTTTAAAAGCTGAACGTCGAAAAATTTACCCCGGTACTTCAGTGAAAATGACGCTGGTACTTGATGGAATAAAACCTGGAAATTATACTGGAGTTCTTGTGGCCGATTGCGACGAGGAACATGTTTTTGGCACGAATGTGTCTTTTGAAATTAACTAAATGCAGTTTCGACTGATATTAATTTTATTGATTCCACTTGGTTTGGGAAATAATTTATTCGCCCAGCAAAACCGGCAAACCGAAATCTCAGTTCTGAAAAAAGAAACGGAATTGCTGCCCGGAGAAATTTTTAACCTCGCATTTTTTGTTATAAATACAGGAAACGACATTCAAAAATTAAACGCCGGAATCGTTTCTCCGGAAGGATGGAAAGCCGTTATTAAAAATCAAAAAGTTAGTTTGAATCCTTCAGAAAAAAAGCTTCTTGTTTATTCATTGCAAATTCCTTTGGAATATCCGGTTGGAGAACAACCCGTAAAATTGATAGTTACGAATACTGAAACCGGAGACACAACCGGGATTGAATCGGTACCGGTAAAGGTTAAAGAAATAGAAAATATTGATTTGATTCTGGTGAATTCGCCTGATTATGTTCTTGCAGGTGAAACATTTAAAGCACATTTCCTGCTCCGAAACCTTGGAAACACAGTAAAACATATTTACATAGAAACTCAAAACTGCGAAGTCGAAGGCGCCACTGAACTTACTGTTAATCCCGGCAAATCTGTCGAATTTTCAGTTTTCAATCTCACATCTGAGGCAACAAGTGAAACAACTAAAATTTATTTTACTGTACGGGCTGGTTCAAAAAGCAAACTCGCGAAAAGTGTTTATCATTCATTTACGGTTTTCCCAACCAGCGAAACAAGAAAAGATCTATATTTCCGGTTTCCTGTTAGCGCCTCTGCAAATTTTTTGGCATCCAATCAAAGGGAAAAAGTGGAATCGCTATGGCAATTCGAATTACATGGAAAAGGAGCGCTCGATCCTGCCGGAAATCATCAACTTGAATTTCTGGCACGTGGACCAAGCAATACAAACCTCAGTTACCTGGGGATGTACGATCAATATTTTATCTCCTATTCCAATAATAACCTTGAACTTTTTGCCGGCGAAAAATCATACAGTTTTACACCACTTACCGAATCGGCAAGATTTGGAATGGGAACTGAAAATAAGGTCCATTTTAACAACGGCCTGAATTTCGGATTTTTGTATGTAAAACCACGTTACTATGGCGAAATTGCAGATGAACTGGCGGGTTATTCAGAGTTCGAATTTAACGACGACAATAAACTTGGTCTTTT
The DNA here is from genome assembly GCA_963771595.1 of uncultured Prolixibacteraceae bacterium. Lineage (GTDB taxonomy): Bacteria > Bacteroidota > Bacteroidia > Bacteroidales > Prolixibacteraceae > CAVYUC01. The sequence continues at coordinate 28,903 of CAVYUC010000024.1, read as the reverse complement.
TTATGTATCGAAAAAATTTGCATTATCTGAACAAACTGCGCAATTGGCAAGTGTTACGGCGCAATTAACACCCCTGAAAAAAACTATTGTCGATTTTGAATTATCACGCGGAACTTTCCGGAATGTTGCCGACAATGCTTTTCATGCCAATGTAAATTCTCAAATTTCGATTTTTTACCTGGCCGCCAATTACTTTTATACCGGCAAATATTATCCGGGATATTTTTCCAATTCTACCTTTTATTCCGGTAATTTTTCTGCAAATCTGTCGCAGAAAATTAACGTTGGCATTTATGCAAAAGAGGATTTTAGAAATGCTGCGCTCGATACTTTTTTTGTAAATGCGCCCTATTCAAAATCATTTCAAATGTTTGTCAATTACAATTTGGCCAGCCGTTCTTTTTTGAAGTTGTACTGGAGGGATTATGAACGAAAAGACCGGTTGGTTTTAGATAAATTTCATTACAAAACACGTTCGGTAAATGCTCAGTTCAATCAAAAAATCAAGAAACTGGAATACAACTTTTTGGGTGAATTCGGCAAAACAACCAATTTTCTCTTAAGCGAAACTGAAAACCGGCAGGAAACATATCGCGCAACGGCAAATCTGGGGTGGCGTTTTAATTCTTCTCATTATATCCGGATTTTTGGCAGCTGGTCAAACATCAACAGTTTTATTTCGGAAGACCAGCAAAATTTAATCGCCGGATTATCAGCAACCAGCAGGTTTTCTAAAAATCTTATGGCCAACATCTATCTTCAAAATGCATATAATATTGATGATTATTTCAGAAACAGAAATTTGATGCAGTTAAATCTTGATTACTCTTTCCTGAAAAACCATAAACTTTCGTTGCGGGGATTTTATACTCTTTTCAGACAAAAAGTTGATAATCCAGAATTTACTGTTTCGTTGAATTATTCCTACAATTTCGGAATTCCGCTGAAGCAGGTGATAAAAGCCGGCGATTTGAGGGGAAGAATTGTTCGCGAAAACGATGAACCTGCAGAAGGCATTGTTTTATCGTTGCAAAATAAAACAGCAATAACCGACAAAAACGGAGAATTCTGGATGAATACCATTGAACCGGGAAAACATCTTCTTTTTGTTAACCGTGATAAATTTCTGTTGAACGAAATCACAAGTATTCGGATGCCGGCCGAAATAGAAATTATCGAAAATCAGGAAACCCAGCTAAATATTAAAATTACGAAAGGCGCGAAAGTAGCCGGCACATTTCAATTGCAGCAAAAAGAAACTCCCGCATTACGAAATGAAAATGTTGCACTTTCAGGAATTGTTGTTGAACTGAAAAATGATTTTGAACAATTCAGGATTACCACCGGGGAAAATGGCCGGTTTTCTTTTCCGGTGGTGCGTCCGGGAAAATGGACACTTAAAATTTACACAAATTCACTGCCGTCGGGATTTGAAATTAAAACTGCAGTTTACGAGTTGGATTTGAATCCTGACGAAGAACAAAATCTTTTAATTGAACTGCAGGCGAAAAAACGCACAATTATTTTTAAATCCAGCCAAAACCTGATGATGACACCACAATCGCACGCACCGGATAAACCAGAGAAACAAAAACTAAAATCCGACAATTTATCCGGACCAGACGCTGAATTTTATTCAGTGCAAATTGGCGCCTTCAGAAAAAAGCTTCCCGAAGATTCCCCGTTTTTTAAAAATGAACAGTTTGTGTTTACTATTCAAATTGATAACTTTCATAAGTATTTTATCGGAAAATATGCTATTTATGAAGAAGCTGAAGAACAAAAACGAAGGCTTGACGGGAAATTCAAAAACATTTTTGTGGTTTCAATTAAAAACAATACACCTATTCAGGTTAAAAAGAAATAAATTTACTGGGAATATGAAAATGCGAAACATAAAACTTACTGGTTTATTTATACTTATCCTGCTTCTGCCGGCGATGGCATATCCGCAACTGGAAGAAGCACAGATTGGAGTTTTTTTAAGCCTTCCGCAAATTGCATTGCTCGATATTGAACCCGGCGCCGGCAGTGATATTCATTTTACTGTTGAACCCTCAGCAGAATCGGGAAATCCGGCTAATATAGAAAAAACGACTAACGGAAACCTCTGGGTAAATTATACCTCGGCAGTTGCCAATCCACAGGATTCGCGAGTGATAACTGCTCAAATTTCGCAGGGTAATTTCCCGGAAGGAATAACCTTGTTTGTGGAAGCCGGAGCTTTTTCGGGAAGCGGAGCAGGACAAACCGGACAGCCAACCGGAAAAACAAGTTTATCTGTTCAACCCAAGCCAATTATTTCGAACATCGGCAGTTGTTTCACAGGTAACGGAACTAATAACGGCCATTTATTAACCTTTTCAATTGACATTGCTGACTATTCAAAAATTCAATCGATGGAGAATTCCGAATTCACTATCCTTTATACCATAACCGATAATTAAATGAGATGACCACAACAATAAAATACCTGCTGATAGTATTGTTTTTCCTACCGGGTTCTGTGGTTTGGAGCCAAAATATAACGATAACTGTAGAGGGAAACGCAACCTTTGGAAACACGTTATTTGCTGTAAACGAAGCAGGTGAAGATTTTCGGGGATCTGTAATTACTGAATCACCACTGAATGTTTCGGTATTGAGTGGAGATTACTGGGACAAAAAAGCGTCCCGGAATAAAAAGTGGCAAATTTTAATTTATAAAACTGATTTAAACTGGGAACCGCATTTAATGCTTGAAGCCGTCCGCACTGGTTCCGGTTATAACCCCGACAACAACGGAAACCCGAACATCAGCGACGGAGAAAGTTTCCAAACCATTACAAATAATCCTACCTATTTTTTCCGCGGAAAAGATCAGATTGCATATATCCCGTTTAATTTAAGGTTGTCGGGAGTTTCAGTTACAATGGGTGCGCAAAATTATGAAACCAATGTTGTTTTAACAGTTTATGATGACTGGTAAAAAAGTTTCAGGGCCTGTACAATACGATTTTGAAAAATTTTTGAAAACCCGCACCAGCAAAACACTAATCCGGGGCTATAGTAATTGACAATTTTCACAAATCGGAGGTAAAGAAATTAATATTCACTTCCTCCGGAATTTCATTAACAAAATTACCAGTTAAATACAAGATTATATTTTTCAGGATCAAGTCCCCATTTTTCAAAAAGCCATTTCGAAGCTCTTAAATCATAACGTGTCCTGCTCATTTCCGGAGATCTCTTTATCATTGCCACTACTCCGTCGATTACCTCAGGACTTTTTTCTTCGATACAATCGATAGCATTTAATGCATGACACCGGGCAAATTCATTCGGATTATGCAGTACTTTTAATAGCGCATCTCTAGCTGCTTCTTTTTCGCCAAGGTTATAAAGTGCTTCGGCGGCTACTACCACCACATTGGCCGATTCATCGTTTAACGCTTCCTTTAGTTCAGGAATTGCAGGTTGAGCTTCATCCTTCAGAATTAAAAATCCTGTAGCTCCCCAATATCGTACTGCACTATCGTCATCTTTTAAATAAATTTTTAATTTTTCAATGTCATCCGCTTTTGCCAGGGTTGCAACATCAGCAGCTTCCATTAATTTATCCAAATTCACATTTCCTGATCGCATGTAATCGTAAAACGGTATTTCTCCGGTCCTGTCAATTCTGTCAGCTTCGGGAACAAATCCGGTATCGTGAATTCGCTTAAGCCAGTCGTTATTAGCTGCACGCATTCGAACTATAACTTCCTGGTATTCCGGATTACCTGCAAGGTTGTTAATTTCCCAGGGATCATTTTCAGTATCGTATAATTCTTCAACGGGTTTCGGCTCCCAGAAACGGCTTTGAATTTCATTGCACTCGCCCTTTTTGTAAGCTTCTTCCCACGAACCAATGGAAGGGGCCCTCCATAAATATTCCAGATGCTGGCCATAAATCCGGTATGGCATGTAGTTTCGGATGTACCTGAATTTTTTATCACGGACTGCACGGCTCATATCGTATCGTTCATCCATTCTCCCGCGAAACATAAAAGCATATTCCGGATCCTCCGTTTTTTGTTTTCCCAGAAATGCGTGCCCCTGCATATAATCAGGAATTTCTATTCCGGCAATGCTTAATAATGTAGGCGCCAAATCAACAAAGCTTACCAATCGATCAACCCTGGAACCCGGTTTTTCAGCCGGAAACAGGTATTTGTATTTTTCAGGAATCCGGATAATAAATGGCACCCGGGTTCCTGATTCGTATACATACCGTTTACTGCGGGCAACAACTCCACCATGATCACCGTAATAAAAAACAATGGTATTATCAGCCAAACCGGCATCTTCCAGTTCCTGCAGCCATTTTCCAATCTGGGTATCCATATCCTCTACCTTGTCGTAATACTGCGCCCAGTCATGTTTCATTTCAGGTGTTTTGGGATGATACGGAGGAATTGGCACTTCGTCAGGGCTGTGCCGGAGTTCATCATTGGGAATCCAGTTGTGGATAGAACTTTCGTGGGAAATTGTTGTGTTGAATACTGCAAAAAACGGCTGTCCTTCTGCCCTGTTTTTATAACTCGCATCCTTACTGCATTCGTCCCAAATTTTATCCTGATCAATTGTGTTGGTGTTGTAATCCGTTTTCACATTGTTTGTACAGTAGTATCCGGCCGCACGTAAAAATTCAGGATATGTTTTTACAATTTCCGAAAGCGGATAATAGCTGCGCATGTGCTGGCTGCCATTTGAACTGGCATATATTCCGGTTATAATTGTATTACGGGCAGGTGCGCAAACCGGGGCATTTGCGTAGGCATGTGTATATAAAAATCCCTCGGAAGCCAGCTTGTCCAGATTTGGAGTGGTAGCAAATTCATCGCCGTAACAACCTAAAAATGGGCTGTTGTCTTCGCTGGTTAACCATAAAATGTTAGGTAGTGAATCCGGTTCTTTTTCCTTGCACCCAAACAAAAGAAAAATAAAAATAATAACAACAATATTCCGGGAATAGCTGGTCAGGTTTATAAAATTCATTTTAAAAATATTTCTGATTTGATGTGTAAAATTAAAAAGGAAAATTCAAAATCAGGATAATCATGAGAATTATTTGAAATATGAAGGAAATTAAACCAGAATTTCAACCCTGTTTCCATCCGGATCAAGTATAACACTTTCATAATTTCCATCGCCGGTGGTTCGTGGTTCGCCTACCACCTTAAATCCATCTTTGCGCAGAATTTCCGTCAGATTATCCACCTTCGGCCTTGAACCAACGTTGATGGCAAAATGGATAATTCCGGAATGCTGTTTTAAGGGATCGTCTTTTGATTTAGGAATGTTTGGCATTTCCATAATTTCCATGCTGCAATCGCCATCGAACCGTAAAAAATAGGATCGGAATTCCCGCGAATGATTATAATAAATTTCGCCCGACGAAGCATCAAAATAATGCATGTAGAAGTTTCGCATCCCTTCCAGGTTATATGTCCATATTGCGATGTGATCAATTTTCATGGTTTACGTTTTTGTTGCCTTTATCATTTTGTTTAATTCTCTGACCGCACTCGGCCGCATTGCTGTTTAAGCTTATTTCGTTTCCTACGAATATAAATCAAATTTTGTTTTCCCACTCATCAAAAAATTGTTTTAAATAATCTTCCATGAATTCATGCCGCTGTTTTGCCATTTGCTTTGCCGTTTCAGTATTCATCCTGTTTTTTAAAAGAAGCAATTTTTCATAAAAATGATTAATGGAAGGAGCATTTCCTTTTTTATAGGTTTCAAAATCAGCATGGAAAACAGGCTCTTTTTCAGGTTCATAAATCAACCGGCCTTTATGTCCGCCGTATGCAAAAGCACGTGCTATTCCAATGGCGCCCATTGCATCGAGCCGGTCTGCATCCTGCACAATTTGTGATTCCAAAGTGGTGGCTGAAGTTTTTACTCCTGCACCTTTAAATGACACCTGGCTGATAATTAGCAGTATTTCCGATACATCCGCATGATTTAAACTGAACCTGGCAAGCCATTCTTCTGTTTTAATTTTTTCCTTTTCAAAATTTAATTTCCAGTCATCCAAATCATGCAATAGTGCCGCCATCTCAATCTGAAATAAATTTCCTCCCTCAATTTTGGCAATCTTAACCGCCATTTCACGAACACGGAAAATATGCCACCAGTCATGGCCGGAACTTTCATTGCTGAAAAACTCCCGGATAAAGCGTTCTGTTTGAATTACAACTTTCTGTTTTTCATCAGTTATCATCAATAATATATTTAAAAATAAAATACAACGTCAGGAAATAGAATTTATAACATTAACAAATATTATTGTAACAAAAAGTTTTCAGGGATACAATTATTATTATTTTTACCCCATTAAACATACTGGCATGAATCATGTTATTTCCTGTACAGTAACAGTTTAAATAAATAGAATTATCAAATATAATGACAAAAAATTCGAAACTCACCATACCTTCCCTTCTAAATGAGTCAGTAAAAAATTTTGCTGAAAGAACTTCACTTGTTTTTGCAGGAGAACGTAATTACACATACGGAGATATGGGTGAGGATATTAACAAGCTGGCCCGGGTATTAATCGGACTTGGGGTTAAAAAAGGGGATAAAGTGGCCATTTTAGGTACAAACATGCCCAATTGGGGTGTCTCTTTTTTTGCTGTTTCTGTTGTCGGTGGAATTGCGGTTCCAATTTTACCCGATTTTCATCAAAATGAAATAAACTCTATTATTGAGCATTCTGAAGCAAAAATCTTACTGGTTTCAGAAGGACTGTATAAAAATATTAACCACGAAACACTACGGCTTATTGAGCGGGTAATTTTAATTGAAAATTTTGCCATTGTGCCAGATGGAACTGCTCCAGAAGATTTGAAGATGCTTGAAAGTTCGCTGCCAATGGCAAATAATAAACCGGTTTTAACAAAAGTTGATGAAGAAGATCTGGCATCAATAATTTACACTTCGGGAACTACAGGAAGTTCAAAAGGTGTGATGTTATCACATAAAAACCTGGCGTGGACAGCACAGCAATGTTATACCCTGCAGGATATTAAACCAACCGACCGGTTTTTGTCTGTATTACCGTTGTCGCACACCCTGGAAAATACAGTTGGATTTTTGTTACCGGTTAAATTTGGCGCATCGGTTCATTACCTGCGTAAACCGCCGGTTGCATCAGTATTGCTTCCGGCATTGCAGGTGGTAAAACCAACATTCATGCTTTCGGTTCCATTAATTATTGAAAAAATATTCAAATCGAAAATTTTACCTTCTTTCCAAAAAAACAAAACGATGCGGCTAATGTATTCTGTTCCGGCCGTGCGTAAAGTTCTGCATAAAGTGGCAGCGTCAAAATTGCATAAAACATTTGGCGGAGAACTTCGCTTTTTTGGAATTGGCGGTGCAAAGCTGGATTCTACCGTAGAACGCTTTTTACTGGAAGGTAATTTTCCGTATGCAATTGGTTACGGATTAACCGAAACTTCTCCGTTGCTTGCCGGAGCTGTGGGTAAAAATACACGACTGGGCTCCACCGGTCCGGCAATGGAAGGAGTTCATCTGCGAATTGCAAACGCTGATCCGGCAACGGGTGAAGGCGAAATTCAGGCAAAAGGGCCCAATGTTATGAAAGGTTACTACAAAGCTCCCGAATTGACAAAGGAAGTTTTTACCGGGGATGGCTGGTTTCGTACCGGTGACCGGGGAAAATTCGACAAAGACAATTTCATTTATATTAAAGGGCGAATAAAAACAATGATAGTTGGTGCCAGCGGCGAAAATATATATCCTGAAGAAATTGAATCCGTTATCAACAAAATGCGATTTGTTCTGGAATCGCTTGTTATTGAAAAGAAAGGAAAACTAGTTGCCATGATTCACCTTAATGCTGAGGAAATCGAGCAGAATTTTCAGCACATGAAAGCAGAGGCACAACAATACATTCAGGATAAGTCAGAGGAAATCCTTAAGGAAATTCAAAAAAAGGTAAACGAAGAGGTGAATAAATTCTCCAGAATTCAACAGGTTGTGCTGCACCCCATGCCGTTTGAAAAAACTCCTACTAAAAAAATAAAGCGGTTTTTATATGCCTGACCTCTTATAAAAATGGAAAGTCTTTTTAGGGGCTTTCCATTTTTTAATTATAATGGGCAGAAAATGTTAATTTTGTACCCACAAAACCGGAATAGAAATGGTTACTGAATCGAGATACAATACAAGGGGAGTTTCAGCATCAAAAGAAGATGTACATAATGCCATCAAAAATATCGACAAGGGACTTTTCCCAAAAGCATTCTGCAAAATAACACCCGACATTTTAGGCGGCAATCCGGAATGGTGCAATGTGATGCATGCAGATGGCGCCGGCACAAAATCATCCCTGGCCTACCTTTACTGGAAGGAAACCGGTGATTTGTCGGTGTGGAAGGGTATCGCAAAGGATGCACTGATAATGAATGTTGACGATCTGCTTTGTATTGGCGCTACTGATAATATTCTGGTTTCATCTACAATCGGAAGAAATAAAAATAAAATTCCAGGCGAAGTAATTGCCGCAATCATTGAAGGAACCGAAGAGCTTCTTGTCGAATTGCGCGAAATGGGCATTACTATTTATTCCACCGGGGGAGAAACAGCCGATGTGGGTGATTTGGTGCGCACCATAATCGTTGATTCCACCGTAGTTTGCCGGATGAAAAAGGCCGATGTAATTTCTGCAGATAAAATCTCACCCGGAAATGTAATTGTTGGATTATCCTCATCAGGACAGGCAACTTATGAGAAACAATATAACGGAGGCATGGGAAGCAACGGGTTAACCTCTGCGCGGCACGATGTTTTCAACAAATACCTTGCAGAAAAGTATCCTGAAAGTTTTGATCCTGATGTACCAGGTGATCTGGTTTATTCGGGAAACTATAAATTAACCAGCCAGATTGAAGGTTTGGGAATCGATGCCGGCAAACTGGTTTTGTCGCCTACACGCACTTACGCTCCGGTGATTAAAAAAGTACTGGATAAGTTCCGCGGCCAGATTTCCGGAATGATACATTGTTCAGGTGGCGCTCAAACCAAAGTGCTGCATTTTGTGGATAATGTACATGTAATAAAAGACAATATGTTTTCTGTTCCGCCGCTGTTTGAAATAATTCAGCAACAATCAGGAACACAATGGAAGGAAATGTACAAGGTTTTTAACATGGGGCACCGTTTTGAAATTTACACCGTACCCGAAATTGCCGGTGAAATTATCCGCATGGCAAAATCATTTAATATTGATGCTCAAATCATTGGTAGGGTTGAACCTTTTAAAGGTAAAAAACTTACAATAGAAACAGGCAAGGGAACTTATTTTTATTAGCTCATTCTTCCGCAGAAAGTAATTTCATTTTATCCAGAGAAGAAAATCCAAACCGGACCAACCTTAGCCCAAATAGGTTTTAATTAAATGATTCCTCCTCAATTGACTGGGGATATCAAAAAATAAAAGAAAGAAATAATGGCAGAATATAAATTACTCGAAAAATACGAATCAATAAAACACCGCTTCGAAGAGGTGCAGCAAATGATCACCGATCCGGAGATTATTTCGGATATGAAACGGTATGTAAAATTAAACCAGGAATATAAAAACCTGGAGAGAATGGTGAATGTGTTCAGGGAATATAAAAACCTGGTGGAAAGCATTGAATCCGGAAAAGAAATTCTGGCCGAGGAATCGGACGAAGAATTGCGCGAAATGGCCCATGAAGAAATTGAAATGGCCGAAGAATTGATTCCGGAGAAAGAAAAAATAATCAAAATGCTACTTGTGCCGGCCGATCCGGAAGACGATAAAAATGCAATCCTCGAAATCCGGGCAGGAACAGGTGGCGACGAAGCCAGTATTTTCGCAGGTGACTTATTCCGCATGTACTCCAAATTTTGCGAGAAAAAAGGCTGGCGATTCGAAGTCACACACATGAGCGAAGGAACTGCCGGCGGTTACAAAGAGATTGTGATAAAGGTAAGTGGCGACGGAGTTTACGGAATCCTGAAATACGAATCAGGGGTACATCGCGTACAGCGTGTACCACAAACCGAAACGCAGGGACGTGTTCATACATCGGCAGCTACTGTTGCCGTTTTGCCAGAGGCTGAGGAATTCGATGTTGACCTGAAAGATTCAGACATTAAAAAAGACACATATTGTTCGTCAGGACCTGGCGGACAGTCAGTGAACACAACCTACTCCGCCATTCGGTTAACACATATCCCTACCGGAATAGTGGTTACCTGTCAGGATGAAAAATCGCAGTTGAAAAACCTGGCAAAAGCAATGACTGAACTGCGCACCCGTATATACAACATGGAATACCAGAAATATATCGATGAAATTTCTTCGAAACGAAAAACAATGGTTTCCACCGGCGACCGCTCGGCTAAAATTCGCACCTACAACTGGCCGCAGGGGCGTGTTACCGATCACAGGATTAACTTAACATTGTACAATCTTCAGGCGATCATCAATGGTGAAATTGATGAAATCATTGAAAAACTAATGATTGAGGAAAATGCAGAAAAACTGAAAGAAGCGGAAATTTAATTGAAATTAAATTGGCTATTGCTTATATTTGATAAAAAAAGATGGAATATATTTTTGAAAGAATTGTCATTGACCCTCAGATTTGTAACGGAAAACCAACAATTCGTGGATCAAGGATAACAGTACAGTCGATTCTGGAATTTTTATCTGCCGGAGATTCCCGGGAAGAAATATTAAAACAGTATCCAAAACTAAAACAAGAAGATATTCAGGCTTCCTTAAAAATTGCAGCACATCTTTTAGGAAGAAATTATTCGATTAAACCTGTCGCCTGATGCTGAAGTTGTTAATCGATGAAAATCTTCCATATTATTTTGGACTTTGGAACAATGATGAATGCATTCACGTTTTTGATATCCCGGAAGTTAAATCCGATAATGATATTTGGGAATATGCTAAAATAAATGACTTGACTATTATTACAAAGGATGCTGATTTTTCCAATAGAATCATGTTTTCAACTCCTCCCAAGTTAATCCACCTTAAAATCGGCAACTTTAAAATGGAAGATTTATACCAGTTCCTAAATAAAATCTGGATATCAATTCTTGAAGAGGTTGACACGCATAAATTGATTAATGTTTATGCAAACCGAATAGAATCATTTGAATAATATACAATAGCGAAGAATGAACCAGCAACAACTTTTCGAACAAATTCAAAAAAAACGCAGTTTCCTTTGCGTGGGACTGGATACTGACACCCAAAAGATTCCGAAACATCTTTTACGAACAGCTGATCCAATATTTGCATTCAATAAAAATATTATTGATGCAACCGCTGAATATACCGTGGCATACAAGCCCAACCTCGCGTTTTACGAAAGTCTTGGGTGGCAGGGCTGGCACAGCCTGGAAATTACAGTGGAATATATCAAATCCAATTATCCTGAAATTTTTCTGATAGCGGATGCAAAACGTGGCGATATCGGAAATACATCAAATTTATATGCCCGCGCATTTTTTGAAAAACTGAACTTCGATGCCATAACCGTTGCCCCGTATATGGGCGAAGATTCGGTAAAACCGTTTATGAGTTATCCTGAAAAATGGGTGATTTTACTTGCGCTGACTTCAAATAAAGGCGCTTTCGATTTCCAGTTTTTAAAGGATGAAAAAAGCAGTGACCAGCTTTTTGAATCGGTACTAAAAACATCTCAAAACTGGGGAAACGAAGAAAACATGATGTATGTAGTCGGTGCCACCAAAGCAGAAAAACTGGAAGAAATCCGGAAAATTGTCCCGAACCATTTTTTACTTGTACCTGGAGTTGGAGCACAGGGTGGTAGTCTGGAGGAAGTTGCTAAATATGGCATGAACGATAAATGCGGTTTATTGGTTAATTCTTCCCGTGGTATTATTTATGCTTCCGGAGGGTTAGACTTTGCTGAAAAAGCAGGCGATGCTGCAAAATTGGTTCAGCAGGAAATGGAAGGATATCTAAAAACTGCAAAACTCATATCCATGATAACTTTTGCTTTGAATTTATAAAACAGAAGCGCTGTTTTAGCCGGATACTGTTACATGAGAAAAAATCAAAATGAACATGAACTTACGGGGAATTTATGTCATGCGCTTTCTTACTCTTGATTTTAAATGTTTCAGGCCAGACTAAAACTGTAAATTACCAGTGGGAAACAGTTCGCGGGGTAAATATTTCACCCTGGATAACTGAAGAAGATTTTAGGGTTCTAAAACCAATGGGCGCCAATGTTGTACGGATTGCTTTTGCCATCCAGCCTTTTATGGAGCTGGAAGAACCTTTTAATTTTAACGAAGAAGCTTTTGAAAACCTCAACCGCATTCTTGATTTGTGCGAAAAGTATGAAATAAAAGCAATAATTGATCCACATCGTTTCCCGGGAACCTGGCATCCATGGACAATGATAAACAACGATAAATTCTGGACCGATTTTAACTGGCATGAAAAAGCCATATCCATTTGGGAACGAATTGCCGATCAGTGCAAAGACAGGGGCGAAATAATTGCCGGATATGACTTGTTGAATGAGCCGGCGGTACCTAAAAATTTTGTGGAAGGGTCACCCGGTGACATCAATTTGTTGTACCGAAAATTGATTGCAGCTATCCGCAAACATGATCCAAAACATACAATAATGCTGGCTGGTCCGCGATATACACCGGCGGATGCTGAATCGGAACTGGGTTATATTAATGGCCTTGATGTTTTGGAAACCCCGGTTGACGATAACCTGTGTTATACTATACACATGTATGATCCGATGAGTTTTACCCATCAGGGGGTTTGGGAAGAATCAGAATTTATTAAATATCCCGGTTTTATTGAAGGCGAAAACTGGAACAAGGACAAAATCCGTGACTTCATGAAACGAGCCAAAACCTTTACCGATAAGTATGACGTTCCTATGTTTATTGGTGAATTTTCGTGTCCCCGATGGACAGGTGATTATGGCATTCAATATTTAAAGGACCAAATTGAAGTTTACGAAGACTATGGGTTTTCATGGGCATATCATGCTTTTCGCGAAAACCAGTTATGGGATGTGGAAATGAGTATCTACAACGGAGCAGATTCAGTAAGAAGAGAAACTACGCCCCGAAAGGAATTGCTGATAGAAGCATTCAGCCTGAATTAAAAAAATACCATTAAATCTCCTAAAAACTTGAAATTGCTGCTACATTTTTTCCAGAACCTGTGCCTAAAGTTGATTATGAAATTCAATAAAAAAGGGACCAATATGATCCCTTTTTTATTTATAATCATCCAAAAATGAATACCATTACAATTTCCACGGTTTGCGATAGTCGTAGTGTAATTTTGCAGTTGCCTTTCCATCTTTGTCATCGGCAAACCTCTGGTTAATTGGGTCCCATTTTACCGTTCGACCCAAATCGCAGGCAATGTTACCAATTGTACAAACCGTGCACGAACTATGCCCCACTTCCACCGGTACATTCGGCTCCAGGCGGCTGAAAACCGAGTCAACAAAATTAGTATAGTGTGAACCCTGTTCTTCATAACGTACATTGCTGCCCGAATCCTGTTTAACCGCATACAGGGAGTCATCGGAAGCCTCAAAATATTCACGGGCCACTTCAATCCATCCCTTGTCTCCCCAGAATTTAACACCTTTCGGTTTTCCGTCACCATAGGGTTCCGAAGTCATTTCTACCCCATTGGCATATTTAAATTTCATGTATTGCGAACCGTCGCCTATCGGCGATGCTTCCACAGGCCCGTTTCTGTCCATTCCAAGTCCCCACTGGGCGATGTCAAACATGTGGGCACCCCAGTCGGTAGTGAAACCGCCGCCCATTTCCTTATACCAGCGCCAGCCTCCCCAGAATTCCTCATCTTTTTTAGGATTCAGTGTAATGGGTGGATTTAATTCCGGATTATAATGAATATTTTTAGGTAACGGCCCCAGCCACAAATCCCAGTTTAAATCCTCAGGAACTGCAACTTTGGGCAAATCATAAGGTTTGGGCGGATCGCCAACATAGGCATTTATCTTTGTAATTCTTCCCAACTGCCCCGTCTGAACCATCCGCACTGCATGCTGGAAATTCGGATCGGAACGTTGCTGACTGCCAATAGCCAGAATATGACCTGAACGGCGCACTGCTTTAACCAGTTCCTGTCCTTCTTTGATGGTAAATGTCATCGGTTTTTCAAGGTAAACATCCTTACCTGCCTCCAGGGCTGCAATGGCATGAATGGCATGCCAGAAGTCAGGTGTAGCAATTACCACTGCGTCAATATCTTTTCTTTTCAGCAATTCTTCATAACGCTCATAGGTTTTTACATCCACCTTCTTCTTTTTACCTTCATAAAATTCATTCACCACATTTTCGAAACGGGTTCTTTTCCTTCCGTAAACATCGCAGCCGGCAACCATTGTTACGCGGTCGTCGTTCATAAACATTTTATTTAATGTCATACCGCGCCTTCCCATTCCGATAAGTGCCATATTGATTCCGTTACCTGCTTTTGCAGCAGCAACACTTTCACTGGCAAAGGTGGAAATGGAAGGTAAAAATGTAATTCCTGCGAAGCCTGCTGCAGAAGCAGTTAAAAAGTTTCTTCGCGAAATACTCTTTTGATTTTTACTTTGCATTTTAATAATTTAATATGAATTGATTTAAAAAATATTTTGAATGAAACAATTTTGTTTTTTATCGATTTAATTGATAAAGCTGTTTTCCGGTATCAAAAAAAACATATTGCTACAAATCTCCTTTTATAGTTGGTTTATTAAATGAAGCCCAAAAATAAAATTTTTAACCAGACTTGCCATCTTAAATAAACTCATTTCTGAAATATCTTACTCCATTTGCACAACTGCATTGAATGATTTGATTATTTTTATGCTGAATTCTTGAAATATGTACCAACTTAAACCAGTATTCATGAAACTTATTTATCACCTATCATTTGTATTCATCCTTTACACTTTGGTTTCCTGTACCATAAAATCGCAGGATAAAACACCGCAGCAATCTCCAAATTTTGTTTTAATTTTTATTGACGATATGGGTTATGGCGATCCGGGATGTTACGGAGCCACCGGCTACCAGACTCCAAATATCGATAAATTGGCAGCCGAAGGAATGCGGTTCACCAATTTTTATTCGGCACAACCTGTTTGCAGCGCTTCCCGCGCAGGTATCTTAACGGGCTGCTATCCCAACCGCATTGGCATTTCCGGTGCTTTATTTCCTCACAATGATGTTGGATTAAACCCCAACGAAACCACAATTGCCGAAATGCTGAAAGAAAAAGGTTATGCCACGGCAATTTTTGGAAAATGGCACCTTGGCCATCATAAAAAATTCCTGCCGCTGCAAAACGGGTTTGATGAATATACCGGTCTTCCTTATTCCAATGATATGTGGCCTTTGGATGATGTTGGCAATCCCTTGCCCGAGAATCATCCGCGTGCATCGAATCCTGACCTCCCCTTAATAGAAGGAAATGAACCTGTTGATTATATTAAAACATTGAAAGATCAGGATAAACTGACAACAATTTACACGGAAAAGGCTGTTGACTTTATCAACCGGAGTGCCGGCGAGCCGTTTTTCCTGTATATACCGCATTCCATGGGACATGTTCCACTAGGAGTCTCAGATAAATTCCGTGGTAAAAGCGAGCAGGGAAAGTATGGTGATGTCATGGAAGAGGTGGACTGGTCGGTCGGTCAAATTGAGAAAGCACTTGAAGATAACGGAATTGCTGAAAATACAGTGTTCATCTTTACCACCGACAATGGTCCGTGGCTCAATTATGGCAACCATGCCGGTTCTGCAGGTGGTTTACGGGAAGGAAAAACTACCAGCTGGGAAGGCGGGCAGCGGGTTCCGTTCATTATTAAATGGCCGGGAATCACACCTGCCGGAACCATCTGCAACAAGCTGGGTTGTGCCGTTGACATTTTGCCCAGCTTTGCAGCTATTGCAGGAACATCGTTACCCGAATTAAAAATTGACGGAGTAGATATAACTGAATTGTGGAAAGGAAATATTGATGCAGAACCCCGTGACAATATTCTTTTTTACTATGGGAAAAATAATTTGAATGCGGTTCGAAAAGGGAACTGGAAGCTGGTTTTACCGCACAAATGGGCTTCCTACCACACCACCCCCGGGAAAGATGGTTATGGGGGGCCGCGGATTCAAATGACCGTTGAAACTCCTGAATTATACAACATGATGCGTGATCCGGGGGAACAATACAATGTCATTGAACAACATCCTGAAAAGGCGGCAGAAATCATGAAAATTGCAGAAGCTGCCCGCGCAGAACTTGGCGACCTGAATGTAGGGCTTGAAAAAGGCTCCGGAACCCGGGAAATCGGAAAGGATTAATACTCAGACAGTCAATAAACCAGGAGAAAAATGAAGTTATTCTCCTGGTTTATTTTTCTATCGCTCATCTCCATATCCCAAACCAGGTTCAGAAATTTCCACCAATAACAATTCCTTCTTTTACACCCCATATCTTTGGATCATATTCCAACAGAAAATCATAACCATACAATTTTGCTACTAAAAACCCTTACAGAATTATGTTAGTGCTAAAAACTAAATTTAAAATTCCATACGGAAGATTTTCATTGTTTTGAGGCATTTTAGGATTCTGGATAAAATAAAAAATGACTGAGTATAACAGGTTTTGTCTAAAGCACAAATAATCGTCCCTCCTTCAAGAGGGAGGGATAAGAGGGTGGGTAAAAAAACTATACCTTTCTATATTCCGGCGCATGTAATGCCACAATTTCAATCTGCCAGCGGGTTGCGCCGTTAATGCCAATTCTCCATTATCCGAAGCTACCAAAACACCACCCTTACCAGGGTTTTGTTTGTGCAACCACAAAAATTAAAATTTCAACCGGATGATTCAGTTAAATTTGGATTAGGAGTTTTGTGGCTGAAAAATCATTTATACCTGAAGCACGTCCAATCACCGCCATTAAAAGCCGATCGCCCCGTCAGGGGCAAAATATGGGTAGAAATATGTTACAGAAATTTTAATATCGTCCTGAAGGGACGAAATATGATTCATACCAAATCCCGGTTTCACTTTCTATTAAATACACGTAATATTCGTCGGTTTCCATAAACTAAAAAAGGCTGCTTATGCAACCTTAATTTTTGAGCGGGAAACGAGACTCCCCATCTGGCCGCATAGCCGGACAGGCCCGTCTGGCCGCGCAGCCGGACAGGGAACTCGCACCCCAACCTTAAATACCCAATATTTTCTTTAGCTTTCGTTTTCCTGAAGAGGTTTTATAGTATTTTTCCTTTTTTCGGGCTTCCTGTAAATTATCTGCTTTTTCAACGTACAATAGTTTCCAGGGGCGATAACCACTCGTAAATTTGGATTTCCCCTGATTGTGCTGTATCAATCTTTCTTCAGGGTTTCCGGAAAGACCAACATACCAAATCCCCGAGGTTTCACTTTCTATTAAATAGACGTAATATTCGTCGGTTTCCATAAACTAAAAAAGGCTGCTTATGCAACCTTAATTTTTGAGCGGGAAACGAGACTCGAACTCGCGACCCCGACCTTGGCAAGGTCGTGCTCTACCAACTGAGCTATTCCCGCATTTGGTACCCGGGGGGGGACTTGAACCCCCACGGCCGTTAAGGGCCATTGGATTTTAAGTCCAACGTGTCTACCATTCCACCACCCGGGCATCCTTTAGCTTTTTTCTGAGATTAGGAATTTCCGATATTTCGGAATGGACTTTTCCTTTTCCCCATTGAGCGGGAAACGAGACTCGAACTCGCGACCCCGACCTTGGCAAGGTCGTGCTCTACCAACTGAGCTATTCCCGCATATTTTAATGAACTCCTTTTTGTGCTTTTACAAAACTTCCAACGCCTGTACAGCGCATGAAACGGATGTATTTAACAGAACGTTTTGTTTAAAGCGATGCAAATATATGGCTATTTTTTCTTTCTCACAAAATATTGAAAAAAAATCAAGACTTTATTTCAGGCCGGTCAGTTTCTTAATTTCATTCAGCTTGTTCAGCGCCTCAATTGGCGTTAGATTGTTTATGTTGAGGTGGGCTATTTCATCCCTGATTTGTTTCAGCACCGGATCATCAAGCTGAAAAAAACTCAGCTGCATACCTTCCCTCTTTTCTCCAATTTCGCCCAAAGGTTTCGCAAGATTTTCCCTTCCTTTTTCACCTTCCAGTTTTTTCAGAATCTGTTCTGCCCTTTTGGTTACCGATTTTGGCATTCCGGCCATAGTTGCAACATGAATTCCAAAACTGTGGTTACTCCCTCCCCTTACCAGTTTGCGGAGAAATATAACTTTGTTGGCCACTTCTTTTATGGAAACATTAAAATTTTTCACCCGTGGGAATGCAGTTTCCATTTCATTCAGTTCGTGATAATGCGTGGCAAACAAGGTCTTTGCTTTTGCCCGTGGATGTTCGTGCAGGTGTTCTACTATCGACCAGGCAATTGAAATACCATCATAAGTGGACGTTCCGCGGCCCAGTTCATCAAATAAAATCAGGCTGCGATCGGAGACGTTGTTGAGGATACTGGCGGCTTCATTCATCTCCACCATAAATGTGGATTCGCCCAACGAAATGTTATCGGAGGCGCCAACCCGGGTAAAAATTTTATCGACCACTCCTATTTTTGCCGATTCAGCAGGAACAAAACTTCCCATTTGTGCAAGCAAAACAATGAGCGCGGTTTGCCGCAACAGCGCCGACTTACCGGCCATATTCGGACCTGTAATAATGATAATCTGCTGATCTTCCTGATTTAGCACTACATCGTTGGCAATATATGATTCCCCAATAGGCAACTGATGTTCGATAACCGGATGCCTTCCGTTTTTAATTTCTATTTCGTTAGTGTCGTTAACATTTGGCCTGAAATATTTATAAGAAATGGAACAGGCTGCAAATGACAGTAAACAATCAATGCGGGCCAGAATTGCTGAATTAATCTGAATCGCCGATATATATTCAGAAAGTGCAAATATCAGTTCATTAAAGATTTTTAATTCAAGTGACTGTATTTTCTCTTCGGCACCCAGAATTTTCGATTCATATTCTTTTAACTCTTCAGTAATATACCGCTCTGCATTAACAAGTGTCTGCTTACGAATCCAATCAGCAGGAACTTTATCCTTGTGCGTATTTCTTACTTCGATGTAATAACCGAAAACATTGTTATAGCTCACTTTAAGCGAAGAAATTCCATGCTTCTTACTTTCCCGCTGCTGCAGTTGAACAAGATAATCTTTTCCGGAATAGGCAATGTCTCGCAAATCATCCAGTTCTTCAGAAACTCCCCGCGCAATTACTTTTCCTTTGTTCAACATGGAAGGCGGATCGGCAACAATTTCTTTTTCAATTTTTTCGCGAATGAGGTTGCAGGGATTCAATTGCTCCGCAAATCTTTTCAGTGTTTTATTATTAGTTTCCGCGCAAACCGATTTTATTGGCGCCACAGCATTCAATGCATTTTTCACCTGCACCATTTCGCGCGGATTAATTCTGCCAACCGCCACTTTCGAAATCAACCGTTCCAGATCGCCCACCTGCCGTAGATGATCTTCAAGGTTCTCCTTTAATTCGGGATGTTTCAAAAAATATTCCACCACTTCCAGCCGCTCGTTAATCGGGTCAATTTCCTTTAACGGCAATGCCATCCAACGCTTCAGCATTCGCGATCCCATTGGAGAAATGGTTTTGTCAATCACATCAATCAGTGATTTTCCACTTTCATGCAGCGGTGAAAACAGCTCAAGGTTTCGAATGGTAAACCTGTCGAGCCACACGTAATGTTCTTCCTCAATGCGGCTTAACCCGGAGATATGTTTTAACTGATTGTGCTGTGTTATATCGAGGTAGTGCAAAATGGCGCCCGAGGCAATTATTGCCAGGGAGTAGTTCTGGATTCCGTAACCTTTCAGGGAAGTGGTTTCAAAATGGCGGGTCAGCCGGTCAGTAGCGGCATCGGAAGTATACACCCAATCGTCCAGTTTATAGGTGTAGTAATTTGTCCCGAAAATTTCTTCAAACTCTTTTCCTCTCCCCCGTTGATAAAGCAACTCCTTTGGCTTAAACGAATCCAGCAATTTTTCCACGTATTCATAATTTCCTTCAGCCGCCAGAAATTCACCGGTTGAAATATCCAAAAAGGCAACACCAGCCACTTTTTTATCGAAATGGACTGAAGCCAGAAAATTGTTTTCACGGTTTTCAAGGATATTTTCATTAATGGATACCCCGGGGGTCACTAACTCTGTTATTCCGCGCTTAACAATTTTTTTGGTAAGTTTCGGATCTTCCAGCTGTTCGCAAATGGCCACCCGCTGCCCCGCCCTTACCAGTTTGGGCAAATAGGTATCCACAGCATGGTGCGGAAATCCGGCCAGCTCCACATAACTTGCCGCCCCGTTAGCACGCCGGGTGAGGGTTATTCCAAGGATTTCGGCAGCCTTAATTGCATCTTCACCAAAAGTTTCATAAAAATCGCCCACGCGGAAAAGCAATATCGCATCCGGATGTTTGTCTTTAATGGCATAATACTGCTTCATCAAAGGCGTTTCGACATATTTTTTTGAATCTTTCATTGCCTGACAAAGATAGTTTTTTGCAGGTTGACGAAAAAAATATTGTCTGCCCTTCAGTCAAAACTTATTAACAGTGAAAAGAAAAAAGCAGTCATATTTTGGGAGTGAAAAAACATTCAGTTTTAATGCCATGCTCCCAGGATTGCACCCATAATCACATAGATTATCAGATTGTAACCCACATTAATTAGAAACAATCCAAACGGCTTTCTTTCGTACAGCACATCATTCAAGCGGCTGGTGGCAATCCAGAATATGGCAATCATCAGTCCTGCAAAAACTCCAAATGCGGCGTTTGCCTCGCTGCCCAGGAACATGGCAATTGCAAATGCTGCCAAAAGGGTAGCAACATAATTCACTGGCATAATAACTCCCATAGGCATACCGCCTTCTCTTAAGATCTCTGGGGTAAACCCATTCAATTTCATCCAGAGTTTCCCAAACAACGGTCCATACCACAACCATCCAATTACAAACGAACTTAATGCAGCAACAAAAACTGCGAGGTAATTAATACTACCAAAAACTTCACTCATTTCCATTTTTAAATAAATTTAATTTAGACTCCAATAATTTACGATATTTAAATCTTTTTTTGATCTTTGTGCCGGAATTATATACAGAAGGGAAAGAAAAATGAGTTGCACAGGATGTTCATTCAATAATTCAACAACATATAAAACGGCAGATGCTTTTGACTGGATCAATGATTTGCCGGACACATCATCACAATCCGATATTGTTGAAGTAAAATTTAAATCGACAAGAAGGGAGTTTTTTAAAAATACCGATAAAGATGCCGCTGAAACGGGGAGACAAGATTGTAGTTGAAACCTCACCCGGACACGATTTGGGCGAAGTGACACTAACAGGTTATCTCGCAGAAAAACAGTTTAACCGGAAAATTAAAAATCCACAGCGTTTTTCTTTTACCGGTATTTTCAGGAAAGCCACCGAAGTTGATCTTGAAAAACTTGAAGAAGCAAGAAAGAGGGAAAAACCCACCATGATTCGCGCCCGGCAGATTGCAAATGATTTGGGATTAAATATGAAAATCGGTGATGTAGAATTTCGCGCCGACTGCAAAAAGGCAATTTTCTATTACATAGCCGATGGCCGGGTCGATTTCAGGGAGTTGATAAAAAGGTATGGGCGTGAATTTCAGATACGGGTGGAAATGAAACAGATTGGTGCCCGCCAGGAAGCCGGTCTGGTGGGTGGAATTGGTTCGTGCGGACGGGAGCTTTGCTGCTCAAGCTGGCGGACTGATTTTAGCAGCATCACATCCGAAGCGGCAGTAAAACAAGGACTTTCGGCCTCGGCACAAAAAATGGCCGGCGCCTGCGGCAAGTTAAAATGCTGCCTTTTATACGAACTGGATGTATATATTGAAGCGGAAAAAGAATTTCCAAAAGAGTTGCTCGATTTGGAGCTTTCGATGGGTATTGCCCGTCCGGTTAAAACGGATTACCTGAAAAAAGAAATCTGGTACAGTATCGACAATAATGTGCCTACTCCAGCAT
Source organism: uncultured Prolixibacteraceae bacterium (assembly GCA_963771595.1). Taxonomy (GTDB): domain Bacteria; phylum Bacteroidota; class Bacteroidia; order Bacteroidales; family Prolixibacteraceae; genus CAVYUC01. Next base: position 6,694 of record CAVYUC010000024.1, on the reverse strand, counting down.
TCAGCCTTGGATTAAAAGACGTTAAAGATATTATCCAGAAAAATAAACGGGGAATAAAACCAGATATTCAAATTGCAGCACCGCAAAATCCGGATGAATCAAGGCTTGAAGTACACCTCGACGAACGGATTGACCGGTTCGACAAGAACAAGTCGAAGAAACAGAAGCCTTACCGGAAAAAGAAAAGGTTAAAAAAGTTGCACAAATCAAATAACTAAATATAAGTTATAATTTTAACTGGAATTGAAAGATCGGATTTATCCGGTCTTTTTTTGTATTTTTTTTGATTTGATCTGTTTTTTATAATAAAATTTTATGTATACCCGTATATTTACCTAATTTGATTATCTTTGAGAAAAATCAATTTTCATGTCGTTAATTAATTTCATCGAAGAGTTCCCAGACGAAGCAAGCTGCAAGCAAAAGTTCAAGGAATATCGTGACCAAGTGGGTGTTGTTTGCCCCAAGTGCAAGGGCAAAGACCACTATTGGAAGAAAGACAAAGAACAGTACGAGTGCAAGAAGTGCAAAACAAGGATTACGTTAAAGAGTGGGACGGTCATGCATAAATCGAAACTCCCATTCCGTTACTGGTTCATAGCAATGCACCTTCTAACCTCTACAAAAAAGAGTTTTTCGGCAAAAGAAATACAACGGCAACTTGGGCATAAGCGCTATCACCCAATTTGGCACATGGTGCACAAGCTCCGCAACTCGATGGGGAAACGGGACGGGGAGTATGTCCTGGCGGGCAGGATCGAATTGGACGAGGGGTATTTTTCCACGGAAGTACCGGAAGATGAAAAAATCTGCCACTAAAACGTGGCAGGGGCAGCCAGAAAAAATCGAAAGTGCTTGTAATGGCAGAAAGCACAATGGTGGAATCGCCAAAGAAAGGCCAGAAACCACGCCGGGTGGGTTATTTGAAAATGAGGGTCATCGAAGATCTCAAAAGCGAAACAATTGATGAAATTGTCAAAGACATGGCTTCCGGTGCAGAAGAAGTTGATACCGACGACTCGACATCTTATGTGAATTTGAAACGGTATATCCCCAGGCACAATTCCCAAGTCATACCAAAAGAAAAAGTGGGTGAAGTGTTGCCATGGGTACATATAGCAATAAGCAACGCCAAGAGGCAATTGATAAACACATTCCATGACATCAAGCCCGAATTCCTGCAAAACTACCTCGATGAATTCTGCTATAAATTTAACCGGCGATATTACGGGGAAGCCTTATTTAACAGATTGCTCGTGGCTTGCGTGAGTTATAAAAATGAGTTTAGGTACAAATACGGATAATCATTAAAAATTTTCATGCCAATAAAAAACCTAGTATTCTTTAAAGAAATCGTGTCATATGTTAATCGGGATTTTTTTGTTAAATTGGTGCTTTGAAATATTTCTCATGTATTTTAATTAATTAGACCTAATCCTAGCCATCTCTATATGAATACGTCATTAGATAAAATGTCAAAAGAGGAACTCGAAAAGCAAAAACTTAAGTATGAAATTAAAAAATATAAAAGAGCGTGGATAGATATACTTGTTGCCATTTCTTCAACTCTAACATTCGTTCTTGCAATAGCATCAATAGTCTATGCATTTACTTCCGGCATTCTTGAATTAGAAAGAAAAACCAATGAATTAGAAAACCTGACAATTGATTATGATAATAAAAAATTAATGGATAAAAGGGATAGCCTAAACAGTGACATTAAGAAATTCGAATTTGAAAAGCAAAATTTATCTGACTCAATTGAGTTATTGAAAAAACACGAACAACAGTTAAGTGAAAATATTAAGGTTTTAAATGGGGAAAATGAAGAATATAGACAGGAGAATAAACAGTTAGAAATAAAAAATAATCGCTATAGGGACAGCGTTGACCTTGAGCGTACTAGGCATTATAACCTTGCGCTTCAGTCTAAAGAAACGCTAAAACTATATATGGATAAGGAAAAAAAGAATGTGCAAACATATGAGCAATATATATCATTAGACAAAGACCAAGAAGTAATAAATGAAATTCTGACTGCTAACATATACCAGATTGGGGAAAAAATTGATGGAGGGACAATGGTTTTTCGTGGTTTTGGAAATAGATTTGGTCAATTTGGAGAAAATTATGAATTCTCCATTGGTATAATTTATAAGGATTTAGAACATCTTAAAAATATGCGTATCGTAGAGTCTATTGATAGGTACTTAAGAGATTTGATATATGTAAACGATTTACCACAGAATTTGGAGCAGATTAAATTAAGTCTAGAGTGCGGTGAACCGATGTCTGTTGCGGATGATTCAGTTTTTTTAATGTCTGAATTTAAGGAAATTAATGAAGTTTCTTTGTATGTAAATGATTCAGTTTCCTATAAAAAAGAATTAACCTCCTTGATTAAGGCAGGAAACGAATGGATTTTATATGGCTTATTCGTAAAGAATAAATTTAATTTACTGGGTTACGATAATGTAGTACTCGTTGATAATCCTCAAAAATTTCATCTGATGGTAACTGTTTCTGTGGATAATCTATTTATAGACTATTATAAAAATCTAAGCAATGAAGATAAGCAGAAAGTGCAAGAAAAATATGCTGGACATACTTCGAAACAATAGTTTGTAAAAATCTCAGAATTCACCCGAATTCCCTTGAATTCTTTTCTTCACTCCAAAAAATAAAAAGCGACAATCAATATGGTTGATTTCCCCTTTTTGTGGTGCCACCTGGCTCCGAAGTCTCGGAGGAACCAGGAACACAGGTCCTTATAATGAAAATCTTTTTAATAAATCATTTACCAGTTCTGGATTATCTTTTAACTTGAAATAAAAACTACGGCTTTTCATCCTTTTTATAAAACGCTCCAGCTGTAAAGCCTGAGCACGGGTTTCACATTCTATTGTCAGAAACAATGTCCAGTCTTTTGCAATTTTTGTACTGGAACCAGTATAATATCCTGAATTATGCTGATGAAGTCGTTCTTCAGCATTTATCGTTGCTCCAACATAATACCGGTCCGCTGTTGCACTGTAAATGATATAAACCGAATAGGCCATTAATAATAAAAGAGGAAAGTTTTACTTTCCCCTTTTTTGTGGTGCCACCTGGCTCCGAAGTCTCGGAGGAACCAGGAACACAGGTCCTTATAATGAAAATCTTTTTAATAAATCATTTACCAGTTCTGGATTATCTTTTAACTTGAAATAAAAACTACGGCTTTTCATCCTTTTTATAAAACGCTCCAGCTGTAAAGCCTGAGCACGGGTTTCACATTCTATTGTCAGAAACAATGTCCAGTCTTTTGCAATTTTTGTACTGGAACCAGTATAATATCCTGAATTATGCTGATGAAGTCGTTCTTCAGCATTTATCGTTGCTCCAACATAATACCGGTCCGCTGTTGCACTGTAAATGATATAAACCGAATAGGCCATTAATAATAAAAGAGGAAAGTTTTACTTTCCCCTTTTTGTGGTGCCACCTGGCTCCGAAGTCTCGGAGGAACCAGGAACACAGGTCCTTATAATGAAAATCTTTTTAATAAATCATTTACCAGTTCTGGATTATCTTTTAACTTGAAATAAAAACTACGGCTTTTCATCCTTTTTATAAAACGCTCCAGCTGTAAAGCCTGAGCACGGGTTTCACATTCTATTGTCAGAAACAATGTCCAGTCTTTTGCAATTTTTGTACTGGAACCAGTATAATATCCTGAATTATGCTGATGAAGTCGTTCTTCAGCATTTATCGTTGCTCCAACATAATACCGGTCCGCTGTTGCACTGTAAATGATATAAACCGAATAGGCCATTAATAATAAAAGAGGAAAGTTTTACTTTCCCCTTTTTGTGGTGCCACCTGGCTCCGAAGTCTCGGAGGAACCAGGAACACAGGTACTTATAATGAAAATCTTTTTAATAAATCATTTACCAGTTCTGGATTATCTTTTAACTTGAAATAAAAACTACGGCTTTTCATCCTTTTTATAAAACGCTCCAGCTGTAAAGCCTGAGCACGGGTTTCACATTCTATTGTCAGAAACAATGTCCAGTCTTTTGCAATTTTTGTACTGGAACCAGTATAATATCCTGAATTATGCTGATGAAGTCGTTCTTCAGCATTTATCGTTGCTCCAACATAATACCGGTCCGCTGTTGCACTGTAAATAATATAAACCGAATAGGCCATTAATAATAAAAGAGGAAAGTTTTACTTTCCCCTTTTTGTGGTGCCACCTGGAACTGAAACTATCAATTTTATCACTTTTAGAACCACCTGTAAAAACTCGAATATTACAGCCAAAACAACTTCTAATAAAGGTCTTTATAAAACAATATTATTGAATAATATTGTTTGTTGTTGAATAATATTTTGATTTGGTTGGCCAATGGTTGGCCAAATTTTGTATTTTTGTATCTGTAACGTTCAAATGTTTTAATTATGGCAACAATAAAATTTCAACTTCGCAGTAAAAGAAATCCTGCAAACATCTATTTACGATTAACAGTTGACAGAGAAACGAACATCAGGCGTAAGACAGGATATTCCATTGATCCTGACGATTGGAGCAAAAAAACTTCATTACCGAAAAAAAATGATGCGGATTTAAAAAATCTTAATACCAATTTAAATTATTTGGCCAACGAAGTTGAAAAACGGTTAAATATTGCAACATCGAAAGGAACTGAAATAACTGGTGATTGGCTTCAACAACAAATCGATGCCATACTTAATAAGAAAAAGAATACCGATGCGGATCGATTAACCACTTATATCCAAACTTACATGGATAAGCTTCCTTACAAGGTGTTTCCTGGCGGGAAAACCGGCGTTGTTCACAATACCATTCAAAAGTACACAACCCTGAAAACCAAAATTGAAGCATTTGAGAAATACAAAAAGAAACAATACTATGTCAAAGATGTTGGATTAACGTTCAGCCATGAACTTGCAAAGTATTTCTTTGATGTTGACAAATTAAGCCAAAATTCAGCAGGGCGTTATCTCAAATACTTGAAAACAGTTTGTACTGATGCACAAAACAACGGTATTAAAGCACATAAACAATTGCAGCAAATAAAAGGGTTTAGTGAAAAAGGCCAAAAAATTTTCCTAAACTTCGATGAACTTGAAAAAATTGAAATTACTTCCTTTAAACGTGAAGCACTAAAAAATGCAAAAGATTGGCTAATTATCGGTTGTTACATTGGGCAGCGTGTTTCCGATCTGCTTGTTTTAACGCAAGACAATATTAAAGTTAGAAACGGATTAGAGTTGCTGGAACTAACCCAGAAAAAGACCGGCAAAAAAGTTGCAATCCCTTTACACCCTAAAGTGAAAGAGACACTAGACCAAAACGACGGTAATTTTCCTGAACAAATCTCTTCCCAAAAGTTCAACAAGCACATAAAGGATATTTGTGAAATAGCAGAGATAGATACTCCAATAAACGGAGCCAAAATGGTAAAAGACGAAAAGTCTAAATTGACACGGAAAAAAAGTGGCATTTATGCTAAACACGAACTTGTTACTACACACATTTGTCGCCGTTCTTTTGCTACAAATTTCTATGGAGACATTCCAACCGCCTTATTGAAAACAATTACCGGACATTCTACCGAACAACAGTTTTTGGAATACATTGGCAAAAATCAAAATGATTATGCTGTTCAACTAGCTGAATATTGGAAGCAAGAGGCACAAATGGCAAAAAAAGAAAGTCAAATGTCTGTATTGCGTGAAGCAAAATAAAACCAAAAATCAATTATGACATTATTTATGGAAGGCAATAGTATTTCTAAATCAAAAGAATTACACAAGGCACTTAATAACATTGCAGAACAAATATGGGATCACAGAGAGTATTTGGAGAATGTAGAGAAAGATTACGATAAGTTTATTTCGCTCGACATTCTGGAAGAACAATTTATAATAACCTTTAAAGATTTATTGATCCGATCTGCTGAGGATAATTATTTTTTGGCAGTATTGCCCAATAGAAGTTTACAAAAAGCATTACCAGAACAGAAAAGAAAGATTCATCAATGAATTTTTTAATTCAACTGCAACGGATTTTGTAATTGAAGAACTTGATTTGATTAATAACGATAGTTGGAACTACTATTCACCACCCCAGGGCCGGCGAGGAAACGTCAATACATTTTAACCCAACTTGCAGTCAATTCAATAAAATTAGGGTAAAAACAGCCTAAAATGAAGTTTTTTTAGGCAAAATGCGGCCTTTTTTTGGTCAATCATTTTATAACTATCTGATATTCATTTCCTGTGGTTTTTTAATTTCATTTGTAGTCCACAAGGGGGTGTTGGTTTTCAGCATATTGCGTATTAAATTGCGGCCATGTATTTCAAGGTATCAATGCGCACCAATCCTGCCACAGGGGTTTATTGGGGTTACTACCGTTTAGTGGAGAGTTACCGCAATTCCGATAACAGGGTTTGCCACCGCACTATTTTGAATGCAGGCTATCTGGACGAATTGACTACCGACCAACTCAATCTTATCCAGAAAATACTTACCTCAAAAGTTAAAAATTACGACAACCCATTATTCGAGTTGCCATTCACTGATGATAGAACGGTAATCCATTATGTTGATAAGCTTTATAACCTGATGATTGCCGAAAAACGTATTGATGTACCGGTTGAAAAAAATGATAGAAAGGCAATCAGG
>CAVYUC010000023.1:0-43158 GCA_963771595.1 uncultured Prolixibacteraceae bacterium | reverse complement strand
AAACCACATTAAATGCACTCTTTCGAAGATGGCTTAAACAATATGCTGATCGTAAAAAAGCTGTTGAAGAATACGATAAAGTGATGGAATCATTGAGTTATGCCCGGGCTGGCAGAAAGTTTACAAGAGATGAAATGAATGAAAGATAAGTTTTTCCTGGATACCAATATCATCTGATAAATTAATTAAAAATGCACTTTCCGGCAGAGGTTGTGTTAGTTTTCAGGTTATTCAGGAGTTTCTGAATGTCGTAACCAAAAAATTTCGTATTCCATTGAAAACCGAAGACATTCAACTTCATCTTGAAAAAATAATTTATCCAATTTGCGAAATATTTCCAACAAAGGAACTAAAGTTTCAGCATTGGATATAAATCGAAGGTGGCAATTTTCGTTTTATGATTCATTACTAATTGCGGTTGCCCTTGAAGCCAATTGCACCATTCTTTATTCCGAAGATTTACAACACAATCAGAAAATCAACGACTTAACTGTAATAAATCCTTTTCTTTAAAGCAACGCCCGATCCCAGGGAATTGCGGCCAGTATCACAATTAAACCAAGGGTATAATATATTGCTGCGGAACGGTGTTTTCTTAAAACGATTAACTTTTTCTTTGATTTTGACCTTCCGATGTGGATAATTATCAGTGCAATTACCATCATTATGATATGTTCAACCGCATAAAAACGCATCATTTCATTTTTCATGGCAGCTCCAAAATCGGCAAATGCAGCTTTGGTAACGGGGCTTACAAATGCGTAAAGAACTATTCCCACCACAAACTGAATATCAACAAGAATTGTCAGCAGTAAACCTAAAACGTTATCAGCTTTTGTCCAGTTCCGTTTCCTGAACCATCCTGAGAATGCAAAACCAATGGCCAAAACTGCTACAATTAATATAAGCCAGCGAAATAAATTGTGTGTGTGCAATAATCCTGTGTACATGTTTTTAGTTTTAATTTTTGAAGTGAAACGTTTAAAAGGTGTTTTGGTTGAAAAAATTCTGCATTTCAAATAAATTCCACGTTTTCACTGTTGATTGGCCAACTCAAAAACTTCGCTTCCTTCCCAGATAATTTTTTCAGGATTTGGATTTTGTACAGCATTAATCATAGCCTGTGCCACTGTTTTGCCATGAATTGGCCGGTAATCTTTAAACACAAACCGGGTAATGAATTTCAATACCGGAACCGAAATTTCCTCCATCGTCCGTTTCTCATCGCGGTCGCCGGTTAAGGATGCCGGACGTAAAATAACCGTGTTTCGGAAACCTGTTTTTACTATCGCCTCGTCCAATTCACCTTTCATGCGGGAATAAAAAATATGTGATTCAGGATTGGCGCCAACCGATGAAACCAACACATAATTTTCAATTCCGTTTTGTTTGGCTTTCTGCGCAAAATTCAGATTAAACGTAAAATCCACTTCGTATTGTTTTTCTTTACTGCCGGCCTGTTTTAAGGTCGTCCCCAAAGCCGAAAACAAAACATCGCCCTTTAAATAATTTTTCCACATTTCCTCATCACCGAAATCAACAATATGCTGAACCAGTTTGGGATGAGCCATTCCGGATTCCCGCCGGATATATATTTTCACCCTTTCAAAATTCTCATTCTCTAAAAGCAGCCGAACCAGTTGTTTTCCAACCAATCCTGTGGCACCAATAACATTTGCCGTCAGGTTCATAAGCCAATGTGTTTAATTTTTCCCATTCCTTTACCTTTAACATTAACGGGATCCTTTCATGAACTGATTTGCACCCGGAAACCTTCAGTTTCTATTCGGGTTTCATTCTGTTAAACAAACGATTTGAAAGTAAGTTTATAATATTTTGGGAATCCGCGGCACTCTTTCCGGACAAATCCGGAATGATTTCAACCCCTTTTTTGAGCGTTGGCCAGTGGAATGGAAAAATGAAAAACAGTTCCCTTTGGAACATTTGCCGTTGCCCATATTTTCCCGCTGTTTTTGCTGATAAATTCCTTGCTTATCAGCAGTCCCAGACCTGTTCCGGTTTCTCCGGTGGTGCCTTTTCTGCTGGCGACACCCACATCAAAAATCCGGTTGAACTGATCTGCGCTTAATCCCACTCCGGAATCGGCAAAATGAACTTCTGCCGAAGTTTCATGTGCTTCAGCTTTTACTTCAATTCTGCCCCCGCTGGCAGTAAATTTTATTGCATTGTTCAACATATTCCTGATAACCGTGTCTATCATATTTTCATCGGCAAAAACGTACAGGTTTTCAGAGAAAAGCGCTGCAACATCTATATTTTTCTGTTTTGCCTGTTCCTGACTGAGGAGAATGTTCTTCCCCAGCAATTCGTTCAAATTAAAAGTTACAGGCTCAAAATTAACTTTGTTCATCTGGCTGCTTGCCCAGGTCAAAAGGTTATTGAGCAGGTTAAACGTTTGTTTTGCAGAATGATGTGCCGCGTTCAATAAATCTTCGCGTTTGTTGCAGGGAATTTCATCGGGTTCCGATAATATCTCCAAAACCCCAAGCAATCCGGATAACGGGCTTTTTAAATCGTGCGAAATAATGGTAAAAAACCTGTTTTTGGTGTTGTTGGCCAAATCGAGTTCATTATTTCTTTCAACCAGCTCGTTTGTGCGGTCGTGGATTATTTGTTCGAGTTTTCGCTGACGTCGTTTTGTTCTTTGATTATTTGCCCAGCCAATTATAAAAAACAAAAGAAAAAACAGCAGCACGACTACAGTTACAAAAGTTGATGTTTCCCAAAAAGGCTGGTTAATAAGGAGCTGAATGCTGCTCTGCCTTGAACTCCATTTTCCATCTTTACTTATGGTTTGAACCACAAACTGATAATCTCCGGAATTCAGATTGGTGTAAGTTGCAACCTGTTCATTCTGCGGATAAACCCACTGGTCGTCAAAACCTTCCAGTTTGTACCGGAACCTCAATTGTTCGGGATTGGCAAAGTTTATGGAGGTAAAACGGAATGAAACCATTCGCTGATCGTAATCCAGCTCCAGCAGAGGAATCCCCGGATTTTCATCATTTTTCACCGGATAAATCTTTTTGCCATAAACTGTTGTTTCTGTAATTAATGCTTTTGGTGGCAGGTTTTTAATATTGCTGATTTCAGCAGGCACAATCAAATCCAACCCTTCGTTTCCTCCAAAATAAAGTGTGCGATTTTCATCTATTCCGGAACTTCGGCTAAAGTAACTCGATGATATCAAACCATTTGAACGATAATAAAAAGTTAAATCATAAATCAGATTATCTCCGTTTTCATTTAACGTATAAGTAACCCTGCAAAGTCCGTTTTTTGTACTGACCCATATTTCTCCCGGCCCTGGTGATTCTATGGAAGAAACATTAAAAAAGGAATAATCATTTTCTGTTTTTAGAGGAATGAAATTTTTCAATTTCGGAATATATACATTCAAGCCGGTTCCGGTTCCTGCCCAAACCAAGCCGGAATAATCAAAAAAAACTGTATGCACAGAATTATCGGATAACGAATTGGGATTTTTGGGTTCATGATAAAAACTGGTTATTTTTTCGGTTTTTGTATTAATCGATGAAAGCCCGTTACTGCTGGACACCCAGATGTTTCCGTCATCATCGGCACATAAATCATATGTATAATCGTTCGATATTCCGTCTTCGGGTTTTTCATCATTTCTTAAAAAGAATTTACTTGAATGACTATCCGGATTATATTTTAGAACTCCTATCCCATGAACGCAAATCCAAAGGTTTCCATCCGGCCCTTCAATGATATCTCGGATATCAGCATTGCGCATCATACGGTTTACCGAATCGGACGGAAATGACACCTTCTCAAATGAAGTTCCAGCCGTGTTTAATTTATTCAAACCACTTTCCCAGCCACCTGCCCAAATCCGATCTTTTGAGTCCTGGAAAATACTGAATATGGATCCCGAAAACAGTTTGTTGCCCCAGGTAAGATGATATTTTCTTTTCGCCAGCGGATCATAACTGTGCTTTTCTATCAGTCCCGATTCATAACCAAGCCACAAATTTCCCAAACGGTCGAAAGAAATACCGGTCACTTCTTTTTCCGTCAGAGTATATGGCAAGTTATCAGAAAACATCAGATGATTAAAAGGAAGATTGTTCAAACCATAACTTATCCCCCTGACTCCCGATGATACCCAAAGGTTGTCTTCCGCATCAACAAAAACATAATTCACAGCGGTCCGGTCAAGACTGAGCGGATCAATGGCAATACTGGTGTACCGTTCGTATTTCTTATTCAGGTAGTTTAACTGCACCAATCCATTATTGGTTGACAACCAAGCAATTGAATCGTTAGCCAGATGAAAATTATGAACAGATTTTAAGTATGAACCATCAATGTAACTTGTATTTTCTTCTGCTTCAGGTTCAAAACAGAATAATCCCCTGGAAAGTGTACTGTAATACAATTTGTCATCCCGGAAATCCAAATCGGTAATTTTTAAATTGCTGATTTTAGTTCCCGCCAGCTCCTCATAATATTCCACTTCACGGTTTTTTGGATCGAACCTGCAAATTCCGCTCTGGAAAAAAGATATCCATATTTTGCCATCGGGTTCATGACAAATATGACTGATATATCCTGCGGGCAAAATATTATTTCCCTCAGTTTCTATAACATCTTTGGCTGTAAACCAGGTTGTTTCCTGTGTGTCCCGATTATATTTTACCAGTCCCTGATCAGTTCCAATCCATAAGTTTCCAAACCGATCTTCTGTGAAATCTGTTACTGCAATGGTATCCCACCCCTGCACCGGAGTTACAAATTCATCTTTTAGAAAATTATAACTGGCAAACCCCAAATCGGAACCCACCCAGAGTGTTCCTTTTGCATCGGTAAAAATGGTATTTATTTTGTTCCAGGGCTGGCGTTCTCCGTTTACACCTTTATTTCTGTACACTTTAAACACATGGCTGTCGAACCGGGTAAGCGTATTTTCGCCGGCAAGCCAGATAAAACCAACCGAATCCTGTTTAATATTTGTTATAATCGATTCTGTGAGTCCCTTTTCGGTACCATAATGATAAAAGGCAATGGCAGATTGCGAAATCCTCGCAAACAGAAGGAAAACAAGTAGCAAAAATCCACAAAAAATATGCTTATGCATGTTTTATCAGAATAATTAGGTCAAACAAAAATAGAAAAATCCGGGTATAATTACATTAATATCAATTTTAAAATGACATTCGGTCAATTAAATGAAACGGATTGGAAATCTGTCCTGTAGTTTTCCCCTTTACCAGGTCGGCAGCAGTTTTTCCCATAAGTTCAAAATCGGTACTCAACACCGAAATTCCGCCCGCCAGCAATTCCTTCATTGGCGTTTCATCAAACGAAATAATACCGATGTTTTCTTTCAGTTTCCATCCTTTTTTCTGAATGAGTTTCAGTGTATTCAGAAGTTCACTGTCATCGAAAATAATATACAATTCATTTTCTTTCAGACTCACATTTGAAATGCTTTGAATAATTTTATGGTTGATTTGATACTCGTTGCAAAAGGCGGCGAATCCTTTCTGAATGCCTTTTGGAACAAATTGAAACTGACTTTGCGACAAGCTCAGATTTACGGCCTCATATTGCTTAATCCGACCAATATTTTGTTTCAGCGCCTGGTAAATGTCGCCGTAAAAATCCTGGCAAACTGCTTTTACATTCGTTTTTTTCAAATAGCCGGGCAGGTTGTCTATGAGAATGATTTTTTTCGCAGGCAGCCGATCGATACTTTTCTGAACGTTTTCAATCAGATGGGGCATTAAAACATAATGGCTGAATTTCCCAAGGTTTTCGCGGATTAATTTATCAAACCGCTTCATGTCGTAATGATGAAAAAAAACCTGGATGTCGGTTTTTTCGTCAAACTCATTTCTGAACGATTCGTATAAAATCTCTTTGAATGCCGAAATCCGGTCGAAAAGAAGAAAAATCCGGTGATGCAAAATTATACCGGCATCCGATACAAAATATCCTTTGCCCTGTTTGGAAGAAATCATTCCCAGTTCGCGCAGTTCTTTGTAAGCTCTGATAACTGTTCCGGGAGCCAGTTTCAATTCGCCGGCCACTTTGTTAATGGACGGCAGTTGATCGCCCGGCTGAAGTTTTCCGCTGCCAATATCCTGTTCGAGCCTGCTGATAATTTGCTTGTATATCGGAATTTCAAGACTGCTATCTACCTTAAAATGAATATTTTTCATTTCAGAGATGTTTTACAACATATTCAATGATAAAGCATAAAAGTAACCAATTTTCCTAATTTCGACTGAATAAGTATGTATAAGTAAACTAAATCAAAATAATGATCATCATTCAAAGTTACTGGCTTGCCATCCTGTTCTGCATTTTTGCAATGATTTGCTGGGGTTCGTGGCAAAACACTCAAAAAATGGTTCAGAAAGGCTGGCGTTTTGAGTTGTTTTACTGGGATCTGGCAATCGGGATTATGATATTTGCAACCGTGGCCGCTTTTACCGTTGGCAGTTTGGGCGGTGCCGGCCGCACGTTCATTGAGGATTTAGGTCAGGCCAAAATTTCAAGTATGTTGTATGCCATGCTGGGCGGACTGCTCTGGAACATGGGAAACCTGCTGATGGTTGCAGCAATTGCGGTTGCCGGAATGTCGGTTGCTTTTCCCATTGGCGGCGGCATTGCCTGGGTTTTGGGAATTATACTCAACTACATCAATATTTCAATGAAAGGCGGAAATCCGAGTAACTACCCTGTTTTATTGTGGATTGGCATCGCAGTTATAATATTTGCCATTATTTTGAGCGGGAAATCATATAAAAACCTGACCAAAACAAAAGAAAAAACTTCGTTTAAAGGAATTATTCTTTCGGTGCTGGCCGGAACTTTTATTGCATTTTTTTACCCGGTGGTGGTAAATTCACTCGACCCCACTTTTGTAGAGAGCGGCAAAGGAACACTTACTCCTTATTCGGGTGTATTTTTTATGGCTGTTGGAATTGTAATTTCCACAGCTGTTATCAATCCGTTTTTCATGCGAAAACCAGTGGAAGGGCCGCCGGTAAAAATGAAAATGTATGCTGCCGGAACTACAAAAACACATTTGCTTGGCATGCTTGGCGGCGGAATCTGGGCGCTCGGAACCATATTCAGTTATATGGCGGTTGGCGCTGCAAATCCGGCCATTGCTTACGCCCTCAGCAATGCTGCCCCGGTTGTGGCTATTCTTTGGGGATTATTTGTGTGGAAGGAATTCAGCGGTGCGCCCAAAGGTACAAACCTGCTGCTGGCCATCATGTTCATCGCGTATATCATCGGTTTGATATTAATTACAATTTCTAATGCTTAATTTATTTAAAATGAAATATTTACTAACTATGGTTTTGCTGTTGTCCATTTCAGGTTTACATGCGCAGGAAGTAAAATGGGAAGGCAAACCGGTTGATTTTTCCCACGGAAAGTTGAAGGTTTCCGAAAATCACCGGTTCCTGGTTTTTGACGATGGAACGCCGTTTTTTTATCTGGGCGACACCGCCTGGGAACTATTTCACCGGTTGTCGAAAGAGGATGCAGAGAAATACCTGGAAAACCGGCGCGAGAAAGGTTTTACCGTAATTCAGGCGGTTATTTTAGCAGAACTAGATGGATTGAACACGCCAAATATAGAAGGCGAAAAACCGCTTATCGACAACGATCCTACAAAAATAAATGAAGCCTATTTCGAACATGTTGACTGGGTGATTAAAAAGGCAGAAGAAAAAGGAATGTTTATCGGGCTTTTGCCAACGTGGGGCGATAAAGTGGACAAGCGCTGGGGAGTTGGCCCGGTGATATTCAATCCTGAAAATGCAGGGAAATATGGCGAAATTATTAGCAACCGCTACAAAGATTACAAAAACATTATCTGGATTAATGGTGGTGACCGACCGGGTGGCGACGGCAATTTTCCGGTGTGGAATGCACTGGCACGCGGCATCAAAAAAGTGGATAAAAATCATTTGATGACCTTTCATCCGATGGGTGGAAACAGTTCATCGCGCTGGTTCCACAACGAAGACTGGCTCGATTTCAATATGATGCAAACCGGACATGGTGAACGTTCGTATGCTGCATACATCAAACTGATGATTCCTGATTACAACCTCAAACCGGTAAAACCAACATTCGACGGCGAACCGCGCTACGAAGACCATCCGCACAACTGGCAACCCGAAATTTTAGGCTGGTTTAACGATGCCGATGTCCGGCAGGCGGCCTACTGGGATTTATTTACCGGCGGTTTCGGACATACCTACGGTTGCCACGCCATCTGGCAAATGCTGGCACCCGGCCGCGAACCGGTTGGTTACGCCAGAAACTACTGGTACAACGATCTTGATTTACCCGGTGCATGGGACATGATTCACGTAAGAAAACTGATGGAAAGCCGTCCGTTTACCGATCGGGTTCCGTTTCAGCAAATCGTAAAAAATGATTATGTTCCCGAAACCGATTATATTGTTGCCACACGCGGAAAAGATTATGTGATGGTTTACATTCCAACCGGGTATGATGCGAAACTTGATTTAAACCTTTGCGGCTGGCCCAACGCAAAAGCCTGGTGGTACAACTGCCAAACCGGAGAAGCTGCGGATTTGGGAGAAATCGCCACCAACCAGGTAAAAGAATTCAAACCCGAAACCGGCGGCCGCGGGAACGACTGGGTACTGGTACTCGATAATGCTGAAATGAATTTCCCAAAACCTGGTGAAGCGTTAAAGTGAAAGCAGGAATAAGTTCATATACATTTACATGGGCGATTGGTGTTCCGGGAAAAGAGCCCAAACACCCGATGACCGTTTACCAACTCATTGAGAATGCAGCCGGGTTTGGAGTGGAAGTGGTGCAAATCGCCGATAACCTTCCGCTGGATTCATTTGAACAAACCGAACTGCTGAAAATAAGAAATTTTGCGGAGGACCTGAATGTTCAAATTGAAGTGGGCGCGCGTAAAATGACTTTTGAAAACCTTGAAAAATATATCGCACTGTCCGTGTTCTTCCGTTCGCCGGTTTTGCGTTTTGTAATCGACAGCCCTGGTTTTGAGCCCGGATTGAATGAGATTCATTCGATTATTAAAAAAGCAGTTCCAGCGCTTGAAAAGAACAACGTGGTTCTTGCCATTGAAAACCACGACCGGTTTAAAAGCAGCGACTTTGTTGCGATGGTCGAAAATGCCGGAAGTCCTTTTGTTGCCATTTGTCTCGACTCTGTAAATTCCATGGGCGCCGGCGAAGGACTGGAAACCGTTATTAATAATCTGGCGCCTTTCACTGTCAATCTGCACGTAAAAGAATTTTCAGTAAAACGTGTATTTCATAAAATGGGATTTATAATTGAAGGTTGTCCGTTGGGAGAAGGAATGCTGCCGCTGAAAGAGTTGGTTCAAAAAGTGCCGTTGCGTTGCGGGTCAGCAATTTTGGAACAGTGGACACCGCCGGAAGAAACCATCGAAAAAACCATTGAAAAAGAAGTCCGCTGGGCAAAACAAAGCATCAATTATTTAAAAAACAGATTGGAGTAAAATGAAAAGATTTATTTACAGCATCGTTATCATTTTAATTGCGGGAAACCTGCTTGCCCAAACTCTGGTGCGGACAAAAAATAATACTACATATAACAGATAAAAACAGTACATCATGAAAATTGCTTTAATAGGAGCAGGTGGTAAAATGGGCTGCCGTCTCACGCGAAACCTGAAGGATTCAGGATACGAAATGAGTTATGTGGAAATTAGTGAAACGGGCAGAAACAATTTAACAGAACTGGGTGTGGAAAAAATCTCTACTGACGATGTAGTTCCCGACGCTGAGATTGTAATCCTCGCGGTCCCCGATGTTGCACTGGGTAAAGTTTCAGAACAAATCGTCCCCAAAATGAAAACCGGTTCGATGGTTGTTTTTCTCGATCCGGCAGTGGCCATGGCCGGAAAATTACATCAGCGCAATGATATTTCTTATTTCATTTCGCATCCGGCTCACCCTTCTGTATTTAACTGGGAATCAACACCGGAAGCTCAAAAAGATTTTTTTGGCGGCACACTGGCAAAACAGGTAATTGTTTGCACGCTCCTGAAAGGTCCGGAGCAGGATTATAAAAAAGGAGAAAAACTGGCAAAAACCATGTATGCACCGGTGAAAAAATCGTACCGGATAACAGTTGAACAGATGGCACTGCTCGAACCGGCGCTGGTTGAAACGCTTTCAGCAACCTGCCTGGCCATTGTAAAAGAAGGAATGGACGAGGTGGTTAAACGCGGAGTTCCTGCCGAAGCTGCCCGTGAATTTTTACTCGGGCATCTGAATATTCAGCTTGCAGTAATATTCCAGGAAATTCCGGACGCTGTTTTCTCGGATGCCGCAAATAAGGCGCTGGAACGTGGCCGCAAAATTTTGTTTAAAGACAACTGGAAACAGATCTTCGAACCGGATAATGTACTGGAACAAGTGAATGATATCACATAGCAGTTCAAAGTTTAAAGTTCAAAGTTTAAAGAGGAAAATCTAATAATCTCCTGAAATGAAAAAATTTGCAATATTCGGATGCGGGTTCTGGAGCCAGTTTCAACTGGGAGCCTGGCAGGAACTGGAAGGTGCAGAATGTGTGGCACTGTATAACCGCACCAGGTCAAAGGCAGAAGTTTTGGCCAAACGGTTTGGAATTCCCCATGTATATGACGATGCGGAGGAATTGCTCAAAAATGAAAAGCTCGATTTTATCGACATTATTACCGATGTGGACACGCACGAAAAATTCACACTTCTCGGGGCAAAATATGGCAAAGATGTGATTTGCCAGAAACCGTTGGCTCCATCATATCAAGCGGCAAAACGAATGATGCAGGCTACCAAAGATGCAGGTGTTCGTTTTTATGTTCACGAGAATTACCGCTGGCAGCCACAGTTCCGGCGGGTGAAGGAAATTCTCGATTCCGGGGTAATCGGAAAACCATTTCGCTGCGAAACTGCTTTTATTACCGCTTTTCCTGTTTTTGAAACTCAGCCTTTTCTTGCCGAACTGGAAGAATTTGCGCTTACCGATCAGGGCTCACACCAGTTCGATGTGCTTCGGTTTTTGTTTGGCGAAGCAAAATCCATCTATTGCGAAAAACAAACGGTAAATATAAATATCAAAGGCGAAGATGTTACCACCTCTGTTTTAAAAATGAAAAACGGCGTGGTTTGTATTCAGAAAATTTCATTCAGTTCGCCACTGGAAAAAGAGATTTTTCCGCAAACCACTCTATTGATTGAAGGTGACAAAGGCAGCATTCGTCTCGACGCAGAGTTTGAAATATCTACTACGGTTGGGACCAAAACGAATAAAGAAGTGGTTGAAATGCGCAGCTATCCGTGGCAAACCGACCGCCTGAAACCGGAACCCCCCAGCATCGTCGACATTAACAAAAACATCCTCGGTGACATGCTCGGAAAAGGTAAGGCAGAAAATACTGCAGCCGATAATTTCGAAACCGTCAAATTAGTTTGGGCAGCTTACGAATCGGCAAATTCAGGAAGAATTATCCACTTAAAAGATTTCTGATTTCTTACTTCTCAGGTCCTTCATAAATCAGTTTCAATCCCCAGTCTTCACCATCCGGAAGTTCGGGTAAATAGATAGTTCCTATTTTATTGGCCACAACTTTTCCATTGCCCACGCTGCTCCAGTTGCCGTTTCGAGGATTGAACCACCGGGCGCTGTATACACTGTTTAATTTTGCACCCCGGATTTGCGATTTTGGGCAGCCCCTTTCAAAATAAGCCAGAAATATTTCTTTGTCGGAAGTGCGGGCGCAGTATGCCCAGCCTTCGTAACTAAGTATCTGGTGCGTTTTATTTGGCGAAACCAAATCAGCCAGCGGCTGCAGCTCCTGATAGCGTTCGCCGATTGAAAAAGCAAAGGTCTTCAGGAATTGCATTTGTGCGCCTGAGCCCCATTGAAAAGCGTCCCACATATGAGTCGGGGCAGACGGTTCGATATCGGCGCCCCAAATGCCTTCTGCACCGTAAACATGACCAGCCAGTCCGCCTGAGAGAAAACAACCATACATGGAAGAACGTACATATGCATTATCCAGTTCGGTGCCTCCTTCTGCACCGTAGGCATAATCCACCGAACGGGCATCTTTGTATCCTGCGTAATAAGGCTCACCATTAAGCGCCGGTTTTGGATTTTCGCTGTAAAAAATTTCGGTGAGGTACCAGTAGTTGTTGTGCTCGCGCATATTGCCAACCTGGTGCAGCGTTACCCATGAATTCTCGCCCCAGTTTTCGAGGGTGGATGGATTGGAATTGGAAGAGAGCAAAGTCCCGAAAGGCAGCGGACCATATTTTTCCTTTCGTTTTTCTATGGCTTCAATATAATCATCCGGACTTACCGTCTGCGAAATAATATCGAGATGCACAGGGCTCAAAACCACATTGTTTGCCTGGTAGCGCGCAAAAATATACTGCATGTAGCGAACGTAAGAATCGGGCCATCCGTAATATTTATACCAGGGCAGGCTGGCATCGCGCCGCGAGGCTTCTATAAAAGGCACAAAACCGTTGGCATTGAGGTAGTCAATCTTCCGGTCGAGGTATTTAAAATACTCCGGATTAATGCGGTCCATATCCGGAAACTGTTTTTCAAAACCCGGTACTTTTCCCGGGAAAAAGAAAGGACGGCCGCCTTCGTTGTCCATATTTTTTGCACTGCCTGTGCCAAATTCGAGCCACGCCGAACGAATGGTTGTTTTGGCTGAATCATCCATGGTTAAATGCCAGGATTTGTCATCGGTCATCCAGTTTGGAAATGCAGCAATAATATTCACCCAGTTATACCCTTGTTCTTTCCGGAACCGGACGTAGTCTTTAAACCCGGCATCCGGTCCGATGGGGCGCTCCTTATTATCATCATACCATTTGAAACGATTGGTGCCGGCCGCGTACCAGGTATCGCCGATTGCAAAATAAGGGGTACCGTCGGCATATTGAAGCGCATGATTATTGGGTGTTGCACGCAAAAAACCGTGACGCACCGGATTTTCTTTCATTTCTGCTTCTGTCCATTCCGTTGCGGTAAAAGAACCGGTTTTACCCGATAATCCCGGATCGGCGGGTTCAGAGCCGCTTTTCCATGTCCAGACTCCCGGATTTGTAGCTACCAACCGTATATTGAAGGTCTGACCGCCATCCCAAAATCCATAAATGCGTTTGTTAAAACCGGGACCAGTCAGATCCACCCAAACTGTAACATCGGTATAAGCATTTTGATAGGTGTTTTCAGCCTGAAAAGAAAGTTGCTTTTTCTCCCATACATGAACATTCTCCTGGGCAGAAAGTACAGAACCACCGGCAGCAATCATGAATAAAAGAAACACAGAAAGAAATTTCATTTTAACAGGTTTTTATTTCAAAATTCGTCCCGACCATCGAAACTCATTTGTAAATTGATTTTGTTATTTTGATTAATTTGAACTCCAAACTTAAGTTTTTATTTAAATCTCCCAATCATTTTCCGAAAGAAATCCGATTAATAAAATTGACATTTCTGCTTCGGTTTTGTGAAATCATATTTTTCAAATGCGAATACCGGTTTCATTTACTACTTTTAAACATCGAAAACTGAAAAAATGCAACAACTAAAAACCCGGTTTTATAGCGTTCTTTATGAACATGGTTCGGTCCGGCAAATCAAATCAGGAAATACAGAAATCCTTCGAATGATTTATTCCGCAGTGCGCGACTGGAACTGGGGCACGCTGATTCCGGAAATTTTGCATGAAGATATCCAAATGGATGAATCGGGATTTCAGTTAAAAACCATTGTTCGGTATAAACACAATTCTATTCATTTTGAGGCAGAATATGTAATTACAGGCTCCGGAAACCGGCTTGTATTTGAAATGGCTGGCGAAGCAAAATCGACATTTAAAACCAACCGTACCGGAATTTGCGTGCTGCATCCCATAAAAGAATGTGCAGGAAATACGTGTCTTGTATTTCATCCCAACGGAACTTCAGAAAATTCGGTTTTCCCTGAACAAATTTCGCCGCACCAACCGATGAAAAACATTGCCGGTTTGGTATGGAAACCGGCAGAAAATTTACAGGCAAAGGTTAATTTTTCAGGCGATATTTTTGAAATGGAAGATCAGCGCAACTGGACAGATGCTTCCTATAAAACATATTGCCGGCCGCTGGATTTGCCGTTTCCCTATGAAATAAAAAAGGGCGAAAAAGTACATCAAAAAATTGAACTGGAAATAGAAACAGAAGCAATTGCCGCAGATAAAAAAAATAGTGTTTTTTTCCACATCAATTATTCAGAAAAATATAAATTCCCGAAAATCGGTGTAAGCGAAACCAGCAGAAGAGTGCCACTTTCCAAAACTGAGGCTGAAATTCTGAACCGGTTTGCTTTTGATCATCTCCGGGCTGAAATTCATTTAGTTGAAAATAACTGGCAATTTGAACTGGCAAAATCAACTGCGGAATCGAACCGGTTAAGTGTTCCACTTTTTCTGGTGCTCTCTTTTTCAGCAGATTTTAAAAATGAACTGAATCAATTTAAAAAAGCTGTCCGGAATATTCCAATCTTCATTAAATACATCTTAATTGTTCATAATAATCATTTGCCGGACGATGAAATTTTTGATGTTGTTTATCCGGAATTAAAATTGCTTTTTCCGAATGTAAAAATTGGCACAGGTGTTAATGCTTATTTTGCAGAACTGAACAGAAACCGTCCGCAAACTCAGAAAACTGAGTTTATTGGTTTTACAATTTGCCCGCAGGTTCATGCCTTCGATAATTTGTCGCTGGTTGAAAACCTGGAAGGTCAAAAACATGTGGTGGAATCTGCAAAAAAGCTGTTTCCCGGAAAACCTGTTTTTATTTCGCCGGTAACGCTGAAACAACGGCTGAATGTGGTGGCCACTTCCAATGCTCCGAAACCAAAAGCAGGCGAATTACCGTCGCAGGTGGATACCCGCCAGAATACGGTTTTTGCTGCACAATGGTTGCTGGGCAGCCTGAAATTTCTAACGCAGTCGGGAGCAGACCTGATTACCTGTTTTGAAAATGTGGATTGGCGTGGTTTTATCCAGGGCGATTTTGAGCCTTCCGTTCCTGAAAAATTTTCAGCCCAAAAAGAGGATGTATTTCCGGTTTTTGAATTGCTAAAAGAATTTGACGGTTTTGATGAGGTGATGTTTTCTGAAAGCAGCTCACCACTTGAGGTGGATGGAATAGTGCTAAAAGCGAAAACGGATTCCGGCAAAACTGTTTTTAAAAAAGTGCTGACCAATTTCACATCCTCCTCCAAAAAAGTAAGGATTGAAGATTTGAATCCCGGTGAAAATGCAACACAATTATTTCATTCAGCCAAACTATCCATTCAGCATAAAATAATTGATTTGCCGCCAAACGAGATAGTGATTATAGAAGAAATGATTTAAAAATACTTGAAAAATTCCCCTACGTAAACTTAAAACCGGCAGGGTAACTGGTGCGATTCAATTTATTGACAGAATCCCATCCAAATTTTATCTAGTCACGCAAAACGGCTGCATGATAAGAACAACCATAACCACGGCTTGGATCTTTATACGCCTCAACTTCGCCGGATTTTGATGCTGCCAGCGACAGGTCAAGCAGTTCATTGATTTTTTCTTCGGTAAGCGGTTTAAAATCGCGGGCCATGTTAATCATCAACCGCATTTCATCCATATTTTGCATGCCGCAAATTAACGTACTCACCGGCAAGGAAAGTGAATAGTGGCGGCACAATTCTGCATTTACATTTATTTTGGAGGATATTCGGTCAAACCCACCCACCAGTGATTTCATTCCAAGTGCAGCAATATTTTTATCGTTTACAACCGGCAGTACTTTTTTCTGGAAACTGTTGTAATGAGCATCCATAATATTCAGCGGCATTTGCACAGAATTCCACTTAAAAGGCATATTAATCATACTAAGATGAATTTCCGGATCACGGTGCCCCGAGAAACCAATATATTTTAATTTCCCTTCTTTTTGAGCCTCTTTAATTGCTTTTAATGCTCCATTATCCGGATCGAAAATTCGTTCCTTATCTCCTTCATACTGAATGGAATGAAACTGAACCAAATCGATATGATCGGTTTGCAACCGGCGCAGTGCGTCTTCGAGGTGCCGTTTGGCACCTTTGTAATCGCGGGCACAAACCTTGGTCATTAAGAATATTTTATTTCGGAGATTTGCCTGTTTTAGTGCTTTTCCAACCACCACCTCCGAATTGCCGTTGTTGTATTCCCATGCATTGTCAAAAAAAGTGATGCCTTCATCCACACCTTCATGTACCATCCGAATGGCAAGTTTTTCATCAATATAACCTAAATCCCAGCCACCAAAACCAACAATCGAAACCCGCTCTCCGGTATTCCCAAGAAAACGCGTAGGAATTCCGTTTCCATTATTTTCCTGTGATTTTAAAACTGCAGGCCCCATTAAAACACCGGCCATCAATGTTTTAATAAAATTTCTTCTTGAATATTCGAATTTCATTTCTTGTTATTGCTGGTTTATAGTTATTACCTGTTATCCTGAAAATAAAGAAGCTAACCAATTAAATAAAAAACTGCGAGGATTTTTGTTCAATCAGCAATAAATAAAATGAATTCATTAGCCATGCAGGCTTCCACCATCGCTATAAATTCTGACAATGTCAATACAAAAGAAATTGCAGACCTGTGTTTGTATAGGGAATTTTATTTCAGCAACAACATAAAAGTGGTGGTAAATGGAGTTACATTAAACCCCGATTCCATTCCTGCTGTTTCCGTTCAAAAAGATGTAATTAAAACAAACCTGGCAGATTGGCTGCAGCACCCGGAAACCCCAAATTCCCCAACACTTTATTTATGGCTGAACGATAAAGAAGCAAAAGCCATTTACCGTGCTTTACCCGAAAAAGCAAGGATTATTTTTCTGAATTAAAACCGGCCAGCTTTTCAAACAAATCCCTGAAAATGGCATCGCGGTTTAGCCAGTTGGCCATACGTATAAAATGCCGCGAACGGTCAATGCTAAACGTCACCTGGTCGGTTAAAATGGGGCTGTGAACCAAATCAGTTGGCAACCAGGACGGATTAACCAGCCACGCCACTCCTGTTACATCCCAGATTACTTTAGACCAAGCAGGACGGCCGCCGCTGTATTCCACCACAATGTTATACAAATAATCAGACAGTTCATTTTTGCCTTCGAGGTAGTATTTCAATTCCGGAATGGTGGTATGAAAATGGGAAATCACCGGATTGGTCGGCATCACCACAAACGGAACTCCCGAATTAAACACTACCTGTGCAGCTTTCACATCCTGAATAAGGTTAAATTCCCGCTGGTGCGGCCAGTTTAAATCATTTCCACCCAGCCAGACCACCACGATATTTTTTATGATTTCGGGCTCCATTAAAATGGCAGATGCAATGTTGGTAATGCAGCCAACAGTTACCACATACAGCGGATTTTCGGGACTGCCGGCTTTGGCTTTTTTTATCAGATCAAGTGCAGCCTCGCTGCGAACGGGCTGCGAAATATCCTGCAGGTAATTGCCTGAACCACGAAAAGCAAAACCTTCAGGTGATTTACCAAGCATTTTCAGCAGCCGCAGAATTTCCTGGTAACTTTTCTCCATGCCGTCGCCGGCACTCTCCGACCGGTCGTTGTGAAACGGCGCAGCATAAACCGCCTGCAAATCAATTTTATCTTTTGAAAGATATGCATACGCCAGCGCAAACTGGTCGTCCACTTCATTATAAGTGTCGGTATCCAGCACCATCCGTACTTTGCCGGTTGGTGGCTTTAACATGTTTATCCGTGTGCATTCATCCATTTCAGGATAATTTTGGGCTGAAACAAAAGAGCCAGATATTATCAGTAAAAAGCCAATTAAGAATAATTTGTTCATAAGATTAGTTTTTCATTTACAATAAAACCATAAAAATACATCATCATTCCGGTTTACTGAACATTTACAAACTGTTTCTTATTGCTAAACCTTACAATTTACTTCCATTTTGCTGATTTTGTGAACTTCTGCAAAATCAGCTAATATTTTATACCATTCATTTGCAGGAAATTAATATTTTTGAAGCCGGCAATCTAAAATTATATAAACAACTTGTGCATTATTTCAAGTAACCATTTGAAACCTTACTATGAAAAATTATTTGATTTATGTTGTTGAGGATAACAAAATCTACAACCATCTTGTAACAGAATTCCTAAAAAAGAACGGTTTTGAAAAAGTAAAATCCTGGTATTCGGGACAGGAATGTATTCAGTCGTTAAAAAAAGAGGCGCTGCCCGATATCGTTATACAGGATTACCACATGCAGGATATGACAGGAATTGATGTGCTGAGGAAGGTAAAAAAGATAAGCCCGAAATCTGATTTTATTTTTCTGACCGGAAATGAAAGTACCGAGGTTGCAGTAAACAGCATAAAATATGGTGCGTTTGATTATATTATTAAAGATGAAGTTGCTCTTGATAAGGTAAATGATAAAATTAAAAAGATAATCAAGAGAAAAGAGCTGGAAAATAAAAACAGCCAAATCAGAAAATACATGTGGATATTTCTGGCTGTAATTTTCCTTCTCATTCTATTCTCCGTTCTGCATTTTGTATATGATTTTTTCGAGCTCAAAAATTTGATGCCATAATAATAATTAAAAAGCATCTGCCGGAAGGACAGATGCTTTTTATTAATCTACAACATAGTCTTTTCAATTATTCTTTTACGGGTTCATCTTTCTTTTCAGCTTCGGCATGTTGCTTCATCACCCGATTCAGCCAGGGCAGCATCGAAAAAATTAGGATAACCGAAACCATTGCCAGCAGTGCATTTGTAGTGAAAAAGTAAGCTTTGTTTTCGTAAGTTTCCCACATTCCTGAAAGAACTCCCGAAAGCTTATTCCCGATTGAAGTAGATAAAAACCACCCACCCATCATTAGGGCAGTAATCCGCGGCGGACTTAACTTTGAAACAAGTGACAGGCCCATCGGACTTAAACACAATTCGCCAATGGTAATGACTGCATAAGTTCCGAAAAGCCATCCAGGCGAAACTTTTTGTGCCCCGTTGTTTGAAGCAATTACGGCTAATATCATTACCACCGCAGACAGCGCTGTAATGACCATTCCCCATCCAATTTTTGCCGGTGTGGTTACCGGCCCTTTTTTTCGTTTCCGGGCCAGGTAATTGAAGAAGCCCACCACCAGGGGTGTAAACAAAATGATGAATCCTGGGTTAATGGATTGAAAAATTTCAGGGGAAATCAGGCTGGCTTTTCCGGATTCAGGCCATTCATCTTTAGGAATATTCTCGAAATATGGATTGGGTTGCATTTCAACTATTGGTTCTCCGTTTTCATTAAGTACCGGTGCACCGTGCAAATCAGTTTTTGGTACTGCTCTTAATTCAGTTGTTACCGTCTGGTCCAGGTTTAACTTTTCTATTGGTTTCTCAATTGCCTCCGGAACTTCACGGTTGGTATATTTCTGCGCCCAAACTGTTAATGCGGCACCGTTTTGATGAAAAATTGCCCAGAAAATAATAACCGAACCGAAGACGGCCAGCAAAGCTTTAATCGGCTGCTTTTCATCTTTCTTTGCGGTCCGGTAAATGTTATAATAGAAAATCACCACCACAAGGCTAAAAAAGATAAACGCATCCGTGGAATCAGAGCTGAAAATATTACCGGGAATAAGCCATCCCACCACACCTGCAACGGTAGCCGGTAAAAACAAAGTTTTAAAAATCTTACCCATGGACATGTCATCCTTAGTTGGCGGTGATATCTTATCTACTTTCTTAATGTTTTCGGTAAACATTTGTCCTGTCCAAAACCAGATTACCCCTATTAACATTCCGACTCCGGCAGCAGCAAAAGCCCAGCCCCAGCCATAGTTGATTCTCAGATAAGCTGCAATGAAATTGCAAATGAAGGCACCAATATTTATTCCCATATAAAAAATATTGTACCCGCTGTCCTTCATATCGCGGTACTTTGGATTCGAGTCATAAATTTTCCCCACAAGGGCCGAAATATTGGGTTTAAACAAACCATTTCCCATGATTATAAGAAGTAATGCCAGGAAAAAGGCTGTTTCGTTATTGATTGCCAGCAGGAAATAACCGGCTGAAAAGAGCAATCCGCCAATGGTAATTGAAAGGCGGTAACCAATATATCGATCTGCCAGCAATCCGCCAATAAATGGAGTTAAATATACCAATGCCAAATATGAGCCATAAATATCAGAAGCTTTCAGGGCAGTAAAACCCATTCCGGGAAACTGATTGTCCTTACTTGCAGTCATATACAGAAAGAAAATGCCTATCAAAAGATAAAACCCAAATCTTTCCCACATTTCAGTAAAAAACAGTACCATTAAACCTCTTGGGTGCTTTTGATGTTTTGCCATGAAAAATTGATTTTGAAAAAATTATTGCCTTTTCGTATTTTTGTGAATTGGGCAAATATAAAAATCTTTTTAAGGTACCACAACCTGATAAAATTCAGTCTCCCAGTTTAAACAGAAAAAAACGGCTGTTGTTTTCATTCTGTAACACTACAAATTAGGTGCTGTAACGACATCAATTTTTGTAATTTTACAATAAACTGTTATTTATGAAACTTTTTACCACAAAACAAATAGCCGAAATCGATCAATTTACCATTGAAAATGAACCCATAGCCGATATTGACTTAATGGAGCGTGCTGCATTGCAAATCACGAATTGGCTGATTAAACATATTTCCAATGAGCAAAAGATAATTTTTTTTGCCGGCCCCGGAAATAATGGAGGCGATGCACTTGCCATTGCCAGGCAACTGGCAGATTTTGATTATCTGTGCGAAGTTTATTTACTTGATTTAGGAAAAGAATTGAAAGGTTCACCTAAAATAAACCTGGAAAGGTTGGAAAAGCAGGCAAGGGTGAAACTTGCAAATATTTCCAGACCTGAAGATTTTCCGAAAACAGAAAAAACAGACATTTTTATCGATGGTCTCTTTGGTTCGGGTTTAAGCAGGCCTCTCAAAAATCTACCGGCAGAAATTGTAAAAAAAATAAATGCACTGGATAACCTTGTAATAGCAATTGATATTCCCAGTGGCTTAATGGGTGAAGACAATTCCAATAACATTCCGGCAAATATTGTGGAGGCACACCATACTTTAACTTTTCAGTTCCCGAAGCTTAGTTTTATGTTTGCTGAAAATGAAAAATACACAGGGAAATGGAAAGTTTTTCCAATTGGGTTGCACCCGGAAGGGATTGATAAAACACCATCGGAATATTATTTCACCGATAAGGAAATGGTTAAAAAGTTGCTTCCCGAAAAATCTAAATTCTCACATAAAGGAACATTCGGACACGCGCTTTTAATTGCGGGCAGTTTCGGCAAAATGGGAGCTGCTGTACTTTCGTCAAAAGCAAGTTTAAGAGCAGGCGTTGGATTACTTACAACCCATATTCCCCGGTTGGGATATTCCATCATGCAAACTGCAGTCCCGGAAGTTATGGCAAGCGTTGACCAGCACGATTCGGTATTTACTGAATTTCCTGATTTATCACCCTTTTCAGCTATTGGAATTGGCCCGGGCACCGATAAAAAGCACAATTCACGAAAGGCATTTTGTGAGTTGATTGAAAACACAAAAGTTCCAATGGTAATTGATGCCGATGGATTAAACATCCTTTCTGAAAACAAAGACTGGTTTAAAAAGCTTCCTGAAAATACGATACTTACACCTCACCCGGGAGAATTTAAACGATTAGTTGGCGAAACTTCCGATTCTTACGAGCGGATTAAAAAACAGCAGGAACTGGCAAAAGAATTCAACTTAATAGTAGTGTTAAAAGGCGCTTTTACTTCGGTTGCCATGCCGGACGGCAGGTTATATTTCAATTCAACCGGTAATCCGGGAATGGCCACAGGTGGAAGCGGCGATGTATTAACCGGCTTTTTGCTAGGGTTGCTCGCTCAGGGGTTCTCGCCCGAAAATGCAGCAATTACAGGAGTTTATCTGCATGGTCTGGCAGCCGATTTAGCTGTGAAACAAAAATCCACGTATTCATTGGTTGCCGGTGATATTATCAACTTTCTGGGGAAGGCTTTTTTAGAGGTTCAAAAAGATTAATTCATTTTAGATGAAGATATTAGTCCGTTCATCGCTGTTTAATGAAGCGCGGCAATGCAGGAGTATGGAAAAAGAGATTGGGTAAAACCGCTCACTTTTGTAACTTGAATACCTTAAAGTCATGCAGGAAGCCTTTTATTACGAAAATACCGGAAACGACAATGTCAAATGCCTGCTTTGCCCTTGGTTTTGCGAACTGAAGCCAGGCCAAACTGGCGTATGCAAGGTACGCGGAAATGCTGAAGGCAAATTGCTTACGGCCGTTTACAACAAAGTAGCAGCGCTGGGAACCGATCCGATAGAAAAAAAGCCGCTGTATCATTTTTATCCGGGGAAAAATATATTCTCGATTGGCGAAGTGGGCTGTAACCTGCAATGTACCTTTTGTCAAAACCACCGGATTTCGCAATGTTATGCTTCTGAATTTAAAGGATTTCACAACATCAGCGTGGAGCAAATTGTTGAGGAAGCCGAAAAAACATGGAATAACATCGGGATTGCCTACACATACAATGAACCAATTACATTTTATGAGTTTATGCTCGACACCGCCAGATTGGCCCATTCAAAAGGCCTGAAAAATGTGGTGGTTTCAAATGGATATGTAAATCCGGAACCCCTGATAAATGCACTTCCGTTTCTCGATGCATTCAATATCGATTTAAAAGCATTTTCTGAAGATTTTTACCGAAAACAAACAAAAGGCAAAATAGAACCCGTACTGGAAACCCTGAAAATTATTGCAGAAAGTGATGCACATCTTGAAATTACCAACCTGGTTATCCCTGATTTAAACGATGATGAAAAGCAGTTTGAAAAAATGGCCGGCTGGATTGCCGCCGAACTGGGCGAAAATGTGCCGCTGCATTTATCACGCTATTTCCCGCAGTACAAATTGGATTTCCCTCCTACCCCAATTAAAAAGCTGCTGAAACTTTATGAAATTGCAAGGGAAAAACTTCAGTTTGTGTACCTGGGAAATGTAAGCGTCGAAAATGTCTCTTCAACTTTTTGTCCTTCCTGCGACGAACTTTTAATCCGCAGAAACCGGCACCATTCTGAAATTGTACAACCCGGTTTTCAAAACAAATGTACCAACTGCAACACTGAAATAAACCTGATCAGTTAAAATAATAAAATAGTTCTGTCTCTTTTATTTATTATTCATGTGAATTTTGTATCTTTTTGTTCTGGGAATTAGGAATAAACCATTAAACTTTTCAAAATGACTTATGAAGATTTTGTAAATCAGCCTGAATTTCAGCAGATGCTGCAGGAAGCTGAAGGATTAAAATCAAAAACATTTTCGGATGTTCTTGATGATCAGGGATACCAATATGTTGATTTGGTGCAGGAAGGCGGGGGAGTTTTAGGAATCGCGCTGGTAGGTTATACGTATATACTTGAAACGGCCGGAATTCGTTTTTTCCATTTGGCTGGTACTTCGGCAGGTGCAATTAACACATTAATCCTGGCCGGAATCGACAGCATTGAAAAAGCAAAGTCGCAAACCGTTCTTGATGTACTTGCCAAACAGGATTTGTTTGAATTTGTGGATGGCGACCCGGTTTTAAAATCAATTATGCAAAAAATGATTGACGGGACTCCTGTCAGACAAATGATATGGAAACTTGTCCGCAATTTCAGCAAACTTAAAAAGGCACTTTTTATCGATTTGGGCTTAAACCCGGGAAATAAATTCGAGAGTTGGATAGAAAAAGTACTGAAAGATTCGCCAAATAAAATAGAAACGGTTGGCGATTTAATTGAAAAACGGGGAAAAAAATATTTCCCGCAAGGATTAAAACACCGCATCACGGGAGAACCAATTTCAGATGATTACGCCCGCATATACATCATTGCAGCCGATGTAACCACGCAAACGAAAGTACAGTTCCCGAAAATGGCAACTTTATATTGGGGCGATGCCATGTGGAAACAATCTCCGGCGAAAATGGTGCGCGCTTCCATGTCGGTGCCTTTCTTTTTTATTCCTTTCGAGATTAAAAACATTCCGGGGGCTGGTGAACCTGCCAACGAACAATGGATGAAATATGCAAATTTCCATGGTAAGATTCCGGAAAAAGTAAAATTTGTTGATGGTGGAATGATTTCAAATTTCCCGATAAACGTGTTTCACTCAAAAGGTGGAATTCCGCGAAAACCAACATTTGGCGTAAAATTGAGTTCTTACCGCCAGGAATGTGCCCGTGTGGACGATTTCGGAGGATTTACCGGATCGATGGTGAGTACCATGCGCCATGACGCCGACAATGAATTCCTCATTCAGAACCCTGATTTTGACAAACTGATTTGTTTTATCGATGCGGATAAAGATTTCAACTGGCTTAATTTTAAAATGACAGATGAAAAGAAGAAAAAACTTTTCTTGCTTGGAGCACAAAAAGGACTTTCATTCATCAAACAATTTGATTGGGAAAAATACAAGGAATTAAGAAATGTAAAATCGGTGATTGAGAAAATGTAAATACTAATCTTTCATCTTGTCAAATCTCCGAAATAACTATTGAATTGGAGTCCCGGGCTTTAAATGCAGAAGTTTAATTCAGGGAAATTATTTCAGGTGAGCGTAAAAGTCTATTAAATCGATTATTTTCTTTTACCTTTGAACCCGAAAAGAAAAGGGTTGGCACTTTCAACCCTGAGATTTAAAATTCAATACCACTAATGAAGTTTACAGAACTGGATATACATGATGATATACTTGATGCCATCACGTACATGGGATTTAATAAAACCACCCCCATTCAGGAACAGGCAATTCCTGAAATTTTAAAAGGCCACGATTTAATTGCCTGTGCACAAACAGGAACCGGAAAAACAGCAGCATTTGTAATACCGGTACTCGATATGATCCTGCAACACCCCGCAGGAGAAACAACTACGCTCATTTTGGTTCCGACACGTGAACTTGCCATGCAAATCGATCAGCAGGTACAGGGAATTAGTTACAACCTCGGGATTCATTCCATTGCCATATATGGCGGTGGCGACGGTGACGACTGGGGCCAGCAAAAAAGAGCTCTTACACAGGGTGCCGATATTGTTATCGCCACTCCCGGCAAACTGATTTCGCACCTGAACCTGGGATACGTGAAATTCGATTCCATAAAATACCTTATACTCGATGAAGCCGACCGCATGCTGGATATCGGTTTTTACGACGATATCATTAAAATAATTTCATATTTGCCAAAACAACGGCAAACTCTGATGTTCAGTGCGACAATGGCGCCAAAAATACGAACCCTGGCATCGAAAATTTTAAACACCCCGCAGGAAATAAACATTGCAATGTCGAAGCCTGCAGAAGGGGTATTGCAGGCAGCTTATCTTTGTTACGACAAACAAAAAACCGATTTGATTGTCCATCTCATTTCCGATAAACCGGATTACAACAGTATCCTCATTTTTTGCGCCACTAAAAAGAAGGTTACTGAGCTTGCCCGATCACTTAAAAAGAACAAAATAGAAGCAGAGCCCATTTCTTCCGATCTGGAACAGTCAGAAAGGGAAAAAGTGCTGCAGGGTTTTCGGGCCAAACGGACACGAATACTGGTTGCCACCGATGTTTTAAGCCGCGGTATCGACATCAAGGAAATTAATCTCATCATAAATTATGATGTGCCGCAGGATGCCGAAGATTATGTACACCGGGTAGGAAGAACCGCCCGCGCCGATGCAACCGGAGTGGCGCTGACACTGATAAGCGAAAAAGACATGTTCAATTTTCACCGGATTGAACAATTAATAGAAAAAGAAATAATCAAACTTCCGATGCCCGAAGGGTTAGGGGAAAGTCCGATCTGGAAAAAATCCGGTACGCGAAGGGATTTCAGAAAAAAGGATTACAAAAAATCCAACCGGAAGAAATCAGGTAATAAACCAGTTTTCAGGAAACCCAAAAAAAATAATTAATCAAATTTCCCAAAGTCAGTTATCCCGATTTCATATAAAAGCGAAAACCAGCCCTTTCATTTTTATTTTATAATTTTGCACTCTATGAAACGCGTAGTTGTTGGACTTTCAGGTGGAGTTGATTCAAGTGTTGCTGCATATTTGCTTAAGCAGCAGGGACATGATTTGGTGGCGCTTTTTATGGTGAACTGGCATGAGCGGGTAGGAAATATTACCAGTGCCTGCACCTGGGAGGAAGATGCACTGATTGCCGAAATGGTAGCCAAAAAACTAAATATCCCGTTTCATATTGTCGATCTCAGTAAAGATTACAAAAAAAGGGTGGTTGATTATATGTTTACCGAATACCAGGCAGGCCGCACTCCCAACCCGGATGTACTTTGCAACCGCGAGATCAAATTTGACACCTTCATGGATGAAGCCATGAAATTTGATGCCGATTTTGTGGCAACCGGTCATTACTGCCGGAAAAGTGAAATGGTTATTGATGGCAAAACCATTCATCAGTTAATGGCAGGAAAAGACCAGAATAAGGATCAGAGTTATTTTTTGTGCCAGCTCAACCAGGAGCAGCTTTCAAAAGCGATGTTTCCGGTGGGCGATTTGCTAAAACCCGAAGTACGGAAAATTGCCAGGGAACAAAATTTGCCAACTGCCGAACGTAAGGATTCACAAGGCATTTGCTTTGTCGGGAAAGTGGATTTACCCACTTTTTTACAACAGAAACTGGAACCTAAAACCGGTAATATTATTGAAGTTCCGGCCGCCTTCATGGAAAAGAAAAAAAAGGTGGAAGTTTCAAAAGAAAACTATCGCAAGCTATGCTTTCAGTATCCGTACAAACCCTGGAACGGCAAGATAATTGGTGAACACCAGGGCGCTCATTTTTATACCATTGGCCAGCGGAAAGGATTGAATATGGGCGGCCACAAAGAACCGCTGTTTGTAATCGGCACCGATGTGCAGCGAAATATTGTTTATGTTGGCGAAGGACAAAACCATCCCGGATTGTATCGACCCGGATTATTTGTGGCAGCAGGCGACATGCACTGGATTCGGCGGGATAAAAAGATGATGCCCGGGGAAAGCAGGGAATTTGATATCCGCATCCGATACCGGCAGCCACTGGAAAAAGGAACCATCCATTTAAAAGAAGAAGGAGCTTATTTTCTTTTCGAAAACGAACAGCGGGGAATTACTTCCGGCCAGTTTGCAGCGTGGTACAATGGCGAAGAATTAATTGGCTCAGGAGTAATCACATAAAAATTTTCTAAATTAGTACAAAAATTTCAGTATGATAAAATCAATGACCGGATTTGGAAAATCCGGATTCGAGGTAAACAACAAAAAAATTACTATCGAAATTAAATCGCTTAACAGCAAGCAAACCGACATCAATACAAGAATTCCGGCACTCTACCGCGAAAAAGACATTCAAATCAGACGGTTGCTGACCGAAAGACTGGTCAGGGGAAAAATCGATTTTAATATTTACGTTGAAAATCTGGGCGATGAATCCAATTCAAGAATCAACGAACCTATATTAAAAAGCTATTTTCAGCACCTGAATAAAATCAGCAGCGATTTAAACCTGACAACAGACCATTCAACATTGCAGGCGGCAATGCGATTGCCCGATGTAGTAAAAACTGAATATGAAACCCTTGACGAGGAAGAGTGGGGAATTATTCTGGAGAACATTAAAAAAGCGCTTACCGATATCGAAAAGTTCAGACTGCAGGAAGGTGAAGCCATGAAAACGGATATTTCGCAAAATGTTGAAAACATCAGTCAGCTACTCGGTCAAATCGCACCATTTGAAGAACAGCGGATTGAAAATTTGAAAACCCGGCTCACCGATAATCTGGCAGCTTTGCAGCTAAATGGTAATGTTGATGAAAACCGCTTTGAACAGGAATTGATATTCTACCTTGAGCGGCTGGATATTAATGAAGAAAAAGTACGGCTGGCGAACCACTGCAGTTATTTTACCGAAACCATGGAAGAACCGGAAAGCAGCGGAAAAAAACTGGGATTTATTTCCCAGGAGTTGGGCCGCGAAATCAATACAATCGGCTCAAAAGCCAACGATCAGAATATCCAGCGGATTGTTGTTCAGATGAAAGATCATTTGGAACGCGTGAAGGAACAACTTTTAAATGTGTTGTAATATAATGACAAAGGAAAAATCGGTTCGGAATAAAATTGCAGCAATAATTCATTCGAAGGATTCGAACGCTGAAGCTTATCTTTTTGGATCGAGAGCCAGGGGAGATGCAAATTCAGATTCGGATTGGGATGTTTTGATTTTGGTTGATGAAACTAAAGTGACAAACGAACTGGATGATAAATTTCGTACTGATTTATATAACCTTTCATTAGATTCAAATAATATTATTTCGCTTTTTATTTACCCCAAAAAATTCTGGAAAGAAAAATTGGCGTTATCACCTTTATATGAAAATATTGTAAATGAGGGAATAAAACTTTAGTGGAAAATAAAGAAGATTATATCAATTACAGGATAAAAAAGGCTGAAGAAGCTTATGATGAAGCTCTCTTTCTGATCCCAAAAGAAAGTTGGAACACTATTATCAACAGGTTATATTATTCATGCTTTTATGTTGTCACAGCTCTTTTATTGAAAAACAATATAAATGCCAGCACTCACCGGGGAGCTTTAAACCAATTCGGACTTCATTTTATAAAAACAAAAAAAATTAATACGGAATATGGATTATTATATTCCCGCCTATCTGATTACCGGCAAAAAGGAGATTACGGCGACATGTTTGATTTCACCGAAAAAGAGGTTTTGCCTTTGATTGTTAAAGTGAGGAAATTTATTGATGAAATCAAAAAACACGTTTGAAAATGAAAGGCAAACTTGTAATTTTTTCAGCACCCTCCGGTTCGGGAAAAACCACCATCGTAAAGCACCTGTTGCAACAGGGTTTTAATCTTGAATTCTCGATTTCGGCCACCAGCCGCGAACCGCGAAAAGGTGAAATTCATGCAAAGGATTACTACTTTCTGCCGCAGAATGATTTTCAGCAAAAAATTAAAAACGATGAATTTCTTGAGTGGGAAGAAGTTTATAACGGCATATATTACGGAACTCTGAAGAGTGAAGTGGAACGCATCAGAAAACTGGGCAAGAATGTAATTTTTGATGTGGATGTAGTGGGCGGTTTGAACATTAAAAAATTTTTCGGTGACGAAGCACTGGCTGTTTTTGTGAAGCCACCCTCGGTAGAGGAGTTGAATAAGCGCCTTCGTAACCGCTCCACCGAAACGGAAGAAATAATCCGGATGCGGATTGCAAAAGCAGAACATGAATTGAGTTTTGCCCCTCAGTTCGATGTCATTTTAATTAATGAAAACCTGGACAACACACTAAAAAAAGCAGAACAGGTAGTATTGGAATTCCTTGAAAAATAAGTTAAGATGAACAATCTGGTAATGGACATTCTAGCCCCAAAATCTGACCTTCATTTTAAGATCGGGTTGTATTTCGGAACCTTCAATCCGGTGCACATCGGGCATTTGGCCATTGCAAATTACATGGTGGAATATACGGATATCGACCAGCTCTGGTTTGTGGTTTCTCCGCAAAACCCCCTGAAAAAAAAGAACAACCTGCTCGACGACTATCAGCGTTTGGAAATGGTGCATCGCGCAGTGGAGAACGACGACCGAATGCGGGTTTCCAATGTGGAATTTAAAATGCCCAAACCGAGCTACACTTCAGATACACTTGCCTATTTAAAAGATCAGTACCCCAATTACAGGTTCCGGATTTTAATGGGATCAGACAATTTACAGAATTTTCATAAATGGAAAAATTATGAAACCATTCTGGAAAATTACGGCATTCTGGTTTACCCGCGGCCCAACTTTGATGCATCGCAAATAAAACAGCATAAAAATATTACCATAACGGACGCACCGCTCATGGAAATTTCATCCACTTTCATTCGGCAGGCCCTGAAAAACGATAAAGATGTGCGTCATTTCTTGCCTTTAAAAACCTGGGAATATCTCGATGAAATGGGCTTTTACAGGAAGTAAAAGCTTCACCTTGTTTTTGTCATATCGTCGTCCACAGAGATAATAAAATCAGCAATCCCTCTGTTTTCTTCCGTTAAATCAGAAATATCTTTCTGTGAAACTGTAGTGATGGTTACAATTTTCAAATCCGGCTTTTCCTGTTTCAGGTACCAGCTGATGCTTTCAAAATTATCGGAATGATAAGAGCCGTTAAAATGCAGGAATGTTTTTCCGGCCGATAAGTTTGCAAGAATAAAGTGGGCCATTGTGGCATCTTTAATGGCCTGGGCTTTGGGAAAATTTTCACCCATGTGTGCACTCATGCCTCCCATCTCCAGCAGGTTTTTATAACTCTTCAAATCCGGATCGTAGGGGACCGGTAACGGTGGGAGAAATTCCTTGGCTTCACCGGAAAGTTCTTCCAGCCCTTCAAAACCTTTTGAATTAACAACCGCTGCGTAACGACGCGGAATATTTGTTGCTATAAATTTCAGATTGTGGTTTTTGGCAAATTCCACCAGTGGTTTGTAATCGGTTTGGTAATTGGGCCAGATTCGGGCCTCCGATTCAAAATAGCTTTGTGAAATCAGACTGTCAAGGTATTCATTTAAAATGATCTGATTGTCGGTTTCAAACATTTCGGCACCCAGCACAAGGTTATCATTTTTCAACACATACAAATCTTTGGTCAGTTCCAGTTCCAGCCAATGTGCAATCGGATTATCATGTGATTCCCCAAACAAAATTACATCCGCATCCGCTACTTCCTTCAGCATTTTCGAATACTTCACCTCTTTTCCTTCTTTCGAAAACAGGACATAAGCCGGCTTATCGGTTTTAAATGCCGTAATAATAACAAACAGGATAATCAACAATTGGTGTGTATTCTTCATTTTAATTGAATTTATTTTTTACCTATGCAACAAAAACGAGCGTTTCCGGTTTTAACAAATGATTGTTTCACTTCATTTACTGAAAAGTGATTTCTATGCCGCACAAATGTAGCATTTTCATTTTATTCCTCCTTGCAGGTTTAAAAAGCTTTGCCCAACATCATACAGAAACGGTTTGGCTGGAACATAATAATCCTGCCATGATTTTAACGGCTGCAATGAAATCTGGAAATTTTTTAAATCTTTGTAATTATGGAAGAATCAGGTTGGTTTTACGGAACATTCGTTGACCCGTTTTTAGTTTCGATGCGAAAACAGGTAACAAAACAAATTCAGGAAGGGGAAAAAGTTATTGATGTGGCGTGCGGCACCGGTGCCCAGGTATTTCATTATGCGGAAAAAACTGCCAGGGCGGTGGGCATCGATCTTTCTGAATCCATGATTTCCAGGGCCATCAAAACCAATACAAAAAAAGGAGTTGACCATGTTGAATTTGTTGTTTGCGATGCAACAAATCTTTCCCGGTTTGCAAGTAATGAATTTGATGCAGCTACCATGTCGCTGGCATTGCACCAGTTTTATCCGGAATTGTATCCAAAAATTCTCGCCGAGATGAAAAGGGTTGCCAAAAGAATAATTCTGGTTGATTATGCTGTCCCGCTTCCCAAAAACATTGCTGGTTACGGCAGCCGTTTTGCTGAATCGCTTACCGATAAGGAACATCACCAAAATTTTAAAAGGTTTTGCGCACTCGGCGGGTTGGATATAATTCTGTCCCAAAATCAACTTAAAATTCACAAATCAATCCCCTTCGGAAAAGATGCATTTCAACTGGCAGTATGTTCACCTTCCGTTTAAAACTGCTGAAGATCCATTCATTTTTTTAAGTGAATGTTAATCAGTTTAGGCGTAAATGTTAATCATTTTTAAAAAAGAGAACTTTAAATGCAGAGTGGTTTAATTGTTGTAATTTCGTCTCCATAAAAGAAGAAAAAGTTACCTGTATCTGCTGGAACCTCAAATTATAAACAAATAAAAACATGAAATGAGCATGAGCAACAGGTCACACCAAACATCAATGACTAAATAACTCATGCGAATTGCATATTATACCGTTGAAAACAAATAATTTTAATCATATGAAAAAAATATTCATTTTAGCATCCTGCGCGATGATGATTTTTATGGTATCGTGCAGTTTGAAATCTCAAGAAAAAAGTTCTATGGAAAACAACAAAGCCCAGGCGGATAATCCACTTATGCGCCCCAGTACACTGCCATTTCAGGCACCCGATTTCAGCAAGATAAAAAACAGCGATTTTAAACCTGCATTTGAAGAAGGAATAAAAAGGCAACGCACCGAAATCGAAAACATCGCCAACAGTGCGGAAGAACCAACTTTCGAAAATACATTGGTGCCGCTGGAGAAAAGTGGCGCATTATTAACCCGCGTCGATAATATTTTTGAAATGCTGTCAGGCGCAAATACCGACTCCGTTTTACAAAGCCTGCAGGAAGAAATTGCACCTAAACTGGCTGCCCAGCACGATGCAATTTACCTGAATGAAAACCTGTTTCAACGCATCAAACAAATCCATCAGAAAAAAAATGACTTAAATCTTGACCCGGAATCAGCCCGCCTGCTCGATTACTATTACGATGAATTTGTTCGTGCAGGGGCAAATCTTCCGTCTGCCGAAAAGGAAAAGCTGAAAAAACTGAATGAAGAAGAGGCATTGCTCAGCGCAAAATTTACAAACAAACTACTGGCAGCTGCAAAAGCCGGAGCTTTAGTGGTGGATGAAAAAGCTGCTCTGGAAGGCCTTCCGGAAAGCACCTTAAAGTCGGCAGCACAAAATGCAGAAGAAAACGGAAAGGCCGGAAAATGGCTTCTTCCGCTGCAAAATACCACCCAGCAGCCGGCACTGCAATGGCTTGAAAACCGCGACACCCGCCGGCAGTTGTTCGAAGCATCGTGGACACGCGCTGAAAAAGGCGATGAAAATGATACCCGCGAAACCATTAAACGACTCGCTGAACTACGGGCAGAAAAAGCCAAACTACTGGGGTTCCCGAATTATGCTGCCTGGAACCTCCAGGATCAAATGGCCAAAACGCCTGAAACTGTCCGGGATTTTCTAAAAAAACTAGTTCCGCCGGCAACAGCAAATGCTAAAAAAGAAGTAGAAGATTTGCAGGCAGTAATAAAGCAGGAGAACGGCAATTTTAAATTGCAGCCGTGGGACTGGAATTATTATGCGGAAAAAATCCGCAAGGAACGTTATGATTTGGATGATGATCAGCTGAAACCCTATTTTGAACTGTTTAATGTGCTTGAAAACGGCGTGTTTTATGCAGCCAATCAATTATACGGACTGACATTCAACAGAAGGGATGATATCCCGGTTTACCAACCCGACATGCGCGTATATACGGTCGTGGATAAAGACGGAACCGAAATGGGGCTGTTTTACTGCGATTTCTTTAAACGCGACAATAAATCGGGTGGTGCATGGATGAGCAATGTTGTGGGGCAATCGAAATTGCTTGGAACAAAACCAGTCATTTACAACGTATGTAATTTCACCAAACCGGCATCCGGCGAACCGGCGCTTATTACCTGGGACGATGTGTCAACGCTGTTCCACGAATTTGGCCACGCCCTGCACGGATTATTTGCCGACCAGGTTTATCCGGCCCTGTCGGGAACAAGTGTAGCCCGCGATTTTGTGGAGTTGCCTTCACAATTTAACGAGCACTGGGCACTCGACCCGAAAGTGCTGATGCATTATGCAACACATTACGAAACAGGTCAACCCATGCCACAGGAATTGGTGGACAAGATTAAAAAATCGACAACATTCAACCAGGGATATGCATTAACAGAAATTCTTGCCGCAGCCGACCTTGATATGGAATGGCATACAGTTCCTGCCGGGAAAGATATCAATTCGGTGGATGAATTTGAAGCTAAGGCTTTGAAAAGAACAAACCTTGATATCGCAGAGGTTCCACCAAGATACCGTTCATCCTATTTTTTGCACATCTGGGCGAACGGGTATTCCGCAGGATATTATGCCTATTTGTGGGCCGAAATGTTGGATGAAGATGCATTTGCCTGGTTTCAGGAAAATGGCGGCCTCACCCGCGAAAATGGCCAACGTTTCCGCGACATGATTCTTTCAAGGGGAAATACAGAAGATCTTAGCAAAATGTTTGTTGCCTTCCGTGGACACGAACCTGACATTCAACCCATGTTAAAAGACCGCGGGTTAATAAAAAAATAACCGGTTTTACTTGTTCTCCCTTCAGTGTTTCAAAAACACCGGAGGGAGAATTTTTTGCACTACAATTAAGTATCATCAGGTATTGGAAATATCTATTTGCAAAAAGACAGACAGCAAACCGGGATTGAAAAACCAAATAACATGTTGTCAAAAGCAGGTTCACTGGCAGTAAATCAAACCGGCCTGTGTAAATATGTTTTTCTCCTTCTGGATATTATTTACCGACATTTATCAAAAAGAGTGGACAAAGAAACCCAATTCCCCCCAAAGAAGCCAAATCCTTTCGCTAATGTCATTTCTGTTTTGATGTGCCCTGACACTTTTATTTTTCCGTCATTTTATAGTGAAGGTGCAGTAATCCTGAAAGGGAGCAGGAAATATAGAGTATCAGTTTTCTGTTTTCCCATGACTTGCAGTCCATTCATTTTTTTTTTAAGTATAACATGAAACTAACCCGGGAAACCGGGAAATTTTAAAGCAGCAGAATTAATCTTGTTCACTGCCTTTATTCCATTCCTTAATTAGCTCAAATGTTTTCTGACTTTTAACAATATCCAGGTGCTTTACATTTTCCAATATTTCCACACGGACATAATCTTTGACTTTATCAAATGCAATGGGGAACTGTTCCGGATAAAAACTTTCATCCTGTTTACCTGCCAAAACCAAACAGGGAATACTAATATTTTCTATTTCATCTTTATAATTCTTCGGATTAAAATTTAATGTCATACTGAATGAATAGGAAGGGACTTGTAAACTATCATTCATATTTTCAGGGCGATTAAAAAATAAAACCGGTAAATCGTTAAATGTTTTAATGCCCACATTATTTAACATTGACAGACCAATGATTCTTTTTATCGCCACTTTAACCCACCCTCCGCTATTGGGTTTTACAGTTGGTGCATCATAACCAAGATAGGGAGCGAGCAAAATTGCCTTATCCACTCTACTGTTTTTCGGATTCCCAATAAATCTCAAAACGAAACCGCCGCCGGAAGAATGACCTGCTAAAAGTATTTTTTGTGCTCCAAGATTTTTTTTGCTGAATAAAATCAAATCCTCAATATCATTTTCCAGTTGTCCTATGAAATCAATGTCACCTCTTTTTCCATTATTCCTTCCGTGACCTCTCATATCGGGAGTTATAACAGTTGCAATATTTGCTTTGGCAATTGAATCGGCTAAAATCGCCAAATATCTGCTTTCGGCCCCGGACCCATGGATTAAAATCAATACATCTTTATTTTCGCTGCTGTAAATTCTACTGAAAATATTGTAATTATCCCTTGCTTTTATCCAATATTCGTTCCCTGCAGAAGAGTCCGCATTCTCCCTGATTGAACTGTAATCATAGTTATTAACATTCTTCTCAATTTTAACTGGCCAGTTAATAAGAACCAAAGATATTATTAAGTAAACAATACTACTTACCAATATCCATTTAACAACCCGTTTTCCAATATTGTACCTCATTATATTTGATTCATTTTGTTTAACTACTCGTATTTTACATGGTGTACTATGTATCGCAATTTTTACCTTCTCAAATATATTTCCTTGAAACTAATAAGCAATATAACAGGCCTCATTCAAAATGAACCAAAAGCATTTCTGACATCCTTTCTGAGAACATAAATTAGTAATGTGAATAGAATAATTGGATATAACATATCTCCAATAAGTACAGCACCCACATTCATTTGGGAATAATTTTGGTTGACCACGGCATCCAGAATATGCGTATAGGCAGCACCAAGCCAAAAAACAGATTTAGAGACAACCAGTGCTGTAATCATATGCCCCCTTAGCCAAATGGCAAGAAGACCGGCAATGCCAGAACCTAAAGTGTAAAATGCCAGTTCTGTCTGGAATGGGCCAGGATCCCAGCCTATACCACTTGCGACACTTTCTGCAAGAAAAGTATGCCCTGTAAAACTCCACAACCCTCCAAATCCAATGAGAATAACAACATAGTACCACAGGAAAATTGATGCCCTGTCAACCTTTTTCTCAATCTTATTCTCATATATATGTTTCATTGCACTGATTGGAATTAAAAACAAGCCATAAATAAGAGTACCCGCGAAAGGAATAAGAGAAGTCAACCAAAATATAAACCAGGTATGTGGAATAAATCTAACCAGTACTTCTTTCCAGTTTCCAAAGGCAGAATCGGGTTCTTGTTTTCTTAGTACAATGCCAAATGGCACAAAGAAATCAATTAAAGAAAATATCCGGTTATTTTTCATATATCTCTGTTAGTGTTATCTTTTACCTGAAAAACCGTATCCCGCAAATAATCGGGACAAGAAGCAACAAGCGTCCGTGGTGCGGCTTTTCCAACTCCTGATTCAAAGATAAGCTAATTCCCAACAAGGATAGTATGCGATTAAATATCGGGTTAATGTTTTCAAGTGGATAACTCTTTTATTGGCTTTTACACTATTTAACCTTTGTAACATTTTTACAGCTATATTAACAAAAGTTTACTTCCCTTAAATCGGGTTAACATAAATCCGGATTATTTTTACCACATTATCTTAAATTAAATCATAATGAAAAACCAAAATCTTTCACTATTCAGCGCGTTGCCGCTTTTTATTCTACTTAATTTTTCAGGAAATGCCCTGAAAGCACAGTCTGAATTTGGAATTAAAGGCGGTGTCAATTATTTCG
Source organism: uncultured Prolixibacteraceae bacterium (assembly GCA_963771595.1). Classification (GTDB taxonomy): domain Bacteria; phylum Bacteroidota; class Bacteroidia; order Bacteroidales; family Prolixibacteraceae; genus CAVYUC01. The sequence goes on along the minus strand of CAVYUC010000023.1, from coordinate 6,112 downwards.
GATTGAATGACAAAATCAGCAGCACGGTATTCGATTTTCAGAAAAGAAGCGGGGCCACTTTTGGAGTTTATTACAAAAAACACGATTTGGCGGGGCCTCTGGGCCTGCAGGTAGAGTTGCTGTACCAACAGAAAGGGGGTCATTATTTTATTCAGCATTTTGATACTTCCGAATCGGAAGAAGGTGCCTATACCGGGTACTACGGATATGACAACCCCTACACAGGCTACTGGAGCCGGAGATCGCAGCGGTACCACTATGTCACCCTTCCCGTGTTGTTAACCGTTTCGCCGTTAAAATTCCTTGATATCTATGCCGGAGGTGAAATGGGCTACCTGTTTGCCCGTTCGGGTTCGCCTTACACCGGCTGGACAACCAACCGTTTTGCTACCGGAATTGCCGCCGGAACCGCCTTAAAAATCGACCCACACACCAAACTCGACATTCGCTATTCAAGGGATGTAACCCGCGTGGCCGACTTTGGGGACAGTGACATTAAAAATTACGGCTGGGCGTTTACTGTTCAGCGATCGCTCTTCAGTAAACAGAAACAATAAACTCCCGGCAGCCGGACATTTCCGGTCCGGTGTCTTTTTTCCGGAAGCCGGCCTTAAAAAGTCCGGCTTCCTTTTTCTGAAACCCTTAAGTGGAAAAAATCTACGTCCTGCATTCCCGGGTTTTTTACATCTTTGCATAATGAAAACTGCGCGGATAGTATTGCTGTTTCCCCTGGCGCTTTTCCGGTTGATCATGATTTTTTTGGTTTCTCTGATGATTGGCCGGATTGGCTGGATTTGGCTGAAGCTGTTTGGTTTTAGCCGGAAATTTCAAAACTGGTCGATGCGTACGTGGGGACGGGCCTGCATATTTTTACTGGGAATCAGGGCGACACACTACAAAATTCCAAAGAATCAGCATTTCATTCTGATGCCCAACCACCGCAGCTATCTCGATATTTTTATTGTTGCACGCTATACACCTTCAGCATTTATAGGAAAAGCAGAGTTAAAAAACTGGCCGCTGATAAAAACCGGAGCACAACTTACAAATATGATTTTTGTTTCGCGAAATGAAATGAAAAGCCTGGTTGACACGATACGCCGGATAAAAACACTGGTCAATAGCGGAATTCCGGTTACCATTTTTCCGGAAGGCACCACCAGCAAAGGACCGCTTACAAAGCCATTTAAAAACGGGAGCTTTAAAATTGCTGCTGATTCGGGCATTCCGGTTATTCCAATGGCCATTCATTTTAACGATGAAAACGATGCCTGGATTGATGACGATAAATTTGTTGGCCACTTTTTCAGGCAGATGAGTAAACCTGTTACCAAAGTTGATATCCGTTACGGAACACCGATCATAAATCCCGATTTCAAACTCCTTCAAAATGAAACACGGAAACAGATTGATGAGATGCTGCAGGAAATGACTGGCCAAAATTAAGTTCAGCCGATTTTATTTTTTCGTTTGAACCAGTAGAATACCGGGATTCCGGAGAGGGCAGTTAACAGCGCCACAGACGATTCCCAAGGGCGCTCAAAATAAGCCAGCACCAAAATGGCAACATTGGTAACAATAAAAACAATTTGCACCACCGGATAACCTGGCAACCGGAGCTTACTTTTTCCGCTCATCCGCAACTTAAAAATTCCGGCAACAGCAAGAATGGGGAAAATACCCAACGAAAAACCCATGTAGGCAAGAATCTGGTCGAAAGTGCCGGTGAGCACAATGATAATCGCAATGGAGCTTTGAAGCAATATTGCATTTCGGGGAACTTGAAACTTTGGATGAATTTTTGAAATTACCTTGAAAAAATATCCATCTTTTGCCATGGAATAATAAACCCGCGGTCCCAGAATTATGAACGCACTTAACGATGAAAAAAGGGCAAACGAAATTAGAAGCGAAATGATGGTTCCGGCAATTCCACCGAATGCATTTTCAGCGGCCAGACCACCAATTTCAGGTTCTCCAACCATTTTATCGGGAGGAATGGCATAAACAAAAAACAGGTTCAGCAGCAGGTATAAAACAGTTACTATACCCGTGGAAATCAAAAGCGAACGGGGGATAACCCGGCCGGGGTTTCTAATTTCGGAACCGATGTATGTGGCCGAATTCCAGCCGCTGTATGCAAACATAATGAACATAAGCGAAAGTCCGACGGCTTTCCATCCTTCAAAATTAAAGTGAAATGGCTGCACCTGCGTTACATTTTTAATACTGCCGTTTCCAATTGCAAAACCGGCAAAGATTAATCCGGCAATGAGTACAACTTTTAAAATTGTTAAAATATTTTGCACTTTTGCTCCCAAAATTACTCCGCGCGAATGAATCAGCGAAAAGATGAGAATAAGCAGAACTGCAAGAATATTGCTGAATAACCCGGGATTCATCATTTCATTAAGGTTAAGCCACGACTGAACCCCCGGAAAAGCCCATATAAAATATTTGCTGAACCCAATTGCCGAAGCCGCAATGGGGGCCGAAAAACCAACAATGAGTGAAAGCCATCCGCTTAAAAAACCAAAAAGCGGATGAAACAATTTTGATATAAAAATATATTCCCCGCCGGCTTCGGGAAATGAAGCGCCCAATTCTCCAAATGAAAGTGCGCCACACCAGGCAATAATTCCGCCAACCAACCATAGCGTCAGCATTATAATTGGATTTCCCAGAAAATCCATAATAAAACCTGTGGTGGTAAAAATACCTGCCCCAATAATGTTGGCAACAACAATATTTGTTACCGAAAAAAGTCCCAGTTTCCGCTCAAGTTTCTTATCCGGGAAATTCAAATGAATTAATCTTTTGCTGTTTTATAACTGATAGAAATGCCCGACCTGCTGTTTTCGGCAAAAGTAGTTTTAAAGTTGTCGAGGCTTTTTATGTATTCCACAAAATCGCGAATAGCTGGCATGCGCATGTTGGTATTATGTGCAGTAAAACATCCTCCAACCTCGAGTTTTGGAGCCATCGCCTTAAAATAGTTGGTGTACCAGTATTTATCTGCATCACTAAAAACAAAATCGTATTTTCCGGGAAGCGCCGGAACCAATACATGTGCGTCGGCCAATCGTGCTTCAATATATTTTTCAACACCCGCTTTTTTAAAATTAGCCTTCGCCTGCAAATAACGTTGTTTATCAATTTCAACAGTAATTAATTTGCCGCCGGTTTTACTTAAAGCCCAGGCAATCCAAATGGCAGAATGCCCCGTAGATGTTCCAATTTCAACGGCCTTTTTATAGTTGTTTTTAACAATGATATCGTACAATGCCTTCCCGTCGGTCAGCGGCACATTCATATCGCGCCAGTTGTTTGAATTTTCTTCGAGGAAACTTTTTACCTTTCTGTCCAGGCTGTTTTCTATTGCCGGATATTGGGCTTGCACCGAAAAAAAACACAAAAAGACCACAAGTACCGTTAGCAATATTTGTTTTAAAAAAGCCATCCGGATTTTATTCATTTTGTTTTCCATGTGATTGTATTTATAAGTTGCAGAAAACCTCTTTCAAATTAAAGGAATTTTAACTGCAAGATATGAATAATAGTGTGTTTTTAAAATGTCTTTTTCATATTCACTGCCGAAATAGCCGGGAATCTATAACGGCTTAAACTTTTTTATCCATCCTTCGGTTCTGGTTGCTTCATCGATTTGGCCGGGCCCAATAACAACAAAACCTCCATCGGAAGAGTTGATAATTCGCGCTGCCTGATCATTGCCAAACCTGAATGGAAAAACAAGTTCACTCAGTACTTTTCCATTTTCATCGGTTAGTAAAATCCAGGGACCAATTCTTCCCAAAAAAGAAGTTTCTTTTTTACCGGCCAAAAGAATTTTTCCGTCCGGGCGCACAACAACAGCATTTCCACCCTCCGACCCTTCACTGTCGATATTTTGGTTCCATAAAACTTTTCCTTCCGGTGAAATTTTGGTTAGCGCCAAATCAAAATCAAAAATTGGGTCTTCGGAATTAATGTCGTTCATGCAGGTACCGGACCATCCAACAACAATAATATTATTATCGGGAGTGCAGCACACACATTCGGGCCATTCGTTTTTTTCGGGAGTTCCAATTATTTTATCCCACAGCAATTCTCCGCTTTTATCAAACCTGAAAATCCAGCTATCCGCATCATTTTTACCGGCACCAAAAACTTGGCCAGCAAGCATAAAACTTCCATCGGGCAATAATTTCAACGATTCGGAAAGTGCTTTCTTCCCTTCTCCGAAAATCTTTTCCCAAACCATTTCGCCATTTTCATTTAAAGCGGCCAACCAAATTTGTTCCATGTTCTTATCATCACATTTCGTTCCGGCTACAATAATATTATCTTCTGCCGGTACAATAACTCCGTCAAACCTGCAATTGCCGGCGCCCGTAAAATTCTTTTGCCAAAGCTTGTTCCCTTCGTTATCGGTCTTTACAATAATTGCCTCCATCTTGTTTTCTGCATTAACAGATTTTCCGGTAAAAATGTAATTACCAGTTGGTGTTTGTGTCAATTTTGAAGGCATTTGATTCTCACCATTTCCATACGTCTTAGTCCACAATAAATCACCGCCTGCAGAATAGTGCACCAGCCAGTAATCATGATTTTTATTTCCATTTATACAGGTGGAACCAAGTACCATAAAACCACTTTTTTGATCTTCAATTACATCAGTGAAATTATCAGAACTGGAATTTTTCAACTCCTTTTCCCATTGGGGCTCCAATGTTTGAGCCGACAAAAAAACTGAAATAAGCAGAAGAAAAGCAAACAATAAAAACAACTGAATTTTCATTTCGATTAGATTTTGGTTAAGTAACTTTTTTTAATCTATACGAAACAGGCTGTTTAAAAGTTTGCAGTGACTCTGTGACTTTTTGCGAAAATGTTTTTAAACACCAAACAAAAGAACTGCTGGTATTTTAATAATTTTTTCTTACCTTTGGTATGCTTATGGGAGTTCTTCCCATATTGTGTGTTTGGGGGTTAACATTTGGGAAGGAGGCTAATGAGCCTCCTTCTTCAGTTTTACAAATTCCGGAATTTTCTTATTCTTTTTATAAATTTCCACTTTCTTTAATTAGACTTTTCACTTCATTTATTAAAAATCTGCAACAAAATCTTATTGTATTTTTTACATTTTTTTAATAACTTGTAGAACATATGAATTAAGTGAAAATGAAAAACTCTAATATTCCCAAATCAGAAATTTTAAATTCTACTTATAAAAATTATCTAACTTCCAGAAGTGTGTATATTATTAAAAATATTGTTTTACAATATTTAAAAGAATTTAATTTTACTAAAAAATATATTTTTGTTATTGGACTTGCCATTTTACTTTGCTATTCAGCACATTCATTTTTTAATACGGCAATTGTTGAAAAAATGGGAAAAGAAGATGGCCTTTTTGAATGGGCAACGTTTTACTATTTATTCGCAGCATCAGCTGTTTTCTTTATTCTTTTTGTGAAATCGAAAAATGTTTTTTTCCTGCTGTTATTCCTGATACTTTTTTTTGGAGCAGGCGAAGAAATTTCGTGGGGCCAGCGAATTTTCAATTATGAAACTCCGGAAATAATCCTGAAAAAAAATATTCAAAAGGAATTTAATATTCATAATCTTGAAGTATTTAACACTTTAAAATCCAACGGAAATGAAAGTCATGGATTGCAACGGTTAATGGAGTTGAATTTTTTATTTAAAGTATTTACAATCTGTTTTGGGATATTAATACCGTTTTTTGTGTTCCATTTTAAGTTTTTCAAAAATCTGGCGTTTAGATTTAAATTGCCTGTTCCTCCTATTTCCATCGGAATCTTTTTCTTTTTGAATTGGATGGCATATCGAATAACCCGTTTTTTAATATCAGGCCAGGTCGATAGTCACGCTATGATTAAAAAACTTCGGCCTACCGAAATCTACGAAAGTATTGCAGGTTTAATTTTACTTATGGTTGCCCTCTTTTTTCTGATTGAACGAAATAAAATATCACCCGGAAAAGATATTAAAGATTGTATTTAGCTTTTAATTTGTGTCAATGTATATTCGCGAAAAGAGCCTGGAACCTATAATTTTTCACGCTCTTTCTCATATTAAATATCTTTGG
>CAVYUC010000022.1:0-94010 GCA_963771595.1 uncultured Prolixibacteraceae bacterium | reverse complement strand
GCTCTGGCTTTATTAATAATTGCACTTTTAAGATACCGCGGATACGGGTTGTATGCTTTTTTGAAAACTTCATCAGAAGAAAAAGAGGGCGAAACAGAACTGGTACCCGAATATCAGCCTTCGCATTCGCGCAGGGAAGCGATAAAAAATCTGGCAACTTTGCCTGCTGTTGGTGTTTTAGGTTGGGGGGCGTTTCATGAAAATCAGAAATACGGAACGGATACATTGTCTGGCGCAACGATTCAGGTGGGCGCTGCAGATATTAGTGAATTGAAAGGCGAATTGCCAAAAGGTAAAATTGGAGATCACGAAATCAGCCGTCTGGTTTTGGGTGGTAACCTGATTGGTGGCTGGGCACATTCCCGCGATTTAATTTATGTACCTTCACTTTTTCGGGCTTACAATACCGAAAAGAAGATTTTTGAGACGTTGATGCTGGCTGAAAAAGCCGGTATTAATTGTATCAATATCGGTTTTCCAACCAACGAAACCATGATGAAATACAAAAAAATGACCGGCAGTAAAATTAAGGTCATTTCGCAGGTAGCACCCGAAATGGAAAAGAAGGATTACTTTGTAAATATCGACAAAGCAATCGACATGGGTGTGGATATCGTTCAAATCCAGGGAAACTGGTGCGACTGGCTGGTACGCGACAATAAAATTGATGTCATCGAAAAAATGATGGATCGGATACGCAGCCAGGGATATACGGCGGGTTTGGCTTCCCATACGGTGGATTCATTAATTGCATGTGAAGAGCAGGGAATAATTCCGGATTATTACATGAAAACCATGCACCACGATAAATACTGGTCAGCCCATCCCCGCGAAAATCGTGTACCCTTTGAAGTAGACGGCAAAAATTACCTCGACCATAACAAATTTCATAATAATATTTTCTGCCTGTTTCCCGACAGAACAAGTGAATTTGTGCAACGCGCAACTGTGCCGGTAATGGGTTTTAAAGTTCTCGCTGCCGGTGCTATCGAACCACAGGACGGTTTTAACTGGGCATTCCAAAATGGCGCCGACTTCATTTGTGTGGGTATGTTTGATTTCCAGATTGTGAACGATGTAAACATTACGATTGATGTTTTAAATGGTATGCAGGGGCGCTCGCGGGATTGGTACGCATAGAATTTTTGTGTAATTTTGTCAATATGGTGGAGTACAAAAATATTATACGTCGAAACCCGAATAAACGGTTCGGAAAGCCTTGTGTCCGGGAAACCAGGATAACTGTTTACGATGTTCTGGGATGGATGGCGGCCGGAATGAGTAACGAAGAAATTCTAAGCGACTTTCCCGAATTAACTCCGGATGATTTGAAAGCATGTTTGGCCTACGCCGCCGACCGCGAGCATAAACTTCATTATGCTCCATGAAACTGTTATTCGACCAAAATATTTCTTTTCGAATAACAAAAAAGATAACGGATTTTTTCCCGGAATGTACACATGTATCTGACTGTGGGTTGAATGATGGTGAAGATCCTCAAATTTGGGAATTTGCAAAGAAAAATCACTTTACGATTGTTACTTTCGATTCAGATTTCTTCGACATCAGCATTATCAATGGCCATCCTCCTAAAATTATCTGAATTAGATCCGGAAATTTAACCACTTCAGAATTAACTTCCCTGATTATTCGGAATATAGAAAACATTCACAAATTTTTAAATCAAAAAGAATTCGAAAATAACTCCTGTCTTGAACTGGATTTTGATATTTAAATGATATGAGAACTTCCGCATTAATACTTTTACTCCTGCTGATTTCAGAATTTCTGTCAGCTCAAAAATCCGACGAAATATACCTGATTATCCGCGGCGACGATATTGGTTCGTTTCATGCCGCCAATATAGGATGCATCGAATCGTACCAAAAAGGAGTTATGCAGTCGGTGGAACTGATGCCTCCCTGTCCGTGGTTCTTTGAAGCGGTTGAAATGCTGAAGGAAAATCCGGGTCTGGATGTAGGTATTCATCTGACGTTAACCAGCGAATGGAGCCGCTACAAGTGGAGACCGGTTACCAACTGCCCGGGATTGACGGATGAAGCCGGGAATTTTTTTCCAATGGTCTGGAAAAACAATAATTTCCCGCCAATTTCGTCCATTCAGGAATCAAACTGGACCATCGAAGAAATAGAAAACGAATTGCGTGCCCAAATTGAACTGTCACTTAAATACGTCCCGCAAATCTCTCATGTCTCCACCCACATGGGATTCAATGGGTTCGATGAAAAAATCCAGGAGGTGGTTGAAAAGCTGGCGAAAGAATATGACTTATACATCGATATGAGTGGGGTAAATCACTTCCCTGGTTGGGGCAAAGACGCGAAGATGGATGACCGGATAAATCAGTTTTGCGAAAACCTGGAGAAACTTACACCCGGGACTCATCTTTTTATAGAACATCCGGCCCGTGATTTTCCGGAAATGAAGCCTGTAGGGCATAAAGGGAATACGGACGTCGCGGAAAGCCGCGAATGGGTAACCCGCGTGTTTACAAGCGATAAGGTGAAAAAGACCATTCAGCAGAAAGGTATAAAACTGATCAGTTATGCGGATTATAAAAAGATGAAATAGTCGGCGGGCATCATATCTTTCCAAATCTTTACAGATTCTGCAGTAAAATTACGGTTAGATTTTTATCTTTGGTTACTGACTAAATTTGAAAATCGTGCCGATGAAAACCTTTGGTTATTTCTTTTTTCTTCCCTCCATATTATTACTGAAATTCACAGAATTGATGGGTTCGGCATCGCCGGTGAACCTGAAAAGCGATAATCTGATGTCGGGCTGGACTAACTTTTACCGCTCCGAGGACTGGTCGTCAAACGCCTACTTTTACCTCGACAAACCTGTAAATGAGCTGCCCGAACTGAGCAGTGTTGAAATACGAACTTATAAATTAAAACAGAATACAAATGAAATTCAGAATTAAATTTGTCCTTTTATTTCTTTTAACCGCTGTTATTTTATCGGCAAAGGCGCAGGATCCAAACCGTTTTAAGGATCAGGTGGAACAGCTTTCAAATGCCCGGTACAATTTCGGCTCGGATAAAAAACTGGTGGTTTTTGCCGGAAGCTCAAGCGTCAGAATGTGGAAAGATGTCCCCGATTATTTTCCGCAATATAATGTGATTAACAATGGGTTTGGCGGTTCGCAATTCAGCGATCTGATTTTCTTTTATAATGATCTCATTAAAAAATTTAATCCCGATATCCTTTTTATTTACGAAGGCGACAATGACATTGCCGGTAACAAAAGACCGGGAAAGGTGAAACGGGATGCCAAAAAACTGGTTAAATTGATCCGGCAGGATTTCCCGGATATCAAAGTTGTTTTTATTGCGCCTAAACCGAGCATTGCCCGCTGGAACCTGAAGAAGGACTACGAAAAATTAAACCGCCGGCTGGAAAGATACTGCCACCGAAAAGATAACCTTGAATTTGCTGATGTCTGGCACAACATGCTTGATGATAAAGGTGTGGTTTACCAGGATATTTTTATTCAGGACGGCCTGCATATGAATAAAAAGGGTTACGATTTGTGGGCGGAAGTCCTGTCGAAATACCTGAAATATTAATTTCAGAAATCAACCGCTAAAATCGGATAATATGAACCCAAAAATCATCATTTTACTGCCTCTTTTACTTTTTTTGTTTTCCTGCCAAAAGAAGTCCGTTAACAACAAAGAGCGGGAGTTTAATTCGCTATATGAAGGCCAATATTTAAATCGCGTCGCTTTCCCCATTGGAGGAATCGGAGCAGGGATGATTTGCCTGGAAGGAACCGGAGCCATTTCGCACGTTTCAGTCCGCAACCATCCTGATATTTACAATGAACCGTTTTTAATGGCGGCCATTTCTGTGAAAGGTTTGGAAAATGGCGCCAAGGTGCTGGAAGGCCCTGTGCCGGACTGGAAAGTTTTCGGGAGCCCGGATACCGGAAACGGCGCAAGCGGCAAATCATACGGATTTCCACGATTCAAAAAAGCGTCATTTAAAACTTCATTTCCCTTTGGAACTGTAAAACTCGAAGATGACGATATTCCGCTGGAAGTTTCCATTTCAGGCTGGAGCCCTTTTATTCCAACCGATGAGGATAATTCGAGCCTGCCGGTGGGAAGCCTGGAATATACCTTCAAAAATACCGGCGGCAAAGAAGTGGAAGCCAACTTTTCGTACCATGCCGAAAACCTGATGCGAATGGAAGATCCCAGTGAGTGGGGTGGAAATTACAAGCAGGGACATTCAATAGCAGGTATCGACAAAGGATTTTTACTGAAACAGGAATGCAAATCCGATAAGCCCTTTTACAAAGGTGACTTCGCCATTTTTACCAACGATCCGGAAGCGGTGGTGGACTTGAACTGGTTTCGCGGCGGATGGTTTGATCCCAAAACCGTACTCTGGAAAGACCTCACTGATTTTACATTTTCAGCCGATACCACAACGTTGAACTCACCGGGCGCCTCAGTTTATGTTCCTTTTGCCTTAAAACCCGGCGAGGAAAAAACAGTAAGGGTGATGATGAGCTGGTATGTGCCGCATTCCAATTTGCGGATAGGACTCGGACCGGTTTCCGACGAAGTGGTGCAAAAAGATATGACATCCTCACCGACAGGGGATCCGTGTGGTGCCGATTGGAGCAATTTGTATTACGAGCCCTGGTACTCCGGACGGTTTAAAAATATCGAAGAAGTCGTAAACTACTGGAAGTCAAATTACAACGATTTGCGCTCGAAATCAGAGCTTTTTACGAAAACTTTTTACGACTCAAGTCTGCCGCCCGAAGTAATTGAGGCTGTGGCGGCCAATTTAACCATTCTGAAATCACCAACGGTTTTACGCCAGAAGAATGGTAAACTCTGGGCATGGGAAGGCTGCCACGATGCATCCGGTTGCTGCTATGGCTCGTGCACCCACGTATGGAATTACGCACAGGCTTTTTGCCATTTGTTTCCCCCTCTGGAACGTTCGCTGCGTGAAACCGAATTTACGGAAAGCCAGAATGAAGAAGGGCACCAGACTTTTCGCTCCAGTTTACCGATAGAACCGGATATTTCCCACACCTTTCATGCTGCCTCCGATGGCCAGTTAGGAGGAATGATGAAAATGTACCGCGAATGGCGAATATCAGGAAATACGGAATGGATGAAGGGACTTTTCCCTAAAGTAAAGAAAAGCCTCGATTTCTGTATCGAAGAGTGGGACCCGAAACATAAGGGAATTTTGGAAGAACCGCATCACAATACCTACGATATCGAATTTTGGGGACCCGATGGCATGTGCACCAGTTTTTATCTTGGCGCTCTGTTCGCCACTATTCAGATGGGAGAAGCCATTGGGGAAGATGTTTCTGAATACCGTGAATTGTTCGAAAAAGGGAAAAAATACCTTGAAAATGATTTGTACAACGGCGATTATTTTTATCAGCAAATTAAGGTGGAAGGACTGGAAGCTGCCGATCCGGTAAAGGCTTCACAAATCGGAATAAACATGAATTATTCGCCCGAGGCAATTGAACTGTTGAAAAAAGAAGGGCCGAAGTACCAGTATGGAAATGGTTGTTTATCCGACGGAATCTTAGGCGCCTGGATGGGGGAAATGGCCGGAATGGAGGAATTCATCGACCACGGTAAAGTGGCAAGCCACCTCAATTCAGTGTACAGGTACAATTTTAAAACAGATTTGTCGGATCATATTAATCCGCAGCGGCCAGCCTACGGGCTGGGAAACGAAGGCGGACTACTGCTGTGTACCTGGCCGAATGGCGGCCAGCTTACCCTGCCGTTTGTATACAGTAATGAAGTGTGGACCGGAATTGAATACCAGGTTGCCTCGCACCTCATGTCCATGGGGGAAGTGGAAAAAGGGCTGGACATCGTTAAAGAAGTGAGGAAACGCTACGATGGTAAAATACGTAATCCGTTCAATGAATACGAATGCGGGCACTGGTATGCTCGGGCAATGGCAAGTTACGGATTGCTGCAGGGACTCACCGGTGTGCGGTACGATGCTGTCGATCAGACACTGTATGTCGATTCGCAGGTCGGTGATTTCAAAAGCTTTCTTTCAACGGAAACAGGTTTTGGAACCATTGAACTAAAAAACGGAAAAGTAAATCTCGATGTGGTTTATGGCGAAATTCCGGTAAAAAAGTTTGTTTATTAGTCTTGATTCCTTTTGTCAATTTTTTCCAATAAATGAAGGAACTAAAGCAACCATTTTTTGCAATTCGCATCATTAAGGGGCAACTTTAAATGTGCGTTATGAAAATCAGGTATTTAGTTATTTTGGCTTCAATGCTTTTTATCTCAGCTTGTTCTGATAAAAGTTTGCTGGATGAGTGCTTGTTTACGAATGACTTTCCTCAAACCTGGAAGTTGATGAAAATGACCGGCGGAATACAACCAACCGTTACCGAGGGTGAAGAAATGGAGTGGCAGGAAAAGTATATATTTAATGCGGACAGTACTTTCACAAAAATCCGATATTTTAACGGAGATACGATTCCTGTTTCCGGTTGGTATATTTTTACTGAAAAATACGGAGAGCAGGCTTTCGTGCTTAGTTACGGGGAAGCAAACGACTTGATTGGAAGCTGTACTTCCCTGGAAGAATATCTCTATTTCGATTCGAATAACGAGAACCTGTTAAGCAATTGGTGGGCCTGCGATGGCCCCGGCCTTTTCTATAAAAGAGTTGAGTAAAACTTGACGAAACCCGTAATTTATTTTTCAGCAACTTGAGCAATCATATTTGCTATTTTACTTTAACACGTAGCCACATCAAGCGATCTTTATCAGACACGTCAGTACCTTCGGCTGAAATACAATTGAACACCATTTGTGGATTCAATTTAATCAACTTTTTTAGCGAATGATAAAGTGAAATCGTAGTGAAAGGTTACTCGCTTTTTAGCTGCGGATAGTACTTGGGATTTAGGTATATTTCACCCCTGTAATTTCTTCCGAAACATCCCAAAGTTTTTTCGCATCCGCTTCATTGTGAGATTTTTCATTCGATTCAACTTTTACAGGATAACCTTTCATTCCTTTGTGTGGCCCGTAATATTCGGCACCCTCTACATTTTTATCGACGGATGCCCTGATTTGCGGAAGTGCGCCATTTTCCTGATTCTGAGAAAAAAACCAGGCAACCGGCATCAGTATTTTTACCCAAAATTTGCCTTCGATGTACCGGGCAAGGTTGGTGCGAGAAAACCCCGGATGCGCTGACACAGCAATACTATCGATGTTGTTCTTTTCGAAAAACCGCTGCAGTTCGTAAGTAAAAAGCAGGTTCGCAAGTTTGGCGCGACCGTAAGCTTTCATGGAAGAATATCCGCCTTTCTCAAATAGCAGGTTGTCGAAATCCATCGAACCTTGTTTGTGTGCGTTGCTGCTTACGTTCACCACCCGCGAATTCGGCGTACTTTTAATTACATCCAGCAAATGGCCGGTCAGTTTGAAATGTCCGAAGTGATTGGTTCCCAGTTGTCCTTCCAATCCTTCTTTCGTTTTAAAATAAGGTGTCATCATAATTCCGGCGTTGTTTAACAACACATCCAGCCGATTGTATTTTGCTTTGAATTCTTTCGCAAAATTTTTAATCGAATCGAAATCCTGTAAATCAAGTTGCATTACTTCAATTTTTCCTTTCACGACGCCCATTTCTTTTTTTGCCGATTCTCCTTTTTCAACAGAACGGCTTGTCAGAATTACTGTGGCGCCTTTTTGTGCCAGCGCTTTTACCGATTCAAAACCCAGTCCGCTGTTGCCACCAGTTACTATTATTACTTTTCCCGTTATATCCGGAATATCTTCTGTAGTCCACTTTTCGTTGCTCATAATTTTAAATTTTTCAGTAAGTTAAGAATAACTTTTGGCAGGAGTACATTTCCGGAGCAACCTTATCGGAACAAAATCAATAAATCATTTTACGTAGTTCTTCAAACTTCTCTGGGCTTTAGCGTAATAACTGCAATTTCACTGTTTGTGCCAACGCGCATCGGAGGTCCGAAAGTTCCTGTTCCCTGCGAAACAAAAAGGGTTGTTCCGTTAAAATGATGCGTTCCTTTGTTGTAGGCAAAAATCAGTTTTGCAACGTATTTTATGGGGAAAAGCTGACCGGCGTGTGTGTGTCCGGCCAGGTACAAATCAACACCATGTTTGCTGGCATACTGAATTCCATCGGGGCTGTGATGCAACAAAATGCTCGGTTTGTTTTTGTCGGGAGCTAAAATTTCGAGTGTTCCTTTTATGGTGGAATGATTTCCGGCAGCGTGCATGTTGTATGTTTTATCGTCGGCTCTCATGTGGTTTAATCCAACAATCTGAATGCCATTCCAACTTACCATTTCATTTTCCAGTACCCGGATTCCTTTTTGGCGCAGCAGCTTTTTAATGGTTTCCACCCCGGTGTATCTGTCGTGGTTTCCTTCAATAAAAAATACGGGCGCTTTTAATTTTGTCAGTGGTTCCAGTGTTTCACCTGAGAGACGAATGCGACCGTCAAACAAATCGCCGGTAATAAAAACAACATCCACTTTCGCGTTATTCGTTTTCTTTACAATTTTTTTCAGGAATTTACTACCTCTGAAATGTCCGATATGAATGTCGGAAAGGTGTATTGCCCGAACTTCATGGGTCAATCCTTTTGCAGAAAATTTATGCTGCGTCACCCGGATGTGCCAGGAATTGAAAATTCCGTAAACCGAAATCAAAAAAGAAATTGCCAATGCTGCAATTCCGTAGTATTGAGGTGTAAAACCGGTAAATAAACCAATCAAATCCACCAGTAAAACCGACAGCAACAAATAGAGCATCATTCCCATTATTGTTGCAGCCGAAATATAGACGATACTTCCAAAACGGGAAGTTGTATTTGAAAGCGGCATCATTCCAAAAATCATAAACAGCGTTAATGCGGGGAAAACAAAATTGAGAATTTTTGTTTTTTCGATACCAAAAAACCAGTTCAACCGGTAAGCCAGGTAAATATTGGCACCGGCTAATATTACCAGTAAAACCAATAAAAAGAACAAGGGGAAAAAACGTTTCATTGGAACAGACTATTTTTAACAGATTGTATCGGGTCTCGTTTTATAAAAATTTGTTTTGCTATTCTTACTGCTAATCAAACCGGATTGTGGCTTTTTCGCTTGTAATAAATTTTGAGCAAACTTAGATAAAAACACAGATATTTGAAGCGGTCTGCACATTCATTCCTTTTAAAATCAGAATTTGATCAATTTTGGATCAGGTTTAATCTTTGAATAACCTCGGATAAGGTGATTCGATTAACTCCGGATTCGAACCAATCATTTTATCAGATTCAAATTTTCCAACCAGTTTTTATAAAAAAGTATGTTCAACAACTTGTTGAATTGGTTTTTGTATTCTCTTTTTTCAGATTAACTAAAAGTAAGATTATTGTTTCTGAAATTAATTTGAAATTACCGGATATGTTGTAGGACATTAAAGGTTAAAAATTGTAAACTAATTCATTCTAAAAGCGTTAAGATGAGTATGTATATATGAAACTAAAACTTTGTTTTCATGAAAAAAAATCTATTAACACTCTTGTTTTTTTTCCTTGTTGCTTTGGTTTCTGCGCAAACCAAAACCATAACAGGAAAAGTTACGGAAGCGGCAACGGGTGATCCCATTCCGGGAGTCAGCATTGTCGTTCAGGGCACTACTTCTGGTACTATTACCGATATTGATGGTAATTATTCTGTTCAGGCAGCACCCAGCGACACACTGCTGTTTAGTTTTGTGGGAATGACAACAGAGAAAATGGCCGTTGGAAATAATTCAACCATAAATGTAGCACTTAAGGAATCGACCGAAATGGTAGATGAAGTGGTGGTGGTAGGTTACGGACAAATGAATGTAAAAGATCTTACTTCGTCTATAGCAACCGTAAAAGCAGACGAGCTGGAAAAAACGCCTACCGGCTCTCCCATGCAGGCATTGCAGGGGAAAGTTGCCGGAATGCAGGTTGTCAGCAGCGGGGCACCGGGAAGCGCGCCAACAATTCGTGTGCGTGGTATTGGTTCTTATCCGGGAAATAACAGCGAATCGCCGTTGTACGTTGTCGACGGTATGTTTTTCGATAATATCGACTTTTTAAACACCCAGGATATAGCCTCTATTTCTGTATTGAAAGATGCTTCGGCAGCAGCAATTTACGGCGTGCGGGCAGCAAATGGTGTTGTCCTAATCGAAACAAAATCAGGAAGTTTAAACCAGGAAGCACAAATTACATACAATGGTTATTTTGGATATCAGGTGGCACAGAATGTACTGAAAATGGCCAACGCCGAGCAGTTTACCAATATGGCGCTCGAATCGGGATCGCAGGCCGACAGGGAGTATATTTTAAATGCCATGCAGCGGTACGGAAGGAGCCGCATCAATCCAAATGTTCCGGATGTTAATACCGACTGGTACAATGAAATTCTTCGTCCGGCGGCCATTCAAAACCACAGCATCAACGTCTCCGGCGGAACCGAAAAAGCTGCGTACGCAGTGGGAACAAACTATTTCTTTCAGGAAGGTATTCTGGATATGAAAAACCAGTACGAAAGGTTTAACCTGCGGTCGAACATTGATTACCATGCCACCGATTGGTTAACGATTGGCGGGAATGTGATTTTCAGTAATGGAATGCAGTATTTACAGCAGGATGCAGCCTGGTTTACAGCCTATTATGCCATTCCTATTATGCCGGTTATGGATCCGCAAAATACCGATGCCTGGCCGGTTCAATATGCTTCGGCAGAAGATTTGGGATACCGGGGCGCCAAAAACCCGTTTCCGGTAATGGACTTTAACAACGACCAGCAAAAAACACGGAAAACACTGTCCAACTTTTATGTCGAACTTTCACTGATTCCGGATATGCTGACCTTTAAAACAACCTATAATCATGCTTTTACATCGCTTTACCGGCGGACAGTTGATTTTCCTTATTTTATAAGCAACAATTCACAGCGCGAGGTGGCAGGAATAACCAAGCGTACCGAAATTATTTCAGACCAAATCTGGGATAACATACTCACATTCGACCAGGATTTTGGAAAACACAGTATAGTGGTCATGGGTGGTGTTTCTTACCGCGATGAATCGTGGCAGATGCTAACTGCCCGCGGCGAGGAATATACATCCATCGACCGCGAAGAATCATGGTACATTGACCAGGCCCAAACTATAAATGTAGATGCTGTATCCGATGATGGAAGCAGACAATATGGTTTTTCCTATCTCGGACGGCTTTCTTACAATTACGACGACCGGTATTTGCTGTACGGAACTATGCGTGCCGATGGCAGTTCGAAGTACCAGGAAAAATGGGGGTATTTTCCCACAATCGGAGTAGGCTGGGTACTTTCCGGAGAAGACTTTTTTAATGTGAATTTAATTGAATTTCTGAAATTGCGGGCAAGCTGGGGACAGCTGGGAAACGATAAAATTCCGGCCAGCGACGGCGCCCGTACCACAACAGTTTTAACAACAGCAATTAACGATGAACTGAGAACAGGTACTGTGGCTTCCAGTTCTTTCGCCTATCTGGAGTGGGAGCTAACCGAAGAAACGAATGTTGGTTTAACAGCCCGAATGTTCGATTCCCGCCTCTCGGCTGACTTGGATTATTACGTCCGCGACACGAAAAACGCAGCCATCAATGTTACTTTGCCGCTGATTGGAAACACTATCCGCCGAAATGTGGGTATCATCCGGAACACCGGTTTTGAACTGGCTTTAAACTGGGCCAACCAGGTTTCGCAGGATTTGAGTTACAATGTAGGAGTGAATTTTTCAACCCTTAAAAATGAAGTGCGCGATCTTTACGGACAGCCATATATTGATGGAGGTTCGGCAGAATTCAGGCAGCGCTCCATTGTAGGCGAACCGCTGCTGGCGTTCTATGGATATCACGCTGTGGGTGTTTATCAAACGCCGGAAGAAATCCAGAACGACCCAATTGCTGTGGCCAATAATCTTCAGCCCGGCGATTTAATTTATGAAGATGTAAATAACGATAACGCCATTGACGATAAGGACCGGATGGTTTTGGGGTCCTATTTTCCCAATTTCATGTACGGTGCAAATCTAGGGATCAATTGGAGAAGTTTCAGTTTTACTGCAAATGTTATGGGACAAACCGGGGTTAAAATTTTAAACCGCAAACGCGGTGAAATTATCTGGACACCCGACGGAAACATGGATGCAGATTTAGCCATCAACCGGTGGCATGGACAGGGAACTTCCAATATATATCCGTCGTCGGCCGGTTTGCGTAAAGGCTGGAACCAGAAACTGAGCAACTATTTTGTTGAAGATGGTTCATTTTTCAGAATTCAAAATGTGGTGCTGGCTTATAAAATTAAAGGCGACCAGTTGTTTGGTGATAATTTTCCCGATGCCAGAATTTCACTCACTGCCGAAAGGCCGCTTACCATCTTCAGTTACAACGGGTTTAATCCGGAAGTTTCCGATGGAATCGACAGGCAAACCTATCCGGTTCCCGCAGTTTATACTGTTGGGCTGAATATTAACTTTTAACCCATTAAAATGATTGTTATGAAACCATTACAATATACGTTGAAACTTGCTGTGTTTGCTGTTGCAATGCTAATGGCCACTGCTTGCCACGATTTATTAAATGAACCTGCGCAAAACAGGACATTCACAGAAGAAACCGATTATACCAATTCGGGCGACATGATATTGCCCCTGATTGGCGCTTATGCTGAATTTTACACCCGCGGATGGGAAGATTTTCCACTGATTTCCATTCGGGGAGATGATGCAAATGCCGGCGGTTTGGGCGACCAGCAACCGTTTGCCGATACCGATTGGTTTATGTACGACAACAGTTACTGGATGTATAATTCGGTTTGGCAAAATTTATACAGCGATATACTCACCACGCATTCTACCATGGAACAGGTGCAGTTATACATGGACAACGGAGCCAGTGCTTCCCTCGGAAATCAATACATTGCAGAAGCTAAAGTTTTGCGCGGCTGGCTGCTTTTAGAGTTGTCGCGGGTGTGGGGCGATGTATTTATCACACACAGCTCCGATCCCTCAGAATTGCTTGTTGCCGAAATTTCTTCCAAACAGGAAGTTATGCAGCACATTTCAGATCAAATGGATGAAGCGATTCCTGATTTGCCCGCCATTCACCCTAACCAACGGACTGATATTCCCGGCGGCGTAACAAAATTTACAGCGCTGGCAGTTAAAGCAATGGCCAATCTCGAACTCGAAAATTATCAGGCTGTTGCCGACGCCACTTCACAAATAATAAGTTCAGGGGTGTTTCATCTCGATCCTGATTTTTACGATCTTTTTAAAATTCCGGGAAAATTAAGTGATGAAAAAATACTGGAACTTCAATATTCCGATTTCGGACAGGGAGCAGGCGAACAGCGAAGATACACATATGATTTTTTTGGCCCGCAAGGCTGGTCGCCATTAGTGGCAGGCGCAAGCAGTGGCTGGGGATTTTTTGAACCCAGCCTCAAGTGGATAAAGTTTATGCTCGACCGCGGCGAACAAACTCGTCTTGAAACCAGCGTACTTTTTACAAACAGGGGCATCGATTCCTTAAAAGCTACTTATCCTTCTCTGGGAACTTTGCCCGCCTGGATTTCAAATGTTACACCTTCGGGCGACACTATTAATAATTATGCGCGTGCTTTGTTTGCCAGCGGGAAACACTATTTACCCTCTGATCAGCTCACGCCGGGACGAACGGGTTACGGCAGCAACAATAATTTTACCGTTATCCGTTATGCCGAAGTTTTATTAATGTATGCCGAAGCGCTAACCCGCGGGGCCAGCGGCTCAGCAATGACCGCCGACGAGGCAGTAAATTTGGTGAGGCAAAGGGCAGGACTGGCGCCGCTAAATGGTGTAACAAGCGAGCAGGTAATGGCCGAAAAATTTGCCGAACTGGCCATGGAATGGGGTATCCGGTATTACGATCTGATTCGGCTGGAAAATTACAACGAACTGAATTACGGCGGAAGAAACTTTGAAGTGCCTTCTGATATTTACCTGCCTTATCCGCAAAATCAGATCGACCGGTTGCCGGTTTTAGGTGCAGCAAATAATTGATCAATTTAAAAAATGAAAAAAATGAAGAAGATTAAAAAAATACTGTTCGGATTGATAATCCTCGTTTTTGCCGTTGCCTGTAACGAAGGGATTGATCCCATTTCCAGCATGGAACCAGGTCCTGATGAATCGGCACCTTCGGTAACAATTACATATCCCACCGAAGGGATGAAATTGCAGGTACCTGAAGCTGTAGCACCCATCAACATTAAGTTTGAAGTTACCGACGATATTGAAATTGCAAACATTTCTGTTAAAATCGATGACAACGAAATTGCCGGTTTCAGTGATTTCAAAGATTACCGGCGCGCAGTAAAAGAGGTTTCATATGAAAATGTTACCAACGGAAGTCATACTTTAGCTATTACTGCAACCGATACCGACGGAAAATCTACAACTGCAACGGTAAATTTTGAAAAAGTTTCTCCTTACACTCCAAAGTATGCGGGAGAAATTTTTTATATGCCTTTCGATGGCAGTTACAACGAACTCATCAGTTTTGAAGATGCAACAGTGGTTGGAAACCCGGGATTTACGGATAATGCTGTTGAAGGAAAGGCTTATGCCGGCGCCGCAGATTCGTACCTGACTTTTCCTGCCGATGGATTAAAAACCAACGAATTCAGCGCAGTTTTCTGGATGAAGGTAAATGCAGTTTCCGACCGTGCAGGTATTTTGGTCATGTCGCCTGAAGATGTTGCTAATCCGGATGCCCAGAATGTGAGGACTTCAGGATTCCGGTTTTTCCGCGAAGGAAATGCCACCCGTCAGGTTTTTAAACTGAATGTAGGTTCGGGTGACGCTGAAACCTGGTTCGATGGTGGCGATGCCGCAGCAATCGATCCGACGGTAAATAACGGCTGGATACATTTTGCATTTACCATATCACAAAATCATGCAACCGTTTATATAAACGGGCAGGTTGTTAACGAAGGCGATTTTGATGGAATCGACTGGACCGGAGTCGATTTAATTTCAATTATGTCGGGGGCTCCGAGATTTACAGGCTGGGATCACCTTTCCGATCAAAGTTTCATGGACGAACTTCGTTTATTTAACCGCGTGTTATCGCAGGATGAAATTCAGAATATTATTACTGCTGAATCAGGTCAGGCTCCACAATATCAGACTAAGTACGGCGAAATTTTGTACATGCCGTTCAACGGTGATTTTACCGATCTTGTAACCGGAAATGAGGCAACTGTAGTTGGCAATCCCGGATTTTCGGACAATGCAGTTGAAGGCCAGGCGTATGCCGGTTCCACAGATTCGTACCTGACTTTTCCCGGTGAAAGGTTTCAAAATGAACAACTAAGTGCAACCATGTGGTACAATATTAATCCTGTTCCCGATCGTGCCGGTATTTTGATCATGAGTCCGGAAGATACAGAAAATGCAAATTATCCGGATGTACAGAATTTGCGAACAATGGGATTCCGGTTTTTCCGGGAAACAGGAGCCAACAGTAATCAGCGGTTTAAACTCAACGTTGGCACCGGAGATGCAGAAGTTTGGTTCGATGGCGGCGAAAATGCAGATGTTGATCCAACCACAGGTGAGTGGAGGTTTTTGGCATTTACAATCTCAGCCGATAGCGCAAAAGTCTATATAAACGGGGAAGTTGTAAGTGAGGGTGAACAGGCGGGTATCGACTGGACAGGCGCAGATTTGTTGACGATAATGTCTGGTGCACCCCGTTTTACTGAATGGAATCATTTATCTGATCTGAGCTTGCTTGATGAACTGCGTATTTTTGATAAAGTACTCACTCAGCAACAAATTCAAAACATGATGAACGACGAACAATAACTGATAAATGAATACGAATTTTAATACTGTCAGAAAAGCTGCACGGAACTTTTCCCGGCAGCTTTTTCCGGTTTCAAACCTGTTATTCGCAAAATCGAGTTCTGCTTATTTATTGATTTTTGGCCTGTTATTTTTCCTGGTCGCCGGTTGTTCGCCGGTTAAAAAATCAGGAAACGAACGAAACCTGAATAGCATAGCTGATACGCTGTCTGATGAGCAGTTGCTGGATACCGTTCAATTCTACACATTTCAGTTTTTTTGGGATGGTGCAGAACCCAATTCGGGGTTGGCACGCGAACGTTATCATGTGGATGGGGTTTATCCGCAAAACGATAAAAATATTGTTACGTCCGGGGGAAGCGGGTTTGGTCTGATGGCCATTCTGGCAGGAATACACCGGGGTTTTATTACCCGGCAGGAAGGATTGGAACGTTATCTGAAAATTGTGGATTTCCTGAAGAATGCCGATCGTTTTCACGGCGTGTGGCCGCATTGGATGAATGGTGAAACCGGCAAGGTGAAACCCTTCTCGCAATATGATGACGGGGGTGATTTGGTTGAAACCGCTTATCTCATGCAGGGTTTGCTGACAGTGAAACAGTTTTTCAGGAATGGGAACGAAGAAGAACAAGAGCTGGTACAGAAAATTGATTCGCTTTGGCGCAGTGTGGAATGGGACTGGCACCAGAAAGGCGGAGAGAATGTCCTTTACTGGCACTGGTCGCCCAATGTGGGCTGGAGAATGGATTTTCCGCTTCAGGGGTATAATGAATGCCTGATTACCTATATTCTGGGCGCTTCATCGCCAACTCACCCAATTTCCACTGCCGCATACCATGAAGGTTGGGCCAGGAACGGTGAAATAAAAGGGCATCATGAAAAATATGGTTATGTGCTCCCGTTAAATCACAACGGATCGCTGGAGCAGGGAGGGCCTTTATTTTGGGCACACTACTCATACCTGGGCCTCGATCCGCGCAACCTCTCCGACCAGTATGCCAATTACTGGGAGAACAATGTGGCACAGACCATGATTAATTATCAGCATTGTGTTGAGAATCCGCAGAATTATAAAGGCTATGGCGAAGATTGCTGGGGGCTTACGGCCAGTTATTCCGTACCGGGTGCTGCGCAGTATTTCAGGGGGCAAACCAATGAAAAGCCTGAACCCGACTCAGCATCTGTAAATGTTGGATATGCAGGCCATAAACCCGGGTTTGATTTGGGCGTAATTGCACCCACTGCAGCCCTTTCCTCCATGCCCTATGCACCGGAGGAGGCCATGAGAGCTTTGCGCCATTTTTATTTTGATTTGGGCGATAAATTAATGGGACCTTATGGATTTTACGATGCATTCAGCGAAGAATACAACTGGTGGCCGCAAAAGTATCTGGCTATCGATCAGGGGCCAATACCGGTAATGATTGAAAATTACCGTACTTGTTTGTTGTGGAACCTCTTTATGAAAAATGAGGATGTGCAAAAGGGATTAAAGCGGCTTGGTTTTTCTTATAATGAAAACTCAGATTCAGGTATAAAAAGCGAAGTCAAATCAATAAAAATTCAGTATAATGAAAACATTTACAACCACGGGATTATTTCTGATTTTGTTTGCCACCGGGTGTTTTGCCCAGAATTACAGCATCTATCAGGATGAAGGCTACAAAAGTCTGTTTAACGGTAAAAACCTGGATGAATGGAAAATACCGGAAGGCGATAACGGACACTGGTCAGTAATCGACGGAGTAATCGATTATGATGCACGTTCCGAAGCTGAAGGGAGCAAAGACCTTTGGACCAGAGAAGAATTCGACGATTTTAAATTGCACGTGGAATGGCGGTTTAAAGGATATGGCGACCATCTTTTTCCGCTCCCGACCATATTGCCCGATGGCGATTACCTGCGCGATGAAAACGGGAAAATTATTGAACCCCCTGGTCCCAATTCTGATTCAGGTATTTTGTTGAAAGGCGCCGGCCAGGTGAATCTCTGGTGCTGGTCGGTTGGTTCCGGCGAATTGTGGAGCGTAAGAAACGATCAGTCCCAACCTGCAGAAGTACGTGCAGCGGCTGTGCCTTCCGAAAATGCAGATCAACCTGTTGGACAGTGGAATGCAATGGATATCACTGTGAAAGGAAACCGGATAACCGTAATTAATAATGGAATTACAGTGATTAACAATGCTTTGTTCCCCGGATTGGATGTGGAAGGCCCGATCGGTTTGCAGCATCATGGTGGTGTAAACGAGGAAACCGGCAAGTTGAAAGGTGCTTCCAGCCTGGTTCAATTCCGGAATATCTGGATTAAGGAGTTGTAAAAGCAGGCATATCGAAGTTTAATTTCTAAAATGGAGTGAAATGTTCAGGATTTTTGGTTTTTTACCGTTGGCAGTTTTACTGGTATTTATTTCCGGATTAAGCCGCAGTCAGGAAGTTTTTTTCTTTACTGAGGCCACCGATACAACATTTTACGATCAGGGAATTGTGGATGTTAATAATCTCGGAGAGAGTGAATTTGAGCATACGCATCCTCCCGATCTGCCGCAGTATAACGACAAAGTTCCTGCTTCAACATTTGCTTTCAAAGGAGAAACTTCATTGAAATTCAATTATACTTCCGCCGCAAGCGGAAACTGGAAGGTAAGCATTTACCGTGCCGGCTGGACTGCTGCAAGTATTGAAGGACTTGATTCACTGGCTTTATATATTTATTCGGCAAATGAAATTCCCTCTTCCGCGCTGCCGTTAATTGCTTTGCGGGCACGAAATAAAAGCGGTTCGGGTGATGCAAATTCGCAGTATTACCAATTGTCGGATTACAATGATGATGTTCCGGCGGGTCAGTGGACGCGGCTGACTTTTCCGCTCAGCGAATTTTTTAATGATGAACAGAACAGCCAGTTAAATTTTAAGGAAGCTGTTGGAATTATATTTCGTCAATCTGAGAAGAATGATGTTTCAAGACAATTTTACATGGATGAAATTGCTGCCTTCAAAAGCATAGGTGAAGTGCCGCCGGTGGAGAATTTTACAGTAACCGGCTATGACAGTCATGCAGAACTGAAGTGGATTAAACCAATAAAGGATTTGACATATCAGATTTTCGCATCGTTTGATGGCGGGCAGACATACGAATTACGTACAGAAACTACTGAGAATTATTACCTCGATTTTGTGCCGCAGGAAGGCAGGAATATTTCAGTGCACTACCGGGTCATTGCAACGGTTCAGAATAAAGAGTCGGAACCGGCAGAAGCGGTTGCAGAAATCCATGATTATACGGATGAAGAACTGTTGGATATGGTTCAGCAGTATTCCTTCCGTTATTTTTGGGAAGGTGCACATCAGCCGTCCGGAATGATTCTTGAACGCTCTAATGGAAGTGAAAACACTGCAGCTTCCGGCGCAACCGGAATGGGTTTGATGGCCATGATTGTTGCGCATGAACGCGAATACGAACCCCGCGATTCCATTAAAAACAGGATCCTCAAAATTCTCGGTTTTCTTGAAAATTGTGAACGGCACCACGGCGCCTGGTCGCACTGGTACAATGCTGATACCGGCGAAACCCAGCCATTTTCACCAGATGATGACGGCGGTGATATTGTGGAAACTTCTTATGTGGCGGAGGGATTAATTGCATTGAAAAATTACTTTTCAGGGGGTGATTTAAAATCACTGGAAATACGGGAGAAAGCAGATAAATTGTGGAAAGAAGTGGATTGGGACTGGTACCGCAATGGCGGACAGAACGTGCTTTACTGGCACTGGTCTCCTAATTTGAATTTTCAGAAAAACATGAAAGTAAGAGGGTGGAACGAAGCATTGGTTACCTACATTATGGCGGCTGCTTCACCAACACATGGCATTCCCAAAGAAGTGTATACCCAAGGCTGGGCCCGGAGCGGTGCAATTGTGAGGCCGCGTGTGTATTATAATTTACCCATAAGTCTGGCGCCCGACTGGGGTGGACCACTCTTTTTTACGCATTACACACACCTGGGAATTAATCCGCATGGATTAAAAGACGAGTATGCCGATTACTGGCAGGAACATGTAAATACAGCAAAAATTCATGTTCAGTATGCCATGGATAATCCAAAGGGTTTTGAAAATTATGGTGACAGTTGCTGGGGCCTTACTGCCAGCGATGATCCGTTTGGTTATACAGCCCATGCGCCGGTTCTCAACGATAACGGAACAATTAGTCCGACGGCCGCATTATCCAGTTTTCCCTATACTCCTGAGGAATCGATGAAAGCCTTGAAGTACTTTTACCGGGAACGCGGGCCGGATATCTTTGGTTTATACGGGCCATATGATGCATTTAACGATGAATTGAACTGGGTTCAGAAAGCATGGATTGGAATCGACCAGGGACCAATAGTGGTGATGATTGAAAACTACCGCTCCGGTTTGCTCTGGAACAATGTAATGAAAGATGCCGATGTCCGGGCAGGATTGGATAAACTTGGATTTCAGTATGAAACGACAACCGGAATCGACAAGGCAAACAGGAGGGAAGCCCTTCAGATATACCCCAATCCGACCTCTGGAATAATAAATGTTGTTATCCCTGAAATTCAGAACGAGGAAATTACGTTGAAATGTTTTTCAGTGGATGGCCGGCTTATGATGAATAAGAAGCTGAATGGTTCAGGACAGTTCACACCTGTGGATATTTCAGCATTGGATAACGGAATCTATCTGATATCCGTTCAATCCGGCAGTAAATTGTACCGATCGTGCATTTTAGTAGAGTAGATAAGTAAAGGGGTAAAAAATGAACAAATGATTTTTATCGTAGTTATTTGCCGAATGCTGCTAACTGTTTTTACGGTCATAATCCTTTTTTTTAAACCAGGAGATTTCTCACCCGGAATACGGGATTCGAAATGACATTAAAAGAATGGCAACCGCAATTTCGGAAAACATTATAGTTGAATTAATATGAAAAGATTTTTTAGACGTGGTATTTTATTGATTTCGATTTTAAGCATCCTGTATAATTCAGAAGCACTAGCCCAGAATACCCGGATGACGACTTACTGTAATCCGCTGAATCTCGATTATACCTATATGATTTACAATGCCAACAATGATCTTTCCTATCGTTCAGGTGCCGATCCGGCGGTGGTGGAATTTCGGGGTGAGTATTACATGTTTGTCACCCGGTCAATGGGCTACTGGCATTCCGACGATTTGCAGCACTGGGATTTTATAGATCCGGAGCAATGGTATTTTCAGGGTTCCAATGCACCGGCAGCCTTTAACTATAAAGATTCGATATTGTATGTTGCCGGAAACCCGTCCGGTTCCATGAGTGTACTTTATTCCGAAGATCCCAAAAGCGGCAGGTGGAAAGCTACCCCATCGATTTTGCATAATCTGCAGGATCCGGATTTGTTTATTGATGACGACGGGCAGGCTTATATGTTTTGGGGTTCATCCAACAAATTTCCCATTCGTGCCAAAAAGCTGGATAAAAACAAACGTTTCCGGCCATCGAATGAGGAAATCGAATTGTTTAATCTCGATGAATCGCGGCATGGCTGGGAGCGGTTTGGCGAAAACCATTCCAACACTGAACTGGAAGGATACATTGAAGGGCCGTGGCTGACCAAACACAACGGAAAATATTACATGCAGTATGCTGCTCCGGGAACTGAATTCAATGTTTATGCCGATGGTGTTTATGTCAGTGATTCACCGCTCGGACCATACAGGTATGCACCGAATAATCCAATTTCCTATAAACCCGGGGGGTTTGGAAATGGTGCAGGCCACGGAAGCACAGTGTATGGCCCGCAGCAACAGTATTGGCATTTCGCGTCGATGGTAGTGAATGTAAATGTGGGCTGGGAACGCCGGATAGTAATGTATCCCACCTACTTCGACGAAGACGGATTGATGTACACAGATACCTATTTTGGCGATTATCCGCATTATGCACCGGCCATTCCTGAAATTCAGGGACAATTTGCCGGCTGGATGTTGCTTTCATATAATAAACCGGTGAAAGCATCTTCCTCTGTGGAAGAATTTGCCGCAGAAAATATTACCGACGAGAATATTAAAACCTTTTGGCTGGCGAAGGAAAACAACGATCAGCAGTGGATTGAAATCGATCTTGTAAATCCGGCAAAAGTGTTTGCAGTTCAGGTGAATTACAACGATTACCAATCGGATATGTATGGACGGATTCCGGGGCTTTATCACCGCTATATTCTCGAAGGCTCGCTTGATGGGGATAACTGGAAAATGCTGGCAGATAAAAAGAACAGCTACAAAGACACGCCCAATGATTATGTGGAACTTGCCGTTCCCGAACTGGTGCGCTACATTCGTTACCGGAACATTCATGTGCCAATGCCAAACCTTTCCATATCCGATTTACGGGTATTTGGAAAAGGACAGGGCAAAGTGCCCAAAGGAGTGAAAGATTTCAAAGTGAATCGGTATGAAGACCGGCGCGATGCAATGATTACCTGGCAGGCGCAGGAAAATGTGCAGGGATATAACGTGTTGTGGGGAATTGCACCGGATAAGTTGTACAGTTCATGGTTGGTTTACGGCGAAAATCAATTGTTGCTGAAGGCATTGTCGGTGGATCAGGAATATTATTTCAGCGTTGAAGCTTTTAATGAAAATGGCATTTCGGAACGAACAGAAATAGTCAGGGTAGAATAGAAATCGTTTTCCTGCTGATATAATTATAATCAGCTTTTTTCTGCGCAATCTGCGGGAGGTTTTTTTTAGTTGAGATTGTGTAAAAGGTTTCCCGCAGATGTCGCTGATTTTCGCTGAGAATTTAATAACCAGAGTTATACTGCATAATCTGCGGGAGATTTTAAGAACAATTATTTAAAACGAAATATAAAATTCACAAGCAATGAAACGACACGGATTACTCTTCACAATTTTGCTGATTGCAGCAGTTTTGCAGGCAAATTCCCAAACCAGTGACAATGCCCGAATGGATGCCTTTATAAATGATTTGATGGGAAAAATGACCATTCAGGAAAAAATAGGGCAGTTGAATCTGATTACTCCCGGCGGTGGAATTCCGACAGGCTCTGTAGTTAGCACCGGTGTGGAAGACAATATTAAAGCCGGTAATGTAGGCGGTATTTTTGGCATTGCCGGGCCGGCAAAAATCCGGCAGGCACAGGAATTGGCGGTGAAGCAAACCCGCTTCGGAATTCCGCTTATTGTGGGTTCGGATGTTATTCATGGCTACAAAACCACTTTTCCGATTCCATTGGGATTATCGGCGAGTTGGGACACGGCAATGATAAAACAGACTGCTCAAATTGCCGCACAGGAAGCCACTGCTGATGGTATTTTTTGGAACTTTTCACCCATGGTGGATATTGCCCGTGACCCCCGCTGGGGGCGGATTGCCGAAGGAGCCGGAGAGGATCCGTTCCTGGGTGCGCAGATAGCAAAAGCAATGGTGCAGGGGTACCAGGGCGATGATTTGAGCAAAGAAAACACTATGATGGCAACTGTAAAACATTTCGCTTTATATGGCGGCGCAGAAGCCGGCCGCGATTATAATACCGTGGATATGAGCCGCCAGAGGATGTTTAATGACTACTTTCCGCCGTACAAGGCAGCGGTGGAAGCCGGTGTCGGTTGCGTTATGTCATCATTTAATGATGTGCGCGGAATTCCCGCATCAGGAAATAAATGGCTACTTACTGAAATACTCCGCGACCGCTGGGGATTTGATGGATTTGTGGTCTCTGATTATACTTCCGTTAATGAAATGACTGCACACGGATTGGGTGATTTACAAACTGTTTCGGCACTTGCTCTTAAAGCCGGCCTTGACATGGATATGGTGGGTGAAGGATTTCTGAATACACTTCAGAAATCTCTAAAAGAAGGGATTGTTTCCGAAGAAGACATAAATATAGCTTGCCGACGGATTTTGGAAGCGAAATACAAACTCGGTCTCTTTGAAAATCCATATCGTTATGTGGATGAATCGCGACCAGAAAAAGATATTCTGACAGATGAACACCGGGCATTTGCACGAAAAGCAGCGGCCCATTCTTTTGTTTTGCTGAAGAATCAAAATCAGGTATTGCCGCTGCAAAAGTCAGGAACCATTGCATTGATTGGCCCGCTGGCCAACAATAAAAACAACATGCTCGGCACCTGGGCACCCACCGGAAATCCGGAGTTGTCGGTACCGGTTTTGGAAGGGATGAAAAATGTAGCCGGAAGTAATGTCGAAATTCGATATGCAAAAGGAGCCAATATTTCAGATGATACGACTTTCGCAAAACATGTAAATGTTTTTGGAACACGAATAGATATTGATGAACGATCGCCGGAAACCATGCTAACGGAAGCGGTGGATATTGCCAAAAATGCAGATGTAATTGTGGCGGTTATTGGCGAAGCATCAGAATTCAGCGGAGAATCGGCCAGCCGTTCCAGTTTGCAACTTCCCGAAAGCCAGAAAAAACTGGTACGGGCGCTGGCAAAGATTGGAAAGCCGTTGATTTTGGTTACCATGAGCGGAAGGCCGCTGGCGCTGGTGGAAGAAGATGAACTGGCGACAGCTGTTTTACAGGTGTGGCATCCGGGAGTGGAAGCCGGAAATGCTATTGCCGATGTGCTGTTTGGAAAATACAATCCGTCAGGAAAATTAACAGCAACTTTTCCCCGGAATGTGGGTCAGGTGCCGGTTTATTACGCCCACCGGTCCACAGGCCGGCCCCAGCAGGGCGATGAATTCACCAAGTTCAAATCCAATTATCTTGATGTGGCAAATTCGCCGTTGTATCCATTTGGTTACGGATTAAGTTATACAACATTTGAATACGGGAACCTTAAACTGAGTAAAAACACATTCAGCAAAAATGATAAACTGGACATTTCGGTGAAAGTAACCAATACCGGAAATTACGATGGCGAGGAAGTGGTGCAGCTTTACATTCACGATTTGGTGGCTTCTGTAACACGTCCTGTTCGCGAACTGAAAGGTTTCAAAAAGGTGATGATTCTGAAAGGCGAATCAAAAACAGTGACCTTCACCATTACTGCGGATGATTTGGCATTTTACGATTTTGATTTGAACTATGGCGCCGAACCGGGTGAATTCGAAGTGTTTGTTGGAGGAAATTCGAATGCGGAAAATTCAGCAAAATTTACACTAATTGAAAAGTGACAATTTTTTACGGCTTATATTAAACAGGATTGAACTTTTTATTTGTAAGTTTGGGTAAAATGATAAATTTTTCCGAAAAATGAAGTACCCGTTATTCCTCTCGTTGTTGATTTTAATACTTTTCCAGACTTCATGCAACTATTATTCTGAGCCGGTTGAAGAAATTGATCCTTCGGTGGTTTTATGGTACGATAAGCCGGCAGAAAACTGGACCGAAGCTCTTCCGCTGGGAAATGGCCGGATGGGAGCCATGGTTTACGGAAACCCTGAAAATGAAGTTATTCAATTTAACGAGGAAACATTGTGGACAGGGCAGCCACACGATTATTCCCACAGGGGCGCTTTCCGTTATCTCGACAGAATCAGAAATTTGCTTTGGAAGGGTGAACAGGCAAAAGCCGAGGAACTGGCTAACGAACATTTTATGTCGCAACCACTAGGGCAGCAGGCTTACCAGCCATTCGGTAATGTTCTGCTGAATTTTAAGGATCATGAAAATGTGGAAGAATACCAGCGCAGACTGAACATTGAAAAAGCAATTTCCACTGTTTTTTATAAAGTTGATGGGATCAGTTTTAAAGAAGAAACTTTTATTTCGAAGCCCGATAATGCGCTGGTTTTGCACCTGGAATCGAGTAGAAACAGGGAATTGAATTTCAGCGTTGGATTGAACTCCCCACATTCGGAATATACTGTTACGGTTGAAGATGATGTGGTTATTCTTCGGGGCAAGGCAAATAATTATCCAAATGAAAGAGGTCCCGAAGGCAATGCTTATCCTGAAAGTAATCTGGTTTTTGAAGCCCGTCTGAAAGTGAAAAATGAAGGGGGGCGCCTGGTAAATAACACAAATTCAATAGAAGTTGTAAAAGCCAGAAGTGTTACAATGACATTGGTGGCAGCAACAAATTTTGTGGATTATAAAACTATATCAGCTAATCCTTCAGAACTTTGCGAAGATGTTCTTGCGGAACTTGAATCAAAATCGTATAAGGATTTAAAATCGGAGCATGTGCGCGACTATCAGAAACTTTTTAACCGGGTGAAAATTGATTTGGGAAGCGCTCAGATTTCCGACCGCCCCACCAACGAGCGGCTGGTTTCGTTTCGTAAAGACGAAGATCCGAATCTCGTGGCCCTGCTGTATCAGTACGGACGGTATTTGCTCATTTCATCATCGCGTCAGGGAACGCAGCCTGCAAATTTGCAAGGGATTTGGAATGATAAATTAACACCGCCATGGGACAGCAAATACACCATCAACATTAATACTGAAATGAATTACTGGCCGGCAGAAATTACCAACTTATCGGAATGCACGCTGCCATTGATTAGCATGGTGAAAGACTTATCGGAAACGGGTAAAAATGTGGCCCGGGTACATTACAAAATGAATGGCTGGGTGGCTCATCATAATACCGATTTGTGGCGCGGTGCTGCTCCAATCAACAATGCCAATCATGGAATCTGGGTCACCGGCGGTGCATGGCTTTGTCAGCATTTATGGTGGCATTATCAATTTACCGGTGATGCAAATTATCTGGAGAAAACGGCTTATCCTGTATTAAAATCAGCAGCAGAATTTTTTACTGAATATCTTGTTTCTGATCCCAATCATCCGGAATGGCTGATTAGCGGCCCAAGCAACAGCCCCGAACAGGGCGGGCTGGTAATGGGGCCAACAATGGACCATGAAATCATCCGCAACTTAATGACAAATACCATTGAAGCCGCCGAAATTTTAGGAGTTGATTCGGCTTTTGTTAGTCTGCTGAGAGAAAAGCGGGCGAAAATTGCACCCCTGCAAATCGGGCAGTACGGCCAGTTGCAGGAGTGGCTGGAAGATAAGGACGACCCTGCAAACCAGCATCGTCATGTGTCGCATCTGTGGGCTTTGCATCCGGGAAACGAAATTCATCCGTTAACCACGCCAGAATTGGCAGAAGCCTGCAAAGCGACGCTTCTTCAGCGTGGCGACGGCGGAACAGGCTGGTCGCGGGCATGGAAAATTAATTTCTGGGCGCGCCTGCTCGACGGCGATCACTCCTTTTTGCTGTTAAAAAACCTGATGGTCCCTTCGAAAAGTGAAGAAACAAATTACCAGGACAGGGGCGGATTGTACATGAACCTTTTTGATGCCCATCCGCCGTTTCAAATCGATGGCAATTTTGGGGCAACTTCCGGAATCACAGAGATGTTGCTGCAATCGCACTTGCGCGATGGCGATGGAAACTATTTTCTGGATATTCTTCCGGCTCTTCCTTCGAAACTGTCAAGCGGAAGCATTTCAGGAATAAAAGGCCGCGGCGGATTCGTGGTTACCATTTTCTGGTCGAACGGTAAACTTAATTCCATAAAAGTGAAATCGCTGCTCGGAAACGTACTGAATCTGCGGTATTCGGGAAAACTCATCTCCCGCGAAACCACAGCCGGGGAAATTTATGTTTTTAAATCGAAGGATTTTTAAATGATGAAATGTAACTGATTATGATAAATTATTTACCACAGGACGATAAGAAAAAACTGTTTGAAGAGCTGGTTGAACTTCGCATTTTTTATGATCAAAAGATTAAGAAAATGAAGTCATTTGATCTGAAACCGGAAGAACAAAAATCAATTGAGAATGAACTGGCTAACCTGCGAAAACGAATTGCCGTCATCAAAAGTTCCATTGCCCGCTATGGCGAAAGTTTTCTGGATGTGTATGATTCTGAACTCATGAAACCACTTTCGGAAGCGGATGTAATTGAGCTTCGTGAAGAAATCAGGGAAGTCCGGCGCTGGCTCGAGTCCATTACCGGATATTGAAAAAACATGTAATACCAATTGTTTTTTTAACTGAGCCTTACGCGAAGTTTCAAAACTACGATGGTTAATGCCGATATACAAATGAAAAGCTTTAAAGAGTGAAATGGTTTTAGGCTCAATTCAATTGATAATCGGTATAACTGCTGTCAACTTCGTTTTCTGAAAAAATACTTAGGCGGTGTGTCTTTTGTTTCGTTAATGTTACCAATATATTCCCAGTAGTTTTTGTACATGAAGTTCATAACAGCAACAATATTATCAAATTCCAATGTTTTTTCCTCGTCGTCATCAAGCAGTTTCCAGGCGTCGTTTCCATCGAATTCAATAATGAAATCCGTTTTGCCGTCTTTGGATTGCTGCACAACTGCACAATAATTTTCAACTTTTTCCGGAAGTTCTGCCACTTCTTTGGTTTTGATATTTTGAATTTTCTGTCCAAAGCAGAACAAGGGAAAAATACCCAGAAGAAGAAGTGTAATTTTTTTCATGAATGTGATATTTAGATTGTTAAACATTAAACCAGTTCCATTAATTTTGTTGCTTTTCGAATTGTTATAACAAGTTAGTAAAGTTTTGCAAAATATTCTATACTGAAATCAGGTTTGGATGAAAAAAAAACAGGGAAACAAATAAGACTCTTGAATGGTGTTAAAAGTTTTAATTTCAAAATAAAAAACAATGATGAATATTAAATTCAACCTTCTTATTTTTTTGCTTTTAGATTTGATTGTTGCCACAGTTTGCGCTTGCCAAAAAGATATTTTTGAACCCGAAGTCACAAACGATCGGGCGCTGATTACGAAATTGTATTCCAATTCTTCTGACACTGTGAAAATTGACAATCAGAATTTGATTCTTGAAACGGAGCTTTACAGAAACTTTACTCCCGGAATTGGCCCAATTAATATGCAGAAACGGCGATTAATTGCACCGGTTTGGCTTGTTAATACTGACAGCGCAAGGATAACTCAAAAGTTACGTGTTACAAAAATTTATGTGGTTAACAATAATCAGGTTTGGATTTCCGATCCGAAGACGAACCCGGATAAATTTACTCCTGAATACAAATCATTTCTGATAAGCAAAGATGGGCCGGTGTGGGAGCCCGGAGTATATGTTGACGTCATTATTTCGGTTATTGATTTAGCTGATAACAAAGAGAAATTTATAATTGCAGGAAATCAAATTATTGAAAGGGTCGAATAAAACCAAATACTGGATTTATTTTAGAAATACAGGTATTTCGAATTTAACTTTTCCACCGGTTTGCCAATGCCACCAACGACAACATCACCGGTACTTCCACCAACACACCTACAACGGTTACCAATGCGGCTGGTGATTGCAACCCAAACAAAGCGATTGCAACTGCAACTGCCAGTTCAAAAAAGTTGCTGGCGCCAATCATCGCCGCCGGTGAAATAATATTATGCGGAAGTTTCAGTTTGCGCCCGGCAATCCAGGCTACAAAAAATATAAAGTACGTTTGAATAACCAGCGGAACTGCAATCAGTAAAATTATCAGCGGATTTTCGGTGATATTCGTTCCCTGAAAAGCAAATAATAAAATCTAAAGTTACCAGCAATGCGATGATGGAAACCGGTTTAAATTTGGGTAGAAACTCGTTTTTAAACCATTCTTCGCCTTTGGAACGAATCAGGATTTTATGCGTAATGTACCCGGCTGCAAGCGGTACGACAACAAAAATAATCACACTTGCCACCAGTGTGTTGTACGGAATCTGAATGTTTGTGATTCCCAGCAAAAGGCCAACTATCGGCACAAAAGCCACTAAAATAATCAGGTCATTTACCGAAACCTGCACCAGCGTGTAATTTGCATCGCCATCCGTTAAGTAGCTCCACACAAAAACCATTGCCGTGCAGGGTGCCGCTCCCAGCAAAATGGCGCCTGCAATGTATTCACCTGCCAGTTCAGGGATAATGAATGCCGAATAAATTTTGGTGAAAAATATCCATGCAAAAAAAGCCATGGTAAACGGTTTTATCAGCCAGTTGACAACCAAAGTCAGCAGTAATCCTTTCGGTCGTTTCCCCACATTTCTGATACTCGAAAAATCCACTTGCAACATCATCGGATAAATCATCAGCCAAACCAAAACAGCTACCGGAATATTAACCCTGAACAATTCAAGACTGCTCAGCAGCTGAATTTTATCGCCTGCAAAGTATCCAATTGCAATTCCGGCGGCAATGCAAAGTGCCACCCAAAGTGTCAGGTATTTTTCAAAAAAACCGATTCGTTTTTTCGTTTCGCTCATATCACTATTTGTTTGCAGTTACGGTAATACTGAAAATTCCGGCTCCCGATTTTTTGTATTCCTCTATTTCATTCTCCGAGAGGTAATCTGATAAAACCGAATCAGGAACAGGAGTTGGTTTTTCTATATGAACAGTAATTCCTGCAAATCCCTGCTGCCGGATTATTTCCAGGTAATCCTCTTTTTGCAGCGCTCCGGAAACACATCCGGCGTACATTTCGGCAGCTTCCCGAATACCGGCCGGCAATTCACCTTTTAAAACCACATCTGAAATACAAAAATGGCCGCCAGGTTTCAGCACCCGGTAAATTTCAGCAAATGCCTTTTGTTTATCCGGAACGAGGTTCAGTACACAATTGCTGATAACTACATCGAACGTCTTTTCCGGTAACGGCATATTATCAATATCTCCGGATACAAATTCAATATTTTTAAACCCTGTTTTCTGCAGGTTTTTATTTGCTTTTTCCAGCATCTCTTCGGAAAAATCGAGGCCGGTAACCTTTCCGTTCTCCCCCACAATTGATCGGGCAACAAAACAGTCGTTGCCAGCGCCGCTGCCCAAATCCAGGACATTATCGCCTTCTTTTATTCCGGCAAATTCGGTTGGAACTCCGCAACCTAATCCCAAATCAGCATCCGGATTATATCCTGCCAGATTTTTATAATCGTCGCCAATCATGCTGAATTCTACATCGCCACAACAAACGGTGCCACCGCAGCAGGAAGTTGGTGCCATTATGTTGCTTTGCCGGGCTATCTCGCTGTATTTTTCTTTTACAACCTGTTTAATATTTTCTGCTTTCATACCAATTCTGTTTTTATTTCTTCATTATACAATTTGAAAAATGCATTTTTAATCTCATCCCTGACCCTGTAATATTCGCTTTGAATAAACTCCGGGGTGCCGGTGGCATGCGAAGGATCGTCGAACCCGATGTGTAACCTGTGTTTTACCTTTCCCAAAAATGCCGGGCAGTTTTCATTGGCGCCACCGCAAACCGTAATCACATAATCCCATTCTTCTCCCAGATAATTCTCAACCGGGTCGGATGTATGGTGACTGATATCAATGCCAATTTCCTGCATCACCTCCACAGCTTTGTGGTTTAACTTTCCGGAAGCTTCGGTTCCTGCTGAATAAACTTCCAGGTTTTTATCGAACGACTGCAAAAAACCGTGTGCCATCTGACTGCGGCAACTGTTTCCTGTACATAAAATCAATATTTTCATACTATTCACATTTATAATTCTCAATTTCTATACTTCCCAGGAAGGATTGAACAGCCAGTTTCAGCTCCTTTATTTTGTCGGGATTAAGGCAGTAATTGGTTTTTACACCATCAATATGTCCCTGGATTAATCCGGCATTTTTAAGCTCTTTTAAATGCTGGTTTACTGTGGTGCGCCCCAGTGGCAATTCATCGGAAATGTTGCCGGTAATACATGACGGTGTTTCAGCAAGAAACTGCAAAATGCGCAGCCGGGCAGGATGTGCCAGTGCCTTAAACAGCAATGCTTTTTCTGCCAGCGCAACATCAAATAATTCTGTTTTTGATTGTACCATTTCACTTTTATTAATTTGACGCAAATATACGTCAAATAAATTATATAACGTATTTATACGTCAATAAAATTTGAAAAAAAGGTGAACAAAAAATATCCACCCTTTAAAGAAACTGATTTACAGCCAATTAATTTGCACAATCCATGCAAACTTTTTTGTCGCCTTTAACCCGCCCGTATTCCATAACTGTCATTTCTCCACATTCCTCACAAACAAAACTATTGAATGAGTGTACAGGCTGCTTCCATTGGTATTCAAAAACCTCCGATATTTTCATCATCATATCTTCGGGTGCATTCATTACTTTGACGACCAAAGGTTCAACCACTGCATCAGGAACTTGTGTTGGCGGTACGCCTTTTTCACGGTAGTTTTTAAAAAAATCGGTTTTTTTATTCGCCAGCATTGCTTCAGCAGTTGGAGTCGCACGTACGGCACGGTTCGTTTTTTTGTCAATTAAAGTTAGCGCCCATTTTCCTTTATACGTTTTCTCAATATTACCTTTCCCGAACGTACAACCTGTGATTACCTGAATTCCATCAGCAAAACAGGTAGCGCAGTGGTTGTCACCCAGGTCGAGGATAGCATGTAAGGCACTGTCGCCGGTGCGCTCAACACCAAGGGCATTCATTGCTGCTGAACCTACTCTCAAGCCATTTGGCATAGCCGGACATTTGTGTCCGTGAAATTTTTGCCCGAATTCGAGCCATTCTTTTGGATTTACCATGATTTTTAATTTTAAATATTTATGAATTCATTAGATTATTCCTGCAATTAACTTCACGGCGATAGCAAACAACACTAGGGCAAAAATTTGTTTAACCCGTTGCGATTTGGCTCTGGTAGCCATAAAGTTACTTCCGAGCCAGGCACCCGCTACAACTGCTATGGTAAGGAAAACTGTTAGTGTCCAGTTGAAATGTCCCTGTGCCACATGTCCGAGAAAACCGGAAAAAGAAGAAAACGTAACTGCAAATGCCGAAGTAGCAGCAGCTTTTTTAGTTTCGTATCCCATCCACATCAGAAGAGGAGCCATAATAAACCCTCCGCCAATTCCTAACAAACCGGCAACGAAACCTGCAAAGATGCCAATTATGGCGCCGATAATTGCACGCTTTTTAAAAGACATAATTTTCGTCGGCTCAGGTTTCCGGGACATAAAAAACATTCTACCGGCCGCTACAAAAACGGCAATGGAAAAAAAGATCAATAGAATATTAACAGGTAATTTATCTGATACAATTGCTCCGACAGGTGCAAACGCAAACGCAAAAATTGTCATTGCCATGCCGCCTTTAACGTCGACTAACTTATTCCTGAAATATGCGATTAATGCAATAAGCGTGGTAATACCATTGAGCAACAATGCTAAAGGAATTGCCACTTCTTTCATCGGAAAACCTGCCCACTTAAGAATGGGAACATAAATTAGAGCCCCTCCCAGCCCCAACATGGAAAATAAAAACGAAGCGGCCAGTATTATGATTGAAACAATAAAGTACAACATGTCAGCAGTTATTGAATTTTTAGTAGATAAAATCAGACATTGTTACTCTTTATATTATTTGGGATTTATCCAATAATAAGCTACGGTTTAATCTTTCCAAACAACCCAATCAGTTTGGTATTCAGAATATTTTTTATTTCCGCTTCGTTTTCTCCAATGGGTTTTACCGGAATTAAATCCATTACTTTGTCAGGAGTTAAACCCGATTTATAATACAGTTTCCATGCTTTTTTCAGGGTTGATGAAACTGCTTTCTGAGCTTCTTCAGCCGTAAGTCCGGTTTCAAGTGCAATGTTTTCCATTTCCTGCCATTGAAACCAGAAATAGGTAGGCAGCATAGCAGAAACAATGGCGTAACTTTCCAGTTTAGCTTCTTCTGTTTCAAAGGTTTTGCCCAGCTTTTTCAGCAATTTTAATACTTGCTTTTTTTCTTTTTCATCGAAATCGGAAGAAAAAGTTAGTGGATTGTATCCTTTATTGATAAATGAAGTGGCGTTGGGAATCATCCGTACGAGCTTTTTTGTTTGCAGAACCGATGCCATTTTTTCGAGCGTAATTTTTGGTGCCAGTGAAATAACTATCGTTTTTTCTGAAACTGATTCTTTTATAGCCTGCAAGCTTTCCATTACAACCGGCGGATGAACGGCAATAAAAACGATGTCTTGTGTTGCGGCATTGGCAGCAGAACCGGCAGCTGTCAATTTCGGAAATTCAGCTTGCAATGCGTTTAGGATTTCAGTATTTGGTTCATACACTTTTACGCTCTCGGGCAATGTTTTTTTATTTGATAAACCCTGAAGAATAATCCGTGTGATTCTTCCTCCGCCAATAAAACCGATTGAATTTGTTTTCATGTTATTTCATTTTAAGTTTTAAAACAAATAGTTGAAAAGTATGACCAACGACAATAATCCCGGCAGCCATGATTTAAAGGAAAATTGTGATAATATAATACAGTCCAACCAGAATAAAGATCACTGATATTATTTGTCTGAACCATTTTTCAAATATTTTTAACCTGTTGAATAAAACTCCTGCCCGGGAAATTGAAAAAGCAATAAGCCAGGCAAAAAGGATTACGGGAACTCCGGTTGCAATGGCAAAAATTACCGGCAGATATAATCCTGATGCACTGCCAATGGTTATGGGAATCAGCATTCCGAAATAAAGCACCCCGCTATACGGACAGAAGGCCAATGCAAACAATATCCCCAATAAAAGCACATCCCAGTAGTTTTTGGTGCCATTTTCTTCGAATCGTTTGGTGAATTTTCCCATACCCGGAAATTTCAACTTCAAAATATTGAGCATAAAAAGGCCAATTAAAATTAGCAAAGGACCAATAATCTTTTCACCATATTTCTGAAATATTCCCGATAACTTAAATTGGTCGGCTCCCAAAAAAATGGTGAAAGCGATTATTGTATAAGTTAATGCTCTGCCAAACGTGTATACAAGTCCATTGTAAAAAACCCGGGTTCGGTTCTCTATATCTTTTCCTATAAAACCAATAGCCGTTATATTGGTAGCAAGAGGACATGGACTAATAGCTGTCATCAATCCCAATAATATTGCAGTTAAAAATGGAAGCGAACTGTTTTCGAGCAGTCCGTTTAAAAATTTATCCATACTAAAGGAGTGGCTTTACTTTTTCTTCTATGATTTTTTTGAATTTTTCAGGGTCAGTTCTGGCATATAAAAATCCTTCGTTGGTCAGATCAACTCTTTTGTCTCCTTTAATAACCAGCAAAACCTGGCTGTTCACTCCCAGTTCCTTTCCTTTTTTCTCTCCTGCAGTTTCGTCAAGGTTATATGCTGCAAAACTTACATCGCGACCAAACAATTCTTTTACATCCTGCTGTGCTTCCGATTCAACTGCACGACAGGTTTCGCATCTTGTATTAAAATGAAAATAATACATCTCTACTTTGGCTTTCTCTTTCGTTTGCACCTGGGAAGTTGTTTGAGCAAATACACTATAACTTGCTAATATTGAAAGAATAACGCTAAAAAATAAGATGTTGATTTTTGATTTCATTGGTGTATAATTTAGTTAATGAGTTAATAAACTTTTTAATTCTTTTTCATTTGGCAATCTGCCGCTTAGTACCACTTTCCCGTCAATTACCAAAGCCGGTGTATGCATTATACCGTACTTCATTA
The DNA here is from genome assembly GCA_963771595.1 of uncultured Prolixibacteraceae bacterium. GTDB lineage: Bacteria > Bacteroidota > Bacteroidia > Bacteroidales > Prolixibacteraceae > CAVYUC01. Next base: position 58,540 of record CAVYUC010000022.1, on the reverse strand, counting down.
TTTGCAAAATATCTTCTACTTTGCTCACGTCTGCACGAATATTCAATTCATTAAGTGAATTTTGAACCGCTTTTTCAAGCGCTTTACACTTTGGGCAACCTGTCCCTAAAACTTTTATTTCCATATTTTTTGAATGAATTGCGATTTGTTCGTTCTTCGCAGAATTACGAACAATCAGGTTAAATTTTTTAGATTTTAAAAAACTCTTTAAAAAGAAACTGCGCCTCTTGCCAGTTTTCTTTGTTTATACAATATTTTATTCTGGGTGCTTCAATTTCGCCCTGTATTAATCCTGCATCTTTTAATTCTTTTAAATGCTGGGAAAGCGTAGATTTTGCAATGGGAAGTTCGTCGCTCAAATCGCCGCTGTAGCAACAACTTTGATTGGACAGCAGCTTCAAAACATACATTCTGACAGGATGACCCATCGCTTTTGCGTAACGGGCTGCTTTTTGTTGTTTATCTGTTATTACATTTTTAGTTGTCATATTCAATTCGTAAAATGACGAACAAAGATAAAGGAATTTTTTTAATCAAAACAATCCCTCGGCTATTTAAAAAGTTATCACTTTGTCACTATCAACAATCCATTGAGTAAGTTCAGCCATCCGGCATTTGCCGGATATTCGCCCAACGAGCTCTTTATTTGATGATTCAGCTATTTTTTGTGAAGAATTTCCTGGCGAAATGTTGTGCCGGTTACAGAATTCTTCCCATGCTTTCAGGTGATATTTGCCGTTGTCAACAATCACCCCATCCATATCAAAAATTGCTGCTATACTCATATAATGTTATAATTTTGAGTAAAGGTAGTGAATTACCAACGCATGTAATACTGATCGTAATAATTGCGCGATTCATCTGTATTCAAAACATTAGTATACCTGCGGTTTATTGGGCTGATCCGTTTATGTAAGGCCAATTCAAGTGGAAAAATTTTCGTTATTAAGATAATTTGCAGTTGAATTGCAAATTATCTTAAATTCAACTGCAAATTGTCTTAATATTTTTTTCCTTCAGAAACCAGAAAGTAAATATTCATCATCTCCCCTTCGGGGAGAGCGAGAGGGGGCTTTTTACTGTTTCGCCAATGTAAATAAAAACTCAATTCCCCTTTCCTGTTTGTTGCGGGCCGAAATGTTTCCTTTGTGCAGTTGGATGGCATTTTTAACGATGGAAAGCCCCAATCCAGTTCCTCCCATTTCGCGCGTGCGACCTGAATCGACACGGTAAAACCGCTCGAAAATACGTTGCAGGTGTTCTTCCGGAATCCCCACTCCGTCATCCGAATAGGAAAAATAGTGGAACTTCTTGTCTTCCATGTAATTTTTGATTTCGATGGTTACATTTCGACCGGCATAATTTATTGAATTTTCAAGCAGGTTTTGAAATACAGAAGACAACAGCGAATCATTTCCGTTTACCACTATGTCTTCATCGATATATAATTTGCATTTCATGTTTTTGACAGTTAACCTGTTTTCAAGGTTTTCAACCACATCGTGCACAATGTTTTTAATGACAACCGGTTTTATTTCAAATAATTCACCTGCGTCTTCAATGTTATTGAGCAATGAAATATCGTTCAGCAAAAAGTTCAGCCGTTCGGTTTGGTTAAATGCCCGCTGAATAAAATAATGCTGTTTCTCCTTATCGATCTTGTCGTTGTTCATCAGCGTCTCCAGGTAACCTCTTATTGATGCCAGCGGCGTTTTCAATTCGTGTGCTATGTTCGATGTAAGCTGTTGTTTCAGCAGCCGCCGTTTTTCAGGCCTTGTAATGTCGGTAATTAAAATCTCAAAATTCTTATCGGCAAAAATGATACACAGCAGCTTGAAATAACGTTCGTTTTTGTTGATGGTGTATTCGGTTTGCGGCAACTCATGGGATTGAAATTCGGTCCCCGAATCCAGGTGTTTTTTAAGAAAAGTATTGATCTTTTTGAATTCAGGAATGGAAAAAATATGATCTGCCGAAATGGTCGATGTATCCGAAATTATACTGATGTACTGAATAAAATGGCTGTTGGCCAGCATCTTTTCCTTTTGAGGAGTGAAGAACGCAATTCCTTCGTTGAGAATATTCATGTGGTTAAAAAAGCGCTCTTTTTCAAGTGACAGGTCGTCTTTTGTTTTCTTCAGGTTTTTATAAATTTTCACAATTTGCGACCCAATTTCGCCCAGTTCGTTTTCCGGAAAGTCGCTTTCCGCTTCTATTGGCTCATTGTGACCGGCTTTTATTGCAAAATCCTTTAGCTTGGTGACGGAGATGGAAAGTTGTTTCGTAACCACATTTACCAGCAGCCAAATCACTAAAAACATAAACAGAATGAAAAAAATGAAATAGCGCTCGCCTTTTAAAAAATGTTCAAGCTGGAGGTTGTACACCATGGCTGCACGGACAAAATAACCGTCATAATTTTTGGCGAAATAATAGAATTCCTGCTTTGTGGTATTTGAAAAGCGGATATTTGAACCTGAACCGGAATAAAGTGCTTTCTGAATTTCGGGCCGTTCAAGATGGTTTTCCATTTCCGGATAGTCGTTTACAAAGCTGTCGTACAAAACTTTGCCGGTTTTACTGATAACAGTGATCCTGAGGTTAGGTTGCCGGAGGAGGTCTTTCAGGGAATCAGCTTTTTGGAAATTGCTATTTTCAACCAGATGATATTTTTGAATGTAGTTGTTGGTAATTTCTGTTACATTTTCAAGTGTATTTTCCAACTGTTCCGTTTTATACCGTTTTTCACGGTTGAGCTGGAAAAGCAGCACTGCCACAGTAAAAACAACAAATACTGCAATGAAATAGAGAAATACTTTTCTTCTGTATGTTTTATGTTCCGGCACTTTTTTTATTTTTTAATCTGTTAAATTATTATTTACCCCACGTTCGTGAAATGGCTCTTTTTATTGAACATTGAATCTGTATCCGTATCCTGTTTTTCCTTTAATATAATTTCCGCATTCGCCAATTTTCTTGCGCAAACGGGCAATATTAACATCCACATTCCGCTCTGTTACAATCACATCATCGTCCCAAATGCGGTTAAGGATTTCGTCTCGCGATATGTAATGACCTTTACTCTTAAGAAGCATGACAAGAATTTCAAATTCTTTTCGGGTAAGATTTACAGGTTTATTTTTTACGGTAACTGTTTTCCCTGAAATATCCAGCTTTAGATCACCTTCTTCAAACAACTGACTTTCTTCCTTTTCGATGCTACCACGTTTTAATACTGCTTTTACCCGGGCCATCATTTCTTTAATGGAAAATGGTTTTGAAATGTAATCGTCGGCACCGACATTGAACCCGGTAAGAATATCATTTTCTGTACTTTTTGCTGTAAGGAAAATAACCGGCACCGAAAGTTTCAATTCTTTCCGCATTTTCGAAGCCATTTTATAGCCCGACATTTCTCCCATCATCACATCGAGTAAAACCAGGTTAAAACTTTCGAGCGGTTTATTTAAAGCTTCCTCCGCCGAATGAGCTGTTTCCACTTCAAAACCTTCACTCGAGAGGTTGAATTCGAGGATTTCACACAAATCCTTTTCGTCATCAACTACCAGTATTTTTGGAACCTGTGAATCGTTCATTATTTAATTGTCAGTCAATTTTTTTTATATGTCTCACATCTTTCCCTTCGATGGAATAAATGGCCGCTTCGGCAATATTAGTGGCGTGGTCGCCAATCCGTTCAATGTTGCCAACCATGCTGTTCATGCTGATAAAGCTGGTGAGCAGCTGTTTGTTTTCATCGCTGATTTTACTCTTTTTAATGGCCTTTTTCAGCATTTTACGGTTGAGCTCATCTACAACTGCATCGTTTTTAATGGTCCAAATGGCAAATTCCTTATCGTCAGAAGTAAATGCAAGCAGCGCTTTGTTTACCATGCTTGTACTCTGAATGAGCATGTTGGAAACCACTTCCGACAGATTGGTGTATATTTTCTCCACTTTAATATTATCCAGAAACCCAAGAATGTTTGTTACCAAATCACCCACCCGCTCCAGGCTGATTACGATTCGGTAGCAGGCAATTAATCTTCGGATATCCGAAGCCACCGGCTGGTATAAGACAATGGTATTTACAATTTTGTCGCTCAGTTTTACTTCAAACTTATCCAGCCTTTTCTCGTTTTCAAGTATTTCATTGCTGATGTCATCAGGAATATCTGTTTCCCCTGAGGAGATGACTTTTTCCAGTAAATCGAGCTGATGCAAAACGAGATTGGCAAATTCTTCGAAATCCTTTAGAATATTATTTATTGCATCGTCTTTTTTTGATGTCATTGTTTTATTGAATTTAAGTGAAGATAAAAAATTTAACCGAATTTACCTGTCAGGTATTCTTCTGTCCGGCGGTCTTTTGGATTCGTAAACATGTCTTTCGTTTTACCGTATTCCACCAGTTCGCCCAGGTACATAAACATCGAATAGTCCGAAATTCGTGCAGCCTGCGACATGTTGTGTGTCACCATTAAAATGGTGTAGTTCTCTTTCAGTTTCACCAGTAAATCTTCCACTTTCGATGTGGCAACCGGGTCGAGAGCGGAGGTAGGTTCATCAAGTAAAATAATTTCAGGACCAAAAGCCAGTGCACGGGCAATGCATAACCGCTGCTGCTGTCCGCCGGAAAGGAAAGTTCCTTTTTTAAAGAGCGAATCTTTTACTTCTTCCCAAAGCGTAACATCACGCAGTGAACGTTCCACAATTTCATCCCGCTGCGAACGTTTCATACTGATTCCGTTCAGTTTGTAACCTGCAATTACGTTATCATAAATACTCATTGTCGGGAATGGATTAGGCCGTTGAAAAACCATACCTGCCATCCGTCTGAGTTTTATGGTCGACATGTTTGTAATGTCTTTTCCATTCAGAATGATATTTCCTTTGGTTTCAATATTTTCGTACAACTCATGCATCCTGTTGATGGCGCGGAGCAGGGTACTTTTGCCACAACCCGAAGGCCCCATAATTGCGGTAACACTGTTTCGTTTTATATCGGCCGAAACATTGTTCACTGCATATTTCCCTTTATCGTATGAAACCGACAGGTTTTTTATGCTGAGTACAGGATCTTTTATTTTAATTGTGCTTTCCATTATTTTTATTTAGTTCGGGCGGCAATTCGTTTTGAAATGATATTCAGCCCCAAAACCATAATCATTAACAGGAGAGATGAACTCCAGATTAAATCCACCATGTTCGGGTCGTTGTAAAATTCCCAGATGAGCAATGGAATGGCGCTTGTTGGTTCGGTAATATCAAGATTTATTCTTGAACTTCCCAAAGCGGTTAAAAGCAACGGTGCTGTTTCACCCAATATTCTTGATATTCCCAAAAGAATTCCGGTTAAAAGTCCGCTGAAACCCGTTGGAATTAACACCCGCAACAAAACTTTGTAATAGGGAACTCCCAGCGCCAGCGCCGCTTCTTTTATCGTTTGCGGAATCATTTTCAATGTTTCTTCGGTGGAGCGGACGATCATCGGCAGCATCATAATTGCAAGCGAAACGCTTCCGGCGAGCGCAGAGTAACCGTTTGTTATATATTTCACCACCCATAAATAGGCAATTAAACCAAGTACAATAGAAGGCACTCCCTGCAGAATATCAGAAACGTTTCGGGTGAAATTTGCAAGAAATTTATCTTGGTTTTCATATAAATAAATGCCGGCAACAATACCGACCGGAATGGCTATTACCGATGCAAGAGAAACCATCACCAGTGTGCCGGTAATGCCATTTACAATGCCACCCGGAATGATTTCACCATTGGAAACAGCCGTCATTGCTTCAAAAGTGTTTGGCGGGTTTTGCAGGATGAAATCAAAGCTGATTTGCCCGATTCCTTTTACAATCAGCTTGTAAATAATCAGTACTATGGGAGAAATGGTAAGAACCGACAGACCTATAATTAATCCGTGGAAAAACTGATCCTTCAGTTTTCTTCTGACAATATTATTTGCTTTTATATTTTTAGCCGGATTATTCATTTCTTATCTTACGCCATTCTTTTAATGATGAATTTACCGATTCCATTGATGATACCGGTAATTACAAAAAGCAGCAAACCGATTGCAATCAGCGCACTCAGCTTCAATCCGTCGGCTTCGCCAAACTGGTTGGCAATGACACTGGCCATGGTATTTCCGGTGCTGAAAAGTCCATTGGGGATGATATTTGCATTTCCGATGAGCATGGTTACGGCCATGGTCTCTCCCAGTGCCCGTCCGAAGGAAAGGATGTAACCGGCAATAATTCCCGAGCGGGCGGATGGAACAATCACGTTCCAAATTACTTCAATGCGTGTAGCGCCGAGTGAGTATGCCGCTTCTTTCAATTCGTTGGGAACCATGCTAATGATTTCGTTACTCAGCGATGTGGCGTACGGAATAATCATAATTGCCAGAATTGCACTGGCGGTAAAAATACCAAATCCCTGGTTGGGAGCACCGAGTTCTGTTAAAAAAGGACGCAGCACATAAAATCCCCAAAGCCCGTAAACAATGGAAGGAATGCCTGCCAGCAAATCCACCATCATACCCAGAACCCGTGCCATACGTGTTCCACGATAATATTCGCCTAAAAAAAGCGATGTGGAAAATGAAAGCGGCAGACTGATAATCAAAGCCAAAACAGAGGTAATAATTGTGCCGGCAATAAATGGCAGTGCACCGTAATTTTCTTCACCACTGCGTGGATTCCATTCTTTCGAAAAAATAAAATGAAACCCAAAATGATTAAAAGCCGGGATGGCTCCTTTCACCAGTGAATAAACCATTCCTGCCGTCACTAACAGAATAATGAACGCAGCAGTCAGCAAAATTGCTTTGGTTATTTTATCACTGTTCATTTATAAAGCCCTTAAAAGCCCCTCCAAACCTCCCCCAGGGGAGGCTTAGGAAGCTCAAGTTTCTACCTGGTACATTTTCTAAATTTTCAGCCACTTTAGATATCCCTTAATTTTCGTATTAGCAATTCGAAGTGTCGTTATTTTTCTTTCCTTCCCCCTTTGGGGGAATAGAAGGGGGCCCTTTATTTCAGCAATGGCTGACCATCGTAAGTTACTGAGCGCAGAATTGCTTTTGCTTTTTCTGCAGCGGCATCGGGGAGTGGTGCGTAATGCACTTTTTCGGCCTGGCTCTGGGCTTCATCGCTAACCAGCCAGTCGAGAAATTTCACTGTTGCCAGAGCCTGTTGCTTTGAGCGGTTATTGTACTTCTGTTCCTTATAAAGAATTATCCAGGTGAAACCGCTAATCGGGTACGACTGCGGATTGTCTGAATTAGTCAGCATGATGCGTGTGTCATTAGGAATTTCGCCCTGTGCAGCAGCGCTGACAGAAGCAATGGAAGGCGCGATATAATTTCCCGAACTGTTCTGCACTTTTGCTGTCTGAATTTTTTGTGCAAATGCATATTCCGAACCGATGTAGCCAATGGCGCCTTCGGTCTGGCTGATGGTGCCGGCAACTCCCGGATTACCTTTGGCGCCCATTCCTGTGGGCCATTGCAGTGATTTTCCTGTCCCCACTTCCTTGTTCCATTTTTCGCTTACTTTGCTCATGTAATCGCTGAAAATGTTGGTGGTGCCGCTGCCATCCGAGCGGTGAATGACATTGATATTCATATCAGGCAGGTTCACATGCGGATTGTTGTTTTTAATCTGCGGGTCGTTCCATTTTGTAATTTCGCCCATGAAAATTTTCTCCAGTAACTGGTCAGAAAGTTTCAGGCTGTCTACTCCGGGGAGATTGTAAGCGATAACAACTGCGCCCATCACCGTGGGAATATGAACCACTTCGCCCTGCATTTCAGCCAGCTTATCGTCTTCGAGATAAGCGTCGGTTGCGCCAAAATCAACCACTTTATCGGTGAGGCTGCGGATTCCGCCGCCCGAGCCGATTCCGCCGTAGGTAATTTCAACACCTGTTTCATCAGCGTATTCTTTAAAAACCATGTTGTAGTATGGCAATGGGAATGTGGCTCCTGCTGCAGTTAATGAGACATTGCTGCCCGCTGATTTTTCCTCACCGTTTTTCTTTGGCGAACTTTGGCAGGCGCTTAAAGTAACCACCGCCAGAATTATAATTGCCAGATTTTTTGTTTTCATTTTTACTATTGATTTAAAATTTCAATTCACAATTTAAGTAGACACTGTTTACAGCAGGAAGTAATTCATTGTCAGGATTCCACATCCTGAAATTAGGCGCCAGTTTTACGCCTTTTACCGGTGAGTATTCAATACCGGCAAGAATCAGTTGTCCGTCATCATCGATTTGCCATGGCTGATTTTCGCCGGTGAGTGTTGAAGAATTCAAGTCATCAAACCGGCCAAACAATTTTATTTTGGCTGATGGTTTGTAAGTAAGGAAGAAAGAAGTTCCGTACATATCCTGTCCTTCTGTCATATCCACATTTTGCTGATAATTGTATTCAGCACCTGCAGTAAATTTCGTTCCTGTATATGCCAGGAAAGCAGCCAGTGACTGCTGTTTTACTTCATTTCCCATGAAATCGGCATACACCCGTGCAGTAATATTCTTTACAGGATTTATTGTTATTCCGGCGCCGGGACGGAGAATTGAATCTCCCTGAATCTTTTTATATCCTTCGCCATTTGTAACGGAAAAATCTGCGCTGATAAAATCTGAAAATTTATATTCAACATTGAATCCAAGATCGGCGCTGGAGTTAAATCCGTAGGCATCCTGAAATGATTTTTCAATATAACGGTACCCCCAGATTTTCTCTGAAACCTTGAACTGGGTGGTGGCAATCATTCCGAAATATGCAGTGAACCGATTGTTTCTGTATTGAAAATAAGCATTTTTAAGGTAGGCTGAAAGCTGATGTTTTCCAACTCCGGGATTACCTACATCATAAACTATTTTCGCATACCATTCAGGGCTAAAATGATATTCGTACCCCAAATAAGCACGGGTAATTTCGAACGCGGGGTAGGTACTGCCCTCTATAAAATCAGTGTGGAAATTGGTAAAAATCAAAGCGAGTGGTTTTCCATTTGGTTTGAATTCTTTAGAAATTTCCTGACTGAATCCATTTGATACGAGGCCTGTTGTTAAGATTAGGATTAGAAATAACTTTTTCATTATGTATTACTTAGATTGAATTTTATGGTGCAAATATGCAGGGAAGTAATTACACCGGAATTAAGAAATTATTACAAAATGATTAAATTATTGCATTGCACATTTTGTAATTCCCTGTAAAACAGGAAAATATTTGCTGAAAGATGGGTGTAACAAAAATGTAATAATTGGAATTACTACTTGCTGTTTAAGATGGACAGATTCCTCACTTCGTTGGCAATGACAGATTTGCTTAACATGTTGTATTTAAGTAACTTTTTAAATTAGAAGGCTTTTCCCTCGTGAGGGAAAATGGCGTAAGCCAAAAGGGTAAAGCAAATCCATTTAGTATCTTATTTACCCCTCTCCCGCTGGTTTCTCTCCTTGCCAAGGGGAGATCGATCTCACTAAAGAACTGTAAATCATTAACGTTTTACTGTCATTTACTCATTATGCTCATATAAATTGAGTAACCTCGGAATGACAAGCTTTTGAGTTTGTTCCCTAAAGCCCTATGACTTCATTTTTAAGCATACAAGGAGCTATAATAAACCACCTTAAAAAGGTTGCTTCTTCTTAAATTTCAACCTGTTTTGTTGAAGTAACAAAATCGCGGTACGATTTTACCAGATTAATGAAATGGAGCAACATATTTTTTGTTTCGGTGATGGTATTAAAATACAGGATTGAATTTTTTGTATTTACCAGTTTGGCCTTAATTCGTTTAATCTGAGCTTTTTCCATTTTTCCGAGAACATCAACAATTGAATCGCGTTTCTCAATTAGCTCCTCAATTTTGTTGAAATTATTTTCTTTTATGATGTGCAGTGAGAAGTTAAATAACTCATCCACCTGGTTAATTAAATCAGTCAGTTCTTCGCCCTGTACTTTTCGGAAAGGCTTGTGCTGGTTGTCGAGGTGTTCGTACATTGGTTCCACAATGAAGTTCAGCGAATGCGCCATTTCACGCTGATAGTCAATAAACTGCACGTAAAAATGGCCCGAGTCCACATTGCCTTCAATTTTTGACAATGTGCTGAAAACCTTGTTTTTTTGTTTTTTCGATTTCTTATTCAGTTCATTTTTAAGTTCGAGTCCTTCTTTCAAATGTGCCCGATCTTCATTCAGAAAACTATCAATGGCAACCGAAAATATTTTATTGGCCGAAACGATTGAATTAACAGCCAGTTTGTAGCATTTTTCGAGTACTTTTTCAACGGCGTCTTTTTCAGAAATTACATCTTCATCATCCGGCAAATTGTTTTTTGCACGTTTTTTAAACAGGATGTGCGTGCGCACCACCATAACCAACGCAATTGCTATAAAAACGAAGAACATGAAACTTCCGCCCAGCGCAATAATCATTGCAATAATACCCGAAACGGTAAATGCAATAACGGCGGTAAGAAACCATCCGCCAATAACGGCAAAAACACCGGAAACGCGGTAAACTGCACTTTCCCGGTCCCATGCACGGTCGGAAAGCGAAGTTCCCATGGCCACCATAAATGTGACGTAGGTGGTTGAAAGCGGGAGTTTCAGCGAAGTTCCAAGAGCAATTAAAATACTGGCCACCACCAGGTTTACCGAAGCCCTTAATTTATCGAATGCCGGGGTTTCCGGATTATCAGGTGCGCCTAACGGCACCGGAACAAACCTGCTTTGTACGAAAGTATTTACCGATGAAGGAACGGTCCGCATCAACCGGTTATTGAAACGAAGGGTGTTACGGACCAGCACTCTCGAAATAAATGAGGAGCCAAAACGTTCAGCACCTTCCGACTGCCGCGACAAATCCACCGTTGTGGTTACTACCGAGCGTGCTTTTTTTGATAAAATCAGCGTGATAATCATTACAAGGCCGGCTATCAGCAGCATGTATGTTGGCGTTTCCACCTTTCCTGACAGCATTTCCATTGAAAAAGTCTGCGGGGCAGAATCAGAAGCTATCCAGTTTTTAAACGAACTGAAACCAGCCAGCGGAACTCCGATAAAGTTGACCAGGTCGTTTCCGGCAAAAGCCATGGCCAGGGCAAATGTTCCGGCCAGCACAACCAATTTCAGTATTTTTAAGTTAAAAATCCATTTTAACAATTGTATAACAATCAGCCACACAATGAAACTGTAAACCATCAGTAAACCGGTGTGGTGACTAACCCAGTCCTGAACCATTTCTCCGCTGCTCAACTGCACATCGGCAAAGGAAGAACCTTTCAATCCTTTAATTAAAATGAAATAAGTAATTGCTGTAATGGCAAGGGCTCCAAAGGTGGAACCAAAATATTTCATGGATTTTTTATAGTTGAACGAAAAGATAAACCGGGTGATGTATTGAACAATTGCACCGACTGTAAATGCAATAAAAACCGAAACTAAAATTCCGGTGATAATAGCCAGCGCTTTTCCCGAATTGATGTAGCTGGACAGTTCAACCAGGGAGCCACCCATACTTTTAATTTTAACAATAGACACGGCAACGGCCGATCCAAGTAATTCAAAAACTATGGAAACTGTTGTGGATGTTGGCATCCCGAGCGTATTGAACGTATCGAGAAGTATAATATCGGTAATCATGACCGCCATAAAAATGACCATGATTTCGGAAAAGTAAAACATGTCGGGATGGAAAATTCCTTTTCGTGCCACTTCCATCATTCCATCGGAAAATGTGGCTCCAATGAGCACACCCAGACTTGCCATCAGAAAAATTAACCATTTGGGAGCCGCTTTTGAACCGATAGCGGAATTTAAAAAGTTAACGGCATCGTTGCTAACACCTACTACCAAATCAGAAATTGCAAGAGCAAAAAGGATAACAACGAGAATCAGATAAAAATTTTCCATTCTTTCTAATTAAGGCGGCAAATATAAAAGCTAAGTAATAACATTCAACACTTACAAATATTAAATAAATATTAACTAACCATGAAATTACTGTTAATCAGTAAACAGCATAAATTTTATATTTTTGGCAAAAATATTTTTAATCAAAATCAGGTTCCACAGAATGAAAACATATTCTTCGAGACAATTAACAATATACATTTCGATTTTACTGACAGCGCTGGCTTCGTTTTTCATGATTTTAAGTTTCTATCTCGGTCCAAATATAATTTATATAATTGGTTTCACCTTGTTTTTTTTCGGAGTAGCTTATTTCTCTGTGCTTTATGTCATCAACAAATACATTTTCGAAAAAATAAGGCCGGTGTACAAAACCATTAAAGACCTTCCGCTGAGCGGGAAAAAGATGCAGGAAAAAACGCTGGATTCAACAAATTTACTTTCAAATGTAAAGTTCGAAGTGGAGGAGTGGGCTAAAAATCAGCTCAAGGAAATTGAACGCTTAAAGGAACTGGAACGTTACCGGAAAGATTTTGTGGGAAATGTTTCGCACGAGTTGAAAACGCCTATTTTCAACATTCAGGGTTACATTCTTACTTTGCTTGAAGGTGGAATTGATGACCCAAAAATTAACAACCTGTACCTGAAACGCACCGAAAAAAGCATCGACCGGATGATTTCAATTGTTGAGGATCTGGAATCGATTACTAAACTTGAATCGGGAGAACTGCGGCTGAATTTCGTAAAATTCGATATTGTAAAAGCAGTAGGCGAGGCTATTGAAATGGAACAGTGGCTGGCCGATGAACGAAAAATTGCACTTGAAATCGTAAATAAACCGGAGAAACCTGTTTATGTTAAAGCCGATAAAAAAAGAATACTCGAAGTGCTTACCAACTTAATAGTAAATGGTATAAAATACGGCAAAAAGCGCGGTTTTGTGCAGGTTTCCTTTCACGATTTACACGAAAATGTAATGGTTGAAATTTCGGATAACGGAATTGGAATCGACAAAAAAGATTTGCCGCGCATATTCGAACGGTTTTACCGGGTGGATAAATCACGATCCAGAGAACAGGGTGGAACCGGTCTCGGACTTTCCATCGTAAAACATATTATTGAGGCACACAACCAGTCGATTAATGTGCGAAGCATTGCAGATCAGGGAACAACTTTCAATTTTACTCTTGAAAAAGCAAAATAATAAGATAACTTTGTACGCAACAGAAACATAAAATACAGTTAATTATTCTGTTACACGAAAACTCAATATTTACCGGATTAACAAAAAAGTTCATGAGCGAAAATAATTTGAAAATACTGTTGGTTGACGATGAAATCGACATTTTGGAATTTCTCAGTTACAACCTGCAAAAAGAAGGTTACACTGTTTACACGGCACAAAACGGAAAAGAAGCTTTGGAAATTGCAGAGAAACAGCAGCCTAACCTTATCATTTTGGATGTGATGATGCCCGAAATGGATGGAATTGCAGCTTGTGAAGAAATCCGGAAAATCCCGTCGCTGAACAGCACGTTAATTGCTTTTTTAACGGCACGCGGAGAAGATTATTCACAAATAGCCGGATTTGAAGCCGGCGCCGACGATTACATCACCAAACCAGTGCGCCCGAAAGTTCTTATCAGCCGGGTAAAAGCGCTTCTGAAAAGAACGGGTGAAACAACCCAGCCGGTGGTTTCAGTAGATTTGAATACTGTGAATATCGGAAACCTTGTTATCGATAAAGAGCGCTACCTGATTCGGATAGACGATGAAGAAATGATTCTTCCGCGAAAAGAGTTTGAATTGCTCTCGCTGCTGGTTTCAAAACCCGGAAAGGTATTTACCCGCGAAGAAATTTATTCGTCGGTGTGGGGCGAAAATGTGGTGGTTGGCGATCGCACTATCGATGTGCATATCAGAAAACTACGCGAAAAAATCGGAAACGACCACATCAAAACACTGAAGGGAATTGGCTATAAGTTTGTGGAGTGACTGCCCGTTCAGGCAAAATAAATTACAAGATAAATGATTAGAAAGCCGGTAATATAACCGGTGAATATTTCCCAAATGGAATGTTTGGCGGCAATTATTCGTGCTGTTCCAACAATACCCGAAAGTAGCACCATCAGCAGGATTGCCCAAACCGGATTAATGCCTGTGCGGAATGAAAGGGAAAAAAAAGCAGCTGTTATACTACCAATGGCGGCCATATGAGTGCTGATTTTCCACTTTAGCGAAACAACCATTAAAACCACAATTACCAGCACCGCAGCCAGCATAAATATGTTAAAAACCGGGTAAGCCTTAATTTTACTGAGCAAAAGATAACCCAGGTAATAGAAAACTGAAGAAAGCAGAAGGGGCAAAACCCTGTCGCTGCTGTTTTTCATGGCCACATCATATTTCCGGTTCAGCGCTAAAATGGCCACCGAAAGCATGGGCAGGATACCGGTGGTAAAAAACAGCACCAGCAGGACAAATCGTTTGGCCTCCCACGGTAAAAACGAAAAATAAAATCCGGAATTGAACAGCAATATAAAACCCAGTGTTGGAATAAGCACCGGGTGAAAAATGACAGAAGTTATTTTTGCTGCTTTTTCCAACATGCTATAATTCTTTGCGGAGCCTTGCGACCGGAATATCGAGTTGTTCCCTGTATTTTGCAACTGTGCGCCGGGCAATGTTGTATGATTTTTCTTTTAAAATCTGCGCCAGTTTTTCGTCGGTAAGTGGTTTGTGTTTGTCTTCATTTTCAATACATTCCTGAAGTATTTTTTTAATTTCACGGGTCGAAACTTCTTCGCCGTCATCTTTTTGCAGCCCTTCCGAAAAGAAATATTTCAGCGGATAAATTCCAAAATGGGTTTGAATGTATTTGCTGTTCGATACCCTCGAAATGGTGGAAATATCCAAATCTGTGCGTTCGGCAATATCTTTCAAAATCATGGGCCGGAGTTTGGCTTCATCACCGTCTTTAAAATACTCCTTCTGAAAATTAATAATTTCGGACATGGTCAGCAGCAGCGTGTTGTTTCGCTGTTTTATTGCGTCGATAAACCAGCGCGCCGAATCAATTTTCTGCTTTACAAAAACAAGCGCATCTTTTTGGTTTTTCTTGTTTTTATGTTGCTGGTTCAGCGCCCGAAGCATGTCAATGTAGGTTTCATTAATTTTCAGCTCGGGGGCATTTTGCTGGTTAAGCGAAAGCTGAAGTTCATCGTCGCTGTTTTCCAGTATAAAATCAGGAATGATGTGCTGGTTCGATTTATTTAAAGGATTGCTGTACGAACTTCCTGGTTTTGGATTGAGTTTCAACACCTGGTCGATTCCCTGTTTCAGTTTTTCGTCGGAAAGTTCAAGTTTTTTCTGAATTTTTTCGTAATGCTTTTTGGTGAATTCATCAAAAAAATCTTTTACAATCGTATGGGCAAGTTCGAGTGAATGGTCATTTTTACGTTTGAGCTGAATGAGCAGGCATTCGCGCAAATCGCGTCCTCCAACACCCGGCGGGTCAAAATCCTGGATAACGTCAAGGATTTGCTGCAGCTTTTCTTCCGAAACTTCCATGTTCATATTAAAAGCCAGGTCGTCGCTTATTGAAATTAAATCGCGCCGCAGGTAACCGTCATCATCAATGTTTCCGATAATATATTCAGCCAGTTTTTTATCCTCTTCCGACAGGTTGTTGGCCATTCCAAGCTGTTCGTATAAATTTTCGTGAAATGTTGTGCCAACGGAAAAAGGTATGTCAACGTATTTATCGTCTTTTGAATAATTGTTGGCTGAGGTTTTATAATTCGGGATTTCGTCTTCATCGGTTAAATAATCGTCAAACGAAAATTCATCATCGTCGGCATTGTTATCTGCTTCAGGTTCTTCGTTATTGTCTTGCAACTCTTCAGGATTATCTGATTCCAGTTCAAGTACAGGATTTTCTTCCAGTTCTTTTTTTATGCGTTGTTCGAGTTGAATTGTAGGGATCTCCAGCAGCTTAATCACCTGTATTTGCTGGGGTGAAAGTTTCTGAAGCAGTTTTTGCTGTAATGAAAGTTTTTGATCCATTTTATTCCCTAACTGTTATTTCCGTAAATTTACTATTTTTTCAAAGCAGTTCAATTGGTAAATTTAGAATTCTGCATTTTTTGGGGTGCGCGGAAAAGCAATGACATCACGAATGTTTCCCATCCCGGTTATAAATTGTATAAACCGTTCGAAACCCAGTCCAAATCCGCTGTGCACAACCGATCCAAATCTGCGTGTATCCAGATACCACCACAATTCTTCAGCAGGAATGTTCATTTCGGCCATTCTTTTTTCCAATTTCTCCAGGTTTTCTTCGCGCTGCGAGCCACCAATAATTTCACCAATTTGCGGGAAAAGTACATCCATCGCCCTCACTGTTCTTCCATCGTCGTTTTGTTTCATATAAAACGCTTTGATTTGTCTCGGATAATCGGTTAAAATTACCGGGCATTTAAAATGTTTTTCTACCAGGTAGCGTTCGTGTTCACTTTGTAAATCAACTCCCCAGCCTACCGGAAATTGAAACTTTTTCTTTTTGTGCGGCGATGAATTCAGCAAAATATCAACAGCTTCAGTGTATGTTATGCGCACAAAATTGTTGTTCAAAACAAATTTCAGTTTCTCAATTAAATCCATCGCCCGCTGATCCTGAGGTTTGTTTTTTTCTTCCTGTTTCAGGCGGCTGTCCAGGAATTCAAGATCATCGCGGCAATTGTCGAGTGCATATTTTATTAGCGATTTAAGAAATTCCTCTGCCAAATCCATGTTGTCTTTCAGGTCGTAAAAAGCCATTTCCGGTTCAATCATCCAGAACTCGGCCAGGTGACGTGTTGTATTTGAATTTTCGGCCCTGAAAGTTGGACCAAAGGTGTAAATTTCGCCAAGTGCCAGCGCTCCCAACTCGCCTTCCAATTGTCCCGAAACCGTTAAATTGGTTGCTTTCCCAAAAAAATCTTTGCTCAAATCGATATTGCCCGTTTCGGTTAAAGGCGGATTTACCGGATCGAGTGTGGTAACACGGAACATTTGTCCGGCTCCTTCGGCATCGCTTGCCGTAATTATTGGTGTATGCAGGTAATAAAAACCTTTGTTGTTAAAGTAGTTATGAATGGCAAAAGCCATCGCATGACGTATGCGGAATATTGCGCCGAAAACGTTGGTACGGAACCGTAAATGCGCATTTTCGCGCAGAAATTCGAGTGAATGTTTTTTGGGTTGAATCGGAAATTTATCCGGGTCGGAACCGCCAAGCACCTCAATTTTTTCGGCCAGCAATTCCACTTTTTGCCCGCTTCCCTGCGATTCAGACAAAATTCCTTCAGCTAAAATTGCAGCGCCTGTATTTATTTCGCGCAGGATTTCTTCTTCAAATTTATCTGTTTCAGCAACTATTTGCAAGTTCTGAATTGTTGAACCATCGTTTAATGCAATGAAGTTTACATTTTTACTTCCCCGTTTTGTTTTTACCCAACCCATTACGCGGGTTTCGGCACCGGTTGCTCCATTCGTCAAAATTTCCTTTATTTTTAATCTTTTCATGATCCAACTGCTTTAATGCTGTTTATTATCAATTTAAAGGGTACAAAAGTAATTGTTTATCCTTATTTCTGTTGGTAAGCGCGGTAAAAATCCGGTCATTTTAAAAATTGATAAAATGAACAGTTTTTACCTCCTGTGCAACGGTCAACATTTTTTAGTTAATCATAACGAAAAAAGCTATCCAGGTTTAATGAATAGCTTTTTGCCGTATTGATTGATTTATTTTTTTGAATGATTATCCAGATGAAATCAACCCGGATTTTTCATAAAAAATAATTATTCAGCGCTTCCCGGGACAGGTACTTTTGCATTGTCGGTGTACCCAATATTTCCCATTACATAAGTATCCGGACCTAATTTAAGGTCTGAATTCATCATTTCGTCAAAAGTAACTTCTTTGCCGGTATAAGCTGAAACCCTGCCCATAATTGCCATCATGGTTGAAATTGCGGTGCGTTCAGCTTCATTAATCGGAATATCCTGGCGGATGCAGGTTACCAAATCGATATGTTCCTGGACGTAAGGACTGGTTTCGTGATCTTCAAATGTTGAAATATCATTTCCGGCGGCATCAAAAATCCGGGCAGTTCCACCCTGTGAAGATGTTGCCATCGCTTTGGTTCCGTGGAAAAGTTCATAAACACCATTGGTGCAACCGTTAATCTGTCGGCAGGTGCTGAGGAAATGTCTTCCGTCGTCCATAACAAAATCGACGGCAAAATTATCGTACTGGTCGCCGGTTACCCTGCGCTGGCGTGAGCCAAAACCCAGTGCTTTAACCGGATGTGCTCCCATAAACCAGTGTGCAACATCAAGGTTGTGTACATGCTGTTCAACGATATGGTCGCCCGAAAGCCAGCACCAGTTCACCCAGTCGCGAATCATCCATTCCATTTCGCTCCAGCTAGGTTGATTGGTGCGGTACCACAATTGTCCGCCATTCCAGTAAACATCGGCAGATACAATTTCGCCTATGGCATTGTTTGTTAATTCTTTATACAGGTTAATGTATTTATGCTGATGACGACGCTGTGTTCCGGTAACAACTTTTAATCCCAGCGATTCGGCCATTTTCGCGGCTGCAATTACCTGGCGGATTCCAACCGGGTCAACGGCTACAGGTTTTTCCATGAAAACGTTTTTACGCGCTTTAACGGCTGCTTCAAATTGCTCGGGCCGGAATTTGGGCGGAGTTGCGAGAATTACAATATCGACTCCCGAATCCAGTACTTTTTGGTAAGCATCGAAGCCAACAAAACAGTTTTCATCGGCAACTTCCACATTTTTTTCTTCTTTTAATTTTTTCTGAAGGTCGTCAACACGATCCTGAAAAACGTCGCCTAAAGCAATAATTGTAAGGCCGGGGCCGGCATCCAGAAAATTAATTGCTGCGCCCGATCCACGACCGCCACAGCCAATTACACCGGCTTTTAGTTCTTTACCTTCAGGTGCAGTTTGCTCCAGAGGAGGAAAATTATATTCCCTTTTTTCCCAGTCATACTCACCGCCACCAGATTTACCAGATTGTCCGCCCTCCGATGAGCAGGATGCAAATGTTCCAATTCCCATTGCTCCGGCAGCCCCCACAGTAGCAGCTCCGGTTAAAAATTTACGTCTCGAAAAGTTATTTTCACTCATAATTCAAAAGTTTTTTAGTTGAATTTAGGATTCTAAAATAGTTATTTTTTTCCGGTTTTTTCATCGAATTCGCAAACAACACGAAAACTTATGCAATTGCAGTCGGATAACCACCAGATACTTTTAGGCATTTGCGGGTCGGTTTTCAGCCAGGCTTTGGTTTTTGTGTAGTCGCGGGCTGCACTTCTTACATCGCCAACCGGACTTTTAAATGAACCGCCGCGTATTACATGTTCTTCACCCGTGGCAGGGCCTTTGGGATTTACAGCGCCATCCTGCAGCAGTTCGTATGCATTTTCTGCGTACCAGTCCGAGCAGTATTCATTTGCATTTCCCAGCATGTTTTTCAAACCAAAAGGATTGGGTTCTACTGCATCGGGTTCTTCTGTTTTTGCGTCGCTGTTGCCGGCATAAATAACATACTGGTTTATTATGTCACTTTCTTTTCCGAACAATTTCTGAAAAAATCCTTTTTCGGTAAAATCTTTTGGACGGCCTTCAAAAAAGAAAGGTGTTTGTGTTTCGCCCCTTGCTGCATATTCCCACTCCGCTTCGGTAGGCAGGCGGTAGGTTTTTCCGGTAACCTTCGACAACCATTTACAGTAAGTTTCCGCCGAATGAAAACTCATGGTGATTGCAGGCCGCCGCCCCAATCCCCAGTTTTGGTCGGGTTGTCCGTAGGGTGGAGTAGGTCCTGAAATGGCATCTACATCAGCCATGGTTCTTGCCCCTTCTGTGTCGGTGGAGCGTCCTTCGGCAGCAGTTGCCGTATAAAAAGCCAGATATTCGTCCCAGGTAATTTCCACTTCGGCCATAAAAAACGGACTGAGTTTTACGTTTTTCTGTGGACCTTCATCCGGATCGCGAAGTTGGGCATCGGGCGGACTGCCAATTTCAAAAGTGCCTCCGGGAATGGCTTTCATATTAAATGAAATGGTAGTATTTGGTATCGTTTCCGTAAAATCTTTGAGCGAATCGACAACGGCTGGCGTAGTAAATCGCTCTTTATTTGCACTTCCGGTACTTCCGAACTGAACGTTTTTTGCGTGCAGTGCGTTCGGATCATAATGGCCCACATGAAGGTGACAGTTTATACAGCGCAATTCTTCTTCGTTTTGTGTATAATACAAATGAGCATCCTGGCCGTCTTTTGTTAAAGTAAGCGGAAATAAATTCTGGTGGCAATTAACACATGACGATTTAAATACATGGTGTTTTGCATAATCCAGTGTCGATTTCAGCTCCCAGTTGTAATCGGCGCTGTCTTTAAAAACCAAACCATAAGCATCGCGGGCCGAAGCTTTTATTTTTTCCACCAGGTATCCCTGTCCCTGCGGGGGAAGGTGACACTCCACACAACCAATCCTTATTCCCACGCGCGTATCGTGGTGAACGGAAAGTTTCCAGGAAGCGAAAACATGCGGATGAACATGGCAAACTTCGCACGATTCGTTGGTAGAAGTTACCTGAACAGTTTTTAACGATAGCATTGTAATCAAAATTCCAAGAATGAACCCAAGGAAAACTACAAGCAGTAATTTTTTTCTTAAAAACGAACCAACTTTCTTCAGCATTTTTTACATCGGTTTATAAAATCCGGTGGATACTAATTTCAGATTGCCCCAAAATTAATAATTTATGGAAGTTCTTCATGGTTCCCTTATTTTTAATAGCTTATTTAGAAACAATCAATTTTTTGCATCTTCGCTTCTAATCGTCTGGTTGTTTTTCTATTATGAAATTTCAAAACACATTCAGCATTTTTAAACATAAAAAAGGTTGCCTTTTTGGCAACCCGGGGAAAAATTAAAAAAGAAATATGGAGATATAATGCAGCAGAAGTAAATTTTTTTAAAAATCAATTTTGCATTTCGTATGCTGCAATTATAGGAGGATTATATTACAACGTGTTTACTGTTTTATTAAAGAACAATTAAATTCAGTGTAAAACAGGATAATAATAATCGGTAATATTTCATAAATTGGCGGGAATGAAAACATTGCCTCTTCCATTTACCGATCTCTTCGGGTTGTTCTTTCCGGAACTCTGTGTCACCTGCGGCAACCGGCTTGTGTCGCAGGAAAATTATTTGTGCATGGATTGCTGGAGCGATTTGCCGGTGAGCAATTTTCACCTCGAAACCGAAAATAAGGTGGCTCAACTGTTTTGGGGAAGAGTCAACATTGAATTTGCCACGTCGTTTTTTCAATACCGGAAAGGCAGTAATTACCAGCAGCTTATTCATTTTATTAAATACAAAGGGTTAAAGGAATTGGGCTTGATAGCGGGCAAACGTTTTGGAAATGTTCTTGCTGAATCAATTGATTTTCGCACTGTTGATTTGATCGTTCCCGTGCCGCTTCATCCTAAAAAACTGCAGAAACGCGGTTACAATCAAAGTGAATGGATTGCCCGTGGAATGGCAGAATCGATGCAAAAGGAAATGGTTTCCGGTAATCTTTTCCGGATTATGCACACTGCAACCCAAACAAAAAAGAACCGGTTTGAGCGCTGGCAAAATGTGGAAGGCATTTTTGGCATTAAAAATCCGGAAGAATTTGCGGGCAAACATATTCTGCTGGTGGATGATGTAATTACCACCGGTTCCACACTCGAAGCATGTGCTGTTCAGCTGCTTAAACCCGAAAATACAAAAGTCAGTGTTGCTACTTTGGCATTTGCGGAGTATTGAATCACCCGATTGTTCTATTTTTTTTCAACCACTTTCATATCTTTTTGTTCTTGTAGAAAACTTTTAAAAAAACAATGGAATTTACAATAACTGAATATAGCAAAGGCGAAAGACCTCCTGTAACACTGCCAACCAGCGAAATGTACCGTATTTTAGGTGAAGAAGGAATTCGTAATCTGGTTTATGATCAATACGATCTTTTGGCGGAAAGTGCGGTAAAAAATCTGTTTCCGGAAAAAGGAGAGGGGTTGGAGCGGGCCAAAAAACATGCATCCGATTTTTTTGTTCAGGTTTGCGGCGGCCCCATGTATTTCAATAAAAACAGGGGCAGGCCGATGATGTACAAACGGCACCTGCCGCATAAAATCACCACAGAAGCGCGCGTGGTTTGGCTGAAATGTTACGAACAGGTGCTGCAAAAGACAGATTTGCCCGAGCCGGTTTTACAATCGTTCTGGAAGTATCTGAATGATTTTTCTTTTTGGATGATAAATTCCTGAATTGCAACGCGCTGAATGCTGATTTTTGTTATACCGGTTTTGAACCGGAATTTAAACTTTCTTGTAAAACAGGTGTTTAAATTCAGAGAAATTAGTACTAATCTTAAATATTTGAAAATGAGACTTTACAAATTATTTTTACTGGCAGTGATTTTAACTGCATTTTATTCATGCAATCAAAAGCCTGCAAATTCGGAGGCGCAGGATAATGTTAAATATTACCGGCACCTTCAGTTTAGCGAAACGCCGTGGGATTTGGAAAAAGGAACTCACCCAATTTCTGCCGAAGAAGCTGAAACAATCAACAATTACAAGTTTACAACCAACGATGAGGGGCAGCTGGTTTCAGTTGAATACAACCGGAACGATATTCCGCTGGGGAATTCGTCGATGGGAGCAGCAAAAATTATTTACACCTACAAAGGAAACAAGCAGTTAAAAAGCTTTTATAATGAGAAAGGCGAACAGGTGAAAAACAGTGGAGCCCAAACTTATGAATATACGCTCGATGATTCGGGAATGCGCGTGGCAATGCGATTTTTGGACGAAGAAGGGAATCCGGTGGAAAACCGGAATAACATTCATAATTATAAATGGAAAAAACTGGATGACGGATTAATCCAGGAAGTGCGGTTTAACCTTGCCGGCGATGATGTGGTGATGAACCCGTTTTGTCCGTTTTACGAACTTCGTTTTTCGTATGACGATAACGGTTATGTTACGCGAATGGCCAATTACGAAGCAGATACCTTGTACAATTGCACGGCCGAAAATTGTGGTGAAGTGGGTGTTTCCTATTTTCTGTTTAAAAATAATGAACATGGCGATTTGCAAACTTTTTCGGTTCACAGCACCACCGGGCAACTTTCAAACTTATACTGGGGATGGGCAAAACGACAAAATACGCTGGATGAAAATGGTTATGTGACGGAAAGTATTCAATTTGACCAGGATGATGAATATCTGGCCGGAAAGAACGTGCCGGTTACAAAAATGGTTTACGATGAACATGGCGCTTTAATAAAAAGGATTTCGATGGATGAAGACAAAAACATTGTAAATAATCCGGATAATGGCGTGGCAATTATTGAGTATAAATACGACGATAACGGCAACCGCACAGAAACACTTCAATACGATAAAAACCAGAATCCGATGAAAAACGAAGGGTAAAATCTTTAAAAATCAAAAAAATAAAATTATAACATGAAAACGATAATCCGTTTTACGACGGTTGTTGTGCTGTTGATTTTTGCTGCCTGTTCGGGTGGCGAAAAACAGCAAAAACAAACCGAATCCTTATCGGCTGCGCCCACCGAAACAGTTGACATAAATCCGGAAGCAAAAGCTTTACTTACTTATCTCGATGATCAGGGCGATTATGTAAACGGCCGAAATTTTCCGTCAATTTTGAAACCATCTTCGGTTTTTGAAGAGCTGGACAGCAACATGCTTGTTCTCGATTTGCGAAGTGAGGGCGCTTTTTCCAATGGCCACATAAAAAACGCTAAAAATGTAGAATTCAGCCATCTCCCGGAATATTTTAAAAACGAAATCAATCCCGGCGATTATAATCGGGTAGTGTTGGTTTGCTATGCCGGCCAGATTTCGGGCTATGCTACTTCGCTTTTGCGGCTGGCCGGATACGACAATGTGTATTCCATGAAGTGGGGAATGAGCGGCTGGAACAAAAAATTTGCTGACGAGGCATGGAGTAAAGAGGTTTCGTCTGAATTTCAGGATAAATTGGAAATGAAGGATAATGAACCGGCGGAAGAAAACGATTTTCCAAAGTTAAATGCCGGGACAAACTCGGGGAAACAAATTCTCGGCGAACGGATTGACAGTTTGTTCGATGCTGGTTATTCCGATGTATTTATCACTTCTGAAAAAGTATTTCAACAGCCTGAAAATTATTATGTAATCAATTACGACCGGAAAGATAAATACGAATCGGGACACATTCCCGGGGCGGTGCGATACAAGCCGGATGCAACTTTGGGAATAGTTTCTGAAATGCAGACAATTCCGGCTGATGAACAAGTGGTGGTTTATTGCAACACCGGACAAAATTCGGGTTTTGTAACTGCTTATCTCCGGCTGTTTGGCTACGATGCAAAATCGCTGTTGTACGGCAACAATTCCTTTATGCACAACAAAATGGTGGAACAAAAAGATTCACTTTCGTGGATTCCGTTTACCAGTGCAGAAAGTGAAGACTATCCGTATGTGAAAAATTAAAAATGCCTTTTATTGCGATTTTCGGAATACATTTCCGGTTAGCCACAAAATTAAACCATGTGGCAACATGGAGCCCAGGTAATAATAAGCTTTCGACATAATTCCCGGGATAACGAATTTGTTGCCGTTCAGCATATTTTTAACCGCAACTTCAGCTACTTTCTCGGGGCTTAAAACCGAGATGCGCGAAATAAACGAAGATTTACGGTTACTTTCCACGGTTCGTTTCGTGTCAACACCGGCTGGATGAATGGAGGTTACTTTTATGTTTGTTTCCTTTAATTCGCTGTTGAGGGCTTTGGTTAAAAAGAAAAGATAGGTTTTGGTGGCCGAATAAACACATTTAAACGGAACAGGCGCAAAAGCTGCAAAGCTGCTCATATTCAGAATGTGTGCCTTTTCCATTTTTTTCATTGCGGGTAAAAAAAGAAGCGTAAGCAAAGTAGTTGCCCGTACATTTAACAAAATCATTTCGTCTGTGAGTTCTGTAGTTAATGTTTCAAATTTACCCTTGTACCCAATGCCGGCATTATTCACAAGAATATTTACTTCGATGTTGTTTTCGATGGCAAAATCATAAACCTGTCGTGGCGCTTCATATTTTGTTAAATCAACAGCAAGATATTTAACATCAACCGAATATTCTGCTTTTAATGATTCGGCTAAATCTTCAATTTCGGTTTCGGGCAGCGAAACCAGGTAAAGGTTTAACCTTTTTTTTGCGCATTCAATGGCAATTTGTTTCCCAATTCCCGCAGTAGCACCGGTTATAAGTGCATAATATTTTGCTGAAGTTTCTACCATTTGTTTCTGTCAGTTTGATTTTAACCATTTTATTGTTTTTGCAATTGCTTCGTCAAGTGGTGTTATTGTGTAATTTAATTCATTCACTGCTTTTTGGCTTGAAAGCAGGCGGTTTTGCAAATAGCGTTTAATCCATGGCGGCGTTATCAGCGGCGGTTTCCCAAAAGTTTCGGCCATAAAAAGTTCGAATTTCGAAACCCGGAGCATAATTGGAAAAGGAAGGTGGAACAGCTTGTATTTTTTTCCTGAAACTTCGGCAAGCAGTTCAAAAAAGTCGTTGTAGGAAATGTTGGTGCCTCCCAAGATATATTTTTCGCCCGGAGTGCCGTTTTCCATAGCCAGAATATGACCATTTACAACATCTCCGATATACGCATAATTTCCAATTTGTTTTCCTGTACCCGGAATAATGCGCCATGTGCCTTTAATATACTTTTTAATTAACAAGGTTACCGAGTTGCTTTTACTTAAAAACCCCGGTCCAAAAACCCGGGGCGGATTAACAATAACTACATCCAATCCTTTATTACAAAATTCAAAACACAAATGTTCACATTCTTGTTTCGTTGTTTCATAATCGGTCATGTAATTTTCGGGAAGCGGAAAAGTTTCGTCCACTTCTTCCCGGTTCTTTTGAATGGTGTCAAAGTGGCTGCCGACGAAGTAAATACCACTTTTTTAATACCGTTTTTCAGCGCCAGGTTCAGTATATTCCGCGTTCCTTCAACATTTGTTTTATAAGCCAGCATTTTATCTTTCGACCAAATATTGGCAAAAGCAGCCATGTGAAAAATATAATCGCAGCTTTTCATGGCCTGGTCAATGGTGTCCAAATCAGACAAATCGCCTTCGTAAACCGAAATCTGGTTTAACTGGTGAGTCGGGATTTTTTGTTTCGAACGGACCAAAACCGATACTTGCTGCTGCCGGTTTAACAATTCCTGTACTACATTGTTGCCAATAAATCCGGTGGCGCCGGTAATTAAATACTTCATAATGAATTAATATTCTAATTTATCGGGTTTTACATTTTTTGTTAAATGAATGGAAAATAAAATGGTGCTAATATTCAGCGCCAGGTGCATGAAAACAGGAATCAGAATGGTTCCGCGCGTTAATGCAAAATAACCTGCCACTGTTCCAAAAATCAATGCCCCAATCACCTGATCTTTTCCTTCCGGCATGTGAATGGCAGAATAAAAAGCCACATTAATAACAACTGCAGGCCAGAGTCCAAAAGCATAATAACATTCGAACAGCAAAATTCCGCGAAATAAAAATTCGTAGGCAACAAGGTAAATTGCCCAGCCGAACAAGTTAAACACAACAACCTGAAAACTGCGAAGATTGGATTTGACAATGACTGCAGTAAAATCCGGATTTAACTTCTGATGAAGGTATGCAGTGGATATAATTAATACAACCAGAAATAAAATGATGGTGATATTGGCTGTAAAATGACGAAAGGAAATGCCAAAATTCATCGGTTCGGGATATTTCAGAATAAAATAAATGATTCCGGGAATAATGCCCAGAAAAATAAAACCAGTGAATTTCCTGGCGAAGAAAAGCGATAGTTCCTTATTGGCGTTGAAATTTCTTTCTTCAACTAAGCGTTTTAAAAATCCGGAATTTGCTGAATAATAGTAAATGTAGTAAACAAGCACAACTCCGAGGATGTAAAATGCCGCGTTACCGGTTTCAGAAATCATAATATCAGTTTCCAATATGCAACAAGTTACAAAAATTGAATGCAATGCACCATATTAACGGACACGAAAACCGGGGGTTTTGTTTATAATTTACAAATTACAAACAGAATTTTTTACAGGGTTTGTGAATTCCTGATTGCTAATCGATACGATAGTACATAGCCAGTGAGATGACATTGTTGAACTGGTTGTTCAGCCAGTAATAATTTGTAGCGTTATCACCCGGTTGACCACGAACGGGAACAACCGACAGTGCAAAACGAAGGTCGAGCTTTACATTATCGAGCATGTCGAACTGAAAACCGATGAAAGGTTCCAAATCGAAATTATTAAAAGCTACCCGGTCTTCTTCCACAAACTGGCCGTATTCGTCGAATTCCTTTCCACTGATTAAATAGCCAAATGTAGCCCCGGCAACCACGGCGCCGCGATCATTTGTGCGAAATCCAAATACCAGCGGTACATCAATGTAATTTAACCGCATAATATAAACTTCCGGATTGGGATCTTTGGGCTTGATACGTTTGCGCGAACCTTTTTGCGAGAATTTAATTTCCATGCCGGTAAAAACTGCAGGCGCCACATCGGTTTGAACATAGAAACCGGCAATTATTCCGGGTTTGTTATAGCCTTTAAAAGAATCACCTTCCACCTGCGTGGCATTAAAACCGGCAAGCAATCCGCCTTCGAATCGTTGTGCGTGAACCCACTGAGTAAGCATCAAAAACAGTATCGGGATAATTATTTTTTTTACCATTTACTTAAATTTTTCAAGTTCAGTTTTAAGTAATTGCATTCCTTTTCCGGCCTTTTCCTGAATGTAACTGACATTGTCGGGCAGGAATTCCGGCCGGTGTGGATCTACAACAAATATAGGAATTTCAGATTTAATGTAACTCAGCAGGCTGGCTGCTGGATAAACCATAAGTGAAGTGCCGACCACAACAAATATATCGGCCTTTTGCACGATTGCAACGGCTTGCTGAATGCCATGGACCATTTCTCCAAACCACACAATATGAGGACGCAGCTGGCTTCCCTTTTCACACAAATCGCCGGTTTTCAATTCCCAGTGATTCAGGGTATAAACAAGTGACGAATCAATGGTGCTGCGGGCTTTTCGAAGCTCGCCATGCAGATGCAGCACATTGCTGCTGCCAGCCTGTTCATGCAAATCATCCACATTTTGAGTGATGACATCCACATCAAACCAGTTTTCGAGTTCCGCCACAATTTTATGGCCTTCATTCGGTTTGGCTTCCCAAAGCAATCTGCGGCGCTCGTTGTAAAAACGCAGCACCAGTTCACGATTGTTTTGCCACGCCTGGATACTTGCCACTTCAGTAACATCATACTGTTCCCAAAGTCCACCCATATCACGAAACGTTTTCAGCCCGCTCTCCTGACTCATTCCTGCACCTGAAAGTACCACCAGTTTCTTCTTCATGATTTGAAAATGTTGAACATGTTCAAAGATACATTCTTCCGTAAAACTATTCTTTTACACAAAAGAAATTATCATTTTTCCAACCGGAGAATCTTTGGCCGGATTCAAAACAGTATCAGAGACCTTTCTGCAAAGAAGTACTGACCTTTTTCAAGTACGATATAGAATACCACAATTCACAGTACCCGGTCTTTTTTGCCACTACTACCATTTATTTATACCGGATATAAATATTACACTTATACATAAAAAAAACCTGTCCTGAAAAAAAGCAGCAGGCTAAAAATCATTAATTTGGGAGGCTGAAAATTAACCGTATGACTAAAAACAAACATTGCCAACGCACAAAGCATAATTTTTCCAGCCCATCCCTGCAACCGTCCCTTCGCTGTCAATCACAACTTGTCCCGGAGAATTTCGGGATGCTTTTTTGCCGCCGCACACTTTTGTGCAGTTTGATAGAATTGTGCTAAAAGAAAATAGTATTTTAGTGAATTAATTTAAGAACCTCAGAGAAAACCAAAATATGAGCCTGTTTCAAAAATCAGTTGAAAAGAAATATTTAAACGACCTCGACACTGCACTAATTGACAAAAAATACGCTGATTTTTTAAATTATTTTGGTAATTCTGAAATTCAGGAAAACATACGAAATTCAAAAGAGGAACAATACCAGGGAGAATTTCTTATTGATTTATTTGTAAATATTTTAGGTTACACCAAAAACCCGACACCAAACTTCAACCTGACCACCGAATTAAAAAACATAACGAACAGTAAAAAAGCTGATGGAGCAATTTTGAAAGGCGACGATGCCACAGCGGTAATCGAATTAAAAGGAACCGACACCACCGATTTAGATAAAATCGAAGCCCAGGCATTCGGCTACAAAAACCATCATCCAAAATGTAAATATGTAATAACTTCGAATTTTGAGAAACTCAGGTTTTACATTCAAAATGCGGTTGACCACGTTGATTTTGATTTGTTCAACCTGACACGCGAACAGTTTTCGTTATTGTGGCTTTGTTTGGCAAAGGACTATCTGTTAAACGATTTGCCTTTAAAAATTAAAGAATCATCGGTTTTACAAGAGGAAAACATTACCAAGAAATTGTACGCCGATTATTCCAAATTTCGTGAAGCGATTTACAATAACCTTGTAAAAAAAAATCCAGAAACCGATAAACTTCTGCTTTTCAAAAAAACGCAAAAACTGCTCGACCGCTTTCTGTTTATCTTTTTTGCAGAGGACAGGTTGTTGCTCCCGCCAAATTCAATCAGCGAAATTGTAAAACAGTGGGCTGACTTAAAAGAAAAATACGACGAATATTTTCCGTTGTACTCCCGTTTCAAAAAGTATTTCGGTTACATGAATACCGGTTACAATGGAAAGAAATACGACATTTACGCATACAACGGCGGACTTTTTAAACCCGATGAAATTCTGGACAACATTATCAATTGACGATGATATTTTACACGAACACACTTTGCGTTTAAGTAATTACGATTTTGAAACCGATGTGGATGTAAATATTCTCGGGCATATTTTTGAACACTCGCTGGGCGAAATTGAAAATGTGCAAGCCGAAATAAAAGGCGAAAAAATTGACAGCCAGAAAACCAAACGCAAAAAAGACGGCATTTTTTACACACCAAAATACATTACCAAATACATTGTTGAAAATACGGTTGGAAAACTCTGCGAAGGAAAAAGAGCTGAACTTGGAATTGTTGACGAAGAATATGCCAAAGGCAGGAAAAACCGGAAAAAGGAAATTGTAAGATCGCTCGACAAAAAACTGGACGATTACCGAAACTGGTTGTTGAGTTTAACCATTCTCGACCCGGCTTGTGGTTCGGGGGCATTTTTAAACCAGGCACTTGAATTTTTAATTGAGGAACATAAAAAGATTGATGAACTCCGCGCACAGCTTTTTGGCGGCGCGATTATTTTCTCGGACATTACCACCGACATTTTAGAGCGCAATATATACGGCGTTGACCTAAACGAAGAATCGGTTGAAATTGCCAAACTCTCGTTGTGGCTGCGAACAGCTCAAAAAGGACGGAAACTAAATACACTCAGCAACAATATTAAATGCGGAAACTCGCTTATTGACGACCCCGAAATTGCAGGAGAAAAAGCTTTTAACTGGCAAAACGAATTTCCTGAAATATTTGCAAATGGTGGTTTTGATGTGGTGATTGGAAATCCGCCGTATGGGGCAAAACTTGAAAAAGCAGACAAAGACTTTCTAAAGAAAAATTATCTTATCACAGAATACAATTACGACACTTATAATTTCTTTTTTGAGCTTTCACTCAAAATCCTTAAAAGAAACTCTTTTTTAGGTTTTATAACTCCGAATACATTTCTTGTTGTCGAAAATGGAGTGCTGTTAAGAAAATTGTTATTTGAAGAAAATAAACTAATTGAATTGTATGAAACTTTTAATGTTTTCCCCGACGCAGTCGTTGAACCGATAACTTCAATTATTCAAAAAACACCGTCTAAAAGTGCTGATTCGTTTGATGTTTTATTAGATGCCAGAGATAAAAGTAAACTTGGTAAATTACATTTCAAACACGAACATATTTTCAGAAAAGAAAGTTTAATATTTAATTATCGGGAAACAGAAGAACAAAGAAATTTGAATTCAAAATTACTGTTAAATTCAAATCTACTCTCTGATTTTGCAAGTGTTAAAGCGGGAATAAAACCTTATGAAAAAGGAAAAGGAAATCCTCCACAAAGTCGTGAAATTGTTAATAGTAAACCTTTTAACTCATTTGAAAAACACGACGATTCTTGGTGTAAACTAGTAAGAGGAACACAAATTAATCGTTATCGAATTAATTGGGACGGCGAATATTTAAAATATGGTGAATGGTTGGCAGCTCCAAGAAATCCTTATTCTTTTTTTAATCCTAAAATCATTATCAGACGCACCGATGATAAAATTTTAGCAGCGTATGATGAGAATAAATATGTTGGATTGAATTCAATACATTGTCTTCAATTAACTGAAAAAGGACTCGACTATAAATATTTACTAGCACAAATAAATTCAAAACTCTGCAACTGGTTTTTTCGTCATGAAAATTTTCACATGGTTGGAAAACCGCTGGCAGAAGTAAAAGTTGTTTTTGTTGAAAGACTTCCAATAATTTTAACTAACAATCAACAGCCTTTCATTGAGAAAGTAGATGAAATTATTGAACACAACAAAGAGCTTGAAGCTAAAAGAGAAAGATTTACAAACCGTATAAAAACGAATTTTGAAATTGAAAAAGTAAGAAGCAAACTTGAAACCTTTTATGACTTCTCTTTCAAAACGTTCATCACCGAACTTAAAAAGCAAAAAGTAATTCTTTCTCTTTCCCAACAAGATGATTGGGAAGAATATTTCAATTCTTATAAATCAGAAATTAACCAACTTCAATCCGAAATTGAAAAAACCGACAAAGAAATTGACCAGATGGTTTATGAGTTGTATGGTTTGACGGAAGAGGAAATTAAAATTGTGGAGGAACGTGTATAAATGGAAACCCCGAAAACTTTATACCTCACTTTAAAAAAGGAGTTTTTCGACCAAATAAAAAATGGTGATAAAACTTCTGAGTTCAGGGAATATAAAAAACACTGGATTCAGAAATTAATGAACACAGACGGAAGTTTTAAAACCTATGATTTAATTTTATTTCAAAATGGTTATCACAAAAATGCCCCTCAAATGACAGTTGAATTCAAGGGAATAAAAATAATCAAAGAAAAAACAGGCTGGTTTAGACACGAAAAGTATTTTGAAATTGAATTGGGGAAAATCACTAAACTCAAAAATATTAAGCCATGATAAAATATAAAACACAAGTTGGGGCGAAACATTTAAACATGGAAGCCCGGGAATTAAGAGATACTATGAAACCGCATTTAAAAGGAATGCATTGCCGCAAATGTAAAACCGACACCGAAATAATATTTGTTAATGATGGTTATGGTCATTTAAAGCCAGTAATAAACGCCTGTTGCCCCGATTTTGAATTGCGAATTAGAAAAAGAATCTGGTCTGAATAAACATGAAAAATTCGGGAACAAAATATTGGATTATCGACAATACAACATTGGAAAAACTTCAAGTACTAAAACAATTTGTTGATTTTGTTGCAGAACAACCGGAAACATCTGCGGAGCATAAAAACAATGCAGAAAGAGTAAAGTATTTTATTGAAAACCTGGACAAACCAAAAACATTTGTGGATAACTGGAATACCTGTATTGATATTTACGACACCGTTATTCAAAACGGTAATTATGGTATTAATTATGAAGAAAACAAAGGATTGTACTGGAAAAAGTGGTGGGTTTGGTTCGAAATGTAAGAACTAACAGTGAGAATTGTTGATGAATTTGCAGATAAAAAAGGCTACCAAGACGAAAACTGGATTTTTGACTGTTCAATTAATTTTAATAATGATTGGAAACATGAACGGATATATGGCGATACCAATTTTACGAATTTGTTGACGATTCGTTGAACTTCAGGAAATATATTACTGAGGACCTGGATTATATTGAAACAGAAATTGACATTTTAGATTGAATTTAAGTTATTGAACTAGTTATGGCAGATTCAGAAATATTACTGTACCAAACTGAAGACGGACAAACAAAAATTGATGTCCGTCTGGAAGATGAAACCGTTTGGCTTTCGCAGGCGCAATTGGGCGAACTTTTTCAGAAAGAACGTTCGGTAATTACAAAACATATAAATAACATTTTTAAAGAGGGCGAACTGGAAGAAAAAAGCAATGTGCAAATTTTGCACATTAGTGGTTCCGACCGCCCTGTAAAGTTTTATAGCCTCGATGTAATAATTTCTGTTGGATACCGCGTAAAAAGCCATCAGGGAACAAAATTCCGTCAATGGGCAACCGCACGATTAAAGGAATACATTGTGAAAGGTTTTACCATGAACGATGATTTATTAAAACAAGCGGGCGGCGGAAATTACTTCGATGAATTATTGGCACGCATCCGGGATATTCGCTCGTCGGAAAAAGTCTTTTGGAGAAAAGTGCTTGATATTTATGCAACCAGTATCGATTACGACCCATCGCTGGACATGTCGGTATTGTTTTTTAAAACCGTACAAAATAAAATGCACTGGGCAGCACACGGACACACCGCTGCCGAAATTATTTACAAACGGGTAGATTCAGGAAAGCCTCATTTGGGCTTGAGCAATTTCAAAGGAAAGAGACCAACAAAACAGGAAACAGCAATCGCCAAAAATTACCTCGCCGAAAACGAACTGGATATTTTAAACCGAATTGTTACGGCGTTTCTTGAAATTGCAGAAATTCAAGCACTCAACCAGGAACCAATGTACATGAAAGACTGGATTGAACAACTTGATTCATTCTTAAAAATGACAAGAAAAGAAATACTGAATCACTCAGGAAAAGTTAGTCATGAGCAAGCTTTACAGAAAGCTCACGCAGAATATGAAAAATACAAAGAGTTAACGAAAAATGAATTATCGGAAGTTGAAAAGCATTTTTTGGAACAAATAACAGACACAACAAAAAAATTGAAAAACAAAAAGGGGAAACGATGAAACCACCGCACTCCATCCCTTCGCTACATGACTTTTGGAAAATGCCATCGGAGGAATTTTACAAAAAGAACCAGGCAAAATATTATGAAACGATTAATCTGGGCGTAAATTATTATGAACTGAATTATGACAGATGTATCGAATTTTTAAAAATGCTTCCGAATTGTCTGAAGTAAAGCACGAAAGCACATATAAAAATATAGTGCATTTAGCTCACCATACCGTTCCATCTGGAAAAAAACAGAAAGTAAGTTTCACGGTATTTTCATAAGCCCTCATTAAAAGTGGATTGTATAATTTTTTTCGCCTGAGTTTTGTCGAAGCAGTATTTTAGTCTTGGCATTCAGTTGAAATCTCTACATTTGCATTCGTGATTGATTATGCAACCATACAGCGAATTTTAGACTCCGCAGAGATATCTGATGTGGTTTCTGAGTTTGTAACACTCCGGAAAAGGGGAGTTAATATGCTGGGATTGTGTCCCTTTCATAATGAAAAAACGCCTTCGTTTACCGTTTCGCCGGCAAAAGGAATATTTAAATGTTTTGGCTGCGGCAAGGGTGGAAATTCGGTGAATTTCATCATGGAACACGAAAATCTTACTTATCCGGAAGCGTTGAAATGGCTGGCTAAAAAGTACAACATCGATGTGGTGGAGGAGGAGGAAACCGAGGAGCAAAAACAACAAAAGGACGAACGCGAAAGCCTGATGATTGTCTCCGCGTTTGCCCAAAAATATTTTACCCGTTTTTTATGGAATGAAAATGAAGGCCGGACTGTAGGGTTGGGTTATTTTCGTGAACGCAGTTTTCGTGACGATATGCTTAAAAAGTTTGAAGTTGGGTATAGTCCCGATGGAAAGGCGCCGTTTACCGAAGACGCCCAAAAGCAGGGCTACAAAATAGAGTTTCTGGAGAAAACAGGACTCTCCATAAAACGCGACGATTGGGTGAGGGATAGGTTTGCAGGCCGTGTTATGTTTCCTATTCACAACCTGGCGGGCCGCGTAATTGCTTTTGGCGGCCGCATATTAAAAGCCGACCCCAAAGCAGCAAAATACCTGAATTCGCCTGAGTCGGAAATCTACCACAAAAGCAAAGTGTTGTACGGAATTTATCAGGCAAAACGTGAAATATCACGTTCAGAAAAATGCTACCTGGTAGAAGGTTACACCGATGTATTATCGATGCATCAGGCCGGGATTGAAAATGTGGTGGCTTCATCGGGAACTGCTTTAACTGTTGATCAAATCAGGCTGATAAAAAGGTTTACCAATAACATTACCATCATTTACGACGGCGATGAGGCAGGAATAAAGGCATCGCTGCGCGGAATTGATTTGGTGCTGGAAGAAGGAATGAACGTGAAAGTTTTGCTGCTGCCCAATGGTGAGGATCCCGATTCGTTTGCCAAAAAGAAGGGCGCAAGCGGTTACATGGAGTACATCAAAGAGAATGAAACCGATTTCATCCAGTTCAAAACCAAACTTTTGCTGAAGAGTACGGAGAATGATCCGGTGGCGAGGGCTCGTCTGATTACCGACGTTATCCGTTCGGTGGCCGTTATTCCCGATACAATTACACGTTCGGTTTATATTAAGGAATGCAGCAGGTTGCTCAATGTTGACGAGGATGTTTTATACACTGAAATCCGCAGACAAAAGGTCAAACAGACGGATGATTTCAGGAAAAAGGAATACCGGGAACAGGCCAGGCAACAGGTTACACAGCCTGAACCGGAAGTACAAAAACCTTCGGAATTTTTTATTGAAGAACTTGAATTTCTGCGCTTTCTGTTAAAACACTGCAATACCCCCCTTTTTGAGGAAGAAGGTGAAACTCCGGATGAGATTCGCGAAATGAAAGTAAGTGAATACATGATTGAAGAACTTGAAAATGACGACCTGGTTTCTGAGAATGTACTTTTCCAAAAAATATTTTACGATGTAAAAGATAACCTGGAAAACGAAGAATTTGACCCGTGGAAGCATTTCATTTATCATTCGGATTCCGAAGTGAGCACACTGGCAACCGATTTGCTTTCAGAAAAATTTATTGAAAGCAAACGCTGGACAAAAGCCGGCGCCTACACCGAAAAGGAAGAAGAAATCCTTGATTTCCTGGTTCCCAAAATAGTAAATGAATATAAATTCCGCAAAATACGGGTGATGCTGGCTGATATAGAAGTTGAAATTAATAAGGCATCAAATGAAAATGATTTTGAAAAAGTAATAGAAGAGCAATCGAAATACATGAACCTGAAACGTGTGGAAAAAATTCTCTCGGACCAATTAGGAAGCCGGGCTTTTAATTAAATAATCATGCGAACACTTTTTATTGAGAACCGCGACGAGATAAACCGGATAATTCAATCATGCAAAACATGTTATCTGGGCATGTCGGAAAATGGTCAACCTTATGTTTTGCCCATGAATTTTGCACTCGAAGGCGAACATGTTATTCTGCATTCGGCGCAATCGGGCAGGATGTGGGAAACGCTGAATAAAAATCCAAAAGTCTGCATCAACTGGACGCTTGGTGAAGAAATAGCCTGGCAGGATGAACGGGTTGGTTGCAGTTACCGCGTTAAGTCGCAATCGGTAAATGTGGAAGGCACAGCAGAAATTGTGGAAGACTACGATGAAAAATACCAGCTGATGCTGAAATTCATGACGCAATACAGCGACCGCGAATTTAAATTTGGCAGACCTTCCATTGAAAATGTGGGGGTTTTGAAAGTAAAAATCCGGGAAATTACGGCAAAGGAATTTGGTTCGAAACCGGAAATTGGTTGAAAATATCTAAGGTTGCTCCGGTGATATTTAAATTCCTAATATTTTGCAATCAACGATTCATATGGAATTTTTAATTTGTCGTGCAGTTTTCGAATCATGTTGATATTCAATTTTCTTTTTCTGTTCAAAATTTCAGAAACTCTGCTTTTGTATCCGATAATTTCCGCCAGGTCTTTTTGGTTCATATTCATTTGTTCCATTCGATACAGAATTGCATCAATTGGATTTGGCGCATCAATCGGATAATTTTCATCTTCATATTTTTCGATTAATATTGAAAGTACTTCTGCTTCGTCACCTTCCGGTGAATCAATCGGGGCATGAAAAATTTTTTCAAATCTTTTTAGTGCCTGATTATAATCGTCTTCTGTTTTTAATGCTTTGATGTTCATAATCTTTAAATTTTATCAGCGTCTGTTTTGTCATATTCCTGATGCGTTCCAATAAACCGGATAAAAACCCATTGCCTGTCATAATTTATATCAACAATCATTCGATATTAATTACCACAAATATCATAAATTTTTAAATGATAAACCCCACATCCAAAATTCCTATCTTTGGCTAAAATAAATACTATGATTTTTGTCACAGGCGGCACCGGACTTATTGGTTCGCACCTGCTTTTTGAACTCGCTAAAACCGGCCGGAGAATAAAAGCCTTAAAACGCGAAACAAGTAACATTCAGCAAGTGCTGAAAACCTTTTCGTATTGCGATGAACAGGCGGAATCGCTTTTTGAAAAAATTGAATGGGTGAATGGCGATATACTCGATTATTTTGGTCTGGAAAAGCTGCTAAAAGAAGTGGATGAAGTTTACCATTGTGCAGCGATTGTTTCTTTCGATCCGAAGCAGCGGAAAAAAATGATTGCTAATAATGTGGAAGGGACAGAAAATCTTGTGAATGCTGCTCTGGAAAACAAGGTGAAAAAATTATGCCATGTAAGTTCCGTTGCTGCATTGGGGCGGCTGCAAAACGGACATCTGGTTTCCGAAGAGACAAACTGGGTACCTTCGAAAAGAGTCTCCGGTTATTCAGAAAGCAAGTTTTTTTCTGAAACTGAAGTGTGGCGAGGCATTGAAGAAGGTTTGGATGCTGTTATTGTGAATCCGTCTATTGTACTTGGTCCCGGTAACTGGGATGCCGGCAGCTCAAAATTTTTTAAAACAATCTGGGATGGAATGAAATTTTACACAAAGGGAGTTACCGGTTTTGTGGATGTGAAAGATGTTGCAAAAGCAATGGTTTTGCTGATGGAAGAATCCAATTTTGAAAAGTGTAAGAATCAACGGTTCCTGTTAAATGCCGAAAACCGGAGCTATCAGAAATTTTTCTATGAGATTGCTGATGAATTGGGAAAAGCCCGACCCAAATATTTTGCGTCAAATCTAATGCTTGGACTTGCCTGGAGGGCTGCAGCTTTATTTGGAAAAATATCAGGGAAATATGGCAGCATTACCCGGGAAGCAGTTTCTGGTTCAAACCGGATAAACAATTTCGACGGCAGCAAAATTACCCAATATATTGATTTCAGCTATCAACCGGTTTCAGAATCCATCCGGCAAACTGCCGGTTTATTAAAAAAAGAAATGACCAAAAGTAATCAGTGAAATCAACTGCTCTTTCATTTCGGAAACTACGGGGGCTTCCCGTTATGCATGAAAAACAAGTAGCGGAGTGCGGGTGTGAAACACCATTTTCCGTGCAAAACTTGGATTAAACAACCTCGAAATCATATTTCGTTTGTGCGTAGTTAGCGAAAGAATGTCGATATCTTCTTCGGCAATAAACTTTTCCAGTTCTTCTGCTATATCCTCTCCGATAATCAGACGGCAATCGAAATCCTTATCTTCGTACCTGTCTTTCAGAATTTCTTTCATTCCTTCCAGTTTTGCTTCATCCCACTCCTGGCCATCATCCCGCGCCACATGAACACAAATGAGTTTCACGTCAAACGGTTTTAAAAGGTTCATCAGTTTATCAATCGCATTAAAATCTTTTTCATCGAAATTAGTGGCGTATAAAATCCGGTTGAATTCTTCAATTTCCTTTACAGGCGATTTCTCGGGTACAACCAAAACAGGAACATGTGCATTGTAAATAATATCGGCAGTTACACTACCCACAACCTTGCTGTATTTATCATCGCCTCCGGTGCCGATGACGATAAGCTGTGAATTGTTATTGTGTGCGTAAGCAAGAATATCTTCATCGGCATAACCAGCCTTAATTATAAATTCGGTTTTAATTGATTTCCACCTTTCAATTCCAACACTTTCCGACAGGGTTGTAATGAAATCCTGGAAATTCTCGTTGGCTGTTTTTTCTGCTGTATCCATTTGCAGCAGAAGCGTTGAATCATAAACATACACATCACTGTAAGGGATGGAATGAATTATTGGATTGATATAGCAATGCATAAACACAAGTTTGATATCCAGATGGCTGGCGATGTTTATTGCAAGTTTGCTCGTTTTTAACGATACCGGCGTAAAATCAACCGGAACAAGAATGTGCCTGTCTTCTTTCTCAACAGGTTCTTCAACAATCAGTTCTTTTTTGCCCAGAAATTCATTTAGTACAGGCACTGCCTTTTTAAGTTGTTCTTCCAGAATTTTAACTTTTACCGAGTAGGATGTTGTTCCTTCAACGAGTGTTAATTCTTCAAGATCACAGTCAATATCATTTTCTTCGAGCTTTGTCTTTAGCACTTGAGCCTGCGAATAGGGCAGCACAATTATGGTAATCAGTTTTTCTTCCATGTCGTTTAAATTAGAAGCGTTTTACAATCCTTTATTCGACAAAAGTGCGAAAGATGTTTCATGAAAATGATATATTTTTTCACAAAAAAGGGACGATGCACAAGCACCGTCCCTTTGTATTTTAACTGGTTTTCCTTTTGAACTGAATTATTCAAAAATCGTATTGAAACCCATTCAATCCTGCTATGTTGTTATGTTGGCCAAGGAGCACTGCGGCAAAGGATAATATTCTTTAGTAATTGATGTGCATCTATCCTTTGCCATCGCTTTTAAGCGACGGATATGAATGCTAATCCAACCCGGACTTTAGTCCTTATATTTAAAGCTATTGAGCAAATAAAGGGCTGAGGCCAATTTCTTTACCCCAGGCTTAAGCCTGGGGTAAGTAAATTCTCTGCTGATCGGGCTTTTAGCCTAACATTGAAAATTTTAAAAGACACAAATTAAATTTCAAAAACTTCTTTTATCTTGTCAACATATTCAAGTTTTTCCCATGTAAACAGTTCAAGTGTTTTTTCTGTTTTTCCTGAATAAGGTGACTCAAAATTTTTGGTTACGGTAACTGGTGTTCTTCCCATGTGCCCGTATGCAGCGCTTTCCAGGTAAATGGGATTTCGCAGTTGCAGGCGTTTTTCAATAGCTGCCGGCCGTAAATCAAATATCTGCTGCACCTTTTGAGCAATTTCTCCATCCGAAAGATTCACATTTCTTCGGCCGTAGGTGTTAACATAAACACCCACCGGTTGGGCAACACCTATTGCATAGGCAAGCTGCACAAGAATTTCGTCAGCAACGCCTGCGGCCACCAGATTTTTAGCAATGTGGCGCGATGCATAGGCTGCTGAACGGTCAACTTTTGACGGGTCTTTCCCCGAAAAAGCGCCACCGCCGTGCGCTCCGCGTCCGCCATAGGTATCCACAATAATTTTGCGCCCGGTTAGTCCGGTGTCGCCGTGTGGTCCGCCAATCACAAATTTACCTGTCGGATTCACATGGTAAATGATATCCTTTCCAAAAAGAGCATGCAACCGAACCGGAAGTTTTTCCTTTACCCGCGGAATTAAAATGTCAATAACATCCTGCCGTATTTTTGCCAGCATCGGTTCATCATCATCAAACTCATCGTGTTGGGTCGAAACAACGATGGTATGCACTTTTACCGGCACATTTTCCTCGGTATATTCCACCGTTACCTGTGATTTTGAATCGGGGCGCAAATAGGTCATCACTTTCCCCTCGCGGCGGATATCGGCAAGTTCCTGCAAAATCAGGTGCGAGAGTTCAAGCGTCAATGGCATGTAATTATCCGTGTCCTTGCAGGCATAACCAAACATCATACCCTGGTCGCCGGCGCCCTGGTCTTCTTTGTTCTCCCTGTCCACACCACGGTTGATGTCAGCGCTTTGTTCGTGAATGGCCGATAACACGCCGCACGAATCACCTTCGAAACGGTAGGCCCCTTTGGTATATCCAATTTTATTAATCACCCTGCGCGCCACTTCCTGCACATCAACATAAGCCTGTGATTTCACTTCGCCGGCAACAACTACCTGACCGGTAGTCACCAGCGTTTCAATGGCCACTTTCGAATCGGGGTCAAATGCAAGAAACTCATCCAGCAATGCATCCGAAATCTGGTCCGAAACCTTGTCGGGATGTCCTTCCGACACCGATTCACTTGTAAATAAATAGTTCATAATCCCTAAATTTTAGCCGGCAAAAACCGGCTGGTTTAACATTTAAATGAAGCTGCGGGATACAGATTGAAATAATGAAATAAAGCACGATTGCTTTAGCATTTTTTCCTGTGGTTGCAATCAATCTCAAATCTTTCCACGTAGCAGCTACAAAAATACAATTCTTCTTCTGAATAAAAAAAGAGTTGTTTGAATTATTTATAAATGTTTAATATGGCATAATTTCCACTTTTACCTTTTTAATTGCTATTGCAGACCTTGTCTGATTATAAACACTCAAACGTCCTGCAGACTCTTTGAGGTTTCCGGTCAATTCCAACTGTTACCTGCTTATTGAACACCCTATACGTTGTTATCCGCAACGAAAAACGCGTGTTCCCAATGGAACTAACTTGTAGTTCCTGCTCGATGAAGCGATCTTTAGAGTCAGGTCGAGAAAATATTTCCATTATATATGCGGAGAATAATCCATATATTTACCGCATAAATAAAAATTGAATGGCAAAATATATTTATCAATATAGCAGCTGGCCTGATTTTAGCTGGAATGAAAAAGAAATTCAAGTGCTTTTAGGAAAAGTCCGACATCTTCAAGGGAAAATCTTTGGACAAATAAGTGCCCTGGGATTTTCAATAAAAGAAGAAACAATGCTTTCTGCTCTGACACTTGATGTGCTGAAATCTTCAGAAATAGAAGGAGAAATACTTAACTATGAACAGGTCCGTTCGTCTATTGCCCGAAAATTAGGTTTAGAATATGCAGGTATGGTTTATTCCGACAGATATGTCGATGGAGTTGTAGAAATGATGCTTGATGCATCCCAAAACTTCTTACTTCCTCTTGATGATGAACGGTTATTTGGATGGCATGCAGCTCTCTTTCCAACTGGTAGAAGTGGAATGCACAAAATTGAGGTTGGAAATTACAGAACCGGGGAAATGCAAGTTGTCTCAGGACCAATGGGAATGGAAAAAATTCATTTTCAAGCTCCTCCTGCAGTACAAGTTAAATCCGAAATGAATGAATTTTTAAATTGGTTTAATCGGGACACAAATCAAGATATGGTTATTAAATCTGCCATTGCTCAATTTTGGTTTATAATCATTCATCCTTTTGATGATGGTAATGGACGTATTGCTAGAGCAATTTCCGATTTATTGCTTGCCCGGTCTGATAATAGTCCGCAACGTTTTTATAGTCTTTCAAATCAAATATTGCAAGAAAGAAATGTCTATTATGAGACATTACAAAAGGTTCAACATAAAGATGGAGATATAACAGAATGGTTAAGCTGGTTTCTTAATTGTTTATTCCGGGCATTGGAAAGTACAGAAAATTCAATTGAACGAGTTTTACATAAAGCAGAATTCTGGGATAAACATAAAAACACGATACTCAATAGTCGACAACGAATGATACTTAATAAACTGTTGGATGGTTTTGACGGAAAATTAAAATCATCAAAATGGGCAAAAATCACAAAATGCTCGCCTGATACCGCCTTAAGAGATATCAAGGATTTAATTGAAAAAGGTATTTTAAAACAAGAAAAATCAGGTGGAAGAAGTACAAATTATGAACTAAACGAATTTTAAATAATGGCTCTGACAAATTAGGAAAGGCCAGATTCCCATGGAAAGGAATAATCAATCACCGGTTTTTTACCCCGTGTCCTTCGGGGATTACTCAGTGCCCCCCGGGGATAAGGTTGCGCCCCTTGGGGATTGCCTCATGCCCTCAGGGGATTGCTTTACCCCCGGGGGATTACTCTGCGCCCTCTGGGGATAAATCTTTGCCCCTCGGAGATTGCACCATGTCCCTCGGGGGAAATCACTGTATGATGACTGATAAATCTCCTGAAATTGCTGTGAAGAACGAAATTCAGAGTTCCGGGACCACATGGAAGGACAATTAATACTGGTCAAACGGATGTAAAGTCACAGGTCAAGGTTCATTGGTTAAACCTTATCCCTGACGGTCTCTTTCAAGAGTCGGATACATCTATACTACCGGTACAGGCTTCAGCCCGGGATCGAAGGGGGCTAAAGTAATGGGTTCAGAATGTTTCGCCCCCACTGTAGCTTGATTTTTCCTTTATTAATTTTTTGTTGCAAATATTTGGGCGGCACTGCCTTTTAAATTAGCTGCAGAGCAGCTAAATATTTGTAGCCAGGCAATTGTATTTATTCGCGAAAGCTGCAGAGCAGCGAAATATTATAAAAATAATTTTCCTGATATTTTACCGGACAACAATGTTTATCTTTGAAAAAGAGAATTGGAATATGAGTTTTGAAATACTTACATCTGAATTATTAGTTGAATTTACTCTGAAAGTAAATGAATCTCCTGTAAATAAATTGAACAGAATACCAAAGCTTGAATTACCTGTTGATTATTTT
The DNA here is from genome assembly GCA_963771595.1 of uncultured Prolixibacteraceae bacterium. GTDB lineage: Bacteria > Bacteroidota > Bacteroidia > Bacteroidales > Prolixibacteraceae > CAVYUC01. The sequence goes on along the minus strand of CAVYUC010000022.1, from coordinate 14,720 downwards.
CAGTTTTATAAATCAGTATCGTCTGTTTATTCTTCAAAAATAGAAGGTGAAGACATTGATTTTGATAGTTATTTCAAGCATAAATTCATGAATGTTCAATTTAAATCAGATTACACCAAAAAGGCAGATGATTTATATTCAGCTTACGAATTCACAGAAACAAATAAACTGAATCTGAATAATGTTAAAAAAGCTCATTCAATTTTAAGTTCCAATCTGTTACCCAAAAGTCAGCAAGGTCAACTCCGGAAAAATCCTATGTTTGTAATAAACAGTAAAGACAAAATTGAATATGTTGCAGCAAGTCCTGAATCTGTGAAAAGTGAACTTGATAAGCTTTTTAGAGATATTGAATTCTTGCAGAAAAAAGAATTAAACTCATTTGAAATCTTCTATTATGCATCTTTAATTCATTTGGTTTTTGTCAAAATTCATCCTTTTCAAGATGGAAACGGAAGAACAGCAAGGTTAATTGAAAAATGGTTTTTACAGGAGAAGATTGGAGATAAAGCAAACACGATACAACTGGAGAAAAACTATTATAAGAAACGAAACGACTACTACCATAATATCAGTAAATTAGGACTTGAATATGAAGAATTGAATTATAAAAACAGCCTTGATTTCTTACTTATGACAGTTGAATCTATCAATAAAGAATAAAAACTACATATATGTAACTTGAAAAACCGTATTTCATTATGGCGTCGCTTTCATTCTGAAAGTCCCAATTTCAGGAAACGATCAGCCGTAAATCACAATACAGCTTGGGAGACAGACAACCTTGCCTAAATTATAATAATTGTTTATTTCAATTGAAAAGTATACCAGAGTTTCAATCCAAAAGTATACCATTTAAATTTAATAAAAAAGGGCTATTCCTTCCCGGGGGTACCCCCGGGAAGGAATAGCCCGGAGCCCTGATTTTGTATCCATAGTTTTTCATTTTTTCATCATTTTTTTTGTTTCCCTGATCCTGTATGATTCGCCATTCATATTCACAAGGTGTGCTTTATGGGTTAATCTGTCAACCAAAGCAGCGGTTAATACAGCATCGCCAAATATCTCTTCCCAGCGCTCAAAACCCAGGTTGGTGGTAATGATTGTCGACTTTCTTCCCGCTCTTAAAGACAGGTGGCTAAAAAGCATTTCTGCCCCTTCTTTGTCGAAGGATATGTAACCAAACTCATCACATATAACAAGGTCATATTTTTCAAACCTTATTTCCATTTGCCGTAATGTCCGCCCGGAGTGGGATTCCCTAAGTTGTGTAAGCAAACGGTGTACAGTGGTAAAATACACTTTGTAGCCCTGCATGCAGGCCTTTAGTCCCAGACCGGTTGCAATATGGGTTTTCCCTGTTCCCGGATTTCCGGCCAATATGATGTTTTGCCCTGCTGGTACAAAATCAAGCCGCTCCAGCATGGGCAGTTTTTCGGCTGCATCTTGCGGGAGCATAGCACGTTCAAGGTCATAGAGGTACATTTTGGCAGGAAACCCTGCTTGCCTGATTTGTGCTTTTTTACGGTTTTCAAGGCGTGTTTCGTATTCTTTCTTCATTAACCGTAGCAAGAAAGTTTCGTAGTCAGCCCTCTCTTTTGCAGCCTCTTTTGCTGTTTCTTCAAAGTCGCGCCTAAACACGGGCAACCTTAGTTCTTTACTGTACCTTGTGATTTGTTCTTTTATTTCTTTTTGCATTTTATTTTCTTATTGTGTTAACAACCAAATAAGTTTGCCACCTGCTGTAGCTGTTTTTTTGCCATAATCATAATTTCATTGCTACCAGGGTGCATTGTTTCCTGCAAAACATTTTTGTTGCCCAAAATGGCTGTTATCTTTTCCGTTTCAACACCTTGCGGGCAAGTCATGGTTATCCTGGACACTGCAGTTTCAAGTTCCTCCCCGCCAACCCGGTGCTTCTGGCAATAATGCAACAGGTCGATAAAGTCGCGTTGGTTGTTGGCATAAAACTGCCCATACAATTGCTTCAGGTAGTTACTACGTGACAGGGCCACGCTCCCTTGTAGCGCCCCTGGCTTTTTGTGAAAAGTGTCCAGGTAATGTTCTATGGAGATAATCCATTGGTGGTTGCCATAATCCCTGATATGGGAAGCTACAAGCTCATTTTCATGATAAAGCTCGATTTTATGGCTAAATACTTTTGCATCTATAAAATGGCCCACAAGGTTATCCGGAACAGAATAACGATTGCAACGATAACTGACCGTGGCGTATTTGTCTGCCCGCAGCTGTATGGCCTCTGAGCAGGCCAAGGGACCAGGAGATTGCCACAGTTCTCCCTTTTCTGCTGCAAACATATCCATTGCCGTTTTGCCCGTCAATTGTTGCCGGATATTGTTTAGCTTTTTGATTACTGTATTAAGATATGTTATTGCCCCTTCCAAAGTTTCAAAATTACTTTTAACGCCAAATGCTTTTCGCCTGATGTACTCAACACTTCTCTCGACATGCCCTTTTTCGTTGCCACGATAGGCATTGCAAAAACGGTGAGAAAACTGATAATGCCCTTTCAACTGCAGCAATGCCTGTGTGGGTTCTTTTTCATGTGGTCCGACAAATTTTGCCACAGCAACACGCATGTTGTCATAAATCATCTGGTGATAAACCCCTCCGGTATGCGAAAAGAATGAAACATGGGACTCCAAAAAGGCCAGCGTATCCTGCCGTTGATAAATGGAAGCGTACCTGTAATTACTGTAAGCTGCCGTAAAAACAGCAAGGTTCAACCGCACCAGCTGCCCTGCGATGGTGAGCTTTATCTCACCCCAGTCAAACTCACAACTGGTACCCGGTAAATATTCCTGACGAATAAAAGCTTCTTTATTTGATACTTTGCCTTCCTGCTCACGGATATAATTACATACGGTTGTATATCCGATTTGGTAACCCATGTCTTGAAGGGCTTCCGATATATCAATCTTTTTAAGTACCTGCTTGCGCAGGCCATGCCTGAGTTTATGCTTATTCTCTTCAACCATTTTGTCGATGGCTGCTTGTATATCACGCGTGAGTCGTAGCTTCCCCCGGGAACCACTTTGGTAAACCAGTGGCTTGGATAAATACCCGATTAAAGATGCTTTCTCATTTGGAGATCCACGCAGGTGGGATTCATAGTCAAATAAATATTTACGAACCGTTTTTCGACTAATCTTAAGCTCACGGGCTATTGTTCGTTGACTTTTCCCTTCACGGTGGCTCTGGATTATGATCTCTTGTTTTGTATACATACTAATCATTTTTTAGGAACGAATAAATCGTTCTGTTATGAAATAGTGGTATACTTTTCGATTAATATATGGGGTACTTCCTAATTAATATAAACAATAATAATTGAGCAAAACCAATGGAAGACTATAAAACAGAAATACTAGAAAAAATTTGTTATACTGACCTTGTTTATGAAAGGATTAATAAAAAACTGAATATACAACTCTCAAAAGATGAAATCGAAAAAATGATTTATGAAACCATTGAAGAAACAGACAAATTAAAATTTCAAAAAAGAGGGAAAAATATTTATATTACAAACAATAGTAAAAATGTAAGACTGACAATTAATTTCTATACAAATAGAATAATTACAGCAGACAAATTGTAATAACGAATTAAAATAAAAACAATGTTTCAGGAACCGAAAAACTATACAGATAATGACCATTTCTTTTTCCAGGCAGACAAGGATCTGGAAAAAATTTGCAACGCACCAAAAGACAAAGATGGTGTTTTTAAAGTAGTGGAATTGCGAAACGGAAAAGTTAACCTGGTTTATATCGGTTACTCAAGTTCCGGTGGATTGTTTGACGAAATAGTAAATGGAATTCACTTCGATAAAAACTCAAGAAAAACAGGTTGGACCTACCAGCTGTTAAAAGACAAAACAGACGCACTTGACATTTATTGGTATGTAACAAATGGCAAAGACGAACAGAAGAAAGAGCAAGTTGAAATGCTAAAAGACTTTGTTGAGCGAACCGGGAAATTGCCGAAATGGAACAAATAGATAACCTGTATTTCAGCTTGCGCCGGACTGGGTAATTTGCTGAAATACGTTTTCAAGATTGTGCTGTTTTTCCTGCAGCGTAAGCAGAATCAAATTATTATCCACGGCAAATTTGAAAATTGCAGGTCGGATATCCTGTGCGCCAGCAGATTCAATTTCCCATTGGTTAGCTGTTTTATCGGCATTGATTACACCTTCCACTTTTAGCAACATTTCCAAAGTTACCGGTTTGTTGAACTCCGCCGCCACAATTTGTTTCCGCTGGAGTCCACTGGCTTTTATTTCAGCAATTCCGCCGTCGGCAACAATTTTTCCCTTGTTGATGATGATTATCCGGTTGCAAACCGCCTCCACTTCCTGCATGATATGCGACGAAAGAATTACCGTTTTTTCCTTGCTCGTATTGCGAATCAAGCGTCGGATTTCTTCCAGTTGATTGGGATCAAGTCCTGTAGTTGGTTCATCCAGAATCAACACCGATGGATCGTGAATAAGCGCCTGTGCCAGGCCAACCCGTTGCCGGTATCCTTTCGAAAGTGCACCTATCTTTTTGTGCTGCTCGTCGCCCAGGCGCGTAAGTTCCACCATTTCGGCAACCCGTTGTTTTTTATTTTGAAGTTGGTAAAATCCGGCGGTAATTTCAAGGTACTCTTTTACATACAAATCTGTATAAAGGGGGTTGTGCTCCGGCAGGTATCCAATATTTCTCCGGATTTCGGTATTATCCATTGAAACTTTCTGGTTGTTAATCAGAATTGTGCCGGAGTCGGCAGGCAGGAAACCGGTAATTATTTTCATCAAAGTAGACTTCCCGGCACCATTAGGTCCTAAAAAACCAACCAGTTCACCTTTTTCTGCCGTAAAACTTACATTATCAAGCGCCTTCTGTTTTCCAAATAACTTTGTTATATTGTTGATTTCTACTGCCATATATTTTAATCGTACAACAAAAATAAACGATTCTTTTTAAATTGGATGCATTAACGTAAATTTGCGGATTAGCTATTCAAATAAATTCTAATTATACAGATGAAAGATCGTCATTTTAACTATATAAAAGATTTAACAAGGTACGAACGCCAAAAAACCTGGGAAGTAACTTTTGGCGGCATTGGTGTTGGCGGGAGTAATCCGATTCGCATTCAATCTATGACGGATACCAATACCAGCGATGTGGATGCCACAGTTGAACAAATCATCAGGCTGGCAAGAGCCGGTGCCGATTATGTGCGGGTAACTGCAAAGGGAATGAGTGATGCCGAAAGCCTGCAGGATATTAAAAAGCAATTGGTGGAACGTGGTTACAATACGCCGCTTGTTGCCGATATCCATTTTAACCCGAAACTGGCAGAAGTTGCTGCCCGCTATGTTTCCAAAGTGCGGATTAATCCCGGCAATTTTTACGACAAACGCGCCCAGTTTATAAATAAAATATACAGCGACGAAGAATATAAAATTGAATTGCAGAAGATTGAAGAGCAGTTTATTCCTTTTCTTGAGTTGCTGAAAAAAACAAATACAGCACTGCGGATAGGCGCCAACCATGGTTCGCTTTCCGACAGGGTGATGAGCCGCTACGGGGATACACCTTCGGGAATGGCCGAATCAGTGCTTGAATTCCTGCGAATCTGCAAAAAAGTGGATTTTAAAAACGTAGTCGTTTCCATCAAATCGAGCAATACCCGGATGATGGTGTACACTGTTCGCCTGCTGAATTACAAAATGCGCCTCGAAGATATGAAATTTCCTTTCCATCTGGGTGTTACCGAAGCTGGCGAAGGTGAAGATGGCCGCATTAAATCGGCTGTGGGTATCGGCGCATTGCTTGCCGACGGAATTGGCGACACCGTGCGGGTATCATTGACCGAAAACCCGGTGAATGAAATTCCGGTAGCGACTAAACTGGTCAACCATATCCGGTCATTCAACAATCACCAGCCGATTACAGCAACCCTTTTTGCACAAACCAACCCCTTTGAATATGAACGCCGTTCAACGCGTCCCGTTTTAAATATGGGTGGAACTGAATTGCCGGTGGTAGTGGTGGATTTGGGCGACAGAAGTCTTCAGGAAATGCTTCCAATACGCGGTAAACTTATCCCTGATTATTTTATTTCGGGGAATAAAATCATGGACATTAAAGGCGAAAGCTATCCGATAATTACCCTCGATGAGTATCTTTTTGAAAGCACCCGCTGGGGAAGAATGAAATTCATCCGGACCAACAAAATGGAATTCGACAGTTTTATGGAACGGAATCCCGAGATAATTATGAAATTGAAACAAACCCGTAAAACGGTGCTGATACTGGAAAGTTTCAATAAAAATCCAATGGCTGAACTGCGGGCCTTTTTTATGAACCTGGAAACCCACATCTGGAAAGTTCCGGTAATTCTGTTCAGAAGGTACAATGAAAATCAGCCTGAAAATCTTCAGATTAAAGCATCTGCCGATTTGGGTGGTTTATTGCTTGATGGATATGGCGACGGAATCTGCATTTCAAATGATAACGATATTATTACGTTTACTGAATTGAAAGATTTGAGCTTTGGGATTTTGCAGGCCAGCCGAATGCGGGTTTCAAAAACTGAATTCATTTCCTGCCCGGGATGCGGACGCACGCTCTTCAACCTGCAGGAAACCACACTTAATATTAAACAGCACTTCCGGCATCTCGATCATTTAAAAATCGGAATCATGGGATGTGTGGTTAACGGTCCCGGCGAAATGGGTGACGTGGACTACGGTTTTGTTGGCGCCGGAAACAATAAGGTTACTTTATACAAAGGCCTGAAATCGGTGAAGAAAAATATTCCTTACGAAAATGCAGTGGAGGAACTTGAACTGTTAATCCGCGAATACGGCGACTGGAAAGATCCGTCGGATTAATCAGCTTCGCGCATTTCAATTAAAAGCAACATTAATTTCTCCTGCAGGTTTTCCAATCCGTCAATGTTTGTCGATGGACTGTACCGCAATTGGTGCGTGTCTCCATTATCTGTGATGCGGATAATTTCATCGCAGCCATCTGCACACACATTGCATTCGTTGTAATCGAGCGATAAAAACAAATCGAAGTCGAAGGAATTTTTTATGGAATCCCACTTATCCGCACTGATGCTGCGGCTTTTGGTAATGGTGCCTTCCTCATCACCGCATGGAATGTTTCGTGAATAGGTAACTTCGGCTTCCGAAATCTTAATGTATTCCTGACCGGCGCACCAGCCACATTCGCTGCCAAATTCAATAAAAAACGTCTTTTGGGTTGGCTGAATCTCTTCGGCACATGAGTTGGCCACCAATAACAGGAGAGCGATATAAAGCGGAGAAACAATTTTTGTCATCATCGGAAGTGCTTTTATATACAGACAATATAATTTAAAAGAAGGTTGCGTTGATAAAACAGGCAACAAATTTTCAATGTATTGAAGAATTTATAATTTTGGCGTTTTCTCAAGATAGACTGTTTTAAAATCAATTTTGAAAATGGCAAAAACCCAGTGGAAACCAGGGACCATAATTTATCCGCTTCCGGCAGTAATGGTGAGTTGTGGTGAAAATCCAGAAGAATACAATATCATTACCATTGCCTGGACCGGCACCATCAACAGCGATCCGCCCATGTGCTACATTTCGGTGCGGCCCGGACGGCATTCCTACGAAATAATTAAACGTACCGGTGAATTTGTCATCAACCTGACAACCGAAAAACTGGCCAAAGCGACCGACTGGTGCGGATGCCGTTCGGGAAGAAAATTCAATAAATGGGAAGAAATGAACCTTACCCCGGCACCGGCAAAACTGGTGAAAGCGCCCATTATCGAAGAATCGCCGGTTAACATCGAGTGTGTTGTGAAAAATGTAGTGGAACTGGGGTCGCACCACATGTTTATTTCAGAGGTGGTTAATGTTTCAGTAGACGATAAATATTTAAACGATAAACAGGCTTTCAGCTTTGCAAAGGCAAAACCACTGATTTACAGCCACGGCCATTATTTTGGGTTAGGAGAGAAGATAGGAAAATTTGGCTGGACGGTGGAAAAGAAGAAGAAGAAGAAATAATTCCATAATAAGCGCCCGAACATTTAGCTTGTTAAGTTGTAATTATAGGAGCAAACCAAAGACAAAATAAAAGGCCGTTGTGAAAATTCAGGCCAGAGAGATTTCAATTATAAACTTAAATTACATCAGGTGAAAAGAATAAATTCTTTACTGATTTTAATATTTTTAATGAACATACACATGGTGAATGCACAACAAAACCCGCTATTGGGCGAATTTAAAAATGTACATGAAACAGCTCCGCTGGATAAAATAAAAAACGAACATTTTATTCCCGCTTTTAAGGAAGCCATAAATCAGGGGGAAAATGATATTGAAAAAATAGTGGGTAATACCAAAGCACCAACTTTTGAAAATACCATTGTAGCGCTGGACGAAGCAGGCCGTTTGTTAAGCCGCACTTCAGGTGTGTTTTTCAATTTAATGAGTGCCGAAACCAACGACGAACTGCAGGCTATTGCCCAGGAAGTATCACCGATGCTCACTAAATTCCAGAACGATATTACCCTTAATCCGGAATTGTTTGCACGGATAAAATCGGTTTACGATAAAAAGGATGCACTGGATTTAACGGCTGAACAGCAAATGCTGCTGGAAAAAACATACCTCAATTTTGTACGTCAGGGTGCCAACCTATCTGAAAAAGAGAAAGAGAAATTCAGGGAAATCAGTACCGAACTTTCGAAACTGAGTTTGAAATTCGGTGAAAATGTGCTGAAGGAAACCAACAGCTACGAAATGCACATCACCGATAAAAGCAAACTGGCCGGATTACCCGAAAGTGCATTGGAAGCTGCAGCCGGAAAGGCAAAATCGAAAAACAAGGAGGGCTGGCTCTTTGATATTAGCATGCCCAGTTACCTGCCATTTATGAAATATGCTGATAACCGCGACCTGCGAAAGGAACTCTATATGGCATATATGACCAAATCATGCAAGGAGAATGAATTCGATAACCGTGAAAATGTAAAACGGATTGCTAACCTGCGTCTCGAAATGGCTAATTTACTGGGCTACGACAGTTATGCCGATTATGTGCTGGAACAGCGAATGGCAATGAACCCTGCAGGTGTTAATAAATTACTTGAGGATTTATATTCAGCCTCTTTCAAAGTGGCAAAAAAGGAAAAAGCTGAAATTGAAAACTTCGCCAAAAAGAGCGGTTTCCAAGGGGAACTGATGCCGTGGGACTGGACCTACTACAGCGAAAAAGTAAAGGTGGATAAATTCAATATCGATGATGAAATGCTGAAGCCCTATTTCGAATTGAGCAGTGTTATTGATGGTGTTTTTGGTTGGCCACCAAATTTACGGAATTACTTTCAAACCAAACAAGGAAATTCCTGTGTACAATGAGGAAGTTGTACCGTATGAAGTTTTTGATGAAGACGGACAATTTCTGGCGGTTCTGTATACTGATTTTCACCCGCGCGCCGGAAAACAGGGAGGCGCCTGGATGAACGAATTTAAGGGGCAGTGGAAAGAAAATGGCAAAGATTCGCGCCCGCATATTGTTATTGTAATGAATTTTACCCGTCCAACCGAAACAAAACCGGCATTGCTGACTTTTACCGAAGTGGAAACGTTTATGCATGAATTTGGCCATGCACTGCACGGAATGCTCTCCAATTCCACCTATTCAGGTTTATCGGGAACAAGTGTTTACCGCGATTTCGTGGAGCTTCCCTCTCAAATAATGGAGAACTGGGCGGTGGAAAAAGATTTCCTTGACACATTTGCCGAACATTATAAAACAGGTGAAAAAATCCCTGGCGAACTGGTAAATAAAATCAAAGCCTCCGAAAACTTTCTGGCCGGATATCTTTCCATCCGCCAGCTGAGTTTTGGATACCTGGATATGGCCTGGCACGCACTCGAACAACCATTCAACGGAGACGTGAAACAGTTTGAAGAAAACGCGTGGGCAAAGACACAGATTTTCCCGGTAATCGATGAAGCATGCATGAGTACGCAGTTCGGACACCTTTTTGCCGGAGGATATGCAGCCGGATATTACGGGTACAAATGGGCCGAGGTGCTGGATGCCGATGCTTTCAGTGTATTTAAGGAAAAAGGGTTGTTTAATAAAGAAGTGGCCACCTCCTTCCGGAAAAATATTCTTGAAAAAGGCGGAACGGAACACCCCATGGTGTTGTACAAACGCTTTCGCGGACAAGAGCCCACTGTTGATGCACTGCTTGAGCGAAGTGGATTAAATTAAAAAATTATAAAATCGTTAATTTCATTCTTTTTTTTTTTTTTTTTTTTTTTTATTTCATCTCTTTCCTCTATTTTATCTATAAGTTATCCCATAACTTATATCAGAACTCCTTTTAGCGTTTTCTTCTTTTAAACTTTAAACTTTCAGCTCATAACTCTTTTACAGTTACTAATAGCATCCAGCCTCCTCGTCTCAATATGCCTTCTCAACTTCCTGTGTCGGCAATGGATGCCATCCTCCGGGAATGAACTGAAGGAAAGAGGGGTGCAAAAAATTGTTAACGCAGGTTGCCGGAAGGAGAAGGTTTTATCAGAACATTTTGTACCACTTTTTGGCGTTCCCGGCGTAAATTTTATCAACTACTTCTTTTGGAAGCTGCAGTCCCTGGAAATTGCCATCGATTAAATTGCTTGTCATCGAATTGTCAGTAACCAAAAATTCCCAGTCGCGCAACCATGTTTCGTGCAGGCTTTTCTGAAACGACTCTTTCTCCTGGCCACGATCAATGATATCGGTGCCGTAAAGCAGGCGGTTCTGGTATTTGATGAAGAAATCACGTACCTTTTCGCGGTCCTCAGCAGTCTGATAAAACAATTGTCCCATCCGTGCCGCCATATCCATGGAGGCATTGGGGAAACGATCAAGGTATGAAGCCATTTTATCGGTGCTCCACTCCAGGCTGGCCAGGTGGCATCCGATAAAGGTGAGATCAGGGTTTTTTTCCAGCATGCGATCGCGGGCAGCCATTTGTTCTTCATACGACGGGTATTCCGGATGTTTGTACATGTGGTACTGCGGATTGCGGGCAAAATAACTGCTGTCGTTTTTTGTCGTCATTTCGTCGAGCGGCAGCCAGCAGTTTTTCGGCTCACCCAGATGCCCCACCAGCGGAATTCCTGTTTCAGCAAGATGCCGGAAAACGGGATCAAATTTTGGATCGTCAATCATAATCAGCACGCTGTCTTTATCGCGAAATTCCATTCCCACATTTTTCCACACCTTCACCGAATTGGCGCCATCGGCAATGCATTGGTCAATCCAGGAGATGGTATTTTCCGCCCAGGCAGATTCGTCCCATCCATCGAGGCAAAAAGTGGCGGAATATTCAAAATCCGCCGGATGCTTCTGGTGCAATGTAGTTAGCCATTGATGCGCTTCCACCACGCGCTCACAACCACCCGAAAAGGTATTGATGGCAAACAGTTTAAAATTATCTTTTTGCGCCTGTTCCAGCGACACATTTTTATCGGTGTAAATATGATAATGTGCATCAATTTTTTCCACCTTTCCAAAATCTTCCATGGAATAGAAATCGTTGTTTTTGCAGGAAAAAAGCGAAATGGAAACAAGAATAAAAAGGAATAAATTTGCTTTCATAATAAAAGGTTTAATTGAGATTTGAAGTTAGAAAAATTTCTTTTATTTGAACCCGCATACTTTAAAAACTATTTTACTATGATTAAAATCCTGCGAAACCGCCGAAGCATCCGCAAATATACCGGGCGATTGATTGAGCCGGAAAAACTTGAAATTCTGAAGGAAGCAGTGCTGCGATCTCCTTCATCAAAGAATATAAATCCATGGGAATTTATTTTTGTGGATGATAAGGTCATTCTTCAGCAATTGGAAAACTGCAGGCAGCACGGAACAACACCTTTGAAAACGGCGCCTCTGACAGTTGTAATTTGTGCCGATGAAACCAAAAATGATGTCTGGATTGAAGATTGTTCCATAGCTTCAATTTTGCTGCAACTTACGGCCCAGTCACTGGGGTTGGGCAGTTGCTGGATTCAGGTTCGCAACAGGATGCACTCTGAACATGTTTCAGCCGAAAGCTACATTCAGCAGTTACTGAAAATACCTGACAATTTTAGGGTACTTAATATGGTTGCCATTGGGTATGCAGCGAAAAACCGCGAAGGAAAACCTTATGAAGAACTTCAGTTTGAAAAGATAAAATTTAACCGGTTCTAAAAAAAAACAGCATCCTTTGCTGTGAAAAAGATGCCGTTTTTTTTGAGGACATTTAATTTTTAAAAGAAATCGTTAAAATCGGAAGGTGATTTTTGCTGGTTATTATTATCACAATCAAGGTTTATGTTGAAATTTTCCGGTTTTTTGAATTCCATATCTTCGGTAATCCCGAGGGTTTTATCGGCCAAAACTTTTTTGTAAAAGTAGCCCCAGATTGGCAGCGCCATGTTTGCCCCCTGTCCCGATGAAATGGTTCGGAAATGGATACTTCGTAAATCGGCGCCTGTCCATACTCCGGCAGTAAGTTTTGGCGTGGTACCTATGAACCATCCATCGGAGTGGTTTTGCGTAGTCCCGGTTTTACCGGCAATGGGCATTTTAAAACTTCCGTAGTCTTCGGTTACATTATCGCGGAACAGGTTGGAAATGCGAAGCCGGATTCCGGTTCCTTCATCAATTACACCCTGTAACAAATTCAGCATTAAATAGGCTGTTTGTTCATCAATTGCCTCGTGCCGCTCCGGCTGGAAAGTTGCCACTACATTACCATATTTATCTTCGATACGGGTTACATAGTAAGGTTTTATAAACACACCCTGATGCGCATAAGTGTTAAATGCCCCAACCATTTCATACAATGTAACATCAGAAACACCTAAAAACATAGAATTTACGGGGTCAATCGGGCTGTAAATTCCAAGGCTTTTCATCACTTCAACTACCGCCTGCGGTGTAAATTGCTTTAAAACCCATGCTGAAATGCGGTTTTTGGAATTCGCCAAACCCCATTTCAGCGTCACCAGTTTTCCATCTTTTTCTTCGTCCACATCCGAATCTTTGGGTTCGTAAATCGAACCGTCGGGTTGCTGGAATTGCTGGCTGACATACGGAACTTTCGTACAAGGCGTGAGGCCGTTTTGCATGGCCAGCGTATAAAGGAAAGGTTTTACGGTGGAACCAACCTGTCGTTTTCCGCCGGTAACCATGTCATACATAAAATATTTGTAGTTTGGGCCGCCCACATATGCTTTTACCTGGCCGGTTTCAGTTTCCATAGCCATAAATGACGAACGGAAAAAACGCAGGTACCACTTAATGGAATCCTGTGGCGACATTAAAGTATCGATTTCCCCTTTCCACGAAAAAATGGTCATTTCAACCGGCTGCTGAAAATTCTTTTTTATTTCGTTGAAATTTTTCCCCTGTTCGCGCAACACTCTGAACCGCTCACTTCGCCTGATTTCACGGTTGAGCAAATCTTCGGCCTGTTCGGATGTCATATTATTTCCAAATGGTGGGTTGCGTAAGTTTTTCATTCCCCCATCAAATTCAGGTTGAAGATCGTGCCGAAGGTGTTGTTCCACTGCTTCAACAGCATATTTTTGCATCCGCGAATCAATGGTGGCGTAAATCCGCAATCCATCGGTGTATAAATCGTAATGTTCGCCGTTTGGCTTCACATTTTTGTTGCACCAGCCATACAGCGGATTAGTTTCCCAGTCTACCGAATCTTCCTTAAACTTTTGTCCCTGCCAGGAGGCATAATTTTTTCGATCAGGTTTCGATGCAGTGAGGGAGAGCCGCAAAAATTCGCGGAAATAGGGGGCCGGCCCCATTTTGTAATCTACTTTATGGTAATCAAGGTCCAGTGGCAATTGTTTTACCGAATCGCGCACGGCCTTTGAAATGTAACCGTATTTCGCCATTTGGTTTAATACTACGTTGCGGCGCTGTTTTACCAGTTCGGGCCGACGCACCGGGTTGTACAGCGAAGAATTTTTTGCCATCCCAACCAACATGGCTGCCTGGTGCAGTTTCAGCGAATCGGGGGGTACACTGAAATAGACATTTGCAGCCGATTTTATTCCCACTGCAAGGTTCAGAAAATCGTATTTATTCAAATACATCAAAATGATTTCTTCCTTGGTGTAGCTTCTTTCCAGTTTCACTGCTATTACCCACTCTTTGAATTTTCGCAGCACCAGTTCTGATTTGGAGGTAAGCCGCGACCGCGGAAAAAGCATTTTTGCCAGCTGCTGACTGATTGTACTTCCGCCGCCCGAACCGGTTTCGCCTGTAACCAAGCCTTTAAAAACACGGCCAAGTCCGCGTAAATCAATTCCGGAGTGCCGGTAATAACGAACATCTTCGGTGGCAACCAGCGCATCGATTAAATGCTGCGGCAGGTTGCTATAGTCAACATATGTGCGGTTTTCGTGAATAAAATATTTATCCAGTATTTTACCGTCCGATGAATAAATTTCTGAAGCAAGTACATTTTTCGGATTTTCAAGTTCTTCAAACGAAGGCATAAATCCCAGTTTTCCTTTGGCTATCAAAAAGAAAATCAGGAAAACTCCTGTTAAGCCCAGTAAAAAAAGAGACCAAAATCCGATGAGGTATTTTTTTCTGTTATTGTTTTCTTCAGTCATTGAAAAAATT
>CAVYUC010000021.1:0-36903 GCA_963771595.1 uncultured Prolixibacteraceae bacterium | reverse complement strand
CATTGTAACCAAAAAACGTGCGTTGTGCGGCAACATACGACAAGGCAACCACCGAACCCCATTCGTTTATTGCATCAAGTTTTCGTGCAGTTTGTAATACTTTATGAAACGACACAGCAGAAATATCAAGTGTTTTATCCAGATAATTATAATCCAGATCGCTGTAATGGCGTTCTTTTCTAACATTTGGTGACATCCCGATGGAGTGCAGCACAAAATCAACCTTACCATCCAGGAAATCCATCGACTGGTTAAACAGGTTATTCAGGTCATCAATATTTGTTGCATCGGCTGGAATGGCAATTGTATTTAATTTTTCTGCCAAACGCTGGGTTTCTCCCATTCGCATTGCTATTGCCGTATTTGTTAAAGTTAATGTTGCACCTTCCTCAAAGGCACGTTCAGCAACTTTCCAGGCAATGGAATCGGGATTTAGGGCACCAAAAATAATTCCCTTTTTTCCCTGAAGTAATTTATAACTCATAGTTTATCATTATGAAATTTGAAGCAAATTTAGCTGAGTTTAAATAAATATAAAAAGTTGGTCAGGTTTTCGTTCATAAAACCACCCTTGTTTAACTATTATATTCGTATTTTGTTCATTCCTGTTTCATTGTTAAATAATACAGAATCCTTTAATATCAGTTTAGAATGGTATTTAGTTTATTTAATTCATTAATAATTTCTTCTGTCTGTACACCAAACAATTTATGGTTCGTTCTTACGGAACTCAACTTTCTTTTATTATTTCCATCCCACGGATTAAAATCCATGGTTACAATATTTTAGCGTTCCTACGGAACTTGTTCTCTTTCAGAGCCAAAGGCTCGATTTTGTTTTGTTGGGATGAATTTATATCCATCCATGCAGAGCCGGAGGCTCGGTTTTGTTTTGTAAGGACGGACTTTAGACCATCCGCATCGCAAACTCACATCATATCAGCAGAGCCGGAGGCTCGGCACATTTTGTACAAATGGACTTTAGCCCATCATTAGTCCATACACATCGCACACACCAAAACACGAAGAGCCGGAGGCTCGGCATATATATCCATCTTCGGACCATCTTATATCAAATCATCGAAAATATAGCGTATATCATACGGCACCTCAAACTTCTCTAAAAACTCCAGGTACTCTTCCTTGAAAGTCTGCGTTTTATGATGTTTCTCCTGATTGGCGATATAATTATAAACCTGGTTTATCTGTGAATGGCTATAAGAAAAAACACCAAATCCTTCCTGCCATTCAAACCGCCTTTTTGTCAAGTTATGGTCGTTGATATATTTTGATGATTTCGCCTTTACCGTTTTCATTAATTCAGAGCTTGAAACAGTTGGTTTTAAACCTGAAAAACAATGAACATGATCCTCTACGCCGTTCACAATAATTGTTTTACAGCCGGTTTCATTTATCAAAGTACCAATTACACCCTGGAAGGTTGGTCGCCAGCTTTTTTCGATAATTGCTTCGCGGTATTTCACTGCAAAAACAAAATGTACATAAACCTGATGATACGTGTTAGCCATAATATTCTACACTATACTGTTTTTGATGCTGCCAATACCTCATTTAATTCATTAATAATTTCTTCTGTCTGTTCGCCAAACAATTTAGCCTGATTAATTGATAAACACAAATATCGCATTATTCCAACAGAAAACTTACATATAATTTGGAGTTCAAATAAAGTAGACGAGCTTTTCGGTTTTCACAACAATAGTATTTTTTATTTTTTTGTTGTCAATATTATATTTTCATCTGCTTTTTCCGGCAACACGGCATAGTTCTCCCAAACAGCCTCTTGCCGTTCAGTTTTTTATATTGATGAATCAGATAATCTTTCAGGTTTAAGTCCTCAACAAGCATAACATCTCAAATGCTTTAACCTGCAGTTATTTTGTCTTTGCCCTGATTTGAATCAATTTGGTAACAACGTAACGTATGTTGGTACCCATGGACGACACTTCGACTTTTACCACTATTTTTTGTGTTGTATCCCAGCTTCCGGCCTGGTACATGAAGCTGTGATACCGCTTCACAGGTTTGCCATATTGTTTAAACTCCCTTTCGGCACTTTCTATTGTGACAGCAGCCAGTTGGTGAAGCTTTTTGTTGCCCGAAAGGCCGGTGATGTAGCCAGTCATTGGTTTTTCAGTACACCACTGCATAAAATCTTTGGATGCAAAACGGCTGTCGCCCCTAACGATAATCATCGTATTGGGCCGTTGTTTACGTAGGTGCCGGACTATTTTTTTGAGCAGCGATGCCACGTTGTTCTGTTTGTTCCTGCGGCCAGGTTTTAAAATGGTGGTAATCAATTTTCCCGATAACCCTTCATAAATGTGCAAAGGCATGTAACAATGGCAGGAAAATAAAAAAGTAAGTTGCTGTTGTCCGTAAGTGTCATTGTTGGTATCGTCGCAATCAATTATGATTACACCGGGGGCACTGGCAAATAAAGATACAAAAGTATCCAGCAGGTACCTGCCCATTTGCAGCAAATTCCTTGGCCCTACCGCGTTTTCCAGCCTGCTCATTGTGGGCTGTGAAGCTAAATCAGGTCCCGTTTGCGGAAGCCGCCCGGCACAGGTTTTAAAAACCATATCTCCACGTAAATCATTGCAGTCGTTACAATCTTCATATCCGGCTGCTATCTGAAAAACATGCTGAGTAATGAGTTCTCTTATGGAATGGTCAATGTAACGTGAATCTCTTGTGTCTGTGATACAATGACTGATTAATTCAGGTTTGAGTAGCTGATAAATCAAATAAATTTAAGATTTTAAAAAGTTTCTGAATTAAACAGGATAATATTAAACAGGTTCAATAAAAAGCTGGTTTCAAATTATTATTACCTTTATCTGAACTCATTCCAAATAAATTTGTTGTTTTAAAAAATGAATTTATATTTGCATCAGACAAAATCGGTTACAATGAATTTAAATTTTCGAAATATCGCTTCAATTGCAGCACAAACAAAAAGCTGTTTTGAATCCATGTGGCCGTCTGTTTCTATGTCTATGCGCTAGCCTTCCTTCAGTGGCAAACCATTGATTGAAGGCAATCCGGTTCAAGCGTTTACAAATCAAGTTTTACATTTTATTTACTATTTTATGTCGGATAGAATTATTCGGTTGGGTGGCAGTAATATTGGAAATGCCCGATCGGTCAAAAACCTGAAAGAATTTTTAAATCCATCAGATGACAGGAATTATATCGTTTTTTCAGCTGTTCCTGAAATTATGGATATTATTGAATCTGAAATCGGGCAGGTATTTCAAAAATCATTGAATACGGCGGGAACGTGTAAGAAACTAAATGCTGTTTTTACCGAAAAGGCAGGAAGTTCGCCATCAGAAAATTACATACAGCTTTCGGAACAACTGGTTAGTATTTTAAATGGTATTGCCATTATAGGCGACTATTCGGAAGCATTAAAAGACCAGGTGTTAAGCTTTAGCGAGAAATTATCAGCCGAAATTTTGCGCGTTCAATGGCATTCTGAAGAAAACAGAGCACGGGTTGTTTTGCCTGAGGACTTTGATTTACGAACAAATGCCGATTTTGGAAATGCAACATTTATTTCATTAAATAAATCGAAATTGTCAGGTTATAAAAACGGGGTTTTTCTGGTTTCCAAATAAATTTGTTAAGTAAAAAATGAATTTATATTTGCATCAGACAAAATCGGTTACAATGAATTTGAATTTTCGAAATAGTACTCCAATTACAGCTCAAACAAAAAGCTGTTTTGAATTCATGTGGCCGTCTGTTTCTATGTCTATGCGCTAGCCTTCTTTCAGTGGCCACCCATTGATTGAAGGCAATCCGGTTCAGACGTTTATAAATCAAAGTTTTACATTTTTAGTTATTTTTTTATGTCGGATAGAATTATTCGGTTGGGCGGCAGTAATATTGGTAATGTCCGGTCGGTCAATAACCTGAAAGAATTTTTAAATCCATCGGATGACAGGAATTTTATAGTTTTTTCAGCTGTTCCTGAAATTATGGATATTATTAAATCTGAAATCGGGCAGGTATTTCAAAAATCATTGAATACGGCCGGAACGTGTAAGAAATTAAATGCTGTTTTTGCTGAAAAGGCAGGAAGCCCGCCATCAGAACATTACACGCAGCTTTCGGAACAACTGGTTAGTATTTTAAATGGTATAGCCATTATAGGCGATTATTCGGAAGCATTAAAAGACCAGGTACTAAGTTTTAGCGAGAAGTTGTCAGCCGAAATTTTACGCGTTCAATGGCATTCTGAAGAAAACAGAGCACAGGTTGTTTTGCCTGAGGACTTTGATTTACGGACAAATGCCGATTATGGGAATGCAACATTTATTTCAATCAGTAAATCGAAATTATCAGGTTATAAAAACGGAGTTTTTCTGGTGCCCGGTTCATACGGAATTACCGGTTCGGGAAAAACAGCACGTGCCGGAAAAGCTGCAGCCGATTATTCAGCGGCATTTATGACAAAATGGTTGCATGCTGAAAAGCTGGAACTTTGGGGGCTGGATTCTGATTTCCAGCGTGCAGATCCCAATATTGTTCCCCATCCGCCAACAATTCAACGCCTGACCTATTCCGAAGCAAGTGAGCTGGCCTATTTCGATCATTTTTCATTCCATCCCCGAACGGTTGAACCATTGGAACCGGAGCATATTCCTGTAGTTATATACAATACCCATTCAGCAAAAGGAAAAACAGATACGCTTATCAATACCGAAACTTTTGTGGAAGAGCAAGTCGTAAAGAGTGTGGCTTGTTCGGATGACATTACCTTACTTAAGCTTGATGGTCCTGGGGTGGGGCTGAAACCGGGAATTCTGGCTAAAGTTACTACTCGTTTAAATGAAGCCGGAATCAACATTAAATCAGTAATAACGTCCCAGATTTCGATTAACCTGATTTTGGAAAAGGCAAAAGGAGAATTGGCACTGCGGCTGATTCAGCAACTTGGCTTTTCTTCGGTTCGTGAAATTACTTTGGTGAAAAATGTTTCGTTAATCGGCATTATCGGCCATGGAATGCAACAAAATTACGGAGTATCGGCGCGGATTTTTAATGCAGTTGCCAGCAACAAAATTAATGTGGTACTGAGTGGTTCCGGTGCTTCTGATTTGGTGAGTTACCTTGTGGTAAAAAAGGAAGACAAGGAGAAAAGTGTGCGTGAAATTTACAATGCTTTTTTTCCGGTACATCAATTTCAAAACAGTTAAAACAGACGTATTTCTAATCTATAAAACAATAAATTATGACTTCTAAAAAAATGAATTTCGAAACCCTGCAGTTACATGCAGGTCATGAACCCGACAAAACAACAAACTCGCGTGCGGTACCTATTTACCAGACAACATCGTATGTTTTTAATGACGCCGAACATGCAGCAAATTTATTTGCACTGAAAGAATTCGGAAACATATATACCCGGATCATGAATCCGACATCCGATGTTTTTGAACAAAGAATGGCTGCACTCGAAGGCGGGGCAGCAGCTTTGGCTGTAGCCTCAGGGCATGCCGCGCAGTTTCTTACCTTCAATACCATATTAAGTGCGGGCGAAAATTTTATCACATCGCCTTATTTGTACGGCGGTTCGTACAACCAGTTTAAAAATTCATTTAAACGGCTGGGGATTGAAGCCCGTTTTGCCGAAGATTTAACTGTGGAACATTTCGAAAAACTTATAGATGACAACACAAAGGGAATTTACATGGAAACTATCGGAAATCCGGGTTATGTAATTCCTGATTTTGATGCTTTTGGCAAGTTGGCCAAAAAATATGATTTGCCATTTATTGTTGACAATACTTTTGCCGGTGCCGGATATCTTTTCCGCCCAATTGATTATGGGGCAAACATTGTAGTTGAATCGGCAACGAAATGGATTGGCGGCCACGGAACCAGCATTGGCGGTGTTATTATTGATGCCGGAAACTACAACTGGGGCAACGGAAAATTTCCGGTTTTTACCGAACCTTCCGACAGTTATCACGGCTTAAAATACTGGGATGTATTTAACTTCGACGGACCTTTTGGAAATATTGCTTTTGCTATAAAAGCCAGGGTGGAGGGGCTGCGCGATTTTGGACCGGCAATCAGTCCGTTTAACTCTTTTCTTTTGCTTCAGGGGCTTGAAACTTTATCGCTAAGAATGGATCGTCATGTTGAAAATGCGCTGGCGCTGGCCAAGTGGCTGGAACAGCATCCAAAAGTGGAAAGCGTAAATTATCCCGGGCTGGAAGGAAATCCGTATTATGAGAATGCGAAAAAGTTTTTGCCCAAAGGTGCCGGCAGTGTGCTTTCCTTTACAGTGAAAGGAGATAAGGAAACTGCAAACCAGGTGGTTAACCATCTTGAATTAATCAGTCACCTTGCAAATGTTGGCGATGCAAAAACGCTGATTATACAACCGGCTGCCACTACACATCAGCAATTGCCCGAAGAAGCGCAGATTGCTGCAGGTGTTTTTCCGTCTCAGCTAAGAATTAGTGTTGGGCTTGAACATATTGACGATATCATTGCCGACATTGAACAAGCATTAAATAAAGTTGGTTAAATTGAAAATTCTAATTTGTTTTGAGTAGTGAGATTTTCTCACTGCTCATTACTCTAAATACTATAAAAGATGCCATTAAATATTCCCGACAGGTTACCGGCAATCCGTTTATTGGAGAAAGAAAACATTTTTGTGATGAACGAATCGCGTGCATCGCACCAGGATATTCGTCCGCTGAAAATTGTCATTCTGAATTTAATGCCGCTGAAAATTACGGCAGAAACTGATCTGCTGCGTTTGCTGTCCAATTCGCCGTTGCAGATTGAAATTGATTTCCTGAAAATGAAAGGCCATACCCCTAAAAATACACCGACGGATCATATGAAAGCTTTTTACCGGAATTTCGATCAACTGAATAAAAAGAAATACGACGGCATGATTATTACGGGTGCTCCCGTTGAATTGCTGCCCTTTGAAGAAGTGACCTACTGGGAGGAAATGAAGCATATTCTGAATTGGGCCGAACATAATGTCACTTCTACTTTATTTATTTGCTGGGCAGCGCAGGCCGGTTTATTTCATTATTACGGAATTCCCAAGTATCCCCTTGAGAAAAAAATGTTCGGAGTTTTT
Source organism: uncultured Prolixibacteraceae bacterium (assembly GCA_963771595.1). Taxonomy (GTDB): domain Bacteria; phylum Bacteroidota; class Bacteroidia; order Bacteroidales; family Prolixibacteraceae; genus CAVYUC01. Next base: position 29,760 of record CAVYUC010000021.1, on the reverse strand, counting down.
AAACATACTCCTACCGATAAACAGCTTCCAATTTTTAGGGGATTTGATGATGAATTCTATATCCCGCATTCCAGGCACACCGAAATAAGGGAAAGTGATATCATCAAATCGGAGGCGCTGGAAATTATTTCATCGTCCGAAGAAGCGGGTGTAACTATTGTAAAAGCCAAAAACGGACGCCAGCTTTTTATTACCGGCCATGCCGAATACTCGCGCCTAACACTCGACAGCGAATTCAAAAGAGATAAGGCAAAAAATTTACCTATTGATTTGCCTGTTAATTATTATCTTGACAACAATCCGGATAATTTGCCGGTAATGCGCTGGAGCTCAACGGCCAATCTGCTGTTTTCAAATTGGTTGAATTATTATGTTTATCAGGAAACTCCTTATAATCTGGAGGAAATACAATAACGTTCGAAATATTAACTGTTTGTTTTTTGTAACACATTGAAGTAACGTGTATTTTCTTTTTCAGTAAGAAATCTTAATTTTGAAAAAAAAGAACCCAAAAATCAAAATTAGATGAAAAAGATTGCTGTTAGTTTTATCAGGATGCGGTGTTTATGACGGTGCAGAAATTCATGAATCAACTTTAACTATGCTTGCCATTGCAAGAAAAGGTGCTTCATATCAATGTTTTGCACCCGATATTAAACAGGCTCACGTAGTCAATCATCTTAATGGAGAAGAAATGCCCGAAATTCGAAATGTTTTGGTGGAAGCAGCTCGAATTGCCCGAGGCAACGTAAAACCCTTAACCGAATACAAAGCAAATGAATTCGATGCAATTATTTTTCCGGGAGGTTTTGGTGCAGCCAAAAATCTTTGCACGTTTGCTTTCGACGGTGTTGAATGTGTTGTAATACCGCAGGTTGAAAAGGCAATCCGGGAAACAGTTGCAGCCGAAAAACCAATTGGTGCACTGTGTATTTCACCGGTAGCTGTGGCAAAAGTTTTAGGCGATGTTAAAGTAACAATTGGTCAGGATGAAGCAACATTGCAGGCAATTGAAGAAATGGGCGGATTTCATGAAAAAACAACACATGGCGAAATCGTAGTGGATGAAAAATATAAATTGGTTACCACACCTTGCTACATGCTCGATGCTACTATTGACCAAATTGCAACCGGAGCAGAAAACCTGGTGAATAAAGTTTTGGAATTGGTGTAGCATTTTGTAATTCAATTACTTTATTAAACTATTCATAATGCATTTGCCCTTAATTGACATTCACACGCATCATTCCCAGGCAGGGAACGATACTGTTTCGGTAAATAATATTTTCCCCGGACAGGAATTTGCAGCTTTTACCGGGCGCAATTTTTATTCGGTTGGATTACATCCCTGGCATTTAAAGTCGAAAGATGAAAACAATGAAATGCTGGAACAAATGGAAGATGCGCTTGAATTTGATCACGTAATTTTTGTTGGTGAATGCGGCCCTGACAAATCAATTGAAAACGATTTTTCAGAACAAATGCGTGTTTTTGAAGCGCAGGCATTTATGGCTGAAGAATATCAAAAGCCCATTGATAATTCATTGTGTTAAGAGCTTATAACGACGTAATTGGTCTGTACAATAAAATTCATCCGACCGTGCCCTGGATATTACACGGCTATTCAGGAAATATTCAAATTACAGAACAGTTGGCCGGACGAAATATTTTATTTTCATTTGGGGAAATTCTTTTTAAACAGGAGGCAAAGGCCATTGAATCGTTTCAGTTTTTGTCGCCGGAAATGATCTTTTTTGAAACAGATGAATTTGAAGGGGATGTGGAAAAAATGTACAAACAGGGAGCCGAATTAAAAGGCATGGATGCAGAAGTACTGAAGAAAAACATCTGGGAGAATTTCAATCGAATTGAGAATGTAAAATGGAATGGTTAGAAAGAACTGAACTGCTTTTCGGCAGTGAAAAACTTGATGCACTTAAAAAAGCAAATGTACTTGTTGTGGGTTTGGGTGGAGTGGGAGCCTATGCGGCCGAACTTATTTGCAGGGCAGGAGTGGGTAAAATGACAATTGTTGACGGAGATGTTGTAGAGGAATCCAACCGCAACCGGCAGCTTCCGGCGCTTGTCAGCACAGCCCGGATGCCAAAAGCAGAAGTGATGGCCCAACGTCTTCACGACATAAATCCGGAGCTCGGTTTAACGGTTAATAATGAATTTATCAGCGACGACAGAATCAGGGAACTTTTGGAAAGCCAGCCGTTCGATTATGTAATTGATGCCATTGATACCCTATCGCCGAAAGTAACTTTAATGTACGAATGTCACCAGCTGGGATTAAAAATTGTCAGTTCGATGGGAGCAGGGGGTAAGACCGATCCGGCACAGGTAAAAGTATCCGATCTTTCGGGATCATACAACTGCAAACTTGCGCGTAAGATTCGGAAGAAACTGTCAAAATCAAATATTAAAACGGGGGTGAAAGTGGTTTTTTCTACCGAACAGACCGACCAAAAAGCAGTAAGGCCTGAGGAAGGAAGAAACAAAAGATCAACCGTAGGAACCATTTCTTATATGCCTCCTGTTTTTGGATGTTTTATTGCAAGTGTGGTGATCCGCGATTTAACAGGCGCAGAATCGGTTAATTCTTAAAACAGAAGATATTGCCATAATATTGAAAAAGAAAAGTTAAATGAATAAATAAACCGGAACTTTGCTTGTATAATACAATTTTAATTTATCTTTGTCTGGTGAATTATAGATGATTTTTAGTTAATTTACATTTTGATTGTCTGATAATTAACAGATTGGTCTTTTTTTATTGAATTTTACAAGTAATCTGGTTTTCGGACACGGTCTTCCTTTCTTGTTTTTATCCACGATTTATTTTGGTTTCTGCAATTCATAATTCGGTATACAGGTAAATCCGGAATCGAACATTTTTTTGGATCTCTTGTGTGCCCGCAATCGGATACTGAATTATTAATTTTAAATAGAAACAAATGAACATTTATGTTGGTAATCTTCCGTATAATGTAGTTGAGGAAGATTTAAGAGAAATTTTTGAAGAGTATGGTGAAGTTGCATCAGTAAAAATTATTTCTGACAAGTTAACCGGAAGAAGCAAAGGGTTTGGTTTTGTAGAAATGGAAGATGACCAGGAAGCCCGCAAAGCTATCGAAGAATTGAACAACGCTGAGTTAAGCGGAAGAAACATCAAAGTAAACGAATCACGTCCAAAATCCAACGACTCAAGAGGCGGTGGCGGCGGTGGCCGCAGAAGCTTTAACAGAGGCGGTGGCGGTGGTGGCCGTTACTAATCAGATTTCTTTATGCAGGGTACTGTTAAATGGTACGATGCGGTTAAAGGTTTTGGTTTTATTAAAACTGATGACAATAAAGATGTTTTTGTGCATCGTACAGGAATTAAGGATGCGCAGTTTGGACTGGAAGCAGAACAGAGTGTGCAATTCGAAATTAAAGAAAGCGATCGCGGTCCTGTAGCTATTAATGTTGAAATTATCTAAAGAATATAGCTGATATTAAAAGGGTTTTGCCACCGGCAAAACCCTTTTTTTAGTTGTCAACTTCAAAAGCTTCAAGTCAAAAGCCTCAAGCTACAAGCTACAAGCTACCCGGAACCCGGAACCCGGAACATGAAACCTGAAACCCCGAACTTTCTTTAAACCTTAAACCTTAAACTCTACTGCATCAGACCAACCATTGCCCGGGCAAACTGTTTTCCCAAATCTATATATCCTTCCGTATTGTAGTGCCATTTATCGGAATAGTCATAATTATCGGTTGTTACAACAAGGGCAGCTTTCGAATCCTGGTTAACAAAGCGGGCCTGCTGCCAGCGTAACTCATTTCCGTAATCCCAGACATTACCATCTGAATCATTTCCCGAATCTGAAATCCTGCCGATTACTACGGGTAAGTCATCCCTGAGAAATGCTGCCCGGATTAAATCCATCAGCCGTTTTAAATTGTCAGCATATTCAAGTGCAATTTCTTTTACATTGGCATCGCTTTCTCCCTGCATCCATACAATTCCGGCAGGGATTAACTCATCACGTTCGCCATCTCCGTCGATATCATCCACCGAATAAGCATTTAAAACTGTGGCCAGAAAATGATCGTATTGGTTTACACCGTTTCCGGTGGAGAAATCCGGGGCCCAGCAACCAAAATCACCGGCAGCATCAATATGAATTGAGGTTCCGCCACGGCTGTATTTTATCAGTGCAATATTTTCATCCGGCAGCAAATTTTGCAATTCGCGGGCAAAAGTTAGTTCAATTCCAAACCTGTCGGAAAGCTGGTTGCCTTTTGGCGTAGATTGATGACCTACACCATGGCCCGGTTTTAAAACTTCCCACACTCCTTTGCCGTCAATTTCGGCAGTGTCTTTTTGTGTGTTGCCATGAAAAATGTACACTCCTTTTACCGGTTGTTTTAATCTTTCCGGAAGTTGGTTTACATAACCATAGCCATCCATATTCGACTGGCCGCCCAGGTAAAAAACTTTGTACTTTTTGGCCGGTACTGTAATAGTAAAAAGGCAAAAAATAATAAGCAATAATTTTCCTTTCATCCTGTAAATTTTTACTGTTTCTTTTTTTGATATCAGTTTCGAAAGTTTAAATCTAAAAAACAAATGATAAAATAGGCAGGTTCAAATTTAGTTTTCGTCTCAATTTGTATAGATTTGAACAATTTTTAAAAGTGAAATGTACAACTTTTTCAAGAAAGCAGAAATTGAATTCGCTGTGAATAGAATATAATGGTAAAAATTTCAGTCTCAAAGGAATTAAAGGAGAAGCTGCCAAAAATCCGGCTTATTTGTATTGAATGTGAGGTATATGTTTTAGAGAAAAATGATGCACTCTGGGATGAAATTCAGCAAAAAATAAAAGAACTTTCCTCCACATTAAAAATGGAGGAAATCAGCAGTTTGCCTGCAATTTCAGCATCGCGTAATGCTTACAAAGTTTGTGGAAAAGATCCGGCACGCTACCGGCTTTCGGCCGAAGCATTGCTGCGGCGGGTGGTAAAACGGGAAGAATTGTACCAGGTAAACAATGTTGTGGATTTATTGAATCTTGTTTCAATTTCCACCGGTTTTTCAATAGGTGGTTATGATGCAGATAAATTGAAAGGAGATGTAATTTTTGGAATTGGTGCAGCCGGCGAACCCTATTCCGGCATTGGAAGGGGAAGTCTGAATATTGAAAATCTTCCGGTTTTCAGAGACGAAATTGGTGCTTTTGGATCTCCAACAAGCGATTCGGTTCGTACTTCGGTAACACCCGATACCAAACGTTTTGTTATGATTATCATTAATTTTGGCGGAGGGGATTCGAATAACGCAACAAATATGGCTACCGGACTTTTGGAAAGATATGGTTATGCCACTAATATTAAAACGAAGACGATAACAGCATGATGAGGATATTTTGTAAATTTTTGCTTAAACTTTTGGGATGGAAAAGTTACGGCGAGGCTGCCAAAGTGAATAAATGTATTATTATTGGTGCCCCTCATACCAGTGCGCTGGATTTCGTAATTTCCTGGATTTTTTATCAGTCGCTGGGTGGAAAAGCAAATATTTTAATCAAAAAGGAATTTTTCTTTTGGCCCATGGGATTCATTGTCCGGAAAATGGGTGGTATTCCAATTGACCGATCGAAAGGGGCAAACGTCATCCGGCAAACCATTCACCTGTTTAACGAAAGGGACTACATGCAACTGGCCATTACTCCGGAAGGTACACGTAAATTGACTAAAAACTGGAAAGCCGGATTTCATCAGATTGCCCAAAAAGCTGAAATTCCGGTTTATCTGGCCAGTTTCGATTGGGGAAGAAAAGAGATGAACATGTACGGTAAATTCGAGTTAACGGAAGATTATAAGGAAGATATCAAACGGTTAAAAGATTTTTACCGCGAAAAAGGAGTACGTGGTAAACATCCAGAACTCTTTACAACCGAATACTAAAACTATTTGGCTTTTGCCTTTAGTTCTTCCTGTGTCTTTTGGTAAGCTTGTACCAGTTCTTTTACTTTATCAGGATGAACATCTGCCAGGTTGTGTATTTCAGTCGGATCCTCTTTTAAGTTGTACAATTCCCAGTCTTCGCCATTCAATTTGACGATTTTCCAGTCGTGTTGCCTGAACATCCGGAACTTGTCGGTCCATCCGGATAAATAAAAGCCGGGCTCTTTTCGTTCGCCGCCTAAAAGAACCGGCATCAGCGAACTTCCATCCAGTGACTGTGGGTTTACCGGTTTCCCATTGTTTTGGGATAAATTACCTGGGCCGCATGCAGAAGGGTAGGAGCAATATCAACAATATGTCCGGTTTGGTGGGTGATAGTTCCAGGATTAACTTTATTGGGCCAGCGCAAAATAAAATGGGTGTGGGCTCCACCTTCGTGGCCGTATTGTTTGAAGTATTTAAAGGGTGTATTTCCGGCGTTTGCCCAAGCTGCACATAATGGTTCGGAAACCTTCGGCCACTCCGGGGGGATAATCAAAGTCGCGGTTACTGTCATACGGACATGAGCCATTATCCGATAAATAAATCACGATGGTGTTGTCTGCAATTCCTTTTTCATCCAGGTAATTTAAAATCCGCCCAATATTCTGGTCCATCCTGTCGACCATTGCTGCAAAAACGGCCATTTCCAAATCCAGTTCATCCTGTTCCTTTTCCTCCAGTGTATTCCACGGCCGGTATAATCGGAATTTTTGCCCGCCGTTCTTCGTCACCTTCCGGATGTCCTCTGAAATTATTAATGTTTGAAGTGGGAGGACTTATTTGCGTGGAATCGGGGATTAATTTCATTTTTTTGAGCCGCTCCAGTCGTTCTTCGCGGATTTTATCCCACCCTTTTTTATAGGTGCCGCGGTATTTGGCAATATCTTCAGGCCGCGCCTGCAAAGGATAATGGGCTGCACCGTAACCCAGAAACAGGAAAAACGGCTGGCCTTTTTCCAACGGTTTATCCATCCAGCGAAATGCATTATCCGTTAATACATCCGTTTTGTAAAAGGGTTCTTTTTCATGATAAATTTGATTGGGTTTTACAGTGTCACCATGGAGTATAAACGGATTTACAAAATCTCCCGAGGGCGGAATAAAAAATTCACTCATTGCCTTAAAAGTAAGTGACTGGTCGAATACATTTTTTGCAAATACATGTTCAGGAGCCCAGTTCATCCAGTGTTCCTTTCCGGAATGGATGGTATAATATCCTGAATTTTTAAGGATTTGAGCAAAATTCACACTGTTTTTACCTCCTTCGTAAACACCTGTAAAAAGCGTTGAACGGGATGGTTCGCATTTCGACATGTTGTAGAAATTGGAAAACCGGATTCCTTCATCGGCCAAACGATCCAGGTTTGGTGTTTTAATTTCTGACCCAAAGGGGCCGATATCCGAATAGCCGATATCATCACCCAAAATCAGAATAATATTAGGTTTTGCGGTTGTCGTTTTTTCAGTCTGTTGTTTTAACAACCAATTGTTTGAATAACCAATGCGAACCAAAAATAGCAGCAACAATAATGATGAAATAAAGCCAAACCTGTTTCATTCTGAGTTTTTTAGGAATTTTAAAAATACAAAATCATTTTGTTTCACGTGCTTCTTCAACTATTATTCATCTGACTGTTCTTTTGTTGAACAATGCGATTGGAACCATTGTTTCTAAAGGGAATTAAAAGTAAAAGCTAAAAGATTTTAGGATTAGTCAACATATTGCTGATATTATCCAGACCCCGGATGTTTTATTAATCAATTATAAATCAGATGAAAATTTTCTTTGTACTTATATTTTGTGTTTCTATATCTATAATAACAAATGCACAAACAGGTGCTGTTTCAGGTCGTATAACTGATAATTCAAATGATGACCCGCTGGAATATGCAAGTGTAGCTGTTTATAAGACAACTGATTCCAGTCTGGTGACGGGAGTAATTACAAATCGTTCAGGAAATTTTAAGATTGAAAAACTGAATCCGGGAAGTTATTTTATCCGTGCTCAATTTTTGGGCTACGAAAGCAGAAGCAACCAATTTTACCCTGATGACAAATGAAACGCTGGAGTTGGATAACATTTCACTTACTCCGGCGCAACAGCTGGTGAATGAAGTGAATGTTACCGGCAACCGCATAAATGCCATGAACAAAGTAGATAAACAAACCTACCATGCCGAACAGTTTGTATCAGCCAAAGGGGGTTCAGCTGTCGATGTATTAAAGAATATGCCGTCGATTGCAGTAAATGGTCAGGGAGAAATTACAGTAAGAGGTTCTTCCGGGTTTTTGGTGTTGATAAATGGAAAACCTGTTCTTGCAGATGCCCAAACGGCACTAAGCCAGTTGCCGGCAAATGCAGTAGAGCATGTTGAGCTGATTACCTCTCCGTCGGCAAAATACGATCCTGACGGGAAAGCTGGAATAATCAACATTACCACTAAAAACGGAACTACCAACGGAGCAGGACTCATTGTTAATGCAAATTACGGATTGCCAAGCACAACCGATTTTGGAAACGACCGGGTTTCGCAGCGGTATGGTGGCGATATTACTTTTAATTATCAGAAAAATAAATGGGATATTTCGGTTGGCGGAAATTATACCCGTGACGATTTAAATGGTTTCCGCGAAGGAAATGTGTGGATTGAAAATGTGGAAAACAACACCATCAATTATTTTCCTTCGGAAGGTGAACGAAGTTTCTACCGGTACAATTATGCCGGTCAGGGCAACTGTTCAGTTCAAAGCTGACAACAACAATATTTTGTCGCTTGGTATTTATAGCGGGAAACGTTACCAGGCACGCGATGCCAACCTGTTTTATTCCAATTCGCAATGGACACTTGATACCGGTGAGAAAATTTACGATGCTCCCTATTACAATGCCAATAAGCAGATTAAGCAGGGGTACATTTACACTCGGAAATTTTGATTATACCCATATTTTTGAGAACAAATCTTCATTGACAGCTTCATTTTTATATGAGTACGACAATCTTTACGGAACAACACATAACCGAAACCTGACAGAGCCAGATGGACAAGTCATTCAATATGTTCAGAATCCATACGAAAAACCAATTGACGGATACCGGCTTAAACTGGATTATTCTGTAAACATTGGAAATGGAAAACTCCAAAGCGGGTATCAGTTCAGAAGTGATTCGCAGGATGGGGTTTTTGATTATATCGTTACTCCGGAAGATGTAAATCAACCAAATTTAGATCGTTTTCGTGGGACGGCGGTTTCCAAAAATCTAATTCATTCTGTTTACAGTCAGTATTCTGGCAAGTACTGAAAAGCTGGATTATATTATTGGATTACGCTATGAGTATTCGCACCGGACGGTGGATTTGTCTTTTGATCCGGAAACGCATGTGCTTAATTTGTCCAATTTTTTTCCTTCTGCCAATATATTGTATTCAATACAACCGGATTTGAAAATAAAAGCTGGATTCAGCCGCCGGATTCAGCGTTCAACAAACAATCAGTTAAATCCGATTCCTGAAAGGGAACATTCGGAGACACTTGAAATCGGTGATCCGGATTTGCGGCCGGAGTTTGTCACTCTTGGCGAAATCGGGCTGATAAAAACGTTCAGTGGTACAAATTCAGCATTTATTACCGCCTACATTCAGGATAGCAAAGATCCTGTGCAACGGGTGAACAGCATTTATGCCGATACCATTTTGAACCGGGTTTATACGAACGTGGAAAACGGCAGGTCGGTGGGGGTTGAGATTGGAGCCGACCTGCATCCGGCAAAATGGTGGGCCTTGTTTTTTGGCGGAAATGTTTTCAATCAGTCCTATCAGGGAACGCTTCAAATACTGGATTCACCATCCATGAAGATCGATAATTCAGGATGGGTATATTCCATTAATGGTAATACTTCTTTCAATCTCACATCAGGACTGAGTCTGCAGGCCAATGTGAATTATTTATCAAAAAGGCCAACAGCACAGGGCGAAGATTCGAGGTATTTAATTCCGAATATGTCGTTAAGAAAGACATTTCTCGATAATCGTTTAACGGCTACCGTTCAGTGGCAAAATATTGATTTGGGGATGCACGAATCGCACCGGCAGCGGATTACCACATGGGGCGAACATTTTTACACCACCACAAACTACATTTACGAAACTGATTTTGTGGTGCTCAATGTGAGTTACAACCTCAACTGGAAAAACGGTAAATTAAAATTACCATCCAGCGAGTTTGGTGAGAAGGAGTTTTAAGTTTCATCACAAATATAAATTAATTGATGCTTAAACTTTAGGTTATTTAGATTGAACACTGAATGCCGAATGCCGAATTTTGAACGCCGAATTCGGGTTTCTCGTTATTCATTAAAAAATATATTCCGAATGCAACACATTGATACAGTGCAATCTTAAAGCCCCCTTCCGGGGGTTGGGGGTGTGCAAGATACAAATCACAGATTAGAAGCCAGTACAACAGATTTCTCCCGGAATACCGGTTTGAAATGACAAGCTTGATGAATGGTGCAGACTCTATATTACGAACTCAGAACGCCGAATGCCGAATACCGAATAAACCACAATCTCGAAACTTTAAACCCGGAACTCCGAACTCCAAACTCGAACTCTAAACTTCTATTCGCTGTACCAGTTTATTTTCCGTGTAAAGAACATGGTAAGCGCAAGTACCACAAATAATCCGATGCTGCCCACCAATAAGGCATATGTTTCCAGTTGCATTAATATAAAAATGAACCCAAAGGAAAAGGTCAGAATCAACGTCTGAATGATGGAGTCGCTCCATTTTTTCAGGAAGGTATGAGAATAAAGCAAAACCATAATTATTACAGCAAATGCTGAAATCAGATAAGCGATATTAAATCCCAGTTGCTCGGAAATGGACAGCAACAGCAGGTAAAATACCAGTACAGCAAATCCAACAAGAATATACTGAAACGGATGTATTTTCTGTTTGGTGATTACTTCATTTAAAAAGAAGGAGAGAAAAACAAAGAGAATGACCAGGATGCCATATTTTGCTGTACGAGAGCTTTTCTGGTAATGATCGGCAACAGTAACCAGTTTTACGCCAAAATCCGCATCGGTGACCCGGTACTCTTCATTTTTCCATTGCTGTGGGTAATTCCGGTTATAATTCAGAATTTTCCATTTTGCAGTAAATCCATCTTTGTCGATGGTATGTTCGGCAGGAAGAAAATTTCCTGTAAACCCTGGGTCATTCCAGGAGGAACGCATGGTAACTTCCGTGGTTTCACCCAGCGGGGCAAAATTTAATTCCTCCGAACCTTTTAGCCGAAGGGTAAATTGAAAGCTGGACGGAAATGAAGTCTCAGATAAATGCGAAAGGGGTAATGAAATTCCGTTATTGCCAAGAAGATGGTTTTCCATTCCCGGTATAAAAGCATAGGCAGAGTCGTTCAATGTGCATGAAACACGATTGTTTATGCCACGTAAATCACTTATGGCAACGAGAAGTTTTGCTTCTTCCCACAATACATCATCAGGTGCAATATTAAGATTCCTGAAATCGCTTTTCGCAAAACTGCCGCCAATATCCAATTCAGTTTCATAAATAACTGCTTCATAAATGCTCCTGCTTCGTTTTTGCGGGAAAATTTCTCCCTTAATCTGTAAGTTTCCGGGCAACAGATAAAAATTGCCTTTCTTTTCAGTTGTTTCATTTCCATCTTTGTCGAAAGTTCGTTCAATGTAGGGTATTGAAAGTACGGGTCCCCGAACAGTCTGTGGCAGTGACCAGGTTTGCATAACTTCCTTTGTGGTCATTTCAGCTGTTTCCTGTCGTTCATGAATCAGTTCCAGAATCAAAAATTTTGGCACAAGTAAAGCAATTGCAATCACACCAATAATTAAAACTTTAAGTGTGACCTGCAGGTTCACCCCCTGCTGGGAGGTTTCTGAATGAATTCATTTGTTTCCATGTTTTTTGTTTTAGAGTACTTTGGATTTCAAAGTATGAAATGAAAAAAAATTAAAGTTGTTTCAATATATCTTCAAGCGCCTTCAGGTGGCTTTCAAATGCAGCGGCACCAGAGGGTGTAATTTCATATTCTGTATTGGGTTTGCGGTTTTTAAAGCTTTTAATTACACTGATGTAACCTGCATTTTCGAGTGATTTGATATGGCTGGCAAGATTACCGTCAGTAACATCCAGCACTTCTTTTAAATGATTAAAAGATGCACGGGAATTGACCGACAGAACAGACATGACACCCAGCCTGATTTTATTGTCGAAGGCTTTATTTAAATTTTGAAAACTGTTTTTCACAATTTCATGGGTTTGATGTTGCGTTCGTACCTGTAATACATCAGCGTGCCGTAAACAATGTGCAGAATGCCAAAACCGAAAGCCCAAATAATCTAATCCAAGAGCAGGCAGAAGAGCTGCAACAATTCCAAGGATATTCTGGAACAATCCCAGATAAAATATCTCCTGACGGGTAAATTTTGACAGCGTTTATCAATGCCAGTCCGTAAAAAATAAGTGTTCCGGGTATAATAATTTCGTAAATTCCGTTAAAGAGTAAAATGAGAATAAGTAAACCGCCGGTAACCAATGGAATAGCCAGATTCACCAACATCATTCGCGTACCGGCGTTCCAAAATCTTTTACCCGATTTTTTAACCCGGTAGGACGTGAATAAAACTATAGTGAGAAGTGAAAGTATTAAAACAACAGCAGCAATAATTATTGCTGCAGGAGACACAGAGCCATAAAGCAAGATTACTGCAGCAGATTCTGAGTATATCATCCGTCCAACCAGATAGGCCCCAATGAGTGCAATTACGCCTACCAATATTCCCGACAATCCGCTCAATGTAAGAAACCGGCTCGATTCCTCCATCATTTTACGGATTTCCTTTATTTCTGCCAAATATTTTTCTGTGGTTTTCATTTTATTGAAGTACTTTGAAATACAAAGTAAGAGAAATTATTTGATATATCCACACGAGACCGGCTTTTTTTGCTTTCAGGCAGAAATTCTGTGCCTATTTAAGAAAAACTAATGCCGCATAAGTAATTCATTTAACCTTTTACAAACTGAATTGATATTGTTCGTTTTAGGGTTTTTATTTCAAGCAAATAAATACCAGGTTTTAATAAACTCACATCTATTGATTTTTCAGAACTATTCCTGTTTTGAAGAATGAGGCGGCCGGTTAAATCAAAAACTTTTAAATCAACTGATTCAATGTTGCCTGCAATATTCAATGTATTTAAAACCGGGTTAGGGTATATTTTTACGTTCTCTTCATCAATATTAAATGCTGACTGTGTAACTCCTGTGTGAATTGTTTCGGAAGTGGAATCGCAGGCCATTAAGGCATTGCATACGGTTAATGAAACTTTGTATGCTCCATCCATACTATAGATATGCACAGGTTGTTTTTCCAAACTTGTTGTTCCGTCGCCAAAATCCCATGAAACCAAATTATCTGTTGTGGATTGGTTGGTCATGGAAACAGAATTTCCTGCTATTTCAACATCAAAACCAGCGTTGGGTTTAAACCTGTCGAACAGGAAATTACTGGTTTTCCAGAGAATTGTGTCCCAGTACTGGTTTGGCCCTTCGGGTGGAAATTCGCCGGTATCCACACCATAAAATTCATGTTTACTTGTTGGCCACAAAATAGGTTTCGTGAAATATTCCGCGATTGTTTAATGCAGTGTCGATACAGAAACTGCCATAAGCCTCCGGCATTTCGTAGCTTAGGGCCGGATTAGGCGGAACGATTCCTTCCAGTGGTACTCCTTTCCGGAATGGCACGATATCATCCGCTTCGCCGTGTACAAGGAAAACAGGGTTTGTTTCCCGTTCGATAATGGATGTATTTTCAATCGCACCCCAATAGGAAACCACTGCGTCGGCTTTTCCTCCAAAGCCTGCAACACCGATGGCATCCAAACCGCCGGAATCCGGATTTTCCAATACAGCAGCAGCAATTTCATCCTGATTCAGATAGAGTGAATTTAAACTCAGTAAACCACCTGCACTACTGCCAACCATAAATACATTTGTGGTATCGATTCCATACATTTCTGCATTTTGTTTTAAAAACCGAATGGCAGCCCGTCCATCCTGTGTCGCCCTGTATACTGCCCGCAGTGCACTCTCTGCCGGAATTTTAAGTGCAACCGGAATTCCAAATATCCGGGTTATTTCGGCACTCATTCCCAACCGGTAATCGATTGTGGAAGTAACATAGCCGCGGCGGGCAAATGAATCGCACAGGGCAACCATATCGTCGTTATAACGCGAACCCAGTATAAAAGCTCCGCCATGAATGAAAACTATTGCTGGTTTTTTTGTAAGTGTATCACTGGCAGGCTTAAAAATGTCCATCAGCAACGGCCGCTCTTCTGTTATCATTTCACCCTCATGAACATTATACATTGAAAGTTGTGAAACCGGATTGTTCAACCAGGGTGCGACGGCATATTGCACACCTTTCAGGGTATCAATTTTGTTGAAAATTTTGTTGCTGTATCTGAAATTCTGGCCTGATGCATAAACGGTAAATCCAAGCAGGAAAAGAAGTAAAATATTTTTCATAGGTTGATTTATTAAGCCGCAAAGTAATGTCAATTTTGGGACAAGTGGAGCATGTTGTTATATCAGAAACTGAAATAAATCCGGTTTCTCATTCAGGTATTCATACACAAAACCATTTTCTTCCATCCGTTTTATCAGTCCGTAATAATCTTCTTTTTTTTGTACTTCGATTCCGATAACTGCCGGTCCTTTTTCGCGGTTGGTTTTTTTTGAATATTCGAAGTGGGTAACATCATCGTTTGGGCCCAAAACCACATCCACAAATGTGCGCAGTGCTCCGGCACGTTGCGGGAACCGGACGATGAAATAATGTTTCAGCCCCTCGTACAGCATCGAACGTTCCTTTATTTCTTCGGTTCGGGTAATATCATTGTTGCTGCCGCTGACAATACAAACCACATTTTTACCTCTAATTTCGTTTTGGTAAAAATCGAGGGCGGCTATGGATAAAGCTCCTGCCGGTTCCACAACAATAGCATCGTGGTTGTATAATTCAAGGATCTTTGTGCAAACACGTCCTTCAGGAACGGTAACTATATCATCGATGACTTTCCGGCAAATTTCAAAAGTGATTTCCCCCACTTTCTGAACAGCTGCCCCATCAACAAATTTATCAATGTTTTGCAGATCGATTACTTTTCCCGCCTCCAGCGATTTTTTCATGGAAGGTGCACCGGCCGGTTCAACACCAATGATTTTGGTTTGCGGGTTCATTTGTTTAAAATAGGCGCCAACACCGGCTGCCAGTCCTCCTCCGCCAATGGGAATAAAAAGGTAATCAATTTGTTCTTTAGAATCCTGCAAAATTTCGAGTCCAACGGTTGCCTGTCCCTCAATAATTTGCGGGTCATCGAACGGGTGAATAAAAGCCATTCCGGTTTTTATGCAATCTTCTTTGGCAGCCGAATCTGCTGCATCGTAGGTATCACCGGTTAAAATCACTTCCACGAATTCTTTTCCGAACATTTTTACCTGCCCGATCTTTTGTTTGGGGGTAGTAGCCGGCATGTATATTTTTCCTTTGATTCCCAGCTTCCGGCAGGAATAAGCAACGCCCTGAGCATGGTTTCCGGCGCTGGCACATACCACCCCGTTTTGCAGTTCCTTAGCAGATAAATGAATGATTTTATTATATGCCCCGCGTAACTTGTAAGAACGTACAACTTGCAAATCCTCTCTTTTTAAAAGAATGTTTGCCTTGAATTCTTCCGATAAATTCAGGTTTTTTTGCAATGGAGTATGTAAAATCACATCTTTTAAATTGATGTTTGCCCGAATTATATCCTGAAGTTTTGGTTCGTACGTACGCTGTTTATCCATTTTTATTTTTTTGCTAAGATAAAAATAACGTTTAAGTTATTTTACTGAACACCGGGATTATTGGGTGATTGTAGTCTTTGAAAACCAATGTTTATTATTTTAATGAATAAAATTGCATTAAAAATGTTTTTTTAATAAATTTACTTCACTTTACCAAAAACTAAATTAAGAACCTATGAAAAAATCAACTGCCTTTCTCGTTTTTTATTTTGTTTATTCTGTTGTTTTTAGCCAGGATTTAATTTACACAATTAGCGCAGATATAGAAGAGCAGAAAACTGCTTTGGATTCAATTTTGGTGGAAAACCTTACAAATGATTCGTGGATTATTTTTTCCGATTTACCTCATCTTGAATCTTACCGGATTAATCTTACAAAAAAGGAATTACTCGGAAACACAGGTCTTGCCGGATTCAATAGATCATCCGGTTTTATTGAATATGAAAACCGCCCGGGTGAAATAAAGCTGGCATATTTTAACAATATACCCGTTATGGCCGGATTTTCGATTTATAACATGAAAGGCCAGAAGGTTTATGCAGATAAAAAACTGGTGTACACCGGAAATTCGGTGTGTTTTCGTTTAAGCGATGCGGAGATGTATATAGTTAAAGTGGAAACTCCTGCTGACGTTCGTACTTTCAAAGCTATTGGTTCATCTGATGTGAACAGCTTTGACATTCAAATTTCTGCTGAGCGGTACAACAGCAAAGTCATTAAAAGTTCACTTCTGAATTCGGATAATAACTTCGAATATTCTGTTGGCGACAGTATCAGGATTTCGGTATTCAAAGATGAATTGTTTGCCGAACCTGTAAAATTTGAAATTAGTGGATCGGATTTTCTTAATTTTATGTTTGAATTGAGTAATGACACCAGTCTGGTTGTCACCTCCGGAAAAATAGATATTGAAGGCCTGGATAATTTTAATTTTTCGGAAATATCAGCTTTGACAGTTGAAGGATTATCTTCGGTAAAAGTAAACGGTATATTTCAGGTGAAAAATAAAACTGTCGGAGTAGAAAGGCAACTGCCGGTTTTCTTCACAAAAGGGGATGATCTTGTTTTTGGTTTTCAGCCGGTAAAAACAAGCAATAATGTTGTTACCATGGATGATATCCTCCTGTTTTTTTACAATTTGTTTCCCGATATCCGGTTGCAGGAATTTCAACAGGCTCATTTGATGGAACTGATTCAGGACGATTCAAACTATGGAACCCTGAAAAACAAAATATTGGTTGCATTGGAAAACAACAATTCTCCTGTGCTGGATACGGTATTCGTTTCGGTTCTGAATGAAAGTGTGGCAACTGTCGCCCAACTTTTGCTTGAAGAAACCAAGAGTGCAGAATTCACTTTAGACGGTACTTTTCAGTTCGATTTTAAACGGGACGGAGAAATTACCTGGCCCGAAGATATTCCTTTATTTGCTGCACTGGGATTTGATATCCGAAGGGTAAGTGACAATACTGTAGTGTACGGACCAAAGATACTGCAGCCACGAAAAGTAATTTTGTCTCTCGGTTCGGCTATCGAATGGGGGTTTAATAAAATATTTAAGAATTTTGTTAAAACGCCGCCCGAATCGTTCAAGTTTGCTACCAACGGGGATTATGTGATTACTCTAACAAATGGAAAATATGAAGGGAATAATCCGGATAAACTACACGATGAAGTAAGTACATACAACAGAAATCATTTTATTGCTGATTTGGTAGCGGTAATTATTCCTCAGGATATTGCCAATATGTTGATCGGCGATTGCGGGGCTTCATTGTATAGCTTTTTCACATCCAATACAAAAGATTTTCTGGTGAATGTTTTCCTAAAAGACGATGTAACTAAAAAATTTGTAGCAGATCAGGTATATGGAATATTTGAAAACATGATAGGAATTCTTCATGACTGTGCCAAAGGTGGAAAAGAAATCAATTTCCTGAAAACCCTTTCTAAAACAATCGAAAATTTAAATGTTCTCAGCAAAGCAGAAAATCTGACTAAAGCGATAACCATGGCCCACGACTACTGGGGGTCTGATATTTCGGCAGAAGAAACCCGATTTTATTATGATAAAGTTTCATTTGGTATTCTGGAGTATAACAGGACTTCGCCAGCCGCCTTTAGCGGTAAACCCGGAAGCGTGCATCAACTTAATGCAACTGTATATGAAAGATCAGTTTCGTATGATTTCGATTTTCAACCATTAAGTACTATTTTTCAACCCAATTATGAAAGGTTTACTGAAGCAGATGGTGTACCTTTTGATATTGCGTACCGGACGGGTAATTTGTATATGAAAAGGGATAAAGCTGTAACAGCCGAAGGAAAACTGAACGTCGGTTTGACAATGGGTGATAATAATGCTACGGTAATAATTAAACCTGCATTCGAAAATTCAGGACTTGATCCGGATGAAATTCAGATGACAGTGGACGATGATGATATCTGTTCCTCCAACTGGTATGCTGCCTATTACGAAAAATCCATCGCTATGACAAATGCCGGTATTGCGTATGCACTTAATCAAACACCTGCAACCTGCAACAGCTATAAACAGGCAATCCAGGATGTTCTGGATGAACTGGCACTTTATAAAGACTGTGACTGGGGAGAAGAAGAAAATGAAAGTTATCAGTTAACGGTGGATTATGTTACCAATTCAATGAATGATTTGGACTGCAATTAATGAAAGCCTTTGATGGATGCGGTATTTTATTTGTGTAACATGTAGCCGGATTAATATTCACTGTTGAATTTACAATATTCAATATTGAATCTGTTGAATTCAACTGTGAATTTCCTTGCGGCAACATTGAATATCTTTTCGGCAACAGTGAATTTTAAATCTTCAATTTAGAATTTTTAATATTCATTATTTAATCTATTGAATTCAATACTGAATTTCCTTACGGTAAAGTTGAATATCTAATCGGCAATGTTGAATTTATGAAATTCAATACTGAATCTTTTTGCTGCAATAATGAATATCCATCCGGCTCCAAAACATTTAGCCTGTGGACAGGAACAGGTTGTTAAAACCTCATTTTTCTGATTTGAAGAATCAGCGAATGTCTTTTACCAAGGATACCTGTCAGTATTTCAACAAATGCGGAGGCATCGGTATAAGCAGATGTAAGGGCTTCTCTCGATTCTTTTGTGGCATTTTTTAATTCAACCCTGGCCATTGTCTGACGCATTTCCGTTTGATAGACGTTTTGTGATTTGGTTTTTAATGCTCCAAGTCTTTCTTCCGGATTGTATCCATTGTTTATTAATTCCTGTGCATTGTCTTCGCTTAGAATAATTATCTGTTTAATGAAATCACGCATTTTACTTTCTGTTAATGCCATTTTACGGGATTTTATAGGTTAAAAGATGATGAGTATTTGTTTATGTGGTGACTAAAATATTAAAATTCTACATATTTCACAAACATAATTTTAACTTTGGTTCGGAAGTAAAAAAACCTAAAGCTTATATTGTCATTTGATTAATCCACTAATTCATTATATTTATGCCGCATAAATATTTACGGGAACCTAAATTAAGCTTGATGGAAAAAAAGTCGTTATCTGTGCGTAATTTTCAACCATTTTTAATTGCAGCATTGGTTTTTTTGTTGCTGGTTTCGGCAGCTGTTGCGTTCACCGGGTACAGGCAAGGGCAGTGGGAAAAAGACATTCGGGCACAATTGCTTGATGTTATGATAGGTAAAAAATCGAAACTTGAAAAAGCACTTTACTCCCGTATTTTTTATACCCGCGGGGTTGCAGCTTATGTGGCGCTTAATCCCGGAATTTCAAATGAAGAATATTACGAGTTATCGAAGGAATATATTCGTAATGATACGATCATCAGTTCGATGGCTTTATCGCGGAATTGCATCCTGAATGCGATTTACCCTACAGAGGGACACGAAGCGGCAATCGGCCTCGATTTGCTTGCACATCCCGAACGGCGCGAAATAGTGGAAAAAACAATAGAAACCCGTCAAACATTTGTAGCCGGCCCTGTTGAACTTGTTGAAGGTGGAGTTGCATTTATAAGTTATACTCCGATTTTTGATAAAACAAAACCCGATAATCCTTTTTGGGGAGTAACTGATATTGTTATTAAAAAGCAAAGTCTGTTTAACGAAACCAGTTTGACCGAAGTGGGAAATGGATATGCTTATGCTTTGAAAGGATACAACGGAACAGGTGATAACGGTGAAGTTTTTTGGGGAAATGCAGATATTTTCAATCAAAATCCTGTAAAAATAAATATTGAACTGCCTATCGGAAACTGGATACTCGCTGCAGTTCCTGAAATGGGATGGAAGCAATTTCACGACCAGGACAGGAGCCTGGTTTCAATTCTTTTTGTAAGTTCATTTATTATCAGTTTTCTTCTGTGGCTGATTTTAAGAGCTGTATTAAAAATCAGGCAAAATGAAAGGGAGTTAAAAGCCATTTTTGCATCTCTTGACAGCCTGGTTATTGAAGTAAATCGCAACGGGGAATACATTAAAGTAGCTTCTGAAAATCAAAACTTACTTGTTGAGCCAAAAGAAACCCTTATTGGGAAAAATTTTTATGATGTGTTTGATAAACAGCTGGCTGAAAAATTTTACAAAACTGTACAGAAATGTTTGAAAACAAAAAAACTGTTTGTTATAGAATATCCGCTGGCGATTGACGGGGAGGCCTTCTGGTTTTCAGCAAGAGTCAGTTTCAAAAATCAAAACAGGGTGATTATAAATGCTTATGATATCACCGAAAAGAAGAAAAAAGAAGAACAGCTTAAACAATCGGAAAAGCAGTTGAAAGAGTTGAATGAAATGAAAGATAAATTTTTCTCGGTAATTGCCCATGATTTGCGTAATCCTGTTGCCGGCCAAAAGTCACTTATCGACTTGATTGTAATGGACTTTGAAAATCTTTATCAGTCAACACTGAAAGAGATGCTTGCCGGTTTACAGCAATCCTCAGATAATTTATACCGTTTACTTGATAATTTACTGGAATGGTCGAAATCGCAATCCGGAAAAATTAGTGTAAACAGACAGGAAGTAAATATCAACGAGATATTTGGACGGATTGTTCCCATTTTTGAAAACCTTGCCAGCGAAAAAAATATTCTGCTGGAAAATGAATTACCACCCGACTTAATTATCAGGGCCGACAGGAACATGACCGAATCGGTTTTACGTAACTTATTGTCGAATGCAGTTAAATTTACCCCCAAAGGGGGAAGTATTAATATTGGTGCGGAAGAAGTTATTATCGATGACAGACAATATTTGAAAATCAGCATTTCAGATAACGGAATAGGAATCAGTTCGGAGGGATTAAAATCACTTTTTTCCCTGGATAAAACGCATTCAACAAGCGGTACTGCCAATGAAAAAGGAACCGGCCTGGGATTGATTTTGTGCAGAGAATTTGTTGAATTGCAGGGTGGACAATTATTTGTAACCAGTCAAATAAATGAGGGCAGTACATTTTCATTTACTCTGCCAATGGAGATGGAAAGTGTGCTGGTTTAAAGCATGAAAAGAAATAAAATCTTCCTTTAAAAAAGGAATTGGCGCAACTTTTTTATTGCCGACCTAATCTGAATATTAAATTCATATTTTATGAAACTGTCCGTTTTACTTCTGTTGCTGTTTCTTTTATTTTCCTGCAAAAAAGATGAATTTGTCTATGAGTATCCTGAACTAAATAAACTATTAGTTGCCGTAACCAGAACTGATTCCCGATTTGAATACAGGACTGAACTTAAATATGACAATTTAAACCGGTTGATTGAGGTAAAAAATATTTCACCGGAGTCGCAAATAACAATTGAATCGTATGTCTATAATGAAAAAGGAGATATTGTGGAAAAAAAAGTTGGGGATTTCAGCACGACTTACACCTATAACCGGTCAGGAAAATTAATTATGCAGACTACATATTATAAATCCTCACAGGATGATAATGAGTGGAATAACAAGACGGAATATAAATACAAAAACGGACAAATTGTTCAGGGAGTTGTTTATTCGAAAGAAGGGGAAATATTGCAATACAATAATTACAAATACGATTCGAGAGGAAATACACTTGAAAAAAATGCATATCCTGCCGATGCCGATTTTGATTTTAAACTGGTAGAAATTAAGTTCCGGTACGATTCCAAAGTTAATCCTTTCTCCAAAAGCGGAGTAAATCTTTTAAATGGTTTTACTTTTACACAACATCCCGACATTAAACAGGTTAATAATCCGGTTTATACCTCATATTTCAGTGCAATATCGAGCGCATTACCTCCCGAATTTGAAATTTCGTATGAATACGATCCGGATGAATTGCCTGTAGAAGCAGTAATGAACAACCTGCATTTTGCGGAACCGGAACCTGTTCATGTGGTATTTGAATACCGGGATATTGAAGAATGACTGGTGAGTGATTCAAACCTTCAAGGTTTCCAAGACCTTGAAGGTTTATAAGCTATAATCATACTATCCTTTTGCAACTTTGATATTTTATTGCCAGAACGCGGTTGGAAACCGCGTCACCCAATTATCCTTTTTCAATCCGGTTTGCAATCCAATCACCAACTTCCGATGTTTTATAGGATTTCCCCTCAGCAATGTCAATGGTAACGTATCCTTCTGCCATTGATGCAGCAACTGCATTGCGGATGATTTTTCCTTCGTCCTTTAAATCGAAAGCATACTCAAACATCATGGCTGCCGAAAGGATGGTGGCAATCGGGTTGGCAATATCTTTTCCGGCTGCCTGGGGATATGAACCATGAATGGGCTCAAAAACCGATGTGTGGATACCAATCGATGCAGAGGGCAGCAACCCCAGTGAACCAGTGATGACACTGGCTTCGTCGGTTAAAATGTCGCCAAACATGTTTTCAGTTACCATTACATCGAAGTTTTTTGGCCATTGTATGATTTGCATGGCAGCATTGTCCACAAACATGTATTCAGTTTTAATGTCAGGATAACCGGGTGCCATTTCCTGTGCTACTTCACGCCATAATCGGGAGGTTTCCAAAACGTTGGCTTTATCCACCACCGTTAGTTTTTTATTTCGTTTGGCGGCAAATTCATACCCCAGTTTCAGGATGCGTTCAATTTCTTCGCGGGTATAGGTGTTGGTATCGAAAGCCGTATTCCCGTTATCCTTGCGGCCTTTTTCACCAAAATAAATTCCGCCGGTTAGTTCGCGGATACAGACAAAATCGGCACCTTCCACCAATTCGCGGCGTAGTGGCGATTTGTGCAAAAGTGATTCAAAAGTTTCCACCGGACGGATATTGGCAAAGAGCCCCAATTTTTTGCGCATAGCGAGCAGTCCCTGTTCAGGCCGCACCGGTGCTTTGGGATTATTGTCGAACTTTGGATCGCCAATGGCGCCAAACAAAACGGCATCCGATTTCATGCACAATTCATGTGTTTCGGGAGGGTAGGGGTCACCGATCTTGTCGATGGCTGTGGCGCCTGTTAAACCGTATTCGTAAGTAAGTTCATGATTAAATTTTTTGGCTACGGCTTTTACTGTTTTCATGGCCTGTTCAACGATTTCGGGCCCAATTCCGTCGCCCGGAAGTACTGCAATGTTTAGTTTCATTTTATATTTTTTCGATTTCAAAAAGTCTTTTTAATTTCTTTTCAACAAGATTAGAAACCTCCTGATTTATTTCGCCTAACTTTCTTTTGATTAACCATTGGGGAATTGTAGCAATACGATAAAGCTTAATCACAGAATTGGTATGAAGGCCTGTTCCGTGAGAAAGAGAAGTATTTGTTTTTAATAAAATATCGTATTCAGTGACATTGTTTTTAGTATTGCTGGAAATGAAAGCAACAATCACATGATTAAAATTACCTATCCCTGAAGTTAAACATAATGCCGGCCGAACTTTCACAGCAGAGAAATCATCAAATGGATAGGGAACAAGAACAATGCTATTTTTCATTATTTTAAATCGGTTCTCCGTCGTTTAATGTGTATATGTCTTCTTCCGGATCGTTTAAGAAATCAAAAGCAGGATTTTTGGAAATTGAATACAACCATGTTGACTCATTTTCAGGATTTTCTTCATCATCTATTAAAACAAGTAACCGCACTCTTTGATTCATCTTATTTAATGGAATATCAACTTTGAGATGACCTGCACTGTCTGTTTTGGTGCTTATTTCAATTGCTTTCATTTGGTTCATTTTTACAAATGTAATGAAATTGCCATTATTTAAATTTAAGCCATACTCTTTATTACTTTATCGAGTAAGCCTGGTTTAAACTCATTTTCGATGATGTTCAGCATTTTAATGGTGGCTTTAATTGCAGCGGCATTCTGATCCGGATCCAAACCTTTGGTTTTGAATTCGCGAGTATCTTTCCAGGTAATAACCGTTTCCACAAGGGCATCGGTCCGGCCTCCCGGAGGAATGGTCACCACATAATCCACCAGTTTTGGGAAGGACTTTTTGAGGCGCTTGTAAATTTTACGCAATGCTTTCATAAAAGCGTCGTACTGGCCGTCACCATCGCTGAATTCTTCATAAACTTTTCCCTCAATTTCAAGCGAAACATTGGCTACCGGGCGCAACCCCATCGTGTGATTAACTGAAAAGTTGAGTACCTTAATTTTTTGTTCCACAATATCGTTGTTTAGCACATCAGAAACAATATATGGTAAATCTTCATTGGTAATAGTCTCTTTTTCATCAGCCAGTTCTATAATACGCTGCGTTACCTTTTTCAGTGAATCGGCATCGAGTTCGATTCCCAAATCCTTCAGGTTCTTTTTAATGTTTGCTTTTCCTGAAGTTTTTCCAAGCGCATATTCACGGATTCGGCCAAAACGTTCCGGCAGCAATTCGTTAAAATAAAGGTTGTTCTTACTGTCGCCGTCGGCATGGATGCCACTGCACTGTGTGAAAACGAATTCGCCGATTAATGGTTTGTTGGTTGGAATCCGGATTCCTGAAAACGATTCTACCAGCCTTGAAACTTTGTTCAACTGCGATTCGTTCACGTTTGTTTCCATTTTCAGGTGATCCTTTATTGTAGCAATTACACTTGATAGTGGCGCGTTTCCGGCTCGTTCGCCCAGTCCGTTTATAGTAGTGTGAACACAACGAATTCCTGCTTTTATAGCATGAAACACATTGGCAATGGCAAGATCATAGTCATTGTGGGCATGGAAATCGAATTCAACACCTGGAAATGAATCTATCATATCCCTGCAAAAATCATAGGTTTCATCCGGATCAAGTATACCCAGTGTATCGGGCAACATAATCCGTTCAATATTTTCATCCTTCAGTTGCGAAACCATAAAATGAACATAATCTTTTGAATTGCGCATTCCATTCGACCAGTCTTCAAGGTAAATGTTCACCTTAATTCCCATTTCTAAAGCATTGGCCAATACTTTTTTAATATCGGAAACATGTTCCTCAGGTGTCTTTCGCAATTGTTCTGTAACATGTTTGTATGAACCTTTGCACAGCAGGTTGATAACTTTTCCCCCTGCATCAGCAATCCACTGAAGGGAAATTTTGTTGTCAACAAATCCAAGAATTTCAATTTTTTCGAGGAATCCTTTTTCAGCGGCCCATTTTAATACTCTTGTTGCACCTTTAAATTCACCTTCCGACACTCTTGCCGATGCAATTTCGATGCGATCAACTCTTACATCTTCCAACAATACTTTTGCTACACTTAGTTTTTCCCCTTCGCTGAACGAAACTCCCGAAGTTTGTTCGCCGTCGCGAAGGGTGGTGTCCATAATGGTCAGGTGCTTTCCTGATATTTCAACTGTTCTGCCTGTCATTTTTATTCTGTAGCCTTTCAAATCTCCCACCATCAGGTAAAAAGAAAAGCAGGCTTTCTTTTAAATTTTTATTTTTATCCATTTAGCAAATCCTCTTTAAGAGGATTCAGGAGACTTCAAACGATTTTATTTCATCCTTCATATCTACCAGAAAATCGATATCATCGAGTCCGTTTTGCAAACAATGTTTTTTATACGGATTTATTTCGAACTCTTCTTTTTCTCCGGTGGAAGAAATTGTAAAAGTTTGTTTTTCCAGATCAACTTCAAATTGCGTATCCGGATTTTTGTCAATTTCATTAAATATTTTCTGAAGGAATCCAGGAGATACAACAACAGGCAGCAGGCCGTTGTTCAACGCATTGCCTTTGAATATATCGGCAAAAAAGCTTGAAACTACTACCCGGAAACCATTATCGTAAATTGCCCATGCGGCATGTTCACGACTTGAACCGCTTCCAAAGTTTTTGCCTCCCACTAAAATTTTTCCTGAATAAGTTGAATTGTTCAACGGGAAATCAGCTTTCGGGCTTCCATCTTTGTTGTACCGCCAGTCGCGAAAAAGATTGTCACCAAATCCTTTACGTTCAACAGCTTTTAGAAACCGAGCCGGAATTATTTGGTCGGTATCTACATTTTCTACAGGCAGTGGCACTGCCGTCGAAGTTATTTTATTGAATTTGTCGTAGGCCATAATCAGTAATCGCCCCTCCCGACCTCCCCCAAAGGGAGGTGATAAAGGCATTTATTTAAAAAGTTTATAATTCATTTTTTAATTTTTTTGTTCCCCTTTGGGGGATAGGGGGCTTTTACATTAGTTCCCTTGGGTCGGTAATTATGCCGGTAACCGCAGCAGCGGCGGCTGTAAGTGGGCTGGCAAGCAATGTTCTTGCTCCCGGACCCTGGCGACCTTCGAAGTTCCGGTTAGATGTTGAAACCGCATATTTCCCTTCAGGAATTTTATCATCGTTCATTGCCAGACAAGCCGAACAACCAGGTTGACGGAGTTTAAAGCCTGCTTCTTCCAAAATTTCAACCAATCCTTCTGCTATAATCTGATTCTCCACTTTTTTGGACCCCGGAACCAGCCAGGCATTTACATTCGAAGCTTTTTTTCTGCCTTTTACAAATTCAGTAAAAGCCCTGAAATCTTCAATTCTGCCGTTTGTGCAACTTCCCAGGAAAACATAATCTACAGGTTTTCCTTTCATGGATTCACCTGCCGAATAGCCCATGTATGCCAGTGATTTTTCGAATGTTTTTTTATCACTTCCTTCCATTCCGTTAACCGATGGAATCGTTTTTGAAATTCCAATTCCCATTCCCGGATTTGTTCCATAAGTTATCATCGGCTCGATGTCTGCTGCGTCATAAACATATTCAGTATCAAATTTTGCTCCTTCATCCGACTTTAGCTCTTTCCAGACTGCAACTGCGTCATTCCAATCGTTTCCTTTCGGTGCAAATTCGCGTCCTTTGATGTATGCGAAAGTTGTTTCATCCGGTGCAATCATCCCCCCGCGTGCGCCACATTCAATACTCAAATTACAGAGCGTCATTCGGCCTTCCATGCTTAGGCTGGTAATTGCCGATCCTGCATATTCAATAAAATGGCCGGTGCCACCGCTTGTTGAAATCTGCGATATGATAAACAGAGCTATGTCTTTCGCAGTAACACCTTTTCCCAAATTGCCATTAACAGTAATCCGCATCTTTTTGGGTTTGGGCTGCATAATGCACTGGCTTGCCAGAACCATTTCCACTTCGCTGGTGCCGATGCCAAAAGCAATGGCGCCAAATGCTCCATGCGTTGACGTGTGGCTGTCACCGCAAACTATGGTCATTCCCGGTTGGGTGAGGCCCATTTCAGGGCCAATAATATGCACAATTCCGTGACCTTCCGATTGCAAATCGTGATATTTGATGCCATGTTCAGCACAATTGGTTTTAAGCATTTCTACCTGATGCCGCGATAGCTCATCGATAATTGAAAGGTGCTGATTTTCTGTCGGAACATTATGGTCGGGAGTTGCTGTTGTTTTTTCTGGCCGGAACACTTTCAGACCACGGTTCTTCAACCCAAGAAATGCAACAGGGCTTGTTACCTCATGAATCAGGTGCCGGTCGATGTACAAAACACTGGGTCCACTTTCAATTTTTTTCACCACGTGGGCATCCCATATTTTATCGAATAATGTTTTTGCTTCCATTTAATATTTTTAATTACAATTAAAACGATAAGTTTTACAATTAATTGATTGCTACCGGAATTTTGTTAATCGCATCCAGAAATGCTTCCACTGATGCGGTAATAATATCTGTATTTGCACCGAAACCATGGAAAATACTTTCTTCGAATTCAATTTGCATATGAACTTTACCGATATCGTCGCTGCCCCGGGTTATTGCCTGCACCAGAAATTCTTCAATAGAAACCTGTCTGTGAATGATATGTTTCACTGCTTTAATTGCAGCATCAACCGGCCCGTTTCCCGAGGAGGTGGCATCGAATTTTTCGCCTGAAATATCTAATCTGACAGTTGCCATTGGCATCAGGTTTTTTCCGGTAACCACCTGCAGGAAATCAAGTTTAATACGGCGTTCCTGACGTGTGGCATCGCCAACCAGCAAAGCGATATCATCATCACGGATATCTTTTTTCTTATCTGCAAGTTTCAGGAATTCATCGTAAACTTTTTCCAGTTTTTCCTTGTCCAGTTCAAAGCCCAGGAGTTCGAGCCGGTGTTTCAACGCTGCACGTCCGCTGCGGGCAGTCAGTAAAATTGCTGATTCATTGATACCAACATCAGTTGGATCCATGATTTCATAATTTTCCCTGTTTTTTAAAACGCCATCCTGATGAATTCCCGAAGAATGAGCAAACGCATTTCGACCAACAACAGCCTTATTTGGCTGAACGGGCATGTTCATTAAGGTAGAAACCAAACGGCTGGTCCGGTATATGTTTTTAGTGTTTACACCGGTTTCAATATCCAGCACTTTATAGCGGCTTTTCAAAATCATTACCACTTCCTCCAGTGAAGTGTTGCCGGCACGTTCGCCAATTCCGTTAATGGTAACTTCAGCCTGACGCGCACCATTCATAACTCCTGCAATAGTATTGGCTGTTGCCATTCCCAAATCGTTGTGGCAATGTGTGGAAATAATAGCATTATGAATTCCTTTTACATTATCCACAAGATATTTGATTTTCTCCCCAAATTCATACGGAAGTGTATATCCGGTAGTATCGGGGATATTAACAACCGTTGCGCCTGCCTTAATTACGGCTTCTATTACCTTTGCCAGGTATTCATTGTCTGTCCTTCCTGCATCTTCGGCATAAAACTCCACATCTTCCACATACTTTTTCGCATATTTCACAGCTTCGACGGCCCGTTCGAGTATTGCTTCGGGATTGGAATTTAGTTTGTGGTAGATATGAAAATCAGATGTGCCGATTCCGGTGTGAATACGCCCTTTTTTTGCGTATTTTAGCGATTCGGCGGCAACATCAATATCTTTCTGAACTGCGCGGGTTAAGGCACAAATGGTTGGCCATGTAACCGCTTTTGAAATCTCCACTACCGATTCAAAATCGCCTGGGCTGGAAATAGGGAATCCCGCTTCAATCACGTCAACTCCCAATTCCTCCAAAGCTTTGGCGACTTCAATCTTTTCAACCGTGTTCAACTGACAACCCGGAACCTGCTCCCCGTCCCGCAACGTTGTGTCGAAAATGTAAAATCTGTCACTCATTTTGTTTATTATTTAATTTATCGACATGAAAAAAGCCATCCTCTTGTTGAGAATGGCTCTATTTTTCCAAATATCTTTTAACAACATACCATTCTCATTTCTTCTTTTCAAGAAGAATAGCCAAGTAGGCTAAGAATTGTAATGTTGATGTTTAATTTCATTTTTATGTCGTTTCACTTACGATTTGCTGCAAATATCAAAATATTTTTTTAAAATGAAAACAAATCGTGAATTTTATTTATGAAACTTTATATAAAGATAATTTAGTCTGTATATATT
>CAVYUC010000020.1:0-171657 GCA_963771595.1 uncultured Prolixibacteraceae bacterium | reverse complement strand
CTGCATAAAAAGCATTATTAATCAAATTCAGCAGTACCCTTCCGATATCCTGCGGAGTGACATTAATTTTTGGAAGTGATTCATCGGCTTCAAGTTTAAAATAGGCGTTGAAGGATTTGTCTTTGGCCCTTAAACCGTGGAAAGAAAGTCGCAAATATTCATCTGCCAATGCATTGATATCGGTTGGTTCTTTATGTCCGTTGCTGGATCGCGAATGCTGAAGCATTCCTTTTACAATGGCATCGGCGCGTTTGCCGTGGTGAATTATTTTTTGTTCATTTTCTTTGATGTCCTTTGCTATTGTTCTTACTTCTGCCAGATTTCCTTTTACAGCTTCTTCGTCCAGTTCATCAATCAGCTCGCTGTTGACTTCCGAAAAATTATTCACGAAGTTGAGCGGGTTTTGTATTTCGTGGGCAATACCGGCAGTGAGTTCACCTAAAGATGCCATTTTTTCGGCCTGAATGAGTTTCGATTGTGTAGTTTTTAATTCTTTATATGCTTTTTCAATTTCACGGGCCTGTACAAGTTCTTTTTCCAGCGCTTTTCTTCTTTCAGATTTTATCACCCTTTCGCGCTGAAATTTATGGGTTAAATAAATGACCAGCAGCAGTAATACAGCAAAAACAACATAAGCCCATGTGGTTTTATACCAGGGAGGAGTGATGTTAATGATTAACGATTTTTCGCCCCAAATTCCATATAGGTTTACAGCTTTAACCCTGAATACATATTTTCCGGGAGGCACATTATAATAATAAATTTTTTCTTCCCCGCCTTTCTGCCTCCAAAGATTATCGTAATTCTCCAATTTAAACAACTGGTTTTTTTCAACAGGATCTGTTATGAAGTCAATACAGTCAAATTCCAACGCAAAATTATTTTGATTATATGCCAGTGTTATTTCCTTTGTCGACGAAAGGGATTCCTGCAAAAGTGCATCAACACCTGGAATTACCTGTTTACCGCCAATAAACAGTTTGCTGATAAAAGGGTTTGGTTTATTTGCATCGTATTTCTGTAAGTCCGCGGGAAGAAAATTGTAATAACCATTTCTTTCGCCTATTAAAATTTTTCCATTTTTTGCAGTGTACACCTGGTTTGTAAGATCTTCGGGATGAATATTCCAGCTCTTCCCAAATAATTCGGCAACTTTTGTTTTTGGGTTCAACCGTATTAATCCTTTGTTGGTGTTAATCCATAGCAAATTATCATGGTCTTCAGAAATTCCAAAAATCATTTTACTTTTAACTAAAATATGTGTTGAATCGTTAAACTGCGTGAAGGTTTGGGATTGCGGATTAAACCGGTAAAGCCCCGCATTGGATGTTCCTGTCCAAATGTTGCCGTTTTGGTCTTCGTATATACAATTGATATAGGCCTGCTGACCAATTTTTACATTAAAACTCTGGGTGGAAGGATCAAAAAGATTGAGCCCCATATTTGTTCCCACCCACAGTTTTTCTTCCTTGTCTTTATACAAGGTATTCACAATATCATTGCTTAATGATGTGGGATCGGAAGCATTGTTATAATAATGTTTCACCTTGCCAGTTTCCAAATCCATCAAAATCAAACCCATTGTGGTGCCAATCCAAATGGTTCCGTCGTTGTTTAACAGGGTAACGATAGCAACCGTATCGGTCCTTTCGGTTGATTTTATATTATCATAGTACCTGATCTCTTTAAATTTTTTTGTAGTTGTATCGAAGAAAAACAACCCCCGCGTTGTTGCCAGCCATAAATTTTGTTTTTCATCGGGCTCCATGCGTATTACAAAACAATTGCCTGACCCCATTCCGGGTATTTGATAGCTTGTATATTCTCCGCCGGCGCCCTTTCTGATTATTTGATTAATGCCTCCCATCCATAGAGTTCCATCTTCCTGCTCAAAAAAACAGGATGCCGTTTTCTCCAGCGGTTCATAGTTCAGTTGATTGATGGTGGTTGAAATTTTATATAAAATTTGATTATTGTCCAGCGGTTCCCAGCCTGATATCCAAAACAAATTATCGCGGGTTAAAAGGCTGCACCAGAAATCGTTTCTTTCAAGTCTAAATGGCTCGGGTTCTTCTGTCCCATAATGTTGAACGGTGTTAGTGTTGGGGTTGTACCTGTTTAAACCACCCGAAAAAGTTCCAATCCAGATGAATCCTGCAGCATCTTCGTTGATAAAGGTGATATGATCGTTTACGTAGTTGTACGAATTGTCAATTGCAGGCCGGCTCGGTTTAGATGGATTTTTTGGATCATAATGCAACCGGGTGAAGGTACCTTTTTCTCTGTCCATAATATGCAGTCCATCGCCCGATGTGCCAACCCAAAAAACACCGCGGCTGTCTTCGTAAACAGCTCTTACTCTGTTGTCGGTTAAACTGGTGGAATCATTTTTTATGTGTTTATAGCGAATAACTTCACCCGATGCTTTATCCAGCCGGTACAATCCTCCCATTGTCGGATCATCCTGATCATCAAAAAACGGACTTCCGCAGCTTATCCATAATATGCCGCTTTTGTCTTTATAAATATTTCGTACATGGTCTCTGGCCAGTAATTTTGCATCATTGGAACTGCCGGTGATGTGTGTAAATTTTTCGGTTTTCACATCAAATTTGTCGAGTCCTTTGGTGGTGCCAATCCATAAAAATCCCTCTTCATCTTCGAGAATTGCCCGCACTGAATCGCTGCAAATACTTGCATTGTCGCTGCTGTTGTGGTTATAACCGGTAAAAGTTTCGGTTTCCGGATCGAAATGTTGCAAACCTTCCTGAAAAGTTCCCACCCAGATATTATCATCCGAATCGGCCAAAACACATTCCAGACGGGTTACTACCGGAGTATTGCTCAGGTTATTGGTTTCGGGTGTAAAAGATGTTAAACGGATACCGTCGTATTTAAATAACCCATTGTTATTCGATGCAATCCATATAAACCCCCGGCTGTCCTGAGACATACTCACAATATTTATAATATTTTGATCGGCAGGGACAGTGGCAGGCTTGAATACCAACTGCTGCCCGTTTAAAAGTGTGGGCATCACTGCTGCGATCATAATAAGTATTATAATATGCAGGATGTCTGTTTTAATTTGTGACCGGATTTTTTTCATAACAGTATTGGTATTGAAATTTTTAAACTTGTTGCTTTGTTTATTTTCGATTGAGCCGTAATTTTTATATTGTAAATTGTCTGAACCATGATTTTTTATGATTATATGATTAGCATGATTTAAATTGGTATTTGAATAATAAACTCACTTCCAACTCTCTCCCTCGTTTCCACCTTCAACGCACCGCCATGCGCTTTTACAATATCATAGCTCAAACTCAGTCCCAACCCGGTTCCCTGGCCGGTGGGTTTGGTGGTAAAGAAAGGCTGGAAGATTTTATCGACGATATTTTGTGGAATTCCGGGGCCGTTGTCCGAAATCGAAATACAAGCCCCCCCCCGTCCGACCGGGTCATCCGGGCGGGTCGTTCCCCCCGAAGGGGGGATGATTAAAGAAGTCTTCACAATTACCATCGGCTTATGAATGTAATTCGGGTCTTTGAACCCCCCTTCGGAGCCTGTCCCGGATTCACTTCGGGAGGGCGGGGGAGCTTGTACCGCATAAAACGCATTGTTTATCAAATTCAGCAAAACCCTTCCAATATCCTGTGGAATGACATTTATTTTTGGAAGCGATTCATCAAATTCGGTTTTAAAATCGGCATTGAATGACTTGTCTTTTGCCCGGAAACCATGGTAAGCCAGCCGCAAATATTCATCGGCTAAAGCATTAATATCAGTAGGTTCTTTTTTGCCATTTGAAGTGCGGGAGTGCAGCAACATTCCTTTTACAATATCAGCGGCACGTTTGCCGTGGTGATTTATTTTTTCGAGATTTTGTTTGATGTCATTTGCCATTTCTTCAGCAAGTCTGAGCTTTTCTTCACCTGCCTGCCAACTGCCTGCTGCATACTGCTTACTACCTTCTGCCAGCTCATCATTCATCTCGCCAATCAATTCTTTACTCAATTCGCTGAAATTATTGACAAAATTCAGCGGATTTTGTATTTCGTGGGCAATACCGGCAGTTAGTTCGCCCAAGCTGGCCATTTTCTCAGATTGGATGAGTTGGGATTGGGTCGATTCCAGTTGTTCCAATGTGGTTTGAATTTCTTCTTTTTGTTCCTGAAGGATTTTATTTGCTTTTTGTTTGATCTTGTTATTTCTATATAAGAGAAAGGCAATCAACATAAAAAATGTTAAGCCTGCCAACAGTATATACGTCCTGTTTCTGGATTGTGTTTGAATTCTTTCCTCTTCCAGTTTTTGGAGCCGTATTTGTTCATCAAATCCAATATTCTGATAGGCGAGCAGGTTTTGTTTTTCCACATTATTCAAGCTATCATTTAATGCTGAGGATAATTGCAGATATTTTAAAGTACTGTCGCGGTTTTGTTGACTGTTATAAACATCTGAAAGGCGTTTATAGGCGCGTGCCATATATTGAGGTTGCCCAATAATATTTGCATTTTTCAGGGCTAAGCCGGCATAAAAAAGACTGGAGTCGGGTTTTTGTAGAGTTGTGTACAATTCGGCTAAATCACTATAGCTACCTCCAAGACTGGTAAGATTATTTTGTTCTGTATTCGCTTGTAACGCCTTCCGATAATAAATCAGTGCCTCGTTAAAATTTCCTTTTTGCCGGTAAATGTCTCCAATGATATTTAAAATTACGCCTTCGTATTTTTTTACAGAAATAAAGCTCAATGCTTTTTGTTCAAAAACAAGCGCTGAATCCAACTTATTAAGGCGTAAATAAACATCTCCCAAGTTCATATTTGCTAATGAAATCAGAAAAGAATCCTGAACAGATTCCCCCAGGTTTATTGCCATGTAATAATTTGCAACTTGCTTTTTGTTATTACCTGTAGCGCCATACAAATGGCCCATGTTGTGATAAATGTAGCCTAATGCATCAAGCCGTGCATTTCGTGAGGTTTGGCCTTTTGGAAGGTTCCAGGTATATTTTTCACTGGCAGGGTCTTCTGCAATTTTTAAGGCTTGCAAAAACGATTCAAGCGACCTGGGGTAATTACCCATTTTGAAGAACGTATAACCTTTAGTACCCAATGCATTTGCTTCATTTATTTTTAATT
This sequence comes from uncultured Prolixibacteraceae bacterium, assembly GCA_963771595.1. Taxonomy (GTDB): domain Bacteria; phylum Bacteroidota; class Bacteroidia; order Bacteroidales; family Prolixibacteraceae; genus CAVYUC01. The sequence goes on along the minus strand of CAVYUC010000020.1, from coordinate 166,513 downwards.
TTAATTTTTGAGCAAGAGGTATAGTATGATTCAGGTAAACAAGGGAACTATCAAAATTTATTTCAAGATAAAATAATCCCAGTAGATTATAAACATTCATGCGGATTGTATCATTTGCGGTATTCTTCAATGCGATCTGCAGGCTGTCCAATTGTTTTTGTTCCGACTGTGCTGATACAACAACGGGCAACATTAAAAGCAGAATTATTTTGACTAAACTTTTCATTTTTCTTGTTTATGAAATTGGGATTTGAACTATAAACTCACTTCCTTCGTCTTCTCTGGTTTCAATCTTCAACTCTCCACCATGCGCTTTCACAATATCGTAGCTCAAACTCAATCCCAGCCCGGTTCCCGAGCCAGTTGGTTTGGTGGTAAAGAAGGGTTGGAAGATTTTTTCGATGATATTTTGAGGGATTCCATTTCCATTATCTTTTACTCTTATCTCCACCCCTAAATCCCCTGAAGGGGACTTTGAAGAAGAAGTTCTAACAATGACAGTCGGTTTATAATCTGCCCACTTTTCTTTGATCCCTCCGTCAGCTGACGGAGGCGGGGGGGATTGTACTGCATAAAACGCATTATTAATCAAATTCAGCAAAACCCTTCCGATATCCTGTGGAATGACATTTATTTTTGGAAGTGACTCATCAAAATCAGTTTTAAAATCGGCATTGAATGATTTGTCTTTTGCCCGGAAACCGTGATAGGAGAGACGCAGGTATTCATCTGCCAGAGCATTAATGTCAGTAGGTTCTTTTTTGCCATTTGAAGTGCGGGAGTGCAGCAACATTCCTTTTACAATCGATTCAGCCCGCTTTCCATGATGAATGATTTTACTTTCATTTTCTTTTATGTCATTCAGAATTAATTGTACTTCTGTGTTATTTTTCTTTTCATTTTCCTCCTGAGCTTCGTCAATTAGTTCAGAGTTGACTTCAGAGAAATTATTGACAAAGTTTAAGGGGTTTTGAATCTCATGAGCAATACCAGCAGTAAGTTCTCCCAGGCTGGCCATTTTTTCGGACTGGATAAGTTGGGATTGGGTTGCTTTCAATTGGTCATAGGCTAGTTCGATTTTTTGTTTTGCCTTTTGTTTTCTTCTGCTATTAATAAACAAGAAAATTGCAATAACCAACAATGTAAAAGTTATGCCTAAAATGGCATTCATTCTTAAGCGGTTTTGGTATTTGACTTTAGCTGCTTCTATTTCTGCTTGTTTCTTCTCACTTTGTGCAATCATGTCCTTCATAATCTGAATATTTCCTGCACCATATAATTTGTTGCGGTTTTCAGATGCAAGCTTATAATAGAAAAGGGCTTTTTCGGGATTATTTTTTTCATATTGCCTGGCAAGAATTTCACTTGCACTTAGAATTCCTTGTATGTAGGAGATAGTTTTTGCTTCAGCCAGTCCTTTTTCGGCATAAAAAATGGAAGAATCGGGTTGATTAATTTGCTCATAATAAAATGAAATATCATTGTAGAAATTTGAAGCATGCAAGGGTTCTTTTGTTTTGCTGATAATTCTAAGCCCGGTAAAAAGATCGTTTAATGCTTCCCGGGTTTTGTTTTGTTTAAAATAAATTTTAGCCCTTATATTATACCAGGTAGGATAAATGTTATATTCATTAACGAATAAGGGTGTTTTTATAGAATTGAATTCATTAAACGACAGTTGTAAATTTGTCAAAGCCGAATCCAACTCGTTCATTTTTTCAAAAGCTTTTGCCTTCTGAAAATAACCGTAAGCGCCGGTAACATTTTCAAATTGCGATTCTTTTGGTCCCTGTTCAACTTTTTTATTTCCATAAATTAAAGCTTTTTCATATTCGCCAATTTGAATGTAAATTTCCGCCAAATTATAATATGTTGGGCCAATAAATGATTCTTCAACCGGCAGGTTCTTGCTCAACTCTATTGCCTGCAGGCCTAATTCCAAAGTTTTCGGTAAATTACCTTTGTATATGTATGCTTCGCCCATAAAACCCAAAGCACCAATCTGCCCTCTAAGAAAGTTTTCCTTTTTTGAGATATCGAAAGAAAGCTGAGCGTACTTAATAATTGTGTCGGGGCTGGTTGAAAGATATTTCTCTGCAAGATTAAGATACAAAATTGCCAATTCCTCACTGTTTGTTGTTTGTTTAATTAATTGATGGTATTGATTAATTACACTATCCTGACTTGTAATTACTTTTTGCCCGAAAGTTGAGAAGGCAATTGAAATTAGAACATAAACGAATAATATCCTCATTGTTTTAAACTTTAATTAACAGGAAGGGTTATACAAAATTCTGTACCTTCACTTTCCTTACTTTTCACAATTATTTCTCCACCATGTGCTTTTACAATATCATAACTCAAACTAAGTCCCAATCCTGTTCCCTGGCCTGTGGGTTTGGTGGTGAAGAAGGGCTGAAAGATTTTATCGATTATGTTTTGTGGGATGCCGCTGCCGTTATCCTTCACGCTTATTCTGACCTCACCCCGGCCCTCTCCAGGGTATTTTGAAGAAGCGGGACTTATGGTTATTGTAAGCATATAATTTATATTGGATGCGGTTCTTCAGTCCCCCCTTCGGGGGGATTAGGGGGGTCAATTCTTTCGACTTTTTGTCAACAGCATAAAACGCATTATTAATCAGGTTCAGCAAAACCCTTCCAATATCCTGTGGAATGACATTTATTTTTGGAAGCGACTCATCAAAATCCAGTTTTAAAATCGGCATTAAAAGATTTGTCTTTTGCACGCAAGCCATGGTAAGCGAGGCGCAAATATTCATCGGCTAAGTGCATTGATATCGGTGGGTTCTTTTTGCCCAGTTGAAGTGCGCGAGTGCTGCAGCATCCCTTTTACGATTGCATCGGCGCGTTTGCCGTGGTGGTTTATTTTTTCTCGATTTTCTTTGATGTTTTATAGCTCAATGGACTATTTCTCGTCTCTCGATTCTAGATTGCCTTTATTTGCTTCCTCCTCCAGTTCATTCAATTAATTCGCTGTTTACTTCAGAAAAGTTGTTGACGAAATTGAGTGGGTTTTGAATTTCGTGGGCAATACCAGCGGTGAGTTCGCCGAGGGAAGCCATTTTTTCGGATTGGATGAGTTGAGATTGCGTGGATTTAAGATTTGTAAGAGTTGACTCTAAAATTTTATTTGCTTTATGCTTTTGCCGATTGTTTCGGAAAAGAATAAAGGCAACCAATAGGAACGCACTTAAACCAGTTAACAAAGCATACTGTTTCACCTTATTTTTATATGCTGTTGTTTCTGCTTCAATTTCATAATCACGTTCTTTTTGATCAAAATCGGTTATACTTTTTAATGCATATTTTTTACCCTGGTTGTACAAGTCTTTTTCTGCAGTCTATTGCGCTTCTGCTATAATGAAGTGCTCCTTTAGTATCTGTTGATTCATAGAATTCCGATAAGAACATACCGACCTCAATAATTTCATTATAGTAGTTCCCTTCCATAGCATTGGCGAGTCCCTGTTTCGCGTAATATACTGACGAATCAAGCTGGCTGTTCTGTTTGTATAATTTTGCTAAACTAAGGTTTGCTATAGCTGCAACCTTGGTATTGTTTTGCTTATAAGAATTTTCCAGTCCGTCTTTCAAATATTTTAATGCCAATTGCCTGTTTCCCCGTTGCAAATACACCAAACCCAGGGAATGCAAAGTCCAGGGAATGATGTCAGAATTATATTTTCTTTCGTATTCCTCAGCCAGGTGGCCATAATAAAGCGCTGAATCCATTTGGTTCAATCCTAAATTGGCTTGAAGAAGATTTGATTGCCCGATATCATAGAGGTAGTTATTATTTACCGCCTTGCAAAATTCCATTGATTGGCGGTAATAGGAGATGCATTTTGAATATTCTTTCATATCCAGGTAAATGTTTCCTATATGGTCGAAGGCCGTGGCTTTTAGAAATATGAAATTGTATTTTTCCGAAATCTGCAACCCTTTTAGAGACAGTTCCATTGATTTTGGGTAATCACCCATATTGTAAATCGCCAGGGCCAAATCAAGCAAGGCGTTCGCCTCGCCTTTCGGATATTTTATTTGTCGTGAAAGATCAAGTGCTTTTTGGCCATAAAACAGGGCAGAATCTGAATTTGTAGCTGAATACAAATTACAAATCTTAGACATGGTTAATACCCTAATTGTATCTTGATGATTGAAATAAAAAAGCAGCCTTTTATAAATATCAGTATTTGTATAATGCAGCTGTTCACCAAGGTTCTCTGCCACTTGAAAATAGTGTAATGAAGAATTCTGGTTTCGGTTCCCGTAAAAATGAATGCCTAACTCTGCTGCGATCGTCATTCGGACTGTATCATTCTTAGTTATTGACAGATTGTCCCATGCAGTTTCTCAGCATAATGGTCCTGGCAAAAAGCAGGGTTGTATAAAAAAAGTAATAATAAATGCGATTGCATCATTTCTCATCCCGGATTTTATTATAAATGGTAACTTAAGAATAAATTATGAACCTTCTCTCCCTGTGGTTTTCTGTTTCAGCTCCTCACCGTGTGCTTTCACAATATCGTAAATTGTCTGAACCATGATTTACTGGATTTAATGATTAGCTTGATTTAATAATTTGGGATTTGAATAATAAACTCCGAACCTTCTCCTTCGGTACTTTGCACTTTTAATACTCCTCCATGCGCTTTAACAATATCGTAGCTTAAACTCAATCCCAGCCCGGTTCCCTGGCCAGTTGGTTTGGTGGTGAAGAAGGGCTGGAAGATTTTGTTGAGGATATTTTGTGAGATTCCATTACCATTATCTTTCACGCTTATTTTGACCTCACCCCGGCCCTCGCCAAAGGAGAGGGAGTGGGAAGTACTAACTATAACTTTAGGTTCATATTTAATTTGATCGTTCTTAGTCCCTCCGTCAGCTGACGGAGATTGAGGGGTTAGTTCCTTTGCCCGCTTATCCACCGCGTAGAATGCATTATTTATCAGATTCAGCAATACCCGTCCGATATCCTGCGGCACCACTTCGATTTTTGGTAAGTTTTCATCGGCTTTCAGCTTAAAATCAGCGTTGAAAGATTTGTCTTTTGCACGGAGACCGTGGTAAGCCAGCCGAAGGTATTCATCGGCGAGAGCGTTGATATCCGTCGGTTCTTTTTTTCCGGTTGAAGTGCGTGAATGTTGGAGCATTCCTTTTACAATTGCTTCGGCGCGTTTGCCATGGTGATTGATTTTTTCGAGGTTTTGCTGAATGTCATTGAGAATTTCTTCTTCCAATTCTTCATCTCTTTCACTTTTGCCTTTTGCCTTTTCACTTTTTAATTCCTCAATCAACTCGCTGTTTACTTCAGAAAAATTGTTGACAAAGTTAAGTGGGTTTTGAATTTCGTGGGCAATACCGGCAGTGAGTTCTCCCAGCGATGCCATTTTTTCAGCATGAATTAGCTGGGCTTGTGTTGTTTTTAGTTCGGTATACGCTTTTTCAATTTCACGGGCTTGTTCGAGTTCCTTATCCTTTAATTGTTCCTGTACCTTTCGGATAGTACGTTTTTTTTGGAAAAGATGGATGTTCCATCCTGCAAATGCCAGAAAAATAAAATAGAAAATGATAGCTGGCATTGATTTATACCAGGGCGGCTTTATTTCAATTTCCAATGCTTTCTCCGTCCAGTTTCCGTATAAATTTGAAGCTTTTAACCTGAATACATATTTCCCAGGCTGCACATTGTAATAATTTGCCTGGTTTTCACCATTATCTATCCTCCAGTCTTTGTCGTAATTTTCAAGTTTGAATAATACTTTTTTCTCCGACGGGTTGGTTAGGTAATCAATATTGTTAAATTCCAGTGTAATATTATTCTGAAGGTAATTCAGGGCAATTTTCTGCATTTGTGAGATTTGTTTTGGCAGGATATTATTTGAACCGGGAATTACCTCGTTATTGTCGATGTATAGTTTATTCAGGAATAAATTATTTATGGTTCCATCCGGCTGGTTAAGATCGTTCGGAAAGAAGTGGTAATAACCGGTTGTATCTCCTAAAAATATTTCTCCCAGTAAAGAAGTGTATATACTGCCTGTAAGAATTTCCGGGTAAATATCCCAGCTTTTACCAAACAGGACGGCATTTTTTGTTTCCGGATTTAACCGGATCAGGCCATTGGATGTTGTCATCCATATAAAATGATCCTTGTCCTCAGTAATCTCATAAATTCCCAGGTTGCTGGGGATTATTCCAACAGAATCCTGAAACTGGATAAAATTATTCGTTCCGGCAGATTTGACCCATAACCCTCCGTCGGTGCCTAACCATATCATGTTCCGGCTATCTTTGAAAATATTGTTTACGTACATATACGATGCTTTCAACGTTTCAATAAACTGCCCGGTGTTTGTATCTAAATAGTATAATCCATTTACTCCACCAAACCAGATATTTCCGGATTCATCATTGTTTATTGAGTAAATACTATTAAAATTTGCTACAGACAATGAAGGGTTGATTTTATAATGTTTAAAATTACCTGTTTCCGGATCAAGCAAATCCAAACTCAAAAAAGTACCAACCCAGATGGTCCCGTCGATGTTAATATGGCTAACAATTACTGTATCGCTGGAAATGCTGTTACTGTTATTTGGATTATGTACGTAAGCCTTAAATTGGTGAGTATTTGTAGCAAAATAGTAAAGCCCGCCGCGCGTAGATAACCATAAATTGTCGTTAGCGTCTATTTTTATATCAGTCACTATATTAGCGCGACTTGCGGGATTTTTTTCCGGAAGAAAGTTGTCGTATTGGTAATTCTTATTTTTTCGCAGCAGTCCGTGGGGGGTAGCAAACCACATATTATCCCTGGAATCCACCGCGAAATCCAATATGGGCACATCCGTTTGGAATAATTCAATTTCCCTGATATCGTTGAGATTTTGTAGAAAGAAAGATTATCGGTATTCGGTTGCCACGTGGTAGTAACCCATAATAAATTATCTTTTGTTTTTAGACATGCCCAAAAGTCGTTATGGTTAATTTTATTTGGGCCGACTGCAGCTGTTCCAAAATATTCAACTGTCCTGGTTGCCGGGTCATATCGGTTAATTCCTCCAGCGAAAGTCCCAATCCAGATACAACCCTGGAAATCTTCGTTTATAAATGTGATGTGGTCAACCACGTAGTCGAAGATATCTCTAAGGGGAGGACGGCTCGGTTTATTGCGATAATTAGGGTCATAGGGAAGACGCTGGAATGTACCATTTTCCCGGTCCATTATATGCAACCCGTCGCCAGCGGTGCCCACCCAGAAAATACCACGGCTGTCTTCGAAAATTGCCCTTACCCTGTTATCGGACAGGCTGGATTCATCTCCTTCAATATGCATGTACTGAGTTATTTTCCCGGTATTCCTGTCCAGTTTATATAAACCACCCGGAACTGAATTGACATAATTTCCGTAATTTTCATAATCTGCAGAAAGGGATTCCGCAACCGATCCAGATAGTGCCGTTTTTGTCTTCATATAAAGTCCGTACCTGATTTTGTTTTAGTGCGAGCCCTGCTTCCGATGTGTCCTCAATATGCTTAAATATGCCGGTTGAGGGGTCAAAACTGTTAAGGCCTTTGGTGGTGCCAATCCATAGAATCCCATCACGGCTTTCAATAATGGCCCGTATCGAATCGGAACAAATAGTTGAATCATCGGCTTTATTATGCCGGTAATGGGTAAATGTTTCGGTTTCGGGGTTAAAACAGTCCAGTCCATTTTCAAAACTGCCAATCCAGATATTTCCACTTATTGCTGTGGTTATGCATTCCATTCGGTTTGATGTAATGGTATTCGGGTTACTTTCATCAGCAGTAAAACTTGTTAACTCTGTACCATCATATTTATAAAGCCCGTTTGAATTACTGGCAAGCCAAATAAATCCGTTATTATCCTGACACATTTCAGCGAATACTGTACCCGTGGGAAGATTCGGGATAGACCCCGGTGTAAAAGATACCTGCTGACTTTGGCAAGGAGCATAAACCAGTAATAAGAAAACTCCAAGCACTATTCCTGATAAATTCTTTTTGATATATTTCTGGACCACAACGTTGTAATTTAACTTATTGGTAAATGGATAATAAATTCAGTTCTTTCTCCCTCCTTGGTTTCCACCTTCAATTCTCCCCCATGTGCCTTCACAATATCATAACTTAAACTCAATCCCAACCCAGTTCCCTGACCGGTCGGTTTTGTGGTGAAGAAGGGCTGGAAGATTTTGTCTAGGATATTTCTAGCGGGATTCCACTCCCATTGTCTTTTACCGTAATTTTTACCCCTAAATCCCCTGAAGGGGACTTTGAAGAAGTGGTACTTACAGTGATGGTAGGTTTATAATCTATATCCCTTTCTTCAGAACCCTCTTTAGGGGGCAGGGGGTGTTCTTTTGCCCGCTTATCGACTGCATAAAATGCATTATTAATCAAATTCAGCAAAACCCGTCCAATATCCTGCGGAATGACATTGATTTTTGGAAGTGAATCATCCGCTTCCAGTTTTAAAATCAGCATTAAACGATTTGTCTTTCGCTCTCAACCCGTGGTAGGAAAGTCGCAGATATTCATCGGCTAAAGCATTAATATCGGTAGGTTCTTTTTTACCATTTGAAGTGCGGGAGTGCAGCAACATTCCTTTTACAATATCGGCGGCACGTTTGCCGTGATGGTTTATTTTTTCGAGATTTTGTTTGATGTCGGAAAGTACACAGGTCACCAGTTTCTCGTCTCTCGATTCTAGATTCTTGGCTCTTTCTTCTTCTATCTCTGCAATCATTTCATTACTTAATTCCGAAAAATTATTCACAAAGTTTAGCGGGTTTTGAATTTCATGCGCGATACCGGCAGTGAGTTCTCCGAGCGAAGCCATTTTTTCGGACTGGATGAGTTGCGATTGGGCGGCTTTCAGTTCGGTAAAGGTTTTTTCAATTTGATTTTTAGCCTCTTCCAGTTGCCTGAAATCTTCGTAACGCGCATAGGCAATTGAAAACGAATCGGCCAATGACTGCACCAGTTGAAGTACTTCTTCTTTGAGTTCAGAAATATTTCCAACATATAACATTCCTTGTTTGAAAGGAACAAAATTCAGATACAGCGATTCGGGTGGGGCAGCAGAACCCTGGAACGACTCAACATTTTTAACCTGGCCGGTTTTAATCAGGTTTTGCATAAAACTGACAAACTGTTCTTTATTCCAAAAGTCCTGGTAAATATTATTTTTTCTCCAGTTTTTCACCGCACCGGAAGCGATTTCTTCTTCATCGAATGACATTTCAAAAGCAGTCAGGGAATTACCATCGGGTGTAGACAGATAGGTTTGTATTACCCTTTTGTTTTCGTTCATAATAAAAACCCCGCAGCGGATAAACGGAACTCCCAGTGTATTCAACTCTTTCCAGATTAACGGTGTAATCCGGTTCAGATCATCCTTGGTTCGCATACTTGCAATTTCTCCGCGAACCCGGTCGAGTGATGCTTGTTTTATGGCTTCCCTTGCCTGTGCTTCAGCTTTTTTAAGATCGAGAAAGCGGGTATAAGTTTGCTCAAAAACTTTTGCAAAGCGCTGAATAATTTGCAAATCGGTTTCTTTAAGATCGGTAGTGGTATGTATTACAAAAAATCCTTGTTTGAAACTTAAGGAATTAAATACAGCGGGTTCCTTTTTTAGTTTATTGATATCGATGTTTTCAGCCTTGTATTCTTTAAAATCAACATAATTATTTATATAATTTATCCATTCCACACGTTTATTTCCAACAAGTCTTTGCGAGGAATTCTCTTGTTTTTTCCATCCTTCATACATCTTTTTCATGACAGATTTAGTTAGCGGTAGTGAAGCTGCAAAAGGGATAACATTTCCGTCGTTTGTGGTGGACCATAATTTACATTCGCTTTTATCGGAGTCCACAATGGCAAGGTTAATCCGGTAGGGTTTTATTCCTAATTCTTCCAGTTGTTTATAAAGATGAGCCGCTGTTTCAGCCAATTCATCACTTTTTTGCATTGCCATCGTTCGGGCGCGAACCCGTTCTAGTGCAAGTTGGATCTCACTTTCACGTGCCTGCGCCTCTGCTTTTTTGAGATCGAGGAAACGGGTATATGATTGTTCAAATACTTTCCCGAATCGTTTAAAAATATTTTCTTCCTCTTTAGTAAAGTCATTTAGATTTAGCCGCTGAAATATCAAAGCGGAATTCCCTGAAATCACGGTTGCCCTGACCCACCCGGGTGCGCTGTATACAAATTCCTGTCTATCATTTGGGAGTTTTCTAAAATCTGAATACCTGTAAATCCACTTGAAAAACTTGTCTTTTTCTGACTTTGTAATTTTTTCCGTATAAAATGTGAGGCCTTTTTGTGTTGCTTTCACAAATCTGCTCAATAGTGGGAGATCAGTATGTGGAACATGAAATTTTTCAAGATATGCCTGGCCTTCCAGGGCGTACCAGCTGTTCAAACCTTCTTTCCAATTTGAAAAGTCAGTTATAATCTGAGTTCCGTTAATCTCAATCCCCAACCCATTTAATTCCTTATCAAGCGTTCGGACAACCTCAACGAGTTCTTCACTTTTATGCATGGCCATTGAAGAAGCCCGGACTCTTTCCAAAGCTGCTTCAATCTGTGCTTCTCGTGCCTGTGCTTCGGCTTTTTGCAGATCGAGAAAGCGGGTGTAGGTTTGTTCAAAGACTTTGGCAAAGCGCTCAAACAGGTTCTGATCTTCGAAAGGTTCGGTGGTGATAAAGATGAGATAGCCATGTGAGAAGTAAGCGGCATGATTTTGCTGCCACAATGGGAATTGATTACCTGTATCAAGAATCTCCTGGAAAACAGGCCCTGATTTTGGCAGCGATAGTAAGATGTCATAATGATTTTTCAGGGCATCGCCCTCCATTATTTCAGCAAAATAGCTATCACCTTCTTTCCAGTGAAAATACATATTCCGGGTTGCGGGATCAACATCATTCGGAATATAAAGCGGTGGTTCAATTTCGCCTTCAGGATTGGTCATCCGGAATTCGCTTTCTTTTTCATCATCCGTTAAAACAAACCCACATGACCACAATTGCACTCCCAGGGATGAAAGCTGCCGGAATAATACCGTTGCAACATCTGAAAGCTCCTCACTTTGTTGCATGCCCATTGTTCTTGCCCGCACTCTTTCCAATGCTGCTTCTATCTGTGCTTCTTTAGCCTGTGCTTCTGCTTTCTGAAGGTCGAGGAAGCGGGTGTAGGTTTGCTCGAATACCCTGGTAAAGCGTTTAAGGATGTCATTTTCCTCCTCCAAAAACTTTCTCCCCGCTTGATTGATGATTAAAATACTCGTATGATTCAAAACGCAACATGACCTGGTATATCCTCCATTACTTTCAAGAACTTCTTTTTTCTGTTTGTTTGTTAATTTCGACCAGGGCTCGTGTTTCAAACAACTCTGTGAAATATTCAATTTTTTCCTGACGTGTAAATTCTTCAGTAAAAAATCCCGGACCTTGTTGGATACCCTTCATCAGGTTAGTAGTAAAAGGTTTTCCGAAATTTGGTATAAGCACTTCTGATGCAGTATCTGCTGTGCCTCCTGATCCCCATGCACGCAACTCTGTGTCAATATCTTTATTGATAATTATAAATGATCCTCCAACAATAGAAATGTTCAATTTGAGTAACTCTTCGTGTACAGTGTGGATAACCGCTTGAACTTCTGAGGTATGGTGCATAGCCATGCTTCTTGACCTGACCCTTTCCAAAGCGGTTTCAATTTGCGCTTCCCAAGCCTGTGTTTCTGCCTTTTGCAGGTCGAGGAAACGCACATAAGCTTGCTCAAAAACCCGGGCAAAACGTTTCAATATTTCTACATCACTTTCTGAAGGCACCACTCCTGTGTGTGAGGGAATAAGAATGGCTGAATTTTTTTGCCAGGCAAAAGAGAGGCTGTGTTTATCATTTTGAAATACCCATTTCTTAAACTCATCCGGAAAATTCCTGTAGTCGGAATGTTCAAAGGCATATTGAAAAAAACTGTCCTTTTCTATTTTAGAGAAGGCTTTCGAAAAATAATCGGCCCCACTTTCTTTTGATTCCCATGCAGCTTTAAAAATAGGATGATCGAAATAAGGCAGCAAGTAACTGCCTGCAAAACTATAGTTAGGAGACGCAATCCAATGCAAAACATTTTTTGAATCTTTAAAATACGTGCAGAGGATAACTCCATTGGCATCCAGTACAACACCCAAATCTTTTAATTTTTCAACTATCATAGTGACCACATCGCCTAGTTCATTTGTCGTGTGCATGGTCAGAGAACGAGACCGGACCCGTTCCAATGCAGCTTCAATTTCCAATTCATGGTTTTTTTGCTTTAGCAAAGCTTTTAATTCCTTAACACTATTTTTAGTTGCTTCCGTTTCTTTCATATTATGGTTTTAAAGGAATTTCAATAGTGAATTTGGTGCCCTCTCCACTTTTCGACTCAACAGTTATTTCTCCGTCATTCGCCTTTATAATATCGTAACTCAAACTCAACCCTAACCCGGTTCCCTGACCGGTTGGTTTAGTGGTAAAAAAGGGCTGGAAGATTTTGTCTTTTATAGAGGAGGGGATTCCGGAGCCGTTGTCTTTTACGCTTATTTTGACCCCCAAACCCCCTGAAGGGGGCTTAAAAGAAGAGGTGCTAACAATTACAGTCGGTTTATAATCTGCCCCCCTTACTTTACTCCCCCCTTCGGAGCCTGTCCCGGATTCACTTCGGGAGGGCAGGGGGGCTTGTACTGCATAAAATGCATTATTAATCAAATTCAGCAAAACCCTTCCAATATCCTGTGGAATGACATTTATTTTTGGAAGCGACTCATCAAAATCAGTTTTAAAATTGGCATTAAACGATTTATCTTTTGCACGGAAACCGTGGTAAGCCAGTCGTAAATACTCATCTGCTAAAGCATTAATATCAGTAGGTTCTTTTTTACCATTTGAAGTGCGGGAGTGCAGCAACATTCCTTTTACAATATCGGCGGCACGTTTGCCGTGGTGATTTATTTTTTCGAGATTTTGTTTGATGTCATTTGCCATTTCTTCAGCAAGTCTGAGCTTTTCTTCACCTGCGTGCCAACTGCCTGCTGCATACTGCTTACTACCTTCTGCCAGTTCGTCGTTCATCTCGCCAATCAGCTCTTTACTCAGCTCGCTGAAATTATTGACAAAATTCAACGGATTTTGTATTTCGTGGGCAATACCGGCAGTTAGTTCGCCCAAGCTGGCCATTTTCTCAGATTGGATGAGCTGTGTTTGGGTGGCTTTCAGTTCAGTGTATGCCTTTTCGATTTCACGGGCCTGCTCCAGTTCTTTTTGCTGAGTTCTTGCGCGTTCTGCACGAAGCACATGTTGACGTTGCAGGCTGTGTACTATCCAGATTCCTGAAATGAATACAACTGCATAAGCAATATATGCCCAAAGCGTCTTCCACCAGGGCAGATCAATTATTATCTCCAGATTCTTTTTTACCCAAATACCATTTTCCCGGCTAACACTTTTTATCCTGAAATTATAGTCGCCTGCCGGAATATTAAAATAATATACCTGCCCCTGATTAACCAGTTGTCTCCAGTTATCATCATAATTTTCAAGCTTGTAGTATGTATTTATATTGGCAGCATTGCCATAATAAATTGCAGCAAGATCTATTGAAAATATATTTTGATCGTGATTCAGCTGAATTTCTTTTACTTCGGAAAGAGGTGCGGGGATGAGACTGTTTTCAGCAGGTTTAATGAGCTGTCCGTTAACCCAAATGTTTTTTAAATAAATTTCAGGAGTAATTGCAGGAATAGCAAGATAATCAGGATTTAATGTATAATAGCCATAAATTGAAGCAAAAAGTAATTCCTTGTTATTGAGTTTAATTATTGAGCCGGCAAGTGTTTCAGGTTTGATATTGCTTTCCTCTCCAATTCTGATGAGGTTAGTATTTTTTTTGTTGTACCTGTAAATTCCACCTTTTGAGGTAATCCATAAATCCTGGTTTTGGTCTTCAATAATCGAGTTAATATTGGTGACATCAAATCCCGCTTCCGGTTCATTTAATGAAATAAATGCATCCAAAGTTTTGTTATACCTGAATAATCCTTCCAGGCCGCCCGCCCAAAGCGTACCATCCGAATCTTCATATAATTCCCAGATACTTGTCTGATGAATGTAATGTTGAAATTTCCCTGTTTTTATGTTCAGTTTGTTAATTCCGCCGTAATTCATAGTTGCCAGCCAAAGATTTTCTGAACCGGCTGCTAAAATATCTACAACATAATCGGAACTGATGCTGCTTGTATCAGCAGGATTTGGAAGATACCTGATTGTATTTCCATTTGCGGGGTTGAACTTATTAAGACCTCCACCAAATGTACCTATCCAAAGATTGTGCTCCGGGTCTTCAAAAATGCTTCCGATGTCGCTGCTGCTAAGCGAAGCCGGATTTTCAGGAATGTGGTAGTATTTGCTGAAGGAATGTAATTCGGGATCATACCGGTTTAATCCATTCTGGGTGCCAATCCATAAAGCTCCATGGTGATCTTTTGTTAGCTTTAGCGCGATGTCATTGCTTAGACTGGCCGGATCATCAGGGTTATTCCTAAAGTACTGTGTTTTGTTGGTATTCAGATTTTTTTTCGCCAATCCGTTTCCGGTTGCAAGCCAGAGTGCACCATTGTCTTCCAAAAAGTCAATCACAACTGTACTGTCGACACTGTTATGTGGAATCTGATTGGTGTTCAAATCGACACGATACAGCCTGTTTTCCTGTGTGCTCACCCAAAGCAAGCCGTCATTCGAGGAATAAATCTGCCAGCTGCTGTTGTCAGCAAAGCCACTGGATGCTGCGTTGGCGGCAGTAAAGTGCGTACTTTCCTTTTTATGCTGATCGTATCTTAGTATTCCATTTTCCAGAGTTCCAATCCACATGCAGCCGGCAGCATCCTCAGTAATAAACGTAATATGGTCAAAAATGCTTTTAACTTCCGGACGGTATATCCTGCCGGTATTTTTATTCGAAAAGGATAAGTGATTTATTTTTCCTGTTTTTTTATCCAGGGTATGTAAACCATCTCCCCTTGTCCCAATCCATAAAGTGCCGTTTTTGTCTTCATAAATAGCCCTTACTTTATTATCGGTAAGCGTATTTGGATTTTCATTATCATGCATAAAACGAGTAAATGTTCCTGTCTCCCGGTTAAACCGGTTTAATCCTCCCTCGTCATTTACATCCCACGGAAGTCCGGTGCCTATCCATAATGTTCCGTCACTGTCTTCGTATAATGCCCGGATTTCATTACAGCTTAATGAGGTTGAATCATTTGGTATATTTTTGTAATGAATGAATTTTCCGGTTGATTTCTCCATCACATCCAACCCTCCGTTGGTACCTACCCAAATATTATCGAGATGGTCAATTATAATTGCGGAAACCGTATCATTACTGAGGCTTTCAGAGTCGGCCGGATTATGACGGTAGTGTGTAAATGTATTTGTTTCGTAATTAAATACATCAAGTCCCATTCCATAATATCCAATCCAGATGTTTCCCTTGAAATCGGCATACAGATACTCGGGGTAAGACCCGCCGGGAGAATTTGGATTTTTAGGATCGTGCTGATACCGGGTCACACTGTATCCATCATAGCGGATGATACATCTGTTGGTTTGGTCAGAAAACCACATCACTCCATGTCTGTCTCGGGTAATACTGTTTATTTTTCCCAATGCAATTCCATTGATACCCGATACCAGGTTAAATTTTATGCTGTGCGTTTGTGCAATAATTTCCTGCGGTGATGTCAATATTGTTAATGAAAAAATCAATAGCAGGTATGTATTGTAACTTTTCATACTATCATTTTTTAGCAACTTCATTCATAGTTTATCTGAACAATTGTGCCTTATTATTTTTGCTGTTCCATTACAGTAACTTTATTGGTTTAGTTCTTTAATAATAAAAGGTAAAGAATTCTTAATATATATCTCCGAAAAAACCGGAATATTTTATAAACATCAGAAAGATTTTGCCTCAGATTAGTAAACAGTTATCTTTTTAAACAATAACAACACGCTATAAAATAAATAGTTTCAGGAACAGGTAATAGTTGAAAAGAAAAAAGATGAACAAGTCTTGATTTTAATCATAAATCCATTTGTAGAAGTCATAAAGTTTCAGGGGGGAATTATTTTCCGAACTTTATTTTGTAACTGTGATTAAAACAGTGAAGAACACATGTGCATAAAAGCTAAAATTGACAGGCCGTCAAAAAATGTTAATTGTTAAAACTGAAATTTTCTTTTTAAAGTTTCTTTCTTTGGTAATTCAGAATTTTCCTTTTGGCCCAAAACTGTACTGGTGCTTTTTGCTTGTCAAGTCCGGCATTGATAAGTTTTGACTCGTATTCCTCGGCAGCATAAGGGTATGGATATTTTTGCCTCCCGCGTTACTCCTGCACTGGCAGTAGCTCCCGGAAGAATCAGTCGCACCGGAACCAACCGTTTGGGCGGAAAAGTGGTTTGGCTTTCAGACAACAACCGCGGGTATAATTACTACTATGCCCACTCACCGGCTTAATAAAACAGGAAGATGAAATCAAAGTGTTCAGCGAATATAATTCATATCTGTTGGTGGGTTCAGAAGGCAACTACGGCTGGATAAAGAAAGAATCGTAAAAATCGGGGACAACGGTTCTCTTTATATACTCTCCGGGCAACAGAAACAGAATTGCGGTGGAGTAAATGGTGTGGAATAATTCGCCACTTGTGATTGTTTTCAACAATTCCTCAACGAGTAGCAATTGTTTTAATCCGTAGAAATTTAACTATCCGGTTCGAACGTTTCTTCTTCTAAAATCTTCTTTCCAGCTTTTCAATATTTTCAAGCAGTTGTTCATGCACTCCTTCATACTGTTTGGGATGAATGATTTTTAAAACAAATTTATTGCGGTCGCCACCCTGCAGATGGTACGGTATCATTGGAATTGCAGAATAAACCTGGGGATCGTCCTTTAATTTAACCGAATAAATTTCTCCTTTCTGAACATTTTGAACGAGCTCTTCATAATATTTCTCAATTTTTGCCATATCCAAAGTTTCCGGAGTAAATTCAAATAATGTGCCTTTCACCGGAAGTAACTTTTTGCGGAAGTTATGCAAACAGGAATATTTTTTGATTTTGGTGAAGGAGTTAAACTTAAAATAAATGTTATGGTTGACAAGAATAAACATAAAGCAGATAAACAACGGGATTTGGAATCAGGTGACAATGCTGCGGAAAGAAGCAGAATTTCGGGAAGCGGAAAAAGAAGTCCTGAAAGAAATGAAAATGAAGAACGGGATTTGGAATCAGGCGATAATCCCGAAGAAAGAAGACGGACGTCGGGGAAATAATTGAAAACTATTCTACCTCAAATACGGATTTAGGTTGGAGTTTGAAACTCCAACTCCCGCATCGCTGGTAATTCTTTAATTGCCGGTGGTGATGATTACAACACCGTTGGCTGCCATCCTTCCAAAACGCGATGAGCCATCCGCAATGACTTTCAGTGTTTGAATATTCGATGGTAAAATATCGGCTATTTCGAGTGCAACTTTTCCATTCACCATGTAAATGGCTGGTGTGGGCGGGAAGTTGGATTTATTGTCGGGACGGACAAAAACCGATTTGCCGTTTACTTTTACATCAAAATTATCTTCGTAAATTTTATCGATGAGTGTAAAAATATCCGCATAGTTGTAATAATGGTAGTTGTATTCATGAAACTCATTCATGGAATGAAGCAGACTTTCTTCTGCAACATGACCTGCAGCAACTGCCTCTTCCACATTTTTAGTGCTTTCGTTAAATATCATTTTCACCTCAATTTTTCCTTCCTTATCCTCCGGTTTTCTTTTTACCTTTTGAAAACCGGTTCCGCTGAATTCCAGTTTGTCGCCTTTGTTGCAGGCAATCCTGAAATAGCCAAGTGAATCAGTAAAGGTTTCGGTTTTGGCTTTCTTTGCCACCACCTGAATTTTATTCAAAGGCAGGTCTTTATATGCATAAACTTTTCCGTATACATAATTGGGTTGTGCATTTCCTGCAGCAATAAGTAATATGAACAACAGTGGTGTGGTTATCAGTCTTTTCATACGTAAGGTCATTTAATTCGTCAGTAAATTTTATAATGTTTTAAAATTGGGTTGGTTGGAAATAAAAACGATTGGTACTCCTTTAATAAAATCCTTCAGCCAACCGGCACAGTATTTCATGCCGGCTTCTTCTGATTTTACATGTCCGAGGAAAATAACTGCTTTCTTTTTACCTTGTTCTGCCGCATCATTTGTGTATAAATAGGTTTCCCATTCCTGTGCTTCGCCGGCCAAAATCACTTCCACGTCGTTGTTTTGGAGCATTTGAATGTGCCGCTGTCCTCCCGGTGCACCAGCCATAAAGGCAAGTTTGGTGAATTTCATATCCGGATTTCCAACTACACGGATACTTTCCATATCAAATGTTTTTTTCATTTTTTGGGAAAAAGCTTCAACTGTGGTTTCCGGAATGTGGAAGAAAGTTTGTGAGCCGTTTTCCGCATAGGGTTTCAATCCCATTTTTTCAATCATTCCTGCCGAAATTCCATCCGGCTTGGGTTCTGTGAATGTGATCGTGAAACCGGAATATCACCAGGTTGTTGTCTTTTATAAACTTCATTTTTTCCTGAAATACCGGGTCGTTTTCAAACGCTTCTGTTTCATCGAGGTGGTTGTAAAAGACAGGTTCGTGGGTGATGATAAAATTGCAGTCTTTTGCTACTGCTTCCCGGAGTACGTTCATATCTGCAAACATGCAGGTGGCAATTCCCTTCAGCGGAGTTTGCGGATTACCGGCCTTAAACTTGTCAACTGTTTCATTTGCCCAATCGCAGGTAACATGCTGTTTAATCAGTTCTACCACTTTCTCAGGAGTCCCTGGTGTTTGTTTCTGGGAAAATACAAGAAACGGGAGTGCCAGGAACAATGTGATTGTTATTTTCGTTTTCATAATTAGTTGTATTGATTCCTGCTAAAAATAAAGGTTTTTTAAACGTTCACACCGTAATCAGATGAAAAAAATAAAATTTCGCGGGAAAGAGCTGAAGAGAATAGGTTATTCCAACGACCGGGCAATTGCGCTGGCGATAAATCTGGTAAGCCGGCACTGCAAGCGATCCGATAAAGTTGAAGTATTGGAGTTGCTGGAGAAAATCAGTATTCATCCTGCGAATTACCTGGATGAGCCGGTATTTGGTGAACTTGCCCGCATGTTGGATGAAAAGCCCAAACCAAAGCAACCGAAGAAAACAAGATTAAATAAAACTGCACTGGAATTTAAAATTTATGGTGAAGAGAATATTGATCCGGTGGCAGTGGAACAGATGCAAACGGCCATGAAACTCCCGGTGTCGGTAAAAGGGGCGCTGATGCCCGATGCACATGTTGGTTATGGCTTACCCATTGGCGGCGTTCTGGCAACTTACAATTCGGTTATTCCATATGGCGTTGGGATGGATATTGGCTGCCGGATGTGCATGTCGGTTTTTCCTTTTTCTCCCAATAAAATTGCAGGTGAGCGAAACCGGATTAAAAATATCCTGATGAACGAAACCCGCTTTGGCCTTGCTGAATATAATGATTTGGAAGATGAGGAGATTCTGGAGCGAAAAGAGTTCAGCGAGATTAAATTTATGAAAACACTGCAGGGGAAATTTGCAAAACAACTGGGAACGTCCGGCCATGGAAATCATTTTGTGGATGTTGGATTTGTGGAAATAAAGGAGAAAAGCAACCTGATAAATCTTGAACCGGGCGAATATTTTACCGTTTTAAGTCATTCCGGCTCGCGCAATTTTG
This sequence comes from uncultured Prolixibacteraceae bacterium, assembly GCA_963771595.1. Lineage (GTDB taxonomy): Bacteria > Bacteroidota > Bacteroidia > Bacteroidales > Prolixibacteraceae > CAVYUC01. The sequence continues at coordinate 146,606 of CAVYUC010000020.1, read as the reverse complement.
GCGCTGAAGTGTGCAAACATTATACACAAATTGCAAAAGAGAAGCTTGAATTAAGTGGTGAGGCGGCAAAACTTGCATGGCTGGATTTGGATTCTCAGGAAGGACAGGAGTATTGGATGGCCATGCAATTAGCAGGTGATTATTCGCACACCAACCATCGCATTATACATAAACGGCTGGCAAAGGCTTTTGGTGAAAAACCACTTGTAGTTATTGAAAACCACCACAATTTTGCCTGGAAGGAAAAACTTGCTGACGGAAGCGAACTTGTCGTCCACCGCAAGGGTGCAACTCCGGCAGGAATTGGCAATATCGGAATCATTCCCGGAACAATGGCTTCGCCGGCTTATATTGTTGCCGGCAAGGGAAATGAGGAATCACTGCAATCGGCTGCACATGGCGCCGGACGGCTGATGTCGCGGAACCAGGCTAAAAAAACATTTACTGAAAGCCAGTTGAAAAAGTACCTCGGTGAGCAGGGAGTAGAACTTTTGGGAGGCGGAATTGATGAGTCGCCTTTCGTATATAAGGATATTGATGAAGTCATGAATTCCCAGAAAGACCTGGTGGAAGTGCTGGGTGTTTTTTACCCCAAAATTGTGCGGATGGAATAAAAAGTGCGATTTGCTATACTACTCTTCTCCCAAAGGGTGTCAATGCCAGCGACATCATTTTAAAATGCTGTTTTGCCCATGGAATTCCAACGATGGTGATTCCCAGCAGAATACCAAACAGCAGGTGGGTTAATGCAATCCAGATTCCACCAATGATCAGCCAGATGATGTTCATTACCGTGGAAAGACAACCGGGAGCATAATTCATATATTCAATCCGCTGGCCAAAGGGCCAGAGCGCCAAAACGCCCAATTTAAAAGATTGAATTCCGAAAGGAATACCAACAATTGTGAGACATAGACCCAAACCGGCAATAATATATTCCAAAAAAATAGCCAGGCCGCCAAATACCAGCCAGATAATATTTCCCAGAAATCTCATTTTTAGAATTTTTATGTAAAAGTAGCTTTTTCCTTTATATAAACCGACTAACTCCAGACTTTCCGCCAGTTGTGGGACAGGAAGATAATAATCGATATGAACAGATTAATAAGCTTTGCGCCTTAGCGTCTATGATTCATGATACAACATCTCCCGCATCAGCCCGTAATTTTCAGGTGTTAAAAATCAAATTATTGTGCAGATGGTTCATTTTTACTTAATTTTATAACCGAAAGTAAAAATCGTAAAGAATAACAGTAGAAAGGATTTTTTAATCGTTACAAAATGATGTTTAAATAACGTTGAAATTTGACTATGAAGAATAATCCTGAAAAATACAAATGGGGAATGATTTATTTCGATCCAAAGGATTCAAGAATTATTGTACCCAAAATTGACATGTACAGAGGATGGACCTTTAATTTTGGGCATCCGGTATCCTATATTATCATGCTGATTTTTATTGCACTACTTATTGTTTTTACCTAAATTTTCTGAATACAGATGATTCAACAAACGGAAATTATACTTTCACCATTGAGCCGCGGGTACCACTTAATTACCTCCACCATAAAGGATAACCTGCCTGAACTTCCGGAAAAAGGATTATTGCACATTCTTGTAAAACATACCTCTGCCGGTATTACATTGAATGAAAATGCAGATCCATCAGTCCGCGCTGATTTTGAATCGTTTATTGATGATATGATTCCTGAGAACCACAAGTTATATACCCATACTCTTGAAGGCAGTGATGATATGCCGGCACACCTGAAATCCTCCGTCATTGGATCCGAAATAACTATTCCCATTACCAACCACCGGTTAAACCTGGGAACCTGGCAGGGCATATATTTTTGCGAATTCCGCAACTATGGAGGAAAGCGAAGGCTGGTACTTACCGTTTACAGCTAATAAAACTACGGGTATAGAATTTCCGAATTAAATTAAGAACAGTTTTAAACTGAGTTTTGATATTTTTTGTGAAATTCAATAATCCTATTTTTGTCCCCGAATTAAAAATAAAGTAATGCAACGTAATTTATTAATGGGTGTTGAAGCCATCGGTCAGGCAGCTGTGGATGCCGGCATTTCAGGTGTATATGCTTATCCGGGAACACCTTCAACCGAAATCACGGAATATATTCAGCTCAACAAAACAGCTAAAGAAAGAAATATCCACCGCCAATGGTCGGTGAATGAAAAGACGGCCCTGGAAGCCGCTCTTGGAATGTCGTATGCCGGAAAACGCACCATGGCCTGCATGAAACATGTGGGATTGAATGTTGCGGCCGATGTTTTTATGAATGCCGCCATTACCGGAATTAACGGAGGTTTGGTGATAGTTGTTGCCGATGATCCATCGCAGCATTCTTCGCAAAATGAGCAGGATTCAAGATTTTACGGAAAGTTTGCCATGATTCCTGTGTTTGAACCTTCGAACCAGCAGGAAGCCTACGATATGACCTACGAAGCGTTTGATTTTTCAGAAAAAACAGGGTTGCCGGTGATGGTAAGAATTCCAACGCGTCTGGCGCATTCCCGCGCTGGTGTGGTTCCACAGGAAATTAAAATTGAAAATGACCTGAAGTTGCCGGCCAACCCCATGCAGTTTATGCTGCTGCCTGCGTACGGACGGAAATACTACCAGAATCTCCTGGATAAACAGGAATTGCTGGTAAAATTTTCTGAAGAATCGAAATTTAATGCCTATCTGGACGGACCGGATAAAAGCCTTGGAATAGTTTGCTGTGGTATTGCCTTTAATTACCTGATGGATAATTATCCTGAAGGAAACTGTACGTATCCAGTAGTTAAGATTACACAATATCCGGTTCCTGAGTCATTGCTCAAAAAGCTGGAAAATGAATGTGAGGAACTGCTGATTGCTGAAGAAGGTTATCCGCTTGTTGAAGAGCAGTTGAAAGATTTCTTCGGGAAGGGAAAAAAAGTTTCGGGAAGGTTGAATGGAAGGCTTCCAAGAAGGGGTGAACTCAATCCGGATCATCTTGCAAAAGCTTTGGGACGCGAAGTTCCGGAAACTTTTGGCGTTCCTGAAGGATTGGCCAATCGTCCGCCTTCGCTTTGTGCGGGATGCGGGCACCAGGATACCTATTTTGCTTTAAACGAAGTATTGGAAAACTATGGCGACGGAAGGGTCTTTTCCGATATTGGCTGTTACACACTCGGCGCTTTGCCGCCATACGCAACCATCAATACCTGTGTGGATATGGGCGCATCCATAACTATGGCAAAAGGTGCAGCCGATGCCGGATTAACCCCTGTTTTTGCCGTAATCGGCGATTCTACTTTTACCCATTCGGGAATTACAGGCCTGCTGGATTGTGTTATTGAAAAAACAAACATTAACATTTTAATAGTCGATAATGAAGCTGTTGCCATGACCGGCGGACAGGATTCATCGGCCAATGGAAGAATTGAAAAAATCTGCGAAGGGGTGGGAGTGGAACCGGAACATGTCCGGCTGTTTGTGCCGTTGAAAAAAAATCACGATGAAATTGTGCATATAATAGAGGAAGAAGTGGCTTACGAAGGAGTATCAGTAATCATCGGAAGGCGCGAATGTGTGCAGCGTATCAGCAGAATTAAAAAAATGAAGAAATCAAAAAAATCGAACTAAAATGAAAACCGATATCATATTAGCCGGGGTTGGCGGACAGGGTATTTTGTCAATTGCTGCTACATTGGGGGCAGCCGCATTAAATGAACATTACTACCTCAAACAAGCCGAAACCCATGGCATGAGCCAGCGGGGTGGGGCAGTGGTCTCGCACCTGCGCATTGCCGATCATCAGGTTTATTCTGATTTGATACCCCTGGGAAATGCCGATTTGATTTTGTCTGTTGAACCCATGGAATCACTTCGATATCTGCCTTATTTGAAGAAGAATGGCAGCCTTGTAACCAATAATATTCAATTTAATAACATATCGGATTATCCCGATTTGGAAAAACAATTTGAAGGGCTGAATGGAAAAATTAATGTTATTCGAATTGATGCCGACAAAATTGCCCGCGATGTTGGTAATCCAAAGGCTTCCAACATGGTTATGCTGGGCGCTGCTTCACCATTTATCACCATACATGATGAAATTATTATTAAAGGAATAGAAACCATTTTTAGATCAAAAGGTCAAAAAATTGTTGATTTGAATATTGAAGCTTTCCGAGCCGGTAAAAGATTTTCAGAAGATTACAGAAAGTAATTTTGTTGTTGGTTGCTTTTAATCAAAGATATTATGCCAAAAAAACCGGATGATGTTTCATGTGAATCTGCATAATAATTTATAAAGCTAATCCAACTGATAATAAATTTACAAATAATCACGAACCGACAAGAACATTTTTTCCTATAATTGGTTAGTAGATGAATATTGGAAACTGATTCTTTTGTAATTTTACAAAAAAATTAAACAATGAGAATAGAAATTGATCAGCCTGAACAGGAGGATTTGGACGAAGCAGGAGTCTTTACGTGGCCAATTTGGGAACACGATGAAGATAAATTTGAATGGTTTTATGATAAAACCGAAAACTGTTACATTACCGAAGGAGAAGCGACAATTATTACTGAATTTGAATCCATAACCATCAAACCTGGCGATTTTGTAACATTCCCTGCCGGCCTTGAATGTATCTGGGACATCCATTCCGCCATTAGCAAACATTATACTTTCGATTTGTAGCAAAATTCAACAGGATCGGTTTTTTAACCTTATTCCTGTTTTCTGTTCATCCAAAAATGTTAGCTAATAATCAACTCGCTTCCATCCACTTTCACCGTGTATTTTTTCAAATCCCTTTGAGCAGGACCATTAAGTACTTTCCCGTTGATGTTGAACCGCGAACCATGACACGGACAGGGCAATTCATTTGTCGATGCGTTGTAGGCTACTGTACAACCCTGGTGCGTGCAGATGGATGAAAGCGCTACATATTGATTTTCGGATGGATGAATGATGATTACATTATCTTTGTAATCAAAAGCTCCAACTGTTTTTAAATCAGCAAAAGAAGAATTGTTTAAATCCACAATAATTTCATTGGAATTATTGTTTTGGTCGTTCATTACCTCATCAGTACCATTCGAACATGCATTAAACAACATAGGCGAAGTAAATAATATGCTGCCTCCGATGGCAAATTGTGAAATAAATTTTTTCCTGTTCATATCATTAATAGTATTTAATTCTGAATTCCCGTATAAGGTTAAATCCGAAAAACAGGTTGCCTGTGGACCAATCGCCCATGGTACCTGTGTACAATCCCGGTGTTACCATTTGTTGTGAATTGGATAAAATCAACTGAAACAAATGTCCGCCGATGTCAATATCAACCCCAAGCGACAATGGCCTGGTGGCAGAAAATTCTGAATTGAAAAAGGTCAGATATTCAAGATTGGCAGAAACTTTTTTGGAAATTCTTGCCGATCCTGCCAAACCCAGTGTAAATAATGACAAATTATCTCCTTCGGAGAGTAAATAACCTGTGGAAAGAAAACCTGGTGAAACCTGCAAGCCAATAAAATCGATAGTTTTGGCCAGATGCAATTGAATATTTCCTGAAGATTTATCTGAAAAATTATCTTTTTCATCCGGAAAATAATTTCGAAGTGTAGGGATAAAACCGGCTGCAGTAGCGGCAATGGTCAGTGGAAAATCATCAGTTTGTTGTGCCAGCCTTACTTTTCCAAAAGCATCATAAGTTTTTAGGTACGAACTACGGCCAATTCCTACATTCAGGTTGTTTCCAAAACCATATTCAAAACCCATACGCATGGTGGCCTGATCCAATCCGAAAAATTGGTACAAACCTCCGCTGATGTCGCCAAAACGGTGCTGAACCAAAAAAAGCAGTTTTCCTTTATCTGTAAGATTAGCAGATTGACCGTTTACTACCCGTGTTCCCCTGAAAACATTTTTAATTACCTGTTCGTCACCTGCACCATTTTCCTGTGCATATCCTGAAATCATTATCAGAGAAAGAAAAATTATAGTAACTAATGTTTTCATATACCGGGCTTTACAGTAAAACATCAATTTGTTTTATTTTGTTTTTGAAGAATGTATAATTGTCTGCTTCATTTGAAAAGAAAAGGAAACAAAACCGGCAACGGATTTAATTCTGAAGTTTGGGATTTTTATATTTCATAAAATCGGCGCCGGGCAATGGTTGTATATAGGTAATAAAATCTAAATTTGTGGCACAAAGCAACTGAAGAAATAAACAATAAAAAATAATCATTGTTTTTTTCAGTAAGATCATTAAAAGACAACGATGGATAAATTTTCGTCAGTAGGAAATCAGGAGTTGGAGACTGTAGAAGAGTTGTATCAAACATACCTGGAAAATCCGGAATCACTGGATTCGAGCTGGAAACATTTCTTTGCAGGTTTTGAACTGGCACGTACCAATTACCCGCAAAAAAATGGAAAAGCAATTTCCTTAAACATGGACAAGGAATTTGCAATTTTAAACCTGATACACGGTTATCGTCAGCGGGGGCATTTATTTACAAAAACCAATCCTGTTCGAATGCGCAGGCAGTATTCGCCAACGCTTGATATCGAGAATTTCGGGTTGGAAAAAAGCGATCTGGAAACCACGTTTCAGGTGGGAAATAATATTGGCATCGGGCCGGCAAAGTTGAAGGATATTATCAGTCATCTGGAAGCTACTTACTGTAGCTCCATTGGTGTGGAGTATGTTTATATGCGCAACCCGGATGTGGTGCAATGGCTGAAAGACCGGATGGAAAGCACCCGGAATTCCCAGAATTTTTCTGAAGAAAGCCGGAAACACATCTTTTATCATTTAAAGCTTGCCGTTGGTTTTGAAAGTTTTATTCACAAAAAATTTGTAGGGCAAAAACGATTTTCACTGGAAGGTGCTGAAACATTGATTCCTTCGCTGGATGCCATTATTGAACGTGGCGTGGAGCTCGGTATTGAAGAGTTTGTAATTGGAATGGCGCATCGCGGACGGTTAAATATTCTTGCCAATATTCTGGAAAAGCCATACAAAAATATCTTTAAGGAATTTTACGGGACGCAATACGAAGATGATATCTCGCAGGGCGACGTAAAGTATCACCTCGGCTACGAAAATGAAGTAATGACCGATTCCGGGAAAAAGGTGAAACTAAAACTGATGCCCAACCCGTCACACCTCGAAACAGTGGGGCCGGTAGTGCAGGGAATGGTGCGTTCGCGAATAAATTCAGTTTATGAAAATGACTACAGTAAAGCGGCTGGAATTGTAATCCACGGCGATGCCGCAATTGCGGCGCAGGGTGTTGTTTATGAAACCACGCAAATGTCGCAGATAAATGCTTACCGAACCGGCGGTACAATCCATCTTGTAATTAACAACCAGGTTGGTTTTACCACCAGCTATCTCGACGGCCGTTCGAGTACCTATTGCACCGATGTTGCAAAAGTTACCCGTTCTCCCGTGTTTCATGTGAATGGCGACGATGTGGAAGCCTTGATTTTTACCATTAAGCTGGCCATGGAATTCAGGCAAAAATTCCAGTCTGATATTTACATCGATATCCTTTGCTACCGGAAATACGGACATAACGAAGGTGACGAACCGCGATTCACCCAACCGGTATTGTACAAGGCCATTTCAAAACATCCAAATCCCCGTGATATTTATATCGAAAAACTGGACCGGCTGGGTATCATGACCAAAGAAGAAGCCCGGAAGGAAATCAGGGATTTTGATAAATTGCTGGATGAAAAATATAAAGAATCGGAGCAAATCGAAAAGCTCAAAATCAGGAAGTTTCTGTTAAATGAATACGAATCGTATAAAATCCCTGAAAAATCGGTTTTAAAGGAACCGGTTAAAACTGCAGTTAATGCGAAGGTGCTGTACGATATAGCAGAGAAAATTAACAACCTGCCGGAAGATCTTAAATTCTTTAAAAAGGTGAGCCGTATTCTGGCTGATCGGAAAATGATGATACATGATGACCGGCTCGATTGGGCGATGGGTGAATTGCTTGCTTACGGATCGCTGGTTCTGGAAGGACATCCGGTGCGGTTAACCGGCCAGGACACCGAGCGGGGAACGTTCGCCCACCGGCACGCATCTTTTGTTATTGAAGGGACGGAAGAAAAATATTTTCCATTGAAACACATTTCGGAAAAACAGGCTCCATTTCATGTGTTTAACTCACATCTGTCGGAATATGCGGCAATGGGGTTTGAATACGGCTATGCCCTGGCGCAGCCGCAGGGATTAACCATATGGGAAGCCCAATTCGGCGATTTCCATAATGTGGCGCAGGTAATTATTGACCAGTATATTACTTCAGCTTTTGAAAAATGGGGCTTGATGAACGGGCTGACGCTGTTTTTGCCGCATGCCTACGAAGGCCAGGGGCCGGAACACAGCAGCGCGCGCATCGAACGTTTTCTTACCTTGTCGGCAAACAGTAATATCCAGGTGGTGGTGCCAACCACGCCGGCAAATATGTTTCATCTTTTGCGCCGGCAGGTAAAAATGAAGACCCGTTTACCGTTAATCGTGTTTACGCCGAAAAGTTTGCTGCGTCACCCAAAAGTGGTTTCTTCCATTGATGATATGGCAAAAGGTTCTTTCATGGAAGTTATTGATGATAAATCGGCAGAACCTGATTTGGTGGAAAAAATCGTTTTCACTTACGGTCGTCTTTATTACGAATTGGAAAAACATAAAAACGAAAACGGAATTTCAAATGTTGCAATTGTAAGAATTGAGCAATTATATCCCATACCTAAAAAACAGATCGAAAGTATTTTACAGAAATATGGTAATCACAGTCAGCTGATTTGGGTTCAGGATGAACCGGAAAATATGGGAGCCTGGCCGTTTTACAACAGAAAATTAAAATCGCTTGGTTTCCAGCTGATTTCCCGCGCCGAAAATGCAAGTCCGGCTGCAGGATTAATGGAGCAATATAAACAAACAGAGAAAAAAATTATCGAATCGGTATTTCAGGAAAAACAAGTTGAAGCCTCATAAAAAACCAAAAAATGATTGTAGAAATTAAAGTCCCCAGTCCTGGAGAATCCATCACAGAAGTTGAAATCGGCGCATGGCTGGTTGAAAATGGTGCTGTAGTGAACAAAGATCAGGAAATTGCTGAAATTGAATCAGATAAGGCAACATTAACGGTTTCGGCCAGCGAAGCCGGTAAAATTGAATTTAAGGCAGAAGAAGGTGATTCGGTTGAAGTGGGCACAGTAATCTGTACCATCGATACAAGTGTGGCATCTTCAGAAAAGGCAGACAAAGAAGAAAAAAGCGATTCGGATAAAGAAGTGGAGAAAGAAAAACAAACAGCTCCGGTAGCCGAAAAAGAGGAAAAACCTGTCGGCGTTAAAAGGGATGTTATGCCCATTGAAAGCGATCTTAAAAAAGCGACAAGTGAAGTTGAAGAAGAAATTGGTGAAACAGAAAAGAACTTAGAAAAAACAACATCTGATTACGATAAAGTGAAGGTGACGGCAGTTGCCAAAGAAATGATGAAAGAACACAATCTTTCGGTGGAAGATGTAATTAACGGCTTAAGGCGATTGGGGAAAAAAGAAGTGGAAATGGCTGTAAATGCTCCCAAAAATGAGGATGCCGAAGGTACAGGGAAGCGTAAGGAAGCATCGAGGGAGAGTGAACGAAATAAGATGTCATCTTTGAGAAGAAAGTTGAGCGAACGGCTTGTGGCAGTAAAAAACGAAACTGCAATGCTCACCACTTTCAACGAAATCGACATGACCAATGTAATGGAAATGCGCAAAAAATACCAGCAGCAGTTTGTTGAAAAGCACGGATTAAAGCTGGGTTTCATGTCCTTTTTTACGAAAGCTGTTGCCCTGGCCATAGACGATCATCCCATGGTAAATTCACAACTCGACGGCGACGAAATTATTTCTCCGCAATTTGTGGATGTCGGAATTGCAGTTTCAACACCCAAAGGATTAATGGTTCCCATCGTTCGCAATGCCGAAAGCAAATCCATTGCCCAAATTGAGCAGGAGATTAAGGAACTGGCCGAAAAAGCACGGAATAAAAAGATTTCGGTGGATGAACTTTCCGGCGGAACTTTTACCATAACCAACGGCGGTGTATTTGGATCTCTGTTGTCAACACCAATTTTAAATCCGCCACAGTCCGGAATACTGGGTATGCACAACATTCTTGAACGTCCGGTAGCGCTAAACGGGCAGGTGGTTATTCGTCCGATGATGTACGTTGCACTTTCCTACGATCATCGTATTGTCGACGGCAAAGATTCGGTTGGATTTCTTGTAAAAGTAAAAGAGCTGATTGAAAATCCTGAACGGATGTTTACCGGTGGAAAGGATGCCGGAAAATTGTTGCTTGGGATTTAAACAGTAAAAAATAATGCCATCCGTTTCCAGCAGATGGCATTGTTTTTTACTGTTCCTGCCAAATTAATTGGGTTTTCCAAAGCCGCCTTCTCTTCTGCGTTCCCTCATTTCCTGCTGAATTTGCTCGTACTTTTCCCATTGCTCGTCCGAAAGAATGGCTTTTACCTTCTCGTTTTGTTCCTCACGCATTTGCTGCATTTGCTCGCGCATACCTTCAAAACCGCCGCCGCTTTCGCGCATTTCAATCCGTGCTTTTTGCATGGTTTCAGCCCCTTCTTTCAGGATTTTACGCATCTGCGTTTCCTGATCACCGGTCAAATCCAGCTGATCTTTCATCTGTTCCATCTGCCGGTCGACCATTTGTTCCGGATCGAAATTTCCACGATCTGTACCGCTGCCAGGTCCGTAATTTGATTGATCGTTCTGGTTACGGCTTTGGTTGCAACTAATGGCAACGGTTGTAAACAGCACCACAATTAAAAATAAAATTCTGTTCATGTGATTTCGATTTAAATAGTTCAAATTAAAAATTCTGAAAACATTACATTACTGTGTAATCCAATAAATTCTGAATTCAAATTTACAATAAAACAGTTTCATCCTGCAGCCTGTTTTTATTTTTGGCTTTTAACTTTCATGTAATTAAAAAGAAGCCAAACTTTTTATCGCTATTACGGAATATATCGTTGCTTATGGAATAATCACCGTTGCTTTTATGAAATTCAGCGTTACTTATTGGAGAATTGTCGTTGCTTTTATCAGATTCTTTCTTCCACTTTAAATTTATAGTTAAATACCGTTACTCCTTTCAAATAAATATATTATTTCTCCATAAGAAAATGTTATAAAACCTTCAGTTTCCTGTGACTTTGTCGTGATAACTACTTCATAACTTGCATCATATTAATCATTAAAAAAATAAAGAGTTATGAAAAAACTAAAATTATTGTTAGGAGTTGCGCTGGTTGCGATGGCATTTACACAGTGCAATAAAGATGAACTTTTGGAAGATAATCCAAACGATGCGCAGACAAAAAAAGCGGAAGCGCCACCTTCGGGTACATACACAGTTACAGTTGAAAATGTTTCAACGGCATACGATTACTTCGAAGCCGGAGCGACTTACATTCCGGTAGGAGCCAGCGAGGCAGGTCCGGCACATCCGGGACATTCATTTAAATTTTCGTTTCATGCAGGTCCGCATCATAAATTATCACTGGCTACCATGTATGGTTTGTCGAACGATGGATTTTATGCTTTCGATGAAGACGGGATTGATTTGTACAGCGGTGGTTCTCCGGTAACCGGCGATATTACATCCGAAATTACACTCTGGGATGCCGGAACACAGGTTAACCAGAAGCCTGGCCCGTCCAATCCACACAACGGTGCTGACGAAAACAGTGTGGTGATGACCATGGCCGATGTAAATGACGGCTATGATTATGGTACAGTTGCCACAAACTTAAAAGCAACCCTGGCTTACAACGGCAACAGTTGGTTTACTGTAACCATTGATGTGCTTTCCGGAAGTACAACAGCTATTTCGCCGGTTGCCTGGGTGGTGCATTACGCCGGGCAAACTCCGATATTTGAAGAGGGCGAAATGGCAAGTTCACAATTGGAGGCCATTGCCGAAACCGGTAATGCGGAACCGCTTGATCATTTGCTTTCATGGAACAGCGGATATGTTTCGCCAGTTGCACCAGTACTTTGGGTTTTACACGATAAAAAAGATATGCCTGTATTTACTGAAGGAGCTTCTGATTATGGTATCGGATTGGAAACGCTTGCTGAAACCGGGAATCCCGGGCCGTTGCATGCCGCATTAATGGCTGCCGGATATACCACCGGAGTTCAGGCAACGCGGGTTGGCGGCGGAGACGGACCACTTTTCCCCGGACAAATGTACCAGTTTACCATTGAAGGGCAGGTGGGACAATCGCTGAGTATTGCAAGTATGCTGGGCGCCTCCAACGATATTTTCTTTTCTACCGGCGACGATGGAATCAAATTATCAAATGGCGCTGCAGAAAAAGATATCACGCATTTTATAGAGTTGTATGATGCCGGAACTGAAGTAAATGAATATCCCGGTGCGCAGACTTCGGCCGATACTGAAGAAAACGGAGTAGTGCGGCCTTTGACTGATGTAAATGATGGATTTTCATGGCCCGAAGCTTCGCAGGTTATAAAAGTGACCATCAAAAAGAATTAAGGGGGTGTTCCGGTTTTTAACCGGAACTATTTTAAAATTCCGGTTTCTAACCAGAATTTTTTTGCCGGTTAGAAACCGGCGCACCCGTTTTTAGATTCCGGCCCATTCGGAGGAAATCCAGTGCCTGGCCATTCTTTCCAATCCGAAACCAATCCTGCTGAAACCGGATTTTGCAAACTGTACCTGACGGCATTATACAGGGGTTAGTTGTCGCGGATGGTTGTATCAAAGCTTTCTTTCTGCCATAATTCGGCCAGCCTGTTTTCATTTTATTGGATTATTTTTTCATTCCCGTTTTTTTCTTTTACCAGAAATTCAATCTGAGCTTTTAATTCATTGAGCTTATTGGTATATCGTGCCAGGGCTTTTGGAGGGACGGCATCTTTTAAATTCCAGGTCATAAAATAGATTTGACCGGTTGTTGAAAATGTGGCAGTGTCCGCCGGTAAAATTCTTTTTTTCCCATGAACTGTATGAATTGTTACTGCAATTTAAAGAAAAATGGTGTTCCGGTTTTTAACCGGAAAGTTTTTTCCCGGTAAAAAACCGAAACACCTGTTAAATGTTTCTTAAAACTGCAAACGGAAGAATGGTGAAAATATCTTCAATATCCAACTTGCCGGAAATTTTCAATTTGTTTTTTGTAAGGCGGTTTTCCCAGTTTTATGGTGCCGAATCAGGCAGTTCCACCTGTGTTTCTCCCCATTTGAAACCAGCAGGCATACCGGCAGTATTCAACGGAAGTATTACCGCCAGATGTTCATCGTTGTGATCCCGGTAAAAGGCGATGGCATTTTTCCGGAAACGGCCTGTAACATTTAGCGGAATATAATCTCCGTTTAGAAACAAATCATTGTATTTCATTCTTTCATTTAATGTCAGCCACGAGAGAAACTGTTTCAATTCTCCTGAAACAGGATTTTGCCACAACCGTGCAGCCAGCCGGAATGCATTGGCGGAATATTCTTCAATTTGTTTTTCAAGATTTTCTGCCAGTTTGAGGTAATCTACCGGTTGCCGGTTGTCGGGATCAACAAAACTGAGATTCCAGTTTTCGGTGCCCTGAAAAGTATCCGGAATTCCGGGCGTCGTATTTTTCAGAATTAACTGGGTGATGGAGTTTATCATTCCATGCGGAATTACATTTTCCATAAAAAGAAGAAAACTGTTTATAAATTCAGTGTCGGGAGATAAAATCCGGCGAACAAAATTAAGAGTGGTGTTTTCATAATCTTCGTCGGGATTGCTCCACGATGAATTTACTTTTGCTTCGCGCATGGCTTTTACAAGGTAATTCTGCAAACGTTCTTTAAACGAATCAGTGATTTTTGCATCCATCGGTAAATGGGCACACAACACCTGGTAAATCAAATATTCGTCGTTGGGAGTGGGGAGTTCTTTATTGTATTTCTGTTGTTTGAAGCCGCGGTTTAAATTCCGCCAGTGTTTTGTAGCTTCCATCCATATTTCGGGGATATCGCTTAACACATTCAGGCGTGCCCGTGCATCTTCGCCTCTTTTGGTGTCGTGTGTGGAAATGGCATTCATGGTCAGCGGCTGTTTCTTTTGCCGTTCCTGCATGCGCCGGTGAAATTTTTCGGTACTGATACCAAAATATCCCGGCGAATCGCCAACTTCATTGTGGCAGATAAAGGGGTTGTACGAGTAAAACGCGGTATCTTCAATTCCCTTTGCCATTAATGGCCCTGTAAACTGCATGCAATGCCTGAAAAAGCTATCAATTCCGGCCAGTTCATTTTTAGCTTTCGGGAAGTTTTAAAAGAAAGAGATCGAGCAGAGCTGTCAATGCTTTTTCGTTTTCATTGTTCTTCTCTTTTGCCGCTTCTATTATTTCGGAAACCCTCTTTTTTTCCTGCTCTGTAAATTTTGAAGGAGAATTATACACCTTGTATACCGGGCAAAAAACAAGAAACTCACCGATTGCCAGCTTTACGTTTTCTTCTGTAAGTTTTAATTGCGAAACAGAATCAAGTGACAGGCATTCACGGGTGAGATTTTCCAGTTCGCCGCGCAGCCGGTTGTACAGGATAAACCTGTTCTTCTTGTAAAACACATCGCTGAAATCATCAGATTTATCAATCCAGTCGTTGTAATAGGAATAGAAAACCGGGCCTTTTTCAGGATTGGTTAAAAGGTTGTTTACCAATCCCAGAAAATCATAACCCGATGAACCTTCAATTGGCCATTGTTCCGGTAGTTTTTCATCTTCTTCCAGGATTTTTTCCACAAGAATCCAGGAATCCGGACCTGCCATTTCCCGCAACCGGTTGAGATATTCTGTCGGATTAAATAAGCCATCAATATGATCGACCCGCAATCCGTTTATTTTATTTTGCTCAATCCATTGCCGGATTAAATCATGTGTGGCGTCAAACACCTTTTTATTCTGAATATTCACGCAAATCAGTCCGTTGATGGTGAAGAACCGGCGGTAGTTGATTTTGGCTTCCGTATCTTTCCAAAACGAGGGATAATAATAAAGTTCATCAATTACAGCCTTCATTTTTTCGTGCCGGTTATTAGCGGCTGCCAGGCACTCATTGATGTAATTTGCCGTTTCGGGTGAGCCCGAATAATCGCTAAACAACAAACTGCGCTTTTTTTCAAAATCCTTAAAAAGATCTTCATCCTTTAAAAATGAAGCAATTTCTTCCGGGATTTCCCTTTCTGCAACCGGTTTTAGCAATTCGCGATATGCAGGAACTGAAACCGGATAATGATTATCGAAATAATTCAGTTTGAAATCCTTCTTCGCCAAAACTGAATGATAATTCCCTGTCGTTGATAAGCGCTTCCAGCGGCTTACCAAAAAACGGCAGCATCAGGCGCTTATTCACATTTTTGTCCGAATGGTTTTCGATAATATCAAAGAATCCGTAGTACGGCGATTTTTTTCCTTTTTCAAGCACATCGTAAATCCAGGGGTTTTCAGTTGAAAAAGCCATATGGTTCGGCACAATATCCTGAATCCAGCCAATTTCGTATTCGTGGATTTTTTCAATGAGATTTTCAAAATCCGCAGCAGTTCCGATTTCCGGGTTCAGTTTCAGCGGATTGGTAACATCATATCCATGCATACTGCCTTTTACCGCATGAAAGATGGGAGATGCATAAATCGTTTTAATTCCCGATTTTGCCAAATAAGGTACAATCAGTTCTGCATCTTTCAGTTTAAAATCCTTATTAAACTGTAACCGGTATGTTGAAACGGGATTAAAAGTTGTCATAATTTTTATATTTGCGCCCGGTCTCTTAAAAGAAACCGGGAGGTAGTGGTTATTCCGTTGCAAACATTACAATTCCCAGGGGCGGAATCAAAATATTGATAGATTGATCTTCTCCATGATAGGGAACCGGATTTGCAGCAACACCTCCAAAATTACCCATGCCTCCGCCGCCATACTGAACGGCATCGCTGTTTAAAATTTCATTCCATTTTGCATCTTTCGGAACGCCTATGCGGTAGTTGTGCCTTGGTATTGGTGTAAAATTGGCAACCACAATAACTACCTGTTCTTTCTCTTTATCAAACCGCATAAAACTCAATGTTGAATTTGGTGCATCGTTGGCGTCAATCCATTTAAAGCCGGCTTCCGTAAAATCATTTTCATAAAGAGCCGGATAACGTTTGTACACGCTGTTTAAATCCTTCATAAAGAACTGCAGTCCTTTGTGAAAATCGTCATCAAGCAGGTGCCAATCGAGGCTGGTTTGGTGGTTCCATTCATTCCACTGGCCGATTTCCATTCCCATAAAATGCAGTTTCTTGCCCGGATGGGCGAACATAAAACCAAACAATGTCCGCAGGTTGGCAAATTTCTGCCAGTTGTCGCCGGGCATTTTATTGATGAGGCTTCCTTTGCCGTGCACCACCTCATCGTGTGAAAGCGAAAGCATGAAATTTTCGTTGAAGGCGTACATGATGCTGAATGTCATTTGGTTGTGGTGGTAGCTGCGATGAATGGGTTCATGCGAAAAATAACCCAGTGTATCATGCATCCAACCCATATTCCATTTCATTCCAAAACCCAGCCCACCTGTATAAACCGGGCGGGTAACCATTGGCCAGGCTGTAGATTCTTCGGCAATAGTTTGTACATCTGGAAATTTTACATACAACGATTCATTTAAATCCTGCATAAACCGGATAGCTTCCAGATTTTCGCGGCCGCCATGCTCGTTCGGAATCCATTCGCCTTCCTTTCGCGAGTAATCAAGGTAAAGCATCGATGCCACTGCGTCCACACGGATTCCGTCAATGTGAAACCGTTCCATCCAGCTGTGGGCGCTGCTGATCAGGAAATTGCGGATTTCATTTCGTCCGTAGTTAAAAATATAGCTGTTCCAGTCGGGGTGGTATCCCTTTCGCGGATCTTCATGTTCGTAAAGATACGTGCCATCGAAAAAATGAAGGCCATGCAAATCTCCCGGAAAATGCGACGGCACCCAGTCCATGATTACGCCAATATCATTTTGGTGCAGGTAATCAATAAAGTACATGAATTCATCGGGATTTCCGAAACGGCTGGTTGGTGCAAAAAATCCGGTTACCTGGTAACCCCACGAACCCGAAAACGGGTATTCAGTCACCGGCATCAGTTCGATGTGGGTGTAGCCCATTTCTTTTACATAAGCGGCAAGTTGTTCAGCAAGTTCGGCATATGTCAGCGGGCGGTTGCCTTCTTCGGGTTTTCTTCGCCACGATTCGAGATGTACTTCGTAAACAGAATACGGACTTTCAAGTGCATTTTTTTCTTTTCGCTTTTTCATCCATTCCGAATCGTTCCAGTTGTAATTATATTCCCAGACTATTGAAGCCGTTTTTGGAGGCTGCTCGCTGTAACTCCCAACCGGGTCGGCCTTTTCAACCGAATAATCATTAAACTGCGAGGTGATGAAATATTTGTATGCTTCGCCTTTTTCAATTCCGGGGATAAAACCCTGCCAGATTCCGGAACCATCGCTGCGGACTTCCAGGCGATTGCTGTCTTTTAACCAGCCATTAAAATTACCAATTACTGAAACTGATTTTGCATTGGGCGCCCAAACTGCAAAAAAGGTTCCCCGTGTTCCGTTTTGTTCGGTAACGTGCGCTCCCAGTTTGTTGTACAAGGTGAAATGTTTTCCCTCGCGGAAAAGATAAATATCATAATCTGAAATAATTTCAGAAGGATTTTGAACGTTCGATTTGGTTTCGGGAGCCGGAGCAACAGGTGCCTTCACTTCTTCGGCCTTTGTTTTTCTTGTTGCTGCCAGTTTTCGCGGAGCAGCTGCTTTTTTACTTTTAGTTACTGTTTTTTTAGCGGTTGTTGCTTTTTTAGCGCCGGCAGCAGTGGTTTTCTTTTTTGCAGCTGTTGATTCTTTTTTTGTTGTGTTCGATTTATTTTGTTTCGCATTCATATTTTGTTTTTTATTGTGTTTGCTGACTTTATTCTCTTTCTTCTACCAAATCATTTAAAATCTTTTTTAATCCGTTAAGCGGAATGTGCAACCAGTCGGGGCGGTTATTAAATTCATAATCTGCCTCATAAATTGCTTTTTCAATTGTATAAACCGAAAGCAAATCGTTTATCTGCCGTTTTTCATCGGGAATGAAAGAAGCGTTTTTTGCTGTTTCCAAATAACTGTTAATAAAAGTTTCATGAACAGTTTCGTACCATGCTTCAAGCCAGGGCTGCAACAAATCGGCACTTTCAGGTATTTTCGATTTGTTTTCGAGCTGGCCCATGTATATAGCATAATGAAACGAGCGCAGCATTCCGGCAACATCTTTAAACGGGCAGTATTTTAATTTACGGGCAGTAAGTGAGCGTGTAGGTTCACCTTCAAAATCAATTATCATGAAATCTTTCCCGGTAAAAAGTACCTGTCCCAAATGGTAATCACCGTGTACCCTGATTTTGGAAGTATGGATTTTCTTTTTTTCCAGCGTGTATTTTATTGTCGACAATAACAGACTTTCGTTTTTGATGATGTCTTCAATTAAATCCTGCTGCTCTTCATTTAGTTTCTTTTTAGAAGATTTCATCTGGTTTATCGTGCGTTTTATCAGTGTCCGGAACGACTGGTAAAGCGACTTTTGATAAAGCAGTGAGAAGGGCTCGGGTGCGAAATCCTTTTTGCTTTTTACCGAAGCAAGCGCCATGTGCATTTCGGCAGTGCGCCGGGCAAGCAATGTAACCATTTCAATAAAGAACGGACCAAGCAATTCGTTCATATTTTCAGGACCAACCACATTAATAATATCGGAAGAACCTGAGGTTTTGCTGATATTCAGAATTTCCTTGTCTTCAATTATTCTGTCGAAATAATGATCGATTGAAGTTTGTGTAAAATCCCATGCATTTCCTTCATTCTGAACAAAATCCACAAGAATACCGATTGCAGTGCTGCCAGCATCATTTTTCTGATATTCCAGTGCACCGGCAAAAGTAGGGAAGTTTCTGAATCCGGTATTTTCTGTTAATGTTTTAATGATTTCCAGTTCGGGGTTGTTTCCCTCTTCCGGGCTGCGGTACATTTTAAAGAAAAACCGGCTGTCGTAGAGAATAGAAGTATTTGATTGTTCTGCCAGCAACACTCGTGATGCAAGCGGAAGTTCATCTTTATTTACTTTTGAACCCGTTTTCTTTCCTGTGATTCCATTCAGCGAAGCATCTTTATACTTCACTTTCCCTTTTGTCAGCATCAGCTGAAAAAACAGATCCCTGACATCTTTATTATACGAACCATCATAAATCAAACCTTCATGTCCGTCAATGTCAACATGTGCAACCTGGGCTTCGGGATGCTTGTATTTTATATCCGAAATTGCATCGCCGGTAACCAGTGAAAGCGGAATGATATAATCCTCATCCTTGCCTTCAACATATTTTGTAACAACAATAAGCAGGTACGAATTAATAACTCCGGTTGACATTGGAAAGGCATGCTTAATTTCAATGCCGCTCATCTTTTTCGCTTTTCCCCTGAACCACCTGTTTTTCTGAACGTAATTCAGAAGGATTTTTTCCATCGAAACAATTGTTGATTCCTTCATTTGGTTCCACTCTTTTGAGGAAACCGATAATTGCGAATCCTGCAGGATTAATTCACTTTCTACTTCCTCAGGTTTGGTAAGTTCGAACCAGAAATAGTTTTTAAACTGCAGTGGAAACATGTAATGATTTTTGCCAATCGGAGCAAACCTGTTACGGCTAAAAACTTCGGTTGGAGTGTAACCGGCAAATTCAGATAAATCGAGTTCGGCCTGTTGCGAGTAGCGTGATAAGTTGATGATTACCAGTATTTGTTCCTCTTCAAAGCTCCGGATAAAAGCAAGGATTTTTGAATTATTGGTGTCAATAAATTTTATGTCGCCGCGGCTAAAAGCCTTGTACTGCTTGCGTTTGGCAATTATCCGGCGCATCCACCACAACAGCGAAGTTGGATTTTTTTCATGGTTTTCAACATTTATGGATTCGTAATGGTAATCGTGGTTAAAGATTACCGGTAAAAACAGTCGCTGTGGTTCGGCTGTCGAAAATCCTGCATTTCTGTCGGCGGACCATTGCATGGGCGTCCGCACACCATCACGATCGCCAAGATAGTAGTTGTCGCCCATTCCAATTTCGTCACCATAATAAACTATCGGGGTTCCGGGCAATGAAAACAACAGGATATTCATCAGTTCAATATTCTTCCGGTCGTTATCCAGCAATGGCGCAAGCCTTCTTCTGATTCCCAGATTTATACGCTGTTTTGGGTTTTTAGCAAAAGATTTATACATGTAATCGCGCTCTTCATCGGTAACCATTTCCAGCGTCAGCTCATCGTGGTTTCGCAGAAAAATGGCCCACTGGCAGTTTTCGGGAATCTGTGGTGTTTGTTCCAAAATATCAATCAGCGGAAAGCGATCTTCCATTCTCATCGACATGTACAATCTCGGCATCAGCGGAAAATGAAAAGCCATATGGCATTCGTCCCCTTTTCCAAAATATTCTGATGAATCTTCGGGCCACTGATTGGCTTCGGCCAGAAGCATTTTATCCTCATAATTGTCATCAATATGTTTTCGAAGC
The DNA here is from genome assembly GCA_963771595.1 of uncultured Prolixibacteraceae bacterium. Classification (GTDB taxonomy): domain Bacteria; phylum Bacteroidota; class Bacteroidia; order Bacteroidales; family Prolixibacteraceae; genus CAVYUC01. The sequence continues at coordinate 125,910 of CAVYUC010000020.1, read as the reverse complement.
TTTTTCAGGAACTGATGCGTTTCCGGCAGGTTTTCGCAGTTAGTGCCTTCACGCTCGTATAAATATGGTACAGCATCCAGCCGCAATCCATCCACTCCAATTTTGAACCAGAAATCAAGTACTTTAATTACAGCATTGTGTACACTTGGATTATCAAAATTTAAATCGGGCTGGTGCGAATAAAAGCGGTGCCAGTAATATGCTTTTGCCACCGGGTCCCACGACCAGTTGGAGATTTCAAAATCCTGGAAAATTATACGTGCATCGTTGTATTTATCCGTTGAATCGTTCCACACGTAAAAATCGCGGTATGCGCTTCCCGGTTTTGCCCGGCGTGCGCGTTCGAACCATTTATGCTCGCTTGAAGTATGGTTGAGCACCATTTCAGTTATCACCCGTAATCCTCGTTTGTGCGCCTCGCGGATGTAACGTTTAAAATCGGCCATCGAACCATAATCGCTGTTGATGCCGGTAAAATCGGAAATATCATATCCGCCGTCTTTTAACGGCGATTTATAAAATGGTAAAATCCAAATGGCTGTAACACCCAGCGACTTTAGATAATCAAGTTTTTGGATAAAACCGTTAAAATCGCCGATTCCATCGCCGTTACTGTCTTTAAAAGATCGAACATGTGCCTGGTAAATTATGGCATCTTTGTACCAATTTTTTGAATCACTTTTTTGCATGGTTTACTGTTTTACATAAAATAATCAAAATCTCTTTCGGAACGGACTTTTCTTCTTACGCTAAAAATGTGTGCCGGCATCACTCCCGGATTGATTTCAACATAATTGTGTTCGCCGTTCCAAAGAAAGTAGGAGCCGCTTATTAAATCGTGCACCTGGTAAGGGACATGTTCTTCCATTTCAAAATCCTTGAGGGGTAAATACAGCCATCCCGAATGAGTGTGATACGGATCGAGGCTGACAACAACCAATATTATATTGCTTAAATCATCCGAGGTTTTACTGAAACATACCAGCGCTTCGTTATCAATTTCGTGAAATTTTAACGAATGGGTATTTTGAAGGGCCGGGTTTTCTTTCCGGATGGTGTTAATTCGTGTGATTATTTTTTTCAGATTTTTTGAATCATCAAAATTCCAGTTTTTAATTTCATATTTTTCCGAATTCAGGTATTCTTCTTTTCCCGGATGTGTTGGCTCATTTTCCATGAGTTCGAATGCCGGGCCGTAAATTCCGTAATTTGAGCTTAATGTTGCCGCCAGCATAACGCGCTGAATGAAACCGGTGCGGTTGGTTATCTGAAGGAATTCGGGCAGAATATCGGGAGTATTCGGCCAGAAATTTGGCCTGAAAAATTCTCCTGCATCGGTATTTACCAGTTCGTTGCAGTAAGTCACCAAATCATATTTTGTATTCCGCCAGGTAAAATAGGTGTACGATTGTGTAAATCCCTGTTTTGCCAGATTATACATTACTTTTGGCCGTGTAAACGCTTCTGCCAGAAAAATCACATCGGGATGTTCCTTTTTGATTTCTTTTATCGCCCAACCCCAGAAATAAAACGATTTTGTGTGCGGGTTGTCGACCCTGAAAATTTTCACTCCCTTTTCAATCCAGAACAAAAAGACGCTTTTCAATTCATTCCAAAGATTTTGCCAGTCGTCGGTTTCAAAATTGAGCGGGTAAATATCTTCGTACTTTTTAGGAGGATTCTCCGCATATTGCAGCGTTCCGTCGGGGCGGTGCCTGAACCACTGCGGATGTTCCTTTACATACGGATGATCGGGAGAACATTGAAAAGCAATATCCATGGCAATTTCAATTCCCGTTTCATAAGCTTTGTGAATTAGTTCCTGGAAATCCTCAATAGTTCCCAGTTCTGGATGTACCGATTTATGTCCTCCGTCTTTGCTCCCGATTGCCCAGGGAGAACCGGGTTCTCCCGGCTTTGCTGTTACGCTGTTATTTTTTCCTTTCCGTTTGGTTTCGCCAATGGGATGAATTGGTGGCAGATAAAGCACATCAAATCCCATTTCGGCAACATACGGCAGAAAATTGATTGTATCTTTAAAAGTCCCATGTTTTTCACCATCGCCTAACGACCGCGGAAATACTTCGTACCAGGTGCTGAAATTTGCTTTTTTCCGTTCAACATTTACTTCATAACTTTTTTCGAAATTTGTTACGTGTTTTTTAACCGGATACTTTATCATTGTCTGATAAAGCTTTTTGCTTAGTAGCGGTTCAATTTTATTTTCAATTGCACGTTCATCGGAGGTAAACTTACCTACAACTTTCTGAAGGTATTTTTCATCCTTTTCTTCGATGTCATTATGCGTATCAAGTACCTCTTTTATAATCAGCGCTCCAATTTTTAAATCGACGTTATAATCCACCGAAGCCTCAATTTTCTTGAGTATGTCGCGGTGCCACGATCTAAAATGATCGATCCAGGCAGTTACCGTGTAGAAATATGAACCTATGGAAAACAAACCAAATTCCGCTTTCCATCTGTCGTTTATTACGTGTTCCATTTCTACCGACTGCCACTTTTCATCGTCCTGATATTTAAAAAGCACTTCAGCGCTCAGCACATCATGGCTGTCACAATAAATATCGGCAGTTACCTTAAGTTTATCGTTTATAACTCTTTTAACAGGAAATTCACCACAATTAACCTGCGGCTTTATATTTTCAATAAAAACTCGTTGCTGACTCATATTTTTAATTTGAATACATTACAATTGATTTTTTCCGGACCGTAATTTCGTCTCCGGGGAGAACCGATATCGGCGAGGTTTCGCCCTGGCCGTTCCATCGGACATCGGTTGAATCGAGGATTTTTTTCATTGTTATAGCAGCCACCGATGGCAGTGCAATAATTTTATCCTCATCTTCAAAATTCATAACTACCAGCAGTCTGTTTTCGCGCTGCCATCTTTCCAGGCAAAACAGTTTGCCTTTTTCTGTAACCCGCAGATTGTTTTTGTCCGGAAATTTAAATACCGGATGATCTTTGCGAAGCCGGATCAATTCGCGGTAGAATTCCAGCATTCCCTTTTTCTCTTTGTCGGTTTCAATATTCCACGACAGTTTTGATTCTTCGAATGTTTCCGAAGAATCCGGATCTTTTGCATTGCCGGTATCGGAGTAAAAATCTTTAAATTCATTTTTCCTTCCTTCGCGAACCAGTCTGTTCAGATTCGGATCGAGATGACTTACGAAATAGTAAAAAGGATTTCGTTCGCCATATTCTTCACCCATAAACAACATCGGTATATTGGGTGCTGCAAACATTGCGCCTGCAATTACCTTGGCAGTTTCGAAACTGGTCAGCGAAATAAGCCGTTCGCCCATTAAACGGTTTCCAATCTGATCGTGATTCTGATTGAATATTACGAATTTTTCGCCCGAAACATTCGCTGTAGAATTGCCGTATGTTTTCTTCCGGTATTCCGAATAACGACCATCATAAACAAAAGCGTCTTTAAAAGATTTTGAAAGTTGCCATGGTTGACCAAAATCCAGATAATACCCCTTTTTTTCGCCGGTGACCAGCGTATGAACAGAATGATGGAAATCGTCGGACCATTGGGCATCCAGGCCATAACCACCTTCAGAAACCGGAGAAATATACCGGATATCATTAAGATGCGACTCTGCAATTAAATAATGTTTCCGGTTCGTTAATAAACTCAGCTCTTTCAACTTTTCTGCCAGTTCCTGCATAATATGTTTTGCGCTGAAATCGAAAATTGCATGTACAGCATCCAGCCGCAATCCGTCGATATGAAAATCGCGGCACCACATCAATGCATTTTGGATAAAATAATTTCTGACACCGTCGGAATAAGGGCCGTCAAAATTGATTGGCTGCCCCCACGGTGTGGAATATTTTCCCGTAAAGTAGTGGCCGAAATTCCCCACATAATTGCCCTCCGGACCAAAATGGTTGTACACTACATCCAAAATTACAGCAATCTCTTTTTTATGACATTCGTTCACCAGGTTCATTAATTGCCTGGCACCGCCATAGGAATTTTGCACCGCAAAAGGATAAACACCATCGTAACCCCAATTTCGGTTGCCGCTGAACTGTGCCACCGGCAGCAGTTCAATTGTGTTAATGCCCAAATCTTTCAGATAATCCAGTTTTGAAACAATTCCGTTGAAATTACCCTCTTGTGAGAAAGTGCCGGTATGAAGTTCATACTGAATCATATCATGAAGTGGAATATTTTTCCAGTGGGAATCTGTCCATTCAAAATCGTTCAAATCTATAACTTCAGAGGCTTCATGAACACTTTCGGGTTGCGAAAGCGAGGCGGGGTCCGGGAAACTTTCAGCATTGTTGATCTGATATTTGTAACGGGTTCCGGGTTGAATATTGTCAAGTGTAACTTTCCAGTAACCGAATTCCTGCTTTTGCATTTCATGTTTTTGCCGGTCAGCAACCAGATGCATGTTTTTGGCCTTTGGAGCCCAAATAGTAAAATCCCAGGTATTGCCACCCGAAACTTTTGGAAATATCGTCTTGTATATCATTTATATAATCTAATAATCAGTATTTAAGTGATGCTGTAATTCTTTTAAACCGGGAATTACAACTGGGTTATTTACTCTATTTCATCAACAACGAACAACTTCGATTGTTTGAATTTTATAATTGGCACAGTTTTTCAAATACATAGGCTCCGAATGAACAATTGTAATTAATTGAATAAATTGAATTTCTTATCAATATGGAAACAACATATTCTAAAATCTCCCGGTACGAAGAGAAAGTTTTTGCAGGCAAACCGTATCCTTTGGGTGCAACTTACGATGGTGAAGGTGTAAATTTTGCAATATTCAGTGAAAATGCAACCGGTGTGCAGTTGTGTCTTTTTCATCATCCCGAAGATAAGCGGGAATATACACGCATCAATTTTACCGAAGTAACCGATTATGTCTGGCATGCCTATTTTCCGGGAATGAAACCCGGGCAGCTTTATGGATATCGGATTTTTGGAAAGTACCGGCCTAAAAAAGGTTTTCGGTACAATCCGCACAAGTTACTCGTGGATCCTTACGCCAAGGCAATTGCCGGACGGGTGCAGGTAAGCGACAGCATGTTTGATTATATTTTGCAGGAAGAGGGTAAAAAAACAAAATTCACTAAAAACAGCCGCGACAGCGCATGTGACATTGCAAAGTCGATGGTTATTGATAACTATTTCGATTGGGAAGAGGTGAAGAAACCTAATATTCCCATGCACAATTCAATTATCTACGAACTGCATGTAAAAGGATTTACCGCGCAACATCCGGGTATCCCTGAAGAAGAACGCGGAACATACAAAGGTTTGGCTAATCCGGTAATAATTGACTATTTTAAAGAATTGGGTATTACCACCATTGAACTAATGCCTATTCATCATTTTGCACATAACAAGTTTTTGATTGATCAAGGCCTTACCAACTATTGGGGGTACAATTCAATTGGTTACTTTGCGCCGCATGCCGAATACAGTGTCAACGGCCCTTTCGGAGGGCAGGTAACTGAATTTAAAGAAATGGTAAAAGCCTACCACCGTGCCGGAATTGAAGTAATTCTGGATGTGGTGTACAATCATACAGCCGAAGGAAATCACCTTGGCCCGTCACTGTCTTTTCGGGGTATCGATAATCATCATTATTACCGATTGGAAGGAGATAAACCATTGTATTATACGGACTATACCGGAACCGGAAATACCTTAAACATGCTAAGCAGCCGAACATTGCAACTGGTAATGGACAGCTTGCGTTACTGGGCTACCGATATGCAGGTGGATGGTTTCCGTTTTGATCTTGCAAGCACCCTCGCACGTGGTTTGTACGATGTTGGCCGGCTTTCCACATTTTTGGATACCATTCATCAGGACCCGATTATTTCCCAGCTAAAACTGATTGCAGAACCCTGGGATTTGGGGGAAGGCGGTTATCAGGTTGGTGGTTTCCCGGTGCTTTGGGCCGAATGGAATGGTAAATACCGTGATTCAGTTCGTAAGTTCTGGCGCAGCGACGAAAGCCAGGTGAGTGAGCTGGCGTACCGTTTGAGCGGCAGCAGCGATTTGTATGAAGACAATGGAAAACGACCGTCGTCGAGTATAAACTTTATAACTGCGCATGACGGATTTACCCTGCACGATTTAGTCAGTTACAACGAAAAGCATAACGAAGAAAACAAGGAAAACAACCAGGATGGCGAAGACAACAATAACAGCTGGAACAGCGGGGTTGAGGGCGATACCGAACATGCGGAAATCATTGAATTAAGGGAAAAACGCAAAAGAAACTTTATTGGCACCCTTCTACTGAGCCAGGGTGTTCCAATGATTAGTCATGGCGACGAATATGGCCGCACCCAAAAGGGAAATAACAATGTATATTGCCAGGATAATGAATTGGCATGGATGAATTGGAACTGGAATGAAAATCAACAAAAACTTTTCGAATTCACGAAAAAAATGATTGCTATCCGAAATGAACATCCGATTTTACATCCGCGGCGTTACTTTAAAAACAGGAGAATTCAGGGCGAAGGAATTAACGATATCCGATGGGTGAATACCGACGGTATGGATATGAGCCAGGAAGAATGGGATACAAGTTATATTCGATGTATGGGTATGTTGCTAAATGGTGAGTTAATGGGAGAAACCGATGAATTTGGCGAAGGCCTGAAACAGGAAATTCTGTTGATACTCGTAAACAGCTATTGGGAACCGGTGACATTTACATTGCCTTACGCAGGTTTCAGCCCCGATTGGAAAGTGATTGTTGATACCGACAAGGTAAATGGTTCCGAAATAAACGGTATTATTCAGGATACATTCGAAATACAACCACGATCACTTGCCATGCTGGTTAATACAAGGTAATCCGAAATTCCTGTTACTTCCGCCCAACATGAAATTTCTGTCTGTGAAAATTTCAGAAACACTTTCAAGATGAAATTTCTGCTTGTGTTGAAGGAGATTTTCAATCCCTGTGTCTGGATTTTAATTCCTGCAAATGTAATCTTCCGGTTTGCATTTTTATTGTGAAAGTGTATCTTTAACCCCATTCCAATAAACCTGTATTAAATGAAAAGAAGAAATTTTATTAAAACCACCGGATTTGCTGCAACTGGTGTTGGTATTGCCGGACAAGCATCAGCTGGGTATATTTTTGATCAAACAAAAAACAAATTGCCCCGCTGGAAAGGATTTAACCTTCTCGATTATTTTTCTCCCACTTCCGGAAATGACAGGGCACGAACAACTGAAGATGATCTGAAGTGGATGGCCGACTGGGGTTTTGATTTTGTGCGTCTTCCAATGGCTTATCCGCGTTATGTAAAATTTGATCATTCCAAACCAATCACACCCAAAGAAGTGCTGAATTTTGACGAAAGTGTGATTGATGATATTGAGGATTTGGTGGACAAAGCCAATAAACACGGGTTACATTTGAGTTTGAATCTGCACAGGGCACCCGGATTTTGTGTAAATGCTGGTTTCAATGAGCCGTATAATCTTTGGCAGGATAAAGAAGCACAGGAAGCGTTTTATGCGCACTGGGGAATGTGGGGGAAACGTTTCTCAAATAAAACTCCGCAACAAGTTAGCTTCGATTTGGTAAACGAACCCTGCACCCGCGAGGATATGAACGATCAGTACTCGCAGCGGGGACCGATTCCTGGTGAATTGTATCGCGAAGTGGCTAAAAAAGCCATGGAAGCTATTCGTGAAGGTAATCCCAATCACCGCATAATTGCCGATGGAAACGATGTGGGAAGTAAAGTAATTCCTGAAATTTTTGATTTGGAAATTGGCCAAAGTTGCCGTGGATATTTTCCGCATTATATTTCGCATTACCGGGCACCGTGGGTATTTAAAAATCCGGATGACGCACCCAAGCCGGTCTGGCCGGGTACCATTGACGGTCAGAAATTCAACCGCCAGAGCCTGGTCGAATTTTATGCCCCATGGATTGATGCCGTGAAAAAAGGGGTTGGTGTGCATTGCGGCGAATGTGGTTGCTGGAAGGAAACACCACACGAAGTATTTCTTGCCTGGTTTGGCGACGTGCTCGATGTTCTTACCGAACATGGAATTGGTTATGCACTGTGGAATTTCAGAGGCGATTTTGGAATACTTGATTCAGGCCGCAGCGATGTGGATTATGAAAATTGGCACGGGCACAAACTCGATAGAAAACTGCTTAATTTGCTGATGAAATACTAAGCTGTTTAACAACAGCAACTTTTAATACTATGAATACAAAGGCTGTATTTCTGTTTATGGAATGCAGCCTTTTCTTATGCTTTTCAGTTTAAAATTTTTTACATTTGAAACGCGCTTAAAATTTAACCGCAGATTTATTCAGAAGGGTAACTGTAAATCTAATCTGAGACCATCTGTGTTACCGGAAGTGAAATAATAAATAATCAAACCATCTGAAGATGAAAAAAATAAACCTTTTAATTATGCTTGCATTGTTCGCGCAATTTGCTATTGCCCAGTTTGAACCCAATTATGATGAAAGTAAAATGCCAGAATTTCAAATTCCTGATCCACTGATAACCTTTAAAGGGAAGGCCATTAAAAATTCAAAGCAATGGGAAAAGAAACGCCGTCCGGAGTTGCTGGATTTTTTTGCCACTAATGTTTATGGCAAAATTCCGGGTAAATTAAAAGTTTCATCGGTTAAGATATTGGAGCAGGGCGAAGCTTATGGTGGCAAAGCGGTGCGGAAACAAGTGGAACTTTCATTCGAAAAAAACGGAAAGGCACTTGATTTTACGTTGTTAATTTATCTACCTAGAAATGTGCAAAAAGCGCCGGTATTCCTAGGGTACAATTTTTATGGAAATCATACCATAACTGAAGATGTCCATGTGATTATTTCCGATGCCTGGACGTTGAACAATGAATCGTTTGGCATCATTAACAACCAGTTGACAGAACAATCGCGTGGGGTACGCACCAGCCGCTGGGCCATCGAAAAAATGCTTGATAATGGTTTCGGTTTGCTAACCATTTATTACGGCGAAGTTGATCCGGATCGGGATGATTTTACTGATGGAGTACATCCGCTGCTTTACGATGATGGTCAGAAAAAGCCGGCAGCAGATGAATGGGGTTCAATTGCTGCCTGGTCGTGGGGACTGAGCCGCGCCCTTGATTACCTTGAGCAGGATGCACAGGTTGATGAAACAAAAGTTGTTGTTTTTGGACATTCGCGTTTGGGAAAAACTTCATTATGGGCCGGAGCAAACGACCAGCGTTTTGCTGCCGTAATTTCAAATGATTCGGGTTGTGGAGGCGCTGCACTTTCAAAACGAAAAATAGGGGAAACTGTTGGCCGGATTAACAACGTTTTTCCACATTGGTTTGCCGATAATTTTAATGAATACAACAACAATGAAGAAGCACTTCCCGTGGATCAGCACGAATTGCTGGCACTTATTGCTCCGCGTCCATTGTACGTTGCCAGTGCCGAAGAAGATACCTGGGCCGATCCGAAGGGTGAATTTCTTTCGGCTTATTATGCAACTCCCGTATACGAACTGTATGGGAAAGAAGGAATTCCTTCCGATATAATGCCAAAGGTAAACCAGCCCATTCTGAATACTGTGGCTTATCATATCCGCACCGGCGGCCACGATGTAAAAGAATACGACTGGGAACAATATATTAAATGGGCAAAAGAACAATTGAAATAACAAGGTAATTCAGAAAAAAAAACTAAAAACCGCAAAAATGAAAAAGCTGATTTATATTATTATCGTGTCTTCAACGATACTTTCCTGTAATTCGGAAAAGAAACCTGAAAACATACAACTTTTTAACGGAGAAGATTTAACCGGATGGCATGCCGATGTACCTGCTTTGGATGAAAATCCGGATACCATCAATCCCTTTATTGTAAGAGACAGTATGCTGGTTAGTTTAGGCACACCTCCCGGACATTTAATTACCGACTCGGTTTATCAGGATTACCGGCTGGTAGCGGAATATCGTTTTGCCGGAGAACCTGGCAATTGCGGAATTCTTGTGCATGCATCTACACCACGTGCATTGTACGAGATGTTTCCAAAATCGCTCGAAGTACAAATGATGCATGAAAATGCCGGAGATTTTTGGTGTATTGTGGAGGATATTACGGTTCCGGATATGGAAGAACGTCGCGGACCGAAAGAAGAGTGGGGGATAACCGAAGGAAAAGGGCGCAGAATTATTAACCTAACCGACGATTCAGAAAACCCGGTAGGCGAATGGAATACAATGAAAATAGAATGTGTTGCCGATTCAATCAAAGTATGGGTGAATGGCGACCTTGTAAATTTCGGTTACAATTGCACTGCCACAAAAGGACATATTGCAGTTCAGGCCGAAGGTTCAGAAGTGGAATTTAGAAAACTGGAACTTACTCCGATTGATAAATTGACAATATCTGAATAATTTATTGCCGGATCGTGTAACAGGCTGGTTGACAAATTAGAAAATAATAAAGTTACAGCAGCAAAATAATCGGAGCCTAAACCAAAATGAAGAAAAAAACCATTGTACCAATTCGTTTTCTGCTTGTATTCAGCACATTTTTATTAACCGTTTTATTGTACATCGACAGGGCCTGTATTTCAGCAGCCAAAGATCAAATTAGCAGCGACCTTGGTTTTGGTCTTACAGATTTTGGTTGGGTGATGGCCATATTTACACTTGGTTATGCCTTGTTTCAGGTTCCTGCCGGCAAATTGGCTGACAAGTTTGGTCCACGTGGAGTAATCAGCGGAATAGTTATGATATGGTCTGTATTAACCGCATTGACAGGGGCTGCATGGAGCTTTATTTCGATGCTGGTTATCCGATTTTTTTTTGGTGCCGGCGAGGCTGGTGCATTTCCCGCTTTATCAAAGGTAGTATACAATTGGTTTCCGATAAAAGAGCGGGGGGTTGTGCAGGGAATCAACTTTTCAGGTTCACGTATTGGAGCAGCTTTTGCTTTGCCGCTTGTGGCCTGGATGATTTCTGAAGTAGGCTGGCGGCATTCTTTTCTTATTTTTGGAGGATTTGGAATTTTATACGGAGTTTTATGGTTCTTTCTCTTTAAAAATACACCGGAAGAATCTAACACTTTAGGTGCCTCTGAAAAAGATTACATCCTGGAAAACAGACAGCAAAAAGAGATTAAATCGCTCACGGTTCCATTCAGCAGGATAATAAAATCTGGCAATGTTTGGTTTACAATGATTCAGTACATCTGCAGTAATTTTACCTTTTACTTTACACTTACCTGGATGTTCCCATTTATCAAAGAGCGGTTTCTGCTTTCATCCATTGAAGCCGGATTTTACAGTTCCGTTCCGTTAATTGCAGGCGCCATCGGAAACTGGTTTGGCGGTGTTTTGGTCGATTTCATTTACCGCACAAAAGGAATAAAACTTTCTAGGCAATTGCCGGCAATTATCGGTTTTTCACTTGCCGCATTCGGAATGATTATGGTAACACTTTCTGACTCCAGCACAATGGCCGTGATATTTTTATCGGTTGCAGTTTTTGGTGCCGATATGACATTGAGCCCCTCCTGGGTATTTTGTATCGATATTGGAAAAGAGAATGCCGGAGCCGTTTCAGGAACTATGAATATGGCAGGGAATTTAGGTGCATTTGTTACAATTATCGCCTATCCGTATTTAATTCAATGGACAGGTAGTAATGTTCCATTCTTTTATATTGCCGCTTCCTTGTCGGTTGTTGCAATTATTATGTGGTTAATGATGAATCCCAAACAGGAAGTATCATAAATTATTATTATTAAAAGGAAGATAAGATTTTAAAATTTTGCAAATGAAATTAGCATTAAATACACTGGTTTACGAAGTTGGTAACAAAGGTCCTGACGAATCTTTGCGGGCGGCAGTGAAATACGGATTTAAATACATTGAATATGCCGGAATCCGAAAAGGAAATCCGTTGACCATGAGTAAAATGCAGCGCAAAGAAGCTGTGAAAATTGTAAAAGACAATGGAATTCACAGCACTCAAATGTTAATGGTTGCCACCAAAGATTCTGCGCATCCCGATCCAAAAAAGAGGGATGCTGTTTTCGATTACATGAAAGCCTGTGCCGATTACCAGATGGAACTTGGTGGCCGTCAGTTACTGGTTTGCTGGGGCGGTGGTTTATATGAACTCGGAACTACGCCCGAGCAGTCGTGGCTGTATATGATAGAAAATGTGGGCCGTTTTGCCGAATGGTGTCTTGATAAGGATTTACTGGTCGGAATTGAACTCGACCCGCATGTATATTTTATTTGCAACAATACCTACAAGCTGGCTAAAGCAGTTGAAGATATTGGTTTACCTAATGTTTATCCGAATATTGATGTAGGTCATCTTGTTATTACCCGGGAAGAACCTGCCCAACTTGAAAAGCTGAAAAGCCGGATGTTGCATGTTCATTTGAGCGAAACAGAAAGTTTTGCACATACCAACAGTATTTTAGGTACCGGAGCAGTTCCTTTCAGGCAGTATGTTGATAAATGCATTGAATTGGGAATTGAAGAAAATTGTAAAAAATTAGGTGAACCTTGCGTGGCCGGAATTGAAATGGGAAGCGAAGCCAGCGGTGGTTTTGTAGAAAATCCGGATCATTGGGTAGAAGAAAGCCTTAAATATTTGGAGAAAGAATTACCCCATGTTATACGGTAATTCTTTAACTTATAATGATTTTTAATTTCTAAAGTAAAACAAGCATGAAAATTTGCATAGATTGTGATGATGCGGCAGTTAACCTTAAAAAAGTGCTGTATGATCACCTGAAAAGTAAAAAAATCGATATTACTGATCTCAATTATTCTGCCTCGAAAGTAAATGCATTATATCCTGAAATAGGATTCAATCTGGCCAAACAGGTGGCTGCCGGAAAATACGACAGGGGAATCAGTATCTGCGGTACAGGCCTGGGTATGGCAATGATTGCCAATAAAGTAGAAGGTGTTTTTGCCGGCACCTGCCATGATGTATTTTCTGCCGAACGGTTGCGAAAAAGTAACGATGCACAGATTATTACAATGGGTGAGCGGGTTATCGGTCCAGAGTTGGCCAAAACAGTTATAGATGCCTGGCTTGAATCCGAATTTCAGGGTGGCGGATCAGCGCCTAAAGTTCAGCAAATGCGCGAATTGGAAAAAAAATCGTTTCACCCTTCCAAAGATGAAAACATCAACAAATAAAAATACTTACAATGCAAAAGTTTATAAACGATCCTTCAAAGGTGGTGGACGAAATGCTGGAAGCCTATGTGAAAGTGCATTCCGATTTGGTGAGTCCAACAGAAAATGAAAGAGTTGTAAAATATAAAGATGCTCCTGTAAAAGGAAAAGTAGGAATAGTAACCGGAGGTGGTTCAGGGCATAAACCTGCGTTTATTGGTTATGTCGGCCGCAATATGGTAGATGCTGTTGCTGTGGGCGAAATATTTTCATCGCCGCCAGCACAAATGTTTTACGATGCCGTAAAAGCTGCCGACGGAGGGAAAGGTGTTGCAATTTTATATGGTAACTATGCAGGCGACAACATGAACGTGGAAATGGCGATGGAAGAAGCCGAAGATGATGGAATAGAAGTGAAAAAAGTAGTGGCAAACGACGATGTCCCTTCAGCGCCAAAAGGAGATGAAGATAAACGCCGTGGTGTTGCCGGCGAAATTTTGATGTGGAAAGTAGGAGGTGCAAAAGCTGCAATGGGCGGCAATCTGGATGAGGTAATCGCTGTTGCGCAAAAAGCCATCGATAATACCCGGAGCATGGGAATTGGCCTTTCTCCTTGTACAATTCCGGAAGTGGGTCATCCTAATTTTAACATTGAAGAAGGAAAAATGGAAGTTGGAATTGGCCACCATGGCGAACCCGGAATTGAAATTGCAGATCTGGAGCCCGCATCAAAAATTGCACAACGTTTTTGCGATGTCATTTTGCCTGATTTGCCATTCGAAAAAGAGGATGAAGTGGTGGTGCTGATTTCAGGACTAGGCTCAACACCGGTTATGGAACAGTATATTGTTTACAACGATGTGGCAAAAATTCTTGCTGAAAAAGGAATCAAAATTTATCATTCGTATGTGGGCAACTATTTTACTTCCCTTGAAATGGCGGGTATTACCTGCACGCTGATGAAACTGGATGACGAGCTAAAAAAGTGCATCGATTATGAATGTGATTCGATTGGGTTACGACAGTTTCAACGGTAAAAAGTACATTGTTTCGAAACCTGCTTGAAATAACGTCGAAATTTTGGATTGGTTTTAATGAAAAGATGAAAAGGTAAAACCTATGAAAACATTTACAAATAGCGAAGGAGCGGTGATTATCGATAAAATGATAATTGCTATCAAGGAAAACAAACAATACCTGAGTGATATTGACGGCCAGATTGGTGACGGTGATCATGGAATAAACATGAACAAAGGTTTTCAGATGACGCGCGAAGAACTGGATGAAAATCCGGGCGATTTGGCGCATTCAGCAAAAGTACTCTCAAAAGTTCTAATGATGAAAATAGGCGGTTCCATGGGGCCGTTATACGGCAAAATGTTTCGCGGCTTTTCAAAAGAGTTGGATGGTGTGGAAGAAATTTCAGCTCCCGATTTTGCAAAAGCACTGGAGGCGATGCTAATTTCTGTTCAGGCAATTTCACCTGCAAAACCGGGCGACAAAACATTGGTTGATACCTTATCTCCGGCAGTGGAAGCTTTTAGCAAAGCTACAGAAGACGGTAAGGAATTTGATGCCGCATTGGATTCGATGAAAAACGCAGCCATTGAAGGAAGGGACTCAACAAAAGATATGGTAGCAAAAATTGGAAGAGCCAGCAGGTTGGGCGAACGTTCACGAGGAGTACTGGATGCAGGTGCAACCTCGTGTTGCCTTCTTTTGGAAACAATGGCTGACGAGATTAAACTTTTACTCAAATAAGTTCATTTTAAATACTCTTAAATTATATAAGATGCAAGAAATTAAACAAGCAGTTATTATCGGATTTTTAGGAAAAACCCAGGATAGGTTTTCCGAATATCAAAAGCCGGTTACAACAGAAGAGAAATTAGCATTTGTTTCAAAAATCGAAGGATTTTCAGGGGTTGAAATGGTTTTCCCTTATGAAAATGGCGAACCGGAAGAAACAAAGTCGTGGATGAAAAAATACGGGTTGGAATTTGCCGCCATCAATGTTAATATTAAAAAAGAAACGGAGTGGGTGCCGGGTGCTCTTTCGCGGCCGGACAAAGGAATTCGCGACCGAGCTGTTGCCATGATTAAAAAAGCAAAGGATTTCGCAAAAGCTGTTGGAGCGCCGCATGTAACCTGCTGTCCGTTAAGTGATGGTTACGATGTATTATTCCAGATCAATTACAAAAAGGCATGGAATTACATGGTGGAAACCATTGGGGAAGCGGCCGATTATTTGCCTGAAATACCCCTGTTTATCGAACCAAAATATTCTGAAACACGCGTGCATTGCCAGCTTGATACAACAGCAAAAGGATTATTGCTGCTTAAAGATGTGCAATGTAAAAATACCGGTATAACCATCGATATGGGACATTCGCTGCAAAGCCAGGAAAATCCGGCTCAGGCGTTGTCACTCATTTACGAAAGTGGCTATGATGCATACATTCATACTAATGATAACGATACAAAAGCAGACTGGGATTTGGTTGGCGCCAGTCGTCATTTTTTGCATTACATCGAAATGATGTTTTGGGCCCAGCAATACAATTACGACAAATATTTTACAACCGATGCTTCACCGCGCATTTTCGATGTGCTTGAATTTTTCAATCGCCATTCAGAAGTTACAAGAGGTGCATATAAATTGGCATCGCAGCTTAACCACGAACAAATACTGGAGATGATGAAAACCGAAGATTACAATGGCTTAATGAAAATGGTAAACAAAGAAATTTACAGAATTTGAGAAATTTATAAAATTAACTTGAAAATAGCTTATCATGCAAAAACTGATGTATATCCTATCAATTTTTATCCTGTTTTCCTCGATGAAACAACAGGAAAATACAGTTCAGGTGGAGGGAGAACTGAAACAGTGGCATAAAGTAACACTGGTGCTTAACGGCCCTGAAACTTCCGAATGGGCAAAAGAAAACCCATTTCTCGATTACAAACTGGATGTTACTTTTACCAATGGAAATAAAACTTACGTAGTCCCTGGGTTTTATGCTGCCGATGGAAATGCAGCTGAAACATCAGCGGACGAAGGAAATACATGGAACGTGCGCTTCAGGCCTGACAAAACAGGAACGTGGAACTACAAAATATCATTCCGGAAAGGTGAAGATATCGTGGTAAAGGAAGGGAAAGACCTTGGAGAACCAACGCAATGGGATGGACTGGATGGCAGTTTCGAAGTTGCCAAATCTGATAAAAAAGGGGAGGATTTCCGCGCAAAAGGGAGAATAATAAATGGCGGAAACGGTTATTTTGTATTTCAGGATTCTGAAGAAATCTGGATAAAAAATGGTGCTGACAGTCCGGAAAATTTTCTTGCATATACTGATTTTGACCAAACGTCACGGTTCAGCCTAAAATCTACAGTTCGCGAGGGGGAGGCTGATCCCAAGAAAAGTCTTCATAAATATGAAACGCACATTCTGGACTGGAAAAAAAGTAATCCAACATGGCAGGAAGGAAAAGGAAAAGGCATTATCGGAGCATTGAATTACCTCGATTCAAAAGGAGTAAATTCAGTTTACATGTTGACCATGAATATTTTGGGTGACGGAAAAGATGTGTGGCCATATACTGAACATAATGAACGTTATCGGTTTGATTGCAGTAAACTTGACCAATGGGAAATCGTTTTTGACTACATGGACCAGCTGGGAATGATGCAGCATTTTGTTTTGCAGGAAACGGAGAATGAAAACCTACTGGATGCAGGTAATACGGATGTTCAGCGAAAACTATACTTGAGGGAGTTGATTGCCCGTTTTGGACATCATCCGGCAGTAACATGGAATATCGGGGAAGAAAACGGCCCTGCAGAATGGACGCCGGTGGGACAGACCCACGAACAAAAAGTGGCGATGGTTGATTTTCTGAAAGCCACAAATCCTTATTCAAATATCGTTGTAGTCCATACTCACTCAAACGATGAGAAACAGGATGAATACCTTACTCCGTTTTTGGGATATGAGAACCTTGACGGAGCTTCAATGCAAATCGGTAACCCCCAAAAAGTACACGAACGGATCAAAAAGTGGGTGAGTGAATCGGAAAAAGCGGATAAAAGCTGGCTGGTTAACCTTGACGAAATTGGGCCTGCCTGGAAAGGAATAATGCCTGATTCACACGATGCCCGTCATGACACTGTTCGCCATTATGTACTTTGGGGTGCATTGATGGGCGGCGGTTCAGGTGTGGAATGGTATTTCGGCTACCGTTATCCGCACAACGATTTAAACCTCGAAGATTTCCGCAGCCGCGAAAACTGGTGGAACCAGTCGAAACTTGCCACACAATTTATCGGCAACCTTCCGTTACGCAAAATGCAAAACCACGACGAGCTGGTGAAAGCCGAAGGTGCCTGGTGCCTGGCAAATCCCGGGAATTTGTATGTGGTTTATCTTCCGGCCGGAACAAAAAATGCCCAACTGGAACTTGCCGGAAATAAAACATTTTCAGTGCAATGGTTTAATCCGCGTGAAGGGGGTAATTTGCAAAACGGAAGCATCAAATCTATTAAACAAAGCGGAATCCAGAGCTTTAGGTAATCCTCCGGCGGATGCCGAAAAAGACTGGGTCGTGGTACTAAAAGAATAACCGCATTTTCATTGATTGAATAAAAGAACTGTTTTCGGTTTACCCGGAAGCAGTTCTTTTGGTTTTGCCTGGAACATGAAAGGTGACGATATGGGTTTTCAACTTATTATTTGTAATTTCAGCGCTTAAAATCAACAACTTTTTGATTGTAATAACAAACGTAATTTTAAAATTACCTTTAATAATTTACTGTAAATGAATAGGATTGGATTTGCACTGATGATTTTGATGGTTGCCGGAACAATAAGTTGCAACAAAGAAAACGATGAATTGGAACCGGTGGATGAGGATCAAAATCTGAATATCGTGATTAACGAACTTTTACCGAAAAATTCGCAGAACGGTTCTGATCAGGACGGATGAGTTTGACGACTGGATAGAATTGTACAACTTATCGGATGAAGATATTGATGTGTCGGGATTTTACCTTACTGACAGTAAAAAAGATTTAACGAAATGGAAAATTCCGGAAGGAACTGTTATTGAAAAAAAGGGTTATTTAATTATTTGGGCCGATGGCGATTCACTGCAGGCAGGCTTGCATACCAACTACAAATTATCAGCCGATGGTGAAAATGTTGTGTTACTGACACCTGAGCAGCAAATGATTGATTTGGTGGAATATCCGGAAACTCTTTTGGAGCAATCGTATGCGCGTTTTCCCAACGGAACAGGAGATTTTAAATGGTCAACTCCAACATTTAACAAAGCGAATGAGTGACAGATTTTTGTCATTCGGATTTATATAAATTACAAAAAAAGGTTGCCGGATTTCGACAACCTTTTTTTGGTGATTACAGGTCATTGCTATTTGGTTCCTTCTGATTCATTTTCTTCTTCCGGCATCTGGAACGAACCAAAATTCGTTATTTGATAATCAGCAAGGGCAAATTTTACATTCGATTTCTCATCTACTTTTGTAACCAGCATAGTCGATTTTTCACCGGTTTTCTTGTCATCGGTTGATGCTTCCATCATATAACCCCAGGGGATGCCGTGCGAATAAAGACTGGTTTTAAAAAGTGTGCTGAAAAAGTCTTTTGTGTTCATTTTCAGATCTTTTGTAATCCATATATGCGATTCTGACTCTTCATCGGAAAAAACATATTCTTCGCAATTATAACCTGCAATAGTTTTGGAACGGCCGGTTTTTTTTACATTCGCATTTGCAAGATATGCTTCAGGAGATTCTTCCGGTTCACCCTCTTCATAAGCTTCTCCCATTGATTCGAAGAAACTCCCGAGTCCATATACAATACCGGTTTTTTCACCATTTTCTTCACTTAAAATGATGGTGGCGCCGTTTTTGGCATCAATGATAAACATGCCCTGGCCGGGTTCACCTATATTACCCGAAATTGTTTGATAGGCCATACTTTGTGAGTTGGGATTAAGATGAGTAATGAATTCGCCCTCACTGGTTTTATTACCACTTTTGTCAAATTCCTCCAAATGCATCTGTATCAAGTGGTCGAAATTGTAGGCTTCCTCAACCGGAACCGGTTCTCCCGACATTCCAAAACCTTTCATTAACCGGCGCATTCTTTCTTCATCGGTTCGCGAACCTGTTTTAGCTTTGTTACTGGTCGTAGTATTGGGTTCAGATGTATCAGATTCCAGCGAATCAATTAAATTATCGATGCCTTCATCTATCTTTTCATCAATTTTTTCAACAGCTTTATCTTCCACTTTGCGTTCAAGACTTTCCTGTGCCCTTTCCTGAATTTTTCTTAAAAGACGTTGTGCATGAACAGGTTGAATTGTTAGAATAGAAATTACAACCAGAAATGTGATACGGTAAAATTTTTTCATGATAAATCAAATTTTGGTTATGCATATTTTTAATAATCAAATGTCGATAAAATTTTTCATATACGACGATTTAAAAATTTTAGCTGTCAGTATTATTTTCATGACAGCGCAGGATGGCTGCTTTCATTAAAAAATAGTATTTTGGGCTGAAAAGATAAAAGAGGCAAAATGGACAAAAACCTGTTTTTAGCATTCGATCTTGGCGCATCAAGTGGAAGGGCTATTCTTGGTAAATTGGAAAATAATAAACTTGAGTTGTTGGAAGTACACCGTTTCAATAATCAAATGACACTTATCCACGGAAGCTATTTTTGGAACATTTTCAGCCTGTTTGATGAATTAAAAACTGGGTTGAAAAAATGCATTGCCGGGCATAAAATGACGCCGGCATCAGTTGGTGTGGATACCTGGGGTGTGGATTATGCGCTGCTTTCGCCTGAAGGAAACCTGGTAGGTTTACCCTTTGCTTATCGCGATCATCGTACCGACAGTGCAATGGAAGAATTTTTCAAAATTCTGCCGAAAATAGAAACTTACCGGCTTTCAGGAATTCAATTTATGCAATTTAATACTTTGTTTCAATTGTTTGCATCAGTTCAAAAAAATTATTCCGGATTACAAATTGCCAATAGTCTTTTATTTACCCCCGATGTGCTGAATTATTTTTTTACTGGAATTAAAAAGAATGAGTACACAATTGCAAGTACTTCACAGTTGCTAAAACCGGGTATGCCACAGTGGGAAACAAAACTATTCGAAGCGGGCGAAATACCTGAAAACCTGCCGGAAGAGCTGGTTCAACCCGGAACAGTAATTGGTAATCTACTGCCCGAAATTTCGGAACAAACGGGGAGCGGGGAAATTCCATGTGTTGCAGTGGCATCGCATGACACGGCTTCGGCAATTGTTTCGGTACCTGCCGAAGGCGATAACTGGGCCTATTTAAGTTCGGGAACCTGGTCGTTGCTGGGAATTGAAAGTCCGGTGCCAATAGTTTCGGATCAAACACTTGAAATGAATTTTACAAATGAGGGCGGAGTTGATGGAACCACCCGTTTCCTGAAAAATATTATGGGCATGTGGCTCATTCAGGAATGCAAGCGAATATGGGATGATGAAAAGGAAATTAGCTGGAATGAAATTGTAGACTTAAGTAATCAGGTTGAACCGTTCAGATCGCTTATTAATCCTGATGATCCAATGTTTTTAAATCCCCGAAACATGTCGGATTCCATCGTCCGGTTTTGCGAAAATACCAATCAACCTGTTCCCCAAACGAAAGGTGAGATTGCCCGCTGTATTTATGACAGTTTAGCGCTGAAGTATAAATTCACTATCAAGCAAATTGAATCGGTTACCGGTAATAAAATTGAAAAACTGCACATTATTGGTGGTGGGGCAAATAATGAAATGATGAACCAGCTAACTGCAGATGCAACTGGTATTCAGGTTTTTGCCGGACCTGTGGAAGCCACTGCAATTGGAAACATTATGATGCAGGCAAAAGCAATGAGAGCTGTAAATTCGCTTTCAGAAATTCGTGAAATTGTCCGGAATTCTTTTAAAGTGGTTCAATACATTCCTTCGCCAAAGCTGGATTGGTTGGCGGCATATGAAAAATTCAAGCGTATAATTTAATAAGAAGTCTATGAAAAACCTGACTGTTCTGTTAAGCTGCATCATCATTAGTTTTGCTGCAGCCGCAATTGAAAATGTTCCCACTTCAAAAATAAACCCTGATTTATTAAAAGGTTACTGGTCAGCAAAATGGATTGCCTGGCCACATGATTCAGGCCTGGATTATGGCGTATATCATTTCAGAAAGAGTGTGGAGTTGCAACATACTCCGGATGAATTTATAGTTCATGTTTCTGCCGATAATCGCTACCAGCTTTTTGTAAATGGAACCCGGGTTTGTATGGGCCCTTCGCGCGGCGATTTAATGAACTGGCATTTTGAAAGTATTGATATTTCTTCCTTTTTAATAGAAGGGGAAAATACAATTTCAGCCGTTGTCTGGAATTTTGGAAACCTGAAACCCTGGGCGCAGCACTCTAATCGCACTGCTTTTATTCTGCAGGGAAATTCAGCAAAAGAAGAATTGATAAACACGGATTCCTCATGGAAAGTGATTAAAAACGAAGCATATTCACCGGCCAGGGCGAACAGTGAAACTACCGAAGGACAGTTTGTTGTGGTTGGGCCTTGTGATGAGGTGGATGCATCAAAATATCCATGGGGATGGGAAAAACCAGGTTATAATGATGAAAACTGGGAACAGGCAGCCGAACTGGTTGCCGGAAAACCCAAAGAAGCAGGTACCGGAATAGAGTGGGGGCTAGAGCCGCGTTCAATTCCCTTGATGGAAGCCCGGATACAGCGGTTTGCAGAAATTCGCCGGATGGAAAATATTCAGGCGGATGCAACTTTTCTTTCAGGGAAAAGCAAACTATCGGTTCCAGCCAATCAAACGGTTGTGCTTCTTCTGGATCAGGGACAACTTACCACAGCATATCCCGAATTGGTTGTTTCAGGTGGAAAAGGGGCAACTGTTCAGCTAAAATATGCCGAAGCACTTTTTGGTGAAAATGGCCGGAAAGGAAATCGTGATGTTGTTGAAGGTAAGAAAATGATTGGTTACGCCGATTATTTTTTGCCGGATGGAGGAAATGAAAGGCTGTTTCGCCCGCTGTGGCTGCGCACCTGGCGGTATCTTCAACTGACTGTATCTACTAAAAATGAGCCACTTCAAATAGATAATTTTACTAGTGAATATACAGGATATCCATTTCAGGAAAATGCAGAATTTGAAAGCGATGATGACCAGCTTTCAAAAATCTGGGAAGTTGGCTGGCGCACCGCCCGTTTATGTGCCGGCGAAACCTATTACGATTGTCCGTATTACGAGCAATTGCAGTATGTTGGCGATACACGAATCCAGGCGTTAATCTCACTTTATGTTTCGGGTGATGACCGGCTGATGCGAAAAGCTTTGCAGGTTTACGATGATTCCCGGTTTAGTGAAGGACTCACCATGAGCCGTTATCCTTCATCAACACCTCAGGTAATTCCGCCATATTCATTGTTTTGGGTAGATATGGTTCACGATTACTGGATGCACCGCGATGATTCATTATTTATTAGTTCATTTTTAAATGGTATCGATAATGTGCTGCATTTTTTTATTTCGAAGATTGATGATAAAAGTGGATTGCTCGGAAGAACCGGTTACTGGAATTTTGTGGATTGGGCAGTGGAATGGCCATGGGATAATGAGAAGCAAATTGGTGGTGTTCCCAAAGGCGGATATTCCGGGCAGTCATCAATTTTGAGTTTGCATCTGGCATATTCTGCCAAACATGCAGCTGATTTGCATCGATGGTCAGGTGAAAATGAAAAGGCGGATTATTATGAGAAAATTGCATCTGGTTTGGTTCAGTCTGTAAAGAAAACCTGCTGGGATGATTCCCGAAATTATTTTGCCGATACTCCCGAAAAAGAACGAATTCAGCATGCACGCCCAGATTTTTGCCATACTGGCGGGTGCGGTTCAGGATGAGGATGAAGCAGATTTCGTTTCGCGTTTTGCAAACGATAAAAAATTAATTCAGCCAACTATGTACTTCAGGTTTTACCTTACCCAGGCTTTAAAAGAAGCCGGTTTGGCAGATAAATATCTTGAAACGCTTAATTTGTGGCGTGAAATGCTGGATTTGGGGCTAACCACTTTTGCAGAAAAACCTGATCCAACACGCTCTGATTGCCATGCCTGGAGCGCCAGTCCCAACTATGATTTTCTGGCTACTGTTGCCGGAATTGAACCTGCTTCTCCCGGATTTAAAACCGTGAAAATTGAGCCACATTTGGGGTCACTGAAGGAAATTCACGGGAAAATGCCTCATCCCAATGGAATTATTTTATTTCAACTTGAAAGAAGCGGAAGAAATGGTATTAAAGGAGAAATTACGTTGCCTGAAAATCTTGAAGGTACATTTTACTGGAAAGGAAAAAAACTGCAATTGAAAGGAATAACCACTATCGATCTTTAATATTTATTGAAAAAACTTTGATTTTTAATTCAAACTGTAAAGCACCGCAAAAAAGTGGGATATACTTCCGCCTAAAACAAAAAGGTGCCAAATTCCATGGCCGTATTTTAATTGGCGCCAGCTGTAAAAAATTACGCCAATTGAATAAAGTATGCCGCCCAGAAACAGGAAGATTATGCTAATTGCAGGAAGGTTTTTCATCATCGGACCAATTGCAGTAACAAACATCCAGCCCATTGCAACATATACTCCCACCATCAGTTTTCTAAAACGGGTGAGGTAAATCAGGCGGATAATCATTCCGGCAATTGTAAGTCCCCAGATAATTCCAAACAGTATCCAACCAACAGTTCCGCGCAATGCAGTGAGTAAAAAAGGAGTATAAGTCCCGGCAATTAGCAGGAAAATGGAAGCATGATCGAACCGGGCAAACAGGTTTTTAATTTTTTCACTTGCAAAACTGTGGTAAAGTGTCGAACTGAGGTACAACATAATCAATGTGCTGCCAAAAATTGAAAAGCTAACCACATGCCAGGCATTGCCTTTTGTTACAGAAAATACAACAAGAACAACCAGTGCTGCTATACTGAGCAATGTACCGATGCCATGGGTAATACCATTAAAAATTTCTTCCCGTGGTGTTAAAGTGCGGTATCCAATTTTGTTATTAGCTTGAATATGAATGTTTTTATTCATGATGTAAAAAATTCGAACGTATTATTTTGCTGTTCGAAATTTACGAATTATTCTGTTCATCCTGAAGATAATCACATAATTTATTTTTATGAAGATATCCTGCGGGGCATTTCGGAAACAAATTTAATTTGCATTCCATCAATTTTAAGTTAGTTTTGAAAAAAGAACAGATGACAGTTCCGCAAATTAATAACAGCAATATTTCGCAGCATTTAAATAAGGCTGAAATTGTGAATGAAACCGCAGCGCAAATCATGAAAGACTTTGGAATGTTTGGTGTGGAAATTACTTTTTCGGGCGATACTGAAAATGCATACAATGAATTGCATCACCAGTTAATTGAGCAGATTTCCATGTTAGTTGAACAAAACTACGATTTATTGTTGTCGGTGCTTTACCAGGTGGATATAACCGATCGTGAAATTTCAAAGTCAGAACAAGAACTTCCTCATTACAATCATGTCGAAATTATTGCCCATCAGGTTATTGTCCGCGATTTAAAAAAAGTGTTGCTTCGCCGGTATTTCAAAACCTTGGGAAAATAATATTTTAATTGAACAGGATTAAAATGGCTCTTAATCAATGTTTATCCTGAAAAAAATGATGTGAAGGTAAAAAAAATCGAAATTTATTGATTTACATTAAGATGGTGCATTTTCTTTGTAGAGACACGATGCATCCTCTTTGTAGAGACGCGATGCATCACGTCTCTACTCACGAAACCCATCTCTTTATACGAAACCCATAGCGTCTCTTATAGTCTGAAACGCATCGTGTTTTTGCAAAGGCGCAATATATTTCTTCTTTAAAAAAATTGCCAAGAATAGAGAAATTTAGGTACAACAGGGTTTTTCGATATTAATAGTTCCAAAAATTCATCCGCATTGATATTTCTTTATCCCAAAAATCTGGTAAAAACAACAAATTTGATTATACTTGTTTCCGTTTGAATTGCAGTTAATACCTGCACCGTTTTAAATGAATTCGACCTGAATAAATGAACAAAAACCTATACCAATGAATACGTTGAAACAACCGCTTGCCCCGCCGGTCCAGGGGAGAGTGGCATCAGTCGATTTTTTCCGCGGACTTACCATGTTTTTGCTGGTTGGCGAATCAACCGAAATTTACGCTCACCTGCTTGAATTCGACAATGGTTTTATCCATTTTATTGGAACCCAGTTTCACCATCACACCTGGCACGGATTACATTTTTGGGATTTGATTCAACCGTTTTTTATGTTTATAGTCGGTGTTGCTCTTCCGTTTGCTGTTGCGAACCGCAAACGAAAGGGAGACAGCGACAGCAAAATTCTGCAACATGTTTTAATTCGTTCATTTTTGTTGTTGTTTTTTGGTTGGGCATTGTACTTTGTTGCTGCCGGCCATTTGGTTTTCAGGTTTCAAAATGTGCTGGCACAATTAGCGGTTACCTATTTGGTTGCTTTTCTGATAATGAATAAAAGTTACCGCTTTCAGATAATTTTTACGCTGGTTGTTTTGCTTTTAATTGATTTGGCCTATCGCTTTTTTCCCGTGGAAGGTTTTAATCATCCGTGGACGAATTTTGAAAATCTTGGAGCCTGGTTTAACAACAAAATTGAAGGAGTGGATAAAGCCAGCGAATGGGCCACGCTTAATTTTGTGTCAACCACTGCGCATACGGTTTGGGGAGTGCTTTGCGGCAAATTGCTGAAAAGCGACAGGACTTCTTCACAAAAAATAAGGATTTTGGTTATAGCAGGAATTGCAGCACTGGTTGCCGGTTATTCGCTCGACCTGCTTAATGTAACACCAATTATCAAAAAAATTGCAACATCATCATTTGTGCTGGCGAGCGGCGGTTGGACAATTCTTGCTCTGGCATTCTGTTATTGGTTAATTGATGTAAAAAGCCGTTTCCACAAAGGATCGCAGTTCTTTATTATTGTTGGGATGAACAGCATTTTTATATACCTGTTTTTTCACCTAGGCGGCGCCGACTGGATTAGCCGGATTTTAAATCCTTTCAGTGAGTTGCTGTTTTCGTGGGGTGGCAAATTAACTGTGGAAATGGTTACAAGCATAACCGCCTGGGCAGCATTATGGTACATTTGTTACTGGCTGTACAAAAACAAAGTATTTGTGAAAATATAGTTCAGCAAAAAACAAAAACCGTAAATGGTTCATTCGGTGGTTCCTGTATTCTTAATTTCTGAATGTGTTTTTAAATAGTATTTTTACCCGAATTTCTAAAACGGGTTTTTAAAAAATGACGGATAATCATAAAACTGTATTTTTTCTACTTGTATTGCTTACCGGTTTATTTGCGGGTTGCAAGGATTTAACTGATCAGGAGAAATTTCAAAGGCCCGATTGGCTTCCCGGAAAATTATATACTACTGTGGCGGCACAGAATAATCTTACCCTTTTTACTGAATGTTTGCGGCTTGCAGGATTGGATTCCATTCTGGATGTTTCGGGAAGCTGGACTGTTTTTGCGCCAACCGACGAAGCGATGAAGGAATTTCTTGCAGAAAATCATTACGCCAGTGTTTCCGATATCCCGTTAACAGAGCTGGATAAAATCGCTGAATTTCATGTTGTTCAGAATCCATGGTCGCTTGATCAGTTGCAAACGCTTGGTGCCTACGGATGGCGAACAAAAGAAAACGAAAACTGGAATTCATACGCTTTTAAACGCCAAACTATGTTCAAAAATCCGGTAGAGAAATACTGGATCGAAAATGTCAACAAAAAAGAAGTGATTGTGATGGATTCAGCAAAATCAAAAAGGTATAAAAAGGTATTTGTTGAATCAAGAAAATACGCTCCCGTTTTTAACGACGAGTATTTTACCCTCAACGGTCTTTCTTCTGAAGATTTCAGTTTTTATTTCGACCGACCTTATGAGCAGGGGAATGTATATTTTGCAGGCGCTAAAATTTTACAGTCCGATATTTTT
Organism: uncultured Prolixibacteraceae bacterium; assembly: GCA_963771595.1. Classification (GTDB taxonomy): domain Bacteria; phylum Bacteroidota; class Bacteroidia; order Bacteroidales; family Prolixibacteraceae; genus CAVYUC01. The sequence goes on along the minus strand of CAVYUC010000020.1, from coordinate 98,589 downwards.
GCCGAAAACGGTTTTGTTCACATCATCGACAGGGTAGTAAAACCTATGCTGAATGCAAAAGAAATGCTTGAAAGGGAAAAACCGGGGGAAAGCTATAAACTGTTTCTTGAAATGGTTTACTGGTATTATCCCGATTTTGAGCCGAATGAGATTGCCACTTTTAATCAGCCGGAGGTGCGGCTTGGAGGAATTGTGGATACGTTGTGGGATTTAAATTATTCCAATCTGGCATTTGCCCTGCACAGCGAGCGCACCGGAATCGTAAATCCGAATGTGAATGAAATTCTGGTGAAACATAACGGTTTGTTTGTTCCAACGGATGATGCCCTCAGGGAATTCATCGATGGTATTTTAACGGTTAAATCAGGTTACCCGCACTGGCGCGATTATCAGTCGCTGCCCAAAGATGTTGCTGATATTATTATTGCACAGAATGTGAAATCCTTTCCAATATATCCCTCAACCGGGCAGTATCAGAAAATTTTCAGAAACAAAGGCCGGTACAAACAGAATGAAGGTGATATTATCAGAAAGGAATTTGGAAGTAACTGCACCTTTATCGGACTTGACAATTATGTTCCCGATCGGGTTTTTACAAGTGTAACCGGACCGGTATTTTGCCGGCCTAATTTCTCATTGTTCCGCCAGGCGCTGCTTTATACCGGCGCACATGATGTAATCGCTAATTATGAAGGTGAATTGTATTTTTTTCCAATTCCGGATTACGCACTCAGAGCCGATTCTTCGTTGATGTTAAATTGGATTGACAAAGATGCCAATAGATATAATTTCAGTGAATTTAACCGGCTGACGCGCAAAATTGATGGCCTGGGACGAAATTCCCTTAACGGCAGAATCCTGAATCAAATTGGAACATCCGTGCCGAACGGAAGCGCTAACAAAGAATTTATACGGACATTGGGTGGTAAATATATAACCTGGGATCATTCCGATAATACAATCCAGGGTACTTCTTCATGTACAATAGGATACGAAGGTTTTGAGCCGGTAACCTGCTCCCCGGTTCCTTTGGATGAACCAGCCGACAACGGAAAAGTATGGAGTGTTAATTACTGGTTTAATTTTAGCAACAGAAACTTTCAGGCCGTACTTTCACAGAATACAAAATTTTACAGTTTGCTCAAAAAAGCAGGTTTCGTAAATGAGGGTTCCTCAGAAATCCTTATTATGGATAAAAATGAGAATTACACTGTTTTTGTTCCTTCTGATGAAGCGCTTTCCAGTTATCAGGCTGATACACTTCCCGTGGATGAACTTCGCGAATTTTTAAAATATCACTTTCTGAAAGGAGAAATGATATTTACAGATAATAAACAACCTTCGGGAGATTATAATACCACAAACGGAGCAAAACTTACTGTACAAACAGGGCCGGATGTAATTGAAATTCTTGATAAAAAAGGCGATTCCTATTTGCGGATTCCGGAAAAGGAAAATCGTACCAACATCATGATTTCAGCGGGAGCTGCGGTTTCCACAGTTGTTCATGAAATTGACAAGGTGCTTGTTCCGTAACTTTTAAGGCAAAGGTTCAGAAGTCAGCAGGTTTGAGATGGAATGAACCGGGCCTGTGCGGGTTAAAATGTTGCAATCGTCCCAAATCGGTTCTATGTAATCAATAACAGTGGTGTCGCCCGAATCGGAGATTTCCATGCCATAATTTATTAAGCCGGGATTGATTCGAATATCAAGGCCAACTTTAACAGTAACCGGTTTATTATCCATGGTCCAGTAACCTTTGGTGCCCCAGCTAAAATCATTCAGGTAAAACTCCCCCGACATAATATGGTAAGCGGCGAATTTAAACAAAGCATTGGTTTTGGCCGATCCGGATGCCCCGGGAGGTGCAATGTGGTTGAGCAAATCATCTAAATTCAAAATCCCGTTGTTGCGATAAATGCTGTCTTGTTCAGCAAAAATCGTGTATGTATTCATCCACATTTTTTGCCTGATTCGGCTATACTCCATTGCCTGCGCCAGAATTGAATATTCATCCTGCTGCTGAAGCCAGTCGTATCCCGAAATTTCGACTTTTTGCAGAACTTCAGAAACTACATGAATATACCCGTTGGTCATTTCCAGGTTTGATTTTACAACAGGGGCAACATTGTTAATTTTTATAAGCGGGTTATCAGTTTCAGAATCGGTGTAAACACCGGTAACGAGCCTGTTTCCGGTAAGAGTCAGGTCGGTTAGTGCACCATCCGGAAATTTATCGGTATGTATTTTTCTGTTTATGGTATGATAGCGCGTGAATGTATAAACGAAACTTGTGTCCTGCAGTAAATCATCAAAATTTTCATATTTTTCGTTCCGGCTGATGAAACGATCTACGGCTTCATCGGTTGGCAAAAAAAGCGTATATCCGTCTTCGTAGGGATTATAAGCGCCCAATGTTCCAAGCAACCTTCCTTTTTCAAGCAGTTTACTGAATTTCGAATATTCCTTCTGATTTGCCTGCAGATATTGATGAATGGTTAAAGCTTCCTCATCAAACCATTGCGACTGGTAGGGATCAGTGTCGCAGGATAAAACAACCGCTGAAAGCAAAATCCATAATAAAAATCGTGCACAGATGCGGGTACCAATTTGTTGTTTGTTCCAATATTTGATTGTCCTGGTTATGTTCATATTAATTTACTGGTGAGGTTTATCCGCCAAAATTTATACTGATTGTTGCATATTGTTTTTATTCTGGCCGAATTTACAATTATAAGATCAATAAATCAAACGGCTAAATGTGCGGGCAAAATGCCGATTGATATTTTTGCCATTCAATTTCCGTTTCAGTTATTTTTTTAAAGAGGTTATTGTAAATTACACCGGTTTTCGCATTGCTTTTTTAAATTTTATGCAACGTTATCTTTTACAACTAAGTTTTAAAGGCACCGGTTATCACGGCTGGCAAATTCAGCCAAACGCTGTTTCGGTGCAGGAGGTGATTGAAAAGGCGCTTTCCCTGTTACTGCGCAAAACGATTGCGGTAGTTGGTGCAGGACGAACAGACACCGGAGTTCATGCATCTTTTTTTATCCTTCATTTTGATGTCGAAAATCCGGATAATGTTCCCGAAAACCTTGTTTTTAAACTGAATAACCTTCTTCCAAAAGATATTGCAGTTCAGCAACTGGCAGAAGTTTCTGCTGATTTTCATGCCCGGTTTAGCGCGGTTTCTCGTACGTACCGGTATTTTATTTCCACCGAAAAAGATCCGTTTTCTATTGAAACCGCATTTAAATATACCAAAAAACTAAATGTGGATAAAATGAATGAAGCCGCTTCTGTTTTGTTTGAATATGAAGATTTTACCAGTTTCAGCCGTTTGCATACTGATGTAAAAACCAACAATTGTAAAATTTATCATGCTGAATGGAGCAGGGAAGGGGCAAAGCTTATTTTTACCATAAAAGCCGACCGCTTTCTGCGAAACATGGTTCGGGCAATTGTTGGCACGTTGCTGGAAGTTGGAACCGGAAAAATTTCGGTGGAAGATTTCAGGCAGATAATTGAAAAAAAGGAGAGAAGTGCTGCCGGAGTATCAGCGCCGGCACACGGGCTCTTTCTTACGGATATTGAATATATGGGGGAATTCTAAGTTCCGAGTTCGATATTCCGGGTTCAAAATTCGGCATTCGATATTTGGCGGTGTTCAAAAAGTCTGCACCTTCCATCGAGCCAGTCATTTCGAATCGGTATCCCGGGAGAAATCTGTTGATTCTAGCTTGTGGCTTATGGCTTGAAGCTTGTGGCTTCTTTTTTAATCGGGAGAGGCAAAAACAAAAAAGGACGGGTCAGCACCCATCCTTTTCATCTAACTAAACCAATAAAACTAATCAAACCTAAACCTATGAACTAAAAACTTGCAACAAAGATATACCCCGAAATCTGAAGGTAGATTAACTGAATGTTAAAAAACATGTTTTGAGGCATTTCTAAATTTAATGTTAACTGGGCTGTTTTATTCAACTTTAATTTTGAAGTGAACCTGAATAATTTCAACAAAAAAAGCCTTCCGGTTATGAAAGGCTTTTACGTTGAACTATTCAAATTTATTTATTCTGATTTTCTTCACCTGCGATAGAATCGCGCATGGAAGTGTCGGCCATAATGTTTTTGTACTTCATGTAATCCATAATTCCAAGGTTCCCGCTTCTGAAAGCTTCGGCAATCGCCATTGGCACCTGAACTTCAGCTTCAATAACTTTTGCACGGGCTTCCTGGGCTTTTGCCTTCATTTCCTGTTCCAGGGCAATGGCCATGGCACGACGTTCTTCGGCCTTGGCCTGTGCAATATTTTTATCGGCACCCGCCTGATCCATCTGAAGCACCGCTCCAATATTTTTACCAATATCAATGTCAGCAATATCAATGGAAAGAATTTCGAAAGCTGTTCCGGCGTCCAGTCCTTTTTCGAGCACCACACGCGAAATAAAATCAGGATTTTCGAGCACAGCCTTGTGCGAATGCGACGAGCCAATGCTGGAAACAATGCCTTCTCCAACTCTTGCCAGCACCGTCTCTTCGCCGGCGCCACCCACCAGTTGCTTGATGTTGGCCCGCACCGTAACCCGTGCTTTGGCAATAAGCTGTATACCGTCTTTCGAAACTGCAGTTACCGGCGGTGTATTAATCACCTTCGGGTTCACCGACATTTGAACGGCTTCAAAAACATCGCGGCCGGCCAGGTCGATTGCGGTAGCCATATTAAATGGCAGTTCAATGTTTGCTTTATTTGCCGATACCAGGGCATGTACTACTCTTGCCACATGTCCGCCGGCAAGATAATGAGCTTCCAGGTCGTCGCGGTTTAACGGAACGCCTGCTTTTGTTCCTTCAATTAAGGCACGTACAATTACTCCCGGCGGAACTTTCCGGAACCGCATTAAAAACAGTTGCAAAAGTGATATCCGTACGCCGGATACAAGTGCCGAAAACCATAGTCCGATAGGAATGAAATAGAGGATGATGAAAAGCAGTACAATTACTCCGATTATTAATCCCCAAACACCGATTGTTTCAATCATTTTTGTTCTTTTTTTACAGGTTCTACAATAATTTTATTGTTAAGTATTTTTAAAACTTTTACTTCGGTGTTTTGATCGACAAATCCCTGCAGCGACTGTGCCTCAAATAATTCGCCATTTATTTTCACCTTTCCGCCCGGCGCCAGTCTTCCAACCGTTTTTCCTGTGTCGCCCACCAGAATTTTTTCATTGTCAATATAGCCGACATTGCCTAAAATGCTGGTTTCAAGTATCATTTTTTTACCCGATTTCGACTTAAAGAAATAGTACATGAGCATTGGCGCTGCCACCAGCACAAATCCGAGGGTTACAAAACCGATTGTATTTCCATATTCCGAAAAGGCGATGTAAACACTTAATGCAAGCAATACAAACCCTCCGATACCGGCAACAGTGATTCCGGGGATAACTGCAAATTCAATGAGCAGGAGCACGAGGCCCAGCACAATGAGCAGAATAATTGCAAAAATGGTCATGTTATTTAGTTAATAGTAGCATTTAGTTCCTTGTTGATTAAGGCATCTTTCATAGTTTTCAACTTCCTGAAATCGCCTTTCCGGACATCGCATTTTCCTTTATGATGAATTAATAAGGTACATTGTGCAGCCTGCTCGTAATCGTGGCCGCAAATCTCAATTAATGCATCAATCACATAATCAAAAGTATGTACATCGTCATTGTGTAACATCAGAAAATGTTCCCCTGCAACGTCTTTCGTTATCTCCTCAACCGGATTTTTTTTCGTTTCCTTAGAAGTCATAATTCAGCTTCAATTTTTTTTGCCTGTTCCAAAGTTATTCTTTTTCCGTTATAATACGATACAACGAATGCATCTTGTATTCCTTCCTGCCGGACCTGATTCTGCAGTTTTACAGCATCATCCAGGTTTTTCAGGTTGCCTGTTGTATAAACAACAACTCCTTTTTCGTCGGTATATTGGTCAATTTTTCGTAAAAAGGAGAGCTTTTTAAACATTTTTTCAACATAAGGCGGCGGTGCTTTACTGTAAGCGCCAATCTGCACTTTATATATTAAATCTTCTTTTTGCTTTGCCGGCGACGAAATTAAATTAATGCTTTCGGTTGTTTCCAGTATTATCGAAGGATCGATCATTTGATCCGCGTTTTTCGCCTGCGGTTCTGGTTTTTGTTCTGTTTTATTACCGGTTTTTGTTTCGGTGAGTTTCTTAATGTTTTGCTGAAAATCAGTGATTTCCTGCGTATCTGCATTTTGCCAGTATTCATTTTCAATATTCCGCGAACGAATCATTAGTTGCGTAATTTCATCCTTCAGCTGATAAGTTTCATTTTCGAAGGAGAGGATTTTTTCACCGATAATATTTTTTTCCTCTGCGGTTTTTGCCAGGCGGTATTCTGTGCGGAGTTCATCCATTTGCTGCAGGCTGAAATCAAGTTCTTTTTGAAGTGAATGTGCCTTTTCGAATAAAGCTTTTGCTTCCTCCGATTTAAAATGACTGGTATTTAAATAAGTGATGTTGTTGTTCACACGGAATTCAATGGGAAGTTCGGTTTCAACTGGTTCTGCAGAATTTTCGGATATATCGGCAGTTTCTGTGGCAGGATTTTCATCCGCCAAATCTTCCATAATTGAAGTGCTGCTGGATGCTTCCGAAAGCAAAAAATCTTCATCTTCAGTAAAATTGTACGGATTGGTATGGTTGTAACACTGCTGTATTTTTTCAGCAACCGAAAGTTGTTCCCTTTCCGTTTCGATCGCAGCCAGCCTGAACTGGTTAAATTCTTTTAAAGCTTGTTCCCATTTGCTTTGTGCCTGGTATTGCATACCCAGATAATAATGCACTTTTTCCGGAATTTCGCCGGTTTTGGCTTTTAGCAGAAAATTAAGATCGGCCTTTGTAAAGTGCCCGTTTTCTGTTCGCGATGCGCCGTAATAATAACTTAATATTGGTTCATTTGGATTTTCGCCCAGCAATTGCCTGAAAACAGGTTCTGCCTCAGTAAACTTATTTTCATTAAAAAGTTTAACAGCCCTTGTTTTCGAATTGTCCTGGCTACCGGCAAAAACAATTGAACCGGATGAAAATAACAGGATTAGAAACAATGTCGAAAAAAATATTGTTTTCTTTTTCAGCATATTTAAAACGGTAATTATTAACGAACTGTAAAGTTAAAAAAAATGTACAAAGCGCTATGCAAATACAAACTTCGAACCAAGATTGATGTGCAGTCGTTCCTGATTTTTCTCATTAAATAACTTATATTTGTAAAACCTTAATAAAATAAAATATTTTTATGGCTAAACTAAATATGGGAGACAAGGCACCTTCCTTTGAAGGCCTGAACCAGAACGGTGAAAAAGTAAGCCTTGAAGATTTTGCCGGAAAACAACTGATATTGTATTTTTATCCGAAGGATGACACACCCGGTTGCACAGCAGAAGCCTGTAATTTGAACGACAATTACAATTCGTGGCTCAACAAGGGTTACGAAGTGGTGGGAGTGAGTCCGGACAGCGTAAAATCGCACAAAAAATTCAGTGAGAAATTTAATCTGCGATTCAATTTAATCGCTGATACTGACAAAAAAATTTTACAGGATTACGGTGCGTGGGGAGAAAAAAGCATGTACGGAAAAAAATACATGGGCGTTTTGCGCACTACATTTTTAATTGATGAAAAAGGAATAATCAGGGAAATATTTGAGAAAGTAGAAACCAAAGATCATTCAAACCAGATTTTAAAAACCATAAACATTTAACCTTTACTAAACATGACGAAGGAAGAAAAAGCAGAAATGAATAAGGATAAGCTGAAAGCGCTTCAGCTTACAATGGATAAAATTGAAAAGAGTTACGGAAAAGGTTCCATCATGCGCATGGGCGATCGTATAGTTGATGATGTGCCGGCCATTTCGTCGGGTTCCATCGCACTCGATCTGGCACTTGGTATTGGCGGTTATCCACGCGGAAGGGTAATTGAAATTTACGGTCCTGAATCATCGGGTAAAACCACGCTCGCAATTCATGCCATTGCCGAAGCTCAAAAAGCCGGTGGAATTGCAGCAATCGTTGATGCCGAGCATGCTTTCGATCCGTATTATGCAAAAAAACTTGGCGTTGATATTGAAGAATTGCTGATTTCGCAACCCGACAACGGCGAGCAGGCCCTCGAAATAGTGGACAACCTGGTTCGTTCGGGCGCCATCGATATCGTAGTTATCGACTCTGTTGCGGCATTAACTCCAAAAGCCGAACTTGAAGGTGAAATGGGCGATTCGCGAATGGGTTTGCAGGCGCGGCTAATGTCGCAGGCACTGCGGAAACTTACAGCCAATATCAATAAAACCAAAACCTGCTGCATTTTTATTAACCAGTTGCGCGAAAAAATTGGTGTAATGTTTGGCAATCCCGAAACCACCACCGGTGGAAATGCCCTTAAGTTTTATGCTTCAGTCCGGCTGGATATCAGAAGGATAGGGCAGATTAAAGATGGTGAAGAAGTTTTGGGAAATAACGCACGCGTGAAAGTGGTGAAAAACAAAGTTGCCCCGCCATTCCGGAAAGCTGAATTTGATATTCTGTATGGCGAAGGAATTTCAAAATCGGGCGAAATTATCGATTTGGGCGTTCAGTTGAATATTATTAAGAAAAGCGGTTCGTGGTTTAGTTACGGCGAAACCAAGCTGGGCCAGGGACGCGAAACTGTGCGCAAACTGGTCATTGATAACCCGGAACTGGCTGCCGAACTCGAAACAAAAATCCTGGATGCCATTGAAGGAAAAGTTACAACTGAATAAAATATTATACTGACAGATTATACTGGATGAACCGCATCTGTCGATTCATCCAGTTTTTTTTTTAACCACTTAAAGCAATTTCAATGAAAGTTTTAAAATTTGGCGGCACTTCAGTTGGCTCTGCCGAAAATATAAAACGGGTAAAAGCCATCGTTCAAAATCAGGACGATGATCTGATAGTTGTCGTGTCGGCGCTAGGCGGAATAACCGACCGGATTTTAAATGCTGCCTTGCTTGCTTCAACCGGCGTGGGCGATTTTCATACTGAACTTGCTGAAATAAAAAAGCGCCATTCCGAAGTGATTGAAGAACTGTTTAATGGTTCAGGTTCAATAAAATATATTGCTGGTGAATTGCTGGATGAACTGGAACAAATTCTTACCGGAATAACTTTGGTGGGTGAATTAACATCGAAAACGCTTGACCGGATTGCAGGAATTGGCGAACGCATTTCATCGCATATTGTTGCCGGTTTTTTGCCGGGTGCCGTTCGAAAAGATGCTTCTGATTTTATTGAAACTGATAATAACTTCGGAAAAGCCCTGGTTAATTTTGATGTAACCAACTTTAAAATTAAGCAGGAGTTTCAGGATTTCAGCGGAATTGCAGTGGTTCCCGGTTTTATCGCCAAAAATGCAAAAGGCGAATTTACAACTCTAGGCAGGGGAGGATCAGATTATACAGCCGCAATTGTTGCTGCTGCTGTTGAAGCCGATTCACTGGAAATCTGGACCGATGTGGATGGTTTTATGACGGCCGATCCGCGAATCATCAGCAAAGCTTACACCATTCCGGAGCTGACCTATGCCGAAGCCATGGAACTTTCGCATTTTGGCGCCAAAGTCATTTATCCACCTACCATTCTACCCGTTTATCAGAAAGGTATTCCCATTCAGATTAAAAACACATTCAACCCGCATGGTTTGGGTACCAGCATTTTAAAAAATACCCAAAGCCGAAAAGACCGGCCCATTAAAGGAATTTCATCCATTTCGGAAATTACGTTACTTACTTTGCAGGGAATTGGAATGGTTGGCGTAACCGGAATTTCAATGCGTCTGTTTTCAGCTCTTGCAAGGGAGAATGTGAATATCATACTTATTTCGCAGGCATCTTCCGAAAATTCAATCAGCGTTGCAATTGACGAACATGCGGTTGTAAAAGCAGAAACTGCAATCCGTGATGAATTTGAAAAGGAAATTGCTTCGGGCCAAATCAATAAAATTGAAACCGAAAGCAAACTTTCAATTGTTGCAATTGTGGGCGAAAACATGAAACACACCACCGGGATTGCAGGAAAACTATTTTCAACCATCGGCAAAAATGGAATAAATATTATTGCTATCGCACAGGGAGCGTCGGAGTTGAACATTTCGTGGGTGGTAAAAAGCGCCGAGTTGCGAAAAACGCTGAACGTGGTTCACGAATCGTTTTTCCTTTCAGAAAACATTGAACTGAATGTATTTTTGATGGGCATTGGAACGGTGGGTAAAAGCCTTTTGCAGCAACTTCAAAAACAACAGGAAAAACTGTTGGTTGAAAAGCATCTTAAAATAAAACTTACGGGTATTGCAAATACCAAAAAAATGTTGTTTCAGCGCGATGGAATTGACATTTCAACATTCAGGGAAAACCTGGATAAATCAGAAAAAAATTCGGGTCTCGATAATTTTGTTGAAGAAATGAAAGGGCTGAATATTTACAATTCGGTTTTCGTGGATTGCACAGCTTCTGAAGATGTTGCGCTTTTGTACCGTAATATTCTTAATTCCAACATTTCGATTGTTACTGCCAATAAAGTTGCCGCCTCATCGGACTTTGAAAATTATACCGAATTAAAAAACACAGCCAAACGAAAAGGGGTTAAATTTCTGTTCGAAACCAATGTTGGCGCGGGTTTGCCCATTATCAACACTTTAAACGATTTGGTTAATTCCGGCGACAGGATTTTAAAAATAGAGGCAGTTTTATCAGGGACTTTGAATTTTATTTTCAATACCATTTCAGAAAAAATTCCATTGAGTGAAACCATAAAAATGGCCAAGGAACAAGGTTATTCTGAACCAGATCCGCGGGTCGATTTAAGTGGAGTTGATGTGGCACGAAAAATACTTATCCTGGCACGCGAATCGGGTTATCCGGTTGAAATGGATGATATTACAATCAACAGGTTTGTGCCGGATTCCTTTTTCAAAGGTACGCCGGAAGACTTCTGGAATGCTGTTCCAAAACTTGATGCCGGATTTGAGGAAAAGCGCAAACAACTGAACGCCGCCGATAAAAAGTGGCGGTTCGTAGCCCGTTTCGAAAACGGCAAAGGCGAAGTTGGCCTGCAGGAAGTAGGGCCGCGGCATCCGTTTTACGATTTGGAGGGAAGCAATAATCTTGTTATGTACACTACCGAAAGATATAACGAGTTTCCCATGCTCATAAAGGGTTATGGCGCAGGGGCTTCGGTTACGGCGGCCGGTGTTTTTGCGGATTTAATAAAAGTTTCGAATATTTAACTGTTTCCCAATTTCGATGTAAATTCAACAAAAATCAGAATAAATGAAACACATTATCATACTGGGCGATGGAATGTCGGATGAACCGCTGGAAAATTACGGCGGAAAAACTCCGCTGCAAATGGCCCACAAGCCACACATTGACTGGCTGGCAAAAAACGGCCAAACCGGCAGGTTGATTACCGTTCCCGAAAAAATGCACCCCGGCAGCGAGATCGCCAATATGGCGGTTTTGGGTTACGATGTGGAAAATGTTTTTGAAGGAAGGGGAGTGCTTGAGGCAGCGAGTATGGGAATTGAGCTGCAGCCCGAAGATTTGGGTATGCGCTGCAATTTAATAACCATTGAAAATGAAAAGATAAAAAATCATTCTTCCGGACATATTTCAAGTGCCGAAGCCATGGAATTGATTGGTTTTCTGAATGAAAAACTGGGCAGCCAAACAGTGAAATTTTATCCCGGCGTTTCATACCGTCATTTAATGGTGTTGAAAAATGGCGAAAAAGATATAAAATGCACACCGCCACACGATGTTATGGGAACATCTTTCCGCCATGTGCTGGTTGAATCAAATGCTGTAAATGCTGATAAAACAGCTGCTTTATTGAATGAATTAATCCTGAAATCGCAGGAGTTGTTAAAAGATCACCCGGTTAACCGGAAACGGTCAGCGGAAGGAAAAGATCCGGCAAACAGCATCTGGCTGTGGTCGCCTGGTCATAAACCGGCCATGCCCAATTTAAAAGAAATGTTTGGCATTAATAAATCTGCCGTTATTTCGGCAGTGGATTTAATTCAGGGAATTGGTGTTTACGCCGGAATGAAAGTGATAAAAGTAGAAGGTGCAACCGGCTTGTACGATACCAATTACGAAGGTAAAGCGAGGGCCACAATCGATGCTTTAAAAGATGTTGATTTTGTGTACCTGCACATTGAAGCCAGCGATGAAGCCGGACATGAAGGAGATGTGGAGCTAAAAACAAAAACCATTGAATACCTTGATCAGCGGGTGGTAAAATATATTCTCGACGAAACAAAAAAAATGAAAGAGGATGTTGCTATTGCAATTTTACCCGATCATCCAACACCATGTGCTTTAAAAACACACACCCATGATCCGGTTCCTTTTATAATTTATGAACCGGGAATTAAACCTGATTCTGTTGAGGTTTATGACGAATTCAGCGTTGAAAAGGGAATTTTTGGCGTGTTGAAAGGGAACGAATTTATAAAGGCTTTTCTGAAAGTCCAGGATTAATACAACCGGATTGCTATGAAATATTACAGCACAAATAAAAATACACCAAATGTTACTTTAAAAGAGGCAGTTGTAAAAGGGCTGGCGTCGGATAACGGGTTGTTTATGCCGGAGCGGATTGAAAAATTCGACCCCGCATTTTTCGAAAATATTCAGCAGCTTTCATTTCAGGAAATTGCTTTTGAAGTTGCAAAAAAGTTTTTTGGCGAAGATGTGGAAGAAAAGCAGTTGAAGGAAATTGTTTCTGACACACTGGAATTTGATTGTCCTGTGGTAAAAGTAAAGGAAAATATATATTCACTCGAACTTTTTCACGGGCCGACACTGGCGTTTAAAGATGTTGGCGCGCGTTTCATGGCGCGGTTGCTCAATTATTTTCTGGGAAAAAAGGAAAATACTGTAAATGTGCTGGTTGCAACTTCGGGCGATACCGGCAGCGCTGTTGCCAATGGTTTTTTAAGTGTTCAGGGAATTCATGTTTACGTGCTTTATCCGAAAGGAAAAGTGAGTAAAATTCAGGAATCGCAATTTGCCACGCTGGGTGAAAATATTACTGCCCTGGAAATAGAAGGAAATTTTGATGACTGCCAGCGGCTGGTTAAAACAGCGTTTCTGGATGAAATGCTGAATAAGAAACTGGTGCTTACATCTGCAAATTCTATAAATGTTGCCCGTTTTCTGCCGCAGTCTTTTTATTATTTCAATGCTTATGCACGTTTAAAAGAAGCAGGCATTTTACGAAATAAGGAGTTGGTTGTTTCGGTACCGAGCGGTAATTTTGGAAATTTAACTGCAGGTTTGTTTGCCCGCGAAATGGGGTTGCCGGTCCGGCAGTTTTTAGCTGCCAACAACGAAAACGATGTGGTTTACGAATACCTGAAAACAGGAAAATACAATCCCCGCTCCTCGGTAGAAACCATTGCCAACGCCATGGATGTTGGCGCACCCAGTAATTTTGCGCGTATTCTTGACTTGTACAACAACTCCCACGAAACCATTTCAGCATTAATAAAAGGATATCGTTATTCTGATGCTGAAATCAGGAATGTGCTGAAAAAGGTGTACAACGAAACCGGTTATCTTTGCGATCCTCACGGAGCATGTGGTTTTCAGGCGCTGGCCAACTATTTGGCAGGAAATCAGGTGGGCGTTTTTCTGGAGACAGCGCATCCGGCAAAATTCATGGAAACGGTGGAAGAGATTATAGGTCAGGGGAAGGTAAAACTACCCGAAAAACTGGCTGAATTTCTAAAAGGTAAAAAGCAATCCATTCAGCTCGACAATTCCTTTTCACGCTTCAAAGATTTCCTGATGAACGTATCCTGAAATAAAATTTATGTCCTGAACATTTAAGTAGAGATGGCGTTTTTTAGGTACAGCATATTTTTGCTGAATAAATTTTATCACATTTTTTTGTGAACATCAAAACGATTTATAACTTAGATGCCTGTTTTTTACCGTTCTAAGCAAACTAACTTTTATGAGGCAACTTAAAATAACCAAACAAGTAACAAACCGCGACACTCTTTCGCTGGATAAATACTTGCACGAAATTGGAAAAGTAGAACTGCTTTCTGCGGAAAAGGAAGTTGAACTAGCCAAACGCATAAAAAAAGGAGACAAAAATGCCCTTGAAACTTTAATTAAAGGAAATCTTCGGTTTGTGGTATCCGTATCAAAACAATACCAAAACCAGGGATTGAGTTTGCCCGATTTAATCAATGAAGGCAATCTTGGTTTAATAAAAGCAGCATCAAGATTTGATGAAACCCGGGGGTTTAAGTTTATTTCGTATGCAGTTTGGTGGATTCGGCAGTCCATTCTTCAGGCATTGGCAGAACAAGCGCGTATTGTGCGGCTACCTTTGAATAAAATCGGTTCGATAAATAAAATCAACAAAGCTTTCAACAAACTGGAACAGGAGTTTCAGCGCGAACCCACCATTGATGAAGTGGCTGAATTGATGGAGTCGAAACCTGAAATTATCGAAGATTCCATGAATTTCTCCAATACGCACGTGTCGATGGATGCTCCGTTGCGCGATGAAGAAGCCAACGATTTGTACGATGTAATGCTGAACGATGATTCCCCAAGTCCGGATAATGAGCTCATTGACGGGTCGTTGCGAAAAGAAATCGAACGCTCTCTTTCAACACTCGGAGAACGGGAAGCAGAAATTCTGAGGTATTATTTCGGATTGAAAGGATACCAGCCACATACTCTGGAAGAAATTGGTGATGAATTCGGCCTGACCCGTGAACGTGTACGCCAGATTAAAGAAAAAGCCATTAAAAAATTAAAAAACCAGTACCGGAACCGGTTGTTAAAATCATACCTCGGATAAATTCCAAAGAATGAAACGATTGATTGCTCCTTCTATTCTGGCGGCTGATTTTAATCATTTGGGAAAAGCTATTGAACTTATTAATCAAAGTGATGCTTCATTTATTCATTGCGATGTAATGGACGGTGTTTTTGTGCCAAATATTTCGTTTGGTATTCCGGTAGTGCAGCAGGTAAAAAAACTGGCTCAAAAACCGCTCGATGTCCATCTCATGATTGTAAATCCTGATAAGTACATTGAAGCATTTGCCGAAGCAGGCGCATCGTCTATCACTGTGCATTATGAAACCTGTCCTCATTTGCACCGGACTGTTCATCATATTAAGGAACAAGGTGTTAAGGCAAGTGTTTGTCTGAATCCGCATACACCGGTTTCCCTGCTCGAAGATATAATTTCGGATTTGGATATGGTTTTACTCATGTCGGTAAATCCGGGATTTGGCGGCCAGAAATTCATCCAGAATACCTATAAAAAGGTGGTTCAGCTTCGGAACCTTATCGACAAAAATAATCCCGGTTGTTTAATAGAAGTTGATGGTGGCGTTAACTACCTAACCGGCAGACAGCTTTTCGAAAAAGGTGCCAACGTATTGGTAGCCGGCACTTTTATTTTTGGTTCCGAAAATCCAAAAGAAACTATTGCCAATCTGCTTTCAGTTTGATTTCGATTCTACCTTTTTACACAATTCCTGGTTGCTTTGAATGACTTCAGAAGTTGCATCCCGCAAAACACATTCCGCCGGACAATCATTGCAACGGTGCTGATGTGCTGAACTTTCCCCGCTTTCAGAATCTGCTGATTTTTTAGAAGTACGCGGACTGAATTTGTTCACTGCTTTTAAAACGGCCAAAGTTGCTGCTGAACCAATAATCATATAAGTAATTATCTCCTGTACCATTTTTTTCACTTAAAACAATTTTTTATTTTTTAAAAATCGCTAAGGTTCATCGGGTTAACATTCATTATATCATTAAATTACCAATATTGTACACCAAAAAAGCAGCAATCCACGCCATTAAAGTAGTATAAATAACAGAAAATGCAGCCCATTTCCATGAACCAGATTCATTTCTTATGGATGCCACTACGCCAATGCACGGAAAATAAATCAAAATAAAAACTAAAAAAGCAAGCGCTGTGGGCGTTGTAAAAACTTTTTCTCCCTTATTTTTTCCGCTGGAATAAACTTCGCCCTGTAATTTAGTTTGAAGGTTGACCGTTGATTCATCATTGCCGGTTTGATACAGAACGCCCATGGTGCTCACCACTATTTCTTTGGCAGGAAGTCCGGCCAGCAAACTGATGCTCATTTTCCAGTCGAAACCAAGCGGACGCATTGCAGGTTCAATGAACTTCCCGATTTGTCCGAGGTATGAATTGGTGATCCGGTTGGATTCCTGCTGCCTTTGAATTTCAGCAGATTCATTTTTATTGAACGATGAATTTCTGAAAATCTGCACAGAAGCATTCTGGACCTGATCTGCAGTTTTTGATTCCCGCGGAAAATATTCAAGCGCCCAGATTATTATTACACCAATTAAAATAATCGTTCCAATTTTTTTTAAATAATGCTGGGTTTTGTCCCACATGTGGTACAAAACATTCCGAAAGGTTGGGAGCCGGTAAGTTGGCAGTTCCATCACAAAAGGAGTTTCCTTATTTCTGAAAACAACTTTATTCAGAATTTGGGCGGTAAGAAATGCAAAGAAAATTCCGGCGGCATACAATCCTACAAGTATCAGTGCCTGGTTTGTTTTAAAAAATGCCGAAATAATGAGAATGTAAACCGGAAGCCGGGCGCTGCACGACATAAAAGGGATTATCAGCATGGTAAGCAGCCGGTCGCCACGGTTGCGCATGGAACGGGTGGCAAGAATTGCGGGAACATTGCAGCCAAATCCGATAATTAAGGGTATAAACGATCGGCCGTGTAAGCCGAAAGTGTGCATTATTTTATCCATTATAAAAGCTGCCCGCGCCATGTAACCGGAGCTTTCGAGAATGGAAATGAAAAAGAAAAGAATGATAATGTTGGGAAGAAAAACCAGAACACTGCCCGTGCCATTGATAATTCCGTTTACCAGTAAATCTTTGAGCATTCCGGCCGGCATAACCTGCGAAACAAAATTTCCAAGGGCAACTATTCCTTCATCAATCCATTCCATGGGATAACTGCCTAATTTGAAGGTTGCGTAAAATATGACAAACAAAATAGCCGCAAACAGGGGAAATCCTAAAAACCGGTTGGTTAAAATGCTGTCGATTTTTTCCGACCTGGTTTTCTTTTTCGGAGTGGGATTATGAAAAGTTTCTTTTAATGCTCCGGTAATAAAGCCATATTTCGCATCGGTAATTATGTTTTCGCTGTCTTCATTTACAAGGCTTTCCAGCTTTTTTATTTCTTTTGCCGTGGTTTTTTCAATATCCTTAAAGTTGGGGTAATCCGAAAGTAATTCAATGACCTGCCTGTCTTTTTCAAGCATTTTTATGGCCAGAAACCGCGTTGAAATTTTATCGGTAATAGGTTTGTCTTCTTTTATTTTCTGACGGATAACCTGAACGGATTCCTCCAAATCTTTTCCGTAGTTAATGTGAATGTGGCGTGACGTTTTGTCTTTTCCTTCAAATATTTCAATGACTTTGTCCATTAAATCTTTCAGACCGGTACCTTTTGAACTAACCGTTGGAATGAAAGGTATGCCAAGAAGTTTACCCAAATCATGGTAGTCGAATTTCAATTTCCGACGTTCCAGCTCATCATACATATTCAATGCAGCCACAATCCGCAAATCCATATCAATGAGTTGAGTGGTAAGGAAAAGATTTCTTTCCAGGTTGGTCGAATCAAGCACATTAATTACAATGTCAGGAGTTTGCTCGTAAATAAATTTCCTGACATAAATTTCTTCGTTTGAATAAGCGGTTAAACTGTATGTTCCGGGCAAATCAAAAAAATTAAACGTATATCCTTTGCTTTGTAAGGTTGCTTTTTTGATGTCGACAGTAACGCCGGTGTAATTTCCCACCTTCTCTTTTGAGCCCGAAATAAAATTGAAAAGTGTGGTTTTGCCGCAGTTTGGATTCCCAACCAAAGCAATATTGATAATTTTGGTGCGCTCCGAATGATTTACCGGAACAACTTTTCGATCAATAACACCTTCAAACTTTTCATTTGTTGATTGAATAAACTCGTGAGTTGGAACTACTTCAATTAATTCGGCTTCCGATTTACGCAGCGAAATATTGTAATCAAGAATTTTAAATTCGAAAGGGCCCTGAAACGGAGCATTTTTAATGACTTTAACTTCCTTTCCTTTAATGAATCCCATTTCGGCTATTCGCCTGCGAAAAGAGCCGTGCCCCAAAACTTTTGTAATTATTACGCTTTCCCTGTTTTTAACTTCGCTCAACTTCACAATTACTTAGCTCCTTCTTCCGTGTATTTAAATTAAATTAAAATAAGCGTGCAAATATATTTAATTTCCCCTTATTTATAATAATTTTACATTATTCTTTGTTTTTAAAGCATTACATTGAATGCATTTGAGGGAGAGAAAAGAAGACAAAAAAACTATATGGAAGAAGATATTTTTTACAACAACATACAAAAAGCGCTTGAAGATTTACCGGGGAATTTAAATATTCTGGAAGAGAAAATTGATATTGCAGTCCAAATGAAATATTTTGAATTTTCCAGAAAACTCCGTAAACGTAATGTGCTGGACGAATATTTTAAAAGCCGCGACGAACTCTTTCAGCCTGAAACCGACGAAAAAAGAAAAAAGCAGATTTTAGCCGCACTGGCTGCAGTTGACGATGTGCAGGCATTCCGGACGGTAGAAAAATTTGTTGATCAAACACAGGAATCCGATTTAAAAGACTGGGCCATTCTGGCCTTGCAGGAAAGCCGCATGCTGATGCAAAGTTCGCTGCTCGATGAACAGCAGGTTTTTATCTCAACAGGTTTGGGCGGTAAAGGACAGAAACTAAGATATTGTGTAGTGTTTATTAATCAGCATCGGGAAGAAATGCTAAGTTTCACACAGCAAAAACTGGTAAAAGATGAATTAATTTTTTCGCTCAAAAAAGAAGAAGGGGAATTTGAGGTTATTAGTTTTTTTGAAGGATTTTCAACATCGCTGGTACTTTTGCCACTCACAGCCGATTTAAAGTCAATTTTCAGAAATGTAATTGATGAATGCAACCAGTATGGTAATTTTTTGCAGGAAGATATGGTGGTAACCAACGTAAAAGATTTGTCGAGAAGCGATATTATTCAATTGTTGAATCAGAACAGAGATACCGGTTATGAAGGCCTGGAAGAAAAACAAGATTAACGTAGCCATTCAGGTTTTGCCTGAATCGGACGGGAAAATAAAATATGAACTGGTAGATGAGGCGATTAATGCTGTAAAACTAACAGGATTGAAATACGAGGTTTGTCCTTTTGAAACAGTTGTGGAATGTGATTATGATGAACTTGCCGGTTTGCTTGAATCGGTTCACACAGCATGCTGGAAAGCCGGCACCGAAAAAATGCTGACCAACCTGAAAATCCAGGTTAATTTTAACGAAAATGTTACGATTGACGATAAAATGGAAAAGTACCGTTAAAGTTGAAGGATTTTGTCAGTTTTTATCAAAAAGTATTATATTTGCACCGCCTAAAAAGTAAACAGAGCAGGACCTGTAGCTTAATTGGATAGAGCACCTGACTACGGATCAGGAGGTTGTGGGTTCGAGTCCCGCCAGGTTCACAAACAATAGGTGAAAAACCGCTGATAATTATTAAGATTACAGCGGTTTTTGATTTTGATGGGTGCAAAAAAAACTTAATTAAGTTTACGGGTTCACGGAAATACTTCTTGAAAATAGAGCAAAAAGTGCATCAGACGATATGCATTGGCTCCTCAATTTGACGAAATTATAATCAATCGCCCAAATCAGAAGGTCTTTACCATAAAAATGATTAATTATTCGCCCGAAAATGTTTGCATCGAAAAGATATTTCTAAATGGAAAAAAATATATGGCGATGCTTCAAATCCCGAATCTATCTGTTTTAAACAGAATCAAAAGATTAATTGTTTACCTGCACCTCCTGATTTTTTGTATTAAGCTTCTGAAAAGTAATGCTTTAAAAAACGCTGAAATTTTAATTATGAAATGTTGTGAAGTTTCTATTTCATCAGCATTGCAGATGTTGTTCCTGTAATTTTTCCTGTTTTATTTCCCTGCGGGTGAAAATTATTTTACTGAAAGTGGATATTTTCTGCTGAAGAAATACGTATGAAGCAGCATAAATTTATTGACCCGATGGATTTTCATATTTTGGAAATCTGCATTTGCCGAAAATAATGTTCAATTATAAACTAAGACGGTTTACTATTTTGAATATGCTCCTGTCTTTGTGAATTTATTGTAGCTGTCTTTTACAGAATCCACTTCCTCCCTGATAAATTTCTCAATATTTCTCACGGTAACTTCCTGGCCTCTCATTTCCAGCCGCTGCGATGTGGTTTCTGCTTTTGGCACAGCAATCCATAAAATTATATAAGCCAGAATTGCAGCTCCGGTGGTTACAAAAGCCAGAATCACAAAAATTATTCGAACTATTACAGGGTCCATGTCAAAATAAGCCGCTATTCCACCGCAAACTCCGCTCAAAACTTTTTCTTCCATGTCTCGGTACAGCTTTCTTTTGGGCCGGCCCTGGACTGTATATTTTTCTTCGGGATTCACTTCTTCCGAAAAATCCTGCGGGTTTCCCATAACGGCAATCATTTCATGTACAGTGTCCAAAGTAACAACCTTGTTTCCTGATGCTGCTTTTTGGGTGAAAATTTCGGCAATACGGGCTTCAATATCTGCTGTAATTTCTTTGCCCTCACTGTTATTGCCGAAATAATTTTTCAGATTTACCATGTACTTTTGCAGAACTTCGTATGCATCTTCTTCGATATAAAATATGCTGCCGCTTAAATTAATTGTGAATGTCTTTTTCATTTTAGTTTGTTTTTATTTATTTTCTTTTAATACCGGTTTTTCAGTGGGGCTAAGCCCTCATTTGTTTTACTTTTCCTACTGCATCAACGAGTTCACTCCATGAGCCTTCCAGTTCTGATAAAAATTTCTTTCCTTTTTCCGTCAACTCATAATATTTGCGGGGTGGTCCCTGGTTCGATTCTTCCCAGCGATAAGCCAGCAGCCCATCATTTTTTAACCGGGTAAGCAGCGGATAAAGAGTTCCTTCAACCACAATCATTTTTGCCTCTTTCAAACCTTCAATAATGTTGCTGGCATAAAGCGGTTCGCCGTTTAGGACAAGAAGAATGCAGTATTCCAGAACTCCCTTCCTCATCTGTGCTTTTGCATTTTCTATTTTCATCGTGTTTAATTTTAATTGTTTTATTGGCTTTTTGCCGGATTATTTGCTCCAGAAATTTGATGCAATCATCCAGTTTTCAAGTTGCATTGGCTTTTCTGTTTTTTCATTTACCTGAAAGTTTTCACTGTTTAGCATCCAGTTTTCTACCTCCATGGCTTTTTCAGTTTCCACTTCAAATAACGAATTTTTAAAATAGTTGTCGTTTAACATCCAGCTTTCCAGGTGTAGCTCTGCATCCGATTCATTCTCAAAGTTGGCGGCAGCTGCGGTAAAATTCATTTCTTCAACCATCCAGCTTTCCAGCTCAAGTGGTTGTTCGCTTTCTGTTTCCATAGAATTAAATGTAGCAAAATAATTTTCATTTTTCATCCAGTTTTCAAGTTCCAGCGATTCCTCTTTTACTTCGGCATAATAAGTTGAAGTTGTGCCCGAGAGGGAAGCTTTTGTGTCAAAGTTGTCGGACGGGTGAAAAATTGCCAGCACCATGTTGTTAAAGGTGCCGTCTTCCGACAAATAATTCTGGCCATTTACCGATGCACTAATAATGAGTATGCAAACTCCTGCAACAACTGATTTAAGAATTGTTCCCTGAATGTTGTTTTCTTTCTGAAATTTAAAATTTGTTTTCATGACTTATCCTCCGCTTGTTTTTTGTTTTTACTGTTTCTGTTTGTTTCTTTTTTTTTGAATCTGTTTTCAATTGTATGACGCATCATTTTTACTTGCGTTACATGTTGTATAGAACTTTTTTTAAACTGCTACTCTTTTTTGCATTGATATTTGCTATACAAATATAAGGATAAAAAAAGGTATTATGCAATACAAAGTACCATAAATTTTTATATATTTTTGAAATATGTCCATAAGGGGCTGAAATTAAACTATATAAAATCATTAATTTAATGTTAACTCAAAAGTGAACTGAATCCAGATTCTTGTCTATTAAAAAAGCTGAAATACAGCGAAATATTTTGTAATGATTTTTGTTGATATTCAATTGTACAATTTTCAAAGCAATCGAAATTCCGGATTTTGAAGTGCAGCTTTTACAACTATTTGAATGGATTTCGCTTCTTTTTTAATGTAGAATTATTACCCGTTTGTTCAACAAATCAACAATCGTTCCTTTTAATTCAATATTATTAATTGTTAAACAGGATGTTATACTATTCTGTATCATAATGTATTAGTATGAATGTACAACATTGATTCTAACTTGCGTTTAATTTGGTGCGATTCTGGATTTCATAAATGTATAAAAATCAGTTTTGAAAGATATGCCGGTTCAGAATAAAAAAATAGCAGATAAATTAATACAGTTAGCTGATTTGATGGATATTAAAGGCGAAAGCCAGTTTCGCATACGCGCTTACCGGAATGCAGCTCAAAGCATTTCCGGTTCTTCACGTAACCTTTCAGAAATGGTAATTAATGGCGAAAAAATTTCCAAACTTCCTGAAATTGGAGAAAGCATAGCACACAAAATAGAAGAAATTGTAAAAACCGGCGAACTGCAGCAACTTGAAAAACTAAAAAAGGAGATTCCTGTTCAGTTAACCGAAATAATGAAGCTGGAACAACTTGGCCCGCACCGCACTAAAATATTACACGACAAGCTCAATGTTGATTCCCTCGACGATTTAAAAAAGGTTGCCAAAGAGGGGAAAGTGGAAGGAATTAAAGGATTTGGTAAGAAATCGGCGGCTAAAATTCTTCACGAAATAGATGAATATGCTGAAAAAGGCGGTTCAAAGCGCATTAAACTTAACGAAGCAGAAATGCAGGTGGCGCCGCTTATTAATTACCTGAAACAAAATACAGAGGAAATTGCAGTGGCCGGCAGTTACCGCAGGTTTAAGGAAACAATTGGCGATATCGATCTGGTGGGAGTCAGCAAAAATCCGGAAGCCGCAATGGAAGCA
Source organism: uncultured Prolixibacteraceae bacterium (assembly GCA_963771595.1). GTDB lineage: Bacteria > Bacteroidota > Bacteroidia > Bacteroidales > Prolixibacteraceae > CAVYUC01. The sequence goes on along the minus strand of CAVYUC010000020.1, from coordinate 75,350 downwards.
TTTGCGGATTATGAAGATGTGGACCATGTACTTTCAAAAGGTAAAACCCGGTCTTCGGTAGTTCTGGTGAGCGGATTGCAGGTGGATTTGCGCATTGTTGGCCGCGAGAGTTTTGGCGCAGCATTGCTTTATTTTACCGGCTCGCGTAAACATACCATTGCACTGCGGAAAGCAGCATTGCAAAAAGATTTGAAAATGAACGAGTACGGTATTTTTAAAGGCGAAAGCCAAATGGCCGGAAAAACTGAAAAAGAGATGTACGAAACATTGGGTTTCCAATTTATTCCTCCCGAAATGCGCGAAAATAAAGGAGAACTGGAAGCTGCCGAAAAAAATCAGCTGCCAGATTTGGTTACCCTGGCCGATATGAAAGGCGATTTACAAACGCACACAACTGAAAGTGACGGTACTTATTCACTGGAAGAAATGGTAAAAGCAGCACAGAAACTGGGTTACGAATATTATGCAGTTACTGATCATTCCAAAAAAGTGGCCATGGCAAACGGACTGGATGAAAAAAGAGTGGCGCAGCAAATTGAAAAAATTAATGCACTGAACCGCCGGATAAACAGTATTACTATTCTTAAATCCATTGAAGTTGATATTCTGGAGGACGGGACACTCGATTTGTCCAACGACATTTTAAAACAGCTCGATGTTGTTGTTTGTTCCATCCATTACAACCGGAACCTTTCGAAAAAGAAACAAACAATGCGGGTTTTAAAGGCGATGGAAAATCCATATTTCAATATTCTGGCACATCCAACCGGCCGGCTAATTAACGAAAGAAGCGGCTACGAAATCGACATGAAAGAAATAATGAAGGAAGCTAAAGACAAAGGTTGTTTCCTTGAAATAAATGCAAATCCAAAACGGCTCGATTTAAATGATGATTATGCCCGGATGGCAAAAGAAATTGAGTTGAAACTTTCCATTTCAACTGATGCACATTCCACCGGAAATTTAAATTTTATGAAATACGGTGTTGCACAGGCAAGACGCGGCTGGCTCGAAAAAGACGATATACTGAATACCCGCACCTGGAAAGAATTGAAAAAATTACTAAAACGATAAGTTAATTGTATAGTTTAAAAAACTCATATTCATAATTCTCGAAACATTTAAAAAAATAGTTATGTCATCAAAAAAAATAATACTTCAGATTTTGGCGCTGTTTTTAGTTGTAACAGCAGCAGTTGGTCAACCCCGCGAAATTTATATTGAAGGGCATGATCAGTTGCGGTACACTGTGGAAACAATTAAAGCAAAACCAGGCGAAACACTGAAAATTACGCTGAAAACGGTCAGCGCAATGGACAAAAGTCAGATGGCGCACAATTGGGTGCTTTTAAAAAAAGGTACCGATGCGTTGAATTTCGTAACGCAGGGTTTGCAGCATCCCAATAACGACTACATCGATCCCGCACTGAAAGATCAGATTATTGCAAAAACTGATATGCTTGGAAACGGTGAAACAGATTCTGTAACTTTTACAGTGCCCGAAGAAAAAGGGGAGTACCAATATGTTTGTACGTTTCGTGCACATTTTCAGGCCGGAATGAAAGGAAAACTTATTGTGCAGTAAAAACAACAAACGCTAACCTTTAATGATATGATTGTACTTGTATTTGGTTTACCTGCCACCGGAAAATCGTTTTTTGCAGAAAAATTTGCCGAAGAAACCGGCGCTGTGCACCTGAACACTGATATCGTGCGGGAAAAGTTGAATTTTGAAGGCCATTACGATGAAAAAACAAAGCAACAGGTTTACAACGAGCTGTTTAAGCAGGCAAAACTCGAAATTAAAAATGGCGCCGATGTATTACTCGATGGCACTTTTCATAAAAATAAACGCCGGAAGCAGGTATTGCGAATGGGGGTTGAAACAAATCAGGAAGTATTTTTTGTTGAAATGAAAGCCGATGAAAAAACAGTTAAAAAGAGGCTGAAAAAAGAGAGAAAATACAGCGGGGCCGATTGGGAAGTGTATGAAAAACTGCGAAATAAATTTGAAGCGCCCGAACAAAATTACCTGGTTTTGCATTCAGACAGTATGAAAATGGATGAAATGATTGATCAGACAAAAAAATACATTCATGGATAAAAAAGGGGTTAAAAACATAATGGATAACTGCCTGCTTCCGGATAGTTGCGAAAATATCCAACTGATCGAAACTCATATCTCATGGATAATTCTCACGCAAAATTTCGCTTTTAAAATAAAACGACCGGTAAAATTCTCATTTCTCGATTTTTCGACACGCGAAAAAAGGGAACATTTTTGCCACGAAGAGTTGCAGTTAAACAAAAGACTTGAACCCGAAATGTACATCAATGTGTTGCCGGTTACCGAAAAAGATGGAATTGTTGAAAACGAAACGAATGGCGAAACAATTGATTTTGCGCTGAAAATGAAACGCATGGACAACCGGTTTGAAATGGATAAATTGTTAACCAACAATAAAGTTTCATCACAACATATTGATAAACTGGCAAAAAAAATAGCACGGTTTCACAAGGAGGCGAAAGTGGTGAAAAATGCTTTTCGCACACTGGATTTTCATGAAAAATATGCAGACATTCAAAAGCAGTCCGATTTTATTGAAGAAAAGCTGGGGAAGGAATATTCGCAGAACGTTGAAAAATGCATTCAAAAATCGTTTGAATACCTCAATTCCATTCGAAACTTTTCAAACGATCGGGTGATTTCCGGTTTTCAGCGCGATTGCCACGGAGATTTAAACGCACGCAATATTTTTCTTTATGATGAACCTGTGGTTTTCGATTGCATTGAATTTAACAGTGAATACCGGCAGATTGATGTTTTAAACGATATCGCATTTTTATGTGTCGATCTTGATTTCTACGGGAAAAATAATTTAAGCGATGAATTTTACAGAAGGTACCTCGAATATTCTGAAATGAAAGATGAACCGGAAGTAAGGCAGTTGTTTCTTTATTACAAAAGTTACCGAGCCAATGTGCGGGCAAAAGTGACGCTCATCAGCGCTGCAAAAAAGGGAAATGATAACAGCAACGAACTAAATGATGCGAAGAAATTTATTGAATTGATGGCAAAATACCTGGAATTAAAAAAAGAGAAAAATGAAACTAACGTATAAGTTTGAAGAACTGGATGGTTCGAAAGTGAAAGAAGTAGGCGGTAAAAATGCATCGCTGGGCGAAATGTTTAAGGAGTTGGGCTCCAAAGGAATAAATGTTCCGGATGGATTTGCCACTTCCGCGGAAGCTTACTGGAAGTTTGTAAGGGAAAATGAAATTGAAGATGCGCTGAAAAAGCAACTTTCATCGCTGGATGCGGATGATTCTGAAAAGTTGAAAAAAGCAGGTAAAAAGTGCCGCGAGCTAGTCATGGATTCAAAAATTCCGGATGAGCTGAAAGATGCAATTCTTGAAGAATACAATGCCCTGAAGGAGCGCGAAGAATCATTAACAAGCGTGGCTGTTCGCAGCAGTGCAACCGCCGAAGATTTGCCCGATGCAAGTTTTGCCGGCCAGCACGAATCGTACCTCAACATTCAAACCGATGATGAATTGCTGGAAGCCTGGAAAAAATGTGTGGCTTCGCTTTTTACCGACCGCGCCATAAAATACCGCGAAGAAAATGATTTTGAACATATGAAGGTGGCGCTTTCGGTAGGCGTTCAAAAGATGGTCCGCTCCGATCAGGCTTCGGCAGGCGTGGCATTTACCATTGATCCCGACAGCGGTTTCGAAAATGTAATCCTGATAAACGGCACCTGGGGATTGGGCGAAAATGTGGTGCAGGGAACTGTGCGCACCGATGAATTTTATCTGTTTAAGAAGACATTGAAAAAGAGAAAAAACCCGATTCTCTCGAAAAAACTGGGAACAAAAGCTAAAACAATGGTTTATGTTAAAAAGAAAAAAAAGGACAAAACAACTGAAAACAAAAAGACACCCCGGAAAAAAAGAAACAGGTTTGTGCTTTCGGATGATGAATTGGTGAAACTTGGCAAGTGGTGTGTCGAAATAGAAAAGCACTACAAAAAAGCTATGGATATTGAATGGGCAAAAGATGGCGAAACCGATGAGCTTTATATTGTTCAGGCGCGGCCCGAAACGGTTCATTCATCAAAGGAAAAAACCAGTAAGTTGAAAAATTACAGCCTGAAAAAACAGGATAAGGAACCCATTTTAACTGCCATTGGAATAGGGGATAAAGTTGCAGCGGGGAAAGCAAAAATACTGGATTCGCCCGATGATGCGGATAAACTGGAGGAAGGCGATGTTCTGGTGACCGAAATTACCAATCCGGACTGGGATACGGTGATGAAAAAAGCCTCGGCAATAATTACGAACAGCGGCGGTCGCACCAGTCACGCTGCCATTGTAGCCCGCGAACTGGGCGCAGTAGCAGTGGTTGGCGCAAAAGATGCCACCGATAAAATAAAGGACGGACAGGAAATTACTGTGTCGTGTGCCGGAGGAAACGAAGGCCATGTTTACGACGGAATTCTGGAGTGGGACGAAGAGGAAATCGACCTCAAAAAACTGGGGAAACCAAAAACGGAAGTCATGCTGATTTTGGCCAATCCGGGAACAGCTTTCAACCACGCCATGAAACCGGTGGCCGGTGTTGGCCTGATGCGCCTCGAATTTGTAATCAACAGCTCCATAAAAGTGCATCCGCTGGCACTTTTGAAATTCGATGAAATCAAAAAGAAAAAAATTAAAAAGAAAATCAAAAAAATTACGGCGGGTTACGAGGATAAAACCGAATATTTTGTGGATAAACTCTCGCAGGCTGTTGCAACAATGGCGGCTGCATTTTATCCCAAAGATGTGATTGTGCGGATGAGCGATTTTAAATCGAATGAATATGCCGATTTGGTTGGTGGGCAGCAGTTTGAACCCGATGAGGAGAATCCGATGGTCGGATTCAGGGGAGCTTCCCGCTATTATCACGAAAAATATAAAGAGGGATTTGCACTCGAATGCAAAGCCATGAAAAAAGTGCGCGAAGAAATGGGGTTGACAAACGTAAAACTGATGGTTCCGTTTTGCCGCACGGTGGAAGAAGGAAATAAAGTGCTGGAGGAAATGGGCAAAAACGGATTGAAAAGAGGCGTAAAGAACCTCGAAATTTATATGATGGTCGAAATTCCGTCCAACGTTGTTTTGGGTGAAGATTTCGCTCAGATATTCGATGGGTTTTCCATCGGATCCAATGATCTCACACAGCTCACTTTGGGAATTGATCGCGATTCGGAGCTGGTCAGTAACTTGTTTACAGAAAAAGATGATGCCGTTAAAACGTTAATTGGCTGGGCAATAGATAAAGCACATTATAAAAACAGGAAAATTGGATTGTGTGGTCAGGCACCGAGTGATTTTCCGGAGTTTGCGCAGTTTTTGGTTGAAAAAGGTATCGACAGTATTTCTTTCAATCCGGATGCCGTTGCAAAAGGAATTGAGAACATTGTGAAAGCAGAAAAGGGAAAAGAACAGTAACTAAAATTGTATGTTATGCCAGAATTACCCGATGTTGAAGTGTATCGGAAAGTAGCCCAAAAAGCTGAAAACAGTGCAATTGATGAATTTGATTCGGAAGATGGTAAACTGATTGCGATTTCAAAAAACGACTTCAGTAAAAAATTGAAAGGCCACCGGTTTAAAGAAACCACCCGGCGCGGAAAATACCTTTTTTTATCAACCGACAACAAGCAAACGGTTGTAATGCATTTTGGTATGACCGGCGATTTGCAGTACCTCAAAGAAAATGAGGAAGCGCCAAAATATTTCAAATGCTGGTTTCAATTTAAAAACAGCCACAAATTATATTACATCAGCAAGCGAAAACTGGGGCACGTGGAAATGACAGATGATTTGGATGGCTTCATAAAAAATAAGGAATTGGCTGTGGATGCGCTCGAAATAAATGAAGATGATTTTGTGTCGTTATTGAAAAATAAACATTCGATGCTGAAAACTGCATTGACCGACCAGTCTGCAATTGCCGGAATTGGAAATGTTTATTCCGATGAAATTCTTTATCAGACAAAATTGCATCCAAAAAAAAATACCGGAGATCTTGGCGAAAAGGATTTAAAAAATCTGTACAAAAATATGCGGAAGGTGTTGGAAAAGGCGATAGAAAAAAATGCTGATGTTTCAAAATTGCCTGATTCATATTTGTTGCCACACCGGAAAGCAGGAGATGACTGTCCGAAATGTAAAGGAAAAATTAAAAAGATTACCATTTCCGGAAGGACGACACTTTTCTGTCCGGCCTGCCAAAAGGAATGAAACATTCAGTTGTCAGAAAATTACAGGATGAAAAAATAACCGTTTCTGGCAGGAATTAAACCTGATTGCAACACTCAGGAACCTAAATGCACGACGGGGAACTCAAATGCAACACTCAGGAACCCAAATGCACGACGGGGATCCCGATTGCAGCGTTCAGTAACCCAAATGTAGAGTTCATGAACCCAAATGCACGACGGGGAACACGAATGTAGAGTTCAGGAACCTGATTCCAGCGTTCAGAAACCCAAATGCACGACAAGGAACCCAATTGCAGCGTTTAGGAACCCAAATGCACAGCGGGGAACCCGAATGCAGAGTTCAGGAACCCGATTGCACGACCGGTAATACTTAATTACTTCTTGAATTTCCCCATATATTCTGCTTCTTCCAATACCAAACCTTTAATGGCGATGTGGAAATCGTCGGCAGTGTTTGCCGATTCCGGCGCCAGTTTCTTTTTCAGCGCATATAACCTGAAAAAATAGCGGTGTTCTTCGCCTTTGGGCGGACATGGGCCACCGTAGCCGGTTTTGCCAAAATCATTTTTGCCCTGAATTGCGCCGTTTTGAAGGTTCTTTTGAATAGGGATTGTTGCTTCCAGCGTGTTTGAATCCGGCGGTAAATTGTAAACAACCCAGTGCGTGTAGGTTCCATTTGGCGCATCCGGATCTTCTACTATTAAAGCCAGTGATGCTGTGCCTTTTGGAACTTCGTCCCAGCGCAGGGGCGGGGAGAGGTCGTCGCCTGTGCAGGCATGTTTAACCGGAATATTTGCGCCATATTCAAATGCTGTGCTTGTGATGTTAAATGCCATAACTGTTAATTTTATATGATTATTGATGAATGCTTTCGCTGTAAAATTCTTCGAGCTCTTTCGGAAGCTGTGCAATAATATGATTGGATTCTCCTTCGGAAATAAAACTGCGAAGTTCCCTGAAAACTGTTGCTACAATTTCGTCGGTATGTTCCGGCCAGTTAAATTCACTTTCGCCGTATTGATCCTGATGTTTTTTTATTTCATTTAAAAACTCTTGCACTGTATTTACCGGGATTGGTTTTTCCGAATACTTCCAGTTGTCGGCATAAACGGCTTTTAAAAACATTGGCAGCTGGGCAAGAATATCCATTGCCTCACTGATTGTTAACCGATCGCGCAAGGTGTGCAACACTGCCCGGAGTATAATTCCGGTTCGCGATAAATCTTTGGGATGTCCGAGATGATGTGCAAGCCGGTTAACAAATTCATTTCCTTCCTGTGCGTATTTATTAAATTCCAGTGCCATAATTTTAATTTTTAGGATTAAATAATAAATTAATTTCCACTTTCTCCAGCCAGTTGTTGCAGCGATTGTCGTAAGGTTTCGAGGGCTTCGCCGGCCTGTCGGAAATCTTTTTGCTGCATCAGTTGCAGGTAGTTTTCGAAAGCCTGGTTCGCCTCATTTATTAATTCTTTGGTGGTCTGGTTTCTTTTGGGAGTGCCAGTCGTTGCTGCTGCTGTGGCAGGTTCTTTTTCAGATGTTTTATACAACCCCGCCAGCGCTTCATCAAAAGTTTCGGCATAACTTAAATTATCATCGTGCATAACGGCTACCAGACGCAACTCAGGGTATGCTGAAGTTTCGGATTGTAAAAAAATGGGTTCTACATACAACATGGTTTTGTTTACCGGAATGGCCAAAACATTTCCGCGAATAACGTTGGAGCCGCGCTGATCCCACAATGTTAACTGACCGGAAAGATAAGAATCCTGATCAATTTTGGTTTCCACCTGCTGCGTTCCCAGAACTCTTTTTTCCTTGGGGAATTTATAGGCCAGAAAACGTCCGTAATTTTCACCGTCGCACATTCCTGCAATCCAGCCAATCATTACCTGTTTGTCTTTTGGTGTGAAAGGCAGGATAAGTACAAATTCCATTTCATCGCTGCCGGGCTGCTCCCACATAATGTAGTACGGCTCCACCGGCTGCACATTATTGTAATATTTTTCGGTTGAACGCACCCACAAATCTTCCTGATTGTAAAAAACCGCAGGATCAGTCATGTGGTATTTTGAATAAACAAGACCCTGAATGAGCAGCATATCCGAAGGATAACGAACGTGATTACGCAATCCTTCAGGCATGTCAGATTTGTCTTTCAGCATGCCAGGAAAAATTTTGTTATAAACCTGCAGCAGCGGGTCGTTTTTATCGAAAATGTAAAAGTTTACTTTTCCCGAGTACGCGTCAACAGTTATTTTTACTGAATTGCGGATATAATTTTTACCCCGAAGTTGATTGCTAATCTGGTTAAATAAACTTTGATTGCTCTCTCCGCGATTATATCCAATGCGCTCAAGCGATGAAAACGGTTCGCTGTAAGGATAGTATTGTGATGTGGTGTAGGCGTCAACAATCCAGTACAGTTTTCCCTGGTTCAGCACAATGTACGGGTCATCATCAAAATTCAGAAAAGGCGCCAGTGTCTGAATTCTGTCCGAAATCTGCCGGTGAAACATAATCCGGCTTTCGCTGGTGGGGTAGCCCGATAATAAAAACCGCGTTGTTCCGTATTGCGAGCCAAACAAAAATTTTCGCCACAATCCATTCAGCGGAACTCCGCCTTTGCCTTCATAACGGGTGTAAACATTACTTTCACCACTCGGGTAATCAAATTCTTTTTCTTTGGTATTTACCACAACAAAATCGTCTGTTAATTCGCCGTAGTAAATTTCCGGACGCGTTACATTCAGCTGTTCATATTTACTTATTGGCGGAATATCTTTTATCAGCAGATTTGGAAGCCCTTCGGAGGTAAATTCACTGACGCGGTTTAATGTAATGCCAAAACCATGAGTGTATTTAAATCGTTTATTTACAAATGTCTGGCTTTCAGGTGGCAGATTTCCGGTTTCCATTTCGCGGGCCGAAATCATCACTTCGTTGTACGAATCGCCAATGGTGTACCTGTCGATATCCACGTCGGTAAATTCGTAATACAACCTTATTTCCTGAAACTGTTTAAAAACTGCATCCAGCGCCCGGTAATCCCATAAACGAATGTTTTTTAGGAGGTTGCTGTTTTCTTCAACAGTTTGTTGCGACAATTCATCAATAGCCGGAAATTCGTACTCCTCCACTTTGTCCAACCCAAATCCGTAGCGTGTAAACTGAATGTTGTTTTTAATATACGGACGTTCAACCGTTATTTCATTGGGTTCCACTTTCAGATTTTGAAAAAGGGAAGGAAGCACAAGCAGGGCAACTATCCACAATGCAAATACCACTGCCGGAATTACATAGAGATCGGAAAGTACATTTCTTCTGTTATTATTCAGGAACAATCCGGTGAATCGTTTTCGCGCCCCGGGAATTGCCATTGCAATACCGGCCAAAGCTGTTATCACCGCCATTAAAAACAGCATCGGGAGCCTGATTTTATCATCGGTCCAGCCGGGGCCAGAAACAACTCCCTGCTGCGAATACATCAGATCGAAACGACTGATGTATTTTCCGAAAGCCAGTATCAGTAAAATTACACCGGCGCTAATAAACAGCGATTTGTTCCAGCTTAAATCTTCATGGAGCACTACTTCCGAATTTCGGTCGGAAATGTTTTTGAAAGATGCCGCCAAAGAAGCTGCAAAAGCAATGAAACTCAGAAAAAGCAAGGTGTTGTAAATGATTTTTAAAAACGGCAAAGTAAAAAAGTAAAATCCGGTGTTCATGTTCAGTATCGGCTCCGAAATAGGTGTCGATACCCTGAAAATATACATCAGCACAGTTTCCCAATCGTTAAAAAGCCAGACTGCGCTTAACAAGGCGCCTGCAAAAACAGCAATGTATCGTATAAATTTTTGTCGTTTTTTGCGCAATGAGAATGTTAAAAGAAAAACATATAATCCGCCCAATATAAATGAACCGGCAAATAAACCAATTTGGGTAAACCAAACGGTCCAAAACCGGTCGTTGTATCCAACTTCATCAAACCACAGTTTTTCTACCCAAAATCCAAAAAACCAGGTGGATAATAAAGTAATCGCACCAATCACTGCACCAGCCACAGTTACAGTTAATCTTTTGGATTTCAACCCCTGAAAAATAAGAAATCCGGCCAGCGCTATAAAAAATAAAAAAATTACTGTGTACACTTTAGTTCCTGTTTAATTTCATTCAATACTCGAACAAATCTGTGCCAAAACTTTTATGCAGAAACCAACAGGCAATTGCATCTTTTTCAATTGGTTGCTGCACTTGCTTTAATAAGAGGTTTGCATAATCAGTTGTTTATATCTCAGCAGGTTATACTCAGGAAAAAAAAACTCTGCAAAAAGCTTTTTCAGAACTAAATTTGATTTCCGTTTAAAATAAGAAATTCATAATTTGTGGAATATTGTCACAGAGAGGTAGAAAACCACATTGAAAAATGCAACGGGAATGACAAATTTCTTATTTTATGTCAGGTTTAATTTGTTTTTTGGAAGAGCAAAAAACAGATTTATGAATTCGTATTGATAGATTTGAACAAGTTTTACCAGTTTTTTTATTCCAGTATAAATGAGATTTTTAATAAATTTGAATTAACTTAAATCCAGATTAAAATAATCCTAATCAAATTATGAATATACTAAAAGAGATAAGTAGAAACGGGTCATTTCACTGGAAGTGGCTTTTTCGTTTTACGATTCTGTTTCTGGCAGCCCAACTGTTTTTCACATATTCAGTGGTTGCGCAAAATCAGGTTGTAAGCGGTAAAATTACTGATACAGATGGAGAGCCGTTACCGGGAGTGAATATTATAGTGCAGGGAACAACATTCGGAACTGTTTCTGATGTTGATGGAAACTACAGCCTCCAGGTAAGCAATCCTCAAAATGCGGCGCTGGTATTTCGTTTTATTGGTTATTCCGAACAAATTATTCCGGTTAACGGACGATCGGTTATTAATGTGAAGATGGAAGTAACCTCAATTGGTTTGGACGAGGTAGTGGCAATTGGTTACGGAACCGTCTCGAAACGGGATTTAACCGGTTCTGTGTCTTCTGTTTCGGGCGATATGCTACGGGATATTCCGGTTACGTCAACCGCCCAGGCTATTACAGGACGTTTGGCCGGAGTGCAAATTACCACTACAGAAGGTTCGCCCGATGCAGAAATAAAAATCCGTGTAAGGGGAGGCGGTTCTATTACGCAGGATAATTCGCCGCTGTACATTGTTGACGGTTTTCCGGTGGGAAGCATCAGCGATATTGCGCCCACAGATATTGCATCAATCGATGTTTTAAAAGATGCCTCTTCAACAGCAATTTATGGTGCACGCGGTGCAAACGGTGTAGTTATTATTACTACCAAATCGGGGGTGGCAGGCGAAATAAATGTGAACTACAATATGTATTACGGTATAAAAAGAATTGCAAAAACGCTGGATGTTCTTAATCCTTACGGATATGTGATGTGGCAGTACGAACTGGCTGGCGAAAGCGGCAACACGGCCCGGAATTTCGAAAGGTATTATGGTGTTTTTGGCGATTTGGAATTGTACAAAGCACAGGCAGGTTCCAACTGGCAGGATGAGATTTTTGGCCGCGACGCCATTACGCAATACCACAATGCAAGTATAACCGGTGGTTCAAACACAACAAAATACAACCTGAGCATTACCCGCGCCGATGACGAAGGAATTATGCTCGGTTCAGGTTATGTCCGCAACAACATCAACCTTAAACTGAACAGCAAAGTTTCTGAACGGGTGACACTCGATTTCAATACCCGCTTTTCCGATACTGATGTTACAGGCGCCGGCACATCTACCGAAGGTTCTTCATCAAACAGCCGGCTGAAACATGCAATAAAGTATTCGCCGGTTCGCGGACTACAGGAATTTTTGGATGCTGTGGATTTTGAAACGGATATGGAAGCTGCAAGCCAGCTTTATAATCCTGTTGATGTGGTAAACGATGATTACCGCAAATCGAACCGGCAAAACATTACTTTTGATGCCGGTATCAGTTTTAAACTCATTGAAAATCTGGTGTTGCAAAGCGATTGGGGAGTTGAGTTTGAAAACCGGCGGGAAGATCGTTTTTATGGCCCTTCCACTTCCCAATCGAAAAACAACAGCGGCGGAACTCCAATGGTGAACATCGAAACCCGCGAAGGTTTGCGACAGCGAATGTCAAATACGCTCTCTTTTCATAAAGATGATTTCTTGCCGGGGCACAATTTAAATGTTTTGGTCGGGCAGGAAATTTTCTTTTACCGTTCAAAAATGCTGCAAATGGAATCACGGTTTTTCCCCAATGATGTGGACGTTGAAGCAGCACTTGCTATGATGAACCTTGGTGTTCCTCAACCCAACCAATCGTTTGTTTCTCCCGAAGATCGGCTTTCCTCATTTTTCGGGAGGCTGAATTATAATTTTCAGGAACGTTTCCTGGCTACCATTACATTCCGGGCCGATGGTTCGAGCAAGTTTGCTGCCGGAAACCGATGGGGTTATTTTCCTTCTTTTGCCGCAGCCTGGCGAATTTCAGAAGAATCGTTTCTGCAAGATGCTGCTTTCCTTTCGAACCTGAAACTGCGGGCAAGCTACGGAACTGCAGGTAATAACCGCATTGGTGATGATATGTGGAAAATGCTGTACACCACCAGCGACAGCGATAAACCTTATTATATTGATGAAAACCTGCAAAATCAGCTGGTGCCGGGAACAACAATTGCAAATCCCGATTTGCGCTGGGAAACTACATACACACGAAATGTTGGTCTTGATTTCGGCTTTTTTAATTCCAGACTGAACGGAACAATCGATGCTTATTTAAATACAACAAAAGATTTACTCATCCGGGCTAACATTCCAAGTAACACAGGCTACGATTATCAGATGCAAAATATTGGCGAAACTTCAAATAAAGGAATTGAATTCACACTTGACGGATATTTGGTCAGAACAAATGATTTTACCTTAAATGCTTCGTTTAATATTGCATTCAATGTAAATAATGTAGAACAGCTGGGTGATGTGAAAATGTCGCTTCAAAGTTCGGGCTGGTACGGAAGTTCTTCGGGGCCAACCGGAGATTACCTGCTTCGCGAAGGTGAACCGGTAGGGCAAATGTGGGGCTATGTAACCGATGGAATGTACAGGTACGATGATTTTACCTATGACTCAGATACTGAAACTTACACTTTAAAACCCGGCGTTGCCGATAACAGCGCGCTTATAGGCGCCAGGTATTTTGGACCCGGAACTTTGAAATTTAAAAAATTGTCGGGCGAAGGAACTGTTGTAAATCCTGAAGAAGACCGTACAATTATTGGAAATGCCAATCCAAAACATACCGGCGGTTTCAGTTTAACTTCAACATACAAAGGATTTGATTTTTCAGCCTTTTTTAACTGGGTTTACGGAAATGACATTTACAATGCCAATAAACTTGAATTTACTTCGTTTCCTGATACACGACTTTATGGTAACCTTTTGCAAATGATGAACCGAGATGCACGATTTTCAATTGTTAATCCGGAAACGGGAGAATTTGTTTACAGCCCCGAAGAGCTGGTCGCGATAAATCCGGATGTTAAAATTTGGCACCCGATGATGAGCCGCGTGGTGCTGCATTCATGGGCAATCGAAGACGGTTCGTTTTTGCGGTTGAATAATGCTACATTGGGTTATACACTGCCACGTTCACTCACATCAAGAGTTTATATTGATAAATTGAGAGTTTATGTAACAGGATATAATCTGTTTATAATTACCAACTATTCCGGATACGATCCTGAAGTTGATACCCGTCGTTCAACACCACTGACTCCGGGAGTTGATTATTCAGCCTATCCAAGAAGCCGTTCAGTGAGTGCCGGTATTAATGTTACATTTTAAATATATTCGATTATGAGAACTTTATATATATATCTTTCCATTGCCGTTTTTGGAATTTTTATCGGCGCAGGTTGCAGCGATGATTTTCTCGATACGGAAACCAAATCGAGTTACACTACCGATGTGGTGTTTTCCAATCCTGCTTTTACTTTAAATGCCCTTTACGGAATATATTCGGTAATGACCTGGGATGAAATGTATTCACAAAAAATACCTTTTTATGCGGGCATGAATTCAGATATCGAAGTTGTGGCTTTTGGCTCAGGCGATTATGGTGACAACGGCCGCCGTGGCATTGGAAATTATCTTGCCACACCCGGTAACAACGAACTGGCCCGGCCGTGGAATGCATTGTACCGCGCCATTGAACGGGCAAATATTTTAATTGCCGAAGTCCCGAATAGTCCTGTAATGGAGGGCAATCATGAGGAAGTAAAAGCCAAAATGATGACCTACTATGGCGAAGCGCTGACGTTGAGGGCCATGTTTTATTTCGATTTAATCAGAATGTGGGGTGATGTACCTTTTAAAACAGAACCTACAAAACCGGATGGTTCCAACTTCTTTTTGCCAAAAACAGACCGCGATACCATTTACGAATCATTAATTGCCGATTTACAGGAAGCACAGCAATATGTGCCGTGGATTAACCAGAGCGAAGCCGGCACTCCCGAGCGGGTAACCAAAGGTTTTGTTAAAGGTTTGCTGGCACGAATTGCCCTTCACCGTGGCGGATATTCGTTACGGGCTGCTTCCAATACAATGGAAAGAGGTTCAAACTGGGAAAAATATTACGAAATTGCGCGGCAGCAAACAAAGGAAGTAATCGATGCCGGAATTCATAATTTAAACCCATCGTACCAGGATGTGTTTTATCGTCAAAATCAGCTGCAGCCTGACCGCCAGTTTTATGAAAGCCTTTTTGAAGTTGGCCATGGCATGACACGAAGTGGCGAAGCGGGTTATTATGCCGGTGTCCGTTACGATACCAATCCGAAATATGGCCGCGGCACACAAGGTGGCGCACTTACTTTGCCGCATTATTTATATTCTTTCGATCCGGCAGATAGCCGCCGGTATCTGGCTGTTGCTTTTTATAAGTACAACAATGTTCCCCGGCAGGAAATTTACACCGATCCTTCGCAGTTTCGCATTGGAAAGTGGTCGGTTAAATGGATGACTGATACTTACATTGCCCAAAACCGTAACGCAGGAAACAAACTGCTCACCGGTATCAATTGGACAATCATGCGTTATTCCGATATCTTACTGATGTTTGCCGAAGCCGAAAATGCTTTGAACGGACCAACTGAAGCCGCAAAAGAAGCATTGAAACAAGTGCGCCGCAGGGCATTTCCACCGGAAGAATATCCTGTAAAAGTGGAACAATATGTAAACAGCCTGAACAGCAAAGACGATTTTTTTCAGGCGATTGTTAAAGAACGTGCACTTGAGTTTGGCGGTGAAAGCATTCGTAAATACGATTTAATCCGCTGGAACCTGCTTTACGATAAAGTAATGGAAGCACGCAATTTAAACCGGAAGATTGTAAACGGAGAACCTCCGTACGATCAATTGCCGGCCTATCTGTATTACAAATATCAGAGCGGTGATCCCGAAGATCTTGATTTTGCCGCCTTAAATCTGGACGAAAATTTGGGCGACATTAATATTCCGGATTTCGACAGGGTAGAGTGGATGTCGGGGTTGAGTGATTCCAACAAGGAAGAATTTATTAACTGGCTCGATTTAATGTCTTCGGGGCTCGATCAAAATCCGCAACGAAACCTGTTGCCTATTGCACAATCTGTTATTGATGATGCAAATGGTGCTTTTACAAACGATTATGGATATTAACTGTTTTAAACTGAAAAGTATGAGCTTTAATTTTTCAAGATTAATGATATTGGTTTCACTTGGAATGATACTGCTGCATCCGGCATGTAAGGAAGATGAAGTACAGACCAATGAAAAAGTACGATTGTTCAGGCCGGTTGAGGTAACTACCAATTTCGATGGTACAACAGTGGAAATCAGCTGGCTGCCCATTAAAGGTGCCCAGTCATACAGTCTCGATTTAAGCCGGGACAGCCTTCAGTTTGAAAATATTGTGAAAACAATAAATGATATTACTGAAGCCGGTGTGGTTATTCCTGAATTGGCGGGCGGTACGCGTTATTCTGTGAGGGTAATTGCAATTGCCGACCAGGAACAGTATAATTCAAAATATGCAGAGCTTACTTTTGTTACACCAACAGAAAATATTCTGTATCAAATTGAAAGCGAAAATATTGGTGCCAATGATGTGGTGGTAAAATGGGATCCTTCAAAAACAGCTAACCGCATTGTTGTTATTCCTGAATCGGGTTCGCCACTCGAATACCAGATTAGCGATGCCGAAAAAAATGCCGGCGAAAAACTGCTGGAAGGTCTGACCGGCGAAACGGGTTATCTGGTTGAAATTTTCAACGGCAACATTCAGCGCGGCGTCGTTCCATTCAAAACATTAATTGATATTGAAGGCGCCACTATTATAAATCCTGAAGATGATTTACGCGAAATTATGACAACTGCCGGTGGCGGATATTTTGTGCTTATGCCGGGAGAATATCTTGTTAGTTCGGGGGCAATTACATTGACTTCAAATACAGTGGTAAAAGCTTTCAATGCCGCCGATAAACCGATAATTCATGTGTTAATGGATATTGACGGACCCGGAAATTATGTTTTTGAAAACCTGGAATTTTCCGGTTTTACAATCGATGAGGAAACCGGAGAACTGACGCAGGAAACACGCGAAAGTTATGTAGCAAGAATTAACGGAAACACTACAGCCGGTGAAGTTTCCTTAAATGGATGCGTTGTGCGAAATTATGATCGTTCACTCATTCGGGGTACCAGTGGAGGAACGGTAAATGTTGTAAATGTAAATAACTGCATTGTGGAATATGTCACTTCCGGAAATAATGAATTTCTTGATTTCCGCAGTTGCGCAGTTAACGAAATAAACATTACCAACTCCACATTTTCAAAATCGGCCAATACCCGCCACTTTTTGCGTTGCGATGATATTGCCGGTCTTGAAGGTCAGGTTATAAACATTGAAAACTGCACGTTTTACCAGGTTGCAACACCAGGTAACCGGCTGGTTTATGTTCGTACTTTAGGAAATAAAGTGACGTTCAAAAATTGTGTTTTTTCTGAAATGGCCGATGCTGAATATCGAATTGATGATCCCGCAACTGGTTTTCCGGTTATCGATTACAATTATTATCATCAGTCGCCGGTGCTGGCTGCTTCTGAATATAACGGGCCTAATATAATTATTGAAGATGGAGAAAGTCCGTTTGCCGGAAATCCGGAAGAAGGGAACTTCACCAT
Organism: uncultured Prolixibacteraceae bacterium; assembly: GCA_963771595.1. GTDB lineage: Bacteria > Bacteroidota > Bacteroidia > Bacteroidales > Prolixibacteraceae > CAVYUC01. Next base: position 57,812 of record CAVYUC010000020.1, on the reverse strand, counting down.
CGATTTTAATTCGCCCATACGTAATTCAGGCGAAGGGAACCAACCTATGGGAGATCCGCGGTGGGTATTTTAAACTTTAAAAACATCAGATTTATTTTTGAATGTTATTTTGGTAAAAAAATCCGGCTATCCGTTCTCAAAAAGTGATGAATCAGGATGTTTAAAATGAATGTTAATTGAATTTTTAATGATGAGAAAGATATATTACCTGTTGTTCGTCGTTGTTGTGACAGCGACAGTTATTAGTTGCGAAAAAGAAGAACCAATACCCGGTCCGGGAGATATTACGCATAATGATGGAGATACCGGCGATGATACAATTGTAAATCCTGACAGTGTAATCGCTTTTCCGGGTGCCGAAGGTGGCGGAATGTACACCAAAGGCGGCCGCGGTGGTGATGTTTATCTGGTAACTTCTCTTGAGGATAATAACACGGAAGGAACCTTGCGCCGGGCAATTGAAAAACAGGGGGCGCGCACAGTTGTTTTTCAGGTGGCAGGTACAATTTACCTTGAATCTGAATTGAAAATCAGCAACGGCGATTTAACAATTGCCGGACAAACAGCACCCGGAGGTGGAATTACACTTGCCAATTTTCCGGTTACTGTTGCAGCAGATAATGTGGTTATCCGGTTTATGCGGTTTCGCATGGGCGACGCAAAAAAAGTGGAAGGGGATGCCATTTGGGGCCGCCGGCAGAAAAACATTATCATCGATCATTGCAGCATGAGCTGGAGCACCGACGAATGTGCTTCCTTTTACGATAATGAAAACTTTACGATGCAGTGGTGCCTGATTGCAGAAAGCCTTAACGAATCGGTTCACGGAAAAGGGGCACATGGTTACGGCGGTTTGTGGGGCGGTTATAATGCTACTTTTCATCATAATCTTTTGGCACACCACAAAAGTCGCAATCCCCGGTTTTATGGTGTGCGCGACGGAATTGAGCGCGAAATGGCAGAAATATCAGACAACGTAATTTATAACTGGGGCGAAAACTCTTCTTACGGCGGCGAAGCCGGGCAGGATAATATCATTAACAATTATTACAAAGCCGGACCGGCAACTAAAAAGAACCCTGACCGGATTTTTGAAGCGTATTATGAAAAATCTTACGGTAAATTTTTTATCGAAGGGAATGTTGTGGCCGGTTTTCCGGAGGTAACCGAAAATAACTGGCTGGGTGTTGATTTAAAGAGCAGTGGCGACTTGGAAACATTGAAAGCTGAGTCGCGTTTTCCGGTAATTCCCATCAATTATGAAACCGCACAGGAAGCTTATAATCAGGTATTAGTGCATGCCGGAGCAAGTATTTACAGGGATGCTGTAGATAAACGTGTTGCAGATGAAGTAGAAAATTCCACCGCTACTTACGGCGGAAGCTGGGGCGATGGCCTTGGAATTATCGATACGCAGGCAGCTGTTGGTGGCTGGCCTGATTTACCTGCCGGCAATGCACCTGCCGATGCCGATAAAGATGGAATTCCTGATGACTGGGAAGTCGCTAAAAAATTAAATTCAGGCGATGCTTCCGATGCCTCCGGGCACGATTTAAGCAATTCATACACCAATCTTGAAGTGTATTTAAACAGTGTTGTTCAAGAAAAAACCGGTTTTGGTGAATGAATAAAAAATGAATTCAAAAACATAATTGTGTGAAAAAATATCTGTTGCAAATAGTTGTGATTATTTTGATTTGTGGCGCTTCAAATGCCCAGTTGCCGGCGTTTCCGGGTGCCGAAGGTGGCGGAATGTTGGCTTCAGGCGGGAGAGGCGGCAAAGTAATTTTTGTCGATAATTTGAATGATAAAGGAGATGGCAGCTTAAGGGATGCAATTGAAGCAGAAGGTCCGAGAATTGTAATTTTCCGGGTTTCAGGAAATATTAAACTGAACAAACGCATTCATATTAAAAACGGCGATCTTACCATTGCAGGCCAGACAGCGCCGGGCGATGGAATTTGCCTTGTGGATTATGGAATCCGCATTGATGCCGATAATGTGATAATCCGTTACATTCGTGTAAGGCCGGGAGATACAGTTGGTGAGGAAAACGATGCAGTGTCTGCTATCGATCATAAAAATATTGTTGTTGATCATTGCAGTTTTAGCTGGGCTATTGATGAAGTGGGATCTTTTTACGACAATGAAAATTTTACACTGCAATGGTGCATCCTCAGCGAAAGTCTTTTTAATTCGGTGCATCACAAGGGCGAGCATGGTTACGGAGGAATTTGGGGCGGAAAGAATGCCACATTTCATCATAATCTGTTGTCCGATCATACCAGCCGAAATCCTCGGTTTAACGGCGCGCGTTATTCCGGCGGTCCGGATGCGGAAATTGTCGACTTTAGAAATAATGTAATTTACAACTGGGGTTTTAACAGCATTTACGGCGGCGAAGAAGGAAAATACAATATCGTAAATAACTATTTTAAACCCGGATCGGCGACTAAAAAAGATGCCCGCAACAGAATCTTGAATCTTACGCAATATTTTTACAATGAGAAGATTAGTCCAGATACCCTTGGCGCCGGGTTATTTTATATTTCAGGAAATGTGGTGGAAGGTTTTCCGGAAGTTTCAGAAGATAACTGGGGTGCCGGAATTCAGGGCAAAGGTGTAAATGCGCAGACAAAAGCACATTCAAAACTTGATGAACCGGTTCCTGCATTTCCTGTATCTGTAACAAGCGCAGTAAAAGCTTTTGATCAGGTTATGTTAGCTGCCGGTGCCAGTTTTCACCGCGATGCAGTGGATGTTCGAATTATCGATGAAGTAATTACCGGCAAAGAACGCTTCGGGAAATCGTTCGACAAAGGAAGCAATGGAATTATAGATTCTCAAAATGATGTGGGAGGCTGGCCCGAACTGCAAATTAAAAAACCACTGCCCGATTCCGACAATGACGGAATGCCCGATGAATGGGAAAGGAAAAATAATCTTGATCCATTTGATGCTGCTGATTTCAATAAAAAATCAGCTGATGAAAATTACACGAACATTGAAGTTTATATCAATTCACTAATCGAAAATCAGTAAGGTCAGGCTTTTAATCATAAAATTTTTTAAAATGGGAATAAGAATAATCGCATTGTTTTTGTTCGTTTCAATCTTTGTAAACAATGCTTTTGCACAAGAAGGATATTATAATGTAGAATTTGAAATGCCACAAGTTAGGGAACCTGAAATTCCGGATTATGCTGTTAATATTAAAGATTTTGGAGCAGTAGAAGGTGGGCAGGTGCTGAACAGCAAGGCATTTGCCGATGCCATTGACGAAGTTAGCCGGAAAGGTGGTGGTAAAGTAATTATTCCGGCAGGAATCTGGCTTACCGGGCCGATTATTCTGAAAAGTAACCTTGAGCTTTACACTGAACCAGGGGCGCTGGTAATTTTTTCAACAAATAAAGATCTTTATCCTGTTATCAAAACCAGCTTTGAAGGTTTGGATACCTGGCGCTGTATCTCTCCAATTTATGGTAAAAACCTTGAAAATGTAGCATTCACAGGAAGTGGAATATGGGATGGTTCGGGCGATGCCTGGCGTTTTGTGAAAAAGAGCAAACTTACTTCTTCGCAATGGAAAAAACTGGTTGTTTCGGGTGGAGTTGTCAATGAAAAAGGGGATGAGTGGTATCCTTCGGAACAGTTTAAAAAAGCACAGGAAAGTGCCAATATGAATGTCCCTTCCAATCTTAAAACAAAGGAAGAATTTGAAGGTATCCGCGATTTTCTCCGGCCGGTGATGGTAAGCATTCAAAACAGCAAACGGATTCTTTTCAACGGGCCAACCTTTCAGAATTCGCCGGCGTGGTGCCTGCATCCGTTGATGGTCGAAGATTTAACTGTCCGTAATGTCACTGTCAGAAATCCGTGGTATTCTCAAAACGGCGACGGAATAGATGTTGAATCGTGCACAAATGTGGTGGTGGAGAATTCAAATTTCGATGTTGGCGACGATGCCATTTGTATTAAATCGGGTAAAGATGAAGACGGCCGGCGGCGGGGAATCCCAAGTCGTAACCTGATAATCCGCAATAATACAGTTTTTCATGGCCACGGTGGCGTAACTGTTGGCAGCGAAATGTCGGGGGGCGTCCAAAATATGCATGTTTCCAACTGCACGTTTATAGGTACCGATGTTGGACTGCGTTTTAAAAGCACCCGTGGCCGCGGCGGAGTGGTGGAGAATATTTTTATTTCGGATATCCGGATGACCGGCATTCTGGGTTATGCTGTTTCCTTCAACCTTTATTATGGTGGAAAATCTGTTTCCGAAATGCTGCAAGAAGAAAGTACGAAAAAATCATTGGAACAATTTCGCGTAACTGAAGAAACACCGCAGTTCAAAAATATTTCAATGCGGAACATTGTGGTAAAAGGCGCACTTCAGGCGGTGCTTTTGCAAGGCCTTCCGGAAATGAAACTCGAAAATGTGAAAATATCAGGGATGCTTGCCGAAGCAGACAAAGGGTTTACCATTGCTGATGCAAAAGATGTTACCCTTGAAAATATCAAACTCATTTCAACAGATAACACAGTACTTGAAATTTTTAACAGCAAAAATATTCAGCTAAAAAATATGGATTCTGATTTTTCATCGGATAAGGCAATTACCATTTATGGTAAGGAGATTGAAAATATTGAATTAATGAATTCTTCTAAAAAGAATCTGAAAAATCATACAACAGTTGGCAAAGAAGTTCCGGAAGGGGAAGTTAAATTTTAACCAGCTGAAAATGAAGCATAAAAAAACCGATCCGTTGCCGAATCGGTTCTTTTTTTATTGTGCATCTGATTATCTTACAATCAGTTTTTGTGTGAACCCGTTTTTAAACTGCGACTTAACAATATACATTCCGGGTTGCATATCACTTACATTTATATAATCACTTTCAGACTGAACCAAACGGGATAAAACCATGCTTCCGCTCAGGTTGTAAATAGCTATCTGTGTAGGTTCATTTACGCTGATGTAAACTTTATCAGTTGCCGGATTCGGATAAACCCTGATATTCTGCCGTTCAACAACAGGTGTAATTCCGGTAGCCGATTCAACTTTCAGATAATAAATGTTGACACCGCTGCTTGGTGAATACATGTAAATGGTGGTTGCCGGGCCGGTGTAATTGTAAACTCCTTTTGAAATTTCCGATCCCAGTGCCGGGAAAGTTGCGAAAACAGAATCGGGATGTTCTGCTGCAATATAAAGTTCACGGTTTTCGCTGCTGCTTGATGACATTGCCATTACTGTAATGGTGGCATTTCCTTCCACATCAAAAGCAAGAACGCGGCCCAGTGGCATTCCATTTTCATCGATATCGCCGCCGCCACCTAATTTCAGGCGGTGTGTAAAATCCATTCCTTCCAGTGTTTTGCCATTTTCATCAATTACAACTGTTTTTTCGCTATGGGCATAAATTGTCAGCCCCCTGATTGTAGTATCGGCATCTACTGTGCCCAGTGCATTAAAGCTGCTGCCGCTGATATTCCAGACTCCTTCGGTTGTATCTTCGGCCATGGTAAGTTTATATGCGGCAACTCCGTTGTTTGGCGACATAATGTACAGCATAACTTGGTTGTCCTGAACATCAACAGCCAATGGCGCTGCATAAGATGCATTTGTATTGCCTCCCAAACCATGTTCCGGAAAAATTGCAATGGAATCAGCCACTTCGGCACCACCGGCAGGTATCTGGAAAAGCTCGAATGCTGCAGCCGGCGCATATGCCGGTGGAGCGTGGTTTGTTGCCGGAGTAAGAATATAATCGTTGCCTTTAAAAGTAAAGAAATTTACTCCTGAAATTCCGGTTGAAACCGGTGCAACTTCACCATTGAAAGTCGTCAATAATTCACCATCCATGTTGTAAAGTGCCGGATAGGTAGAATGTCCGTCGGCCCAGAACATATCATTGCTGATTGGAAACAAGCGCGGAGTTATTCCCAGTTTTGGCAATGCTGGTTCGACCGGTGCCGGATATACTTCCTGCAAAACTATTTTTTGCGGAACGGTATCGGTTACTACACCAGCCTGCACATTCCAGCGGTAAACGATGGGTTCAAGGGCAGCCGAATTGGCATCTCCCACAAGAATGTAACCATCATCTTCGGCAGTTACATCACCATAAAAAGCAAATCCATCGCCCAAACGGTTGGTGGGTTGTTCAACTCCGTCAATAGAATCCTGCGAATGCCATGAAAGCAATGTTGACATATCGTAACCTCCCTGTTCATTTTCTTCCATTACATAAACCTTGAAAGGTTGTGTGTGCGTGTTCGTTGCCAGGTTGGCAAGAAGAATTTTCCCGGATGGGGTGATAGCAATATCGTTAACGGCAAATGTACCTCCAACTGCTACCAAAGTATCAATTTCTATTGTATTTACAAGTTCTCCGTTGGTAGCATCAAGTACCTGCAGCACAGGTGGATTTGTTTTTCTTGAAACTACATACAGATTGCCGTCGTATAACGCCATTCCGCGTTCTGTTGTGCCTCCCATCCATGAAGGTACTTCTCCTCCTATGGGTATACCTGTACTCCAGTCAGCAGTGCCATTCACCGATATATCCCAAACGGGTGTTACTACTGGTTGTTGGGCAAATGCGAATGCACCAATAACTAAAAAAATAAAAAACAAAGTAAATTTTCTCATGATAATAAATTTTAGTTTGACATTTAAAAAGTTGTTTTTGTGTTAACACGGAATACAATTTACAAAAAACTGCTCTATTTTGTTTACTTTTTAACAGTAATTCGAACGTAAAATCGTGTTAATCTTTTAAAGTTCTTAAGGTACCGGATTTTAATAATACAGCTATTGACTTTTATCATAATTTTTAATTTTGTTGACCAGTAAATTTGATCAGGTTCAGACCAAATGATTATTAGTGTGTTGCCTGATTAACAAACAGATAATAAACTACCGGCATGAGGAAATTTATTTGACGGAATGCGAATTAACCTGATACTGACTGCAGGTAGTCGGAAAAACAAAACAGCAAAAACATGAATGAATTTTTGCTGTTTTATTTTCGGGATAAAAAAAATGTTATTTAACCAGTTTTACTGTTTTTCTGCCAAATTTTGATTCAAAGGTCAGCAAGTAGAGGCCCCTGGGGATTTCGGCCCCTGAAAAGGATAATGTATGTTCGCCTTTCTGTTTAAACGATTTTTGTGAAAGCTGAATTTTTCTTCCTGCCAAATCAGTAATAATTACCTGAATTTTGGATGCATCGGGCAAAACATACCGAATATAAACAAGTTCATTGGTGATAACCGTTGGAACAATCAGTTTGAAAACAGCGTCCGGAATATTTTCGGTGGATGTTGTTAAAAATGAAAATGAAACCACTTCAGACCAGTCGGTGTAAGATGAGGTGCCGTAATTAGCCCGTGCTTTTGCGTACCATGTTCCTTCTGTCAGATTATCAAAAACAATGGTATTTTCTGGCGCATCCACAGTTTGCTGAATGCGGCTGTTCCATGGAAAAGAGCTGGAGTTGGAAAGCTGAAAAGTAAAACTTTTTGCAAGCGGATCGGTCTCAACTGTCAATGTTGCGCCCGGTCCGGTAACTGTTTCTCCTTCTGCCGGTGAAATAATAACCGGAATGTACGGCGGCGTTTCTACCGTTGAAAACCGCACCACTTCGGACCACAATGTGGTTGAATCAGCATTCACTGCCTGTAAACGGAGATAGTAAGTTGAAAACGGAAAAATTGTTCCGGCCGGTAATGTAAAAAAATTTCCTTCTATTGAAGTGGTATCCAGCACAATTCCCGAAAAAAGGATGTTTGCAGAAATCTGCATTCTGAAATTAAACCCTTCATCAAAAGGTTCCCATTGAATTTTAGGCAAAACCTCCACATCTACAGTTTCATTTGCCGGATAAATAATTTGTGGCCGCGGCAACGGCAGCATTTTAAAACTGCCCGTTTGCGAAACAGCATCATTTGCATTGGCTTTGCGTGCTAATATCCGCCAGAAATAAACCGAATCATTTGCCAGATTAAAGCCCACCGAAGGGAAAAGTGTTTCGGTTAAATGCAGCCGGCTGACAGCGATGGTAAACGTTGTATCTCTTGCTACTTCAAGAATGTAATGATCAGCATCCGGAACTTCTTCCCATTTAAAATTAAACCCGGGGTAAACAGACTCAGAATTTAGTGGCGAAACTAAATTTGCGGGCTGATTTTCCGTAAGTTCTTCACCCATAATAACAGGAGGAAATTCATTCCCGTTCCGGTCAAAAACTGAAACCGCAAAACGAAAACCGTTCAGCTTATCCTGAAAATTAGTCAAATCAAAATGTGCAGAATACGACATTCCCAAAAGATAATTGGGATTGCGAAAAGTTCCGGACTGATTCTGCATTCCTTCAGGGATGGCATAAACCACAAACCGAATGCTGTCTTCCTGCATGTCCCAAAGCAATTGATTGTCTTCAATTCTCAGATTTTCGGGTAAATTGTGATTCTCAAACTTATTCCAGGATTTTACCGGAGGCAATGCCAGTGTTGCATATTCGTTGGAGCGGAGATAATTAATGAATCCTTTTATAAAGAACATGGAAGCCCTGAAAAAGACACTTCCCGGAGCCTGGTTTTTGTTCGATTCCCGATTCCATTGAATCTGAAGTCCAAATTCTGACGGATCATATCCGGCAAAGGATTTGTTTATGCTGAGCTGTGCAAAATATTCTACCATCGACATCCCGCCCAGTTCTTCGGCCAGCAAAATTGCCGATGCCGATTTTAAAGCAATCGGTGGCGGATAATCGGAAACATCAAGGTTTGAAAGCGAATGGCTGACATAAAGATGACGGTTGTATTTGTTTACCACGTCCGACCACCAGGGTGCAAGCTTTTTGTAATCCTGCCCCACACTTGTTGTTGGCCAGTAAATTTGCGGCGAAACATAATCCACTGTTCCTTCGCTTAACCAGGCAACCGGATCGCAGTAAATTGATTTGTAGGCATCCATTCCTGTAATTCCCGTTGGCAATTTTAATCCATTGGACGCAGCTACCTGTGGATCAACTGTCCAGATTCCAAAAGGCGAAACTCCAAAAGTTACCCAGGATTCATTATCCTGAATAGTTTTATAAACATCGGCAATCATCTGATTCACATTTTGGCGTCGCCAGTCGTCCAAATCCATTGATTTTGGTTTCCATTTATCCTGCGAATACTGGTCGAGCGAAGCCGGTGTTCCGCCGTAGGCATAAAAATAGTCGTCGAATACCACGCCGTCCACATCATAATTCAATATAATCTCCTTCACAATATCTGAAATTCTTTCTCTTACCCCTGGGTTTCCGGGATCAAGAATGGAACCGTCTCCTGAGTAGGTGAGTACCCATTCCGGATGGGTTTGCCGGTAATCGCCGGGCAAACCTGCATATTTTCCGGCCACCGATTCGAAGCGATACGGATTTAACCAGGCATGCAGTTCGAGACCCCGTTTATGGCATTCTTCCACAGCAAACTGCAACGGGTCATAACCGGGATCCATTCCTCTTGTTTCAACCAAATGGGCCGACCAGGGTTCGTAGCTGGATTTGTACATGGCATCACATTCAGAACGAACCTGGAAGAAAACAGCGTTCATTCCTGCTACTTTCATTGAATCGAGAATACGGGTTAATTGTTGTTTTTGCGCGTCAATGTAAATTCCGCCGCCTCCTGCGGGAATTTTTGTAGTGGGCCAGTCGAGCCCCCAAACTGTGGTAAGCCACGATGCCCGCATTTCGCGTTTTGGCGGTTCCTGCGCATGAGTATTTGAAGCTATCAGAAACAGCAAAAAAAGAATTAAAGTAAAATTTCGAATCATGTGTTTTTGTTTATCAGTTAAAAATGGAAAAAACAGGAAATCTTTAATTCCCTGTTTTTTCAGATATACTTCTTAAATTGAACGAATTAAAAACTATCTGAGCGTTTGATCAATGGCAATTCCATAGGCTTCAACTCCCGGAATGAAATATTCCACCACCGGACTTTCTTCTCCTGCTTTTACCCGTTTAATACCCGAACGGTGCAAAGGATTTGCCTGGTAATATTCTTCGGGATCCATGCCCGCAGGAGGTTGTGGCCCGCGGTACGCCCAGTATATATATTCACCGTCGGTTGCCATGCCGGTTACAAAAAGCGCTTCCGTATCGCCACCTTCTCCATCGAAAGGTGAGTTGTCAATTACTTTTAATTCTGAACCATCGAGGTTGCTTTGCAGAATCATTTTATAGCGGCTCTCGGCAAAGTATATTTTTTGATTGACTTCATCGATTACAAATGAACGGATTCCGTAATTTTTCAGAATGCTTCCGGCAGCAGGCACCGGATCGCCATCTACTTTGTCGCGGCCAAGGATATCGCTTTCTGTAAAACGGAAAATTCCGGCCCCGGTGGTATTTTTTGCCCACCACCACTGGCCGTTGTAACGGGTGATTGTTCCGTTAATATTTCCCCAGCCTATTCCTTCGCCATAATATCCCAGCCATGCATTCCGGACATAATAATCATAATCGCTCAGCGAAAACTTTTTATTTCGGGTATTGGTTGGAGTTCTGAAAATTCCTTCACGGCGGTCAGTCCAGTAAATCATGTCCTGCTCTTCATCAACATAACCATAGTAGAAATCGAGGAATGTATCGCCACCAAAATTCTCCAGCACCGATTCACGGCGGGAGCCGTCGTAAGCAACCACGAAAATTTCACCGTCGCCGGCAGTCAAATAGTCTGGTTCCGGCGTAAAGGCAAAACGTGTTCCGGCATCAAAAACATACAACCAGTCGCCGCTGAATTTCAGCGTTAGCGGGTGTTTTCCGGAGCGATAACCTAAATCGAACGGATTGTTTAAATTCGGATCAATTCCATCAATTATTTTTTTAGCCATAATGTTTCCACCTTTTACGGCGTAGTAAAGTGTTTTGGCCGGCTGGTCATAATTTACCTTAACATTTACATTTACCGGTGCAAGATTTTTGTCGCCAATGGTAATGGTAAGCGAAACAATCTGGCTGCCAATACTTCCAAATACAACCACCGGCGACTCTATTGTGCTGTTTCCCTCTTCATCAATCCCTTCGCCCATTGTTCCTTTCGGAAAATCCCATTTGTAGGAGACCGGTTTATTTTCAGGATTTTCCAAAAGTACATTGAATGCAACCTCCGTTTGATTATATACAATAGTTGGTGCTGAAGCCGTATAATTAACAACAGGCACAATGTCGCTGATCATTACTTTCTTTTTAACTTCCTGAATACCATCAATTTTAAGTGTGACTGTGTAAGTGCCCGGTTCAGTGTACTTATGAACCGGATTTTCTTCGGCAGACGAAGTGCCGTCGCCAAAATTCCATTCCCATGATGATCCGGTGGCACTCTGGTTTTTAAACTGAATTTCTTCGCCCACTACATAATGAAGAGAAGAGGAGGAGTAGGTGAAATCCACATCTGCTGTCGGAAAATATTCGGGTTTGATTTCCTGATCACAGGCCCAGAAAGTAAAACCTGCAAGAATAACCGGTATGATAATGTAAAATAATCGTTTCATTTCAAGTCCATTTTTAGGTGATAGTTCTAAAAAACAGTAATCTGTTTTGTATCCGAAAAATTTTCAACTCCGTTGCCGTTTACTACTCTGAACCTGGCATCCAATTGATATCCCTGAGTAAACTCAACGGCATAATACTGCCTGTTTTTGTTGTAGATTAAAGCGCTAAACGGAACATCGTTTAAATCTGAACGTAATGTTTCGCCTGCTTCTGTTTTCATTATCCTGGAAACAACATCGCCGGTGGATATGCTGTCGAAATAACTTTCAAAAATCTGAGGTTCCACAATTTGCCTGTCGGTAACCAGCAATGTTTTTAATTCGGGATAAGCGAGTTGCGGGAAAAGGTTGTTCAGGAATTGTTCCTTAACATAACCGGGAATGAGTTGGTTAAATTGATCCGCGTTAAAAGTTATTGGATTTTTATATTCCAGCGAAGCCAAAGTATAACTTACAGGAAACTGATCCTGAATAACATATGCTTTTTTTTCGGGTACATAATTATCTTCGGAATGAGTAAATGTTTTTATCTCCAGCAATTCGCGCGACAGCTCAGAAGAGTCGAGCGAAAATGAATAGCCGGTAACCGGATTGGTGAGGATGTACTTTTGCGTTTTCTGAATATCGTACCACACGCCCAGGTAATTGATTTCACCATCAACCGACCAGTATTCGGCATAAAATTCAACATTGTTCCCGGCTTTAACGTTTGCCACCGGCACGTCCCAGTACACATTTGCAGCAATATAACCCGGATCGGACAAGTCAGCAACCGGATTGTTAATTTCACAGGCAACAAAAACTGCAGTTGCTGCAAATAACCAGGCAAACGGTTTAAATAACTTTCCGAAATTAAATTGTTTCATTCTTAAGAGTAATATATTCATTTTCATCTCCTTTCAGGATTAGTTTTGTGGTGCCCAAATCATAGGTTTTTTCAGCCATTCCGGATTTCTGAATGCATCCAGACGAATCAGTTCTTCGCGGTTGTATTTTTCTTCAGTTTCCGGATCATAATTAATACGCTGAATCCACTGGTTTTCATCAGCCCAGTAAGCTTCGTAAAGGTTGTGTGGGCGCCGCAATCCCGGATAAACAACCGTATTGTCGTATCGGATGTCGTTCAAATCGTTGCTGTAACCGTACCGGCGCAGGTCGTTCCACTGTTCTACCTGCAGATACATGGCTTTGTATTTTTCAGTCATTATATCACTAATGGTAATATTGGATGAGCCGGGAACAAGTTCAGGGTTGTTTAAGTAAGCATCAATTTGTTCCTGCGGAACCTGCATCCGGTGCATGTGCGATTCAATTCCCTGGCGCAGATGTTCGGCTGCTGTATTTTTATCACCTGCCCAATAAGCCGCTTCAGCAGCGATAAAATGCAGCTCTTCGCGGGTTATGAATGTAATGGTTGAAGTATCGGTTGTAAGAACCGAAGCATACAAATCAGGATACCATTCGATATTATTTGTTGGCGGCATTCCCGAATTGCTTTCGAGGTAACGGTATTTTACCACGCCTTTATCATCGGGGCGGGCTTGCATAATGTAAGGCAACCGGGGATCGGTAAATGTGTCGGTTTCCGGGTTGTAGCCCATCATATTCTCCACGAGATATTTTGTGGGAATGGCAGATAAAAGATCGTTGGAGCGGCTTTCCCATGAATTAACGGGCTTGTTGTTTTTGCCCCACATGTTATTTTTTTCTACACTCGAACCGCCATCAAATTTATACTTTGGATCTGTCCATCCGGAAAGCGCTTGTTCTGCAGCGGCCAAAACAGCAGGTGCATTTCCGCGGTTAAGGTTGGGTAAGTCGCGCAATAAAATGCGGGCTTTTACCGCCAGCAAAACCTGCTTCCATTTGCTCATATCTCCTGCAAATACCCGGTCTACATTAATTCCCATCGGACGATTTGTTTCCTGCGTCACTTCCGGGCTGTTAAACAGTTGCAAAAGATTGTCGGCTTCTGTTTTCATCCATTCATAAATACTTTCCTGCGAATCGTATTTTGGTGAGGAGGATTGATAAGCATCAGTTAACGGCATTGGTCCAAACACATCAGTTGTTTGCTGCACAGAGAGCAGCCGGAGCAACCTTGTAAGTGCCACATAATTCATTGAATTTTCTTCTTCTGCAAATCGGAGCAGTTCTTTGCTGTTTGTGCCCACATCGTAAAAATGGCGGCGCCATTGCGGATGACGGTTCATTCCCAAAAATTCCCATCCACTGCGGTAGGCATGTGACCCGGTCTGGCTTTTTCCGGCGGTTGTTAAACTTTGAGCGAGGTAGGTTCCGTATTCACTGTGATCGTAATTTTCCAGCGCAGTATAAAAAAGCACCACCGGCATAATTTCATTTACCGGCACCTGGTCAACACCATCCGGATCGCGGTTATCACCAAGATATTCATCGCATCCCGAAAAACTAATCAGTACGCTGAACAGAATCAGATAATATTGAATTTTTTTCATGATTTCAAAATAATTAAAAAGTTGCACTTAAATTTACCAGAAAGCTTCGGGTGTTAGGAGTTCCGAGATAATCGATTCCAAAAGTTCCGGTTCCACCAGAATTTCCGGTATAATTTACAACGGGATCTGAACCCGAATATTGAGTGAGAAGCAGTAAATTTCTTCCTGTTACTGAAATATTCAACCCTTTGATTCCAACTCTTTTAGCCAGATTATCAGCATTATAACCCAGCGTGGCATAGCCGATGCGCATAAGTGTTCCGTTTTCCACAAAATTTGAACCCACCGGTGCATAGTAATTTAAAAAGAAAGTTTGATCAAAAACGACCGGTGTGGTGTTTTCAGCATAAGTACCATCAGGTTGCTCTACCACGCCATTTACAAGAATCTGGCGGTTCCGGTAATCTTCAAGGTTTTTGGCCTGTCCGCCCGACATCAGGCTTCGCAGGGTTCCGTTTACCACATCGCCGCCTTTTCTGAAGTTTGTCATCACCGAAAGCGACCACGATTTGTAGTTAAACCGGTTTAACCAGCCCATGGTAAAATCGGGTTCGCGATTACCAATCAGCAACGAACTGGATGCATTGATTTTTGGACGCCCTAATTCATCAACAATTATCCGTCCTTCGTCATTTCGCAAATAATCTTTTCCGGAAAGTGCCATGGTCGATCCGTGCAAATAAGCAGTTGGCCGTATATCGCCAACCTGGCCGGCATAATGGTAAACTTCCACCAGCTGATCCGGAAGACTAACAACCGTGCCGTTGCTGCGGCCAAAGTTTGTAATCATATTCCAGCGAAAACTTCCGGTGTGTATCATTGTCTGATCCCAAGAAATTTCAATTCCTTCGTTTTTGATGTCGCCCTCGTTGCGGGTTTGCAGAATATTTCCGGAAGCCGGTGAAACCCGGACATCTACAATCTGGTTGGAAACCGAAGTGGAGAACCAGGCAAAATCAAGCCGGGTTTTGTCGTTAAACAAGCGGGCGTCGGTTCCAATTTCCCAGGAAGTTGTCATTTCAGGCTGAAGGTGCGGGTTGCTGCTTCGTGTGGGATCCACTCCATATCCATTGTCGGGGTGAGGCATAGCTTTGTACCAGTTGTTTAACCGGTAAAGTGGCGCATCTTTTCCTACACGTGCCCAGTTTGCCCTAATTTTTCCGAAGCTGATAATATTTTCAGGTAATTTCAGCAGTTCAGTATAAATAATACCGGTGCTGAACGAGGGATAAAAATAGGAGCGATTTTCCACCGGAAGTGTCGATGAATGATCGTTCCGGCCAGTGGCGCTAACCTGCACAATTCCCATATAATCGAGTTTTATTTCGCCATAGTAGCCATAAACATTTTTCTCGCGGCGGTTCATGGTTATGTTTTCACGCCGGATGTCGGCAAGGTTGTTAATGCTGTAAAATTCGGGGACTATGAATTGGCGGCCGCCCATTCCTGCCGAACGTCCTGTTTCTGTTTTAATGTCAACCCCTGCCAGCAGGTTCATATTCAGTTTTTCAAATAAATCTTTGTTGTAGGTTGCCAGTAATCCGCCATTTATAACTGCACTTTTTCCATCGGAATAGAAAAAGGAACCGAGATAGTCCAAATCTTCCGAAGTGGGTGTTTGTCCCGGATCGATGCTCCACCTGGGAGTTACAATGCTTTTACTTTCCGAATTGGTTAAATCGTAGCTAATCCGCCCTACCACATCAAGATTCTGAATCACATTCCAGGTCACCGAGCCTTGTAAAAGTGTACGGTTCGATTCGTATTTGGCTATATCTTCGTACCTCGACCACAGCGGGCTGATGGGCGAATTGTACCGGTTGTTTGTATCGACATACAACCAGCGGATTGAACCGTCAGGATTTTTGTAATTGGTAATATCATCGTCGATTGGCCACTGGTAGGCCGAGCTGATTCCTCCGCCACCTCTTGAATCGCGTGCAACAATGTTGGCCATAAATTCGATATTCACTTTTGCGGAAGCTTCATATTTCGATTTAAACAGAATTCCGTATTGCTGCAGGTAATCTTCGGGAATTATTCCTTCGTGGTGAATGTAGTTTCCCGACGTGTAGGAGCTGAATCGTTCTGAACCGCCCGAAACCGAAAGATCGTACTTCTGATACAACCCTGTTTGCAAATAATTTTCCGGATTGTTGTATGTAACTGTTCCCTCCGGTGCCAGCGGGCCCCAGCCGCCCATCGACTGCTGGCGGTAAACGCCATAAGCACCGCGCAGGTACATGTCCTGTATTTCGGGAATCCGGTAAGGTTCATCAATCTGAACAGAACCGCTGGCTTCCACTCTTATTTCTCCTTTTTTACCCGACTTGGTTGTGATAATAATTGCACCGTTTGAGGCTTCCTGTCCATACAATGCAGCAGCTGCGGCACCTTTTAGCACTGTAATATTTTCTATATCGTTCGGATTAATCTCTGAAGCTTTTGATGCGCCGCCCGAAATGTGCATGCCATTTAAAATGAATATCGGTTCGTTGTTTTGTGCAGGGTTTATTGACGAAATTCCGCGGATAAGAATTTGCTGCGATGCGGAAGGTGAACCTCCGGTCCCTGAAACTTCAATACCTGCAATTTTTCCTTGGAGTGCATCAACAAAATTAGTCTGGTGAGCTTCGGTCAGTTCTTTTGAGTCAACCGACTGCACCGCAAAATTAAGGCGCCGTTTTTCGGAGCGGATACCCATTGCTGTTACCACTACTTCATCCAGGCCAAGCGTTTCCTCTTCCAGCACAACATTAATTGTTGATTGATTATTAACCGGAATCTCAGTGGTTTTAAAACCTATGAATGAAAATACAAGCGTTGCATTTTTATCAACTTCCAATTGATAAGCTCCATCAGCGTTGGTGGCTGTTCCATTTGTTGTTCCTTTTTGAAACACATTGACGCCCGGCAAAGGCTCGCCGGAGCTGTTACTTACTATCCCACTGACTTCAATTTCTGAATCCTGATCTGCTGCAATAGTTACTTCGGATTGTAGAAAAAGGAAAACAAGCAAAACAGTAAAAATGAATCCGGGAATTTTTTGAAGAGGAGTTTTCCTCTTTATCCTGTAGTTTTGGTTCATGTACATAAGTTTTTAGAACTGTTCAGTATGAATAATTAGTTGAAAAAAAACTGGATTTATTACACTTGTTTCTATTTAAAAGTGCACATCAAAAAACTGCAATTTATGAAATTTCAAACTATAAAAGAATAACATTATTCAGGCTTTCGGCTTTAGATTAAGTATAACCGCAAAAAATGAAAAAAGGTTTTTCAATTTCAGTATTTTTACCTGTTTAATGCAATGGAAGCTAAAATTAGTGGTGCAATTCCTTTTTGATCGTTTACAACCTGCTTTTCTGAAATGTAATACATGTAGTTGCCTTCCCGGTATGGATTTCCACCCAGACCGCAAGCCCCGCATGTGTTATATAAATCCGGTAATCCATCATTTCCGGTATGAACATAATTTGCAGTTAAACTATCAAAAGCAACTTCAGCAATCTTAAAATATTTATCATTCAGGTAACCTTTTTTTGCTCCTTTGGCAAAGGCATAAATAAACATCGCTGATCCCGAGGTTTCAATATAATTTCCTTCTTTTCCTCCTTTATCAAGCACTTGGTACCACAAACCGGTTTCAGGATCTCTTACTTTTAACAGGGCTGAACTGAGGTTGTCCAGAACTTTAATTAAACTTTCGCGGGAAGGATTTGTTTTTGGCAAATATTCCAGCACGTCAACAAGAGCCATCATGTACCATCCGGTACCCCGGCTCCAGAAATGCTGCGACTGACCTGTTTGAGGATTGCTCCAGCGCTGTTCCCTGCTTTCGTCCCAGGCATGGTAAATCAAACCTGTTGATGAATCCAGTGTTTTTTCATAAATGAGCTTTAACTGAAATGTCACTTCATCCAGCCATTCCGGTTGATTAAACAAAACAGCATAACGGGTTAAAAACGGCGAATACATGTAAATTCCGTCCAGCCACATTTGCCATGAATATCTCTTTTTATGCCAGAATCCTCCGGATTTTGTTTTAGGTTGGGTTTCCAGTTGACTGACAAGATTTTTAACCGCCAGTTTGTATTTTAATTCACCGGTTGTTTCATAAAGTGTAATCATGTTGAAACCTGGTCTTATCCTGTCCAGATTATAATCCGCCAACTTAAAGCCATTTATGTTTCCATCATCTTCCACAAAATAATCGATGTAGGATTTCATGTAATCCATATATTTTTCGTCGTACTTAGCCAGTTGCCCGATTGCTGATCCCAAAAAGGCATAATCGTATTCATATTTTGGTTTGTCCCGCTGATAATAAATCAGGCTGTCGTGACGGGAAATAACAGCATCTGCCAATTTCAGCGCCCACTCCGGGCGGTTTGCTTTTTCATTCTTTTCTTCTGCGAATGAAAAATTAAACAGAAGCTGCAATGAAAATAATAGAATCAGAAATTTCATCGTGATTATTTTAAACATTCGGGTACCTGTTTTGGAAACTGTTCAGCCAAAGTTAATAAAACCAGCCCGCAGAACCGAAAGTACTGAGTTTAAAACAACATCTGAATTAAAAAAGTTTCCGTGAGAAGATTTTTGTTCAACCAAACGGAACGTTCAGTTTTTTGCTTCAAAATATAAATCCTGCATTTTGATAACAGCATTTTTAAAATCGGGAAATTTTGTCCAAAGGTCTTTTTTACAATTCGATAAATCTTTGCACTGGATACAGGCATCCAGTTCTTTATCAATGACACATTGCCTGACATCGCATTTCTGCAGCCGGATGCCGACTGGTTTGTCCGGATTTTTACAACCAAAGCAGAATACCTTTTCTGGATCAAACTCTTCTACTCCAAATCGGGTTTTCATTTCCCAGGTTTCGTAAGCTTTCTTTTTTAATTCCACATCGTTTTTTACTGAGGCTTCCATAAAAAGACAGTCTTTGGGACAGGTGTAACCACAATATTCCAGCTTTTTCGGATCGGGAACTTCATTTTGAATATAGGCCAGATTAGCTGTTAATCTTCCTGACAGGAGCAGTGCACATCCGGCTGCAGCACTGTTTCTCATGAATCTTCTGCGGTTAATTTGATTTTTCATTCTTCGGATTTTTGGTTTGAAATTAAACAATATGTTTAAAGGAAGACAAACCAACAGGTAAAAACCCTTACCAATCCATTAAATGATTTTTAGCGGGGAACATTTAAATGTTGAAAACAGGAATAAACATCATCGAAATTTTGTGCTTCCATTAAATCCGAGCGTAGTTTTGCAGCTCCGGGGAAATTATTCAAATATATTTTATAAAAGCGTTTTAGAATGTTGAAATTTCGTTTCCCGCTCCATGTTTGTTCATAAAGCCGGGTATGCTGAATGAGTTTTTCTATTCTTTCTTCTTCTGTAATTTCTGCTTTTTCGGGATTAAAAAACCAGGGATTGCGGAATATTCCACGTCCAATCATAACGCCATCAACACCTGTTTCTTTTACTTTCTCCAATCCATCTTCATAAGAAATAATATCACCATTTCCGTGCAGGGGAATGTGCGGTTTTAGCCGGTTTTTTAATACGACCGCCTTTCTGATTTCCTCCCAGCTGGCCATTCCTTCGGATTGCATTCGCTGAGTACGACCGTGCAGAATAATGGCGGCAGGTTCCACTTCCAGCAACTGCACTATCCATTTTTCAGTCTGGTGTTCTTTTATTCCGGTTCTGGTTTTCACGCTCACCGGCAGATGTGTGGCTTCTTTTGTGGCCAGAATAATTTCTTTTGCCAGGTTGGGCTCACCGATTAATGCGCTGCAGGTACCGGTTTTTATTACTTTTTTTACCGGGCAGCCCATATTTATATCGAACCCGTCAAATGAATAATTTTCGGTAATATACTTTGCGATTTTCGCATAAACTTCCGGATTCCGGCCCCAAATCTGCGCCACCAGTTTGATGTTGTTTATGTTGCAAAAGCTGACGTTCTGATTCATTAACAACCAGCCGCTCTGCCACGCGATCCCTTCCAGCCGGGTGGTTCATTCCTTCCACTGAAGTAAACTCAGTAAAAACCACGTGCAGTTTTCCGGGTGCCGTCATTCCCATTACAATTTCCCTGAAAACAGTGTCTGTAACATCTTCCATGGGAGCCAGCGAAAAAACGGGCTGTTTGTATTCCTGCCAGAAATTAGTCATTTATTAATTTTGTTTGTTCCACTTTTACCAGTGCCAGGCTTTTCCTGTATTTCCGGCTGTTGCCAAAAATAAAACGATTTTCTTTCTGAACGATTTTACCGTTTTTTTCAGCCTGACATTCAGGAGTGCAGCAACCTTCGGATTTTTCCCTGCACTCATCGCACTGGATAAACAACAAATGGCAACTGTTATTTGCGCAATTGGTATGCGAATCACAGGGTTTTCCGCATTGGTGGCATTTTGAGATAACCATACCATTTACACTTTCTCCCAATCGTTCATCAAAAACAAAATTTTTACCAATGAATTTTGATTCAAGACTTGCAGTTTTAACCTGCCTGGCATACTCCAAAATTCCGCCATACAATTGGTTCACATCTTCAAATCCTTTATGTTTCAGATAAGCGCTGGCTTTTTCACAACGGATTCCGCCCGTACAGTAAAGCAGTACTTTTTTATCTTTTTTATCGTGAAGCAAATCACTAACAATTTCAAGTTCTTCACGAAATGTATCCGCTTCAGGGCAAATGGCACCCTCAAAACGGCCAATTTCACTTTCGTAATAATTACGCATATCCACCACTACTGTATTTTCCTGCCCGATGAGCTGGTGGAATTCGAGTCCGGTTAAATGCTTCCCAACATTAGTTACATTATACGTTCCATCATCCAGACCGTCGGCAACCAGTTTAGGCCTCACTTTTATGGAAAGTTTGTAAAATGATTTACCGCCGTCTTCAATGGCGTATTTTATGGGAATCCCCTTAAGAATTTCATATTTAACGAGTATTTTCAGAAATGTTTCAAAATGGTGTTCCGGCACACTCATCTGGGCATTGATCCCTTCGCGGGCAATATATATCCGCCCAAAGCAATTCAGCAGAAACCAGTCGCGAAATAAATCATCACGAAATTGCTGCGGATTATCAAGATAATGGTACTTATAAAAAGAAATTGTTTTCCGCTGAAACTTCTCTTCGTGAAGTTTCTTTTTCAGCTCATCCTTATTTATCCGGTTGTATAAATGCATTTTTAAAATTAAATTTTGACGGGCAAAAATAATCATTGTGATTTAAAAGACAAAAAAGGATTTTATTTTGATTTGAAATCATTGTTGTCCGGTAAAAAAATAAAAACCTGGGGTAGGCCAGCAAGGAATGAAAAAAGAATAATTGATATTCAGCAATATGATTTTGTGCTAAAGCCCGGGGCTTCGTTGCCATAAATAACCCCGGGATTAATCACGGGGTTATTGAAAGCCGGATATGACGAGAGCCAAAACTGAAAGTGTTAAACAGATACTAATGATTTGAAATAAAAAACCCGGACCAAGAATCCGGGTTTTAAGGGAAAATTATAAACAAAGTACAATTAATGAACAGCAATTGTATCCGGATTTCCATCCGGATCACCAATAACTTTACCTCCAGATGAAACATTCCCGAGCAATAATATTCCTGCAACATGGGGAGCTGCCATGGAAGTTCCGCTCATGGTGGCATAACCACCATCCTTGTAACACGATTTTATACTGTAACCAGGAGCACAATAATCCACGGGAGGATTTCCGTAATTTGAAAAATAAGCCCACCTGTCGTTACTATCCATTGCAGAAATGGTATAAAGGTTTGTACTGTTGGCTCTGGCTGGTGAATGATTAGTGGCGCTTTCACTTTCATTTCCGGCAGCCAAAGCAAATTTTACATTTTTGGAAGCAGCTATTACTGCATCATCCAAAGCTTTTGAAGCAGGGCCGCCCAGGCTCATGTTCGCAACATCGCCACTACGTCCGTTTGTCGCCACATAATCAACGCCTGCAATAACGCCTGAATAGCTTCCGCTTCCGCGACGGTCTAGCACCCGTACCGAAACAACTGTGGCTCCGGCTGCCACTCCAACTACTCCCACCGAATTATTTTTTGCAGCAATTGTTCCGGCTACATGTGTTCCATGTCCATTCTGATCATCCGGGTTGTTGCTTTCTTTTCCACCTAAGAAACTTTTACTTCTGCCAGTATCCACATTTAAATCCGGATGATCCTGATCCACTCCAGAATCGATTATCCATGCCGTTTTACCGGTTCCGTCGGCTGCGCCATTTACACGGGTAATCCCCCAGGGTGTTTCCTGTGAAGGAGTGCTTCCACTACCGCCACCACCGGGTTTTCCGCCACCGTTTCCGGGTTTGTCCGGATGGATTACCGGTTTTCCAAGCGTTACTATCTGATCTTCTTCAATATAACGAACCGACGGATCATTTTGCAGTTTTTTCAACTGGCCGGGAGGTATCATTACTGAGAAACCTTTTACAGCAGTACCGTAAATATGTCCAACTTCAGCATCCAAAACATTGGCCCGTTTTAAAATTTTATTTGTGACTGATGTTACAGCCAACTGTTTCTTTTCGTAACCTTTTAACAGTGAAAGTTCGAGATTTAAATCAGTATCTTCCAATAATACGATGTAACTTTTTTTTGCAGAAGAAGCTGACTTCAGTTCGGGTTCCAAATTTTGTTCTTCAATCAAAGATTCATTGCAGGCTTGAAAAACAGAAATCAGAAATACCAGGATGAAAAGTTTAAGCAGGAGTTTTTTCATGTTGTTTGTATTAGTTAATGATAACTTGAAAAATTCTGCTCAAATTAAGTAAATAATTTAATACCTGAATGCCCTTTTTTAATTTTTTTGAAATAAAAAAACTGCTTATCATATGAATAAGCAGTTTTATGTCAGGTTTGGTGTAATTTCAAATCTGAGACTCGTATACAGGAAATCTCTGTCAAGGCAGGCTTCTCCTCATTTTTCGCTAAACGTGTGTTTAGATTTTTTTCTTTAGGAATTTTTCCACTGCTGCTTCAATTCTTTTGGCGATTTTTTCAGTATCCGATTTTTGAAACGAATCGCCTGTTATATTCTCAAACAGCTCAATATAACGGTCGGAAACCGAATTCACAAATTCGTCAGACATTTCAGGAACTTGCTGGCCTTCTTTTCCCTGGAAACCGTTTTCGATGAGCCATTGACGCACAAATTCCTTGGAAAGCTGTTTTTGTTTTTCGCCTGCAGCTTGTCGTTCTTCGTAACCTTCAGCATAAAAATACCGGGACGAATCGGGTGTGTGAATTTCATCGATGAGGTAAATTTTACCATCTTTTTTCCCGAATTCATATTTTGTATCGACAAGAATCAATCCTTTTTCGGCTGCCATTTCCGTTCCGCGCTGAAACAGTTTCCGGGTGTAATCTTCCAGCATTTCATATTCTTTTTTATCAACCAACCCTTGCGCAATGATATCATCACGCGAAATATCTTCATCGTGGCCTTCATCGGCTTTTGTGGTAGGTGTTAAAATGGGCTCCGTAAATTTTTGGTTCTCAATCATTCCCTCGGGCAATGGCACCCCACAAAGCGAACGTTTACCATCACGGTACTCGCGCCAGGCATGGCCGGTGAGATAGCCACGGATAACCATTTCCACTTTATATGGTTCACACATATGACCGACAGTTACATTCGGATCGGGCGAAGCAATTTTCCAGTTGGGAACGATATCGGCAGTGGCATCCAGAAATTTCGCAGCAATCTGATTCAAAACCTGTCCTTTGTATGGAATTCCTTTAGGCAGCACTACATCAAACGCCGAAATACGGTCGGATACCACCATCACCAGAAAATCGTCATTAATGTTGTACACATCACGCACTTTTCCATGGTACACATTTTTTTGTCCGGGAAAATTGAAGTCTGTTTTAGTTAAAGCGTTGCTCATGTTCGTATTTTTTATTATTGCATATTTATTAATACTTCGACATTTAAATGATACGTGTTTTGTTTCAGGTATGAAATCCAATTTGAAAGAGTTACAATTTGAGGAGCATTTTTGTTTTTAAGAACTTTTATAAAATTTCGAAGGGCAGGATTATTCTTTTCTTCTACATAAGGAACAATTTGTTTATCCCAATCAACAATGCCAGGGGCAAAATCATTTTTTAAATCATGTTGCATTTTGGTACTCACCTTATTATATGGTTTTCTTCTGAAAGTCACCCTTCGGCGGATTTAGGGGGCTTTCTATCGTTTTCTTTTTCTTCGGCATGCCGGCTGTATGCATCCACAATTTCGCGAACCAAACGGTGTCGTACAATATCGTTTGTGTTGAACTTTACCACTGATATTGATTCGATGTTATTCAGAATTTTCAAGGCAAACAATAACCCCGAGTTGCTTCGCCGCGGCAAATCGATTTGTGTAACATCGCCGGTAACGACAAATTTTGTGTTTAATCCCATTCGGGTAAGAAACATTTTCAACTGGTTAATGGTTGTGTTTTGCGCTTCATCCAGGATTACAAAAGCATTGCTCAGTGTCCGGCCACGCATAAATGCAAGTGGGGCAATCTGAATTGTACCGTCTTTTAGAAAATCTTCAAGCCGTTTGGCCGGAATCATATCCTGCAGCGCATCATATAACGGTTGCAGGTAGGGGTCGATTTTTTCCTTTAAATCGCCAGGAAGGAATCCAAGATTTTCTCCGGCTTCCACTGCCGGCCGGCTTAAAATTATCCGCTGGATCTGCCGGTTCTTTAATGCACGTACAGCAAGTGCGATTGCTGTATATGTTTTACCGGTTCCTGCCGGGCCTATTGCAAAAATTAAATCGTTATTGTTGCTTTCATCCACCAAAACCCGTTGGTTAGGAGTTCGGGCACGCACCGGTTTGCCGTTATTGCCGAAAACGATAAAATCTTTTTCTACAGTTCCGTTTTCTTCCATGGCCGAAATGCCGTTCGCCATGATCTGCAAAATTGTATCTTCTGTGAGGATATTAAATTGCATGTAATGGTCGAGAATGAGTGCAAACTTTTTTTCAAACGATTGTATTTCGCTTTCTTCACCCTGAATGTACAGTGAGTTACCCCGGGCCGTTATACTTATTTTGGGGAATAAGTTTTTTATCAGATTAATCTTTGAATTGTTTATCCCAAAAAATTCCAATGGGTCAATTCCTTCCAGATATATTTGTCGCTCCAAATTGTTGTTTTTATTTTAAATTATTGATTAAAAGGGTTAATGACTTTTAATTTTTCTATTTTTTTAAAGTCTTTTTCATTTCTTGAAATTAATTCTAAGTTATATACTATTGCAGTTGCTGCTATGATTGCATCAGGTAATTTAACGTTGTAAATTTTTCGAATTTCTGCTGTTTTTATTTTTATCGCTTGATCCAACTCAAAAATAAAGCTATCAAGTATAAATTCCTGTAATATATTTTTATCTTTTTCTGATTCTGTTTTCCAGCAAAGTAACTCTATTTCAGTAATAGAAGAAATTGCAACATCTGATTCTGAAATAAATTTGTCTACTAGTTTTTCTGCTTCCGGAGAAAACTGTTGTTGCAGATAATATATTACAATATTTGTATCCCACAGATATTTTATTCCCATGAATCCCGTAGCTCGTTAAATTGTGCATCAATTTCATCAAGCGGTTGTTTTTGCATGGCGCCTTTATATTTTGATTGCCAGTTAATATTGCTTTGTGTATCGGGTTCTTTCCGCATTCGAATTAACTTCAATCCTTCAAGATTTTTAAGAAGAACAAGTGCCTTTTCATTTAATATATCTATAGTTACTGTTTGCATAATGACATATTTATATTGATATTCTATATCTTCGTAAATTAAATCAAAGGTAGAAAAAAACGTTTTAAGTTAACTACTGGTATGTTAAACATGGATTTAAAAAATCAGATTTATTTGATTGTCAGTTGAAAGAATGTAAGTAAATGAAAGAAAAATTAGAAGCCTTTAAGGAATTGCTGGAAATTATGGATGAGCTTCGTGAGAAATGTCCGTGGGACAGGGAGCAAACGCTGGAATCGCTGCGGAAACTCACCATTGAAGAGACCTATGAGCTGGGGGATGCAATTCTCAGGAATAATTTACAGGAAATAAAAAAGGAACTGGGCGACTTAATGCTGCATATTGTTTTTTATGCGAAAATCGGGTCTGAGAAAGGCGAATTCGATATGGGTGATGTACTGGAAGGTATCAATAAAAAGTTGATATACCGTCATCCGCATGTATTTGGCGACGTAGATGTGGAAGGCTCAGCCCGGCAGGTAGAACAAAACTGGGAGGCCCTGAAGCTGAAGGAGAAGGGTGGAAACAAACGGGTTTTGGAAGGTGTGCCTGCGGCAATGCCGGCGCTGGTTAAAGCCAACCGGATTCAGGAAAAAGCAAGCGGTGTCGGGTTCGATTGGGAATGTAAAGAGCAGGTGTGGGACAAGGTAAAGGAGGAAGTAAACGAATTGAGCGATGAAATTGAAAAGGTGGATAAAGATAAAATTGAAGCCGAATTTGGCGACCTGTTTTTTGCCATGGTAAATGCTGCCCGGCTGTACGGCGTAGATCCGGAAGCAGCATTGGAACGCACTAACCTGAAATTCATGAAACGGTTCAATTACCTTGAAAGCCAGACGCTGATGAAAGGCAAAAACCTTCATGACATGAGCCTGACGGAAATGGATGAATACTGGGAGGAGGCGAAGAGGGGAGAATGAGCAGTCGCAGTGATCAGTCACAGTGATAATCACAGTCAATTGGCAGTCTCAGAAGGCAGTTGAAATCGCAGAACCTACAGTTTTTGACGTAACAAAAAGGATGGTTAAATGAACAGTAAAAAATGGAATTGAAAAAAGAAAAAAAGAAAAACCTGCTTAATCCACGGGTTATGAGCTTGAGCGGAGTAATTGATTTACCTACTGAATTTAACTATAAGAAGGGATATCGCGATTATTTATCGGAAAAATATAAATGAATTAATTTTTAAAATATGAATCGAATTCTATTCAGAATTCAAAAAAAATGCAAATGAAAACCTTAACCTTTCTTATTGCTGCTTTATTCATGTGGACAATTTCAGGCTGGGCAGCGGCAAAACCGAAATTGAAAACCACCCTTACCAAAACCGAACTTCAGGATAAAATAAAGGGCGGCTGGGCCGGGCAGGTGATTGGCTGCACGTTTGGCGGCCCTACAGAGTTTCAGTACAAGGGCACAATGATTAACGATTATCAACCTATCGAATGGAACGAAAACAGTTGCCTGTGGTATTACCAAAATGCACCGGGTTTATATGACGACGTGTATATGGACCTGACATTTGTAGATGTTTTCGAGAAAGAAGGCCTGAATGCACCTGCAAAATCACATGCTCTGGCGTTTGCCAATGCAGATTACATGTTGTGGCATGCCAACCAGGCAGCGCGATACAACATTCTGAACGGCATCATGCCGCCGCAGTCAGGCTACTGGATGAACAACCCGCATTCTGAAGATATCGATTTTCAGATTGAAGCTGACTTTGCCGGGCTGATGGCACCGGGAATGGTAAACACAGCAACTGAAATCTCCGACAGGATAGGCCATATCATGAATTATGGCGATGGCTGGTACGGTGGCGTTTATGTGGCGGCGATGTATTCGCTGGCTTTTGTTTCCGGTGATGTGGATTATGTCGTTACAGAAGCATTGAAAGCTATTCCGGAGGAATCAGAGTTCTACATGTGCATTAACGACGTTATTAACTGGCACAAACAGTTCCCCAATGACTGGAAACGCACCTGGTATGAAGTGGAAAAGAAATGGTCGGCAGATATTGGCTGTCCTGATGGTGTTTTCAATGCCTTTAACATCGATGCAAAAATAAATGCAGCATACATTGTAATCGGGTTGCTTTATGGAGATGGCGACTATTCAAAAACACTGGAGATTGCCACCCGTTGCGGACAGGATTCGGATTGTAATCCGGCAAGCGCCGGTGGAATTCTGGGGGCAATGATGGGCTATTCCAATATTCCGGAGTTCTGGAAAAAGGGAGTTTACCCGGTGGAAGATATGGATTTCAGGTACACCACCATGTCGCTGAATGATGTGTACCGGATTGGAAACAAACATGCATTGCAAACACTGGAAGAAAATGGAGCGGAAATCGTCGGAAATGATATTAAGTTACCGGCTCAGGAGATTAAAGCGGTTCCGCTGGAAGTGGGCTTCAAGGGACATTACCCGGTTTCGCGCAGCAGGGTGGGAGATAGACTCAACAGTGACAAACGCGAGATGCAGGTTGTTTTCGAAGGAAATGGGTTTGTGCTTACAGGTGGCGTACAAAAAACAGGCGAAGGGAGCAACAATGCTGTACTTGAAATAGAAGTAACCGTGGATAATGCTTCCCCGGTAGTGATTAAAATGCCGTCGGATTTTAGCAAACGCCGTCACGAAATTACGTGGAAGTACCAGTTACCCGAAGGAAATCATTCCGTAAAAATAAAACTGCTGAATCCGCAACCCGGTTTTCAGATCAATGCAAGTGATCTAATAGTTTATTCTTCAAGGAAACCGGAGAACACGTGGAAAACGGAATGAAGTTCATTAATTATTATCGTTGGCTAAAGCACAACGGCAAAGGATAATGTTCTTTATTAATTGCAGTGCCTCTATCCTTTGCCGTCGCTTTTAAGCGACGGATAAAGATGCCGAAGATTTCCCGGGCTTTAGCCCATATTCCATTGAGAAGATAAGGGCTAAAGCCCCTTCCATCCTGCTATATAATTAACCGTTGGCTAAAGCACAACGGCAAAGGATAGTGTTCTTTACTAATTGCAGAGCCTCTATCCTTTGCTTTCGCTTTTACAACGGCAGATAATGTTCTTTATTAATTGCAGAGCCTCTATCCTTTGCCGTCGCTTTTAAGCGACGGATAAAGATGCCGAAGATTTCCCGGGCTTTAGCCCATATAACATTGAGAAGATAAGGGCTAAAGTCCCTTCCATCCTGTCGAATTATTACCCGTTGGCTAAAGCACAACGGCAAAGGATAGTGTTCTTTATTGATTGCAGTGCAACTATCCTTTGCTTTCGCTTTTACAACGGCAGATAATGTTCTTTATTAATTGCAGAGCCTCTATCCTTTGCCGTCGCTTATACAATGGCAATGGATTGTGTTCTTTAACAATTGCAGTTCAACTATCCTTTGCCGTCGCTTTCAAGCGACGGATAGAGATGCCGAAGTTTTCCCGGGCTTTAGCCCAAATTCCTTTTGAGAAGATAAGGGCTAAAGCCCATTCCACCCTGCTGTATTATAACCGTTGGCTAAAGCACAACGGCAAAGGATAAGGTTCTTTACTAATTGCAGTGCCTCTATCCTTTGGGTCGCTTTTACAATGGCAATGGATAGTGTTCTTTAACAATTGCAGTACAACTATCCTTTGCCGTCGCTTTTAAGCGACGGATAAAGATGCCGAAGATTTCCCGGGCTTTAGCCCAAATTTCGTTTGGGAAGATAAGGGCTAAAGCCCCTTCCATCCTGCTGTTTAATTAACCGTTGGCTAAAGCACAACGGCAAAGGATAGTGTTCTTTATTTATTGCAGTGCCTCTATCCTTTGGGTCGCTTTTACAACGGCAAAGGATAATGTTCTTTACTAATTGCAGAGCCTCTATCCTTTGCCGTCGCTTTCAAGCGACGGATAAAGATGCCGAAGATTTCCCGGGCTTTAGCCCATATAACATTGAGAAGATAAGGGCTAAAGTCCCTTCCATCCTGTCGAATTATTACCCGTTGGCTAAAGCACAACGGCAAAGGATAGTGTTCTTTATTGATTGCAGTGCAACTATCCTTTGCTTTCGCTTTTACAACGGCAGATAATGTTCTTTATTAATTGCAGTGCCTTTATCCTTTGCCGTCGCTTTTAAGAATATTGGATTTGAAATGCGGCAAATTTACTTCAACTTCACCCGCAGCAAATAATCATCGGCAGTGATGTACAATACCGAATAATCGTCATTAAAGGTGCAGTTGGCGGTGGCTTCGCCGGTGAAAATGGTGCCGAGGTGTTTCCCCTGAGAATTGAAAACCAACACACCACCGGGGCCTGTGGCAAATAACCAGCCGTTTTTGTGGACTTTCATTCCGTCGGGCAAACCTTTCAAATCTGCAGTTTTATCTGTCGCATCAAAAAATACCTTTCCATTTTTAAGCAGGCCATCACCTGCAACTTCGTATTCCATCCAAATGGCTTTTTGTGGATCCGAATTGGCCACATACAGCTTTTTATAATCCGGTGAAAAAGCAATTCCGTTTGGCCGCGACAACTCTTTGGTGAGTAACACTGTTTTCCCGTTTTTATCGATTTTGTACACACCTTGAAAATCAAGCTCTTTAGCCGGGTCATCCATGTTGAACTCCAATCCGTATGGCGGGTCGGTAAAATAAATTTCGCCGTTTTTGTTGACTGCTGCATCATTGGGACTGTTGAGCTTTTTACCGTTGTAGTCATCAGAAAGTGAAGTGAATTTTGCCTTTGGATTTGAAAGCGGGGCATCCATTCGTGCAATCCGCCGGTCGCCGTGCTGGCAGAGGATGAGGTTCCCGTCACTGTCAAGTAGCTAAACCATTGGAGCCGGTTTCGCCACCGCGTTTGGTTTCTCCGGTATAACCCGATGGTTTAAGGTACAACTTTTTGCCGCCCGTTTCCGACCATTCATATATTGAATTCTTTGGGATATCCGAGTAAATCAGCTTTTGCTGAGCCGCCAGCCACAACGGGCCTTCCGTCCATTCGTGCCCCTCAGCAATAATTTCAATCTTTGCATCCTTTTGGATAACCTGGTGGATTTGTTCGTCAGTTGACGATGATTTTGCTTCCGGGTTTTATTTGCTGCGCGAAAACAGCAGGGGAAGGCGAGAAGCAGGAAAAATAAAAATGCGGAAATTTTCATAAAATGCAGATTTAATTTGATATTGGAATAAGGTTCAATTTAAGAAATAAAAGTGATACGGTTGCCATTTCGATGAGTGTCCGATACTTCCCCGTCATTTCGACGAGTACCCTCGGAGAAATCTGCAACATTGGAACAGATTCCTCCTTTTGGTGGGAATGACTATTATGCATTGGGCGTAATTTTACTTTTTTTATCCGGCAGGTAATAAAAACTGCTCCGGAACTGACCAGAAGTCAGTCCAGTCTGACACGAAGTTAGCCGACGGGCATGAAAACCACTCCGACAGGCTTGCAAACCTTCGGCAGTTGTAAAATGAACTCCGGCAGTTAACTACCCGAATGACCTTTAACCTTGATTTTGAAATCCGTGCAAAAGTTATAACTTTGTAATTACAATCATAAAAATATTTTCATGGAAATTTCAGTTATAAAAATCGGAAATTCAAAGGGAATCAGGTTTAGTAAAACGCTGCTTGACAGGTACAACATTAAAGACACTGTTGATTTAATAATGGATAAAGAACAGATTATCATAAAACCAATTTCAAAACCACGAAAAGGATGGGCAAAAGCTTTTGAGAAAATGGCTAAAAACGGAGATGACAATTTATTGATTGACGATGTATTTGACGATGAAAACCTGGAAGAATGGAAATAAAACAATATCAAATCATTTTAGTAAATCTCGATCCGACAATTGGAAGCGAAATCAAAAAGACCAGACCTTGTGTTGTAATTTCTCCCAATGAGATGAATAAATATTTGCGGACAATTGTAATTGCACCGATGACAACCAATTCCAAAAAATACCCGACAAGGGTAAAAGTCAAGCATGTCAATAAAATCGGCTGGATTGTTTTAGACCAAATCCGGACAATTGACAGAAAAAGAATAATTAAAGTTTTTGGAGAACTACAAGATTTCGAAATTCAGGAATTAAAATCAGTTTTAAAAGAAACTTACATTGACTAAAGAAAAACCGAAAATGAGTATTCAGGCATTAAAAAGATATTCTAAAAACAAAATCATGTTAAAAAATATTGTTGTTTATTATTTGGCCATTCTTCTTCCTGTTCCGCTTTTGATATGGGTTTCAAAATCCGGTTATTCCGGATGGTTTGTTGCCTTAATTTTTATTTATGCTTTACCCTATCGCACGCTGATTGATGGAGTGAGACTTGTAAACAAGAAAATAATAAAATTGAGAGAAATTTGGAAATTACTGGTACCCTGGCAACGGTTTGAATACACAAAAGAATTATATTTCAGGAAATAAAAAGGACCAGTTGAAGCATGATTCAGGACATACATCCGCACCAGTTCAGCAATACGTTTATTAAAACTACCGGTATTCATGAGAATGATTATGTTTTTCATTTTAGCGGCAATTCACTTTTATTAAAACAAAGTGGCGACAGGTTTGAATTTCCAAGGAAAAGAGATTTGAAGGAATGTGATCCCGAAGGAATTTTTTTGTTCATTTTGGATGATGTTAATTGTTTTCTGGTTTGGGATTGTGAAGTGCCGGATGATCCTTCCTTTGTTTATCATGAAATCAATTATTACCACACGATACCACAAAAAGAAATCGAATGGGCCAGTATAGTTGCCATCCAGTTGATGAACTGGTATGTACAAAACAAATTCTGCGGGAAATGCGGGAGCTTAACAGTTCCTAAAAACAAGGAGCGGGCGATTTTCTGTCCTTCCTGTAACTTCACAAAATATCCTGTTATTTCACCGGCTATTATTGTGGCAGTATTGTACAACGATAAAATTTTGCTGGCACGTGGCCCCAATTGGCGGGAGAATTATTTTTCATTGGTGGCGGGTTATGTGGATGTTGGCGAATCAATAGAAGCAGCAGTTGTACGCGAGGTAAAAGAAGAGGTAGGGTTGGATATTAAAAACATCCGCTATTACAAAAGCCAGCCATGGCCTTTTTCGGGTTCCATGATGATTGGCTACATTGCGGATGCTGATGGCAAACAACCTATTCGTGTGGATGAAAACGAAATAGTGGAGGCCGCCTGGTTTTCCCGTAACAATTTGCCCAACCATCCTCCTAACCGCAGCATTGCCGGCGAAATGATTGAAAAGTTTATGAGGGGAGAACTAGTGATTTAAATGTCTTTTTACAATTTTTTCAACATCGGTATTTACTGCTTTAATTGAAGATAAAACTCCTGGTTCATTTTAATTTAATGCTACAACATTTATTTCCAATTGTTGCACCTGACTGACGATCTGATTCTTAATTCTCAATTTTCCGGAATTTTGATTTCTTCAAATTATTTGCAGCAACTCCGATAATAAAGCCAACCACCAAGATAGTTACTGTACCAAAAACAATGGACAAATAACTATGGAACGGGCTGGTATATATTGTAAGCTCACCTTCCGTAATAAACAGTGGCGACAAACTCATCCATCCGATGACCAGAACTCCTGCTGCAACCCCCAGAATTGCCGGTGTGTTTTTTATTTTTGGAGCCAGGTACCCCAGCAGGAACAGCCCCAGCATGCCCCCGCTAAAAATGGAAGCCAGTTTCCACCAGGTATCCAGCGCACTTTTTACATTTATCATTGCTACGGCAATAAAAATGCCCGCTAAACTGAAAATGAAGGAAGACAAATATAAAACAGTCATTGATTTCCGTTCGGTTGTTGGATT
Source organism: uncultured Prolixibacteraceae bacterium (assembly GCA_963771595.1). Classification (GTDB taxonomy): domain Bacteria; phylum Bacteroidota; class Bacteroidia; order Bacteroidales; family Prolixibacteraceae; genus CAVYUC01. The sequence goes on along the minus strand of CAVYUC010000020.1, from coordinate 24,140 downwards.
TTCAGATGGAAACTTGAAAAAGTCGGTGAGGATAACTGTAGCCGAACTGTTAAGACTTGTGGAGACGGTGCTCATTCCGGCGGCAAAAACAGAGGCAATCAACAGCCCTGTAAGTCCCACCGGAAGTCGGTCAACAATAAACCATGGGAAAACCTTGTCACCGTCAACTCCGGAAGGCAATAACCCGGGATTGATTTTGTAATAACTGAACAGGGCGGTACCAATAAACAAAAATAATGCTGAAACAGGGACATACAGCAGACCTCCGTACAGCGCTGATTTTTGGGCATCAATATCCGATTTTGAACTCATGTAACGCTGGATATAGTTCTGGTCAATTCCGAAGTTTTGCAGGTTAATAAACAAACCATAAATCAGCACGACCCAGAATGTGGAGCTGGTAGTTTCAGTGCTAAAACTTCCAAGACTGAATTTTTTATTTTCAACAGCAATCTGCAAAATTTGTCCCGGTCCTTCGGGGGCAGAAAACAAAAGGACACCAATACATACGAGTGCTCCGGCAATCAGAATTATGGCCTGAACAGCATCGGTCCAAATTACAGCCTGAATACCGCCGAGCAGGGAATAAACCATTACACTCAGGCCGGTAATAACAATAATAGTCACCATATTCCATCCCAACAAAGTATGTAGGGGGAGCGCCATCAGAAACAGAATAGTACCTGTTCGCATTAATTGCGTGAGCAGATACATCAGCGAAGCATAGGTTTTTGCCCATGGTCCGAACCGTTTTTCAAGATAGGTGTAGGCCGATGGACTGTTGACCGAGCGGTAAAGCGGAACGAAAAACTTAACAGCGACAACAGAGGCTACCGGCAGCGACAGACTAAAAGCAAAAGCATTCCAGTTGGTGAGGTATGCCTGTCCGGGAAGGGCAAGGTAGCTGATACTGCTGACAAATGTGGCCAGAATGGAAAGACCAATGACCCAGGAAGGCAGGGTATTATTGCCAAGGGTAAAGGCAGAAACGGTTTTGTTTTTCCGGTAAAAGAAACTGCCAAAAATTACAATACCAATCAGGTACAGCAGAAAAACGGAACTATCAATTACAGTCATATTTAATCCCCGATATCGAGTTCGTCCAGTGCTTTTTGAATTTTTTCCCGTTCCGGCAGTTTGAAGCGCCGAAAAGGTTCAGCCATGTAATCACTGCATATGCCTGAAAGCGAAAGGGCGCATTTGAGACCTTTAAGATAACTTGAACCGAAATGGCCAACAGTATAAATGGACGTACATATTTGCATAACTTTTTGTTGCAGTGCTGCAATCGTTTCAAAATCGTGGCTCACGGCAGCATTGTACAAATTCACATACAATTTTGGAAAAAGATTTGCTCCGCCATTTACGCCACCATGACCGCCGGTGAGAACGAATTCGGCCATTAATTCTTCAGGACCTACCCAAAAAGTGAAATCTTTATGATTCCGAAGAGCATGTTGCACCCGCTTAAAATAAGCCAGATTTGACGAACTGTCTTTCATCCCGATGATGCCCGGGATATCTGCTGCGGCCTTTACAGTTTCGGGTTCAAAAACAACCTTTGTGTGCACCGGCAGGTTGTAAATAAAAAGAGGCAATGGCATCTGAATCATTATCCGCTGCAAATATCCCAGCAGTTCCGGCTGGCCTGAAGCGAAATAATTAGGCGGCGCCAAAACCAGTGCATCGGCACCATTTTTGGCGGCAACATCAGCCAGCATTTGGCTTTCCGAAAATGAAGAATCACTGATACCCACCAAAACCGGTACCCGCCGATGCACCAGTTGACAGGTTCGTTCGATCAGTTCCCGGCGGAGCTTATGGCTTAAACCTGCAAATTCGCCGGTGGTACCAAGAATAAATATACCGTGAACTCCGCCTGAAATGGTATGTTCAATTAACCGCTCCAACCCGTCAAGGTCGAGGGTATTGTTGTCCAGCAATGGTGTGACAAGCGGGGGAATGATACCACGAAAAGGTTGGGGCATGTTTCCTTTTTGCATATAACTCATATTGTTTTAGTTCCTTTTATGAATTTGATTTTATGGTTCAGCTGCATTCACTTCCAGGTGAACGTATTTAATTTTTTCCCGGTTATATGTATATGAAATGTGGATTGTCCCATCTTTTCCTTCTATGATGGCAGGATAACTAAATTCACCCTTTGGCTTGTTTTCCAGAATCATCAATTCCCTCCATACTTTACCATTATCCGAGAAAAGTAATGATAATTTATTCCTTACCTTTTTAATCGGGTTGCACACCAGCAAATGGCTGCCATTTCGCAGCGTTACAGCATCAATTCCCGAATTGTTGTTAACTAATGATGTGGCCTGAACCGGGCTCCATGATTCCCCCAGATCATCGGACCAGGTTTCCGCAATTTTTCCTTCCCTGCTCCGGCAAAGCATCTGGATTTTGTTCCCTTCATGAAATAAAATGGTTGGTTGAATTGCATTAATATTCGAATTGTCAATTTGAACTTTCCTCCAGTTAGTCAAATCCTGATTAGATTTTTCCACATAAATATTCCATGCTTTGGGGGTTTCAAAACTCGTGGGATAAAGTAGCGTTCCATCCGGTAGTTTCACCGGTTTATTTTTAATTGGGCCTAATAAGCCACCTGGTATTTTGGTGTTTTCCGACCATGATTTTCCTTCATTCGCAGAGACCTTGTACATTCCCCACCATTCCTGCGGGCTTGGTCCAACTTTGTAATACAAAATGATATCCCCGTTGTTTCTTTTGAAAAGCACCGGGTTCCAGCAGGGATAGCGCAACGAATCGTTTATCATACCATCGGCAACCTTCTCAGGAGGACTCCATTTCCCCCCTTTTTTTGCGGAGGTGTAAATGCAAACATCCGGGTGTTTTTCATGTGTTCCTCCAAACCATGCGGCCAGCAATCCATCGCCGGTTTCAACAATTGTTGAAGCGTGGCAGGAAGGGAAAGGTGCTTTATCATAAATAAATTCAGAATTCAGTACCTTTACTTCCATCTTTTCCGCTGAAGATTTATGCTGAAAGGGAAAAAACGCTGCGATTAATATCATACCGAATAAAAAGTTCATTTCAATTGTTCTTATTACGTTTTTTAATGATCATAATGTACGTCTTTTTTTCAACTTACGAAAAAGAACAAAAACCCTGGAACATTTAAATCCGGTGATGTGATAACAAGAGTAATATCGTTCATCCGGTTCTTTATTGACTTTTAACTGCACTGAAATTCACCTGTTTTTGGTGCCTGAAATTTTTCATACCCATTTCTGTGGAATTCGTCTCCAAAAGATATTTTGTGAACCCATTTCTGTGGATTTCGCCTCCAAAAAATATTTAGTAGACCAATTTCCGTTGATTTCGTTTTCAAAAAACATTTTGTGAACTCATTTCTGCGGATTACGCCTCCCAAAAATATTTTGTGGAGCTATTTTCATTGATTTTACACTGAAAAAGCATTTACATACCCATGTTTGAATGGCAACGACCTTCCAAAATTTACGTAAATTGGTATAAATTGAAAAATTATGGAACACAAAGGAAAATCCATCCGGCCGTTTATCGGCTCTAAAGAGTTTACTGTATCGCGTAATTTTTATCGCGATTTAGGATTTGAAGAAAAGGTTTTGTTTCCGAATATGTCATATTTCAAGTCAGATGGGCTGGGGTTTTATCTGCAGGATGCCTATATAAAAGAGTGGGTGGATAATTCGATGGTTTTTATGGAGGTGGATAATATTGAACGTTTCTGGAAGGAACTTCTGAAGCTGAACCTTCCGTTAAAGTATGAAAATGTACGGCTTACTCCGATTCAGTATTTCGATTGGGGCAATGAATGTTACCTGCATGATCCGTCAGGGATTCTCTGGCATTTCGGGGAATTTGCCGATTCTGTTAAAAACAGAAGCCTTGCCTAAACTTAATTTGCCCTGCATAATTATTGCAGAGTTTGCTTTTTTAGAAATTGAAGCAAAAAAAAGCCGTTCCATCAAAAGACGAAACGGCATTAAACAACTAATATAATGGGTTTTTATTCTGCTACTACTTTTGAGAAATCCATGGCTGCCAATCTTTTGTAAGAGTTGTACCTCCATTTTGCATTGTCTTCTGCCGCAGCAAACAGTTCGTCGGCCTGTGCCGGGAACGATTTTTTCAGCGAAGTATAACGTACTTCTCCATTCAGGAATTCCTGGAACTTGCTCCATTCGGGTTCTTTTGAATCGAGCTGGAATGGATTTTTGCCTTCATTTTCCAGCAACGGATTGTACCGGAAAAGCGACCAGTAACCTGAAGCAACAGCTTTTTTCTCCTCGGCCTGGGTTGCACCCATTGTTGCACGCAATCCATGGTTGATACAAGGAGCATAAGCAATAATTATAGATGGTCCGGGATAAGCTTCGGCTTCTTTCACTGCTTTCATGTATTGAGCGTTGTTTGCACCCATTGCCACCTGCGCAACATAAACATAACCGTAAGTCATCATCATGGCACCCAAATCTTTTTTACGGATTTTTTTACCCGATGCAGCAAATTTAGCCACTGCACCAACCGGTGTAGCTTTCGATGACTGGCCGCCGGTATTTGAATATACTTCGGTGTCCATTACCAGCACATTAATATCCTGTCCACTGGCCATAACATGGTCGAGGCCGCCGTAACCGATATCGTATGCCCATCCGTCGCCACCAAACACCCAAACTGATTTTTTAACCAGATACTGTTTCAGCTTGTTGATTTCTTTGGCATAATCACTTTTACTTTCTTCAATTACATCCAGCACTTTTGCCGATGCGGTAACTGAACCTTCGCCATTGTCTTTATTTTCGAGCCAAAGGTTGAAAGCTTCTTTTTCAGCATCAGAAGCGCCATTATTAACGGCAGTGCTCATGATTTCGGCAATCCGTTCGCGCTGTGCAGAAACACCTTCAGCAAAACCAAAACCATATTCGGCATTGTCTTCAAAAAGTGAATTTGCCCATGCCGGACCGTGTCCTGAATCTTTATTGGTACAGTATGGAGTTGATGGCGCTGAACCTCCATAAATGGAAGAACAACCCGTGGCATTGGCCACCATCATCCGTTCGCCATATAATTGCGTAATCAGTTTGATATAAGGAGTTTCTCCACAACCGGCACAAGCTCCCGAGAACTCGAACAGTGGCTGTGCAAATTGTGAATTTTTAACGGTTTTGGTTTTATCTACCACTTTTTCTTTCAGTGAAACGTCGTTAACCATATAATCCCAGCGTTCGATTTCGTCGCGCTGCGTATCCAGCGGTTCCATAACCAAAGCTTTTTCTTTTGAAGGGCAAACTTCGGCACAGTTTCCGCAACCGGTGCAATCGAGCGGAGTAACCTGGATGCGGAAATTAAGGCCGCCAAACATTTTAGCTGGCGCTGCAACCAAAGTTTCAGTTCCGGCAGGCGCTGCTTCGGTTTCTTCGGGAGTAAGGAGGAACGGACGAATGGCAGCATGAGGACAAACATATGCACATTGGTTACACTGAATACAATTTTCGGGCAGCCAGTCGGGCACATTTACCGCGATACCACGTTTTTCGTAAGATGCAGTTCCCAGGGGAAAAGTTCCGTCTTCGGCACCAACAAAGGTTGAAACAGGAAGATCATCCCCTTTTTGGGCATTGATTTGATCAACCACTCTTACAATATATTCCGGCCGCTGTGATTGTCCATTGGTATGAGAAACTTCAATATTTTTCCATTCTTCCGGAACAGAAACTTTCTTCACATTTTTACCACCAGCTTCAACTGCAGCAAAGTTCATGTTTACTACGCGTTCACCTTTTTTACCGTAGCTTTTGATAATGGCTTTTTTCATTTCGTCGACTGCCATTTCATATGGAATTACACCGGTAATTTTAAAGAAAGCCGATTGCATGATGGTGTTGGTACGGGTTCCCAGACCAATTTCCTCACCAAGTTTGGTACCGTTAATGATATAAAATTTAATATCATTTTGTGCCATATATTTTTTCATGCTGTCAGGAAGGCGTTTTTTTGTTTCTTCTTCGTCCCAGATGGAATTCAACAGGAAGGAACCACCTTTTTTCAGCCCTTTTAACACATCGTATAAATTAATATATGCCGGAACATGACAGGCAACAAAATCGGGTGTTGTAACCAGGTAAGTCGACCGGATTTGCTTATCGCCGAAGCGAAGGTGCGAACAGGTAAAACCACCAGATTTTTTTGAATCGTACTGAAAATATCCCTGGCAGTATTTGTCAGTGGCATCACCAATAATTTTAATGGAATTTTTGTTTGCACCCACTGTACCGTCGGAACCCAAACCATAGAATTTTGCCTGGTAAGTTCCTTTTGGCGCCATATCAATTTCGTCTTTCAGCGGAAGTGATTTGAATGTTACGTCGTCAACAATTCCGATGGTGAAATCGTTTTTAGGCTCATTCATTTCAAGGTTTTCATAAACCGAAAGAATTTGTGACGGTGTAGTATCTTTTGAACCTAAACCGTAACGTCCGCCAACAATAACCGGTGCATTTTCCTTACCATAGAATGTAGCTTTAATATCCAGATAAAGTGGTTCGCCGGCAGCTCCCGGTTCTTTTGCGCGGTCAAGAACTGCAATGCGTTTTGCTGTTTTAGGCAATGCCTGCATGAAATATTTAGCAGAAAACGGCCGGAACAAATGAACAGTCAGTAAACCTACTTTTTTACCCTGTTCGGTTAAATAATCGATTGTTTCACGAATGGTTTCAGTTGCCGATCCCATTGCTATAATGATATTTTCGGCATCCGGAGCGCCATAATAAGTAAACGGTTTGTATTCGCGTCCGGTAATTTTGCTGATTTGCGCCATGTAATCGGCTACAATATCGGGCACTGCATCGTAAAATTTATTTGACGATTCTTTTGCCTGAAAGAAAATATCTGGGTTTTGAGCTGTACCGCGGGTTACCGGGTGTTCCGGGTTCAAAGCCCGGTTTCTGAATTCCTGCAACGCATCCTGATCAACAAGCGGCATAATATCTTCCATTTGAATGGCTTCGATTTTCTGGATTTCGTGAGAAGTACGGAATCCATCGAAGAACGAAAGGAACGGAATTCTTGATTTCAGGGTGGCAAGGTGCGCTACACCGGCCAAATCCATCTCTTCCTGAACCGAACCTGCGGCCATCATGGCAAATCCTGTCTGGCGGGCAGCATAAATATCGCTGTGGTCGCCAAAAATTGAAAGGGCATGACCGGCAAGAGCCCGGGCGCTAACATGAAAAACTGTTGGCAGCAATTCGCCTGCAATTTTGTACATATTCGGAATCATCAGTAACAATCCCTGAGAAGCTGTATAAGTTGTTGTTAAAGCTCCTGATTGCAATGCTCCATGCACGGCACCCGCTGCGCCGCCTTCGCTTTGCATTTCGGCGAGCCTGACGGGGCGGCCAAACATATTTTTTTTGCCAAAAGCAGCCCATTCGTCTACATATTCTGCCATTGTTGACGATGGCGTAATAGGATAGATGCAGGCGACTTCACTAAACATGTAACTCATATATGCTGCAGCATAGTTTCCGTCGCATGTGAGAAATTTTTTTTGTTTTGTCATTTTGTTTTCCTTTTATTCTAAAAAGTTATAATTCAATAATTTTCATTAATTCATATCAATATAAAAAACCGAATAACCAGAGCGGTATTTTGTTTTTGCTACCAATTTCCAGCATATCGGCTGCAACAATAGTACTTCTTTTTGGATCAGTATTTTGTCCTCCCAATATAAAATGGTATTGATTGTCAACGAGAAAATCACTTTTTACAGTACTGTTAACCGGCAAAATATATCCCACCTGGTTGTAAAAAAATGTATGTTGTAAATTTAATTTATCTGTATTATTTGGGGCTATGGCGTACAATAAATTGGTATTGTGCATGTACACTCTGTCAGGTTTTTTCATTTCATCCTCACCGCCGTTTGCATAAAGTAACTGAATTAACCGGGCATTTTTTAGGTACCTGAGGTAATTCATTATAGTAGCGCGCGAAGTTTCCACTGCAGTTGCCAATTTACTAACATTTGGTGTGAAAGGCGTTTCAGAGGCAATAATATGCAGCAGTTTGCGCAATTTCGATAAATACTTCAGCTCAATCTGGTTGATGTAAGGAACATCGATTTCAAGCGCCAGGTTAATATGCTTTAGTAACCGGTTGGTGTAAAAGTTTGGATCGACAATAAAATAAGGGAAATATCCGTGTCTTAAATAATCGTTAAAATACGCCAGTGGACGTACATTGGCAACAATGTCGCTGGCAATTTGAACATGATTTTTCAGTATTTCTTCAAAGGTATAAACCCTGAAATTGCTGTTTGTCGCATTGTTCAGGTATTCTCTGAATGAAAGCCCTTCCAAATGATAAACTTTAGCAATGCCTTGTAAATCAATATTGTTTTCGGCAATCCGCAAAACAGGTGAAGATGTGAAAATTATTGTTAGTCCCGGCAGTTGATCATAACATTGCCTTAATTCTTTCGACCAGTTTGGGTACTTCTGAATTTGATCGAGCAGAAGGATTTTACCCCCCCGTTTTGCAAATTCATCGGCAAACGAAATAATGGATCGTTTTGTAAAATAGAAATTGTTGAGGTTGACATACAGCACGGAATTATCACCCGGAAATTCCTGTTTCAGGTAATCGAGCAGGAAAGTAGTTTTCCCCACACCCCGAAAGCCTTTGATACAAATCAACCTGTCGGTCCAGTTGATGCTTTTCGAAAGCTCTCTTTTTAGCGTGAAGTGTGTGCTTTCAAGCAAAGTTTTATGTGTATTTTGAAAAAATTCCAATGCTATAATTTTTATGCAAAAATAACAGTTTTTACACCATATTGTAATGTGTAGATGTCAATTCTTTAAAATATGTGTAATTTATAACTAATAAAAATAAGTGGTTTTTAGTAGTTCGGGAAGAAACAAAAAAAGCAGACACTGATATGTCTGCTTTTCAATTTTAATATTTTATTTAATTATCCGTCGTTCATTGAGGCAAGGAATTCCGCAATGGAATTGGAACGCATCAATCTTGTTTTCATAAATTCCATTGCTTCCAGCGAATTCATATCACCCAGGTAATTTCGCAGAATCCATAATTTGCTTAACATTTCTTTTGAAATCAGCAGATCTTCGCGGCGTGTACTTGATGAAGGAATATCCACCGCCGGGAAAATCCGTTTGTTGGAAAGTTTCCTGTCGAGCTGCAATTCCATGTTGCCGGTTCCTTTAAATTCTTCAAAAATAACTTCATCCATTTTCGAGCCGGTTTCCGTTAATGCTGTGGAAAGAATGGTAAGCGATCCACCTTCTTCGATATTACGGGCTGCACCAAAAAAGCGTTTTGGCTTGTGCAGTGCATTGGCATCCACACCACCCGAAAGTACTTTACCCGAAGCGGGCTGAACCGTATTGTATGCGCGGGCCAAACGTGTAATTGAATCCAGCAGAATAACCACATCGTGGCCGCATTCCACCAGACGTTTTGCTTTTTCCAGAACAATATTGGCCACTCTTACATGTTTGTCCGCCGGCTCGTCAAAAGTAGAAGATATCACCTCGGCATTTACGCTGCGGGCCATATCGGTAACTTCCTCCGGACGTTCATCAATCAGAAGCACAATCATAAACACTTCCGGATGATTGGCCGCTATTGCATTTGCAATTTCCTTCAGTAAAACTGTTTTACCTGTTTTTGGCTGCGCTACAATTAAACCGCGCTGGCCTTTTCCGATTGGTGCAAACATGTCAACAATCCGTGTGGAAATATTGTCGTGGCCGTTTCCGGTCAGTTCAAATTTTTCTTCGGGAAACAGTGGGGTGAGGTGATCGAACGGCACGCGGTCGCGAATATATTCCGGACTTCTTCCATTGATTTCGAGTACTTTAATAAGCGGGAAATATTTTTCACCTTCTTTTGGCGGCCGAATTGAACCTCTTATTGTATCGCCGGTTTTAAGGCCGAATAATTTTATCTGTGATTGTGATACATAAATATCATCAGGCGAATTCAGGTAATTAAAATCCGACGAACGCAGAAAACCGTAGCCATCCATCAAAATTTCAAGCACGCCGGTATTGGTAACAATTCCTTCGAATTCGTACTGTTTATTGTTTTTGTAATTATTATCCTGTTTTTTCTGATAGGATTTATGTGGTTCTTTTTTATGCGATTTGAACTTATCGCCTTCTCGTTCTTTATCCTGTGTTTTTGTCTGTTCTTCCGTCTGGACTTTTGCTTCAACAGGAGCCTGTTCTTTTCTTTCGTGTTTCTTTTCAACCTGAGGTTTTTCCGGCTGTCTTTCCGGTTGTCTTTCCTTATTTACCTGCTCTGTTTGTGCCTGAGCTGGCTGTTCCTGTTTGTTTTCTTCGGCCGGTTTTTTCGATTTTTCGTTGTTGAATCCTTTAATAATGGCTTTAATCTGATCCTGCCTTGACTGCACCGGACCATCCTGACCTTCTATATTTTCAGGTTTTTTTGAAGTCACTTTAACTTTTTCCCTTTTCAGTACCGGTTCAACTCTGTCGCGGCGTGGCCGTCTGCCTCGTTTTTGGTTGTCATTCTGATTATTTTCCTGCTCCCGGTTTTCGGGTTTTTTGCGTAAAAAATTCTTGATTGACCGGTCTTCTTTAGCAGGTTGCTCTTTTTGTGGATTCTTTTTTTCCTTGTTTTCAGCTTCCTGAATCGCCTGTGTATCCAGAATCTTATATACAAGGTCTTGTTTTTTGTATGATTCAACGCGTTTGATATTTAGCTCCTTAGCAATCTCACGCAGCTCTGGAACGAGCTTTTTATTCAATTCTAAAATGTCGTACATGTGTATTAACTTATTAATCTCTTTTCCCGATTTAATTTTCTTTTATTGATGATAAATTATTTGGAACAAATAACGTGGAGACGAGAATACTTTGAAATTCGGTTGCAATAATAATTAAATACTTACTACAAACCAAAAATTAGAATCTTTTTTTGTTGAGTTGTCCCTTTAAATTAACGTTTTATAGAGTAAATTTTAAATTAATCCGCTGAAAAGGCAAATATTAGTGCCTGATGTATTGCGGTATAGCTTGTTGTGCTTGTTTATTTTTTAACGTCGATTAATGAAAAATGTTTAACAATCTGCACGTTTTTAAAACCGGATGTTGTATTTCAGTTTCAGGCGTGCACTGCTTTCTCCCATAATATAACGATCCTGCGGTTTAAGGAAGTTGGCAGTCCAGGCAAGAATGATTTCGTTTCCGGGTTTCAGTATCCACTGAAACCGCGATTGCAAGCCTGCAATTTTGCTGGCATTATCGTATTGAACAAAATTGTACAGCGTGATATCGGGACTGAAAAGTATGTTGGCATTTACCTGAAAAATGTTTGCCGTAAAATCACCTTTCGGTAAAAAAACATGATTCCGGATTAATGTTCCGCCTAAAAAAAACGGAACTGCCACTTTCCAGTTGGCCTGAGCCACAATATCTTTGCGCCTGCCGTTAAAAAAATCGCCAAAACTGTAGCTTGCATTTCCCCATAAATTACGGGCTCCTTTGGTTGTCAGCTGAATTTCATGTTGCCACCATTCATATTTTCCCTGTGGAATTACAAAATCGCTGAAAATATTAAAATCTTCTTCCAGAAATTCGTACTGGCTGACAATGGAATATTCCAGCTGTTCGCCCGACATAAACCGTAATCCCAGCGGCTTGATTTTATAGGCGCGCGTTTCCAGTTTACCGGTTTCCAGGTTGGTAATATAATCGAAAGCGCCGCCAAAATGAACCTGCATAATTCCCCATTTGTCGGGGCGCGGTCCAAACTGCAGCTCGCTATATGTTTCGCGAATGTTGGTGCGGGGCACAAATCCCATTCCGGCAATAAAATCCCTGCCAATTTCAAGGTGTCCCAGCCGTGCGTTTATAAAATCGTTCGGGTAGGCAAACCTTGCTCCCCAGGCTCCGTCTTTTCCGCCGCTGTTTTCTGTATCCGATTTCAATCCGAATAAAATAACCGATGCATTTTTATTTCCCTGGAATGTGGAGGTAGAGAGTGTTAAATCTGCTCCGGCCGTTAAATTTTCGCGAATACCGAGTGCATTTCCGCGGGTGGCGATAACACCGACTGACGATTGTTTCCAGAGGTTGCGCGATATACGGGCAACGGTAAAATTGTTGGACCCGATTGGCCTGTCGTCGTTTATGTGCATTATGCCAACATTCCATTTTCCGATTTGGCCGGTGAGTTTTGCCCCCACATTAATCGGGATAGGGACACCAAATTCGTCGAGTCCCATACGACGCGAGAAAAACGGGATGATTCTTTTTGAAACCGGGCTGGCATCGTCGGCGGCAATACCAAACTGAAAATAATTGGCGCCGTCGAGAAAAAAGTCTCTTTTCTCCGGAAAATGAAGATTGAAACGGGTGAGGTTTATTTGCCGGTCATCGACTTCGGTTTCTGCAAAATCGGTATTAACAGTGAGCGAAGACTTCAGGCTGGGCGTAATCTGGTAAAACAAATCGACACCACCTGTAAGATTTGGATCGTTTTTTTCGCCTTTTCGGGTGTCGAGGCCGGTGACAAGGTACGGTGAAATGTCGAGCCCGATTCCCTGTGTGATATTTTCGATGCCGTTGAGAATTCCACCGTCGGAAACCTGGAATTTGTAAGTATTTAAATTTGCCTCGGGCCAGTACGCCGATTCAAGATTGTTTACAATGTGGCGGATGAATTTAATTCCCCACTGGTTATTTTCCTTATCAAACCCCAGGGTTTTAAACGGAATTTCTATTTCGGCTTCCCATCCATAATCTGTAATTCGCGCTTTTCCCGACCAAAGTCCGTCCCATTGTTTATTGAAAACTGCTCCATTTTCGCTAACAATGGCATCGCCAATGGAGCCGCGCGGGCCAATCTGAAACCAGTAACCATTCCGATGATCCAGATAGGTATCCAGAATAATCTGGATGCGATCGTCATTTCCAAGGCTGACATCGCGGGCCATTTCCTTTGCTGTAATTTTATCCGGATCGTCCCAGCAGCGGAAAGCAAAATAGATGTTGTTGGCATCGTAGCAGGTTAAAAATTCTGTTTTTTTGGAAACGGGCGCGCCTTCATTGGGTTCGCGCTGGTAAAATTCATCGGTCAGGAAAGCTTTATCCCAAACTTCTTCGGTTACAATTCCATCGATTTTTGGCGGTGTTTCTACCCGGACAGCTTCTATTACAGGCTGCGAAAACACCGGTTTTACAAGAGGGATAAATAAAAGAAGCGAAATAAATAGCTTTTTCAAAAGGTTCAGGCTTTAATTTTCGGCAACAAAAATAACAAAAAAGTTTACTTTTTACCGGTAACACGAATCACCGATGCCCGCCCCTGGTGAAACGGACCTTCATCCAGAACAACTTCAGTCTCGGTAATTTTTAATTCGGAAAGTGCATTAAAATCTTCCTGAAGTTCTTTTTCAGAATACAATAAATCGACGTTGGGCGGGCCACCGGTTTTGTTGTTTATCTGTTTTTTTGAAAAACCCTCGAGAATAAGTTGTCCGCCGGGTTTTAAAAATGAGAGGAGTTTTTGGTGGTATTCTTTTCGTTTCAGCGTATGCATGTGCGCAAATATCAATACTATACAATCGAATGAGTCCTCCGGAAATTCCATTTCATCGAAATTGCTGATCAGATAATTTATGGAAACACCTTTTTGCTCAGCCAGATTTTCAGCTTTTTCTTTCCCTACAGTACTTGGATCGAAAGCGGTAACCTGCCATCCCTGTTCTGCTGCATAAACTGCATTTCTTCCTTCGCCTTCGGCAGGAAAGAGAATTTTACCCGGAGTGAGTTTTTTCAGTTCTTTTTTGTAAAACTGATTGGGTTCGGTGCCGTAAACATATTCCTCCACATCAAAACGTTCATTCCAAAAACTTGCCATACTGTATATTTTCAACCTTAAACAAATTTTTTTGGACGGCGGTTCAGAAAGACCTGAACTATGATTTCCGAAATGGAACTGACGTAATCACTTTTTATCCGGTTTACAGGAATTATTTTTCTCCTTTTTTAAACCACCCTGCTTTTTATCAGATCGCAATTCTGAAACACCTGCAGCTGCTCTTTTCTTAATGCGTCACAAATCCTTCCGGGAGGCAGTATTACATCATCGTATGTAAGCACTTCATTTTTGGCTATATCGCGTTTTAAGATGCAACCTTCAGCAACACCAATTGGCAGGAGGTTTTGTTTTACAGCAGTTGTATAGTTTTCACAAAGTCCGTAGGTCATAAAATGGCCTAATCCGTCAAGCGTTGTCGCTATTTTTAAATCTGTTTTTGCCGCCGCTACTACTTCCACAAAAGGCGGACCTGCCGGAGCCAGTGTGGCATCATTGAAAAGCACTGCCCGGGCAACAGTCATCGGAACTTCAAAATGACAAAGGTGGTAAGGTGTGTAAAAAAGATAGAGAGGTCCTTCGCCTAATTTATAAAGATTGAGGTAATGTTTCTGGAGCGGATTGTCGTGTGTTCCCAATACAAAAACACCGGGTGACGGCGTTGCTCCCACAACATAATCAACCAGGCCAGAGCCATTAAGCAACTGTTCCTCCGGATATAGTTTATGCACCACTTGATCGAGAGGCGTTCCCGGGGGGACTTCGGGACCATACATTCCCCGTCGGCCAACCTTCATTCCAGTTCCGTTTGCTACTATGGCCTGTTCAAACGAAATTTTGGTTCCATCGGCAAACGAAGTAACCATCGATGGATTTTGACCCCATTTGCGTGCAAAACCTTCCTGGGTAGCCGGATTTCTGTATGGATCGTGCAATCCCTTTATGTTTCCGCACATTACCGGCCTGACGCCAATAGATTTTACGAAACGGTAAAGATTCATTTCAACTCCAGGCTGATCTCCGTCAGCTGAAGTATAAATAACTCCGGCTTCATCTGCTTTTTTCTTGAGTATCGGGCCAATGGTGCCATCTACTTCAGCATTCATAAGAATTACATGCTTTTTGTAAGCAAATGCCATTAATATTAGCCGCGCACTTTCTTCAATTGTTCCAGTTACTTCTATAATTGCATCGATATGTTCCGACTTGCAAATTATATCCGGAGTTTCGGTAATGCAGTAAACTCCTTTCATAATGTTGTTGTCGAGAGCCGATACTTTTTCAACTGTTTTCACTTCTTCAATGCCCGCAGCATTGTACGCTAATTTTGCTTTTTCCAAAGTACGGTTGGCTATGGCTGCCAGCTCCATTCCGGGAGTTGAATTTATTATTTGTATGGCAATGCCTTTTCCCATAAATCCGGCGCCAATCATTCCCACCCGAATTGGATTTTTTTCATTTTCCCTTGTCTGAAGGGCGTTGTCTAAAATGATCATAGGTTGTTAAATTGTATCTTTTTCTTAAGATAAGATTTTTTTTTGTAAAAAACTTATTTCCTGCAAATGTTAAGTACAAAAAATGGTTAGCGAATAAATGTTTTATTCTTCCTGAATCCAGCTGATTTCCACTTTCTTCCGGCCCCATTCCTTTGCACGTTCCTTATTTTGCCCCATATAAATGTCGATTCTTTTTGTCCAGCGTTTGTTCATTTTATCCAAAACGGTATAGGTGCCGGAGAGTCCCTCGATTTTTACTTCGGTATTATATGTGAGGCCCATGTTTAATAAATCGCGTGAAACTGCAATTCCTTTTATACCAGGTTTTAGTTTATCTCCCCAGGCTGTAATGTCCGGATGTTCGGCATGTGTTTGTTCCGGCAGCGAATTGTATGCGGTTGCTGTTACTTCCATTGTTTCCGTCTCCTGGTTATCGCATTGCAGAAACAAAACAAGCACTAACGGTAATAATAGTAATATGATTTTTAATGGTGTTAACTTTTTTGTTTTCATAATTCAACTCCTTCTTTATTATATACAAAAAAATGGGCTAAAATGCAAATTATGAGGTTTTCCATGTCAAGTGGTTTGATTCGCTGGAAGCGAAAATAAATAGCTGCAGGCACAGGATTTTTATTTCCCGCTGATTGCGCTGATTTTCGCAGAAATCATATAATCAGCATTTATCTTCGGAATGTGAAGGAAGTATTTTTTTAATTGAAACGATTTTTTTTCAGAATATCCTGATTTTTGTTATTCGGTATTTCTTATTTCCTTTTACCTATATGTGGTTTGATTCGCTGGAAGCGAAAATAAATAGCTGCAGGCACAGGATTTTATTTCTCGCTGATTGCGCTGATTTTCGCAGAAATCATATAATCAGCGTTTATCTTCGGAATGTGAAGGAAGTATTTCTTTAATTGAAAACGGTTTTTTTTCAGAATATCCTGATTTTTGTTATTCGGTATTTCTTATTTCCTTTTTACTGTGCGTCAAGTGGTTTGATTCGCTGGAAGCGAAAATAAATAGCTGCAGGCACAGGATTTTATTTCCCGCTGATTGCGCTGATTTTCGGTGAAATCATAAAATCAGCATTTATCTTCGGAATGTGTAGGAAGTATTTTTTTAATTGAAAACGGTTTCTACAAGAAAAGAAAAAGCTGCCTCTGTTATTGTGCAGGCAGCTTTTGAGCAATCTGAAGAACTACTTTCTATTTTTTTACAAATCGGGTGGTGTGAATTCCATTTTTCGACTGCACTGTAATGAAATGAATTCCACTCTTTAACTTATCGATCTCAATTGTTTTGTGATCGGTAACCCCAAAATCCAACTGTTCCACAGCCTGACCAAGAAGGTTTCTGATGGTATAGCCGGTCATTTGCGGATACTGCACAAACAACCTGTCGCTGGCCGGATTCGGATAAATTTTTATATCCATTTTTTCAGACAGACGAGCCGCTGTGGTTCCTCTTTCCCCAAAGGAGATGTTGTCAAGGTAAACCACAGTACTATCTGTCCGGATGTCCGGGAAATCAGGAAATATGGTCAACGCTTCAAAAGTCTTTCCAATGGCATCCGAAAAATCGAAATTCATAACTTCCCATTGATCAACAAGGGTATTCGGAAGAACAATTTCGACGTTGTCCCCTCCGCCTGTTTCGCGTTCAAGTTTCAGTCCCACATTACTTATTTCGGTTTTATAAACCATCATGGTAAAAATGTGGTTTTCTTCAGTAATAGCCAAGGCATTATCCCCTGCATAACTAAAATTATCCACCATCCCGACCCATGGATCAGCATCAGCATTCACAACAAACCGCAGGGCCATTTCCGTTTCGTTAATTCCCGTAGTATCCGGGTTTTCAACAACTGTTACATCATCGGCTGCCGGAGCAGCTCCATTCGCAAAAACCAGCCAACCTGCCGTATCCGATTCGTTTTCAAAAGTCACCATGAATTCAGCCGGTTGCGCATTGATGGTTATAAAACCACCTGTAATTAAAATAATTAAAAGTAAAATTTTTTTCATACTGTGAATTTTTAATGGGTTATACATATAAAACGCCGGCTGTTTAAAAAGGTTTAGTAATTAACGATGAATGTCACTCATTTTATTTGCACCATATATAATTGCACATAAATTCAATAATCATTCCTGAAGAAGTGTTGTGAAATTAAATCTATTGTGACATTAATTATTCGAAAACCAGAAAAAAATCAGAGGTCAAGTTTTTTTGAGCCCTTTCTGTCGAAAACTTCAGGTTGTGTCATCCATTAATCATAATTTAAAGTCGAAAGAATGCATGTAACTACTCAGGTCGGATTGATAATTAATACCTGTTCTTGAATGAAAATTCATTTTTACAGGAAGCAACATTAATGGCAAACCGGATTGATTCAGATGGATTACCACCTTTCTTGATTATTGTATCAACAACAGATCGTAGTATTGCAAATATTTCTGCTCCTCTTTCAGAACGAAAGCCCCCGGAAACTTTTTGTTTTACTTTCAGATTGCGGATTGCACGTTCTGAAGCATTGTTATCAAATGGCACATCCGGATAAAACAGAAAGTTGAATACCTGGTTCTTTCGTTTCTTTAGTCTCTTTTTAAAAGTTAATATTTTGGAATACTTATCTGGCAGTTCCTGATTTATCAACTCATCAAATTTTCTAAGCAAATCACTCCTTTCTTTAAATGGCAAATCATACCATTCGGGAGTCATTCTTTTCTTCAGTTTAATTGCACTTGACAATACTTCTTTCATCTCAGTTATCCATTTGATTTTGTACAATTCATGGAGAAAGTTTAGTTCCCGTAGTAGATGTGCCAGGCACAACTGGTGTCTTTTAGCCGGAGTTTTTAACTGTGCCGCCCATGAGTCGCTTACCAGTGTCGCCTGGGGAAATCCATCAGGAAAGGTTCCCATGATTGTTGCAAACCCCCTGCTTGGGGAAATAGTGATATATGTTGCAAGTAAGCTCTGCCAGGTCCACGCCCAGGATTTGTCTTTATTCACTTTAACGCCGGTTTCATCTCCACCGATTGTGATGGCTTTTGAAATCTCCTGTTTTATACCTTCATATATTGGAAGTACCATATTGGCAGCTTTGTTTAGCATGTTATATATGGTGCCCTCGCTTATGGAAATATTTGTTATGCTTTTTATAAGTTCTGATAAGCGATTATAGAGTACATACTGCCGGGAACTTAGATAAGCTGTCAGGGAAATCAAATTATTCCCATATTGCACAGGAGCTGTTATACCGGCAGTATAATATCCTTCAGTAACGCACCCACAACTGCAGGTTAATTGAAAAATCTGTTGTTCTATAATACTCTCTTTAATTATTGTTATGTCTATTACTTGTCTTTTGCCTATCATTTGATATGCTTCTTCAGAGTGAATCTTACCACATCTCAAGCAGTTCTCATTTCGTTTGTGTTCTATTACATTGTCAGTATTCCGTGACATCAGTAGTGTATCTCCTTTATGTCCTGGTTGCCCACCTGGTTTCTTATTGCTCTTTTCACGAAGGCTTTGATTCTTTTGTCGGTATATGTCTTGAGATGTAGGAAGCGAACTGTTACCACTGTTTTTACTTGTCTTAAGCCAGTTAACTTCAGTCTGAAGCATCTTAACCTGTGCTGTTAAGTCATCAACCTTTATCAAAATATCATATACTAAATCAACCAGTTGTTCTTTGTCCAGCTTTCTTAACTCCTCTTTTGAAACCATTACTTCTTTGTTTTATCCAAATATCCGTATATGCAACACCAACTCTCAAATATTTTGTCAGCTCTTTATAAACACCAGAACCATTAGTTATCAACAATATTTAACCTTAAACTACTATTTTCCATTTGAACCTCTATGAGAATTGCCTAAATGAAATCAAAGCTCAAAAATCCCCTTCACTTCAAATAAATTGAGTTATATGAAAAAAAATGTGATTCTAATTTTTATTATATTTGTTCCCATCATGTACCTGAGTAGTTACATTAAAATTAATATTTTTTTCATACTGTGAATTTTTAATGTGTTATACATATAAAACGCCGGCTGTTTAAAAAGGTTTAGTAATTAACGATGAATGTCACTCATTTTATTTGCACCATATATAATTGCACATAAATTCAATAATCATTCCTGAAGAAGTGTTGTGAAATTAAATCTATTGTGACATTAATTATTCGAAAACCAGAAAAAAATCAGAGGTCAAGTTTTTTTGAGCCCTTTCTGTCGAAAACTTCAGGTTGTGTCATCCATTAATCATAATTTAAAGTCGAAAGAATGCATCTGCATTGAGATTGAAATATCGACGATTGGATTTGAAGGCGGATACAGCGTTACCAGAACGTCGTGTGCTGCCTGTGCCACCGCTGCATCAGCAGCAGAATAAATTGTTTTTTTCGACACTTCCTTCCCATCGTTCCAGCTGTTATCCATTGCATAGGTTTCATACTTGGGAATCAACGTTGTTAAGTGCATCATGCATTGCCAATGGTACCATTGCATAAATTCTTGATTCCACTGGCAAGCGGCATCTTGCTGTCAATCGCCATACTTAAGGCTTCATCCCATTTCAACACCATCGTATTGTCGTACGATTTTATCATGCCGTTATTGGCACGTTTAAGTTCCCCGTTGTCCTGTACAGGATCGGATTCATACTTTTCGCAGGCAACCATTGCGATACACACCATTAAAGTGCTTCCAATAAACTGTAAATTTTTATTCATAACCGGAATTTTAAATGATTTAATGTTAATACATTAAAATTAAAACATCTTTTAGTCTGAATATAGACTGCGATGCCGGATAACCTCTTTCAGGAGATGAAGACTTTGTTTAAGTCGACGAATAAGTTTATTTGCAGTTACGGGAATGTTGTGATTGATTTTAGAGTGTTATGTTAACCTGAATATACAAAAACAGCGTTCAGAATTGTCTTCTGTATGTTGGTAAACCAGGCACCAAAATTTGAAACAACATGTTTGATGAAGTTTAATAATCCGGTAATAATCGTTTAAAAATGATTACGAAATAAGGGTTTCAACTCTTAAAGCCAACATCAATTATTTTTAATTTAGTTTTAAACTTTTTGGTTGGGCGGTATTGGATTTTTACCCCTTTAACCATTCCTTTGGTCAGTTCATCCGGATTTTTTACTCCTTCACTTTTTACTGTAAGGTAAAAACTGCCCAGTTCGCCCAGTGTAACCACCTTCCCTTTTATCAGGTTTTCGGGTATAACATCCATTAATGCTATCAATGCCCCAATTACATCGGAACACCGGAGTGAACAGCGTTCGGCTACTTCTGTGGCAAGATCCTCAATAGTTAATTTTCCGCTGTGTACAGCCGAAGCATAATAATACACTGGATTTTCCGAATCAAACGGATTTGGTTTGGCAATTTGTTTTATCTGAATCATACTAAAAGTTTTTGGTTATATAAGTTTTGATATATAAGTTTGCCAGCAGCTTAAGAATATTGCATTTGACTTTATTGATAGTTTATTGTTTTGATAATCCGGTATTTCAATAGTTCAAAAATAATTAATCCTGTCATTATAAAAACACAACCTGTTTTTTTTTGCAGGTTGAATTCAGATAATCCAAAAAATAACCTGTGATCTCCTAAAATTTCAGTACTGAAGATTAACTCCGTGAGTACTGAGGATGAAATTTGTGAGTACTGAAGAATTGAGACATATCAGGCAAACAGGAATCGGTTAAAATTACAAAAAGATGCCACCTGAAGACATCTTTCTTTACATGTTCCTTATTCGAAATGACTGTGCTGGTGGTGACGTTACGGGTTACTGACTAAAAAAAACCGGCAGAATCTGGTTCTGCCGGTTTTTAATTTTAAGCTCAATTTACAGTGCGGTATAAACTGTTATTTTTTGTTGTAAATCAATTTACCGTTATATACTGCTTCGCCCAGTGTCATCCGGTAAAGGTAGAATCCGCTGATTTCGGATTGTGGTTTGAATACGGCATTGTAATTTACGCCACCTTCCACCGGACCTTCAAATACAGTTTTTACCATCCGGCCGGTCATGTCATACACATCAATTCGTGCATTTACGGGCTCCGGCGACACAAACTCAAACTGTACCCTGTCGGTAAACGGGTTCGGGTAAACGTTGAGGTTGGCGTACTCAAATTCAGGTTCAATGAATCCGGATTTGTTTTTGCCGTTGGATTTCACTTCGTGTATAACGATGGAGCCGCCACCCAATTCTGTTGCATCATCCGAATTATCATCTGTGCCCATGGCATTGTCGTAGACAATTCCATTATTACCCCAGATTTTGATGCGGAACCGGTCGGGGGCAGTACCGTCGTTCCAGTCGCCATCGAAAGCCACCAGGGTGAATTTATAAGAACCCTCTCCGTTAATTGTTCCTTCACCACGATAAGTAGCCTTGCCTCCGGAGATAACCAGTGACCCTGATTCGTGCAATTGACTTTTGAAATTCAAATTGCCGGCTTTAAACTGGAATTCGGTATTACCATCCACTTCCGGAATTGCAGTTTTTCCTTTTTTGTATTTGGCTACAAAACCGAAATTGGCTTTACCTTCAAGTGATTGATCTGCGTCATAAGCTCCGGCAGGTGACCATATCCAGCCACCACCGGTTACAAATCCGGCTGATGGGTCATAGACAGGGAGGTAGGCAACGGATGGTTCACAGCAATCACCTCCTGCAATTGCAGTTACTTTATAAACTGAACTTCCGGCACGGAAACACTTGGTAACGTAGCAATCCCGTTTGCATTAGTCGTAGCCGTACTCGCCACAACATCATCCAGGCTGAAAGTAACTAATACACCTTCTATCGGATTTGAATTTTCATCAACAACCGTTGCACTTAATGTAGCATTTGAGCCAAGAGCTACAGGGTTGGAAGAGGCGGAGGCGTCGATGGAGACGACAAGGATTGTGAGAGTGCCATCTTCAAACGTTATCGTATAGTTCCCGGAAGTTAATCCAGATGGGGTTACAGAGTATTTTGCTCCAGTGCTGTATACGTCAGCAGCTGTCGTGAAAGCCAATGTTCCTCCCAATACGGATTCATTTTCACCATTGACAAATCCATCGTATGATACGGTAAACTTTGGATTGAGCTGTCCACAGTATTTAGAATCGTCAATTGCGGTAACTGTCAGGTCGGCTTTGGTAACGGAGAGTTGTCCGTTTTCAAATGTGATATCATAATTATCGCTGGTCAGACCTTCCGGTGTAATCACGTAAGTTCCGACATTGGTTGCCCCCTGGCTTGTACCTGAATATGCCAGCGTACCACCCAGCACAGCTTCTGTTTCGCCGTTGACAAAACCGTCATAAGTTACGCCGTTTCCACCGCTGTAAGCGAGTCCGTCGTAAACTTTAGAATCGTCAATTGCGGTAACTGTCAGGTCGGCTTTGGTAACGGAGAGTTGTCCGTTTTCAAATGTGATATCATAATTATCGCTGGTCAGACCTTCCGGTGTAATCACGTAAGTTCCGACATTGGTTGCCCCCTGGCTTGTACCTGAATATGCCAGCGTACCACCCAGCACAGCTTCTGTTTCGCCGTTACAAAACCGTCATAAGTTACGCCGTTTCCACCGCTGTAAGCGAGTCCGTCGTAAACTTTAGAATCGTCAATTGCGGTAACTGTCAGGTCGGCTTTGGTAACGGAGAGTTGTCCGTTTTCAAATGTGATATCATAATTATCGCTGGTCAGACCTTCCGGTGTAATCACGTAAGTTCCGACATTGGTTGCCCCCTGGCTTGTACCTGAATATGCCAGCGTACCACCCAGCACAGCTTCTGTTTCGCCGTTGACAAAACCGTCATAAGTTACGCCGTTTCCACCGCTGTAAGCGAGTCCGTCGTAAACTTTAGAATCGTCAATTGCGGTAACTGTCAGGTCGGCTTTGGTAACGGAGAGTTGTCCGTTTTCAAATGTGATATCATAATTATCGCTGGTCAGACCTTCCGGTGTAATCACGTAAGTTCCGACATTGGTTGCCCCCTGGCTTGTACCTGAATATGCCAGCGTACCACCCAGCACAGCTTCTGTTTCGCCGTTGACAAAACCGTCATAAGTTACGCCGTTTCCACCGCTGTAAGCGAGTCCGTCGTAAACTTTAGAATCGTCAATTGCGGTAACTGTCAGGTCGGCTTTGGTAACGGAGAGTTGTCCGTTTTCAAATGTGATATCATAATTATCGCTGGTCAGACCTTCCGGTGTAATCACGTAAGTTCCGACATTGGTTGCCCCCTGGCTTGTACCTGAATATGCCAGCGTACCACCCAGCACAGCTTCTGTTTCGCCGTTGACAAAACCGTCATAAGTTACGCCGTTTCCACCGCTGTAAGCGAGTCCGTCGTAAACTTTAGAATCGTCAATTGCGGTAACTGTCAGGTCGGCTTTGGTAACGGAGAGTTGTCCGTTTTCAAATGTGATATCATAATTATCGCTGGTCAGACCTTCCGGTGTAATCACGTAAGTTCCGACATTGGTTGCCCCCTGGCTTGTACCTAGTATGCCAGCGTACCACCCAGCACAGCTTCTGTTTCGCCGTTGACAAAACCGTCATAAGTTACGCCGTTTCCACCGCTGTAAGCGAGTTCGTCGTAAACTTTAGAATCGTCAATTGCGGTAACTGTCAGGTCGGCTTTGGTAACGGAGAGTTGTCCGTTTTCAAATGTGATATCATAATTATCGCTGGTCAAACCTTCCGGTGTA
>CAVYUC010000019.1:0-153206 GCA_963771595.1 uncultured Prolixibacteraceae bacterium | reverse complement strand
AGGCGGCACTGTAAACATTTAACTTCCATCATCCGTTAAGGCTTAAAAATGAACTGGAAAGAACAAATCAGAATAGTAGTGGAAGAAAACAATACCAAGCGGGGCCGTTGGTTCGATTTATCCATTCAGTTTCTGATTATCCTATCCCTCATTTCCTTTTGCATCGAAACCCTACCCGATCTCTCCCCCGGCTGGAAAAATTTTCTGCGTGCTTTCGAAGTCATTACCGTCATTATTTTCACCCTCGAATATATTCTCCGCCTGATTGTTGCCAAAAAAAAGCTGAATTTTATTTTCAGTTTTTACGGAATCATCGACCTGCTCGCAATTTTGCCCTTTTACCTCACCTTTAGAATCGATTTGCGTTCCATTCGTATCCTGCGGCTTTTCCGATTATTCCGGATTTTCAAAATTATTCGCTACAGCAAGGCCATCCGCCGATTTGGACGGGCATTCCTCTCCATAAAGGAAGAGCTGGTTTTGTTTTTGATTTTGTCGTCCTTCCTGCTTTTTCTTTCGGCTGTCGGCATATACTATTTTGAAAATCCGGCACAGCCCGAGGTATTCAAATCCATCTTCCACAGCATGTGGTGGGCCGTGGCTACCTTAACCACTGTGGGTTACGGCGACATCTATCCCATTACAGTGGGTGGAAAAATATTCACCTCAGCTATGCTGTTCCTGGGCCTGGGGGTAATTGCAGTCCCCACAGGGTTAATTGCCTCCGCGCTCACCCGCACCCAAAATGAAAAACATCAATCCAAAGATAAAGAAGAGTAAAATGAATTCTTTAAATTGGGGATTTCCCGGCTAAAATCCGGATGTTCAACCTGCTTTCCCAAAATCTCTTTTTGCCGTTTCAAAAATCCGTTTTAACTTTGCAGTCATTGTTTATGCAATGGGGTGCCTTAATATTAAGGGCTGAGATCATACCCACATCACCTGATCCGGATAATGCCGGCGAAGGGAGGGCAAATAGGGATTCGTCCCACTCCATTGGTTAATTATTAACCAAATTTAATTTTAAAATGAAACATGTATTTACATTGCTGCTGTTGCAGTGGATGGTTGTATCCGCGTTCGGGCAATACAACCTCGAAGGAAAAGTTACGGGAAACGGTGAACCGCTGGCCGGAGCCAGCGTGGTACTTGAAAACAGTCTTTACGGCGTTTCCACAGGAAGCGATGGCCGATTTGAATTTAAGAACCTGAAACGGGGGAATTATGTTCTGGCAGTTTCCTTCATCGGTTTTGAAACCAAAATGGTGAACGTTCAGTTAAATTCCCCTCAGGAAATTTCAATTGAACTGGAGCCGGATGTGGTAATGACAGGCGAAGTGCTTGTTTCCGCCACCCGTGCCGGAAACAAAACTCCGGTGGCTTACAGCAACATTTCGGGCGAAACGATTGAAAACCGCAATATGGGACAGGATATCCCCTACCTGCTGCAACTGACACCTTCGTTTGTGGCCACTTCCGATGCCGGCGCCGGTGTTGGATACACCAACTTCCGTATCCGCGGCACCGACCTCAACCGGATAAACGTAACGGTAAACGGCATTCCGTTGAATGATGCCGAATCGCATGGCACCTGGTTTGTCGACCAGCCCGATTTGGCATCCTCCCTCGAAAACATTCAGATTCAGCGCGGCGTGGGAACCTCCACCAATGGCGCTGCAGCATTTGGGGCCACCATTAACCTGCAGTCGAACACGCTGCGTAAAAATGCCTATGCCGGATACAATACAGCTTTCGGCTCATTTAACACCTTCAAAAATACAGTTTCCGCAGGAACAGGATTGCTGAACAACCGGTTTACCGTGGATGCAAGGCTCTCGAAAGTAACCTCCGATGGATTTATCGACAGGGCGTTTTCTGACCTGAAATCATTCTTCCTTTCGGGAGGTTATTATGCCGGAAATACTGTGTTAAAGCTGAATGTGTTTTCGGGGTTCGAAGAAACCTACCAGGCATGGAACGGCGTACCTTCCGTGAGATTGAACAACGATCCGGAAGGGATGAAACGATACGAAGAGCACTGGCTGTATACACCGCAGCAAACCCAGGAGATGATCAGCTCCGACAGCCGTACCTATAATCTCTACACTTACGAAAACCAGGTGGATAACTACCAGCAGGACCATTACCAGTTGCATTTTTCCCATAAATTCAATGGCTATCTGAATTTGAATGCATCCGGACATTATACCCACGGGTATGGTTATTATGAAAATTTCAAGGAAGATGAAGACCTTGCAGATTATCAGATTCCCTACATCCAGGTGGGTTCAGAGGTCATTGAAACTACTGATTTGGTGAACCGTAAATGGCTCGACAATGATTTTTACGGCCTCACCTTTTCACTGAATTATTTGAAAAACAGGGGCGACTTTACTTTCGGCGGAGGTTGGAGTACATACGACGGAGACCATTTCGGAAATGTAATCTGGGGAGAACATTTAGGCAGTATTGAAACAATTTACGAACGGGAAGAAACAAACGGACCGCTTAAATTCCTTAAAACCAAACATGAATGGTACCGCAATAAGGGATTGAAAAAGGATTTCAACGTGTATGCAAAATACAACTACAGCCTTACTGAAAAGCTGAATGCGTATGCAGATGTGCAGTTCCGGAAGATCAATTATGAAGTTGACGGGATTGATGATGATTTGAGGGATATTACGCAACAGCATAATTTTAATTTCTTCAACCCCAAACTGGGGCTGTTTTACCAACCGGCTTCCAACCAGAATGTATATGCATCGTTTGCAGTGGCCAACCGCGAGCCCGCCCGAAGCAACTATGTGGATGCCGACCCGCAGGGAAATCAGCCGGTACACGAAACCCTGCACGACTGGGAACTTGGATACAATTACAAATCGCAAACGTTGTCGCTGGGTGCGAATCTTTATTACATGAACTATAGGGACCAGCTGGTATTAACCGGCGAAATCAACGATGTGGGGGCGCCAATCATGGTGAATGTTGACGACAGCTACCGCGCCGGGATAGAGTTGCAGGCCGCCGTGCAAATCACCGGCAGCATCCGGTGGAGCGCAAACGCCACCTTCAGCAGGAATAAAATTTCTGATTTTACAGAATATGTGGATAACTGGGATACCGGCGGACAGGAAGCCTTTGATTTGGGCACCACCGACCTGGCATTTTCACCCGAAGTGGTGGCCAACAGCGAGCTGCGTTTCGAACCGGTGGAACATCTGGGGCTGAGCCTCAATTCGGCCTATGTCGGCCAGCAGTATATCGACAATTCATCAAGTGCCGAAAGAGCTTTGGATGCTTATTTTGTAAACAACCTAAAGGCGGATTACACCTTTACCACCGGGCTGTTTAACGAAATTACCCTCCATGTGCTTGTCAACAACCTGTTCAACACGATGTACGAATCGAACGCGTGGGTCTATTCCTACATCCTGGGGGGAGAGCGCTACGAAATGGATGGTTACTTTCCGCAGGCCGGAACGAATTTCATGGCAGGGGTAAATTTTAAATTTTAATACCCAGCTCCTTCCCTCCTGAGAAGAAGCCGGGGGAGCCGAAAGGAGCCGGATTTTTCAAATCCGGTACTTTTGCATAAAACCTAAAAACCGGTTAATCGTGCTGATTAACCGGTTTTTATTGCCAGGGAACAGGCCAAAACTGTATTTACCCCAGGGTTCCGGTATTTTTCTTAAAATCGTTATCAATTATTTATAAATTCGGCAGCTGTTTTTTTTCAATAATATTTGTCAATTCCCCCAAATCCTTTAATCAGTTTATTTTCTTTTGTCCTGTTAATGAAGTTATTTAACCGCTTTTCAAATTCTTCGGGTCTTTTCTTTGCACTTTCGATGTACGCCATTCTGATTCGTTTATAAGGCTCTGAAAAGTTTTGATAATTCTCCCAAACAGATTTATCCGATTTTAGCTTTTTAAGAATATCTTTTGAAAAAATGAATTCCTTTTTAATTATTTCCAGAACTTCATTTTTAACAGAATTATGAATCATCTTGTTATCAAATAGCCATTTCAGGCGTTCCATGTTTGGTTGTGAGAATGAGGAATTATTTCTTCTTTTACAAAACCTTTGAATGGTCGTTTCTTCATTTAAAGATTTAACTGTACTGTCAATCCACCCAAAACAAAGTGCTTCTTCTACTGCATCGTTATAAAGGATTCGTTTTCGCCCTGTTTTCTTTAATGGATATTCCAACCAAATATCATCTTTCGTCTCAAAATTAGTTCTAAGCCATTTTCTCCATTCTTCTCTGTCAGTGAAATATTTAGTTGTAATTTCTTTCATCTTAAATTTGCCGGTGTTGAAAACTCCGGCTCCCGGCATCAGCTGTCTTTATCCAGGTCTTTTTTGTAGTTCTTCATCATTTTACCAAAAAGTTTATCTCTTTTACGCCTTTCAGCAACCGATGCTTCGAAGTGGGATTTCTCTTTTTCCATTTTCAGGTAATTTTCATAGGAGTCTTTATCTATCGTTCCGGTTTCAGCGGCTTCAATAACTGCGCAACCGGTTTCGCCGGTGTGGGTACAATCCTTAAACCTGCAGTTTTGTGCCAGTCCGTTGATTGTATCGAAAACTGTTTCCAGACTGTCCTTTGAATCGGTTATGCCTACTTCACGCATCCCCGGGTTATCTATCAAAATTCCTCCATTGGCAAGAACAACCAATTCGCGGTGGCTGGTAATATGCCGTCCACGGTTCGAATGTTCACCGATTGCATCAGTTTTCATCACTTGTTTTTCCGAAAGATTATTTAGTAATGTGGATTTGCCTACTCCTGAAGAGCCCAACAAGCAATAGGTTTTCCCTTTTTCAATTTTGCTCAGCAGGTCATGGTAGCCGTTCTGGGTCTGGTTACTGATGGCAAGAACCGGAACCTCTTTGATGCGCTGTTTTATGCCGACTGTTATTTCCTCCAGCCGCTGATGTTTTATTAAATCAGTTTTTGTGAGGACAATTACCGGTTCTGCTTTCGATGCATAACTAATAGCCAGATACCTTTCCAGCCGGTTGATGTTAAAATCACGGTCAACCGCCTGAAGCAGAAACACGACATCCACATTGGCGGCAATAATCTGTATTTCACCAAAACGACCAGGAGCCTGACGAGATATTACAGAAAGGCGCGGAATAACTTTATGAATGACTGCAAAATCCGCATCAAAAGGAATCAGCGCCACCCAGTCACCCACAGCAGGAAAATCCGCTCTTCCTTTTGCCGTAAACCGCAGGTTGCCGGTAATTTCAGCCTCCACTTCTCCGGTTTCCGTCCTGACGGTGTAGCGTTCCTTATGTTCCGCGATCACCCTGCCAACGCCGAAACCGGTAAGTTGGTTCTCATCTCTCAGTTTTTCGATCTGCCCGTTGTATCCAAAATCCTGTAAGTTCATATCCGTACAAATTCGCCTTGAATTTAAGGTTTTTAGTGGGATGATACAATTGGGGTTAAATAAATATTATAGCTTGATTCATCAGAGAACTGCATTTCCGGATGTAACCTATTTTCGACAGAAAACCTGACGCAGTTGGAGACTGTATCTCCCTTATGCCAGTATTACTTTTCCTTCAATCTCTACCAATAAATCATTGCGGCAGATATCTGCGATAATATATACTACCGGCAGGTTCCCAAAACTCTTTTTGAAGGTCCTTTTTATGGCAGCAAAGTCTTTGCGGTTTTTTACATACACTCGGGCATGGCCGTATTTTGGCTGCAGTTGACTGCCGGAAATACCTGTCAGTATATCGCCGGTATAAAGCTGTTGAATATTTTGAATAGTGATTTCTGTTTGCTTCACCGGGTCGCCAACTCCAACTGTTCTTTCACCGGTAATGGAAGCTGTTCCCGATACGAAAATCATTTTCTTTTCCGCCAGTTCGAAGTAGCGCGCACGCTCAAATTTAGGTGTGGCTTTTACCGGACACTCCTCTCCTACCAATACGTTTTCGCTGTATGAATGGGCCGAAACCTGCTGCGGATTATCTATCGGTACCGATTTTACCTGGTCTGATTTCACCGCCACAAATTCGATAATTACGCCGCCACGGTTCATACCAATTCCGGTTGCAGCCGGATAACCGGATTGTTCAAAGTTTTGGTTGTAAAACTCCGAACGGATGTTGTTAAATTCCTGGTAACGCTGGTTTTCTCCGTCAAATCCCAATATTCGTTCCACATAATTCCACTGTCGGATAATCGAATTAATAGGAAAATCCACTGCGCGCAACATTTCTCTTAATCGCGTAAATGCCAGCCGGGCATTTTGGCTGCATTCCTTTTCATGATCGGACTGCACATTTCCGATTAAAAATTCAGTATTTTCTCTATGGAATAAAATGGCTGAATCATTTTCATGGTTAATAAAACGCGCCTGCCATTTCAACGTCTCATAATAAAAAGCTTCAATTATTATCCGACAGGTTAACGGAGGCTGGGCAATAAAATTCAAAATGATCTCTTCCGAAAACCTGGTTTTAACTTCCTGCTGAATGCTTTTGGTTAATTCCATGTATGCCTTATCAGAAGCAGTATCAACAAAGAAATTGAGTTTGAAGATCTTCTTTCCCGAATTAAATTGGCCCAGCTGTTGCAAACAATTCTGAAGTTGTTCATTCAATGTCCCGCAGCCACTTTCAGGTTTTATGTAAAGTCGATTGCCGTCTAAAAAATACATACTGTCCTTATTGCATAAGGATTACAAATATGATTGTTTTTTTGGTGGAATAAAATTGGATTGCAATGAATATTCCGGTATTTAACCTTTTTTAAAAAGACGATACAATCTCATTCTGTCCCCGGATTATGCTTTAATAGCTGCCTTCGGCTTTGGCGCCATTTAAAACGGCTTCGGTAGAACCAACTCCAAGCCGGTCGACACCTTGTTCCAGAAAAGCCACGGCATCATCCCAGGTGCGGATGCCACCTGAAGCTTTAACTTTCATGTCGCTGCCAACGGTTTTTATCATCACGGCAATAGTTTCAGGGGTAGCTTTTCCGGGACCAAAACCGGTGGAGGTTTTCACAAAATCGGCGCCGGCAACAAATGATAATTCACAGGCTTTGGCAACCTGCTCAGGCGAAAGAAAACCGCTTTCCTGGATTACTTTTACCAGTACGTTGTGTTGATGTGCCACCTCCACAACTGCTTTTATATCTTCCACCACATAATGGTAATCCTGGCCCAGAAACCGGCCGATATTCATCACCATGTCAATTTCGTCCACACCGTCTTCAATGGCCTGCTTTGCCTGAAATACTTTTACCTGCGTTGTATCCGCGCCGTGCGGAAAACTGAGAACGCATGAAACTTTCACACCACTGTTTTCCAGTAATTCTTTTGCCATTTTGATATCGCAGGGTTTCACACACATGCTGTAAACACCATTTTCTACACACATACCGGCATGTTTTGCCAAATCAATTTCTGTGTATTCGGGCTTTAAAACAGCGTGATCTATTGTTTTTGCAACTTGTTGTTTTGTGTACATTGTTTTGATATCTTTTTTAATTATTCGTGAATCTTCGTTTAATTTCGTTGTAAAAATTTTGCAGCAATTCTAAAATTGGAATTTTCAATTTCCTGCAGGAGAACATTCATGTCATTTATATAACCTTTTTCAAGGGCAACTATTAAAACACCAATCGTTCCGGTGATATTTAACTTCAATTGACTTGCTTCTTTCCTTGCTTTACGATCATCAATTATCAATAAACTGCCTTCTTTTTCCAAGGCTAACGCTATTGCGCTTGCTTCTCCCGGATCAAGTGATGATTCCAAAATTCTTTGATAGTTTTTTTCTACAGGATCTTCAATTAAAAAATAATCAGGCAGCGTTTTGTCAAACTCTTCTGCAACAATTGTTGTAATACTTACCGTTTTGAAAAGGGATTGCAAAATGTCCATTCTGCCCAGTTTTTCCAAAAGAATTAAACAACTGGTATCAGACACTATAATTCCGGCCATTGTTTATATCATTTTCAATATCTTCAGAAGAAGTATTTATGGGAGAAATATCATAAACCTCCAGAATATCGATGAAACTTTTCTTGGAAACCCCTGCCACCTTAGCCGCTTGTCCGAGCGTAAGTTTACCTTTTTCAAACAATTTTGCTGACAGCATCAATATTGCTTCTCTATCGGTAAGATCAATATTGTCAGGCAGATGAATTGTTAATGTTTTCATACTTCAAAAGTAAATCAATTTAAACAGATTTCAATAAAACAAAACAAGTACATTTCCAAACCGTTCAAATCATTCCTCCATTTCTTTCAAAATCTCTTCTACCTGCTGGTTTGTTTTGGTCAGTTTTTCCTTGCATATTTTAAGCAAAACCGAAACCCGTTTCACTTTCTCTGCCAGTTCATCCACATCGAGTTCTTCATTCTCTATCTTTTCCAGAATTGCTTCAATCTCTGAAATTGCTTCATTATAGGTTACCTTTTTAACTGTCATATTGTTCTTTATTTGTGATTTTACTTTTAACTTTTCCATCGGCAAACCGGGTTTCAATTTCATCGCCTTTTTCGATTTGCTGAGTTGATTTGACGATTTTACCCTCTTTTAGTGTAAGGGTGTATCCCCGTTTCAATACGTTTTCGGGATTCAGTAAACGCACCGTATTTTCATTCAAATTAAGGCGTTCCTGTTCGCTATGAAGAAACTGCAGTGCCATTTTTTCAACTGCCCCATCCAACTGATTCAGTCTGTTCTTTTGGTTTAATAATGCACTGCCGGCAATGCGTTTTAAAATCCGTTGCTTTGTATCAAGCCTGTTTTTTATTTCCACCGACCAGACCGAAACGGCAGAATTCAGTTCGTAATTCAGGTGATTCAATTCCACATTTTTTTTGAATGAAAACCTGCTGACATTTTGCTGCAACTTATTTCCTTTCCGTGTTAAAACCGAATTTTTATCTTGTACAAAATAACTAATTGATTGCTGAAGAAGTTCTGCATTTCGTTCCAATTGCCGGTGGTTTTGTTCCAGTTTATCCCGGACCCGCCGGATGATTTCTTCCTCTGTATCCAACAGGCGGTCGTAAAACCGTTCTACTCCGTTAATAAAAAATTCGGCCACCGCCGTAGGAGTTTTCATGCGGGTATGCGCCACCAAATCGATGATTGTATCATCCTTTTCGTGCCCTATCCCTGTAATTACCGGCAACGGGAACTGAACCAGGTTAAACGCCAGCTCATAATTATCGAAACAGCTTAAATCGGCCGTGGCTCCACCGCCGCGAATTATGGCTACGGCATCAAAAAAATCTTCGTACTGATAAATCCGCTCCAGCGCCCCAATTATTGATTTAACCGCGCCTGCACCTTGCATCCAGGCTTCAAAAATTTGGGTGTAAAAAACAAAACCATGGGCATTTGAATTTAACTGATGCACAAAATCCTGATAACCGGCGGCCGTTTTCGATGAAATAACCGCTATTTTCTGCGGAACAAGCGGCAACTGCAGCTCACGGTTCATATCGAAAATTCCTTCGCTTTGCAAACGGGTTATAATTTCCTTCCGTTGCAAAGCCATATCACCAACGGTGTAGGTAGGATCAATATCTTTAATGTTCAGGCTCAGTCCAAAAGCCGGATGGTATTCCACCGTAACCTGCACCAGAATTTTTATGCCGTGCGAGAAAAACTGGCCGGTAGTGGTTTCAAAATAAGGTTTCAGCATCCGATAGGTATAGGACCAGATCGTAGCTCTTGAACGGGCAATAATTTCATTTTCCACTTTTTCCACCAACTCCAGATAGCAATGCCCGCTTCGGTTTTCCTTCAACTCGCTCACCTCTGCAACCACCCATACAGTTGATGGAAATGCCTCGCAAAGTGTATCCTTGATTTGCTCGTTTAATTCAAAAAGCGTGAATTTTTGCTTCATTCGATTCAGCGGATTTTACTGATTTTAAATGATTCCGAAACAGGTCCCGACTCTATTCTCAAAATTAGTAAACCTGCTGGTAAATCCTGTAAATTGTGTACGATAATTTGTGGCGCAGCGACCTGTTGTTCTTTCCGCAATAAACGTCCGTCAGGTGTAAAAAATGCTATTTCAATATTCCCGGTTGCCGGGATTTGTCCGTTTTGAAGGATGATGTAATCTTCAGCAGGATTGGGATATACCTTCCAATATTTTTCAGCACTTACATATGGAGAGGAAGATGTTTTCAGAATCTGATCTGCGGCTTTCATATCGGGGATTCCGTACCCCAATAATGAATCGGATGCAGGATAAAGTGAGGCGCTTTGTTCGATGGCACTTTTAATTTGAACCGCTGTTGCCTCCGGGTTTGCCTGCCATAAACAAGCACCCATTCCGGCCAATACAGGCGAAGAAAAGGATGTACCGCTGCTATAGCCCAAACTGCCGTCGCTTTTCTGAAGGTATGTATTTCGTCCCAAAGCAGCAACATTTGGTTTAACGTGACCATCAGAAGCTGGTCCGAAAGAAGTAAAAGAAGCGGGTTCGGCCAGATAATCCACCGCACCAACAGCAATTACATTTTCACCGTCGGCCGGAGCAATAATGTATTTCCATGAACTGCTTCCTTCATTTCCGGCGCTCGCAAATACCAGCATTCCCCTGGAGGCGGCAATATCGGCTCCCTGTGTAACGCGCGTGGTATTACCGTCCATTTCAGCATAGGTATGATTCATCGATGCGTCATCAAATAAAAAATACCCGAGGGAAGAATTAATGATATCAGTTCCCACACTGTCGGCAAATTCGGCAGCCGCCACCCAGTTATCTTCTTCAACTAAATATTCGGTGCTTATTTCTTCTGATCGGATGAGCCAGTAGGAAGCTTCAGGTGCAGTTCCAATTAATTCCCCGGGAATATCGGCAGCCATGCATGAAAGGGCGCTCATTCCATGATAATGCGTTTCATAAAAATCTGAAGAAGGATCAGCAAAATCCTTTATCCCGAGCAACCGGTTTTCTGCGCGTAAACTATCAAACGCCGGATGTACATCCACATGATAAAAGCCGCCATCCAAAACTGCAATTTGAATTCCCTGCCCCCGGAAATTCCGGTTGTGCAGATATTGCCCGTTCAATTGTCCCACCTGATAAACAGAAGGACCATAAAAGGAAGTATCAATGGCTAAAGTATCTCCAGAAAAAGACGGTACTGCAAATTTATCCACTGCACTCTTGGAGGTTAAATCAGGCTTTGTAAGCTGGGTAAAATTCACAAAAGGAAATTGCAGAACTTTATGCTCAAAGCTGTCAATGTTGCATTTTACAGTTATGCCGTTTAACCATTTGGATGAATGCACAAATTCTGCTCCCAGCTCCAGCACCTGATTTATATATGCTGAATTAACAGGCAGATCCAATGAATCAATAGAAATATTCTGATTGATTCTTCTTTGGATGGCACGTTCAGAAAGAAATTCTTCGGGATGCGCAATAGAATATGCCGAATTGTTTTTATCGGTAAAAGCCACCCAGTAATAAAATTGTGAATTACCAACAACCGGGGATAATAGCAGTGCATTCAGCAGCCCAATAAATAAAAGGCGGTACAACATTGAAACGGATTTTAAAATCAGGTACCAAATTAACAAATAATCCCGCAGTTTTACCTGTTAATGTTCATTTGGCGCATGTATTCAGACGGATCCTGCATAAATTTTTCAGGATCGATTACCGAATCCCGCCCCAATTCCATATTTTGCATTTGAACAATGTTGATGCTGTCACGCACTTCCGGATTCAGAAGGTTCCCTTCACTAAATTTTAATGTGTATAAAAGTTCTCCTTCAGGATTGTAGTACTTCCAGTCGCCGTCGCGTAAATTGTTTTTGTAATGGGCTTCCAGTTCAACTCTGCCATTCTGGAAATAGCTTAAACAAAGACCATGTCGCTGGTTTTTGCTGTATTTGCATTGCATATATGGTTTTCCATTCTTGTAAAAAACCTCATAATTCCCTTCCTGCAAATTGTTTTGCCATTCCGACTGTTCAAGCAATTCGCCACTTTCATAAAACTTTCGGCTAATCCCGTTTTTTAACCCTTTATCAAAATATTCTTCCCCCACTTTTTGGTCATCCGTAAAATAAATCCACTGCCCGGCCTTTTTCTCATTCACATAATTTCCTTCTGCTATTTTTTTCCCGAATTCATTGAAAAGAACAACCCGTGCAGTATCTGAGTTTTCGTCATATTTTATATCAGCTTTTAAGCGGCCGCCTTCATGATAGCGTTTCCAATCGCCCACTGGTTCGCCGTTTTTAAAATGGCCTTCGTACATTAATCGTCCATTAGGATACTTTTTCTGCCACAAACCCTGGCGCAAACCATTGGAATCAGTTTGATTAATTTGTGCAGAAAGAAAAAACGGCACCAAAATAACCCAGAATATTAATAAAACCTTCATGTTCATTATTTGAATTAGAACTGCAAAACTACAGATTTATTTCAGAGCTAAATGTTATAAAAAATTAAAGCCCGACAAAAAACTGAACATAAAAACCAACAGCACAAGTTCATTCGCCGGATAAAAATAAAGCCCTGCCTCAAACGAGACAGGGCCTGTATTTTTATTCTGAAGGTGATTTTATTTCACCTGTTATTTTACTTCTTCGAAATCGACATCGGTAACTTCGCCGTCATCTTTTCCTTTGTCTGACGAACTGCTTTGCTGGCCACCACCCTGGGCGCCGGCTGCTTGTTCGCCCTGCGGACCCTGTTGTGAGTCGCCCTGCGCCTGCGATGCGTTGTACATTTCCTGCGATGCAGCTGAGAAAACAGTATTCAGCTCATTCATTGCAGTGTCGATAGCAGCCAAATCCTGAGATTTGTGTGCTTCCTTCAATTTTGCCAGTGCGTCTTCTATCGGTTTCTTTTTATCAGCCGGAATTTTATCGCCATAATCTTTCAGTTGTTTCTCCGTCTGGAAAATCAAGCTGTCCGCCTGGTTCAACTTATCCACCTTTTCTTTGGTTTGCTTGTCGGCTTCGGCATTGGCTTCTGCTTCCTGTTTCATGCGTTTAATTTCATCGTCTGATAAACCAGAGGAAGCTTCAATACGGATAGACTGTGATTTACCGGTTGCTTTATCTTTTGCGTGTACGTGCAAAATACCGTTGGCATCAATATCGAAAGTTACTTCAATTTGAGGTACTCCGCGCGGTGCCGGTGGCAGTCCGTCGAGGTGAAATCTTCCGATTGTTTTATTTCCTGATGCAATGGGCCTTTCTCCCTGCAGTACATGAATTTCAACCGAAGGTTGGCTATCTGCAGCAGTTGTAAAAGTTTCTGATTTTTTAGTCGGAATCGTGGTGTTCGATTCAATCAGTTTTGTCATTACGCCACCCATAGTTTCAATACCCAAAGAGAGCGGGGTAACATCAAGCAGCAGCACATCTTTAACTTCGCCGGTTAAAACACCGCCCTGAATAGCTGCTCCAACTGCAACAACCTCATCCGGATTCACACCCTTCGATGGTGTTTTTCCAAAAAATTCTTTCACTTTTTCCTGAATGGCAGGAATACGGGTTGAACCTCCAACCAAAATAACTTCATCAATATCACTGTTTGACAAACCTGCATTTTTCATTGCCTTGCGGCATGGTTCCATTGTAGCATTAATCAGCTTGTCGGCAAGTTGTTCAAATTTTGAACGGGTCAATGTTTTTACAAGGTGCTTTGGAATTCCGTCAACCGGCATAATATAGGGCAGGTTGATTTCGGTTTGTGTAGAACTTGAAAGCTCGATTTTTGCCTTTTCGGCAGCTTCTTTCAAACGCTGCAAAGCCATCGGGTCGCGTTTCAAATCAACACCTTCGTCTTTTTTAAATTCTTCGGCCAGCCAGTCAATAATGACCTGGTCGAAATCATCACCACCAAGGTGGGTATCACCATCTGTTGATTTTACTTCGAAAACGCCGTCGCCCAATTCAAGGATGGAGATATCGAAAGTACCTCCACCAAGGTCGAATACGGCAATTTTCATGTCTTTGTCCATTTTGTCCAAACCATAGGCCAATGAGGCGGCAGTAGGTTCGTTAATGATCCGCTGAACTTTCAGACCGGCAATTTCACCGGCTTCCTTGGTTGCCTGTCGTTGTGAGTCACTAAAATATGCGGGTACAGTAATAACGGCTTCAGTTACTTCCTGACCGAGGTAATCTTCAGCGGTTTTCTTCATTTTCTGTAAAACCATTGCCGAAATTTCCTGCGGCGAATATTTGCGGTCGTCAATCTGTACACGCGGCGTATTATTATCTCCCTTAACTACTTTGTACGGTACACGTTCTACCTCTTTGCTCACGCGGTCGAAGGTCTCTCCCATAAATCGTTTGATGGAGAAAACCGTTTTGGTTGGGTTGGTAATGGCCTGACGTTTTGCCGGGTCACCAATTTTACGCTCCCCGTTTTCAACAAACGCAACAATCGAAGGTGTGGTACGTTTCCCTTCGCTGTTAGGTATCACAACAGGTTCGTTACCTTCCATAACTGCCACACATGAGTTGGTAGTTCCTAAGTCAATTCCAATTATTTTTCCCATTTTGTCTATATTTTAATGTTTTTTGTAATCCGTTTTAAAATTCTGATGGTGTTTGAGCAATGAATGTGCCACCATAAATTTTTTGGAATATGGGGAAATTCTGACACCGCAAACCTGTAAATCGGTTAAATATGCTGTCAAAACCGGTGACAAAAAGGCAGAATTGAATCAAACCGGCATCATCGTAAAATTTTTACACATCAGAACATTTATTCCTTTTCCTGCTCTAAAAAGTTTATTATTTTCGGGGTGCAATTAAAATCAAAGATTTATGACAACTAAATCCTTGCGGACCGAACCTCAGAAACGGATCTATTCTCTTGATGCATTACGTGGATTTGATATGTTCTGGATTACCGGCGGTGGCGCCCTGGCTGTTGCTATTGCGCAAATGACAGGCGCCGAATGGCTCGAAAACCAAATGGAGCATGTTCCATGGGCCGGTTTTCATTTTTACGACCTCATTTTCCCGCTCTTTACTTTTATTGCCGGTGTTGCCATACCACTTTCCGTAAAATCGAAACTTGAAAAAAATGTTCCCCGGCAAAAATTATTGACAAAAGTATTTACCCGGTGGATTGTTCTTATTCTTTTGGGCATACTTTATAACGGCACATTTCAGCGGGGTTTCGAAAACGGCCGGATTGCCAGTGTTTTAGGGCAGATTGGAACCGCATATTTCTTTGCATCGCTTATTGTTATCTATTTTGAATCGATTCGCAGCCGGTTAATCTGGCTTGGAGGAATTCTGGTTGCATTTGGAATTGTGCAACTTTTGGTTCCTGTTCCGGGACACGGAGCCGGTGTATTAACCCCGGAAGGATGTATTAACGGATACATCGACCGGATGCTGCTGCCGGGAAGATTGTATGGCGGCACCTTCGATCCGGAAGGAATTATGTGCAGCCTTTCGGCCACCGGAATCGCTTTGATGGGAACTTTTGCCGGCACAATCCTGCGGTTGAAAAAAGCAGGCGACTGGCAAAAAATCGGTTACATGGCGGCAGCCGGAATCACTTCAATTGTACTGGCACTGATTTTTTCCACTTTTTATCCCATTATCAAAAGCTGCTGGACCTCCACTTTTAATTTGCTTGCCGGCGGTATCAGTTTTCTTTTGGTTGCCCTGTTTTTTATGATTATCGACCATTGGGGTTTTCATGGATGGGCTTTCTATTTTAGGGTAATTGGTATGAATTCAATTTTTGTTTACCTGTTTACCAGAATAATAGATGTACGCCGGATTTCTGAATTCTTTCTGGGCTGGATGGCAAAACCATTGGGCGAAAACGGCGATTTCCTTATTCTGATTGGCGGGTTAGCTCTGATTTGGTTGTTGCTGTATTACATGTACAAGAAAAAGATTTTCCTCCGGGTTTAATTCCTGCGAATGACACAAATCTTTAATACCTGCTTCGGTAAATTGCCAGTGAAAATTCCGGCCCCGACTGCATAAACTGCTCACCGTCGGCAATTTTCCACGCAAATGCAAGATTTATTCTTGTATTTGGATTGACCTGGGAATAATATTCAACATAAGGAATAAAATTGTGGCTGACAGGTTCCAGATCGGTAAAATCGTTCACCACCATTCCGGGAACATATTTAAGTCCCGCGTTTATCCGTGTTTTCAGGTTCCGGTAAAAGGCCCAGCCCAGGTCCGCCTCCAGCATCAGCCAGTCGCGCACTTTGTAGCGGTTGTAGTTTAAATTAATGCTGATGTTTCTGTTTCGGGCAAAATCAACATAATTCGAATTCTCAAATTGCACAAAAGCACCATAAATAAAATCAGGTTCATAATTGAAGTAATTAAAAAATGGGCCAAATTCTATACGTGTTCCGTCAAAACGGGGCAAAAATTCCCCCAGTTGCCAGTCATTTAAAATGGCATACTCCGGAGCTTTCAACATCATCTCCGAACGTAAAAACTCGTTTATCAGTTGCACTTCTTTTTCAGGAAGGCGGGCGCTTCTTAAATTCCGGCGCTGTTTTATTCTTCCAATTTCTTCAGCAAACTTAAAAATCTCGTTATCTGAAAAAACACGCTGTTTATAATATTTATCGAGTAAATATTCAGCTGTCATAATATAATTTACCGGCTTAAGTTTACCCAATCCCCAGCCCGCCTTCGCTTCAAATCCATACCTGAATTTATCTTTATTTACTGTTCTCTCATAATCCGACACCACCATATCTGAATCCTGAACATTTCCATCTGAATTTTTCCGAAACAAATCATACCGGCCCCAGGCATTTATCTGCACCAGCGTATAATTTTTATGATCGTAATAAAAGCGGCTGCTGAAATTAACCGCTGCATTGGTGCGCAGGCCAAGAATCTTATAATCCGCATCAATCATACGAGCTGCAGTACTATCCAGCCAGTTTCCGGAGCCGGATAAAAAGCCGGTTTCAAAATTAAACCGAAATGTTTCCTGCTTAAATTCCTGAAAATTCCAAAAACGGTTTTCCCACCTGTACTTCGCTGATCCGGTATAAATCTTTTCCTTATACCTGGTAAATTCATTAATTAATTCTTCGCGCTCCTGGTTTCCTTTAAAAACAGCGCCCGAAATATTTTCCTTTTTCACATAAAAAAACGGATTTATGCTGTCCGGTTGTTCCGAAGCTTGTGATAAAACAGGAAAGGACATTACTACTGTCAAAAAAAGGACTGAAATATTTATGTTAATCCTGTATCTCATGTTTTGTGTTTCATTATTAAACTCAAATTAAACAAACCTATTTTATTATAATGCATGAAAATGCGAATAAAACTCAATGTACCGGTTTTTATTTTCGAATATGAACTATTTGTGGGTGATAAAACCTTTGGCTACTTTTGTAACCTGAAACGTATACATATCAACATGTCGGTACATAACGAAATAAGAAAAGTTACCACCCACCGGTTATCAGAAATGAAACTGAGGGGGGAAAAAATAGCCATGCTCACTTCATATGATTACAGCATGGCAAGTTTGGTGGATGAAGCGGGGGTGGATGTTATTCTTGTGGGAGATTCAGCATCGAACGTAATGGCGGGCAACGAAACCACGCTTCCCATTACATTGGATCAAATGATTTATCATGGCACTTCGGTAGTAAAAGCTGTTTCACGGGCACTGGTAGTTGTGGATTTGCCATTTGGAACCTACCAGGGAAATTCGCGGGAAGCTTTGAGTTCTGCCATCAGGATCATGAAGGAAACCGCAGCCGATGCGGTGAAACTGGAAGGTGGTTCGCAGGTAATTGAATCGGTAAACCGGATATTGTCTGCCGGAATCCCGGTAATGGGACACCTTGGATTAATGCCGCAATCCATTCATAAATTCGGAACATACACGGTTCGTGCAAAAGAAGAAGCTGAAGCCGAAAAATTGATGAGTGATGCCAAATTGCTGGAAGATGCAGGTTGTTTTGCCATCGTGCTCGAAAAAATACCTGCCCAACTGGGAAAAGATGTTGCAGCCGAACTAAAAATTCCGGTGATTGGAATTGGTGCAGGAGCCGGTGTGGACGGACAGGTGCTGGTTATTCATGAT
The DNA here is from genome assembly GCA_963771595.1 of uncultured Prolixibacteraceae bacterium. GTDB lineage: Bacteria > Bacteroidota > Bacteroidia > Bacteroidales > Prolixibacteraceae > CAVYUC01. Next base: position 135,120 of record CAVYUC010000019.1, on the reverse strand, counting down.
ATGCTGGGAATCACCCAGCAGTTTTCACCACGATTTCTGCGCCGCTATCATAATCTGGCTGCCGAAATAAAAGGTGCAGTAAACAACTATATCGAAGATGTAAAATCAAAAGATTTCCCCAGCGATAAGGAGCAATACTAAGGAGTTCCGGGTTCAAAGTTTAAAGTTCAAAGGAAGAGGGGTCGAAGTTTTAAGAATGTCCGGCTGAACAGACGGGTTCAAAGTTTAAGGTTTAAAGAAGGGGAGTTCGGAGTTCAGAGTTCTGAGTTTAAATGTTTGGGATACAAAATCAAAAGTAAAACACCGGATTGTGGAGATACTTTACGAAGACAATCATATTATTGCTATTAATAAAGCCTGTGGAGAGCTGGTACAATCAGACATTACAGGGGAAAAAACATTGCTTGATGATGCAAAGGATTATTTAAAAGTAAAGTACAACAAACCCGGAAACGTTTTCGTCGGACTGCCGCACCGGCTCGACCGGCCCACCAGCGGCATACTGCTTCTTGCTAAAACGAGCAAAGCGCTTGGGCGATTAAATGCAATGTTTCAAAAAAGGGAACAAATTTCGAAAACCTACTGGGCGGTAGTGGATAAACGTCCTGTCAAACATACTGCCACACTTGAACATTACCTTAAGAAAAATTCAGAAAAAAATAAAAGCTTTGCTTATCCCGAAAAAATACCTGGCTCAAAAAAAGCAATAATGATTTACCGACATGTTGCCAGCATCGACAGGTATCATCTTTTGGAGATTGAACTGCTTACCGGGCGCCACCACCAGATACGTGTGCAGCTGGGAACACTGGGGCTACGAATTAAAGGTGATTTAAAATATGGCTTCCCGCGCTCGAATGACGACAAAGGGATTCATTTACATGCCCGGAAACTTGAATTTTTGCATCCTGTAAAAAAAGAAAAAATAACACTTGTCGCCAATCCGCCAAATGATCCGGTGTGGAATGAATTTCTTGCTATGTTCCGGAACAACCAGTTCAGTCCAGTGATTCCGGTTTAAAAGCAAAAGGAAGCAGGTTTTCAATACCCTGAAATACCTGAATTTTATTTTTGCCGTCCAAAATAATGCGGATGGATTTTTTAAACCGCACTTCCGTTTCGAGAATTGCCTGTCGGCAGGCGCCGCAGGGTTTTACAGGTTCATCCAGTTTACCGTTTTCACTGAATGCTGTCACTGCAATGGCTTTTACCGGCAATCCGGGAAATGCTGCTCCGGCATAAAACAAGGCCACCCGTTCGGCACATAAACCAACAGTAAAAGCTGCATTCTCCTGGTTGTTGCCCAATATGATTTCGTTGTTGCCCAGTAAAAGAGCAGCGCCAACATTAAACCGGGAATAAGGAGCATATGCTTTTGACGCTGCTTCACGGGCCGCCTCCATCAATTTCTTATCCTCTTCAGGAAGCTCAGAAACTTCGTCGTATTCATATACGAAAACCTGTATTTCTTTCGTTCGCATTTCTGGATGTTTTGATCAATTATATAATTATGAGGGCCAATTTACAAACTTGTAAGCAGATTTTGTTTGAAATCGGCTATTGTTAAAGGAAATTCACTTGAATTTGTTTATAAATATTTTTACAAGCTAAAACTGAACTGCACAATCTCCTTATTTTTGGGGGAAGTACAGAATGAACTATTGAACATGAAACAAAGAATTCTTTTTATCCTTTTGTCGGTTTTATGCTTTACCGGAAAAGCGCAAATGTCGAGAGAGGAATACATTAACAAATATCAGTTGCTTGCCATAGAAGAAATGAAACGCAGCGGAATTCCCGCAAGCATTAAAATGGCCCAGGCATGCCTTGAATCCTCCAACGGAAACAGCGAACTTTCCAGACAATCCAACAATCACTTTGGTATAAAATGTAAATCGACATGGAGGGGCAAAACAACTTATTGGGATGATGACCGGAAAAATGAATGTTTCAGAAGGTATAAAAATGTAGAGGATTCCTTCCGTGATCATACTGACTTTTTAGTCGGAAATCCGCGTTATGCTTCTCTTTTCGAGCTTGCACCCGATGATTATGAAGGCTGGGCAAAAGGATTAAAAAAATGTGGTTATGCAACTGCCGGTAATTACGCCAATTTGCTCATTAAAATTATTGAAGATTACCAGCTGTACAGGTTGGATTATAATGTGCCGATTAATGAAATGGTAGCTTTCAACCATAGAAACATTGCCAATCCTACAGTTACCAATTCAGTTACAATCAATCCATTCAAGTCGCATAATATTCAAAAAGTGAATGGATTAAAAGCCGTTGTTGCAAGAAAAGGCGATACTTTTGAAGTTATTGCCCAGGAGCTGGGAATGCGGGATTGGGAACTGTATAAGTTTAACGATCATATGGACGGATATACTCCACAACCCGGAGAAATTATTTATATCCAGCGTAAAAACCGCCGCACATCGAAACATCAGTTAACACATGTTGTTCAACAGGGCGAAACCATGCATTATATCTCACAACTTTACGGCATTAAACTAAAACCACTGTACAAACGAAACAACATGAAATGGGGCGAACAACCTGTTGTTGCAGAAGTAATTAATCTGCACAACAGAAGATAGCCATCAGCTAAATACCCCAGACTTGTTTGAAAACCGGTAAAAAAAGTAACGCAGTAAAACCCGGTCGGCAAACAGAATGAAAATCAAAAGAACATTTACGCCAACAACAAGCTCAACATTACCTGAAATAAACTGAAGCCACTCCTGCCAGCTTGATTTCAGCCACAAAAATGCCATGCCACCCGATAAAACCGCCAGGCCGGCAACCGCCGACAGATATATGAGAAATTCCTTAAAATATTGTTCCCATGCAAACTGCCGTTTAACTTTTTGCACTACATTATCGGCAAAACCGGCAGACAGCATAAAATCAGGAGCTGTTTTTAAAACCTGCTCCATCATTTCCACTGAATCAAACTCTTCTTTATCTTTCAACATAATCTGCAAATATATTTGTTTTTTCACTTATAATAACCTGTTCCAGTGCTTCCTTTAAAATTTTCCTTGCCCTCGACAGGTAGCTTTTTACCGTTCCTTCCGGCATTCCGGTAATTTCTTCAATCTCGCGGTACGAAAATTCCTCCAGATGATACAAGGTCAACACCGTTCGATAATTTACCGGTAAATTTTCAATAGCTGCCATCAGAAATTTGTGGGCTTCCGTTTTTTCAATTACACGATTCGTAAATTCACTTCCCATTTCCAGCCGAATTAATTCAGGTTGTTCATCGTATGAATTTTCATTTCTCCTGTTACTTTTTCTGATATGCGATATACTGGTATTGTACGCAATGGTTGCAATCCAGGTCGACAAACGGGAGTCGCCCCTGAACTTCCTTATTTTCCGGAAAACCTTTATAAACACCTCCTGACAAATGTCTTCCACATCTTCCTGCTGCTGAACAACTCGCCCCACAATATGCAAAACAAGACGCTGGTGTTTTGCCACCAGGTAACTGAACGCACTTTCATTCCCGTTCAAAACTTGTTGTACCAGCTCACTGTCATTCATAAGTATTCCATCAGACTACCAGGAATTAAAAAATGTTGCAGAAAATTACAATTAATTTAACAGTTAAAAACAGATTTTGCGGTAGCGGTAAAAAAAAATGAAAAAAGATGAAACTTCCTGCAACATTTCCAAATGATGCGGGGTCAAATGAACAGAAAAACAAATTAAAAACAACAAATTATGAACGAAGACATTTTTATCCCAGCCATCATCTTTTTTGCCACCTACCACATTATCAAGATTATTGCAGATTACCTGCTGAGACGCAAAATTATTAAAGCCGGACATATTGATAAAGCCGGTATTCTTGAACCTCAAAGACAATCGGAAGAGGTAAACCGCTATCCTTCGCTAAAATGGGGGCTGGTTGCTTTAATGACCGGTTTAGGCTTTATTGTAATTGAAATTTTGCGGAATGTAAATCCTGATTTAATCGATTACCGTGATGCCGTTTTACCTCTCGGAATATTACTTGTCTTTGTTTCACTGGGATTCCTGATCTATTTCTTCCTGATGAACAAGCAGAAGATATAATCCTGCTGATGGAAAGCAAAAAAGCCTGAAAGAACACTTCATTCAATTCCGGCTTTTTTGTTTATAATTTATTCAAAATGGTAATCATCGATCTGCCGGAATCCACGCAGAAAATCTGTGACTTTCATCCGTTTTTTCCCGGAAAGCTGAAGGTCGGTAATGCTGAGCCAGCCATTTCCACAGGCCACATTCAAATGTTTTTCGTCGTCAGATTCAATCGTTCCCGGTTCTGCCGAAGCTTCAACAATTAACTTCTGTACAAAAAATATTTTACATTGAATCTGCTGTCCCGATGCATGATGCACCAGGTTGGTCCAGGCGGCAGGAAACGGGGAGAGTCCACGAACCAGATTCCGGATAGTTTCCATATCCTTTGACCAGTCAATCCTGCAATCTTCCTTAAAAATCTTCGGGGCATGTTTTATTTCATTTTCCGTTGCCAGTTCCAATTGGGGCAACGGCTGCACCTCGCCGGCAGCCAGTGTATCTGCAGTTTTTACCACCAGGTCGGCACCAATTTCCATGAGCCGGTCATGAATATCACCCACAGTATCATTTTCGGCAATATCAATTTCCCGCTGAAAAAGAATTTTCCCCGTATCAATTTGCTGATCGAGCAGAAAAGTGGTGACCCCGGTTTTGGTTTCGCCATTTATAATGGCCCAGTTTAATGGTGCAGCGCCACGGTATTGCGGCAATAAAGAAGCATGCAGGTTAAATGTTCCCAGGCGGGGCATATTCCAAACTACCTCCGGCAACATCCGGAATGCCACAACCACCTGTAATTCTACTTTTAATTCTTTCAGTTCTGCCAGAAACTCCGGATTCTTAAGCTTTTCAGGTTGTAAAATCTTCAGGTTGTTTTCAAGGGAATAGATCTTTACTGCTGACTGTGACAGCTTTTTACCGCGCCCGGCCGGTTTATCGGGGGCAGTAATTACACCCACAATTTTGTATCCCTCATCTACCAGTGCCCTTAAGCTGGCAACGGCAAATTCAGGTGTCCCCATAAAAACAATCCGCAAATCCTTCTTATTCATCTTGATTCCATTTTAATTCCGGGCCGTAAAACGGTATTCCCTTTTTGTGCTTTTGGCCAGTACGGGCAGTGCCTGCATCCGTTCGAACAGCAATAGCCGCGTGCTATCAGAAATTTTTCTGTCATTACGCGGTAACCTCTTTCCAGGTAAAAATCCTCCCCTTCTTTCAAATCATCATTAAAAGTATCACTGTTGCCAAATATTCCATCTAAATAACCCATACACTAAATTTGTTCAAAACTAAACATTAAATTTAACATCAAAAACAGAGCAAAATGGGAATTGAACGGGATTACCTGATGAGGCAGCTTTTAATGTTATTCGAAGTCATTCAAAAAATATTGCGTTACCGAAAAAAAGGTGAAAAGGAAAATGCAGAAGAGGAAATAAAATACTTCTACAATATTCTTAAAATTGAAACTGATTTTGAATCGATGAACATTGAAGAACTGATGAATTACCTTCAGCACAAAAAGAAATTCACCAACGAACACCTCGAAATGATAGCTTTTGTAATGAAAGAACAGGGAGAACTTGCTGAAAACACGGAAAAACAAATCGATTTTTTTAGAAAATCATATTTTATACTGAACCAGGTGGACAGGGAAAGCACCACTTTTTCCATGGACAGGCAGATGAAAATTGCAGAATTAAGGGAATACCTGAATTGAAGCAGTTCAAAGGAAAAACAAAGCTACTCCCCCAACCGTGATTACCGCTCCAAGAATTTCCTTCCAGTTAACTTTTTCTTTAAAAATAATTACTGCAGGCGCAATTATCAGCACCGGAACAATGGCCATAAGAGTAGCAGCAATTCCGGTTTCGGTATGTTGTACCGCCAGCAGTGAAAACGAAACGCCCAAAAAGGGTCCGAAAAATGCACCCAAAGTTATTCGTTTCATGGCTGAAGCATGTTTTAATGCTGTCCAGACCCGTGGCCAGCGCTTCATAAAAAAGAACAAAACAGCGAACCCGACGATACCGGTGAGCACCCTGATTTGTGAAGCCGAAAATGCATCATAATCGCCCATTCCTTTTTTGCTGAATACCAATCCTGTGGCCTGCCCCACTGCACCGCCCAGCGCAAGCAAAATTCCGGGAATCGAATAGCTCGATTTTAACCTTCTTTTTATGGAACCATTTTGTTCGCTTTTCTCCCGTTTCAAAATGACTATGATTATTCCGGACATGGTTATTGCCATTCCAAGCCAGTTTTTTGGTGTTAAAACTTCACCTAAAACCATCCAGCCAACAAAAGCTGCAAAGGGTGGCGCCAGCGACATCATCAGCATCGAAATGCGCGCGCCAATCACCACAAAAGCCTGAAACAGCAGCAGATCTCCAATTACAAAACCAATTAATCCTGAAATTGCCAGCCATTTCCACTGAAAAAATGTGGCATCGGAAGGAAAGAAAAAACCTCTTGAAAAATAGCTGTAGGTACCAATTAAAAAAAATGCAATAACCAGCCGGATTAAATTTACGGCCAGTGAGCCCACTTTTTTCCCGGCCGATTCGAACGCCATGCTGGTTACCGTCCAGAAAACGGCCGTTAAAACCCCTGCTATTTCTCCAAAATGTTCCTGCATAATCAAGGGCGCAAATGTAACAAAACATCAGTATGAATATTGAACATATCATTGATTTTTAAATTCAATATTTTTAATTTTAACCAAAACTATATGATCAAAATGAAGTATCATTTTTTAATACTTTTCCTGCTGTTGGGTTCCTGTTCCAAAGAAAAATTTGATTCACCGGGAGTAATTAAAGGAAATGTTTACCTCACAACCGATTACAATTCCTGTCCAATATCAGGATTTAATGATCATAGCGGAATTAATGTCACGCTGTATAACCGGTTTTCTTTCAGGAAAACAGCAAAAACCGATGCAAACGGAAACTACGGGTTCAGAAATGTAAAAGAAGGTGAATACCATTTACTGTTTAAAAAAGAAGGATTTGCATATTACGAGCTGTTTGATATTCAGCACAATGGAACTGACACGCTTGATTTTACCTATGGACCAAATAAGTCGAAGGCGGTTCGGCTGGAACAAATAAAAAAGTTAGATTTCGACATTATAAAACCGCCGTTTATAAGCTCTTATAAAGGAACTATAGATTACGGCCCGAACAAAACTAAATTCGGAGAAAATTTTGATATTGTGCTGGAACTTAAAAATCGACCTGATTTTGGCTGCATTGCGCTGATTAACGATAGCAAACCTGTGGATGAATACAACTACAAACATTTTGTATTTCCCTACTTGTTGAACCGAAGTGGAATCAAAAATGCGATTTTTAAAATTAACTTCTCGGAAATCGACCGCGAAATATTCACTCCCGGAAAACCAATTTACATTCGCTATTATCCTTGTGGTTCAGGCGTAATTGGCTATGATCGGTGGCTGGATATGGAAAAGTTCTTCATGATTTATCCTGATCAGGGTAAATTTACCGAATTTAAATTACCCACCGAATCATTTTATTACGAAGGCCGGGTACTTTAATCCATAAAAATACCGCCCCCTGAAAAAGAGAGCGGTATTTTTTTATCAGCAGTTTTTAATCAAGAATTTGCGACACGGTCTCGCGAAGTTCATCACCTCTTTTATTTTTAGCTACAATTTTTCCGTTTTTATCTACAAGCAAATTGGATGGAATGGAACTAACCGCATACAGTTTGGCTGCCGAATTATCCCAGTAGGAAAGATCTGAAACGTGCGGCCAGGTTAAATTATCTGTTTCAATTGCTTTCAGCCAGTCTTCGCGGGTACGGTCGAGTGAAACACCAAACACGCCAAAACCTTCGTCTTTAAAATCTTTATAAACAGCAACTACATTTGGATTTTCCTGACGACACGGCCCGCACCAGCCTGCCCAGAAATCGAGCAGTGTTAGTTCATTCTGCGAATAAATATCAGAAAACTTAACCGGGTTTCCTTCCGGATCATTCATGGTAAAATCGGGCGCTGTTTGTCCAACTGCAACTGTTCTTAACTGTTCAAGCCGTTCTTTCAGGTTTTTAATTACAAGCAATGAATCCATTTTGGGTTCGAGCGACGAAACCAGCTCATCCAGTTCTTCAAATTCAAGTACCGCCTGCAAATTGGTCAGGATAACCGGAGAAATATACGACCCCGGATGATTGCGCACGAAATCCTTTTGAATAGTATTGGTGCTTTCATAAAGTTCATTGACCTTTTCCATCAGTTCTTCGGCCTTGGCTGTATCACCTTCGGCTGCTGCCTGCCGTGACTGCTGGTACAAAGCCATATATTCATCGCTGATTCCCCTGATTTGACCTTCAAGTTCTTTGTATTCATTATGAGTTTCCGAACCTGTAACTTTTACAGCTTGCAAAGAGTCCGCTTTTCCGGTAATTGTCATGTCTGAATTTTCAACAAAAATTATTGTTTTCGGCCGCTGTCCCACAACCGATAAATAATAATCCTGCGGAAAAGGAACCTCTCCTTCAAAAACAGCTACACCATCCACAATTTCGGCAGTATCCACCGGTATCATTGACGAAGGTCCGCGTTTTTCAAGCAAAACCTGTCCTTCTGCCCCTTCCAGGTTGACTTTTATTTTATATCCCTTTTGCTGACTGCAGGCAAATAATGCAACTGCAGCAATTAAAACCAAAAACTTTCTCATTTTACTGTTATTTAATTTTTATCAATTTTTTTCGAAGATAAAGAAACATTTCCGAATCACACAAGTATTACATTTATCTTCTTCATTCCTGTTCCTTTTTACTTTTTTAGAAAGCAATGTTATAAATGATAAAAAGCAAAAAAACCATCCCGCCGGCTGCAGAATAGTTTTTTCTATGCAATATTTACGTAAATTATTTTTTTATATCGGCAAATAAAGCCCCTTTTTCATGAACAGAGTTAACTGCCCTTCCTGAAGGATCTGCATTTCCCTGGAACGAAGCATCCCATGCCAGCGCTTCGCCGGTGCTGCATGCAATCGAGGGAACCGAAGGTACGCAGGCTGCTGCCTGATCCGACGGAAAATGTTCGCTAAAGATGGTGCGGTACATATATTCTTCCTTGTTCATCGGCGTGTTTACCGGAAACCGGAATTTTGCATTAGCCATCATTTCGTCGGAAACTGTTTCGCCTGCAATTTTTTTCAGGGTATCAATCCAGCCATAACCCACGCCATCCGAAAACTGCTCTTTCTGGCGCCAGGCGATGCTTTCGGGAAGATATTTTTCAAAACCTTTGCGTAAACACCATTTTTCGATTCGGCCGTTTTTAGCCATTTTCTGCTCCGGATTAAAACGCATGGCAACATCCATAAATTCTTTATCCAGAAACGGAACTCTTCCTTCCACTCCCCATGAAGCAAGCGATTTATTTGCCCGTAAACAGTCGTACAAATGAAGTCGGCTCACTTTCCGAACGCTTTCCTTATGAAATTCTTCTGCATTTGGCGCTTTATGAAAATAGAGATATCCGCCAAAAATTTCGTCGGCACCTTCTCCTGACAGCACCATCTTAATTCCCATCGATTTGATAACCCTTGCCATCATATACATGGGAGTAGAAGCCCGAACTGTAGTAACATCAAAGGTTTCGATGTGGTAAATTACATCACGGATTGCATCCAGACCTTCCTGAATTGTATAGGTAATTTCGTGGTGAATGGTGCCGATATGATCTGCAACTTTTCGGGCAGCAGCCAAATCAGGCGAACCATCCAGTCCGATTACAAACGAATGCAACTGTGGCCACCATGCATCTTTCTGATCATTTTCCTCAATTCGTTTTCCCGAAAACTTTTTTGCAAGTGCAGAAGTTATTGATGAGTCAAGGCCACCTGAAAGCAAAACCCCATAAGGTACGTCCGACATTAACTGGCGGTGCACAGCATCTTCAAGAGCTTTCGAAAGTTCTTCAATATCTGCCGGATTATCTTGTACATTTTCATACTCCATCCAGTCGCGAATGTACCAGCGCTTCATTTCTCCATCTTTACTGTAAAAATAATGTCCGGGTGGAAACTCTTCAATTTTTTTACACTGGCCTTCCAAAGCTTTTAATTCTGAGGATACAAAATAGTTTCCGTGCTGGTCCCATCCCTGGTAAAGCGGAATTATTCCCATATGGTCGCGTGCAATAAGGAATGCATCTTCTTCTTCATCATACAAACAAAAAGCAAAAATTCCGTTCATTTCGTCAATGAATTTTTCTTTTTGTTCCCGGTAAAGTGCAAGAATAACTTCACAATCCGAACCGGTCAGAAATTCATATTTCCCTTCAAACCTTTTTCTGATTTCGCGATGATTGTAAATTTCACCATTTACACCCAAAATAAGTTTTCTGTCTTTACTGTACAACGGTTGTCCTCCCGATTCCGGATCCACAATCGAAAGCCGTTCGTGCGCCATTACTGCTTTGTTTCCACAATAAATTCCCGACCAGTCCGGTCCGCGGTGACGAACTTTTTTCGACATTTCCAAAACCTGAGGACGCAATTCCTGCGCATCGGTTTTTAAATTGAATGCACCTATAATTCCACACATATCATTAGTTTTAAAATTTTACAACATCTCCCGTCAAAAATAAACACTTTGTTAATACTTCCAAACATTAATTGACTTTTTTCTTGAATTATTAATTTATTAAATCATATTGAATAATTAAAGGCAGATTTAATACCAATTTAATTTTATTCAATTTTTCAAAATTACCCCCATTAAACTATATCTTCCCGATAAATTTGTATAAAAATCGTGAAGCACATCCCCTAAAACAGGATACTTCTTGTTGAAAATATATTTTCTGCGAATCTGAAATCTTTTATAGCGCTGAAACTCCATGTTTACGGCAGGTAATTTAAAATTAACATTTCAAAAGTGTTAAAAGCTAAACATCTTAGATCATAAGTTGTTCTATATGAATGTTAACAATTAAAAACACCACTCATGAAAACAGATTTTACTTCTAGAAAAATTATTTCAAGAAACTGGCTCATAACTGCGGCTCTAATATTTGCAGTTGCAATGCCAACTTTTGCGCAAACAAAACACATTGTTGAAGCTTCGAACACCAAATTCACACCCAGCGTGCTGGAAATTGCCGTTGGTGATACTGTGGAATGGCGCAATGTTCAGGGTTCTCACAATGTGAATGGAACTCAAACTACCTTCCCGTTAAATCCAGAATCATTCGGGAATGATGTTGGAAGCGACTGGGTTTACACCCACGTCTTTAACACCGAAGGAACCTACGATTATCATTGTGATCCGCATGCCAATCTTGGTATGGTTGGTCAGATTATTGTCGGCGGCGACAGCAATATCATGGATACATTTATGTTATCTACCGATTTTCTCTTTATGAGCCCAAACGTCGGGCAAACTTTTTGGCTGGCTGTAATTGACAAGGAAACCGGCGAAATTTTAAACACGGTGAAAACCACGGCATCCAACCAGTTTTCACTCGAAGTTCCCGGGTTGCTTAAAGATCACTCCTATTTTGTTGATTTTTATGCCGATGTGAACGGAAACAATACATATGATGCGCCCCCGGTTGACAATGCCTGGCGTTTAAGCGTTAACAATGTCTCTGAAGATGCTTCGCTCAATTTTGTCCGCAACACAGATTATGTGGATATTATGTGGAAGGGAGGATACCGCCTGTCGGTTCATTTTATGAATATGACGCCGCACGTCGGGCAGGATTTCCACCTTGCTGTTGTGGATACTGCTACCGGAATGATACTTTCAACCATCGACACTGTAGCTACAGAAGATTTTATGCTGAATGTATTTGGATTACAACCGCACATTGCATACAACGTCGATTTCTGGGCTGACTTCAATGAAAACGGAATGTACGATGCACCGCCAGCCGATCATGCATGGAGGATTCAACTGGACAGTGTTATGGGCGATTCCACTTTAACATTTACCCACAACACTGATTTTACGGATATTATGTGGCAGAATATGATGCAAAACACACTTACTGTCCACTTTACAGGAATGACACCGCATGTGGGACAGGATTTCCACCTTGCCGTTATCGATACAAGCAACTGGATGGAAGTTGCGCGGGTGGACACTGTTGCTTCGGAAGACTTTATGATAACTGTACCCGGACTTGAAACCGGCATGTCATATTATGTCGATTTCTGGGCCGATTTCAACGGAAACGGAATGTATGATGCCCCGCCAACTGATCATGCATGGCGGATGGAACTGGATAATTTTACAGGCGACACCACGCTTACATTCTCACATAACACCGATTTTACCGATATTATGTGGCAAAACAAGCTCACTGTTCATTTTATGAACATGACGCCGCATGTGGGACAGGATTTTTATCTGGCCGTTGTGGACACTGCCACAGGAATAGTGCTTTCAACTATTGACACTGTTGCTTCTGAAGATTTTATGCTGAATGTGTACGGACTCGAACCCGGAACTGCATACAATGTCGATTTCTGGGCTGACTTCAATGAAAACGGAATGTACGACGCTCCGCCTGCAGATCATGCATGGAGGATTCAACTGGACAGCATTGTAGGTGATTCCACTTTAATGTTCACCCACAATACTGATTTTACGGATATTATGTGGCAGAATATGATGCAAAACACACTCACTGTCCACTTTACAGGAATGACACCGCATGTGGGACAGGATTTCCATCTTGCCGTTATCGATACAAGCAACTGGATGGAAGTTGCGCGGGTGGACACTGTTGCTTCGGAGGACTTTATGATAACTGTACCCGGACTTGAAACCGGCATGTCATATTATGTCGATTTCTGGGCCGATTTCAACGGAAACGGAATGTATGATGCCCCGCCAACTGATCATGCATGGAGAATGGAATTGGATAATTTTACAGGCGACACCACGCTTACATTCTCACACAACACCGATTTTACCGATATTATGTGGCAAAACAAGCTCACTGTTCATTTTATGAACATGACGCCGCATGTGGGACAGGATTTTTATCTGGCCGTTGTGGACACTGCCACAGGAATAGTGCTTTCAACCATTGACACTGTTGCTTCAGAAGATTTTATGCTGAATGTGTACGGACTTGAACCCAGAACTGCATACAATGTCGATTTCTGGGCTGACTTCAACGAAAATGGAATGTACGATGCTCCGCCTGCAGATCATGCATGGCGGATTCAACTGGACAGTGTGATGGGCGATTCCACTTTAACATTCACCCACAACACTGATTTTACGGATATTATGTGGCAGAATATGATGCAAAACACGCTCACTGTCCACTTTACAGGAATGACACCGCATGTGGGACAGGATTTCCATCTTGCCGTTATCGATACAAGCAACTGGATGGAAGTTGCGCGGGTGGACACTGTTGCTTCGGAAGATTTCATGATAATGGTGCCTGGACTTGAAACCGGCGTGTCCTATTATGTTGATTTCTGGGCCGATTTCAACGATAACGGAATGTACGATGCCCCGCCAACTGATCATGCATGGAGAATGGAACTGGACAGCGTAATGGGTGACACCACGCTGATGTTTGCACACAATACCGATTTTACCGATATTATGTGGAAAAATAAACTCACTGTTCATTTTATGAATATGACGCCGCATGTGGGACAGGATTTTTATCTGGCCGTTGTGGACACTGCCACAGGAATGGTGCTTACAACCATTGACACTGTTGCTTCAGAAGATTTTATGCTGAATGTGTACGGACTTGAACCCGGAACTGCATACAATGTCGATTTCTGGGCTGACTTCAATGAAAATAGAATGTACGATGCACCGCCTGCAGATCATGCATGGAGGATCCAACTGGACAGCATTGTAGGCGACACCACTTTAACATTCACCCACAATACCGATTTTACGGATATTATGTGGCAGGATCAGGTGGAGAAAAACCTCACTGTTGAATTCACAGGCATGACACCACATGTTGGTCAAACATTCACCCTCTATGTTGTTGACATGGAGGATGATATGACAGTTGATTCTGTGCAAATTGAAGCCATTGAGAATGCTGATTTTACAGTTCAGTCGATGAGTTTGCTGCCCGGCCATTCCTACTACATCAATTTTTGGGCTGATTTCAATGAAAACGGAATGTACGATGCGCCGCCGGTGGATCATGCCTGGCAGCTGACACTTGAAGATGTTATGGGTGACACCACACTGATGTTTATCCACAATACCGATTTTACCGACATATTCAATACCACTGCAATTCAGGAAAATGAATTGGGCCGTCTGAATTTATATCCCAATCCGGCCACCAATAAGGTATGGATTGAATCAGGCAATTTAGACCCTCATGATTTGGTTTTGAACGTTTACGATATAACCGGAAAACAAAACAAAATTGAACAACGGATTCTGAATAACCGGATTGAACTGAATGTGCAGGATTTACGTCAGGGAATATACCTTATTGAATTAAGAAATCAGACTCAAAAAACTATTTTAAAAATGATTAAACAGTAGTCTCAAAATAGTTTCTTAAAAGTAAGTCCGGAAAAGCAAATGTCTTTTCCGGACTTTTTTTTGAAATCCAGGTTTGCTTCAAATGGCTAAACCAATGGGTTTTTGCCGCTTTTCGTCCCATAAATACAACCTAACGTTTCAATATTTCCATAAAAGTAATGGGTTTAACCTCACTAAAGATTTCATTTTCGGAGAAACATTTATTTTTTCAGCATTTGAGATATTACTACATTTACACTAAAACCACAATTATGGAAACCAGCATTTTTATGCACAAAGAAAAAAAACCTGCGGTTGCTGAATTAAAATCAGCACTTGGGGAAAAACATCAACTTTGGCAGGAAATTCGCGATTTTGTTTTTGAAAATCCGGTTGCTGTGGAGGAGTGGAATTTTCCAGGGAAAAAATACGGTTGGAGTTACAGGATAAAAGATAAAAAACGGGCCATCATTTATTTGCTTCCCCGCGAAGGATTTTTTAAGGTTGCTTTTGTTTTTGGACAAAAAGCAACCAACTTTATTTTAGCTGAAAATATTTCTGATACGATAAAAACAGAACTTAACAATGCCCGGGTTTATGCCGAAGGAAGAGGAATACAAATTGAAATTCGTGAACATTCAAACCTCCGTGATGTAAAAAAACTTATTGAAATCAAACTGGCTTTTTAACATAAAACCGGATAGATTATGGAGAAATCAATATTTAAAACGCTGTCTCTGTTTCTGTTATTATTCCCGGTAATTTTCATAGCGGCACAGGAACAGAAAGCGGAAAACTACTACATAAATCCTGTTGGAACAAATATATTGATGGGCGATCCTTATCTGCTTTTACATAACGGAACTTATTACCTGTATGGAACTACCTCATCGGGAGAAGGTTTTAAATGCTGGAGTTCAAAGGATTTCAGGGAATGGAAATCTGAAGGTTTTGTGTTCCGGAAAAGTGAGCAAAGCTGGGGCGGCTCTAACTTTTGGGCTCCCGAAGTTTATTATTATAATGACGAATTTTACATGGCCTACAGTTGCAAAGGCAAAGATAAATCTGACGACAGAATGTTGCTTTGCCTTGCAAAAAGCAATTCACCCACCGGGCCATTTAATGATTTATATGCGCCATGGTTCGACAAAGGATTTTCATGCATCGATGCACACCTGTTTTTTGATGATGATAAACGAATTTACCTCTATTTTGACAAGGTGGGTTATCAGGGCAAATGGCCGGATGGATATTTGTATGGCTTGATTTACTGCATGGAAAACGACAGTTTATTAAAACCGGTAAGTGATACGGTTTTCTGTTCACAAGCAGAACAGGAGTGGGAACATCCGCAAAGCATGAACTCCCGCTGTAACGAAGGTTGCTCGGTGATTAAACACAACAACACCTACTACATGACCTATTCCGCCAATCATTACCTCGATCCGTTTTATGGAATCGGATATTCAACGGCTCCAACACCTTTCGGTCCATGGACAAAGAGCAATGAAAATCCATTGATTGGAATGGATAAGAATGCCGGCATGCTGGGGCCAGGACACAACAGTTTTACGGAATCGCCTGATGGAAAAGAGCTGTTCATTGTTTATCATACCCATATTTCCGAAGAAAACAAACAGCGGCAGGTAAATATCGATCGCATTCAGTTTGATAACGTAGGCAGATTATTTGTCAATGGACCAACAAGAAATCCACAGCCAATTCCCTCAGGAGTAAAAGATTAATAATTCAAGGGTAAGATTGCTTTTGATTTTTTGCAATTAATAACTATCGGCTTTTTACTTCAAAAAATCCTCAATAAATTTCATTTTTGGTTTGTAAACTGTTTTTTGCCAGGTTTGCTGAAATTCCCGCTGTGCCAGTTGATGTGCACGATAAGGTACTCCAAACACTATTTTTTCACCATTTGCCTGATTAATTGCAGCATAAACCGAAGAAGACGGACAGGTAAAATCAATAAAGCCAATTTCGGTTACCAGCGTTGCATTTGAATTTTTCAGAAGATGTGCCGTATCAAAATAAGGTAAAGTCTTCAGCATCTTCTTTTTATTTTTCGGATATCCAAAAGGATTTGGCCATCCACCTTTTTCGCCGGTTAATGTTCTTCCAAAATCGCACATAGCCGGCACCGTTGCAACCGCTACAGTAACCCGCGGGTCGAGGCCGGCAGCGGCGAGCGCCTGTCCCCCGCCCTGACTTTCGCCAATAACGATTATCCGCTTTCCATCCCATTCAGGCTGGCTGCATAAAAAATCAAGCGTTCGGATCAACCGCAGGTACATTCCCCTGAAATAAAATTCATCGCGGTTTTCCATACCTTTTTCCCAGTAATTTTTTAATTCGCCCGCTTCCAGGTTATCGTAATATTCCTGCGGCTGGCCGTTTAACATGCCATGTGCATTCAAATCGAAGCTCAATGCACCGCTTCCCATTTTGGCAAATCGCACCGCGGTTTCCGGCTGCGCCAGGCACCACGAACCTTTTACCCCTGCCGCATGCAGGTTCAAAACAATTGGCAATGTTCCCGCCCGGGCCGATTCAGGTTTTGCAAAATAACCACGCGCCGGTTTTGGCCCGGTACAATTAATTTCCACATCCGAACAAACATATCCCTTTTCCACATTTGCCACAGAAGTTGTTTTCACTTCCACTGGCAAAGCCCTCAATGCTTTTTTTTCTTTTTTCCAGTACCTGTCCAAATTTTTTGGGCGCTTTGTACCCGGCTTAAATTTCCCCGGCTCCACCATCAGGCCGGTGGTGGCATTTTTATCTTTGGCACGAACATCAACAATCAGGGAAGTGGGTCCGTTAAACGAGCCGTTGAATAAAACAAGTGTATCACCTGAATATTTTAATTTCCGGTTTTCACCCGGGCCATAATTTTCATTGATTCTAACAAAAACTGAATCTGTTTCCAACTTATTCAGAACCACAGAAACTTTAATTTGCTCTCCTTTTTTATAAATTCCATTTTGGTTTGATTGCAACAAAAATATTTCCTGTCCCGCAGAAACAAAGGCAATTCCAAAAACAAAACCTGCAATTAAAACTATATTCCGAAATATCCTCATTGTACTTTTTTAAATTTTTCAGGCCGAAAAATAGCTTTATTATTAAAAACATCACCGCATTTGTATGAATAATATTTGCTGTTAATACAGGATTTGAGTGAAATACAATACACCTGCTGCATTGAAAACGCAAAATAAAAACCTTCTTTACTAAAAATAAAGCCCTCTAAAAGTCTGTCCTTCCTGCTTTTTAAATGCTTGTACCTGCTATTTCTTTTTTTCATATATTGCTGTATTAAATCAATGTCCTTTGTCAAAATAATTGGTTTTCGTAAATATGACTCATTCTGAACAATACATTAAAAATCTGGAAAAGGAAAATGCCAGCTTAAAACAGGAAGTTAATCAGATTAACCTCCAGTTTTTTCGCTCCATGCTGCAATCGCACAAAGCTGTCATGCTTTTAATAGAACCCGTTTCCGGAGCAATAATCGATGCAAATGATGCTGCGGTAGAATTTTATAAATACCCACGGGAGGAATTGCTTAATCTGGAAATTCAGAATATTAATGTTTTGTCTCCTGAAGAAGTGAAACAGGAAAAGGAAAAAGTCCTCAACAAGAAACAAAGTCATTTTATTTTTCAGCACCGGCTGGCTGATAACCAAAAACGGTGGGTCGAGGTTTATTCCTCTTCCTTTAAATCGAATGATAAAATGTTGCTGTTTTCCATCATTCATGATATTACTGAGCGAAAAAAGGCCGAAGAAGAAGTGAGGCGCAACGAAGAGAAATTTGCAAGTGTTTTCAGGTCGAACCCAAACAGTTTGGTTTTAAGCAATCTGGAAGACGGTGTTATTTTGGACATAAATAAAAGTTTTCTGGAACTGACCCGGCTTACCCGCGATGAAGTCATCGGCAAAAGCACACTGGACCTCGATTTATATGTTTCGCCGGATGACAGAGATAAAATGATTCAGATACTGAAAGAAAAAGGGACGGTAAAAAACCTGGAAATGAACGTCAGGAATCACGCCGGCAAGGAATTAAATGTGCTTGTTTCATCTGAATTGCTGAAAACAAGCTCAGGCCAAACCATTCTTACTACATTTCAGGATATTACTGAAAGAGTGGAACTTAACAACAAGTTAAAAAGTGAACATGCCTTATTACAGGCAATATTTGATACAGTGCCTGCAATGATTTCAATTTACGATCCTGAACTTAACAAGGTGAGCCTGAACAGTGAATTTGAAAAAATTACCGGATGGACACAACAGGATTGGGAACAAAAAGACATAATGGAACTGGTTTATCCCGATCCGGATTACCGTAAAGAAGTTGCAGAATATATGCGGACATTGCAGCCCGGGTTCAAAGAATTAATTATGACCGGTAAAAACCAAGCAGCCATTGAAACACTTTGGGCCAATGTCAGCTTAAATGATGACAGGCTGATTGGAATTGGAATTGACATCCGCGAGCGGAAAGAAATACAGGAAGAGTTGCTGAAAAGTCGCAATCAGCTTGAAGCCGCACTTTCAAGCACAACCGATGCCGTTTTTATTTCTGACACAGAAGGTAATTTAATCAGTTTCAATGATGCTTTTGCCGAATTTCACCGGTTTGCAAACAAGGAGGAATGCTCGGCTACTTTTTCGGAATATCCGGATATACTGGACGTTTTTTTACCGGATGGCCATCCTGCGCCGGTTGAACAGTGGGCTATTCCAAGAGCGCTGCGGGGCGAAGTTGTGACAAACACCGAATATACCATCCGGCGAAAAGATACCGGCGAAACATGGGTCGGAAGTTTCAGTTTTGCACCCATACGCAACAGCGAAAACAATATAACAGGGGCTGTAATTGTTGCCCGCGATATTACCGAACAAAAATATGCCGAGGCCGAACGTGATATGTTAATCACCCAGCTGGCCCGCGAAAAACAGGCTCTTGCCATTTCAGAACAGCGGTACCGATTAATGGGTGAAGCTGTTGACTACGGTGTGTGGGCAGCCGATGCCGAAGGAAAGGCAACCTACATCAGCGATTCATTTTGCCGGCTGGTTGGTAAATCGTTTGAAGAAATTCAGGAATTCGGCTGGCTTGATAATCTGGTGCCTGAGCAACGGCAGGAAGTACTTGATTTATGGCTTCAGTCTGTAAATACCGGCGAACCATTTGAACACGAACATCAATTTACCGACAGAAAAGGCGAAGTGCGCATTGTTCTCGCCCGTGGAATACCGGTGCGCGATGAAAACGGAAAAATCATATCGTGGGCCGGTATTAACCTTGATATTACTGAGCGAAAAAAAATAGAGCAGCAACTGCAGGAAAACAATGCCCATCTAATCAGAGTTAATGAAGTTCTCGAAGATTTTGTGCAGATTGCTGCCCACGATTTGCGTTCACCCATTGCCAACCTGTTGCGGATAATTGAACTGATTTCGGACCAAACCAGTATTGAAAACAAAATGCAGCTTTTCGACCTGCTGGCGCCGGTTACCGTACGACTGCAACGGACTGTGGAAGGACTGCTGGAAACCGTCAGCCTTCAAACCCAGGATCAGCTGGTGGTTAAAAAAATCAGGTTCAGCGAAGCATGGAGAGAAGTTTCGGAAGAGCTGGCATCGCACATTGAAAACTACAAAGGAAAAATAGAAACCGACTTTAACGCTGTGCCCGAAATAAATTATGTGGAATCCCATTTTATCAGCATTTTGCGCAACCTGGTTTCCAACGCCATAAAATATTCGGCAAACCAGGAAAATCCACTGGTCCGGATTTCAGCAAAAAGGCAGGATGAACATGTGCTTTTTACCGTCAGCGACAATGGAATGGGAATAAATTTAAAAGCTGCAGGTGATAACCTTTTCAAACCATTTCGCCGGTTTACTTCCGCGGCAGAAGGCACGGGAATGGGTTTGTACATTGTTAAAAATATTATCCGCAAAAACGGCGGTCGTATCGAAGTGGAAAGCGAACCAGATAAAGGGACTGCTTTTTTCTGTTATTTAAAAGAATATAAAACTGAATGATTCCGGACCAATTGAAAAAATAACCACATCATTATAAACTTCTTCGAAAAAAACATTATGGCATCTGATAAAGAATTTGTTGAGTTTGTAGTTGACCAAATCGAAAATGCTGGAAATATCACCTTCCGCCATATGTTTGGAGAATTCGGGGTTTTTTCCGATAAAAAATTGTTTGGATTAGTCTGCGACAACAAATTATTTATTAAACCTACAAACGAAGGCAGGACATTTATCCAGGATGTTGTTGAAGCGCCGCCATATACAGGTGCAAAGTTTTATTTTCTGATTGAAGACAAACTTGAAGATCGGGACTGGCTGAGTGAATTGGTGCGGGTTACAGTTAATGAATTACCTGAACCAAAACCCCGGAAAAAGAAAAAGAAATAAAACATTGGAACTTAGGTCAATAAGTTTGCAGCAGTATTCTCAGTTGTTGCCATCTCAGATTCTGATAAATCAACAGTCAGGTTTGCAAACGGTATTTCAGGATTTAAATAACTGAAGAAATTGCCGGCAAGATGTTTTAAATCCTCTTTTCCGGGACGTATTAACACTTCATTATTTAAAAGGTTGCCGCAACCTGCCTGCTCAAACAATGATTTCAATTCCTCATTGTCACCCAAATCTGAATTTGCAAACGTACTTATCCTGTCAATAGCCCAGTACTGAATGTCAAATTTCGAAAGGCCGGTCAATTCTTTAAGTTTTTCACCTTCGGGTGTGTTGTCATGGGTTAAAAGCAGAAAGGTTTTTATAAGCAATGCATTTTCTATTATTTCAACTACCAGGTAACCAAGTTTTTTGTTGGCAAAAATAAAATCCACAAGAAGTGAACCTCTAAACCAGGTTACTTTTGGCTTTTCCAGCGAAATAAAAACGTATCCGTATGAATGACATGGAGCTATGCTATCCAGCCGCTCTTCCATCCGTTTTAACGCATGCGACTGAATGAAAACAGGGATTTCAGAGCTTAAGTTTGAAGATTTTTCGAACAAAGAACGATTAACGCTGCACCAGTTTACCGAAAATGAAAGCAATGACCCCACCCGAAAAGCAGGTCTTGGAAGTTTGTTTACAACAAACATTCGTGATTCTATCGCCTCTCCTTTAACTGTCAGCTGCAATCCTTCATTTGATAATGATTTCGATAATTTAACAAGTTCCGGTTCAATTGTAATCAAACGTTTGGTGAAGTCAGAAAAAATGCCACCAAAAAAGAATGCCAAAACAGTCACTTCCTTATTGGCTTCCCTTTCCGCTTCCGTAATATCCATTTTTTCTTTCATCAAATCAAACGCCTTGTTTGTTTTCCCAAAACGTTTTTCTTCCAGCCATGCCTGCAATACAAACAGCAAAATCCCCATTGAGTAAAACAATTTAAGTGAAATGGAATTTCCGTTCTTACCAATAGTTATCTGTATATTCCGAAATTCTTCATCCAGCTGTTCTTTCAAATCTTTCAGTTTCTCCGCAGAAAGTCCGGTGTCACCATCACAACGTATTTTAAGTGATTTACTTCTGATTTCAAACAAAGCCTTTTTGGTCGTATCAGGCAGAATGGTGTAAACTTCGCCGCAGCCATTGACTTCCAATATTTTTTTCAAGGATTTGAAAAATGCATTTCGAACGGCGGATTCATTTTGTTTTTGCTGTTTCCCGTTTACTTTTTTCTTTCGTGATTTTCGGCTCATAATGGTATGTTTAGTTAAGGTACGACGTTTAGTTTGATGTAATATTCCTGGTTTTAGATTTTAGTTTCTGCCTAAAATTAGAAATTTCTGAACACAATTCCGAACCGGAAAAGCAAAAATTTAACCATCATTAAAAAAGCGTACAGGACTATTTAAAATGAATAAAAAACAAAAGCCATCGTTCCGGAGAAAGATGGCTTTCAGTATTATAAAACTAAAAAAAACTACAACTCATATTTGTACGTACCCAAATCGCTCAATTCGGAAACGCGTATGAATTCGGCATTTGCTTTTACCTGTGCTTTTGCAAAATTAATATAGTTTTTGGCTGATTTAAGAAACGATTCATCGCGGTTGGTATCCAAAAGCAACAAATAGCTCATAATGATATGACCGGCCATTTCCACCAAACGGCGGGCATGGAAATCAATAAATTCATTATCGTCGGTTGAAGTTACTTTTTTCACTGCCTGCTCGAATTCTTCGGTCAGAATAATTAATGAACGTTTCAGGTATTCCAGCTGCGGTGATATTTTTTGCGCCTCGTAAAACCTGATTTGGTTAAGAAATGCTCCTGTTGTAACTCCGCGGATTGCAGCCACCACCTGCAGCTGGGTAGTTCCTTCGTAAATGGAAGTTATTCGCGCATCGCGGTAAATTCGTTCCACCGGGTAATCTTTCATAAATCCAGAACCTCCATGAATCTGAACAGCATCATAAGCCAGCTGGTTGCTGTATTCGCTGGCCATTCCTTTAACAAGCGGAGTAAAAATATCGGCCAGCCGCTGGTAATATTTCATCTCGTTGCGTTCTTCTTTTTCGAGGGCACGTTCTTCCGAAATGTGCTGATAAGTTTTGTACATATCCACAAACCGGGCAGTTTCGTACAATAAAGTTCTGGAGGCATCCAGTTTTGCCTTCATCAGCGACAGCATTTCGTACACCGCCGGAAACCGGATTATTGCTTTGCCAAACTGCATTCGTTCTTTTGCATATTCCAGCGCTTCGCGGTAAGCAGCCTCGCAAACACCAACTGATTGGGCAGCGATTCCGAGGCGGGCGCCATTCATCAGGGCCATTACGTATTTTATGAGGCCCATTTTTCGTGAACCTACCAATTCGGCCGGTGCATCTTTAAAAACCAACTCACAGGTGGGTGAACCGATAATTCCCATTTTATGCTCAATCCGGCGAACTGTTACTCCGCCGTTCTGTTTGTCGTAAATAAACATGGAAAGTCCCCGGCCGTCTTTTGTTCCGGGCTCAGACCGTGCAAGCACCAGCGAAATGTCGCCATCGCCGTTTGTAATAAATCGTTTTACGCCGTTTAACCACCAGATTTTATTTTTTTCGTCCCAGGTTGCTTTCAACTGAACCGCCTGCAAATCGGAACCTGCATCCGGTTCGGTTAAATCCATGGCCATTGTATCACCGTTGCACACGCGCGGCAGGTATTTTTCCTTTTGTTCTTCCGAAGCAAACTCGTTGATGGTTTCGGCACAGTCCTGCAATCCCCAGATATTTACGAAACCTGCATCAGCACGCGAAACAATATCGGCAGCCATAATATAAGGTACAATCGGAAAATTCAACCCTTCGTATTTATACGGAAGTGACATGCCCATTAAACCGGCCTGGTTCAGCGCTTTGATGTTGTCGGCAGTTCCACGGGCATAAATCACGTGGCCGTCGACTACCTGCGGCCCTTCTGCATCAATGCTTTCAGCATTAGGCGAAATAATTTCACCACAAATTTCACCTACTATTTCAAGCACGCGCTCGTAACTGTCCACTGCATCTTCATAATCGAGTGGTGCAAACGGGAATTTATCTTTAAATGAAAAATTACGTTCTTTTAACCGAACGATTTTTTCCATCAACGGGTGGTTCAAATGAAATTTCAGTTCGCTGTTATCTGTATAAAAATTTGCCATTATTTATTGCTTTTAAGCCCCACGTAATCTCCCCGAAAAGGAGGGATTTTTGCTGATAAGGCCATATTAAATTCATTGTATAAAATTTATTTTCTTCTCTCCTCTCCTTTGGAGAGGCCGGGAGAGGCAATTATTTTGAATTCTTCTTGTAATACTTAATCATTTTTGGGATGATTTCAGCAATATCTCCTGTGATAACATAATCAGCGATGGAGTTAATCGGAGCTTCAGGATCAGTATTGATTGCTATAATCTGGGCCGATTGTTCCATTCCGGCACGGTGCTGAATCTGCCCTGAAATTCCGCAGGCAATATATAGTTTTGGGCGAACAGTTAAACCAGTCTGGCCAATTTGCCTTTCGTGTTCAGCATAACCTGCATCAACAGCAGCGCGTGATGCACCAACTTCTCCGCCCAGAACTTCGGCAAGTTCGTGCAGCAGTTTAAAATTTACTTTTGAACCAACGCCATAACCTCCGGCAACAACAATTGGCGATCCTTTAATATTCAGCTTGCTTTTTTCGATATGCCGCTCAATCACTTCCACAACAAAATCAGCATCGCTTACATATTTCGAAACATCGAGATTTACAATTTTTCCTTTGTATTTCGGGTCGAGGATGTTCTTTTTCATTACCCCTTCGCGGACAGTGGCCATTTGCGGGCGACAGTCAGGATTGATAATGGTGGCAATGATATTTCCACCAAAAGCCGGACGAATCTGGTATAAAAGATTTTGGTAATTTTTATCTGCCTTTTTATCGAAATGTTCGCCAATAATGAGGCTTGTACAATCGGCGGTTAACCCGCTGTGCAGCGCCGATGAAACGCGGGGCCCCAGGTCACGGCCAATGGATGAAGCGCCCATCAGGGCAATCTGCGGCTGTTCTTCCTCAAACAGCTTTACAATGATGGAAGTATGTGGCAGGGTTTGGTACGGATACAACCGCTTATCGTCGGCAATATAGAGTGTATCAACACCGTATGGTATTATCTGCCCGGCAATATCATCCAGCTGATGCCCGATAGCAATTGCTTCCAGTTTACAGTTCAGTTCATTTGCCAGGGTTCTTCCTTTTGTCAGCAGCTCCTGGCTTACTTCGGCTACCTGGCCGTCTTCTATTTCGCAATAAACAAATACGTTACTCATAGTATAAATATTTACAAGGACAACTAACCGATTGTGTGACTTTTAATAAGTTCCACCATCATTTCTTCAATATCTGTATCGGAAGCGGAAATAACTTTCGAATCTTTTGCCTGAAGCACTACGCTTTCAATGGCTTTAACTTTGGTTGGCGAACCGGAAAGGCCTAGCTGAGAAGCATCGGTTTCGATATCGTTTACCGTCCATTCAGGAATATTTAAATCCGGGCGGTCGTTATACAAATGGGTATAATCTTCGTTTTCCTTCTGCAGTTCGGTAACTGTTTTTGCACGTTTGAATTTCATCAGCAACTTTGCATTTCGTGCCCTGCATTCGGCTGCTGTGCCATTCACTGTCATTACCAGCGGCAGGGTGCATTTTACAGTTTCCACGCCCCTGTCGAGCCTGCGTTTTAAAACGATGGTGTTGCCTTTCAGTTCGGTTACCTCCTCTACATAAGTTACCTGGAGCATTTTCAGTTTTTCGGCCACCTGCGGCCCCACCTGTGCGGTATCTCCATCAATGGCCTGGCGACCTGCAATTATCAGGTCTATTTTACCCATTTTTTTCAGTGCCTGCCCGAGCGCGTACGAAGTAGCCAGTGTATCGGAACCGGCAAAGGCGCGATCGGTTAGCAGAATACCGCCATCAGCGCCCCGATACAATCCTTCACGAATAACATCTGCAGCACGTCCGGGCCCCATAGTCAGTATTTTTACTGTTGTACCCGGATACTGGTCTTTTATCCGCAGCGCCTGTTCCAGTGCGTTTAAATCTTCAGGATTGAAAATAGCAGCAAGTACCGCCCTGTTAACCGTCCCGTCAGCCTTCATTGCATCTTTGCCAACATTCCTTGTATCGGGGACCTGTTTGGCCAAAACAATAATCTTGTAAGTCTTCATTAATTATTGATTTATTTAAAATTCAGTCTTCATTGCCTGGGGGAGAACAAAAATTTTCTCTGATTTTTGCCAGAAAAGCAGCAAATATAAATATTGAACCTGTACAAATCAAAACGAAGTCTGCAAAGCACAGCAAAAAAACACCTTCTTTCGCTGCAATAAAAGTTTAAATCGGCACCACTGCAAAATCCAATGTAGCTAAACCCTTTGCGGCAGTGACTTTAAAACAATCCACCCAAAACTTCCAAAAAATCCTGAAGTTATCCCAACGGTGTTATTTAGAATAAGTTTAATCTTATCATGGCACTGTTTTTAATGATGAAGAATGAGTTTTATTCCGAAAAGTAAAAAACCCCTAAATTCCCTGAAGGAGTCTTTGAAGAGCTTATCGATTTTCAGCGAATTTCCCTTTAAAGGTCAGGGTAAAGATGTTGAAAATCTGAATTCAGTCTTTTCGCGCCCCGAAAACTTGCACTGAACCGATAGCAAAAATAACTCAATGAGCATTTACCAAAGAAAAAGTTCCCGAATTGAGAATTTCGTCATATCTTTGTTCCCGGATTGAGAACTATGAAAAGAATATTTGCAAAAAGTACGCTGAAAGAGTTTTGGGAAAAGCATCCTGATTCGGAGCAGTATCTAAAAACCTGGTATGATACAGCGATGAATTCAGATTGGAAAACGCCAAATGATGTAAAACAGAGTTATGCAAATGCAAGTGTACTAAAAGACAGCAGGATTGTTTTTAACATTAAAGGTAATTCATACCGACTAGTGATTAATTTCAATTTCGACCATCAATTAGCATTTGTGCGATTCATAGGCACTCATACGGATTACGATAAAATTGACGCAAATAGTATTTAAAATTGATTATTATGGACATTAAACCGATTAAGACAGAGGCGGATTATAATGAAGCATTGAAAAGACTCGAAGTGATCTTTGATGCAGAGCTTGATACTCCTGAGAGTGACGAACTTGAGATACTTGGACTAATGGTTGACGACTACGAAAACAAACATTATCCAATCGATGCACCCGACCCGATTGAGGCTATTAAGATTAGGATGGAAGAGCTAGGCCTCAAGCAGGTTGATTTGATAAATGAAATTGGCGGGAAAAGTCGAGTTTCAGAAATATTAAATCGTAAGCGGAGACTGACAGTTGATATGATTAGACGCCTGGCAAACAAATTAAACTTATCTGCAAGTTTACTGATTAAAGATTATAACCTTGTGCAATAGCACTTTTGCTATTCGAGTAGGTAGAAGGTCATATTTCATTTTAAAATGTCTCTTTTTGTGAAACTGGATACCAGCCATATTTTTTTAAGTGTCGGAATAATTCTGAACATTATTTTCAGCTTAAACAATCTTTCCCAAAAGAGGATTTGGCTATAATTTGAAAGAGGGAAAAAAGCAATATGCGATTTTAAAAAGA
Source organism: uncultured Prolixibacteraceae bacterium (assembly GCA_963771595.1). Lineage (GTDB taxonomy): Bacteria > Bacteroidota > Bacteroidia > Bacteroidales > Prolixibacteraceae > CAVYUC01. The sequence goes on along the minus strand of CAVYUC010000019.1, from coordinate 107,339 downwards.
GTAGTAATAAAAAAAGGAAACCATTGCTGATTTCCTTTTTTTAAAGTTCTTTATAAATAGTTTAAGCCTGCGCTGCCGGGCCGCCAAAATTCATAGGTGGCATGAGCGGATCGGACCCCGGGGGTACATTTTTAATTGGCCCGTGAATGGATTCAAATTTCTTGATATTATCCTGCAAAGCCATTAATAAACGTTTCGCATGTTCCGGAGTTAAAATAATCCGCGATTTCACATTTGCTTTTGGAATCCCTGGCATAATCCGGACAAAATCCACAACAAATTCGGAGCTGGAATGGGTAATCACTGCAAGATTTGAGTAAATACCCTGTGCCACTTCTTCGTTGAGTTCAATATTCAACTGCTGTTGTTTTGTTTTGTCTTCCATGATTTTTCAGCTTAAATATTCTTTTTCGTATCAATTAACCTGTCGTATTCTTCTTTTGAACCAACAACAAGATTTTTGTATTCTTTTAAACCTGTACCGGCCGGAATGAGGTGTCCGCAAATTACGTTTTCCTTCAATCCGTCGAGGTAATCAGTTTTGCCGTTAATAGCTGCTTCATTCAGAACTTTTGTCGTTTCCTGGAATGAGGCTGCCGACAACCAGCTTCTTGTTTGCAGTGCCGCTTTGGTAATACCCTGCAGCACCTGACTTGAAGTTGCAGAAATGGCATCGCGCGATTCCACCAGCTTTTTGTCTTTTCTTCTTAACTGAGAATTTTCATCGCGCAAACGACGGGCAGAAATAATCTGGCCCGACTTCAGTCCCTCTGCATCACCCGGATCGATAACTACTTTTTTGTTCCAAATCCAGTCGTTTTCCGAAAGGAATTCGTTTTTATCAACCACCTGTTTTTCAAGGAAGCGGGTATCGCCCGGATCGTCAATCTCAACTTTCCGCATCATCTGACGAATAATCACCTCGAAATGCTTGTCGTTAATTTTTACACCCTGCATCCGGTAAACATCCTGTACTTCGTTCAAAATATAACTCTGAACCGCTGTCGGGCCTTTAATAGCCAGGATATCGGAAGGAGTGGTTGCACCGTCGGAAAGCGGAATTCCTGCACGGATATAGTCATTCTCCTGCACCAGAATCTGTTTTGAAAGCGGTACCAGGTATTTTTTAACATCACCGGTTTTTGAGGTAATGATAATTTCGCGGTTACCACGTTTGATTTTACCCAGAGACACTTCACCGTCAATTTCAGAAACTACGGCCGGATTCGAGGGATTACGTGCTTCGAAAAGCTCTGTTACACGTGGTAAACCACCTGTGATATCGCCTGCTTTACCGGCAGCCCTTGGAATTTTCACCAGTACAGTTCCGGCTTTAACTTCCTGCCCCTGCATTACCGAAATATGACCACCAACAGGAAGGTTATAGGAACGAATCATTTCTCCGTCTTTACCCATAATTTTCAATGTCGGGTTTTTGGTTTTATCCCTGGTTTCAATGATTACTTTTTCGCTGTAGCCGGTCTGTTCGTCCGATTCTTCGCGGAAAGTAATATTTTCGATCAGGTTTTCGAATTCAATTTTACCATCGAATTCAGTGATAATTACACCATTAAACGGATCCCATTCACAAATCAGTTTCCCTTTCCGGATTTCATCCCCGTTTTTCACATACAGTTTTGAACCGTAAGGAATCGTGTGGGTTGAAAGTGGAATCTGGGTATTTTTATCAATAATTTTCAGCTCTGCCAGACGACTAACAACAACGTCAATGGATGAACCATCTTCAGATTTGTTTTCGACTGCCCGCAGTTCTTCGATTTCGACATAACCATCGTATTTTGCCTCAACGGTAGATTGTGCCGAAATGTTTCCGGCAATACCTCCCACGTGGAATGTACGCAGTGTAAGCTGTGTTCCCGGCTCACCAATCGACTGGGCAGCAATAACACCAACTGCTTCACCTTTCTGAACCATGTTACCGGTGGCAAGGTTACGGCCATAGCATTTGCCGCAAACTCCAACCTTCGATTCGCAGGTCAGCACCGAACGAATTTCAACGGTTTCAATCGGTGAATCTTCAATTGCCTGGGCAACTTCTTCGGTAATTGTATCGCCCGATTTTACAATCAAATCTCCGTTCAGCGGGTGGTAAATATCGTGAACCGAAGTACGGCCTATAATCCTGTCGAATAGTGAAGCAACAACTTCCTCGTCGTTTTTGATGGCATTTGCCAGCAAGCCTCGCAAAGTTCCGCAATCTTCTTCCGAAATAATTACATCCTGAGAAACATCGACCAAACGACGGGTTAAATATCCGGCGTCAGCTGTTTTTAAGGCAGTATCGGCCAAACCTTTACGGGCACCGTGAGTAGAAATAAAATACTCCAATACTGAAAGGCCTTCTTTAAAGTTGGCAAGAATCGGGTTTTCAATAATCTGAGAACCGGTTGATCCTGATTTCTGTGGTTTTGCCATCAATCCCCTCATTCCGCACAACTGCCTGATTTGTTCCTTTGAACCACGGGCTCCGGAATCAAGCATCATGTAAATGGAATTAAATCCCTGCTTATCGGTACTTAATGTTTTCATTACCGAATGTGTAAGTTTGGAGTTGGCATGTGTCCAGATATCAATTACCTGATTGTAGCGTTCGTTGTTAGTTATAAATCCCATGTTATAGTTATTTATAACTTCTTCAACTTCAACATATCCGTCTCCGACAATACTTTCTTTGTCAACCGGAATAATTACATCATCCAGGTTGAACGACAAACCACCGCGGTACGCCATGTTGTAACCCAAATCTTTAATTGCATCCAAAAATCCAACAGTTTCAGCGTTTCCACACCGTTTAAAAACATCGGAAATGATGGTCCTTAATGATTTTTTAGTCAGCAACTGGTTAATGTAACCCACTTTGCGTGGAACCCATTCATTGAAAAGCACACGTCCGACTGTCGTTTCAATAATATGTTTGAAGTATTCTCCATTTTCGTCAACGTCTTCAACTTTTACTTTGACAATAGTATGAAGACCGATAACTTTTTCGGAATAAGCAATAATCACTTCTTCGGGCGAATAGAATGTCATTCCTTCGCGCGGGGAACCTTTGCGGGCATTGGTCATATAATACAGACCAAGTACCATGTCCTGCGACGGAACCTGAATAGGCGCTCCGTTGGCAGGGTTCAGCAGGTTATGTGAAGCGAGCATCAAAAGCTGTGCTTCCAGAACCGCGGCATTTCCCAGCGGGAGGTGAACCGCCATCTGGTCACCATCGAAGTCAGCATTAAAACCTGTACAAACCAGCGGGTGAAGCTGAATTGCTTTTCCTTCGATTAAAACCGGCTGAAAAGCCTGAATAGACAAACGGTGCAGTGTGGGTGCACGGTTTAGCATTACCGGATGCCCTTTTAACACATTTTCCAGGATTTCCCAAACCACCGGATCTTTGCGATCGACTATTTTTTTCGCTGATTTTACTGTTTTTACAATTCCCCTTTCAATTAACTTTCGGATAATAAAAGGTTTGTAAAGTTCGGCAGCCATATCTTTTGGAAGCCCGCATTCGTGAACTTTCAGTTTTGGCCCCACTACAATAACCGAACGAGCTGAATAATCGACACGTTTTCCCAGAAGATTCTGACGGAAACGTCCCTGTTTTCCTTTCAAACTGTCAGAAAGTGATTTCAGCGGGCGGTTATTTTCAGTTTTAACAGCATTAACTTTTCGTGAATTATCGAATAACGAATCTACAGCTTCCTGCAGCATTCGTTTTTCATTCCGCAGAATTACTTCGGGAGCTTTAATCTCTATCAACCGTTTTAAACGATTATTACGGATGATAACCCTGCGGTAAAGATCATTCAAATCGGATGTTGCAAACCTGCCGCCATCCAGCGGAACCAGCGGCCGCAAATCGGGCGGGATAACCGGCACAACGCGAACAATCATCCACTCGGGCCGGTTCAGGTTTTTGCTTGCCCTGAACGCTTCAACAACCTGAAGACGTTTTAATGCTTCGTTTTTTCTCTGTTGCGAGGTTTCGGTATTTGCCTTGTGCCTCAAAGTATAGGATAAATCATCCAAATCGAGACGGGTCAAAATCTCAAACAGAGCTTCAGCACCCATTTTGGCGATGAATTTATTTGGATCGTCATCATCGAGAAGGTGATTTTCTTTCGGCAATGCATCAACAATGTCAAGGTATTCTTCCTCTGTCAGAAAATCTAGTTGTTTTACCCCGTTTGAAGCAGTAACTCCTGCATTTATTACTACATAACGTTCGTAATAAATAATTGAATCCAGCTTTTTTGTTGGCAATCCAAGCAAATATCCGATTTTGTTGGGCAGCGATCTGAAATACCAGATATGCGCCACCGGGACAACAAGTGAAATGTGCCCCATTCTTTCGCGGCGTACTTTTTTCTCGGTTACTTCCACACCACAACGGTCGCAAACGATACCCTTGTAACGGATACGTTTGTATTTTCCGCAATGGCATTCGTAATCTTTTACCGGACCAAAAATACGTTCGCAGAACAAGCCATCTCTTTCCGGTTTGTATGTTCTGTAATTTATTGTTTCGGGTTTCAAAACTTCACCAAACGATCTTTCCAGAATTTCTTCGGGAGAAGAAAGGCTGATTGAAATTTTGGAGAAACCCCCTTTTGCTTTGTTTTCTTTTCTGAATGCCATAATTTTATTTAAAAATCATTAAAACAGAACCTGTTCTTATAAAGTATTACAATACTACTCCATGCGTATGCTAAGGCCAAGGCCCCGGAGTTCGTGGAGCAATACATTGAGCGACTCAGGAATGCCGGGCTGTGGCATTGGCTCACCTTTTACAATAGCTTCGTATGCTTTTGCCCTTCCCATAACATCATCCGATTTAACGGTCAGGATTTCCTGAAGGATATGTGAAGCGCCAAATGCTTCAAGCGCCCAAACTTCCATTTCACCAAAACGCTGACCTCCAAATTGTGCTTTTCCACCAAGAGGTTGCTGTGTAATCAGTGAATACGGACCAATGGAACGTGCATGCATTTTGTCTTCGACCATGTGTCCCAGTTTCATCATATAAATGATACCCACGGTTGCCGGCTGATCGAAAGGCTCACCTGTTTCACCGTCAATCAGGTATGTTTTTCCGTAACTTGGAATACCTGCTTTTTCGGTATATTCTGAAATTTGTTCAAGAGTTGCACCGTCGAAAATCGGAGTTGCAAATTTAACTCCCAGCTCTTTTCCGGCCCAGCCTAAAACAGTTTCGTAAATCTGCCCCAGGTTCATCCTTGACGGCACCCCCAGCGGGTTCAATACAATGTCAACCGGTGTTCCATCAGATAGAAACGGCATATCTTCCTGTCGCACAACCCGCGAAACAATACCTTTGTTTCCGTGGCGGCCTGCCATTTTATCTCCAATCTGGAGTTTCCGTTTTTTGGCAATGTAAATTTTTGCCAGCTGAATAATACCGGCTGGTAATTCATCGCCAATAGTAATATTATACCGGTCGCGGCGCGAAATTGCTTCCGCCTCCTTGTATTTCATTATATAGTTGTTGATTAACCTGAAAACAAGATCATTCTTGTCTTTATCAGTTGTCCATTTTGATGGATTGATTGTCAGGTAATCAACTTCCTGCAATTGTTTCAGCGTGAATTTTACTCCTTTTGTAATAATTTCTGTGCCGTAGTAATCTTTTACACCCTGCGAGGTTTTTCCGCTTACAAGGGTAAAAAGCTTATCTTCCAGTTTTTGACGGAGCGCTAAAACTTCTTTTTCAAATCTTTCATCAATCTGATCGAGAAGTGATTTTGTGCCCTGTTTTCCTTTTTTATCTTTTGCAACTCTGGAGAACAACTTTTTATCGATTACAATACCCGATAATGAAGGCGAAGCTTTTAATGATGCATCTTTTACATCACCTGCCTTATCACCGAAAATTGCACGCAGCAGTTTTTCCTCGGGTGAAGGATCCGATTCGCCTTTTGGTGTAATTTTTCCAATGAGAATATCTCCTGGTTTTACATCGGCACCAATGCGGATCAATCCATTTTCATCGAGATTTTTTGTTGCTTCTTCGCTTACATTCGGAATATCGGAAGTAAACTCTTCCAAGCCTCTTTTTGTATCACGAACTTCAAGCGTATATTCGTCAACATGAACGGAGGTGAAAACATCTTCGCGCACGATGCGTTCCGAGATCACAATGGCATCTTCGTAATTGTAACCCTGCCAGGGCATAAATGCCACCATAAGATTCCGGCCCAATGCCAGTTCGCCTTGCTCGGTTGCATATCCCTGCGAAAGAATTTCACCTTTTGAAATGCGCTGACCTTTACGAACAATCGGCACCAAATCAATAGTTGTTCCCTGGTTTGATTTTGCGTATTTCGGAAGTTTATAGGTAACTACTTCCGGATCAAAACTTACAAATCTGTCTTCGTCGGTTATATCGTAACGAACAATTATCTGGTTGGCATCAACATATTCAACTACTCCATCAAATTCGGCCTTTACAAGCACTCTTGAATCTGAAGCAGCTCTGCCTTCCAGCCCGGTGCCGACAATCGGAGCTTCCGGACGAAGCAGCGGCACTGCCTGGCGCATCATGTTCGATCCCATCAAAGCCCTGTTGGCATCATCATGTTCAAGGAATGAGATTAGTGATGCGGCAACCGATGCAATCTGGTTTGGACCAACATCCATTAAATCTACGTTTTCCTTGTCAACCAACGGGTAATCACCATCCAGCCTTGATTTTACTTTCTGATTCAGAAATTCACCATCGGGGCTGATTGGAGCATTCGCCTGTGCTATAATTTTGCCTTCTTCTTCTTCGGCAGTTAAATAAACAGCACCATCATCCGAAAGATCCACTGTACCATTTTCAACTTTCCGGTAAGGAGTTGAGATAAATCCCAGGTCGGTAATTTTTGCAAATACACACAACGAAGAAATCAAACCGATGTTTGGACCTTCCGGAGTTTCAATCGGACAAAGCCGCCCGTAGTGAGTGTAATGTACGTCGCGCACTTCGAATCCTGCCCTTTCACGGGATAAACCACCTGGTCCGAGCGCCGACATCCGGCGTTTGTGAGTCATTTCGGCCAGTGGATTGGTTTGATCCATAAACTGCGAAAGTGCATTTGTTCCGAAGAATGAATTAATAACCGACGATAAAGTTTTTGAATTGATAAGATCAATTGGTGTGAAAACCTCATTGTCACGCACATTCATCCGCTCGCGAATTGTACGGGCCATACGGGCCAGTCCAACTCCGAACTGATTGTACATTTGTTCTCCAACGGTACGTACACGACGGTTACTCAGGTGGTCGATATCATCAACATCTGTTTTTGAATTAACCAGCTGAATAAGATATTTAATAATTTCAATAATATCTTCCTTAGTTAGAACCCGAATATCGGAATCGACATTCAGCCCTAATTTTTTATTGATCCGGTAACGCCCAACTTCGCCCAAATCGTATCGTTTGTCTGAAAAGAACAACTTATCGATAACGTCTCTGGCGGTTGTTTCATCCGGTGGCTCCGCATTACGCAACTGCCGGTAAATGTGAAGCACTGCTTCTTTTTCGGAGTTACACGGATCTTTTTGCAAGGTGTTATAAATGATGGCAAAATCCTGTTGATTTTGATCTTCTTTATGAAGCAAAATGGTTTTGACACCAGACTCCAGTATTTCATCAATATGATCTTCCTCGATAATGGTTTCACGATCGATAATTACTTCATTACGTTCGATTGAAACCACTTCACCGGTATCTTCATCAACAAAGTCTTCTACCCACGATTTTAAAACGCGGGCTGCCAATCTTCGGCCAACGACTTTTTTCAACCCTGTTTTTGATACCTTGATTTCGTCGGCCAGATTAAATATTTCAAGAATATCTTTATCACTTTCATATCCGATAGCGCGCAAAAGTGTGGTAACAGGCAATTTCTTTTTCCTGTCGATATACGCAAACATAACACTGTTGATGTCGGTTGCAAATTCGATCCACGACCCTTTGAACGGGATAATTCGCGCCGAATAAAGTTTAGTGCCATTGGCATGCAAACTCTGGCCAAAAAATACTCCGGGCGACCTGTGCAACTGCGATACAATAACACGTTCGGCACCATTAATTATAAAGGTACCTTTATCAGTCATGTACGGCACTGTACCCAGATATACATCCTGCACCACTGTATCAAAATCCTCGTGTTCCGGATCGGTACAGTAGAGTTTCAATTTTGCTTTTAACGGCACGCTAAACGTTAACCCACGCTCGATACATTCATCAATGCTGTAACGCGGAGGATCGACCTGGTAGTCGATGAATTCAAGGACAAAATTGTTACGTGTGTCTGTAATCGGAAAATTCTCTACGAACACACTATGCAATCCTTCCTCCTTCCGCTTCTCGGGCGTTGTGTTTAACTGAAAAAAATCGATAAATGATTTAATTTGTACTTCCAGGAAGTCAGGGTAATCAAACCTTGTTTGTGTGGAGGCAAAACTTATCCTCTCTTTTTTTAAATTTTTATACATGTATTTATTTATACAAGTTAAATTATATAAAACATAAATACACAAAAAGGTTTAGAATCCCACCCCGAAATTTCGGGACAAGATTCTAAACCAAATAACCTTATTGCATAAGGTCTGATTGCGATTATTTAATTTCAACTTCTGCTCCAGCTTCTTCCAATTGACCTTTAAGCGCTTCTGCTTCGTCTTTGGATACTTTTTCTTTAATTGCTTTAGGAGCCTCATCAACAACTGCTTTGGCTTCTTTCAGACCAAGACCAGTTAATTCTTTAACGAGTTTAACTACTGCTAGTTTTGACTGGCCCGCTGCTTTAAGAACAACATCGAACTCGGTTTGTTCAGCAACTTCTTCACCTTCGCCAGCACCCGCAGCCGGTCCTGCAACTGCAACTGCAGCAGCAGCTGGCTCAATACCATACTCATCTTTGAGTATACCAGCCAATTCGTTAACCTCTTTAACAGTTAAGTTTACCAACTCTTCTGCAAGCTGTTTTAAATCTGCCATTTCTATAAATTTTATAAAATTATTTCAAAAAAACTATTCTCTTTCTTTCAGTGTTTCAAGAACACCATGTATTGTATTGCCGCCCGATTTTAATTGCGAAAGCAAAGTAGTCATTGGCGACTGTAAAAGGGCAATAACATCGGCGATAACCTCATTTTTCGATTTAACTGCTACCAGCGCATCGAGTTGATTTTCTCCAACATAAACTGATTCTTCCACAAATGCGGCTTTAAAAACCGGCTTTTTATGTTTTTTTCTGAATTCTTTAATCAGTTTTGCAGGAGTGTTACCATTTTCGGTAAACATTACCGATGTATTTCCTTTAAGAGCATCGTAAAGTCCTTCGGCGTTCTTATTTGAACTTTCAAGGGCTTTGCGCAACAGCGTGTTTTTTGCTACAACCAGTTTTACATTTTGATTAAAACACAGTCTCCTTAAATCGCTGGTATCGGAAGCGTCTAAACCACTAATGTCAGCCAGGTAAAAATGGTTGTATGAATCAATCTGCTCTTGCAGGTTACTGATTATAACTTGTTTGTCTGAACTTTTCATTTTTACTCGGTTTTGTCAGAAACTGACTTTGGTTCTACTTTAATACCAGGGCTCATAGTACTGGATAAATAGATACTTCTGATGTATGTACCTTTAGCGGCAATTGGTTTAAGTTTGATAATTGTATTGATAAACTCAGCGGTATTCTCTTTAATCTTTTCAGGAGAAAAAGAAACTTTACCAATTGATGTATGAACAATACCAAATTTATCTACTTTAAAGTCGATTTTACCTTGTTTAACCTCGGAGATAGCTTTACCAATATCCATGGTCACTGTCCCGCTTTTTGGGTTTGGCATTAAACCACGCGGGCCTAACACACGGCCAAGCTGGCCAACTTTTCCCATCACAGGAGGCATTGTAATAACCACATCAATATCGGTCCAACCGCCTTTGATTTTATCGATATAATCGTCTAAACCAACATAATCTGCTCCGGCTTCTTTGGCTTCGTCCTCTTTGTCAGGAGTTACCAGTGCCAAAACACGAACCTCTTTACCAGTTCCATGGGGTAACGAAACTACGCCTCTAACCATCTGGTTGGCTTTTCTTGGGTCAACTCCAAGCCGGACATCTACATCCACGGATGCATCGAATTTACTGGTGGTAATTTCCTTCACCAGTTTCGACGCTTCATCGATGGTGTAAACTTTCCCTTTTTCGAGTTTCTCAAGAGAAGCCTTCATATTTTTCGTAATTCTGCCCATCTTAAAACATTTAATTTTATTTATTGAATGGCGAAGTACCTTTTACGGTAATTCCCATACTTCTGGCAGTTCCAGCCACCATTTTCATTCCCGATTCCACTGTAAAGCAATTCAGGTCAGACATTTTTCCTTCGGCGATTTGTTTTACCTGATCCCAGGTAACCGAGGCAACTTTACTGACATGAGGTTCTGATGAACCTTTTTTTACTTTTGCAGCTTCGAGTAACTGAACAGCCACGGGAGGTTGTTTTATAATGAAATCGAACGACTTATCGCCGTACACGGTAATGATTACCGGCAACAATTTTCCGGCCTGTTCTTGTGTACGGCCGTTAAACTGTTTGCAAAACTGCATTATATTTACTCCCTTGGCACCCAATGCTGGCCCCACCGGTGGTGACGGATTTGCCGCTCCACCTTTAATCTGTAATTTAATTAATCCAGCAACTTCTTTTGCCATAACTTTTACTTAAAGCGTTACTATTCCTTTTCAACTTGCATAAAACTAAGTTCCAAAGGAGTTTTACGTCCAAAAATCTTCACCATTACCTGCAGCTTTTTCTTCTCCTCATTGATTTCTTCAATGGTACCGTTAAAGCCGTTGAATGGTCCGTCGATTACTTTTACGGTTTCTCCTACTACAAAAGGTATGTTCAGTTCTTCACCGGTTTCGGCAAGTTCGTCCACTCTTCCAAGAATTCTGTTCACTTCGTTTTGCCTCATTGGTACCGGGTCTCCACCTTTGGTGTCGCCAAGAAACCCAATTACATTAGGAATATTCCTAAGTGTGTGTGTAACCTCACCCACTAACGAAGCTTCAATTAAAACATAGCCTGGAAAAAAGTTTCGTTCCTTACTGATTTTTTTCCCGTTCCGAATCTGATAAACCTTTTCCGTTGGTATTAAAACCTGATCAACAAAACCCTTTAGATCTCCATTAGCGATTTCATTTTCGATATATTCTTTAACTTTCTTCTCTTTTCCTCCAATAGCCCGAAGAACATACCATTTTTTAGTATTTTCGCTCATTTTGATTTAGGGAATTTAATTAATAGAACAATCCATAAACAAACTCCATTATGTTTCTGAATGACAGATCCATAAAGAAGATTAAGAGTGATATAATAAAGGAAGCAACCATCACAACCAAAGCACTGCTTTGCAGTTCTTTCCAAGTAGGCCATGTAACTTTATGTACAAGTTCATCATAAGCCTCTTGCAAGTATACCATTATTTTCATCTAACTTGTTCTTGTTTTTGTACGGAAGGTAAGGCTTGAACTTACACTAGGAATTCCCTATACTGAATTTCTTCCGTTAATAAGTCCCGGGCATTTTATCTCCCGGGACTTTTTATTTTGCAAACTTGATTGTTTCTGATTATTCGATAATTTCGGTTACCTGGCCTGCACCAACTGTACGTCCACCTTCGCGGATTGCGAAGCGTAACCCAATGTTAAGTGCAACCGGGTAAATCAATTCAACCACAATTGATACGTTATCACCAGGCATAACCATTTCACGGCCTTCTTCTAAATGAATTTCGCCGGTTACGTCAAGTGTACGCAAGTAAAACTGAGGACGATATTTGTTGTGGAATGGTGTATGACGTCCACCTTCTTCTTTTTTCAGCACATAAACCTCTGCTTTAAACTTAGTATGAGGCGTTATTGAACCTGGTTTTGCCAAAATCTGTCCACGTTTGATTTCCTTTTTGTCAACACCACGAAGCAACAAACCAACGTTGTCACCAGCCTGACCATCATCAAGGATTTTACGAAACATTTCAACACCAGTACAAACAGTTTTGCGCCCTTCTGCACCTAATCCAATTAACTGAAGTTCATCACCCGTATGAACAAGACCAGTTTCAATACGACCAGTAGCAACAGTACCACGACCAGTAATCGAGAATACGTCTTCAACAGGCATCAGGAATGGTTTATCAACATCGCGCGGAGGAAGTGGAATCCAGCTGTCAACTGCATCCATCAATTCCATAACTTTTTCTTCCCATTTTTCCTCACCATTCATTGCACCAAGCGCTGATCCTTGTATAACAGGAGTATTATCACCGTCAAACTCATAGAAATCCAACAATTCGCGAATTTCCATTTCAACCAGTTCCAATAATTCTTCATCATCAACCATATCCACTTTATTCATGAATACAACCAATTTAGGAACGTTTACCTGACGTGCCAAAAGGATATGCTCACGAGTTTGTGGCATTGGACCATCAGTAGCCGCTACTACAATAATAGCACCGTCCATCTGTGCAGCACCAGTTACCATGTTTTTAACGTAGTCGGCGTGACCTGGACAATCTACGTGAGCGTAGTGCCTGTTAGCCGTTTCGTATTCTACGTGAGCAGTGTTAATTGTAATACCCCTTTCTTTTTCTTCCGGAGCATTGTCGATTGAATCAAACGATTTGATTTCGCAATAACCTTTTTTGGCCAACACCATAGTAATGGCGGCCGTTAGGGTTGTTTTCCCATGATCAACGTGGCCAATAGTACCAATATTGACATGTTCTTTATCCCTGTTAAAATGTGCTTTAGCCATAACTCCAATTTTTTAATTATTATCTTTTAAATCATTTGAGCCGAAGACGAGAATTGAACTCGTGACCTCATCCTTACCAAGGATGCGCTCTACCCCTGAGCTACTCCGGCATTAATACATAATGAGACAAGAGTTTTAAAAGAATTTTCTCAAAACTCCAGTCTCATAAAATGAGCGGGAGACGGGATTCAAACCCGCGACCCTTAGCTTGGAAGGCTAATGCTCTATCAGCTGAGCTACTCCCGCAAACATTATCTTAGCAAAAATGCCGTGCAAAACTACAAAATTTATTAAAAACAACCTCAAGTCAAATTAGTACGAATCAAAATCCGGCCTAATTATTTCAGTTTTTAAACTGAAAAGATTTTGGGCAACCTGTCCAAAATCCAATCCCAACAAGCAAACTACTTTAATTTCAGTTGTTTCCTGAACGCCCCTAAAATGGGTGTGCAAATGTAAAAATATTATTTTAAAAATCTAAAATAATGATGGCAAAATTTATTTTTATTTGCTTTTAAGTTTTTGTTTGTATTTGTCCAACTGTTTTTTCATGGCATCATTTGCCATATCAACTGCTTCTTCGAAAGTATCGGCTTGTTTTTTTGCAAACAAATAACCATTGGCAGGGATTGAAAGCTTAATTTCAGCTATTTTGTTGTTTGTTACCTCTGGCTTCAAAACTTTTAAAGTAACCTCGGCATTAATTATACCATCAAAAAAGGTATCGAGCTTGTTTACTTTTTTGTTTACAAAATCCACCAGTTTTTTGTCGGCTGTAAAATGTACTGAATTCATTGTAATTTCCATATTCGCGCATTTTAACCCCTTGGATGGGCTTGTTTATATATATTATGAAGTTTTTCGAAAGTGGTGTGTGTATAAATTTCTGTTGCTGACAGATTCGAATGACCGAGCAATTCCTTCACCGCATTCAGGTCGGCTCCTTTATTCAGCAGATGTGTGGCAAAGGAGTGACGCAAAACGTGCGGGCTCTTTTTTTCAAGCGATGTTACCTTCTCCAAACTATTTTTAACTACCCTGTATATCAACTTTTCATAAATTGGTTTTCCTTTTTCTGTAACAAGTAACCTGTCATGAATGTTACCCAATTCCTGGTTTCTTAACTCGATATATTGAAAAAATAAGATGTTTATATTTCGTGGATAAGGAATAATTCTTTCTTTTTGCCTTTTCCCTAAAACTTTAATTAAATATCCTTTGGTATCAATATCCCTGTCTTTTAAATTCAGCAGTTCCGAAAGCCTTACTCCTGTACCATACAATAAAGTAATTATTAATTTATCCCTGACTCCCCTAAAATCATTTTCGAAAAATCCATCATCAAGTAAATGATGCAGGTTATTTTCTTCCACAAAAACAGGAAGTTTCTTCCTTACTTTCGGAAGGGTGAGATTTACGGCCGGATTTATTTCAACTATTTCATTTTTCATTAAAAATCTGAAAAATGCTTTTACCGTTGAAACTTTGCGATTAACCGATCGCGGCGTAAGCTGCTGTTCCATTAACCGGACAATCCAGCTTCGAATCAGAACAGAATCGACCTTTTTAACATTAAATTCCCCGATCATTTCGGTGCAATACAACACGAATTGATCGAGGTCTTTTTTGTAAGCCACTACTGTATGAGAAGAAAACCTCTTCTCATATTTCATATAGCTAATAAACGATTCCTGATATCCCATTTACATTTTAAATTTCAGGAACCACTAATTCCTTAGTCTTCCTGACGCTGCAACTTTTCTATATATGCAGCTTTTTTCATCTCTTCCCTTCTTTTTACCGAAGGCTTTGTAAACTTCTGACGTTCACGCAATTCCTTAATCACGCCTGTCTTTTCAAACTTCCTTTTGAACCTCTTTAGGGCCCGTTCAATGTTCTCGCCCTCTTTTACCGGAATAACAATCATTTTTCTACTCGGTTTTAAAATTGAGGCGCAAATTTAGAAATTATTCATTGCATATCAAATTTAAAGGAAAAAAATAGTAATTCCTAAATGAAAAAATCGATTTAAATCTTTTTAACGACTACTTAAATATGGTTTTATACGGTGAAAAGTTTTTTCATCCAAAAGCTTTTTATCATTCAACTGGTTAATGGTTTTGTATGCTCCCGCTTTGTCCCTGAAATCGAGGACTACTTTTACCTGTTCTTTTTTCAAATACGGATGCCGCACCAAATCAGTAAACCCGGCAAAATTAATCCGGATTTTTTTTAGTAAAGTGGTATCGACACTTACATTGTTTTCAATCCTGACGTAAGTTTCTTCCGAAAAATTATACACTTCAAGCAATTGTTCTTTCGTGTAGAAACCGCCCAGTAAATTTCGGTATTTAATTATTCGTGACGCAAAAACCGGCCCCACTCCATTCAATTTTAATAACTGAATGGAATCAGCCGAATTTAATTCAACATGAAATATTTCCGGCGTTACCTCAACCGGTTTATTTTCCGATTGCGGCGAAATCTGAATATAATTTTCAATGCTGCTGTAAAAAGTTGAGTCGATGCCATAAATACGAAGCAGATCAGAAGGTTGATGAAAAACACCTCCCTTTTCGCGGTATTTTATAATATTTTTTGCCTGAAACTTGTTGAAACCGCTGGCAGTCAAAATTTTTATATCAGCCGTATTCGGATCAAAATTGATTGCTGTAGTTTTTGCGACTTTTGTTTGTACTGGTACTTTTCGGGAAATTGCGTCGGGTAATAAAATATATTCTTCAATAACAGAAAAAATGCTGTCGGTCATTCCGTAGATTTTTCGCAGATCGGCCGGTTTATTAAAACGACCACCTGCTTTACGGTAATTTATAATGTTGCTTTTTACAAATCGGGGGATTAAAAGTGAATCCAGTTTCTCGTTTGAAATGGTATTTGGATTAAAACTAAAAAGGAACTGATAATTGCTTCCGGATATTTTTTGATTTTCCCAATCCTGAATTGCTTTCTCAATTTCTGTGAAATCTGATTTTGAATTCAGCTGAATCCGGGAAGCAATAATATTTCCGGCAATCGCAAAAAGAATCAGAACACACAGAATTAAGACAGCATTTCTGTCTTTTCGGTTAAATTTGAAGTACTGGTTTAGCAAATGCCTGTTGGTCAGTCTCATTAAAACAAGGTTTAGTGTTTTACCAATCGATTGACATGAAGTTTAAACTTACCAAAAAAAATGAATCATCGCAAATAAAGATTTTGTCAACCAAGAATTCAATTAAATCCGGTTTTAACCCAATTTAATAAGCCCGATTCCCTGAAGGAATACAATTGCAATAGCAAAAGGAGCAATCACTTTTACGAAAATCATAAAAAGTTTGAGCATAAAACCTGAGAGATTTCCACCATAGGAAATTTCTTTCTGAACTTTTTTCCGGCCAAAATACCAGCCAATAAAAAGGGCAATAAATAATCCGCCCAGCGGCAATAACATATTAGCTGAAATCCAGTCCATTAAATCGAAAAAGTTGAGGCCAAAAAGTGTTTCTTCCTTTAAAACTCCCATGGAAAGCGAGCATATAATGCCAAGAATGGTAATAAGAACTGTTGCCAAAAGTGTGGCTGGTTTTCGTCTCATTTTCAGTTCTTCGCTAAAGAAAGCTACAACAACTTCCAAAATAGAAATAGATGAAGTTAAAGCGGCGACTGTGAGAAGTATAAAAAACAAAGTGGAGAAAAACACTCCTCCGGGCATTTGCTGAAACACGTTTGGCAACGTTATGAATACCAATCCCGGGCCGCTGTCCACTTCAATTCCAAAAGCAAAAACTGCCGGGAAAATTGCAACTCCGGCAAGTATGGCAATTAATGTATCGGCAACTGTTACTTCAATAGCTGTATTTATCAGGTTATTCGTCCGGTCGATATATGAACCGTAAGTAATTAAAGTGCCCATTCCAAGGCTCAGCGAAAAAAATGCATGACCGAGGGCGCTTAAAATACCTTCGGCAGTTAATTTGGAAAAATCAGGATGAAACAAAAACTTCAGCCCTTCGGTTGCTCCTTTAAGCGTTACCGCCCTAACATCAAGGATGATAATAATTATTACCAGAAGCGGCATTAAAATTTTCACATTCTTCTCAATTCCATCTTTAACACCAACTGCCACAATTGCGCCGGTAGCCATCATAAAAATTACCTGGTAAAAAACCGGTTTCAGCGGAGATTCAACAAATTCTGTGAATAAAAGCACCAGTTCATCCGGTGTTTTATTTGAAAAGCCGTTACTCACAGCCTGATAAACATATTCAATACTCCAACCTGCAATAACTCCATAAAACGACAAAATCATAAATGCAGCCGCAATTCCAAGCAAACCCACCAACTTCCATGGCGAATCCGGAGCCAGTTGCTTAAATGAGCCAAAAGCATTTCTTCTTGCTTTTCTGCCGATAATAAATTCTGAAATCATTACCGGCAAACCGATTGCAAGAATAAAAGCAAGGTAAACAAACAAAAATGCCGCTCCTCCATAAACACCGGTGATGTATGGAAACTTCCAAATGTTTCCGAGACCAACAGCAGAACCTGCTGCAGCTGCAATTACACCAAATTTTGAACCGAAAGAATCACGCAACTGATTGTTCTCTGGCATTTACGAAAGTGTTAAATTGAAACAAAATTCCATGTAAAACTTCAATTTTATAATATGAAGCCCTAAAAATGCAAAAAAATAATTCATTGAGAAAGCCGGAACCCCCTATTTGCAAAAGAAAATCAGAAGGGATAACCTATGGCAAATGAAATGTTAAAATCATCAGAAGAATAGGGCCGGTATCCAATAACCCAGCCATTTCCCGCCGCCTGTGCCGGATCACGAAGTTTCACACCCAAATCGAGCCGGAAAATAAAATAACTAAAATCAAACCGAAATCCGATTCCCGTTCCCAGAGCCAGTTGTTTATAAAATGTGTTGATTTTGAATTGTGCCCCCGGCCGGTTATCTTTTTCATTGATTGCCCAAATATTTCCGGCGTCTAAAAAAAGTGCACCTTCAAGAAAAGCAATAAGGTGGAAACGGTATTCCAGGTTGGCTTCCAGTTTTATATCTCCCGATTGGTTTGGATAGGCATTTTTCGGAGCCTGATAAGTCCCCGGCCCCAGCGAACGAACCTGCCAGGCCCTGATTCCGTTTGCCCCACCGGTAAAATATTTTTTTTCGAAAGGCAAAACATCAAAGTTTCCGAAAGGAAAACCGACACCGACAAAAGCCCGGGTAACAAGGGCATTGTACTTGTCAATCAAATAGCCATATCTAAACTCCAGATCCGATTTTGCATATTGTGCAAACCGGGTATTTAAAATCCTGTAAAACTCAGAAAAACCAAGACCCACCGTATCAACAACCTGCACTTTCGGTTGATTAATTAATTTTGAAAACAGGTACAACAGATTTCCTGCCGATTCCACATTGAATTTCCAGTAAGTGTAATTTTTGTTTGGCGACAATGCCTGCGTGTTGTACACAAATGAATAATTAGTTGCCAGAATAAGGTGATCGGTAAAACTGCTTTTAATGTATAAATCTTTAATAATTTGAATAAACTCCGGATCGAACTGGTAAAGATTGACCATGTTAAAATCTACAATATTCAGATTGTGTTTCATATACGGAGAAGTCATCCAGTTATAACCGAATTTAAAATTCGAGATGGTGCGTGTATATTCCGGCCGGCGCTGATAATTTGAACCAACGGTTACCACAGTTTTTGGTAAATATTCATTAAAAGAATTTACGATTTTTCCTGGCCCAATCAATTTCGGAAAGGTCAGGCTTGATTCAAATCCCAGTTCCCGGGTATTAAAATATTCCTTCACATTTTCCACAACACGCTGTTGCCGTTCGATTGCCCCTTTAAAATTCATCTGAAAAACTTCTGCTCCTCTGAACAAGTTCCGGTGCGTATAATTTACGTTTCCGGCAACTCCCAAATTTCCCGATGAATTGGTTCCTTCCACATCAAACGAAATTGCCTGCTTGCTTAACGGCGCCAACCGAATGTAACAGTTAAGCAAATTACTGTCGTTTACACCCATTGGTTCACTAAACTGAATGTCGATAAAACGAAATTGCCTTAACCGGTTAAAAGCTTCAAAAGTTTTTTCGGCATCGGCAAGTCGGTAAAGCTGGCCACTTTTCATTTGAAGTAAACTTTTAAAAAGTGCCGGCCGGTAATTTATCTGGCTGCTGCGGTAAAGTGTTACATTGTCCCACGAAACGGTATCCGAAAAATTGCTAATTCCATACATTTCAGAAACGGCAGGAGTAGTACCCGGCATAACCGAAATATTAAAGTTGTTTAAATAATAACGGTTGTAAATTTTTAATGTATCGGGTTGCTCCGATTTTGTATTTCCCATAAACAAATCGAGGACAATTTCTTTGTTAAACCGGCTGCTGTCGGCCAGGTAACTTACATCGTCCTTCGAAAAATAATAATATCCGTTGTTCCGGAATAACTGAACAATATTTTTTCGTTGTTGCTCCAGCAAATCAAAATCAAAGGGTGTTCCTGGTTTTATAAATGTTTTTGATGAATCATTAAAAAAAATAGTCCGTAAAACTGAATCAGAAATGTGATAATTAATTCGCCTGATTTTATACTGTTCGCCAGTGTTAATGTGGTAAATCACATTCGCTTTTTGCTTTTTCTCCTTCAGCTTGATTTCGGGCTCAACCGATGCGCGAAAATAACCCTTGTTGTGCAGGTATTGTTTTAGTAAATCTGCAGACTGATACGTTAAACCTTCATCAAAAATTTGCGGCGGTTCTCCAATCCTTTTCAACCAGTCATCAGTTTTTTCTTTCGACGACAAATTATACAACCATAAATGAAATTTGGCAAATCCAAGGATTTTGTAATTCTCTTTTTGTCTGATGTGGGTTTTAGCTTCTTCCTTGCTTATTTTCGAATTATCAACGTCCACCTCCACTTTGTTCAGCAAATATTTATTTTCGGGAACAAATTTTACCGACGAGCAGGAAAACAAAAAAGCAACAGATACGATTAATATTAAATTTTGAATTTTGAATGGTATAAAATGCTGTTTTCTGCTCAACTGGATAGATTTTAATTTCAACAAAAATAATGAACTGTTTTATTTAGAAACTGTAACTTTAACATATTTATTTTACCGGAATCTCACAATAAAATGATCAGTAAAAATACAATAAAACTAATAAAATCACTGGGTGTAAAAAAGTACAGACAAAAGGAAAAATTGTTTATCGTTGAAGGTGATAAAAGTGTGCTTGATGTTTTAAATTCCGGATTTCCTGTGAAGCAGCTTTTTGCCACTGAACAGTTTATGAATCAATATAAACCAACTTTAACATCCAACAATAATTTTACACTTGTCACCGAAGACGAAATAAAAAAAGCAAGTTTACTGCAGCATCCGCAAAATTGCATCGCCATTTGCGAACTTCCTCCGGAAAATCAACTTCCCGAAGAAATAAATGATATTTCGCTTTACCTTGATGGAATTCGTGATCCGGGAAACCTCGGAACAATAATCCGTACCTGCGACTGGTTTGGAATAAAACAGCTGTTTTGCTCACCCGACTCGGCAGATTTGTTCAATCCAAAAGTAATTCAGGCTACCATGGGTTCTTTTTGCCGAATTAAGATTACTTCTACCGAAATAGAACCACTGGCCGCACTTGCAAAAAATTCAGGTGTTCCTGTTTTGGGTTCTTTTATGAATGGCAAAAACATTTATACCGAAGAACTTCCTTCAAAAGCAATTATTGTTATTGGGAACGAAGGACAGGGAATACGCGAAAAAACAGAACAAAATGTATCGGGACGAATCAGTATTCCGGGATTTTCGCAAAACAGCAGTGTTGCAGAATCATTGAATGCAGCAGTTGCTGCAGGTATTATTTGTTCTGAATTTAAAAGGCAGTCTGTTTATTCGAAATGAAAACTTAACGTGAAAATGTTGGATTTCAAATTCTTAATGGAGTAAGAATAATATTGTCGCTGGTTCGGACTTGGCGGTGTTCCCAACATGTCGTTAATGCCCAGGCTGATTTTTGCTTCAGTAGAGAACCTGAAAAACGGAAAATAATGATCCCAACCAATTCCAACTTCAGCGTATAATCCACCTTTTTTAAGCCGAACCAAATCTTCTTTCCCCGTGCGTGAAATATCCTGCCGGTAAGCCGGGCCAAAAATCACATACGGCCGGTCGTTGTTAATCCGCCGTGCTTTATATTTAAAAAGCAACGGAAAATCAAGAAAAGTTGATTTAATTGAATAATACTGAACCGGCTGATATTCATCAATTTCCCAAACAGGAATATTGTAAGTTAATTTTCTTTCGCCAAATGATAAACCCGGTAAAAACCTGAGATCGAGGCTCTGGGTAATACGCAAGCTGCTTACAATTCCAACTGTAAAACCGGGAATAAGCTCAGCCACATCGGCTCTAATAAAATCATAATTTGTTATTTGTTTACGATCCAATGGCCAAGTTACAGGATGAAATTCAGGATTATTGCCAATTGGATTGTAATTCAACACATCAAAATCGAGCATGTTAATTCCAAGAGAAAAACCAAAATGAATGGTTTTATCGTCAAAGGTGGTTAAATAATTAACTTTTTGGCTTTGAGCGAAAGTTGATAGTCCTGCAAATATGATTAATATGGCAATTACAATTTTTTTCACCTGATTTTTTCAGTCTGTTCTAATCAAACAAATTAAATGATAATTTATTGTATTCCCCGATTAATTTTCAGGTTTTTGAACTTCGTACACAGAAGCAATTCCAAAGGTTTGCGGCAACCACACCCCTTTTTCAAACCCAACTTTATTTAGTACCGCCAGTAAATCTTCGCCATCAGGAAATTCCTTAACCGATTCGGGTAAATAATTATACGCACTTTTATCTTTAGAAATCATTCGTCCGAAAAACGGCAGCAGGTTGGTAAAGTAAAAATTATAAAGCTGTTTAAAAGGTGCTTTCCGCGGTTTCGAAAACTCGAGAATGATAAAACCCGCCCCTGGTTTTAATACCCGCAATATTTCCGCAAGTCCCTTTTCGAGGTGTTCAAAATTGCGAACCCCAAAACCCACAACAGCGGCATCAAAAGAATTTGCTTTAAAAGGCAAATCTTCTGAATCAGCTTTAATTAACCGGATTATTTCAGAATATCCTTTTTTCTGCACTTTTTTGCGGCCGATTTTTAGCATGCCTTCCGAAATATCAATTCCTGTAATTTTTACAGGATTTAATTTTGTGGCTTCAATGGCAAAATCGGCTGTGCCTGTAGCAATATCCAAAATAATTTCCGGCTTAAAACGGGCCAGACGTTTAACGGCCTTTTTTCGCCAAAGCTTATCGATATTTGCTGACAGTAAATGATTTAGCAGGTCATATCTGGGAGAGATATTGTCGAACATCTCCTCCACCTGATTTTTTTTACTTTGTCCTGAACTTTTGTAGGGAACGGCTGCCATCAAACTGCTGCAGTCATTTTATCAACATAACCATAAGAATTATCATCAATCCTGATTTCTCCTTTTGTAACATGCCCCAGTGTGAAAAAATTCATCTTCATTCCGGTTAAAACATCAACAAATTCATCTTCTTTTTCAGGATTTACTTCCACAATAATTCTTCCCATTGCTTCACCAAATAAAAACGAATCGATGCGCGATTCTGCAATTGTGGTTATATCAAATCCAAGTTCATTGGGAATAGCTGCACGCAGCAATGTAAAGAAAAGGCCTCCTTTTCCAATTGGGCTGGCACTTTGAATTAAATTTGAGGTATGCAGTTTTTTAAGGCCAACCTGTATTTTCAATTCTTCATTAATATCGAAATAAGGAAGCGGTGAATTGGTCATTCCGTGATAAAATTCCAGGTATTCAGAAGAGCCAATATCTTCAGCCGGATTTCCTATGAGAAACAGGTTGTTTCCTTTTTGTTTGAATGTATGAGTTGTAATTTTTTTCCGGTCTTCCACCATTGCCATCATGCTGATTATAATTGTTGGCGGAACAGGGCCGTGTCCGGAGAAGTGATCAAACCGTATTTTCCGGTCCGAAATTTTAAGGTTAAATATTTTTGCTGCATTTTCGAGCCCTTTTTTGGCGCCCGAAGAAATAGATTGTCCATTTGGATCAGCAAAATCAATATGGTATAAAAAAGCGCTTATTGCAATTGGTTTGGCTCCAAGACACAACATTTTCCGCGCCGATCTCGACACCAGAATTTCCGTAGCTTTTTGCGGATCGTTTTGTAAATGATGATGAAATGCGTGCGTGCTCATTGCCATGCAACCGCCGTTTGAATCAATATCAAACAGCCCGATTTCATCCGTTTCACTTTTTCCGATTGATTCCGGAGAAACCTGCATTTCACCAAAATCATTGAAATAGTTAATGCTTGACAAATTAGGATTAACCATTAACGAATAAATCACATCCTCAATATTTTCCGGTTCGGGAATGGAATCAATCGATAATTCCTTCTCCTTTTCTAGAATTTCATTCATAAACCCTAATCTTTAATTATTTGTGCAAAAGCAAAGGTAATTAAGTACTTTATTTTTCCATATATTTTAATGTTTTTTTTAATTTCGACTAAAAAAGAAAGTTAATAAATCATGAAAAAAATTGCAATTATAACAGGCGCAACTTCCGGAATTGGCGAAGCAACAGCCACTTTACTCGCTCAAAATAATTTTAACTTAATTTTAACCGGAAGAAGAGAAAACAGGTTAAACAATTTAAAGGAAAAAATTGAAAAGAATTCAGAATCAAAAGTTCTGACTTTAGATTTTGATATCCGTAGCAAAAGTGAAACTGAAATTGCTGTAACAAATTTACCGGAAGATTGGCAGCAAATTGATGTTTTAATTAACAATGCCGGGCTTGCAGCAGGTTTTAACACTGTTCAGGAAGGGGTTGTTGATGATTGGGAAAGAATGATTGATACCAATGTAAAAGGATTACTTTATATCACCCGCTTAATTTCGCCAATGATGATTAAGCGAAAATCTGGTCATATCATTAATATTTCATCCATTGCGGGAAAAGAAACCTATCCGATGGGAAATGTTTATTGTGCCAGCAAACACGCTGTTCAGTCGCTCACTAAAGGAATGCGCCTTGATATGCTGCAATATGGAATAAAAGTAAGTTCTGTTTGTCCGGGAGCTGTTGAAACTGAATTCTCACTGGTACGGTTTGGCGGCGACGAGGATCGGGCAAAGCAGGTTTACAAAGGCATCACTCCTCTTTTTGCGAATGACATTGCCGAAACTATTTTATTTGTCCTTACCCGCCCAAAACACGTTAATATTGACGACATTCTTGTAATGCCAACAGACCAGGCTTATGCGCGCGATTTTAACAGAACGGAAAAGGACTGAGAATTTCTGCTAAATTTGCAATTCAGAACATCCATAAAAAATGTCAGAAGCAATAATTATTACACCAGTAAAAGATTCAATTGAAACTACTCTAAAAACAATTGAAGCCGTTTATACTTCGGACGTAAAATTTGAATATTATATTTTCAATGATTTCAGTTTACCGGATGCAAAAAGTGCTTTAATAAAGGCGCAAAGTCAATTTGGATTCCATTTAATTCATCTTGAGGATGTAACAACAACACCTTCACCAAATTACAAACTGGTGCTTCAATTGTCACAAAAAATTGCCCTTGAAAAAAAGTTGCCGCTAATAGTTATTGAATCTGATGTAATAATCAAGAAAAACAGCATTGCGCAATTACTCGGGATTATGGCCAGCAAACCTAAACCCGCCCTGGTTGGCGCCATTACAACCGACAAAAACGGGAACTACAACTTCCCATACAATTTCGAGAAAACCAAAAACAATGATGTTACCGATACTTCGCACAGCCTGAGTTTTTGCTGCACTTTAATGACACTGCCGTTTCTGCAGGCTTTTGATTTTAACGAATTGTCGCAAAACAAAGACTGGTTCGATGTTTTTATAAGCCGGCAGGCAAAAAAAAGAGGGTTTAAAAATTACCTGGCCAAAGGTGTAGAAGTTCTTCATTTGCCACATTCCAGCAGGCCCTGGAAAAATTTAAAATATACAAATCCATTGCTTTATTATTTCAAAAAGATGATTAATAAACGCGACCGGATTTAACATGCCTAAACTGAAAATATACAATCGGCTCAAAATTGCCGGCCACATATTATTCTGGCTGGCGAGCATAATTTTCATGCTCTTTTTCTTTTATTACAACGAACAAAGAGTTCATCTGGATTTGGAAGTGCTGACTAAAGCCATTATCACAAATATAGGTTTTGCCACCGGTGTTTATCTGAATTTGTACGTGCTGATTCCCCTACTTCTGAAACAAAAAAAATACATATTTTACATTTTCTGGCTGCTTGTTCTTTTGAGTGTTTGCAGTCTTCTGATTCAGCTGCTTTTTATTTTTCCATTAAAAGACGTACTGCATTTAGGCGGCGGGTTTAATTCATTCAATTCAAACTTGTATTCGGCGTTCTTTTTTGCAAATTTGATTTATGTTGCCGTTACATCGCTTCTAAAGTTTATTAAAGATTGGCTCGAACTTCAGGATTTAAACCTTAAAATAGCTAAAGTTGAACAGCAAAAACTTGAAGCAGAACTTAAAACTCTGAAAGGTCAGCTCAATCCTCATTTTTTATTTAATTCATTAAATAACATTTATTCGCTTGCATTAATTAAATCAGATAAAGTGCCGGAACTTATTCTTAAACTTTCGGATTTAATGCGTCATGTGATTTATGAATCAAGAGAAAATTTTATTGATTTGGAAAAGGAAATTGAATTTGTAAACAACTTTATTGCACTTCAAAAAATACGCATATCCGATCAGGTTCGGATTCAGCATGAAATAAAAGGAATTGTGCCATCGGCAAAAATTGCCCCGTTGCTTTTCGAACCATTTATTGACAATGCTTTTAAACACGGGCTGCCCGGAACAGGAGATCCGGATTACATCCACATCACATTCGATTTCACTTTAACAGGTTTTGTACAGTTTCAATTGAAAAACAATTACGAAGATCAGGAAAACTGGAACAAAAAAAATTCAGGAATCGGAATAAACAATGTAAAACAACGACTGAAATATTTATATAAACCAAACGATTTTAACCTAAATGTTTCAAAAGAAAATCGTATTTTTTCGGTACGCCTTCAACTAAAACTGAAATAAAATGGAAATTAAAGCTTTAATAATAGATGACGAACCTCTGGCGCAGAATGTAATTCAACAGTACGCAATTAAACTGCCCGATCTGACTATTTCTGCAACCTGCAGCGATGCCATATGCGCGCACAAACTGTTACAGGAGATGGAAATTGATTTGATTTTTCTGGACATTAATATGCCCAAGCTTTCAGGAATTTCTTTTCTGCGGAATTTAAAAAACCCGCCCCTGGTGATTTTTACCACTGCTTATTCAGAATATGCGCTCGAAGGTTTTGAACTGAATGCCATTGATTATCTGAAAAAGCCTTTTTCATTTGATCGTTTTTGCAAAGCCTATTTCAAAGCAGAACAACTTTTACAATTACAAAAGACATCGAAACACCAGGAATCTGAAAAATCAAAACCTGGATTTCTATTCATCAAATCAAACAAGAAATCTTACAAAATTGAATTTTCGGACATCTATTACATTGAAGGTCTGGGCGATTATATTCAGATCCATTTGAAAGATGAAAAAATAGTTACCAATCTTTCCATGAAAAAAATTACAGAATTACTACCGGATGACATGTTTTACCGGATTCATAAATCATATATTATCTCTCTGGAAAAAATTAAACTCGTTGAAGGAAATATGGTAATGATTAAGAATAACAAATTACCGGTTGGAAATTCATACCGACATGAATTTATGCAATATGTAAACCATTTTCTTGCTGAATAAATTTTTACTCCAGGAAACCCTGTTCTTTTATTGTTTCCAGCATTTTCTGAGAAAAAAAACGGTTATCGGATTCTTTATACCGGATATTGGTAAATACCTGTGCTAAAGTTTCCTTCTGATTTTCCTTTACAAATTCCTTTGAAGATTCCAGACTTTCCTTAAAAGCAAATAATTCTTTTATCCTATTTTCACTGTAATCGGTGTATTTTTCTTGATGAATTATACCGCTTAATGGAATTCTGTCCGTTAATTCAGGCGATTCAGCCGGATATCCAATGGCAACTGTAGTAACCGGAAATGTTAATTTTGGCAAATTCAACACCTCAATTATTTCCTTTGCATTGTATGTGGTTGTGCCTAAATAACAAATTCCAAGTCCCTGGTTTTCTGCCGCAACACATACATTTTGCGCCACAAGTAAAGCGTCAATGGCAGCAGTAAAAAAAGATAAAAAATTTGAATACCCAGGTTGCGCATTATTTAATGTACACCATCTTGAAAACCTGTTAAAATCAGCAACAAATGTAAGAAGTACAGGAGCCGATTTTGCAACATCCTGATTAAAATGCAACGGCGTTAATTGGTTCTTAATTTCTTCGGTTTGTGAAACAACAACACTATACGTTTGCATATTTCCGGTTGTTGAAGCCCTGCATCCTGAATAAATGATACTTTTAAGAAGCGGTAATTCTACGGGCTTTCTTAAGAACTTTCGTATTGAAACGTGCTTATTTAAAATATCCATATCAATAAATAATATCAAAAAATTAGGCAAATAAAAAAGGGAAGCTAAAAAGCTTCCCCTTTTTAATCAATCAATTCGGTATTACCTTTTAACAATCCTTTCTGATTTGGCGATTCCATTTTCAGTATACATACTTATAATGTAAACACCACTTACCAGATTAGCAGTACGGATTTCTTTATTTGGATATTCAATGTCCATAACTCTTTGACCGGCAACGTTGCTAATAACAACTCTTGTCAGTTTATCGCTATTTACAATGTTAATACTTTCGTTGAACGGATTAGGATAAACCTTGAACTCTACATTAGCCGGAGTAATAACTGCCGGTGTAGTTGCAGTAATATCCACGATATCTTCTTCCATTCTTGGTTCCAGTTTGAATGCATCCAATCTTGCATTTACAATACCGGTAACATCGAAGAAGTTACCTTCAACAGGTTCGTATGCGAAAAGTAAGTCATTTACAATTGCATCTTCAATTGGTTCGTAGTAGATTGTCCATTCGCCAGTAACAGCTTCAACTGCATTAGCACGTGCACCTTCTACTTTAACAACCATACTTTCGTATTTTTCCTGTTCAACATCCAGCGGTGAACCAAGAACAATAGGTTCAACAGTTAATTCAGCTGTCATTTCAGTTACTTCACTTGCAGTAACACTAGTTACATCTACAATCTCACTAACTTCACCAACAACTTCAACTCCGTCACCAATTGCGAGGTCTCCCGTTTCAGTATAAACTACCCAAAGACCACTCCATGCTTCATTGGCATCCTGCATGAAGAAACCTTCACCAGAAGAAACACCAGTTACAGTACCTGTTACTTTTACAATTGTACCTGCCCATGGTGAGTCAGCTTCAGTACCATTTACGTCAGCAATTGAAAGTGGCCTCGGCACTTCAACAACTTCTACATTCAATGTTCTTTCACATCCTTCGTAGTTGTATATAATTTCGTGTGTACCTAGTGCCAACATGGTATCTACACCAGCTTCTGCATCAACAAAAGCAGTTGCTTCTCCAATGAATGTTTCGATGGTTGTGTCACGGGTAACATAGTCACCAACAACTTCAATTGTTTCAGTCATTTCACACATGTGTGCATCCATAACCTTAACCACATTTGTACCTCTGGATAACATATAACCACTATAATCTGCGATTACACTGTCATTAACCATTACCACATATGGGTCAACGCCACCGTCAAATGTAATATCAATTACTTCATTACATTCGCTGGTTTCAACGACATCAACATTCAGAGAAAGTGCAGTTTGAACAGCATCAAACGTCACTGTATCAATTATTGAACGACAACCGAAGTTATCTTCAACCATAATTGCATAATGACGGTCAATGAAGTTTTCATTATCAAATTTGAAAACATCAGTAATATCAACGTAGTCAGTAAACCAACTATCACCATACACTGCAAATGTGTCTGCAGTTGGAACATCGTTTTCAATTTCCCTGTAAAGCACGCGGAAAGTACGTTCTGGAGTACCTACTGCATTGACACGGGCAGCAGCCAAATCAGCACCATGACAAGTTAAATCTTCAACTGTGAA
This sequence comes from uncultured Prolixibacteraceae bacterium, assembly GCA_963771595.1. Lineage (GTDB taxonomy): Bacteria > Bacteroidota > Bacteroidia > Bacteroidales > Prolixibacteraceae > CAVYUC01. Next base: position 78,223 of record CAVYUC010000019.1, on the reverse strand, counting down.
GGTAACTTCCTGTGGAGCCTGAATGAATGTATCGCGTTGAGTTTCGCAACCATTGGCATCCTGAGCGAATACACGGTAGTGAATACCTGCATATCCAAGGAATGTTTTCACGTAACCATATTCATTGTCAGTTAAACTGTCAATAGCCATAGTGTACGCTGAATCTGAATAAGCTTCCCATTTATACTCATATAATGGTTTACCATCAGCACCAGTTCCAAATGGCGTTCCACCGCTAATAACCTGGATTTCGAAAATACCAGCTTTGTCATTCGGGCAAACAAACGCATTTTGTTTGTCTTTAAGAACTACTTCGAAAGGTTCTGGCTGCATTACATACTGAGTATATTCAGCAGATACACAACCTTCATTGTCGTATACATATATTGAGTATTTATCATCAGCAGTCATTGCTGTTGGATCAGTTTTGGTAGTAGATGCCATAAGGCCGCTAACAGTTACATTTGATGATGCTGAAACAGTAAATTCTTCATTTACCTCTGCACCTGTGTAGTCTGTTCCCATTACCTGAATAGTCCAGCTTGCGCCATTTCCGCCAGCAATAGAACCAATAGTGATTTTTCCACTTGCATCACCATAACAAGTTGCTGTTACCTGCCCGAAATTGCTTGCTACAATTGCGTTAGGTTGCAGTACGGTTGTTCTGTGGTGATAAATAGGAGCACCTTTTGCATCTGTAGAGAAACCAGCGATACAGCCGCTTTCATCTTTTACATAACCAATCCATGTTCCGGCTGTTACTTCAAATGTATCGCTTGCCTGCCAGTTTAATCCTGCAAGATATGCATCAAGATCCATATCATTGGGGAAATTCTTGGATTCAGGATTTGGTACCATTGTAGCATCTACTGCATACATAAAGGATCCGGTTCCGCCAACTGCATCAATTTGAATAGTGCCAGTTCCACCATTACAACTTGCATTCTCAACCAATTCAACAACCTGTAATTTCAAGGTGTCAGGATTTTCAACCTCACCTGATTCCTTATAAATCCAGCATCCGTTGGCATCCATGATATGAACTGTATAATGTCCCCAGGTTAAATGATCAAATGTAAATTCATTTGAACCTGCACCAGTTTTAAACCACTGAATGCTATTTGCAAATACATGTTTATTCGTTGCAAAATTAGTTTGCAAACTTGAGTCATAATTTGTAGGACCTTCCAATCCAACATAGTATCCATCTGTAGCACTCGGAGTACCACCCTGAATATTTGGCAGATAAATTTCACCGGATGCTGTGTTGTAACATTTAACACTGCGCCAGTCAATTTCATCATAAGTAATCGCATCCGGTTGACCAATAGTTACATCATACAATGCAAAACATGTTTCAATATTTGCATTCTGATATGGCATAAATGGCAACCAATTACTATCGTTAAAGTAATTTGTGTACGAAATATATGGTTTTGCAAAACCTGCTGCAGTAATGGTTCCATTGGTTTCATACAATTTAATTGTATAATCACCGGCAGCATAACCATCAAAAGTAACTTCTTCCAACTGATCAAAAGTAACAGTTTCGAGTTTTGTTGTGCCTTTCCATAATTCTGCGTAATAAGTAAAGTTATCATCCATATTCCAACCACCGGCTGGCATGAAAGAAATTTCACCATCATTATCAACACCTTCATTCAGATCATCCTGATTGTTACAGCTAACATCCATTACATCAACCATAGTTACGGCCAATTCGTCAGGTTGTTCAATAACAACTTTTACAGGACCATAAATACAACCTTTTGCATCTTTAATCCATACCTGATAGGAACCGGCACGAACTCTGCGATCGAACATGTAATATCCGTCCATATCAACAGCTTCAGATCCGGTGTTGTACCAACGATCTGCAGGAATTTCACTTGCATTTTCCCATACACCAACATTATTGGTTACTTCTGAGTAAGGTGCGGTACCACCCCAGATTTTGTAACGCATGATTCCATTGTGTGCATCAAAACAACCTACATTAACTACGTCAACTGCAAGTTTAAACGGTTTTGGTTGTTTTATTTCAACATTGTATGTTGCCATACAACCCAATGAATCATCTTCAATGGTTAATTCATACATTCCAGCTGTCAGGTCAACAAATTCACCTGTTTGGTTATTTTTTGTCCATGCAGTTTCACCACCCATTTTTTCGAGTGTGTAAGTATAATCACCAAAACCACCAGTAGTTGCATCCAGCAATCCGGAAATAGAACCATCATTTGAAGGATCCTGTCCATCGACATTGCAGGTAATGTGACTAACTGTTACACTATCCCAATTCACTTCAACTGCATCGGCACCTTCAACTACTATTGGTCCTACATATTGAATAAGGTCTGTATTTTCAACACCACACCAATCACGTACTGCCAACCAGTAAGTTCCGGCCTGTACATTTTTAACCAGTACGCTGTCATTTTCAAAATCAACACCTGTAAATACTGACCAGCTTACTTCATTCACCCAATTATCGTGAGTGAAAATCTGTGGTTGCTGAGTTAATACATATTGGTATCTTGCCTGATCATTCGACAGATTAGGAATACCTACTGTACCATTCATTGCTTCAACTCTGATTTGTCCGTCAGTGCTTCCGTCACAGCCAGCTGCAACAGCACTCCAAGTAACGTCCAAAGCAGGAGGATCCATAATAACGATTTTCTCGATATTTGAATGACATCCCCATTCGTCCATTGCAACTACCCAATAAGTACCTGCACCAAATGCTGAATTGAATCCCAAAACTTCACCATTATCTACAACTGCCTGGGCATTTCCAGATGGATCTACATCAGTGATATACATGGCAGGATCTCTAATGACCTGAACACCTTGTAAACTACGAGTAACCCAACCTGAATCTGAAGTCCAGATTTTAATTTCAAACGATAATGTTCCGGTAAAGCTTTCCAGTGGAATTCCATACCATTCAAAATAGTTCATGTAACCAAAATCAGTTACTTCACTATTCGGACAATTATAATAACTTGGATTCCAGAAATCAAATGTATTACCATTGCCCATGCTGTTAACCGCCTGGTTCAGCATATTTGCCAAATCATACAATGTGGCTGTGTCAGACAATGATGTTACATCAATATCAACAGGAATTCCATTAACTTCTAATCCAGACATTGCACTTTCCTGAATACCATCAGGCAAACTATTAATGTCAAAAGGAATACTGCTAAGATTAGTTCCTACAGGAATATCATACAATTCAAATAAATCAAATGGCATTGGATCGCAACCTTCACCTTCTTTGTTGAAGAGGTTAATCATACCCATTGCACAATTATTATAAATTGTATCTACAAATTCAATTATATTTTCATTATTTGGCCAGTCAACCATAACTTCAGCCTGACAACCATTTGCATCTTCAATATAAATAGTATGACGTGCAGTATCAATAGCAAATGTATTGTACATTGAAGCCTGAACCCATGCACCTTCGTCCATTCTGTATTGGTAATATTCCGCTCCACCTGTTGAAACAAACGGAGTTCCACCCATCACACGGATAGCAAGATTTCCATCAGTGTTTTCAGGACAGGTTGGAGGAAGCGTTTGCCATGGAACTATTTCTGCAGTAATTGCTTCAGGTTCTGTTATATCTTTTGTCCATCCATATGTACAATCTATAGTTATATCATGTACTTCAAATGTATGAATTCCAGCACTTACATCAGCAAAATCATTTGAATCCTGCCATGCACCGCTGTCCATTCTGTATTCAAATTCATGATTTCCTGCACCTGTAGTCAGAACAATACTTACGTCAGTACTTCCACCATTACATCCGATTTCATCATAAACCAAATCAAAGTCGGTAGTTAATACTTTTATAGCATTGTCACTATTTGCATTTTTGAAATCAGCGAAACATCCATTACCATCAAATAAACGAACATAATATACTGATGGTGCCAATCCACTTGCGGTTGCATTAATATCCATCAAAGTGTCAGTAGTAGCTGCTGTAAAATTAGGTGTCGTAGAATAAACCCACCACCAATCGGCTTCAGCACCCGAACCACCGGTAATTGATGCAACATCAATTGACAATGTTCCATTGTTATCTTCACATGAAGCATCAGTATAGTTTACTTCAAAATCAATAACCTCAGGCTGAATAATCTCAACTGTTTTATCCCATTCACATCCTACTGAATCAGCAATATGAATTTTATAAGATCCGGCAGCTAAATTTTCTTTAAGCAATGTTTCAACACGGCCGGCATAAACGTCATTAAACCATACGTTGTAACCATCCATAAAAGGAGTTGCGCCATCAATAGCAATATCAACAGAACCATCGCCTGTAGATACATTTGTTCCAAGGAAACAACCTAAATCTTCTACATTTACAGTTACATTCCATGGATCTACATTATCCACAACTTCAACCTGCTTCCACCATGATAAGTCTCTTAAATCTTTACAGTCATTTGCATCCTGAACAGCAATATGATAGATGCCAGGACCTCTTTCCAAAATATTATTGGTTTTGGCATAAGTTGTCAAAGTATTAAGATTTGCAGCAGCCAAATCAGTGCTTACCTGCGTCCATGAAGCATCGGGTACAATATAATACGTATATGCTTTTGTTCCACCGGTTGCAAATATTTCGATATCTCCAAGTCCGCCGTCGCAATCAACTTCTACTGTACTTTCAACGTCGAAAGACAATACTTTTGGTGCTGTTACATCAAATTTCTTTATGTAAGAAACACATTCTCCGTCCATTACACGAAGTGTATTATTGGTGGAAGGAGCTGTTACATTGGCTTGCGGATTAGTTGTAAATGATGCACCATTAAATGAATACTCATAAGCATCTTCCGCCGGTGTGGATACAACTGCAATAGCATCCTGTCCATCACAGTCAGCTGCAGTAACATCTACAACAACTTCTTCCATTCCCTGTGTAACTGTAACAGAGCCGTTGGTAGTTAAATCTGTTAAAATATCCGTAACATCTTCAGGATATTTATTCCAGAACTTACTTTTGGTATTATCCCATTTTAAATCGGTAGAAACAACAAATTGGTTTACAATACCATAAGAATAAGGATAACCAGTCAGCTCAAAGTGCAGGTTAAAAATCGGTGTAATCGAATCATCAGGTGAAATAGTACCATTTCCCAATGGATTATTATTACTGTCCCACTCAAAAGTGAGAGTACCTGCTGTTGATTCGGTAACTTTCAGCTTCGAAGCCAGTACCGAATGTACATCCGTTACATTTTTGTAACTAAACAATGTGCTGTTGTAATTTAATACCAGCACAAATGTGTCTATTTTAATGAAGTCCTGCACCGAAACTTGGACCACATAATCGTTATCGAGCCGATAACAATCACTAACATCTTCAGCCCAAACATGATACGTTTCCTGCGGAGAGGTTCCTTGTGCATTTACCGCCACTGCTAACAGGATCGCAACCATGCTTAAGCCAATTTTTCGAAGAACATTGCCAAAGCTATGTTCGCCGAGCAAAAAATTTCCAGTAAATTTTTTCATAGCAACTTGCTTTAAATTGAACTTAATTGATTGATTGATTTAATTTATTTAATCTTTATTATCATTTTTTCAGACAAAATTGTCTTCTCAAACGTACTAAACAATACAAACGTATAAAATTTATCAGCAATGTACAAACTATATGCTGTATTATATACCATGTTTTACTCTTTGTTTTCAACAGTTCAGCTCTAACTTTAATACATTCATGTTAATATCTGTCTCAGGGTTATCTGAGGTCTGCTGATACTTCAAAAAATATTTGCAATTTTAGTTCTATTTTTTCAAATAACGACAATAAATATCTCTTTTTTTCGCTTCTTTAAATGGTTTGATTCAGAATTTAATGCTTTATTAAAAAAATAAAATATTTATTATGAACATTTCACGATACTTTTCAAAGTACAATTCATTATATCCACTTGCTAAAAATTACCCTACTTTAATCTGGAAAAAAAATTTTCATAAATTGATTTTAGCCTTTTTTTTCCTGCTACTAATTGGATTAAATTCCTGCAAAACCTGCAAATGTCCTGCTTATTCAAGTAAAAATCCCATACTACAAGAGCTTCAAAACCCTCCCAAACAGCCATTCTTTACATTTCAAGCAAATTTAAGAATGCCAAAAATGAATATAACTTCTTAGAAAAAAGTAAGATGCACGAAATTTAACCGCCTGAGATTTTCATATTTAAAAACAGCCTTTCTTCATGTACAGTATTTTTAATTCTGGGGCCGGAAAATCATTTTTAAATTAACATTAAGGTTATCTGGTTTTCATTTGAAAATAAAAATTGAATTTGATTCTATTAAATAATAGTGGTTACTTTGTATCGCATTAAGAATCAGGTTTAAATCCTGAAGTACAAATACAAATAAAAAAACATTCAATAATTAAAACTTTCTCAACTATGTCAAAAATTAAAATAGGTATTAATGGTTTCGGAAGAATTGGACGACTGGTTTTCCGTTCTGCAATTGGCAATGAAAATTTAGAAATTGTTGGCATCAATGATTTAATTGATGTCGATTACATCGCTTACATGCTGAAATATGATTCTACTCACGGAAGATTTAACGGAGAAGTTTCAGTAGATGGAAATAATCTTGTTGTAAACGGTAAATCCATTCGTGTTACATCTGAAATGAATCCCGCCGATTTAAAATGGAGTGAAGTCGGAGCTGAATACGTGGTTGAATCAACTGGTTTGTTTCTGACAAAAGAAAAAGCACAGGGACATATTGATGCAGGTGCAAAGAAAGTTATAATGTCGGCCCCTTCAAAAGATGATACGCCAATGTTCGTGATGGGTGTAAACAACACCAAATACACCAAAGACATGAATTTTGTTTCAAATGCTTCCTGTACCACTAACTGTTTAGCACCGATTGCAAAAGTTTTACATGATAATTTCGGTATTGCAGAAGGTTTGATGACTACAGTTCATGCAACCACAGCAACACAAAAAACTGTTGACGGACCGTCGAAAAAAGACTGGCGTGGCGGACGCGGAGCCGGACAAAATATCATTCCTTCGTCTACCGGAGCTGCCAAAGCAGTGGGTAAAGTTATTCCTGAATTAAACGGAAAACTTACAGGGATGGCCTTCCGTGTTCCAACTCCGAATGTTTCAGTTGTAGATTTAACTGTACGTTTGGAAAAAGGTGCGTCATACGAACAAATTTGTGCAGCCATGAAAGCTGCTTCTGAAGGTGAATTGAAAGGTGTACTTGGTTATACTGAAGATGCCGTTGTTTCCAATGACTTCCTGGGAGATACCAGAACTTCAATTTTTGACGCAGGTGCAGGAATTGGATTGAATGATAACTTTGTAAAAGTAGTTTCGTGGTACGATAACGAATGGGGTTATTCAACAAAAGTTGTTGAACTTATCGAGTATATGGATTCAGTAAAATAAGTTTGCTATATATATAATGGTATAAAAAGGTGTTTTCGGACACCTTTTTTTATTTTTGGAAATTCTGAATTTTTATTCGTATCGAAGTGATTCAATGGGATCGAGGCTCGCCGCTTTTTGAGCAGGATAGTAGCCGGAAACAATTCCGACAAAAAAACATAAAATAACACCAACAATAATCCACATCCACGGAATTATAAAAGATGAACCAATTAACATGGACACCATGTTGCCAATCAAAATTCCGAAAACAATTCCCAGCGCGCCACCAATTTGTCCAATAACAACAGCTTCAATCAAAAACTGCTGTTTAACTGTTAATCCTTTTGCCCCAATTGCTTTACGAATTCCAATTTCGCGGGTTCGTTCCGTCACCGAAACCAACATTATATTCATCAGTCCAATGGCTGCACCAAACAAGGTTATAAATCCAATAATGGTTGCAACCATGGTTATATTTTTTATATTATCCAACAGAATATTTACCAGATTATCACTTTTTTCAATATTGAAATCCGTTTCATCAAGAGGATCAAGTCCGCGAACGACTCTGAAAACTGCTTCGGCCTGACCTGTTGCCGCTTCAATTAATTCGGATTGTTCAACTTTAACCTGAATATCAAAATTCATATTTGGTCTTGAAAAATAATTCCGTGTATTTGTATAGGGGATAAAACAAACCAGATCGCTGTTGTTTCCAAAACCACTGCCCTTCTTTTCTAAAATACCAACTACTTTATATTTACCTCCACCAATACTAATTATTTTCTCCAGTGGATTTTCTCCGTTTTTAAACAACTGTTTTACCAGTTCGGCACCGAGTAAGGCCACATTTCTGCCCGATTCAATTTCCTGTTCATTAAATCCACGCCCTTCATTAATATCGTAACCCGAGGTGTACAAATAGTTATCATCAATTCCTCTGACGTTTATGTTTGGATTTGTTTTTTCCGATTCATACTTTAAGGTTGCCGTTCCGGTGGCATTAACCGAAATGGCAGTAGTCGCCGGAAAATCAAACTTTTCTTTAAAATCCCGCGCCTCATAAAACGATATATATGCATGATTTTTAGTACGATACCTGTTGTTACCAACCTGAACGCGCATGCCCCGGCTCGAAATTGAGAAAGTATTCGCACCCATAAAAGTAAATTCTTTTGTAATCGAATTTTTAATGGAATCGATTGCAGTTAAAATACCAACCAGTGCAGTAATTCCAACAGCAATTATCAAAACTGTTAGAATTGTTCTTAATAAATTGCTTCTGATTGATTGTAATGCAATTCTAATATTTTCTGCAAACAATGTAATTTTTCGCATTCCTGCTGATTTTCCTGAAAATTTAAATTCTGCAACAATATTACTATTTATTAGTGACACAATTAAACAGAAAATTACAATTTCACCGACTATGGGAAAATTACATGTTCCTGACGAACAGATGACGTAATTGTTCGATTATTTGCCCAGCTTAATGTTTTTTAACATTTTTTAATCATACCCCAAACATCTCTTTTTAGCAGGAGCAATTCATCTGCAAAATGTTTTAAAACAGCTATAAATCAGAAATTTGAAAAATGTGAAATTTCACTTAAAAATTTTCAATCTGTTCTTTTTCGGGAATTTTTCCTGTTAAAATGAAAAAAGTCACTTGGTATTTGCAACAATAACTTTATAAATTTGAAGTCTGTTCACATTAAAGAAGGTTTATGATTTATAGTTTTAAAATCACTTCTCAGGAAACAACAAACTTCTATCTGGAAGTTCAACTGGATGAAAAACATACGTTTTTCGAATTACATTTAGCCATACAAAAAAGTCTTGGATTTGAATCGCACCAGCTGGCATCATTCTTTGTTTCGGATACTCACTGGCGGAAACTGAAGGAAATTTCGATGCTGGATTTGGGCTTAAACGGTCCGGCTTATTTGATTATGCAAAAGACAAAACTGTCTGATTTAATTGAGTCAAAAGATCAAAAACTGATTTATACTTTTGATTTCTTTAATGACAGATCTTTTTATTTGGAACTAACAGGAATAATTATGGAAAGAAATCTTAATGAACCGTTAGTCACTCTGAAGCAGGGTGACGCCCCTGTACAGGTTTTCGGTGAGGAAATTATTGCACAGGAGTCAACCAATCTTCAGGAAGAAGAGGTTTTTATGGATTTTGGTGAAGTTGACGATTACACTGAATTGTACGGGGAAATGGAAGATTTTTAATCTTTCAAATTATCAAAAAAACTTACAGACTGTTCAATTTATTTTGAACAGTCTTTTTTTTGTCATTTATTTGCCGGTAAATAAATGTTGAATAATGCCTTATACTTTAATTGTTCTTGTTGGTCCAACCGGAATTGGCAAAAGCCATGCTGCGATTGAGATTGCCAGGCATTTTAGAACCGAAATTGTTTCAGCCGATTCCCGTCAGATTTATAAAGAAATGAAAATAGGTACTGCTGTTCCTGATCAGGATGAACTGGCTCAGGTAAAACATCATTTCATTCAAACTCATTCAATTAAAGAAAATTACAATGCAAGTAAATTCGAAACCGAAACATTGAATCTCCTCCATCAGCTTTTTAAAACATACAAAATTATTTTAATGGTTGGCGGCTCCATGTTATACATCGATGCTATATGCAACGGAATTGATATTATGCCAGATGCTGATCCCGAAGTCAGGCAAAATCTGAAAATGCAATTAAAGAAAGAAGGAATTGAAAGTCTGCGGTTGCAACTAAAAAAATTGGATCCTGATTACTATGCACAGGTCGATTTAAAAAATCCGAATAGAATAATTCATGCTCTCGAAATTTGCCTCACAACGGCTAAAACGTATTCATCGTTTCGTTCCAATACGCAGAAAGAACGGACTTTTTCGATTTTAAAAATCGGGTTCAATTGCGATCGGCAATTACTGCACAACCGCATAAACAAACGCGTGGATAAAATGATTGCTGAAGGATTGGATAAAGAAGCCCGTAACTTATTTCCTTTCGAACATTTAAACGCGCTTAATACAGTTGGATACCGCGAATTTTTTGCATTTTTCAGAGGCGAGATTTCAAAAGAAAAGGCGGTAGAACTGATTAAACGAAATTCGCGCCGTTATGCACGAAAACAACTGACCTGGTTTCGGAAAGACCCGGAAATAAACTGGTTCAATCCTGCAGAAACGGAAAATGTTATTGATTTTATTACAAAAAAAACAGGATATGAAAAGTAGTGGGAATTTTGTAATTCGCGTTTACGGCTTGTTTATTAATGAAAAAAACGAAATTTTACTTACAGATGAATTTCAGGTGGGAATGAAAATGACAAAATTTCCGGGCGGCGGATTGCATTTTGGAGAAGGGCCCGAAGATTGCCTGAAACGGGAAATCAGGGAAGAGTGTAATGGCCAGGAAATAGAAAATCTCCGTCATTTTTATACCACCGGATTTTTTCAAAAAGCGCTGTTTTACGATAACCACCAGTTAATCAGCATTTATTATCGTGCAGAATTTAAACTCCCGCTGAAATTTAAAATTTCAACACGTCCCTTCGATTTCGAAAAAATGGAAAACGGGAATCAAAGTTTTCGCTGGGCCAAAATAAAAAATCTAACTGAAGATGATTTGTCTTTCCCAATTGATAAATTTGTTTGCTCTGAATTATTAAAGACTTTTCAATGAGAATAACTCTAATCGGACCAGCACATCCATTCAGAGGCGGAATTGCTGCCCTTAACGAACGACTAGCCAAACAGCTGATTTCAGAAGGACATGAAGTTAATATTGTATCGTTTACGGTGCAGTATCCGAAATTTCTGTTTCCGGGAAAAACGCAGTTTAATAATTTTGATGCACATTTCGATTTTGAAATTACCCGCGAAATTAACTCTGTAAATCCATTTAACTGGATAAAAACAGGAAACAAAATAAAACGCTCAAAACCTGATTTTGTAATTGTACGTTTTTGGATTCCGTTCATGGCCATGAGCCTGGGCACCATTTGCCGCAGAATCAGAAAAAACAAGCACACAAATGTAATTGCACTGACTGACAATCTTATCCCTCACGAAAAAAGACCCGGAGACAAACTGTTAATAAAATACTTTGTAAAAAGCGTGGATGCCTTTGTTGCCATGTCGGAAAGTGTACTTCGCGAAATAAAATTTTTCGACCATCAAAAACCGAAAAAGCTCACACCGCATCCCATTTACGATCATTACGGAATCATAGAAAAAAGGGAAAAAGCGTTGGTAAAATTAAATCTGCCTGAAGAAAACCGTTACATACTTTTCTTTGGATTTATCAGAGATTATAAAGGATTGGACCTTTTACTGCAGGCATTCTCGCATCCTTATTTTAATGAAAACAACATTAAACTGATAGTTGCCGGAGAATTTTACACTGATGAATCAAAATATCATAATCTCATTAAAAACCTGAACCTGAGCGATCAGGTAATTTTAAAAACGGAATATATTTCCAATTCTGAAGTGCCGGATTATTTTAATGCTGCCGATATTGTTGTGCAGCCTTACAAATCGGCCACACAAAGTGGCGTTGCGCAAATTGCCTACCACTTTAACAAACCCATTTTGGTAACAAACGTTGGTGGCCTTTCCGAAATTGTTCCACACATGAAAGTAGGTTATGTAGTTTCTCCTGATTCTGAAGAAATTACAACTGCATTAATTGATTTCTTTTCAAACCAAAGAATGAATACTTTTATGAAAAATATGGTTACTGAAAAACAACGTTTCAGTTGGGACAAAATGACTTCAACCATCTACGAACTTTTGAATGAACTTAAAAAATGAATAAAACAGCCAACCTGATTCAGGAATTAAATCAGCTCACACAATTGGTTTTTGAAGATAAACAACTTATTTCCAGAGTTGATGAAATAACTTTGATAATAATTGATGCTTTTAAATCCGGTAATCAGGTCTTTTTTTGCGGCAACGGAGGAAGCGCTGCCGAAGCACAACATTTGTCAGCCGAACTATCCGGGAAATTTAAGTTGGACAGGCGACCGTTACCGGCAGAAGCCTGCCATACAAATCCTTCATTTTTGACTGCAGTTTCAAATGATTATAATTTTGAAAAAAGTTACGAACGTTACATTGAAGCTTTTGGGAAAAAAGGAGATGTTTTAATTGGCCTTTCAACTTCCGGAAATTCCGCTAACATTGTAAATGCTTTTACAAAAGCACAGTTGCTGAAAATAAAAACAGTGGCGTTAACAGGGAAAACCGGTGGAAATTTAAAAGATTTTGCTGATTATATAATTTCCATTCCTTCAGAAAATGTTCCCCGAATTCAGGAAATGCACCTGTTAATTGGCCACATTATCTGTGAAAAAGTGGAAGAGGCTCTTTTTTCCGGAAGTTAAACTGGAAACAGCAATTTTTCTGCCTTGGGAAATAAAAATCCGGACAAATCAAAAACGAATATTTTCTCTTTTTCAATAAACAAAACCACACTAAAAATCATTTCAATTTCATATAAAAAAAGCAATATCTTAGCATACAAATTGCACAGTTGGCATGAATTTGGATAAAATTATCTTTTTGAATGAAATTTATCTTAATTCAAACTCAAGGTTGCATTTAAAAAGAAGTAAATATTTTGTTGAGATCGAAAAAATTAAAAACTTTGAGGTCAGGTAGTTTTGATTTGTAATAATTAATAGCAATTGAAGTGCAGCATTTTAATCAGGCAGAAATAAGGCAGATAGAAGATCGGTACCAGGATTTCCTGAAGGTTATCCAAAATAAATTCGATCCGGAGCGACTGGCCCGGATTGAAAAAGCATTTCGGTTTGCCAATGCTGCACACGACGGAATCAAACGGAAATCTGGTGAACCTTATATCATTCATCCTATTGCAGTTTCAAAAATTGTAGCCAAAGATCTAGGTCTGGGAGCTACTTCAATTGTTGCTTCACTTTTGCACGATGTGGTGGAAGATACTGAATATACCATTGAGGATGTTGAAAATATGTTTGGTGTGAAAGTAGCCAGGATTGTAGACGGGCTAACCAAACTTTCGGGCGATTTTGATTCACGGCAGGCGCTCACACTCAAAAAAATGCTGATGACTCTTTCCGACGATATTCGGGTCATCCTTATAAAAATTGCCGATCGCTTGCATAACATGCAGACACTGGATTCGATGCTTCCGCACAAAAGAATAAAAATTGCCGGCGAAACACTTTATTTGTACGTGCCGCTGGCGAATCGGTTGGGTTTGTATGCTATTAAAAATGAACTCGAAGAGCTGAGTTTTAAATATAAACATCCCGAAGAATACAACAAAATTCTTTACATGCTTCATAATCAGGAAGAAAAACGAAACTACCTGGTTAATGAATTTATAAAGCCCATTGTTAAAAAGCTGAATGACGAAAAGATTGAAAGCACGGTTATGCACCGCCTGAAATCAACATATTCGATTTGGCAAAAAATGCAGAAAAAAGGGCTCACTTTTAATGAAATCTATGATATTCTTGCCGTTCGGATTATCATAAAAGCAAAACCCGGCGTATCTGAAAAACGACAATGTTTTGATGTTTTATCTTTAATCACAGACATTTACAAACCAAAACCAGATCGAATTCGCGACTGGATTACCTTACCAAAAGCCAACGGATACGAATCGCTGCATGTTACGGTTATGGGTCCGCAGGGAAAATGGGTGGAAGTGCAAATCAGGACGGAGCGAATGGACGAAATTGCAGAATACGGATTTGCAGCACATTACCGCTACAAAGATATCAGCACATACGAAAATGAACTCGAAAATTGGATTGAACGTATTCGCGAACATCTGCGAAATCCGGACACGGATGCATTTGAATTTCTGGATGATTTTAAGCTAAATTTGTTTGCCGCCGAAATTAATGTTTTCACACCAAAAGGCGACATGGTTTCCTTGCCGCAGGGTTCAACGGTAATCGATTTTGCCTACGAAATTCATACCGACCTTGGGAATAAATGCATCGGAGCAAAAATAAACCTTAAACTGGTCACTATCAGCCACGTGCTTCAAAATGGCGATCAGGTGGAAATTCTTACTTCCAAAAAACAAACACCCCAGCTTGAATGGTTAAAATTTGCAACTACCACAAAAGCACATTCAAAAATAAAAGATGCATTTAAGCTTGAGAAAAAAATGCACATCGAAAAAGGAAAAGAAGTGGTGGAAGAAGCCATAAAAAATGCAAAAACGCCGGTTACTTCCAACAATCTGAAAAAAATTGTCGCCCATTTTAACCTTAACAATAAAGAGCAACTTTATTCTGAAGTGGGAATGGGATTCCTTCAGTTAAACGGCCTCGATGAAATTCTCGGTGAAAAGGCAAAAAATAAGCTGGTGAAATACTGGAATATCACGTTCAACCGGAAAAAGAAAGATGAAGATGAAAATTATCAGGAAGAACTGCCTGAAAAAATAGACAAACGTAAACCTTTCATTTTAAAGGAAGAACAGGACAATATTACCTATTCTCTGGCCAGATGTTGCAATCCAATTCCGGGCGATAAGGTTATCGGTTATTTAAGTACCGACGATCATGTAATTATTCATAAAACCGGTTGCACCGAAGTTGAAAAATTTCTTTCGAGCCACGGCGACAGAATAATAACTGCCGAATGGACAAAATTTAAGCGGCAATCGTATCTCACCCGTTTGCGCCTCGAAGGTTTCGACCGCGTAGGTATTGTAAATGAAGTAACCAACGTTATTTCAAAACAACACAGCATAAACATGCGTTCAGTAAAATTTGACACGCACGAAGGCATTTTTGAGGGCGATTTATTTATTTACATTCACAGCGCCGGCGACCTTGCCCACCTGATTTCCAGGCTCGAAAAAATAAGGGGAATCGACAGCGTTACCCGCGATGAAATTCTAACGGATTAATTTCTTATTAATCTTTAAAATCAAAAAAAATTTATATTTTTGAAGCCTATTTAAAATTAGTTTAAATATGAATAGCCACAAAACCAGGGAAACCGTAAGAAATATGTTTACCGAATACCTGGAAAAAAAAGGGCACAGAAAAACTCCGGAAAGATTTGCCATTCTTGAAGAAATTTATTCAAGAGATGGTCATTTCGACATTGAATCGCTCTATATATCAATGAAAAACAAAAATTACAGGGTTAGCCGTGCTACACTTTACAACACCATAGATTTATTGCTCGACTGCAAACTGGTTGTTAAACATCAGTTTGGTAAAAACATTGCGCAGTTCGAAAAAGCTTTTGCGACAAACCAACACGATCATTTAATCGATACCACCAACGGGGAAGTCGTAGAATTTTACGACCCGCGAATCCGGGAGATTATTGAAGAAGCCTGTAAAAAATATAACTTCAAACTTTCGCATCACACGCTTTACATTTATGGTGTAAGCATGAAAAAGGATTAATTTAAACCAAATCCATATTTCCCTGAATCCGTGTTTTTTTTGAAACTCAATTAAAAATATTTGTACTTTTAATGGCTAATTGAAAAGCCGTGATAATCTGAACGGAAATGTTAAGATTTTCGCGGTTTCGTATGTAAACAAACAAAAATCAAAATACCAATGAAAGTAGATGTGCTGCTGGGCCTGCAATGGGGCGACGAAGGGAAAGGAAAAATTGTAGATGTACTAACGCCTGAATATGATGTTATTACACGTTTTCAGGGTGGCCCAAATGCAGGTCATACGCTTGAATTTAATAACATAAAACAGGTACTTCACACCATTCCTTCCGGAATTTTCCGCAAAAATAAAATTAACATCATCGGAAACGGTGTTGTAATTGATCCCATTATTTTCAAAAAAGAAATTGAAAACCTCCGGAAAATAGGTTTCGACATTTCAGATAATCTGTATATTTCGAAAAAAGCGCACCTGATTTTGCCAACACACCGGCTTTTGGATGCAGCTTCGGAACAACAAAAAGGCGATACAAAAATTGGCTCAACGTTAAAAGGAATTGGTCCGACCTACAAAGATAAAATTGGTCGCGAAGGTCTTCGTGTTGGTGATTTACTTGTTAATTTTCAGGAAAAATACACGCTGCGTACAAATAACCACAAAGAAATACTTTCCAAATTGTTTCAGTATGATTATGAGGAAGTTCTTTCTTCATGCGAACAGGAATGGCTGGAAGGTGTAGAAACTTTAAAATCGTTCCAAATTATCGACAGCGAACATCAGATAAATCAGTACCTCATAGAAAACAAATCTGTTTTGGCCGAAGGTGCGCAAGGTACCATGCTCGATATCGATTTTGGCTCATATCCTTTTGTAACCAGTTCGAATACAATTTGTGCAGGAGCCTGCACCGGCCTGGGAATTGCCCCTCAAAAAATTGGTAAGGTTTACGGAATTTTCAAAGCCTATTGCACGCGCGTTGGCATGGGCCCCTTCCCTACTGAATTGCACGACCAAACCGGTGAAAAACTTCGCGAAGCCGGGCATGAATTCGGATCGACAACTGGAAGGCCACGACGCTGTGGCTGGCTCGATTTAGTTGCCCTTAAATATTCGGTAATGCTGAATGGCACAACAGAATTAATAATGATGAAAGCCGATGTTCTCGACAGTTTCGAATCGATTAAAATTTGTGTTGGCTACGAAATTGATGGCGAAGTTGTGGAAAATTTCCCATTCGAATTAAACGATCAGGTGAAACCTATTTACGTTGAATTGCCGGGTTGGGAAACTGATTTAACAAAAATCAAACAACAAAATGAGTTTCCGGCAGAGTTAAATCAATACATCAGTTTTATTGAGGAGGAAATGGGAATTCCGGTTACAATTGCTTCAGTTGGCCCCAACCGGGAACAAACCATCCTTTTGCAAAAGAAATAATCATCTACTCCTTCATAATTAAACCGTTTGCAAAAGCGGTTTTTTAATTTTCCTTCAACTTCTTTTATATCCTGTTTTTGTGTGTTATCTTTAATGGAACTTCAGAAATTAAAAATGGCACTATTTACTAATCAATTAGGTCTTTACACCGATTTTTACGAACTGGCAATGGCCGAAGGTTATTTTTTTTGCGGCAAAAAAGATGAACCGGCAACATTCGATTATTTTTTCAGAAGCAATCCGTTTGGCGGCGGTTTTACTGTTTTTGCCGGATTACAGGATTTCCTGGAGATGCTTTCTGAATTTCATTATTCCACATCCGACATTCAATATTTAAAAGAACAGGGTTTTAAGGCTGAATTTCTGGAATATTTAAAGGATTTTAATTTCTCCGGGAATATTTTCAGTATGAAGGAAGGAGAAATTATTTTTCCCAACGAACCCATTTTGCGGGTGGAAGGAACACTTCCTGAATGCCAGCTCATTGAAAGTATTTTGCTCAATATTTTAAATTTCGAATCGCTGATTGCGACCAAAGCTTTTCGCATTAAACTTGTTGCCGGCGAGAAAGTATTTACCGATTTTGGATTACGCCGTGCACAGGGCTTTGGCGCACTGCATGCGAGCCGTGCAGCATGTATTGGCGGCGCAGCATCAACTTCGAATGTGTTGGCAGGCAAGCTTTTTGATATCCCGGTTGCAGGAACACAGGCACATTCATGGATTCAAAGTTTTGATACCGAAATCGAGGCATTCCGCACATTTGCCAAAACTCATCCCCAAAATACTATTTTACTCGTCGATACTTTTGACACATTGAAATCAGGAATTCCGAATGCAATTGCAGTTGCAAAGGAGATGGAAAAACATGGGCACCGGCTGAAAGCAATAAGATTGGACAGCGGCGATTTGGCGTTTCTAAGCAAAAAAGCCCGTCAAATGCTTGATGCTTCGGATCTGAAATATGTAAATATTATTGCCTCGAATCAGTTAAACGAGTTTGTTATTAAAAGTCTTTTAAAAGATCAGGATGCAAAAATTGATGCATTTGGCATTGGAACCGAACTGGTAACCGGGAAGAATGATGCCGCACTTGATGGAGTTTATAAACTGGCCGAGACAGAAGGAAAACCTAAAATGAAACTCTCGGAAAATATTGAAAAAATAACTCTTCCAGGCAAAAAACAGGTTTACCGCTGTTTCGATGAAAATGGCTTTTTCTTCCGCGATGTGGTGGTTCTCGATGACGAAAATCCGCATGAAATTGAAACTGTTTTTCACCGGGTTCATCCTGAAAAATTTACAGACATTTCGAATTTGAAGAAGGAAAAAATGCTGCACCAGGTGGTCAGTTGGGGTAAAATAATTCTGCAAAAACAAACGCCCGCCAATATTCATGAATATCTTTTAGCGCAATCACACCTTCTGCCGGATGAACATAAACGATTCATAAGTCCTCATTTGTACAAAGTTGGCATTTCAAAAAAATTAATGGAAACCCGGAGCACACTCCGAAAAAGATTGGAAAATCTGTATTAATTAATGAAAAATGGTTGAAATAATTCGTCCTGCTTTGGTGGTCGACAAAGAAGTTTGTTTGAACAACATCCGCGTAATGGCCAAAAAAGCAGAAGAAAAAAAGTTGAAATTCAGACCTCATTTTAAAACACACCAATCGGCAAAAATAGGAGAATGGTTTAAGATTTTTGGCGTTGATGCAATCACTGTTTCGTCCGTTCGAATGGCAGAATATTTTGCGGCAAATGGCTGGAACGACATCACGCTTGCTTTTCCGCTAAACCTGCTCGAAATTGAACAAATCAAACGTCTGGCAGCAAATATTAAGTTCAATGTATTAATTGAAAACAAGGAAGCCGCCGAAATGATAGCGAATAAAATAAACCAGCCACTTGGTGTTTACATTAAAATTGACACCGGCTATAATCGTTCCGGAATTTTATCGACAAGAACAGGACTGATTGACAACGTATTACAAACAATATCGGTCAATAAAAAAATCGCATTTAAAGGTTTTATCACACATACCGGCGATACATACCATGCAAAATCAACAAACGAAATTTTCAGCCGGCATTTTGATGCATTACTGAAAATGAAAACGTTGAAAAGGAAATATAAAAAGAATTTCCCCGGCATTGAAGTAAGCATGGGCGACACACCTTCGTGCAGCATTTGCACCAATTTCAGCGGCGTGGATGAAATCCGTCCCGGAAATTTTGTTTTTTATGATTTAATGCAGCACGACCTTGGTGTGTGCAGCTTTGACGATATTGCAGTCAGGCTGGTTTGTCCAGTAGTATCGAAACATCTTTCCAGAAACGAAATTGTGATTTACGGAGGCGCCGTTCATCTTTCAAAAGATTCGATAATCAACATAAACGGGAAAAAAATGTACGGCCGGGTTGTAATCCGCAAAAACAATAAAAAGGAACTGCTCGATCCGCTGAATTATGTGTCCAAACTTTCGCAGGAACATGGCACAATTAAAGTTTTCCAAAATCAATTTAAAAATTTTAAAATTGGTGATTTGGTGGAAATTATACCTGTTCATTCCTGCCTCACAGCCAGCGAAATGGGTTATTATCAAACCAAGGAAGGAGAAATTATTGAAATGATGCCAAAATTTTAACAAAATGAAACCACGGTTAAATATTGTTACCCTTGGAGTGAACAACCTCCGGAAATCAAGGGAATTTTATGAAAATGCGCTGGGTTGGGAACCGGCAGCCGGCAGTGACGAAAACATCGTGTTTTTCAATCACGGCGGCATTATTTTATCGCTTTACGCAGTAGAAAAACTTGCTGATGATGCCAAACTTTTACCGGATCGAACAGGTTTTTCCGGAATTACACTGGCCATAAACCAGGATTCGAAAGAAGCCGTTGCCGAGACCTACAACAAAGCAGTTTCAAACGGCGCCAGGGCATTAGTTGAGCCACGAGATACTTTCTGGGGTGGATATGATGCCTATTTTGCCGATCCGGATGGATACGCCTGGGAAATTGCATGGGCACCCTTCTGGAAATTTGATAAACAGGGCAGCCTGATGTTAGAATAACAGCAAAACACCAATACCGACATTCAAAAAATGCCACCTTTTTAAAAGATGGCATCCTTTCTATTACCGATTTTTAAATCGCCGCAATTATTTGTGAATTGCCCAAATCAGGACGAATCGTTTTATTTTTCAGGAATGTTTTCGAGTGTTGCAATAAGAAAATCCCAAAATTTCTGAACGGTTGCAATATTTACTTTTTCGTCGGGCGAGTGCGGGAAACGAATGGTCGGGCCAAATGAAATCATATCCCATTCCGGATATTTTCCACCAAGAATGCCACATTCCAAACCTGCATGAATCGCTTTAATTTCGGGAATTTTACCAAACTTTTTATTGTAAACATCCTGCATTGTTTTCAGGATTGGTGAATCCATATTTGGTTTCCATCCCGGATATTCGCCGGAGAAAGAAACATCGGCTCCGGCAAGTGTAAATACCGCGTTAATCCGGTCGGCCAGTTCTTCTTTTGCTGAATCTACAGAACTGCGCATTAAACAACCGGCTTCAATTGTTTTATTTTCAGCGTTGGATTTTACAATGGCCAGGTTGGTCGAAGTCTCAACCAGTCCTTTCATGCTGTCGCTCATTCGGATTACTCCGTTTGGACATGCCAAAACAGCCTTTGTTAAATTTTGCTGCGTTTTTTCATCAATTAGCTGAAATGGCAGTTCAGTTTCTTCAACCACAACATTCAGGTTTGGTTCAGTAGCCGAAAGTTCTGATTTTATTGTTTGTGCAACTTCCTGCACCAGCGCCACAAAATCGGCCGTTTTTGCATCATCAACAACTACCACACCGAATGCTTCGCGGGGTATTGCATTCCGCAGGTTTCCGCCTTCAATTCGTGACAAACGCACACCATTTTCATTGTATGCAGCATTCAAAAGCCTGAAAAATACTTTCACGGCATTTCCCCGCTGCAAAGGAATATCAATTCCTGAATGGCCGCCTTTCATTCCGGTAACGCTTATTTTCATTCCGGTAACACCTTCCGGAGTTTCTTCTTCAGTATAATTAAAAAGAATGTTTACATCCTCGCCACCGGCACAACCTACATATAGCTCACCTTCATCTTCCGAATCCAGATTTATCAGAACTTCGCCTTTCAGCACACCAGGCTGCAGGCCAATTGCACCGTCCATTCCGGTTTCTTCAGTAGCTGTCAGGAGCACTTCAACCGGACCATGTTTTATTGATTTGGAGGCTAAAACCGCCAGTGCCGAAGAGACACCGATTCCATTGTCAGCGCCGAGTGTTGTGCCGTTGGCAGTTACCCATTCTCCATCAACAAAAGCCTCAATGGGATCTGCATTAAAATTATGTACTTTGTCGCTGTTTTTTTGCGGAACCATATCGAGATGTCCCTGCAAAATTACGCCTTTCCGGTTTTCCATTCCCGGAGTTGCAGGCTTCCGGATTATTACATTCCCGGCTGCATCTTTTGTAGTTTCGAGGCCGAGATTTTTTCCAAAATTTACCGCCCATTCCTGAATTTTATCCTCAACTTTTGAAGGCCGCGGTATTTGAAGCATCTGATCGAAAACGCTCCATACTTCAACAGGTTTTATGTCTTTTATTTCACTATTCATAATAACTTACTTTAAAATATTGCTGAATTAAAATTAATCTTCGGTGGAACAAAATTGCGGGTTCGGAGTAAACAGATGAGAAATAATATTTTTTATTCTGATTAAAGACGACTCTTTCCCTGATGTTTTTGTTCGCTTTTTTTGCTGAAAACGTAAAATTAAGCAAAACTGATAAGTTTCAAGTATTTCTTGGATATAATTAATAATTTTGCCGCGTACAAAATATTCTATAAATCTTTTCACTATTATAAGCATGGATAAAAACAAGGCCTTCTTTGGACATCCGGTTGGACTTTCTACTCTGTTTGCCAGCGAAATGTGGGAGCGGTTTAGTTATTATGGAATGAGAGCACTGTTGGTGCTTTTTCTGACAGCCACTTTTGCTACCGGCGGATTTGAAATGGCAGAACTTGATGCATTTACCATTTATGGTATTTTTACAGGAATGGTTTACGTGACACCAATTATTGGGGGAATGTTAGCCGACAAATTTCTGGGTCAACGAAAATCCATTTATATTGGAGGTCTGACCATGGCCATTGGTCAGTTTTTGCTCTCTGCAAGTGCCTGGCTTTATGAATCGGGAGCTGACATGGGTTTACGCCAGACATTATTCTTTGCAGGATTAGGTATTCTGATATCCGGTAACGGATTTTTCAAACCGAATATTTCAACAATGGTCGGGGAATTATACGATAATAATGACCCGCGCAAGGACGGAGGTTTTACCATATTTTATATGGGAATCAACATCGGTGCGTTCCTGTCGCCGCTGGTAGCCGGAAAGCTAGGCGAACAAGTGGCATGGCAATATGGTTTTCTTGCAGCTGGAATTGGCATGTTACTAGGAACTGTGTGGTTTCTGTGGCGCAGTCATACCCTCGGCAATATTGGAATGCCTCCACAAATAAAGGCCGAACGTAACCGTTTGGCAATAAAAGACTGGATTGAGATTCTGTTTATTGTGTTAGGTGTGGTGGCGCTGATATTTGGAATCATTTTGGGCTGGAGTGCTATACCTTCAGGAATCAGCACAACCATTATTTATGTAGTTGCCATTGGCGGTTTACTCTACCTGTTTGGCAGCATAGCAAAAGGAACTTCAGGTAAAACTGAATGGTCGCGTGTCGGAGTTATATTAGTGCTTGCTGTTTTCAATATTTTTTTCTGGAGTGGTTTTGAACAGGCTGGTACTACATTTAATGTTTTTGCCCGCGATAATACCATGCGCATGGTAGGAAGCTGGGAAATCCCGGCCACCTGGTTTCAAAGTATCAATGCATTATACATTGTTGCCTTTGCACCCCTTTTCAGTATTTTATGGGTGAAACTCGATAAAATAGGATTGAACCCAAACACACCAATGAAATTTGCTATTGGTATGGGTTTGCTGGCACTCGGATTTGTTGCAATGGCAATTGCATATTCAAGATCAACATCAGGAGAGCAGATGGTTCTTGTAAGCCCGTTGTGGCTTGCATTGGTTTATTTGCTTCATACATTTGGAGAATTATGCCTTTCGCCAATCGGACTGTCAATGGTAACCAAATTATCTCCGGCGAAATTAGTATCCACAATGATGGGAGTCTGGATGGGATCATGGGCTGCCGGTAATTTTGTTGCATCTCAAATGAAAGCAATTTCGCTGCGTCTGGAAGATGTTTTGGGAAGAGAAATTCAGGTGTTCTGGTTAATAGCTGTTCAGTCCGGTATTATCGCTTTAATATTGGTTGCACTTTCGCCATGGTTGAAAAGAATGATGCATGGCATCAAATAAAATATTAATACTATTGAATCAGGCACTTTATAATTAGCTGCAATGCTTTGAAAACCTGATTGAACTCATTATTGACAATACTGAAGGGATTGAATATAGAAAAATGCTTTCCGTTTTTTTAAGTGTCAAAAGAAGCCCCGGTTAAAAATGACCAGGGCTTCTTTATTTCAACTTCGTAAATCGCTGCATTTATTTCATTAAAAAAGCTCTTCCTTATTTTTTTGTAATGGATTTAATTGCTCCTGTGTGTGGATGGATTTCGATTGCATAATCGCCAAACAGCAGTTCTTCGGGTAAAGGCGCAACTGCGCCAAACTGAGCCAGCGGCGCGTGCATATTGGCAATTGTTTTCAATTCAAATATCAATTCAACTTCCGCCATTCCGGGCATTCTGTAATAAATGCCGCTTTCCCCTGCAGTTGGATTTTCAGAAGCTGTTAAACCAGCGTATTTACCTGCCAATTCTTTATTGGGAGTAATTTTCATCATTACTGGTTTACCTGAAAGATCGGAAGCCGGCACCACTCCGTTTTCTTCGGAAAAACGAAATACAACTTCACCTTTTTCATTTTCGGAAGTTGGTACAAAATTGAAGGAAAATTCGCGGCTTTTACGGGTGGTCCGGCCAACAAACAAACTCATGTATTCATCTTCAATTTGTTTTAATTCACGAAGGCTCACCTCATAGGCAGTGCCGTCAGGATGAAATTCATCCATCATTCCCGCCGGAATGTCGTATTGGGTTTTCCGGCTTTCCAAAATTTTACCGGCTGCTTCTGCCGCCCGTTGCTCGGCTCCCAAACGCACCGGACGATAATTGTTTGTTGAATCGCCTGATACATAAAGCGGTGCATCATTTATTCCTGAAAATCGAAAATCATCTTCCTTCTCCGGCGGAAAAATAAATGAATTTGTTTCAGCTGTATTTACTGCTCCGGCATCCACTCTTGTATTAATACCGGCAAGGCAACCTTCGGGAGTGAGACTTACCAAAAATGAAGCATCGCCCATTGCTTTATGCACCTGCGAAGGGTCGGGTTCAGAAAAAGTTTCCAGTTTAACTCCGGATATATTCCAGTTGACAGATGCACGGGTTTTGGCATTGCTAATTCCCAGCAGCTGTTCGGCATACGCAGCAAAAGGCCCGGGTTGAAACCGTTCTTCAACTGCTTTAACATGAATTCTTACACCGGTTCGCGGAAGTGAATAAACAACACCTTCAATATAAGTGGGCGCAACTTCATCATCGCCTTTCTTTCTGCGTTGACCATAAACCGGCATTACAAATGAAATAATCAAAATAAACAGAATTATCCTCATGATGATATTTTTAAATTTAAAGACCTAAAAATAGAGAATTTATTATGCATTTCAAGCAAAAAATCAGAAGAGCCAAATTTTTGTGAAATTTTACAAAGGCCGTTTTGTTTTTTTCTGTCCCTACAATTCCATTACAAACTTAGTGGAATTATCGTTTTATTTTCAACTTGCAAAAATCTTTAAAAACCAAATGATTTTTTATTGATTAACAAATATATACCATGATTATATACACTTATTATGGTACTCTTGAAGGATTTTTGACCACTATTTTTGAATGCTATAACCGTAAAGAATTTCCGTGGACATTCATCCTTTAAATGGCAGGTCAAAACGGCTTTTTGCAGAAAGCCGACATATCATTTCAGATGCAAAAAAGCAGCAGCGCCTGCATATGCCGCGCCGGTTTTGGAAATACCTTCCTGAAAAGCAGCCTCCAAAATAATTTACCGGTCCTCGGGCTTTGTAGCCGGCAAAACCAGGTTCAGTAAAATTCCGACCAAAGCAGCCAGCCCAATTCCAGCCAGCGAAAAAGTGCCATACTGAATCATTGCACCTCCAATTCCGACAGTCAAAACTACTGAAACAATAACCTGGTTGCGGGTTTCGCCCATGTTTGTTTTTCCATCCACCAGCGATTTTATGCCAATGGAAGCAATCATTCCAAAAAGCAGCAACATAATTCCGCCTAAAACTGCCTGCGGAATGGTTTTAAGAAAGCCACTGATTTTACCCACGAAAGCAAAAACAATAGCAGTAATTGCCGCTATGCGCAGAATAAACGGATTGGTTACTTTTGTGAGTGAAATCGCCCCGGTAACTTCAGAATAAGTTGTATTTGGCACTCCTCCAAAAAATCCGGCCATTGCAGTAGCAATCCCATCGCCGAGCAAAGTACGGTGCAAACCCGGTTTTTCAACAAAATTTTTATTGCAAACACCGCCAATGGCGTACATATCGCCTACATGTTCAATAATTGGAGCAACGGCAACCGGAATCATGTACAAAATTGCCTGCCAGTTAAAATGCGGCAACGTAAATTCGGGTAACGTTAACCATGCCGACTGGCCAATAATTGAATAATCCACTTTTCCCCAAATAATTGCGACAACATATCCAACAGCCACAGCAATGAAAATGGGAATCAGTTTGGCCATTCCTTTTCCGAAAATAACCACCGTAATTGCAGTGAATAAAGTTATAACAGCCAGCGGCCAGTCGGTTTTTGCCATATCTACAGCCGATGAAGCCAGCGACAATCCAATTATAATGATCACCGGCCCCACAACTACCGGCGGAAAAAGACGTTCAACAAATAAAATCCCGCGAATTTTCACCAGTGCCGAAACAAGTCCGTAAACCAATCCAACCGCAATTATTCCGGAAAGTGTTCCAGGCCAGCCGTACAATTTTGTCGCTTCAATTATAGGCGCAATAAAAGCAAAACTGCTGCCCAGAAAAACCGGCACCTGTCCGCGGGTTATCAAATGAAAAATAAGTGTGCCTAAACCTGCAGTAAATAGGGCAACCGAAGGATCAATCCCAACAAGCAGCGGCACCAGCACTGTGGCACCAAAAGCAACAAAAAGAAATTGAATTCCCAAAACTGTGTTTCTGGCGGTAAATTGTTCGCGAAAGGATTTTTGGTTCATTTAAACAGGTTCTTAAAAGTTTGTGCAAGAATAATCTTTTCCCTGAAAGTTTTCAAATAAAGTTTTCAAACGGGCAAAAAAATATTGAAAGGATAAAATAAACTGCAACTTCTGTTGGGCTTAAATAAAAAAACTTCCTCAATAAGTATTACATTCTGAGGAAGTTTTTCAATTTTCAAGATCGAAAAACTACTGTAAAAGCTCAGCGGGAATTTCTTTAATTGGCTTAATCTGCAGGGTTTTAATAAAAAGTTCTCCACCCTCTGACTGTATTTGAATTTTCCCGGAAGTAAGCGGTATTACCGATCCGTTTTCTATTTTACCGGTATTATTATTTACCATAACAACCTGTCCGTTAATTACATGAACAGTTGTTCTGTCATAACAATATAAATCAACTGTGTTCCATTCTCCAACTGGATTTTCGGCATCAACAGCTTTTTTGATTCCTTTGCCATTGTGTTCTTCGCTAAATTTCATCACCTTGCCGTTTTTATCATATTTAAATCCGTCATCAACTTCTTCAACTGCTGTTTCACAATAGGTATTATTCATTAAATAGGTGTCGCCCAGCCGTTCATGCATCAACTGACATTCTATGTTTACCATCCAGGTGCCCAAAGCTTCGCCAAAATCACCAAAACTGTGATGTAGCAAACCACTGTTGCGGCTGGTATAAACTTCGTCGCCCCATTTAAATACAAGCTGAAGGTGATAATTTGAAAAGGTGTCGCGTGTTGCAAGCGAGCCGTTTATTTCGCCGGAAATCCGTATCAGATTTTCGCTATTTTCCTGAACAACAGAAAAAATTTTTTCTTTTGTTGCAACCTGAGCAAGACTATCGAACCCGTTTAGCGGAGTACCGAGGTACATATCCCAATTATCCAGATTTTCGCCATTAAACAAAGGTTGCCATGGTTTTTCGGTTTGGCACGAAAACGAAAAGGCGGCTAAAAAAAATGTGCAAGTGTAAAGTAGTCTTTTCATGATTAAAAAGGTTTAGATTTGGTTTATAAAAAAACTGCCCCATTGAAATAGGACAGTTCGTATTTTTTAATTTCTGCTCTGTTTAAACTGTTTCTTCTGCCAAAATTTTCTTCGCTCGTTCAAGAATGTCTGCATTGTCTATTAAAACTATTCCACCGTTGGGTCCCGGTTCCATGTGGATTCCGACTGCTGCGCCATTTGTATAATTTGCACCTCCAAAATAATTCCTGACGGTTTCTTCGGTTAGTTCAAACTCTTCTGCAATTTTCTTGATTGAACCGTCAGGCAAGCTGTCTTTGATTTTACGCAGCTCATTAAAAGTGATTTTCCGCTCCATAACGTCTAAAATTTATTTGATTTCTAACTAAAATTTAAAAGAACTTCTCTTGTCCTGTAAAATTAAAATTAATAATTTAATAACCCTTGTTTCAATGTTAAGTTATTATTTTTATTTCTACAAAATACTATTTAACCGGATTTTAGTATTTATTTAACAACACCTGTAATTTACTGACAAACAAACTTCAACAAACAACAATGAATTGAAAAAATTCAACAAATTATGAATGAACCATTAACATTTTTTAAGAATTTTCAGAGGCTGTCGTAAATAGCCTGGTGCAATGCTGTGCGAATATTTAAATCGTATAACCGGGTATTATTCCTTGTTGGATTCACCCTGTTCGACATGAAAATGTAAAGTAACCCGTTATCAGGATCGGCCCACGCAAAAGTACCGGTAAAACCACTGTGTCCAAAACTGTTTTTACTTGCATCCACTGCCGGATATGCATCTTTCAATTTATTTTTATAGTTATCAATCAGCGGTTTATCAAATCCCAGACCTCTGCGGTTATCATCTTCCGGAAACTGAATTTTTGTAAATTCATTTATCGTTTTTTCGGAAATATAACGCCGCCCGCCAAAATACCCCTTTTGCAGGTACATCTGAAAAAGCTTGGCCAAATCATTTGCAGAACCAAATAATCCGGCATTTCCTGAAATTCCGCCCATCATTGCAGCGCCTTCATCGTGAACGAAACCCTGCAGTTTTTCCTTCCTGAAAAAATCGTCTGTTTCAGTCGGAATTATTTTATTTAACGGGAAGTGTTTATATGGATTGTAATTAATTGTGTAGGCGCCCAGCGGTCTGTAAAAATTTTCGGTAATATATTTTTCGTACGACTCGCCGGTGATATTCGAAATAATATCAGGAAAGAGGTAAAAACTCAAACCTGAATATAAATACCTTTTCCGTGGCAACAATTTAACATGTGTAATGGTATCGAACATCATTTTTCTGAAATCGTGGTTCATAAACAGATGCTCCGAAATTCGCACATCGTATTTTGGAGATGGCTGATGTTTAAAAACCGCCTTGTTCAGTCTTCCTTTGTCGTCGAGCGCCATTTGCCAGTATGAAATCCAGGCGGGCAGCCGTGCCTGATGAGCCAGTACTTCGCGCACAGTAATATGTTCTTTGTTTGTTCCTTTAAAATCGGGCCAGTAATTGCAAAACGGATCATCGATATTGAATTTTTTCTCATCCACCAGCCGCATCAGCGCAGGAAGCGGGCCTGTTACTTTTGTAAGCGATGCCCAATCGTATAAATTATCGGGCTCAACCTTTTTTTCTTTTAAATACGACTGATACCCGTAGCATTTATGAAAAAAAACCATACCATCTTTGGCAACCAGCACCTGGCAACCCGGATAAGCAGCCGAGTCTAGTCCCAGCCGGGCAATTGAATCAATGCGGTGGTACAATTCCTCGGAATGAATTCCCACTTCCTCGGGAATGGAGTAGGATAGGCTTTTGTTGCTTTTTAGCTCCAGCCCCTGGTTCAGCCGGAATCGTTCATCCACGGTTACAGGCAATTTTCCATTTGCGCCAATGCCGCCAAATATAAGCTGCGCCGCCAGTTCCTGCACCAGTTGATTATTCTGGTATGCCAGAATTAAACCCTGCGAATGTTGAACATTGGTAAAATGTTTCAATGCATAGGCATTTCCGAAAAATACGGTTACCGTTTTGTTTTCACGAACAACATCTTCAACTGCTTTACGCTGGATTTCAGTGGTGCCGTAATTTCCCGAAGGAAAAATATTGATTCCCTCAATTCCGGTTATTATGAGGTTGTAATTTCCAAGTTTCCTGCGAAGACTGGCCCATGTGCGTTCCGATGCATTCTTTCCAAGATAGTAATGATCGATTTGAGTGTATTTTTCCAGCATTTTCTGAAAAGGCGATACCTCCTCTGCTCCAATCATCAGCGATGCAACTTTAAATGAATCGAGGTGCTCAACCGGCAAAATATTATTATTCTCAAGAACCGTGAATGCACCTTTTATCAGTTTCCGGCTGGTCACTTCATAATAAGGTGAGTTTAACTGCGAGGTTAATCCGGATAAATTTGCCGGTTTATAAAAGTTTAAACTCAGCCAGCGTTTTAGGGCAAGCACTTTTCTGCATTTTTCTTCAATTTCCGTTACCGGAATTTCGCCACTAAAAACTGCCTGCTTTACGGTTTGAACAGCAGTTTCAATATCGGGAACAAATTCAACCATATCATTCCCCGCTTTTAATGCTTCCAGTTCGGCATTTCCTTTTTCGGTCCGCACTCCTTTCATATTTATAGCATCGGTAACCACAAATCCGGAAAAACCAATTTCATTTTTCAGGTAATCTGTAATTATTTTTTTTGAAAGGGAGGAAGGTGTACCCGAATTATCCAGCGCCGGGATATTCAGGTGTGCCGACATTATTCCGCTGATACCTTTTTCAGCCAAATAACGGAATGGAAACGATTCCACAGAATCAATTCTTTGTTTTGAATGCTGAATTAGGGGCAGCGCCAGATGTGAATCGGTTTTTGTATCGCCATGACCGGGAAAATGTTTTGCAACCGGAATAACACCTGCATCCTGCATTCCTTTGGCAAAGTACCAGGCTTTTTGGGCAACATTCATTTTATCTTCGCCAAACGACCGGAAATTAATTACCGGATTTGAAGGATTTGTGTTTACATCGGCCACCGGTGCAAAATTCATATGAATACCCATTTGCTTCATCTGGTTACCAATATCGCGGCCCATCTGGTAAATAAATGTTGAATCCTGAACAGCACCCAAAGCCTGTGCATACGGATATTCCATTGTGCTGTCAATTCGCATGGAAAGCCCCCATTCTCCATCAACAGCCACCAAAAGCGGAGTTGGAGAATTTTGCTGAAACTGATTTATCCAGTCTGCTGTTTTAACCGGTTCACCCTGCATCACCAAAATACCACCCGGTCGGTACTTGTCGATTTGTGCAATTATTTTGTCCCTGCTGGCATTGTTCTGACGCGGATATACGGTTATCATCATCAGCTGTGCAATTTTTTCTTCAGTCGAAAATCCCTGAAGCTGTTCATTAACCCACCCATCGTTTAAATAATTTAAAAAAGGTGGATCGGCGGCAGTTGAAGTTAAAGACTTTGCTACCATCAGTGTCAAAAAGGTCAGAAATGTTTTGTAATTCAATAGCATATTTATTTAACTCCAAAAAAAAAATTTTAGTTTGTAATTATTCTGATTTCGTAAATGTATTGGTATTTTAGCGGACATAAATGTAATTTTTTTTTATCCCAATGAAAAAATTCACGGGTTTATTTCTATTGATTTATCTTTTTACGGGCTGTATGGCAGATAGCGAAAAAGAGATGAAAACCGGTGCCCAAAAAACCGAAAATTATTTACCGTTGCTAAAGGGCAAAAATGTTGGTGTTATTGTAAATCATACTTCATTGGTGGACAGTGTTCATTTGGTTGATTTTTTAATAGAACATGATATTCAGGTAAAAAAAATATTTGCTCCCGAACATGGATTTCGCGGAAATGCTGCTGCGGGAGAGGAAATTACTGATGGAACAGATTTAAAAACCGGTCTTCCGGTTATTTCGCTTTATGGCGAAAATAAAAAACCAAAACCGGAGCATTTACAGGATTTGGATGTGCTGGTTTTTGACATTCAGGATGTGGGATGCAGGTTTTACACCTATATTTCAACGCTGCATTATGCCATTGAAGCTTGTGCTGAAAACAAAAAATCATTCATCATTCTCGACCGGCCAAATCCTAATGGCAATTACATTGCAGGCCCTATTCTTGACTCGGGTTTTCAGTCGTTTGTTGGAATGGATCCTATTCCCATAGTGCATGGTTGCACGGTGGGCGAACTGGCCATGATGATAAACGGCGAACATTGGATTGAATCGAAAAACGCATGTGCACTAACCGTTGTTCCGGTTGAAAATTATACGCACTCCATGTCGTACTCTCTGCCGGTGCCCCCCTCTCCCAACCTGCCCAACGACCTGGCAGTAAAACTATATCCATCGCTGTGTTTTTTTGAAGCAACCAGCGTAAGCATTGGCCGCGGCACCCGGTTTCCGTTTCAGGTTATTGGAGGAACGAATCCCAAACTTGGGGATTTTACTTTCACCCCGAAAGATATTCCCGGTGTGGCTGTAAATCCAATAAACGAAGGAAAAGTTTGTTACGGAACTGATCTTCGGAAACTGGATAATGTACCTCAGTTTACCTTGAAATATTTCCTGGATTTTTATCATCAGTATGAAAATGAAAAAGAATTTCTTACCCGCGAAAACTGGCTAAACCTACTTGCCGGAACCGATGATTTCATTAAGAAAATACGGGAAGGAAAAACTGAAAAGGAAATAACGGAAAGCTGGCAACCGGCACTGGACAATTACAACAAAATGAGAAAGAAATATTTACTTTACCCCGATTTTGAATAAGCATGAATCCGTACCTCGTTTTAGGAATTGTTCTGGGCTATTTTTTCATTTTGATAGGAATTTCGTGGCTTACATCGCGCAATGCCGATACACATGCTTTTTTTACCGCAAACCGTAAATCGCCGTGGTACCTGGTTGCATTCGGAATGGTCGGTGCAACTTTATCGGGCGTTACTTTTATTTCGGTCCCCGGAGAAGTTGGAAATTCAGCATTTTCATATTTGCAGTTTGTTTTTGGAAATATTGTGGGTTACTGGCTGGTTGCCGGTATTTTGCTGCCCCTGTACTACAAGTTGAATCTGGTTTCGATATACACTTTTCTGGAACAACGGTTTGGCATCAATTCATATAAAACCGGTTCGTTTTTCTTTCTCATTTCAAAATTAATTGGCGCAGCTTTCCGGCTTTACCTGGTTGCCGGAGTGCTCCAACTTGCATTTTTCGATGCATTTAATGTTCCGTTTTGGGTAACAGTGGTAGTGACCATTGCATTGATTTGGGTTTATACTTATCGAGGCGGAATCAAAACCATTGTATGGACTGACACCCTGCAAACACTGTTTCTGGTAAGCGCCGTCATTTTTACCATTGCTGCCATTTCACAAAAATTTAACTGGAATGGCAGTGATTTGGTTCGAGAAATTTCAACTGATCCGTTTTCAAATATTTTCCATTGGGGCTGGCGTTCAGGCAATAATTTTTTAAAACAGTTTTTGGCCGGAATGTTTATAACCATCGTTATGGTGGGCATGGACCAGGATATGATGCAGAAAAACCTCACCTGCAAAAACAAAAAGGAAGCCCAGATAAATATGCTGGTTTTCAGCCTCTCTTTTTTAGCCGCTGTATTTTTATTTCTGTGCCTGGGTGTTTTACTTTATGATTTTGCCGAATATTCCAACGTGGCAATTCCGCAAAATTCAGATGATTTGTATCCATTACTGGCATTGAACTATCTTGGACTGCCAGTGGGGATTGCGTTTTTACTCGGAATTACCGCGGCAGCTTATTCCAGCGCCGATTCCGCACTAACAGCTTTAACCACTTCATTCAGTGTCGATTTTCTGCATATCCATCAGTTTGAAGAAAAAAAACGTCAAAAAATAAAAAAATATTCGCACCTGCTGTTTTCAGTATTACTGATTGTGGTTATCCTTATTTTCAGGGTCATTAACAACGAAAGTATTGTTGTGGCTGTGTTTACTGCAGCCGGTTACACCTACGGTCCGATATTGGGGTTATTTGTTTTTGGTATTTATTCGAAACGAAAAATAAAGGACAAATGGGTTCCGGCAGTTGGTCTGTCAGCACCGGTAATTTGTTATATTATTTCGCGTTATTCCGAAGTATTATTTGACGGCTACAAGTTTGGTTTCGAAATTTTGATTTTAAATGGCCTAATCACTTTGGGTGGATTATTTTTAATTTCAAGGCAAAATACATTTCATGACAAATGAATTGTAAATAAATGTTAAAATTTGTAAATTGATTTTTTTATCTTTGCATTATAATTTAGTATAAACAGAATTACAATTTTAACGCTTAAGCTTTGAAAATTGATTAAATATCTACTACAAATATTGGCAGTAGCAGTGATAATACTCTCATTATTTTCTTGTGAAGATGAGGGTTACATGAATTCGCCCAACGCCCAGCTGGAGTTTTCTGCCGATACTGTTATGTTCGATACAATTTTCACCAACATTGGTTCTACTACACAAAATCTAAGAGTTTACAACCCATATAACGAAAATCTTCTGATATCGCGGGTTAGGCTCGCAGGTGGCGATTTCTCCAGCTTCAGGTTAAATATTAATGGCGAACCTGTAAACGAAGCCTTCGAAATTGAAATTCCTCCAAGGGACAGCATATACATTTTTGTTGAAGTCACAATTGATCCGAATGGACAAAGTCTTCCGATGGTGGTGCAGGATTCAATAGAATTTACCACAAACGCAAATATGCAGGATGTAAAACTTGTTGCCTACGGGCAGGATTTTGAACTGGTTAGAAGCAAAACTATTAAAACAACCACCTGGACAGCTGAAAAACCTTACCTCGTTTATGATTACGCTTACATTGACAGTTTATCCACCTTAACCATTGAACCCGGCGCCAAGGTGTATTTCCACAAAGGAGCTGGCTTGTACGTAAAGGGAACCATCGAAGTCAACGGAACTTTCCAGAACCCGGTATCGTTTTTATCCGACCGGCTCGAAAACGCCTATAAGGACATTCCGGATCAATGGAATGGAATTGTACTTTTTTCCGGAAGCCACAATAATATTTTCAATTACGCAAATATAAAAAATGCAAATATTGGCTTGCAAGTCGGCAATATTGAAAATGAAGGTTTTGCAACAGTCAGTTTTTCCAATTCAAAAATTGAGAACATGGCTTATGCAGGACTTTTTTCACTGAAATCGAAAATATATGCCTACAACGATGTTATTGCAAACTGCGGATTCTATGCAGTTGCATTACTGGTTGGCGGCGAGTATGAATTTTACCACACAACTATTGCCAATTACTGGGGAAACTATTCCAGCAAGGCACGTTCAACTTCATCGCTGGTAATTTCAAATGCATTGGTAATTGAGCAATCTGACGGTTCGAAAGTTACTTATACCGGCGATTTAAAGAATGCAGTGTTTGGAAACAGCATCATTTTCGGAAATAACCTGAAGGAAATTGAACTGGGAAACAACAAGGAAAATGAGTTTAATTACCTGTTCGATCATTGCATTATTCAGGTGCCGGATACTTTTAACATTTCCAACAAGGAGAACTACAAAAGCGTTTGGAAAGGAATGGAATACGATCCAAAATTCGTTGATCCTTACGATGAAAATAATTATGCCCTCGATACACTTTCGCCTGCCAAAGATATTGGCAGCGAAGAATTTGCGAAAATGTTTCCGCTGGATATAATGAACAAGGATCGCACTTCGGACCAGGGTCCTGATTTAGGCGCTTATGAGCGAATTGAAAAAAAAGATGAAAATTAATTTTTTTCTCCTATTCCTGTTTTTCTGTTTTAAAAGCTATCCGCAAAACAATCCTGCAGAGTTTTCCATCCTGTTTTATAATGTTGAAAATCTATTCGACACTGCTGATGATCCAGTCACTATGGACGAAGAATTTACCCCGGGAGGTGAACGGCACTGGACATATAAACGACTGAACCAAAAGCTTTTGAATTTATCCAAAGCCATAATCAGCGCTTCCGGCTGGAATCCGCCGGATGTAGTTGGCCTGTGCGAAGTTGAAAATAAAGAAGTTCTGGAACTACTCCTGAATAAAACTCCGTTAAAAAATTATCCTTACAAAATAGTGCACAAAAATTCTCCGGATGAACGGGGAATTGATGTAGCCTTTATTTACAACGAACAAAAATTTTATCCGCTGGAATATCATTATTTTCCGTTGAAATCCAGCAAAGATTCGATTCTGAAAACCCGGGAAATTCTTTATGTTTCAGGAATAGCAAACGGGCAGGATACGCTGCACCTTTTTTTCAATCACTGGCCCTCGCGGTATTCCGGACTGCTCGAAACCCGCAGCTTACGCCTGAATGCCGCGGCAATGCTCAGCCAGTTAATCCTGAAATTACACGAAAAATATAAAAATCCGAAAGTGATTGTTATGGGTGATTTTAACGATCAGCCTTTTGATGAAAGTATTACAAAAGGGCTGCAACCTTTAAGTCCTGAAAATAATGACGTTCAACCGAAACGGCTTTATAACCTTTCATCCGGTTGGTTGCCCGAAAACCAGGGAACCCTGAAATACCAGTCGCAGTGGAATATTTTCGATCAGATTATCGTCTCCGGCAGCTTGTTAAATGCCGCTTCAGGATTTTATACTGTGGCGGATTGGGCAACAGCAGTTCATCTTCCATTTTTAATTGAAACCGATAAAAGATATGGCGGTACAAAACCTAAACGTACTTATATCGGATTCAGTTATAACGGCGGTTTCAGCGATCATTTACCCGTTTTACTTAAAATAAAAGCTACTGACTAGATTTCTGCTTCAATCCCAATTCATCTGCTTTTTTCAGCATGTAGCGGTATGCATCATCGTAGTCATTATGAATTTCGCCTTCCAGAATGGCTTCTTTTATGGCATCTTTTATCAACCCCACTTCGCGGCACGGGCCTATATCAAAAGTTTCCATAATGACTTCGCCCGAAACCGGCGGCTGAAAAGTCCTGATTGCATCTTTCTCTTCAATTTCCTTTAATTTATCGCGTACAATTTGAAAATTGTTGAGGTACCGTTTTACTTTTTCCGCATTTTTTGAGGTTATATCAGCTTCACAAAGCGTCATTAAATAATCAATATCGTCCCCTGCTTCAAACAACAACCTTCTTACGGCTGAGTCAGAAACTTCATCCTCCGAAAGCACAATTGGGCGCATGTGCAGCCGAACCATTTTCTGAACGAATTTCATTTTTTCATTTAACGGCAGCTTCATTCTGCGGAAAATAGAAGGAATCATGTTTGCACCTGCAAAATTGTGCGAATGAAATGTCCATCCCTGTCCCTCCACAAACTTTTTGGTAAGTGGTTTTGCAATATCATGCAGCAATGCCGACCAGCGCAGCCAAAGATTATCTGTGTTTGGCGAGATTCGGTCAAGCACTTCAATGGTGTGGTAAAAATTATCTTTATGTCCGACGCCTTTAATCACATCAATCCCTTTCATATTGTACAGTTCAGGAAAAATAATTTCAAGCAGACCGGTTTCTTCCAGTAGTTTAAAACCAATGGAAGGTTTTTCTGCGAGAATAATTTTATTTAGCTCATCCACAACACGTTCATCCGAAACAATTTTAATGCGGTTCCTGTTTTTGGCAATTGCCTGTAATGTTTCGGTCTGAATTTCGAACCCCAGTTGTGTTGAAAAACGAATGGCCCGCATCATCCGCAGCGGATCATCAGAAAAAGTAACTGAAGGCTCCAGTGGCGTGCGGATAATTTTATCTTCCAAATCTTTCATGCCGTTAAATGGATCCACCAATTCACCAAAATTTTCTTTGTTTAATCTCAGCGCCAACGCATTAATTGTAAAATCCCGACGGTTCTGATCATCTTCGAGTGTACCATTCTCAACTACCGGTTTCCGCGAATCTTCACGATAGGATTCTTTCCGTGCACCAACAAATTCAACTTCAAAATTCTGATGCTTTAACACTGCCGTCCCAAAATTTTTATACACATTGATTTTAGGCCTTGGTTTTAATGTTGACGCCACATTTTCAGCCAGTTTAATGCCATTCCCAAGGGTGACAATATCAATATCTTTAGAAGGACGTTTCAAAAAAATATCGCGTACAAAACCGCCAATTACATAGGTTTCCTGCCCCATTTTATCAGCAACTTCCGAAATCCGGTGAAATATTTTCAGTTTTAATTGTTTATACATTGTATGTCAAAAGCTCTTTTTATGATTGGATTTTCTGACAGTTCAGAAAAAATTGTGACAAAATTACAATTATTTGCATTAAAATAAGTATTATAAACCCTGGTATTGGGATGGCATTGTTTTTGACATTTACATATCGACATTAATAGATATTTAAATAATTTAAATTTATACACTATGTTAGAGCATTTAACGAAAGAAACTTTCAAGGAAAAAGTTTTCAATTTCGAAGCGAATAAAGAATGGAAATATGAGGGTACAAAACCCTGTTTAATAGATTTTTATGCCGACTGGTGCGGTCCATGTAAAATGGTTGCACCTGTTTTGGAAGAACTCCAGAAAGAATATGGCGACGAAATAGTTATCTACAAAATTGATACTGAAGAACAACAGGAATTAGCGGGAATGTTTGGAATCCAGAGTATTCCATCGTTATTGTTTGTACCGACTGACGGCCAGCCACAAATGGCAATGGGTGCATTACCAAAAGCCAGTTTCGAACAGGCAATTTCTGATGTGCTGAATGTGGAAAAACCTTCAATGAACTAAAGAAATTCGACTACTTTTTCCAATTGTATACCGCGCGAACCTTTAATAAAAACCGCGCCTTTATTAATTGGCCTGCTTTTAAGGTAATCGCAAAGTTCAGCAGCATTTAAAAATGTTTTTACAGAATGTTGTTGTTTTGCAGCACCTGAAAATTGCGGTCCAATCAGAAATATTTCATTTACATTGTATTTCAGGATTTGATTCAGCAAATTTTCATGCTCTTGTTCTGAATATTTACCCAGTTCAAGCATATCACCCAAAATCAGGTATTTATCACCTTCGAAGCCGGATATAAAACTTTCAATGGATGCTTGCATGCTCGTAGGATTAGCATTGTAAGCATCCATTATTATTTGAAGTTCACCTTTATTAATTAGTTGAGAACGGTTGTTGGACGGTCGGTATAATTTTAATGATTCCTGAATTTTAAGCGGATCCACTTTAAAATAATTTCCAATGCAAGCCGCCGCCAATATATTTTCTACATTGTATTTCCCGGTTAACTGCGTATTTAAATATAAAACACCTTTCGGGAAGTTCACTTTTACATGCACAAATGGTGGCGGTGAATTAACCGGTTCCCCTGTAAAATCGGCATCGTTTAACCCAAATGACACTTTATTTACAATACGTTCAGCAAGTTCCCGCAAAATTAAATTGTCGTTATTAAAAAAAATAATTCCGTTTTTCTTATTCAAATGTTCATAAAGTTCACCTTTTGTCTTTTTCACACCTTCGAAAGAGCCAAAACCTTCGAGATGCGCTTTTCCTATGTTTGTAATTATTCCAAAATCAGGATCGGCAATAGAGCACAATTGCTCAATTTCACCGGGATGATTTGCCCCCATTTCCACCACACCAAACTCCGTTTCGGCTGACATTGAAAGCAAGGTTAAAGGAACACCAATATGGTTGTTTAAATTTCCACTGGTATAAACTACCTTGTATTTATTCGAAAGAACAGTTGAAATTAATTCTTTTGTAGTTGTTTTCCCGTTGGTGCCGGTAATTGCCAAAATGGGAATGCCGAGTTTTTTCCGGTGCAGCCGGGCCATTTCCTGAAGTGTTTCCAGCGTATTTTCTACAAGTATGGTTTTTTGGGAAGAATAATACTGATCATCATCAATAATTGAATATGCTGCACCTTTTTTCAAGGCTTCATCCGCAAATTTGTTCCCATTGAAATTTTCGCCTTTTAAAGCAACAAAAATACAATCAGACACTATTTTTCGACTGTCGGTAACAACTATCGGATATTGCATAAATAATTCATAAATCTGCACTGTATTCATTTTTCAAAAATAAAAAAACCCCATTTAAAAAAATGAGGCTTTTTTGAAATTATTTTTATTTCAACAATTTTAAAATCCTTCAGGACTTCCCACTCTAGTCATTGCGCAACGGAATCCCAAATCGCTTTTTGCCTTTGTTTGTTCAAGATACCTTCTTGTTCCGGGAACCAGCCAGTAGGGACGGTCTCTCCATGAACCACCTTTATAAACCCTTACTTCATCGTCAATTAACGAAGAGAAAGCGCCGGGACGGTCATCTTTAACATACATACCTTCGGTTCCTGATTTTTGTGCTGAATTCCAATCTCCCGATTCAACAACCTGAGAATTAACATCTCCGTCTTCATAATTCCGGTAATCGGCAATTGTATCTTTCACCAATTCGCCATATTCATCTTTCACCAGGTCGCCATTTGCATCTCTTCTGTATTCGGTAATAACATTCCCGCGGAAAGGTTGAAATTCTTCCACATCAAGAAACGATAAAGGACGATATACATCTGCCACCCACTCATTAACGTTACCCGCCATACAATATAAACCATAATCGTTTGGTTCATATGAGAAAACCGGGGCAGCAATATCAGCATTATCATTCAATGCACCTGCCATACCCATCATATCACCACGTCCACGGACAAAGTTGGCGCGCAAACGACCTTTGGTTTTTCTGTCGTCCTTGCGTAAATAAGCGCCATCCCACGGATACATTCTGCGATCGGTAAGCAATTCGCCTTCTGTATTTCCTATTAAACCATATGAAGCATATTCCCATTCCGCTTCAGTTGGAAGCCGGTAACTGGGCAACATCAAGCCATCTTCCCAAAGAACACGTCGGGTAGTACCATCCGGATTTTCCTGCGGATTTTCACCTTCGCTACCCTGATACATGCCGGCAAGATACGTGTCGGTTGTAAATATATTCTGACCCGACTGTGTATTGTCGTGTTTCAAAATTCCACGCTGAACAAGGATTTGCTCATTTACCCGATCAGTGCGCCACTTGCAATACGTTTCGGCCTGTTCCCAGGAAACTCCAACTACAGGATAATCGCTGTACGCCGGATGCCTGAAATAATTATTCACATACGGTTCGTTGTAAGCAAGTTCGCTTCTCCAGAGCGTAGTATCTGGCAAACTTGTATTAATTTTTTCTTTGTTTCCCGGATAAACGCGACTTAACCAGTGAATATATTCGCGGTAGTCCTGGTTCGAAACTTCAGTTTCGTCCATATAAAATGAGGCAACTGTTACCCTGCGCGGGTAATTGTCCCAGCGGTACATTACATCCTGCTCAACACGTCCCATTGTAAAGGTACCACCCTGAATGAACACCAAACCAGGTCCGGCCTCCTGCTCATATCCTGAAACATATGGAATGTTGCCGGTTTCTTCCGAATTGTACTCCCATCCGGTTGTACGTGAAGATTCACCGCCTTTTTTCCCGATAACACCACATCCTGAAACGAATGCGGCTAAAAATAATATTAGAAGGGTTTTCAGCTTCATTATATTCAATTTTTATTTTTTTCTGATTGTCACAAATATAACTGATTCTATTTATTCTTATTGTCTGTGGTAATTAATATTTTTGATGTTTTTCCTGCCAAGTTAATATCTTTACGCTTTCCGGCAAAAATAATTGTTTTATTGTTTTATAAAACCCCTGCAATATTTATTTTGACCCGGCGTTCTATTTTAACACTTTTTTGCGTCTCAACGATGAAGAAATTTACATTTTTATTATTCATACTGGTTGTTGGATTTACTATTAACGATGTTCAAAAAGAATTTATTATTCTCAACTGGCAGTTTATTGATAATCCGGATATTAGCACAACTGAAGCCGAAATTTTTTCATTAGACAATGCTGTTTTCATTGATGCAGTATATTCACTTCCGGTATTTTCAAAAATATATTCGCCTGCTGATAACGAAAAGGATGTAAAGTTTATTTTGGAAAACCCTGTTTTTGAAGAACAGCTTTCTGATTCTGTTTTTGCGACTAACCCAGGTTTAAAGGAAGAAATTCAGTTAAATACCTCAAAATTAAAATCAGGAAATGATATTAAACTCCAGATTCAGATAACTCCCCTCATTAAAAAAGAAAATAAAATTTTAAGGTTGAAAAGCTTTGAACTGAAACAAATTCCGGTTCAAACAAAATCGGCCGTGATGGCAACATTCAACTGGAAAAACGAATCCGTACTAAAAAGCGGCAAATGGCTGAAGATAAGCACATCAGAAAAAGGGTTCTATAAAATTCCCTATTCAAAATTGAGCGAATGGGGGTTTTCGAATCCTGCGCAGGTGAAAATTTTTGGTAGTGGCGGATTACAGCTTTCCGAAAATCCAGGCATAATTAATTACGACGATTTACCGCAGGTGGCCATTTGGCATGGAAAAAATAATGGTGCCGACTGTTTGTTTTTTTATGAGCCAGGCACAACAAAATGGCAGTTAAGCCCCTACTCCAATAAATTTGAACATCGCTTAAATGACTATTCAACCAAAGGATATTTCTTTTTAACCGAGGACGCCGGGACAACCAAAAATCCGGAGGTTTTGCCCGAAATACAGGAGCCGGCAACCCATAAAACAATAACATTCGATGCC
This sequence comes from uncultured Prolixibacteraceae bacterium, assembly GCA_963771595.1. Classification (GTDB taxonomy): domain Bacteria; phylum Bacteroidota; class Bacteroidia; order Bacteroidales; family Prolixibacteraceae; genus CAVYUC01. Next base: position 35,796 of record CAVYUC010000019.1, on the reverse strand, counting down.
TACGATCTGTATGAAGTTGAAAGTTTCAATATAATTCCCGGCGGTTCGGGCAAGCAATGGTTTGGAGACAAGTTTGTTAACGGAACTACAAAAAATTTAAAAATCGATATCAATGATTTGGCCGATCAGGAAAAAGTGTTCATTAGAATAAATGCGGCAGCCAGATCATCAAAAGCCTCCGAAATGCCTGTGGTTATTAATCAAACCAATGCCGGACAACTGGATTTTTCGGCAGTGAATGTAACAGATGCAACCGGCTTGCATGCTTACGAAAAAGAGCAGACTTTTACTGCAACGCCTCAAAATAACCAGCTCAATTTTGTATTAAAGTATTTGGCCGATAATTCCAATTCCGAAGCCTGGCTCGATTATATTGAATTCAATTACCGGAAAAAACTAAAAATAAATGGAGAAGTTTTGTTTTTTCGGAATAAAGCTACGGTTGGAGATGGAAACATTTTGGAGTTTTCCATTGAAAACAGCACTCCCGAAACAAAAGTATTTGATGTAACTGACGTACAAAATATAAAGCAGGTCCCGCTAACACTGGCAGGAAGTGTGGCCACCGGAAAACAGCCTGCAGGAGAACTGAGAGAATATGCAGCTTTCAATCCAAATGGAAATTTTCCGGAACCGGTGCTGGTGGGCGAAGTTGCAAACCAAAACCTGCATGCCATGAAAACGCCGGAATTTCTCATCATAACCCATCCAAGTTTTCTTAAATCTGCCAATTCGCTGGCCGATTTCCACAGAAGTCATGACGGAATGAGCGTGGAAGTGGTTGATGCGAACCATGTGTACAACGAATTTAGTTCCGGAACAAAAAATGCAACCGGAATCCGCAATTTTATTAAAATGCTTTACGATCGCGGAAGCCAGCTAAAATATGTTTTGCTGTTTGGCGATGGCAGTTACGATAATAAAAATGTGAATCCATCCAGTTCGAATTTTATTCCAACGTATCAATCGCAAAATTCTTTGGTCGAAACCCAATCGTTTGTTACCGATGATTATTTTGTTCTTCTCGATGAAGACGAAAGTGTTTACAATGGCGCCGTTGATTTGGGAATTGGCAGAATTCCGGCATCCACCGCTTTTCAGGCCGAACTGGTGGTAAACAAAATTCACGATTATTATTCTCCGGAGGCGCTTGGAAACTGGCGGAATGTAGTGTGCTTTATCGGAGACGATGAAGATGGAAACGAGCACATGGAAAATTCTGAAAAACTGGCCAATCAGGTGAATCAAAGCCATAGGGAATTTATAATTGACAAAATTTATTTCGATGCTTTTGTGCAGGAAGCCACGGCTGCAGAAGAAAGATATCCGGGAGTTACAGAGGCAATTAACAACCGCGTAAAAGATGGGGTTCTGATTCTCAATTATGTTGGACATGCCAATCCGCGTTTCCTGTCGGAAGAACGTGTACTTGATGTGAGCAATATTAATTCATGGTCCAATTCCAAATCGCTGCCAATTTTTGTGACTGCAACCTGCGAGTTCAGTCGTTTCGATGCCGATGTTACTTCGGCCGGTGAGTATATACTGTTTAATCCAAGCGGCGGTGGAATTGCTCTTTTTTCAACTACTCGGGTTGTTTTTTCCAATTCAAACTTTTCACTCAGCCGCGAATTCTACAAATATGTTTTCGAACGCAACCAGAACGGCGAATATTACAGAATTGGCGATATAATGCGATTGGCAAAAACAAATACCATCAATACCATCAACAAACGAAATTTCAGCCTGCTTGCCGATCCGGCCCTGCGGTTATCCTATCCTGAATATAAAGTTGTTACCACTTCAATTAATCAGAAAAATACATCGGAAAAAACCGACACCGTGGGATCGCTTCAAAAAGTTACCGTTACCGGTTATGTTGCAGATCGGTTTAATAATAAAATGAATGATTTTAACGGGAAGGTGGTTCCTACGGTTTACGATAAAGCAGCCACAATGAAAACCCTTGGAAATGCAAATGAAACACCAATGAGTTTTAAAGTTCAGGAAAATGTTGTTTATAAAGGACTTGCAAGTGTTACAAACGGCGAATTTACATTTAGCTTTGTTATTCCGAAAGATATTTCGTACAACCTGGGCGAAGGAAAAATAGTTTACTATGCCGAAAACGGTGCTATTGATGCCAACGGTGCATTCGAAAATTTTTACATCGGCGGCACTTCATCTTCCCAAATTGCCGATAATGAAGGTCCGGATATTGATTTATACCTTGACTCACCTTCTTTTAAACCGGGCGAACGAACCAGCAAAAATCCTACTTTGGTTGCTGTTATTTCCGACGAAAACGGAATAAATACTGTTGGAACCGGAATTGGCCACGACATTACTGCAGTGCTTGACAATGATTACTCCACTGTTTTTGTTCTGAATAAATTTTACCAGGCCGATATTGATGATTTTACATCCGGAACAGTTCAGTTCCCTTTGAGAAATCTTGCTGAAGGAAAACATACATTAACATTGAAAGTCTGGGATGTGGCGAATAATTCATCTGAAAAAGAGATTGAATTTTTCGTTACCGGCGAATTTAATATTACCTCCGTTTCCAATTATCCGAATCCGGTTTACGATTACACATTTTTCACTTTCGAACACAATCAGTCGGATGCATCGCTAAAAACCATCTTCGAAATTTTCGATCAAAACGGCCGTCGGATCGACTTTTTTACACAGGAAATTGGCTCCAACGGAACTTTAAGTAACCCGGTACGATGGGATTTAAAAGAAATAAACGGGGCACTCAAAAACGGAGTTTATATATATCGTGTAACGGCACAAAATAACGACGGAATAATCACATCCAAATCAGGCAAAATGATTATTGCCCATTAAATAATTTTGGCAGATGTACTTTTTCCCGAAAACATTCGTTCTCTTTTTTAGTTTAAATAGTGCAACAAAAACAAATATTTTATCTTTGCAACGCTCAATTTTAGATTATGATTCGTATAATACCAATTATCATTGCCTTAGTGTTTATTCTCGGTTTTTCCAATAATGCTAATGCCCAGGCAACTACATCGGGAGCCAATACAATTACAACGGCTGTTCCCTTTCTGTCAATCACTCCCGATTCAAGGGCAGGAGGTATGGGAGATGCCGGTGTGGGTACGACTCCCGACCTGAACTCGCAGCACTGGAACCCGGCAAAATATGTTTTCATGGAAAGTGAAATGGGTATAAGTCTTTCGTATTCGCCATGGTTGCGCAACTTAGTCGATGACATCGACCTTGCCTATTTGGTAGGTTACAAAAAAATTGATGAAATGCAGACAGTGAGCAGTTCGCTGCGGTATTTTTCTCTTGGCGACATTATTTTCACCGACCAGTTTGGTTACGATATGGGCCAGCAAAGTCCGAATGAATTTGCAATCGATTTAGGATACACGCGGCTGCTTTCCGAAATATTTTCAGGTTCGGTGGCCGTTCGTTATATCCGTTCCGATTTAACCGGCGGGCAATTAATAAATGGTGTGGAATCGCATGCCGGAAATACTTACGCAGCCGATGTTGCATTTTATTTGTATAAAGAATTCAGGGCAAACAGAAAAGACAATATAATTTCAGCAGGTATAAATATTCAAAACATTGGCGCTAAAATTTCTTATACCGACGGAGCAGAAAAGTATTTTATACCAACAATGTTAAAACTTGGAGCTGCGTACACAACAGAAATGGATCAGTATAACTCCTTTACTTTTGCAGTTGAAGCAAATAAATTGCTTGTTCCTACTCCGCCAAAAGATACTACTAATTTTAACGAAGGTGAAGTAATATTTCCGGGCGGAGTTAATTCCGACATATCTACTATTGCCGGTATTTTTTCATCGTTTACTGATGCTCCCGGCGGATTTAAGGAAGAGCTGCAGGAAATAAATTTTTCGTTGGGTGTTGAATACTGGTACAACAAGCAATTTGCCTTGCGCGCCGGTTATTTTTACGAACATGAAAATAAAGGTAACCGGAAGTTTCTGACAGCCGGCGCCGGACTTCGTTTAAATGTATTTGCACTCGATTTTTCCTATCTTTTGCCTACCGAACAAAATCACCCGCTTGCAAACACCTTGCGATTTACCCTTTCTTTCGATGTTGATGCATTTAGCAATCAACGCTGATGAATTTCAGAATCGGACAAGGATTTGATGTACACCGACTTGCCGCAGGCGAATCGCTTTGGCTTGGTGGCATTTTAATTCCGCACAGCAAAGGTACAGTTGCTCATTCCGATGGCGATGTATTAATCCACGCTGTTTGCGATGCTTTGCTCGGCGCTTTAAAACTTGGAGATATCGGCACCCATTTCCCCGATACTTCAGAAAAATATAAAAACATCGACAGCAAAATCCTTTTAAAGGAATCTTATGATTTGGTCAGGGAAAAAGGATACGAACTTGTAAATATTGATGCAACAATATCAGCACAGCAGCCAAAACTGAAACCTCATATTCCACAAATGGAAGAAACAATGGCTCAAATACTGAATGTAAATGTTGATCAGGTTTCGGTAAAAGCTACAACTACTGAAAAACTGGGTTTCGAAGGACGGGAAGAAGGAATTTCGGCGCTGGCGGTTGTACTGGTAAAAAAAACATAACCCATGGAACACAAAAAAACACTGGTAATTGGAGCCAGCACTAATCCGGCACGCTATTCATACTTTGCAATCCACAAGTTGCGTTCATACGGACACGATGTAGTTGCACTGGCAAAACGAGCCGGTCAGGTTGCTGATGTTTCCATTCAAACTGAATTTCCCAAAGAAAAGGATATTCATACCGTTACATTGTATGTCGGCCCCAAAAACCAACCTGAATATTACGATGAGGTTTTGAATTTAAACCCAAAACGGGTAATATTCAATCCTGGAACTGAAAATGATGAATTCCGCAAAAAGCTAACTTCTGCAGGAGTTGAAGCCATTGAAGCCTGTACATTGGTTATGCTGAATACCGGACAGTTTTAAAGTTTGCTGAATGTTTACTGAAATAGATTCATTTGAACAATTCCTGAAAATTAAGGAAAAAGAACCTGCTTTACTTTCCTATTTTTCTACCGATACCTGCAATGTATGTAAAGTCCTTAAACCTAAAGTAGCCGAACTGATTCGAACTGAATTTCCAAAAATAAATCTTATTTATATACAATCGGATAAATTACCTGAAGTTGCCGCACAACATCAGGTTTTTACTGCACCAACTATTCTTGTATTTTTCGAAGGCCGCGAACATATCCGCAAAAGCCGCAACATCGGCCTCGACGAGCTTTACCATGAAATTTTACGACCGTATACACTGATTTTTGCAGAATAACTCACTTCTGTAAGATTGCGTTTATACTAAAAAGCAGGAGATACAGCGATAAAATAGGACTACTCCCCGAATTTTAAAAGGTTTATCCTTTCAGTTTTATAAATTTGTACATTTCCTAAATTAATAAATGTTGTACCTGAAAGGTTATGTCAGGCATAAAGCACAATTAAAAAATTTAATAAGATGAAACGAATAACTTGGGTTTTATTTCTTGCAGTGTCCGGAATGTTTCTTTCGAGTTGTGGTTACAATAAAATGGTTGAAATGGAAGAACAGGTAACATCACAGTGGTCGCAGGTTGAAAATGTATACCAGCGCCGTGCCGACCTTATTCCGAACCTGGTAAATACAGTAAAAGGTTATGCTGATTTTGAACAGGAAACGCTGACAAATGTGATAGAAGCCCGTTCCAAAGCCACTTCGGTTAATGTAAATCCTGAGAATCTAAGTGAGCAGTCGCTGGAGCAATTTAACCAGGCACAACAAGGTTTATCTTCCGCTTTAAGCAGATTAATGGTCGTGGTTGAACGTTATCCTGATTTAAAAGCAAACCAGAACTTCCTTAATCTTCAGGCACAGCTTGAGGGAACAGAAAACCGAATTGCTGTTGAAAGACGAAAATTCAATGAAAGCACACAAAACTACAACGCCTATATTCGAAAATTTCCGCAGGTAATCTATTCCGGCTGGTTTGGATTCGATAAAAAGGCTTATTTTGAAGCACAACAAGGAGCAGATCAGGTTCCCGAAGTACAATTTTAGAAAAAGTAAATCATGGGCATAAGATCATATTTTACCGAAGAAAACAAATTGGAAATCACCAATGCAATCCGTGTTGCCGAAACAAACACCTCCGGAGAAATACGGGTGCATATCGAAAAACATTGCAAGGAAAATGTATTGGACAGGGCAGCATATATTTTTGAAAAACTTGAAATGCACAAAACCAAATTGCGTAATGGAGTTTTGTTTTATGTAGCTTTGGAAGATCAGAAATTTGCTATTCTTGGTGATGCTGGAATAAACCAAAAAGTTCCGGAGAATTTTTGGGACGAAATTAAGGAACTTGTAATCGGGAAATTTAAGGAAAAAATGTATACCACTGCCCTTTCTGAAGGAATTCTGAAAGCGGGCGAACAGTTAAAACTTCACTTCCCGTATCAAAAAGATGACGTTAATGAACTTTCAGACGAAATTTCGTTTGGAGAAAAAGATTAATAATGAAACGAATTATTTTATCAGTGTTTGCAGTAATTTGCAGCCTTTCGGTTTTATTTGCAGAAATACCCGAAAGACCCAATCCACCGCGCCTTGTTAATGATTTTGCCGGCGTTCTGGATCGCAATGATTACCGGAAACTCGAAACAAACCTCGAACAATTTGCCCGCGAAACATCAACTCAGATTGTAGTGGTTACCATCAAAGATTTGGAAGGAAACGATCCCGGCGATTATGCATTCCAGCTGGGAGAAAAATGGGGAGTTGGCCAGCAGAGCGATAATAATGGCCTGATAATTCTTGTAAAACCAAAAACTGATAGCGAAAACGGCCAGGTTTTCATTGCCACCGGTTACGGATTGGAAGGAGTTTTACCCGATGCAGTTGTCAACAGCACTGTTGTTCAGAATGAAATGATTCCCTATTTTAAGCAAAACGATTACTACAAAGGTTTAGCAAGCGGAATTAATGTAATTATGGATATTACAAAGGGAGAATATACCGCTGAATATTACCAGCAAAATTACGAACAGAAGAAGGGAGGCATAATTCCAATTGCTGTATTTTTTATCCTGATTTTCGTTGTACTTCCAATTTTAAGGGGACGAAGCAGACGTTTTTATACGCCCGGTCGAAGCCTGCCATTCTGGTTGGCTATGGGAATGATGTCAGGCGGCCGATCGCATCATGGTGGATCATTCAATAACTTCTCATCGGGTAGCGGAGGTTTTGGAGGATTCGGAGGATTTGGCGGCGGAAGTTTTGGCGGCGGCGGAGCCGGCGGCAGCTGGTAAAATTACTCCGGCTAAAAATTATAGCTTAATCCAACACCCAGTAATTGCTTAAACTGAATGCGCCTGCCGGTATTTCCCTGGTCATCAAGTGGCACCAAAACATCGTGATCATAAATCAATGTTGTCAGCAAATTGGCCGATAAGTAATCATTGATTTTCATGTTTAAAATCACATCCCAGTTTACATCAATATTCTGAGGATTCTCCAGGTAATTCGAAAACAATGTTAAAGCAGTGGATAAATCTACGTTTGTTACAACTGTAGTTTTCACTTCTGTTTTTAAAATTGCTCCCAACTCGGACCGTATAGTTTTTCCCGGATCAACTCCGAAAGCTCCCTGATTCGACAGTTCTTCGTCGGTAACAAAAGTGAACTTGCCCGAAACCGGAGAAACAAACAATGAAAATGCCTTGGAAGGTTTATAATCAATACCGGCGGCCACTGTCAGATAAGCCGGTGCAAACCATGTTGAAATTACATCAGTTGTGTTGGGATAATTATATCCGTTTGCAAATTGGGTATTAAAATTTACAAAGGAAGAATACAGCAGGTGCTCGTTATTTCTACTTTCAATACCCACTTTCGAATTAATCTCAAATTTGTCTTCAGTCTTCACCGTTTCCTTTTCACCTTCTTTTAAAAGTCCGTAACCCGATTTCAATGAGTTTTCCCAACTTAATCTGTCTTTCTGGTAATTGGCGTTTATGTTGAAAATTCCCACTCCGGAAACTGAATTCCGGCCCCCGGCAACCCAGTTTGAAAAAGAAACCTGACTAAAATTAATTGATGCCTGACCTGAAATTGTCCAGGAAGTATCCCGAACCTCCTGCGCATTAATATTGCTGCAAAAAATCGCTATAAGAATAATCAGGCTTAATTTTTTCATTTCGTTTAATCTTTGTATTTTTTTAGTGAAACAAAAAAGCACCGCATTTGTTGCGGTGCTTTTTTATTTATTGTAGATACAATTTATTCAGCTTCAACAGCATTTATGTCTTTATCAACCAAAATACGTCCACAATATTCACAAACGATTATTTTTTTATGGTTGGCAATATCCATTTGCCGCTGTGGTGGAATTTTATTAAAACAACCGCCACATGCATCACGTTGAATGGTAACAACTGCCATTCCGTTTCGTGCATTTTTCCTGATACGTTTAAACGCAGTCAGCAAACGCGGTTCAATAAATGTTTCAATTTTTTCCGATTTCGATTTCAGCTTTTCTTCTTCAATCCTGGTTTCCTGTGTTATTTCTTCCAGCTCACCATTTTTTCTTTCCAAATCGTCCTCGCGCTCTTTTAACTGCTCCCTCGAAGTTTTGACAAGCTCTTCTTTTTCATTCATTTCGGAGGTAAATTCCTTTATTCTTTTTTCCGAAAGCTGAATTTCAAGGGTCTGAAATTCAATTTCTTTTGAAAGCGAATCAAATTCACGGTTATTACGAACATTATTTTGCTGTTCGGTATACTTTGTAATCAGTGCTTGCGAATCTTTAATTGCAATTTTTTTATTGTTGATTGCAGTATCGAGGTTCCTGATTTCGTCACTCAGGTTTTCCAGCCTGGTTTTTAAGCCGGTAATTTCGTCTTCCAAATCCTGAACTTCCAATGGAAGCTCTCCACGAAGCGTTTTAATTTTATCGATTTCAGAAACCACGCTTTGCAGTTCATACAACGCACGTAATTTTTCCTCAATGGAAATATCTTTTTCTTCTTGTCTTGGATATGATGTATTCATTGCTCTTATTTTAATATTCAAAATTTAACAAAATTCAGAAGTAGTAAACCGGGTTGGTATTTACCTCTGAAAAATGGACTGCAAATTTAGGGAAATTTTTGATAAGTAACTCATAAAAAAGTTCTTTAGTAAACTGTTCACTTTCAAAATGTCCAACATCGGCAATAACAATTTTGTTTTCCGCATCAAAAAACTGGTGGTACTTAAAATCGCCCGAAACAAAAAAATCGGCGCCACCGGAAATTGCCTTGTTCAGTAAAAATGAACCAGCCCCGCCGCAAACTGCCACTTTATTCACTGCAGCCCCTTTTAATACTGTATGCTTAATACAGCCGGTATTAAAAATTGCCTTTAAAAGGGTCAGAAATTTCTTTTCTGAAAGCGGTTCCGGAAGGTCACCAATCATTCCAAAGCCTCCCTTTTCATATACATTTTCAAGTGGATAAATATCGTATGCCACTTCTTCGTATGGATGGGAGTCCAGCAAAGCAGCTATAATTTTTCCCTGTAAAAAACCCGGGAAAATGGTTTCGAACCTGATTTCCTTTTCGTAATGTATTTTATTTTTTTCGCCAATAAATGGATTGCTATTTTCATTTCCTCTGAAACTCCCTTCCCCTTCAAGATTGTAACCACAGTAATCGTAGTTTCCGATGTACCCGGCTCCTGCTTTAAAAACTGCCTCCCTTACTTTTTCTGTATTTTCGGAAGGAATAAAAGTGACCAGCTTTTTTAGCTGCCCGGTGGACGGTTGCAGGATTTTACAATTTTGCAGTCCCAGTTTTTCACAGATTTTTGAATTCACACCCCCTGTAACACTGTCGAGGTTGGTATGAGCCGCATAAACTGCGATATCGTTTTTAATTGCTTTTATTAATGTTCGTTCCACATAAGTTTTTCCCGTTACTTTTTTTAATCCCGAAAAAACAAACGGATGGTGCGCCACAATTAATCCGGTGCCTTTTTCAATGGCTTCATTAATTACCTCTTCTGTTACATCGATGGTGACCAATGCCGAAGAAATTTCAGCATCCGGATTGCCCACAATCAATCCGGCATTATCATACGATTCCTGCAGGCTCAGCGGAGCAACCGATTCAAGATAATCTGTTATATTCTTAATTTTAATCAAATCAGTGGTGATTTATATTGGTTCTTCAACAATATTTGGTTACAACGAATTAGATTCCTTCTCCTCCATTTCATCCCTGATTTCTGTTAATTCCTGCTTTATATTCTGCAGTCTTTTTACCACTTCAAAATTATTAACCGTTTCATCGCGGTTCTCCTTCAATTTTTGTTGTGCCCCTTTTATAGTTAGTCCCCGTGTTTTCACCAAATAATGAATCAGTTTAACCTGTTCAATATCTGCTTTGGTAAAAAGCCGGTTTCCTTTTTTATTTTTCTGAGGCTTTAATTCATTGAAATTAATTTCCCAATACCGAATTTGCGAAGTAGTGATACCCAGCATTTCAGCAACTTCGCCAATGGTAAAAATTACCTTTTCTATTTTTGGATTTTTATACGGCACAAAATCTTAGTCGAGAGTTTGACCAATATTGGATGAAATGGCAATCATTTTTTCATATTCCTGCGGGGTCAAATCCTTGTAATAATAGAAATGTGGATTTACAGCGCTTCCATTTTTATGCACTTCGTAATGCAGGTGCGGAGCAGTAGAACCTCCGGTATTTCCAACATAACCAATGATATCGCCGCGCTTCACTTTTTGCCCTCTTTTTACATTAAATGAATTAAGATGCGCATACAGGGTTTCGTATCCAAATCCATGATTGATGGTAACCACCAATCCAAAACCAACACGGCTGCGTTTTGAACCTTCCACATCGGTAACTTCACCATCGCCGGTGGCATAAACCGGCGTTCCTACCGGTGAAGTAAAATCCATTCCGTAATGCATTTTCCGCACTTTGTATATCGGATGAATCCGATATCCCCAGCCACTGGCAGTACGTTTCAGATTTTTATTGGCCACAGGTTGAATTGCCGGGATGGAAGCCAGCATCTTTTCTTTATTCATCGCCATTTCCAGAACCTTATCATAGCTCTTCGACTGAATATAAGCTTCCTTTGCAATAATATCCAGCTTTTTGGCCGTTTCTATTACAAGTTGCGAATTATCCAGTTGTTCCAGTTCCGAATATTTGTTACTTCCTCCAAAACCGGCTTTCCTTATGGAAGATGGAATCGGTTCGGCCTCAAATATTACCCTGTAAATGTTGTCATCGCGCTGTTGAAGTTCTGCAAGTACCCCCTCAATCCGGTTCATATCTTTCGACATTAATTCAAACTGCGTCACCAACTGCTCATTTTCCAGCTTCAGCGCTTTGGCTTTGGGAGTCTCATAATAATTAAGAAAAACAATTACAATTATAATAGCCAGCGCAAGACTGCTGGAAAGATATGCAAGTATTTTCAGAATTGTTTCTTTCAATGAAATCCCCACCCTCTCATAACTCAGGGTGGCAGGATTAAACTTGTATTTTCTTTTCGCCATATGCAGGCTGTTTTTTATTTTCGTTTCAAACAAAATTAATTAAAACCTCTAACTTTGCAACAGTTTTAAAAAACCTGGAAATTATTTCCATTGTGCAAAACTAACGAAATAACTTTCAGATAACGAATTTGTTAAGGTTGCTTTAAAATTTTTTAACAAAAATTAGCTAATAAACAGCAGTTTAGAATGAAGACATCAAAAGAAATACGGCAGGGATTTTTGGATTTTTTTATTGAAAAAGAACATCATATTGTAAATTCGGCACCAATGGTAGTCAAAGGGGATCCTACCTTAATGTTTACCAATGCGGGCATGAACCAGTTCAAGGATTTATTCCTTGGAAACGAACCGGTAAAATGGCCACGGATTGCCGATACTCAAAAATGCCTGCGGGTTTCCGGAAAACATAACGATTTGGAAGAAGTTGGACTTGATACCTATCACCACACCATGTTTGAAATGCTGGGCAACTGGTCGTTTGGCGATTATTTTAAAGCAGAAGCCGTTGACTGGGCATGGGAATTTCTGGTAACACAAATGGGAATCCCAGCCGATCGGCTATATGCCACAGTTTTCGAAGGAAACCGAGAGGACAATCTGGAAAGGGATTCGGAAGCGGCCGGTTACTGGGAAAAATACCTGCCCAAAGACAGGGTGCTGAACGGCAGCAAAAAAGATAATTTCTGGGAAATGGGCGACACAGGCCCCTGTGGCCCATGCTCCGAAATTCATGTGGATTTGAGAAACGACGAACAACGAAAACAAATTCCGGGCAGCGAACTGGTAAATAAAGACAATCCGCTGGTCATTGAAATCTGGAACCTCGTTTTTATTCAATTTAACCGCAGAGCCAACGGCAGCCTCGAAGAACTGCCCAGCAAACATGTGGATACAGGAATGGGGTTCGAAAGGTTATGCATGATTTTACAGGGTGTTACCTCCAACTACGATACCGACATTTTTCAGCCAACTATTGCCGAAATCGCAAAAATCAGCGGTATAAAATATGGCGAAAATAAAAAAACAGATATCGCCATGCGGGTGATTGCCGACCACCTGCGGGCAGTTTCGTTTGCCATTGCCGATGGCCAGCTTCCGTCAAACAATAAAGCCGGTTATGTCATCCGCCGGATTCTTCGCCGTGCCGTTCGCTATGGCTACACATTTCTGGATTTAAAAGCTGCATTTATTTACCGGCTGGTGGAGGTTCTAAAAAATACAATGGGCGAAGCATTCCCCGAACTAAAAAGCCAGCAGCAGTTAATTGAAAAGGTGATTAAGGAGGAGGAAGAATCGTTCCTGCGCACACTTTCAACCGGAATAAAACTACTCGATGAAATCATTGAAAAAACAAAAGCCGGTAACCGTCAAAATATTGAAGGGAAAGAGGCATTTGTGCTGTACGATACCTATGGATTTCCATTGGATTTAACCGAACTGATTGCCCGCGAAAATGGTTTGGAAGTTGATGTGAAAGGGTTTAATGTGGAAATGGAAGCACAAAAAAACCGCTCGCGTAATGCAGCACAACAGGAAACCGATGACTGGGTGGAACTGCACCCGGTGCAGCAAACTGAATTTTTGGGGTACGATAAAATGGAATCCGAAGTAAGGATTACACGTTACCGGAAAGTTACCCAGAAAAAGAAAAGTTTCTATCAGCTTGTATTCGACCAGACCCCGTTTTACGGAGAATCCGGTGGCCAGGTGGGCGATACAGGCTATATTGAAGCCGATGGCGAACGCACAACTATTTTCGATACCCAAAAAGAAAACAACCTGATTGTGCATTTATCAGAAAAATTACCTGAAAATCCGGAGGATTATTTTCATGCAGTAGTAAGCAGTTCAAAACGGACTCGAACTGCTAACAACCACACTGCTACGCACCTTTTGCATGCAGCGCTGCGCGAAGTACTCGGAAAACATGTGGAACAGAAAGGCTCACTTGTGAATGCCGACCACCTGCGTTTCGATTTCTCCCATTTTCAGAAAATGACAGATGAGGAAATTGAACAGGTGGAAACCATTGTGAATGCCCGCATTCGGGAAAATGCAGTGTTGGAGGAAAGACGTGCCGTACCCATTAAAGAAGCTCAGGACCTGGGCGCCATGATGCTGTTTGGTGAAAAATACGGCGAATCTGTCCGTGTCATAAAATTTGGCAGTTCCATCGAATTATGCGGGGGAACACATGTACAGGCCACCGGCCAAATCGGATTGTTTAAAATCGTTTCCGAAGGTGCCATTGCCGCAGGTGTGCGGCGAATTGAGGCAATAACTGCCGAACATGCCGAAAAATATGTAAACGATCAGATAAAAACACTCAAAGCCATCCGCGAAACAGTAAAAGGTTCAAAAGATATACTTGAAAGTGTAATGGGATTGTTAAAGGAAAACACGGAGCTTTCAAAACAAATTGATGAATTCAGGCGCGAAAGCAGCAAAATCGTAAAAGCAAACCTGAAAAGCAAAGTGCTGCAGGAAAACGGCGTAAATATTATTGCAGATAAAATTGATGTTGACGATGCAGGAATGATTAAAGATTTGGCTTTCCAGTTAAAGGGCGAAATTGAAAACCTCTTCCTGGTGCTTGGTGCGGAAATCAACGGTAAACCAAATTTAACCATAATGATTTCCGAAAATCTTGTAAATGAAAAAGGCCTGAATGCCGGGACAGATTGTCCGCGAAGCCGGTAAGGAAATCAAAGGAGGCGGCGGAGGCCAGTCGTTTTATGCCACTGCCGGCGGAAAAGATTCATCAGGCATGGATGCTGCTATCGAAAAAGCGCTTTCGTTTTTATAGACAAACGCGCCTGCCGGTCTCCCGCACATTCATCCGATGACTCGAAGTCATCAGATGAATTGTAACGTGAAGAAATAGTATTTAGATTAAACGAAAATGCCTCCCCTTAGGTGTGGATGGCTTAATTAATCATTGTATTAATATGACTTCCCGTCCGACCTTTGAGCGTCTGAAAGACCTCAAAGTGTCTGAAAGATACCGCTAAAAAAAGCGCTTTTCACCCGGTGACTCCAGCTCACCGGATGAATTGTGCCGCACTTGCCATAAAAAATACTTAATAGTATGTTATTGTCTCCGACTTATTTTGCCATCTTCCAAATAACGTGTATTTTCAGCCTTTGGATATGCAACCGGTTTTTACATGCATTCATTAAACAAAATCAGTTTTACATGCGTTGTACCGGTTCAAACCTTAAAAAATGAAAAAGATATATTCCTTCCTTACTTCCATGCCCTTTATGGCATTTTTGCTGCTGGCGGTTGGATTTTCAATGGCCATTGCCACCTTTGTAGAAAGTAGTTACGGAACACCCACAGCCCAGGCGCTTATTTACAAGCGTTTTTGGTTCGAATTGCTCTGGGCGCTGCTTGCACTCAACCTCATCAATAATTTATTCCGGTACCGGTTATTCACCAAACGCCGGTTTACCATGGGAATTTTCCATGTCTCCTTTTTGGTGATTTTACTTGGTGCCGCAATTACGCGATACATCAGTTATGAAGGGATGATGCACATTCGCGAAAACCAAAGCAGCGATTTTATCCTTTCTTCCAGCGACTATTTTTATGCCGGAACCGGTGGAGATGAAAAGGTAAAAGAAGTATTGTTTTCAGAATTCACTCCCGGGCAATATTCCGCCACCTTCCATGCCAACGGTAAAAAAGTGAAGGTAAGATCAGTAGGATATATTTCAGATGCCGAACGAAAAGCCATTCCATCGGCTTCGGGTAAACCTGTAATCGATTTTGTCTATTCTTCACCCATGCAGCAGGGCATGCAGGCCTTTGCATTTTCACCGGGTGAAATACTTGAAACTCCCGGATTTACTGCCGGATTTGAAACTCCTGAAAATACAGGCATTCAGTTTTTCCGCAAAGGCGATCAATTATTTATGGTTTCCGACAGTGAACTGGCCGAAACAACCATGGCGAGCCAGGAAACAGTTGCTTTTGAGGCAGGTGATACCATTCCGGCCAAATCCATGTTTCTGTACCGGTACAGCGACTACCAGTTTCTTATCCGGAATTTCATTCCAAGTGCAACTTTTACAGCCGTTAAAAGCCAGATGGAAACCGGTGAAGATGTGGTTATTGTGGAACTTTCGGATGGTGAAAGACAGCAAACGGTATCGGTTTTCGGGCACAGCAAAGTAGTTCCGGATACAGTCAGTGTGGCTTTGGGTGATAACCTGATAAAACTTGCGTACGGTGCCAAAAAGATCCAGGTTCCGTTTCAGATTTATCTTGAAGATTTTCAACTGGAACGATACCCGGGATCGCAATCACCCTCTTCCTTTGCATCGGAAGTGGTGCTTATTGATAAAAATGAAGGTGTGGAAAGAAACCTGCGCATTTTCATGAATAACACGTTGCTGTATAAAGGGTACAAATTCTTCCAGTCGTCCTACGATCAGGATGAAAAAGGAACAGTTCTGTCGGTGAACCATGATTTATGGGGAACCTGGATAACTTATTTTGGATATGCCATGTTGATTTTAGGAATAGTCCTGTCGCTGCTGAATCCAAATTCATATTTCCTGTTTCTTGCAAATAAATTAAAAAAGACAACTGCAAAAGCCGCTGTACTTGTGCTTCTTATAACAGGTTTTTCAGTTTCAGTTTCGGCACAAAACAGAACAGCCGCCGGAATTCCGGATATTGACGATCAGCTGGTAAATCAATTCAGCGAATTATGGGTGCAGGGCATCGATGGCCGCATTGAACCTGTCTCCACCCTTTCAAGTGAAATTGTACGGAAATTAAGCCACAAGTCTTCGTTATATAATTTACCGCCCGATGAAGTCATGTTGAGTATGATGACCTATCCCGATATTTGGCAGACGTTGCCCATCATCCGCATTTCTGATGAAGCGGTAGCTATGAGCCTCGGAGTTTCAGGGAAATTTGCAACCATGCAGCAGTTGTTCGATTTAAACGGCAATTATAAAATTGCAAGCCAGGTGCAGAATGCATATTCCAAATCTCCCGGTTTCCGGAACCGCCAGGAAAAGGAATACATCAACCTCGATGAACGGGTAAATGTTGCATTTATGGTTTTCCAGGGTTCAATGTTTAACCTTTTTCCACGTCCTGCAAAAGAGGACCATTGGTATGTTCCCGGTGATGAAGCCGTTGAATATTCCGGCGGAGATTCAATTTTTGTTAAAAGCGGATTTAACCTGATGCTTCAGAATATTACGGAAGGACAAACGGATCAGGCGCTGCTGATTTTACAGGCAATCGACAATTTTCAGCAAAAATATGGCGCCAGCCTGCTTCCGTCGCAGCAAAAAATGGAGGTTGAAATTCTGTACAACAAGATAAATCCGTTCAAGCGTATTTTTCCGTTCTATCTGCTGTTCGGATTCTTACTGCTGCTTATCCTTTTTGTGAATATTTTCAGGGAAAAACCACTGCCAAAATTCATTCGGATAACATTTGTTGGGTTGATATTCATTCTGTTTCTCGTTCATACTGCCGGATTAGCTATCCGTTGGTACATTTCGGGTCATGCACCCTGGAGCAACGGCTACGAATCTGTTGTTTACGTAGCCTGGGCGGTAATGCTCGCCGGATTGATTTTCGGCAGGAAGTATTCCATGGTGGCGGGTACTGCAGCTTTCTTATCCGGAATTGCATTGTTTGTAGCCCATTTAAGCTGGATGAATCCTGAAGTTACCAATCTGGTCCCGGTGCTGAAATCGTATTGGCTGGCTATTCATGTGGCCATCATTACGGCCAGTTACGGATTCCTTGGATTGAGCGCCTTCCTTGGAATACTGGGATTGATTCTGATCGTTCTCCGCACCAAATCCAACCAGCATAAAGTTTCAGGATTTATTGAACAGGTAACTACCATCAATGAAATGTCGGCAACTGTCGGGCTTTATTTTCTTACGGTAGGCACCTTCCTGGGCGGGGTTTGGGCCAACGAAAGCTGGGGCCGCTACTGGGGCTGGGATCCAAAAGAAACCTGGGCACTTATAACAGTTGTCCTTTACTCCTTTATCGTTCACATGCGGCTGATTCCTTCCATGAAGGGAATTTTCAATTACACCGTTGCTTCCGTATTTGGTTTTGCCTCTGTTATGATGACCTATTTTGGGGTGAATTATTATTTGTCGGGCCTGCATTCCTATGGAAAAGGAGTAGCCGACGGGATAAATCCTGCAGTACCAATAAGCGCTGTATTGTTGTTCGGTTTGATTATCTGGGCCTTTATAAAGGATGAAAAATTTGAAAAAGCCTCGAATGAAAAACCGGAAAAACTTATAATAAAATTAAAAAAACAGAACGCATAGTTTTCAGTTGAAAAAGTAAAATTACCTGCTGTTATCTGTAATACATAATATTGAATTTTTGGAATTCTCTGGTCTTTAAGTCGAACGATTAATCTGCATAATACTCAACATCAATAAGTTGAAGTTGTTTGAAATAAATATAAATAAAACTTTAAATCCAATTCTGAACAGAAATTTAATCAGCAGTGCAGATCAAACCATTATATTTGGCCGTTTTTGATCTAAATTAAGGAACATGGAAACTGAAGTAACCCGCACTTTCGATATTTTAAAGCGGTACCAGGAAGAATTTCCCCGAAAAGATGCTTTGGGCGGGAAAACAAACGGAAGTTGGTACACCTATTCCACAGAAGAATATGTAGAAAAATCGCATCAGTTTGCCATGGGCTTAATGGCGCTGGGCTTTAAAAAAGGGGATAAGATTGCCACGGTAACCACTAACCGTCCAGAATGGAATTTTGCTGATATGGGGATGACCATGACCGGCGTCATACATGTGCCGCTTTATCCAAACATTGGCGAAGATGAATACAAATATATTCTTGAGCATTCCGAAGCAAAATTACTCATCGTTGGCGATAACAAATTGTTTGAAAAACTGAACCCGCTGGCCAGGCAAATTACCAGCATCGAAGGAGTTTATTCGTTCGAAGAAATAAACGGGGTAAAAAATTATAATGAAATTCTTAAGCTTGGCGAATCGAAAAAGACTGAATTTGAAACACAACTCGGGGAACTGAAAGATTCAATACTTCCCGAAGATCTGGCAACAATTATCTATACCTCCGGAACAACAGGTGTTCCAAAAGGAGTAATGCTGACACAGAAAAATCTTGTTTCAAATTTTGTGTCGCATTCAAAAATGCACAATTTGGGAAAAGACCACCATGTGATAAGTTTCCTTCCGCTTTGCCATGTATACGAACGCAGCGTCAATTACCATTTTCAATATAAAGGAATGGGCGTTTATTATGTGGGAAATTTAGCACAAATTGTAGCGGCAATAAAAGAAATTAAGCCGCACATGTTTAACTCTGTTCCGCGTTTGCTGGAGAAAGTATACGATGGTTTTGTTGCAAAAGGTGAAGAACTTTCAGGCATCAAAAAGGTTCTTTATTTCTGGGCGATGCGACTTACCCAACATTTCGAATACAACAAAGAATACGGTCGCTGTATTAAGCCGGAAAATCAAACTTGCCGATAAACTGATTTATTCAAAATGGCGTGAAGCACTTGGCGGAAATATTGTTTATGTTGTTTCGGGAGGCGCTGCCTTGCAGCCGCGGATTGCACGTGTTTTGGGAATGGCCGGTATGTACAACCTCGAAGGCTACGGGTTAACGGAAACATCACCTGTAATTGCAGTAAATAATCCGGCAACAGGTGAAATGAAAATCGGCACAGTTGGACCGGTTCTCGAAGGTTTCGAAGTAAAAATAGCAGACTGACGGTGAAATTTTGTGCAAAGGACCCGGTGTTATGAAGGGCTATTACAAAGCTACCGGAATTAACTGCCGAAGTAATTGATGAAAATGGCTGGTTCCATACCGGAGATATTGGTATATTTGAAGACGATAAATACCTGAAAATTACCGATCGGAAAAAGGAAATTTTTAAACTTTCGGGCGGAAAATACATTGCACCGCAAATGATTGAGAACAAACTGAAAACATCAAACCTGATTGAACAGGTGATGGTCATTGGTGCAAACGAAAAATTTGCAAGCGCTCTTGTTTCACCAAATTTCCCGCTGTTGCACGATTGGTGTGCCGGGCATAAAATTCATTACGAAAATAATCAGGAACTCATTCAGATTCCGCAGGTTATTGAAAAAATAAGAAGCGAGGTTAACCTCATTAATAAAACCCTTGGCAGCCATGAACAAATCAGCCGCATCCGGCTGGTTTGCGACGAATGGACACCGGCAACTGGCGAACTGTCGCCAACATTGAAACTACGGCGCAATGCTGTGGCGGTAAAATACCAGCATCTTATTGATGATATTTATTCCGTAGGAAAAAACTAAACTACATCATATATTTCATTATCATGAACCGTCCTTTTTCAGGGACGGTTTTTTTGTAACCAGAAAATCACTCCTGCGTCAAAATCTGAAAACAGAAAACAAAAATCTACAACATGAGAAAGCTAATTTTTACCAATTTAATTATTGCAGGGATTACATTTTACTGTGCTTCATCCGGCAGGGCGCAGAATCAATCAGCCCCAACCGGAATTTTTCTGGATACCCTGAAAGTCGGCGGCATGGAACTGCGCCTGGCCGTAACCATTCAACAGGATGAAAACGGCGCCTTCACTTCCACCGTTAACAGCCTGGACCAGGGAAGCGGCGAAATTCCGTTCGAGGAAACAACTATTACCGGTGATCACATCCTTATAACATCTCAAAGAGGTATTCAGATAGAAGGCGACTTCAATGCTGCAAAAACCGAAATAGCTGCTGAATTCAGACAGGGACCGGGAAAATTCCCGCTCGTATTTAAACGGATAAATGCATTACCGGTGAATATCCGCCCGCAGGAACCTAAAAAGCCTTATTCCTATACCGAAGAGGAAGTTGTTTTCTCCAATGAGAATGCCGGTGTGCAATTAGCCGGAACACTCACTTTACCAAAAGGCGACGGGCCATTTCCTGCCGTCATTTTAATCACCGGCTCGGGCCCTCAAAACCGCAACGAAGAAGTTTTCAACCATAAACCTTTCCTGGTAATTGCCGATTACCTTACCAATAACGGCATTGCTGTTTTGCGTTACGACGATCGCGGAGTTGGCGCTTCTACCGGCGATTTTGGTGCTTCTACTTCCGGTGATTTTGCAGAAGATGCACTGGCTGCACTGAACTTCATGAAAACCAGAAAAGAAATTAATCCGGCAATGATCGGTTTAATCGGGCACAGCGAAGGAGGGATGATTGCCCCCGTCGCCGCATCCGGTTCGGATGAAGTTGCTTTTATTGTGTTGCTCGCCGGCCCCGGCTCCAACCTGGGTGATAATGTAAATTACCAGCGCAGTTTAATGGCTAAAAAAGGAGGCGCAACGGAGGAATATATTACAGCACAGGAAAACTGGCTTAAAGCTGTAAATGAAACAGTACGTAAAGATATTCCGGATGAACAGGTTCAAAGTGAGATTCAAAAAATATATGCAGCTTACGATGAAAAAACAAAAAACACCTTAAACTGGAGCGAAGAACGCATAAATCAAATAGCCAATCTGGTAAGTGGACGCTGGTGGCGCTATGGTCTCCGGTATGATCCTGAAAAAACCATCCAATCCCTGGATTGCCCGGTGCTGGCTTTGCTGGGCGAAAAAGATCAGCAGGTTCCGCCTATATTAAACCAGGCAGAACTGCAAAGGGCCATATCCGGCAGAAATGAAAAAAACCAACTGGTTGTAGTACCTGGTGTAAACCACATGTTCCAAACCTGCACCACCGGCGATGAAACAGAATATCCAAAAATTGACGAAACCATCTCGCCGATAGTTATGGATTTAATAAAAAACTGGATACTTAGCCTGTAAAATATGTCCGTGCAGCTTTCTAAAACCGCCTGTTGCAGGCGGTTTTTTTTGTGCCTAGGGAATGGCAAATACATTGGTAATCAGGAGTAAGAACTGTTCTTGTCGGAAAACAGCTATCGGATTTGGTAAATCCCTGCTCAGAAAAATTCCAGCCCTTTTTAACATTTTTACCCCTTTTTCTCCCCCTGCCGGTTAAGCGGGGAAGGAAAAATAAGCTGGATTTAAACCGGGTTAAAGCCGGACCAAATTCGAATTAAATTCGATATTAAATTCAGTTTAAACTTGTATTAAATTCAATTATATATTGAATTTAATTCGAATTTAGTATGAATTTAGTATGAATTTAATTGCCCGTTGTTCATAACTGCATACGTCCGTTTACTGAATTTACCCCATCTTCTCCATTCCGGAATTTAATTGCATCAATCTTCGGGATAAAATCGTCATTAATAATTCAGATTGTTATATTTACAACCTGAACAACTAAAACCTTTTTTAAATGAAGAGATTAATTTTTCTTGCGCTGTTTTTTACTGCAGCAATAACACTTTCAGCACAAAAATTAACCATTAATCAGGATGAGTATTTTGAAATGCCTGGTCTGAATGTCATGGTATTTTATGATATTTATCCGGAAGGCCATCAGGGTGCAGTGGGAATTATTCAGAACGGAACCAGGGTCGCAACCAACGGAGATTTGCGACTGGAGCCTACCCCCGGACAATGGCAACCGATTCCCAAAGTCGGTGATCGGGAAGTGATTTCCGAAAATAATGAAATCCGTGTAAAATTGACGTATCCCGATGAAAACCGCAACCGCAAAGGATTCAACCCGATATATTACCCCGATTTAAATTTCAACTATTACGTCCGGGTTATTGGCGAAGGCGATAACTTCAGGATAATTGTGGATTTGGATGAACCGCTACCGGAAAAATGGATAGGGAAGGTAGGTTTCAACCTGGAGTTATTTCCGGGATTGCTTTTCGGAAAATCATGGTACATGGATGATAAATCCGGAATTTTTACACAACAGGCAAATGGCCCAATGAAAAAAGATGCCGATGGAAAATGGCAGGCTTATCCCATGGCTACCGGAAAAAAACTGACCATTGCACCAGGTGAGCCGTTACAAACCATTGAAATTACTAGCATGAAAGCGGATCTGCAATTACTTGATGGCCGTTTTTACCACAATAACGGCTGGTTTGTTGTCCGTTCGGAAGTACCGGCAGGAGCTTCAAAAAATGCAATTGAGTGGCTGGTTGAGCCAAATGTAGTTAAGGATTTTAAACAAAAGCCGGTAGTTCATGTCAGCCAGGTTGGTTATCATATAAAGCAACAAAAAATTGCAACGGTTGAGTTGGACAAATCGGAGACTAAAATCGATGAAGTTTCAGTAATTCGGTTAAATGAAAACGGAACGGTTGAAACAGTAAAAGAAGGCAAACCCGAAACGTGGGGAAAATACCTTCGTTTTAATTATTATCAGCTCGATTTTTCTGATGTGACAAAGCCCGGACTGTATAAGATAAAATACGGGAACTACGAAACTGAGCCTTTTAAAATTGATGAAGATGTGTATGAACGACATGTGTGGCAGCCTACACTTGAATATTTCCTGCCGGTGCAAATGTGTCACATGCGTATCAACGAAGGTTACCGTGTGTGGCATGACCTGTGCCACATGGATGATGCACTGATGGCGCCATTGGATACCAACCACTTCGACGGATATTCCCAGGGCTCTTCCACCCTAACAAAATATGAACCGCTGGAACAGGTTCCCGGAATTAATACCGGCGGCTGGCATGATGCCGGCGATTATGATCTGCGCGTGGAATCACAGGCCGGAACCGTTTGGACACTGGCCATGGCCTACGAACAATTTGGTGTGGAATGGGACCAAACTACCGTTGACCAGAAAAATAACCTGGTGGAGATTCACCTGCCTGATGGAAAGCCAGATGTGTTGCAACAGGTAGAACATGGGGTGCTTACTATCCTTGGCGGATATGAAAATCTGGGACGTTTGTATCGCGGAATCATTTGCAACAGCCTGCGCCAGTACGTCATGCTGGGTGATGCTTCAGCAATGACCGACGGTTTAAAATACAATCCTGAACTGGATAAAAATGAAAAAACCGGAACTGAATCGGGCAAACTGGATGACCGCTTTGTTTTCACAGAAGAAAATGCCGGACATGAATACAGCGCTGTGGAAGGATTGGCTGCTGCAGCACGAGTATTAATAGGGTACAACGATGAACTGGCTGCGCGTTCATTAAGTGCAGCTGAAGAAATTTATGCTGCAAACCGGGAAGACTCCAGGCGCGGTGCTTCATCAAAAATTGCTGCTGCAGTGGAATTATACCTTACCACAGGAAATGAAAAATACATGAGCGATTTGGTTGAAATGCAGGACCAGATTGTGCGTGGAATCGGAAATTCAGGCTGGACAGTGGCACGAATACTCAACAAATCAAAAAATGAAGGTTTCAAAACTGCACTAAAACCGGCTTTCGAAAAACTTAAAGCCGACCTGGAAGAAAAACAAAAGGAAAATCCTTTCGGCGTGCCGTACAACATTCGCATCTGGGGCGATGGCTGGGGAATTCAAAGACTTGGACTTCAGCAGTATTTCCTTCACCAGAACCTGCCCCAATTGTTCAAAACGGATTTGCTGTACAACGCACTTAATTTTATGCTGGGCAATCATCCGGGAGAAAACACTTCATCGTTTGCATCGGGTGTTGGTTCGCGCTCAGTAATCCAGGCCTACGGAGTCAACCGTGCCGATCGCTCATTTATTCCGGGCGGCGTCGTGTCAGGAACCGGAATTATCCGGCCCGATTTCCCGGAACTGAAAGAGTGGCCGTATTTCTGGCAGCAAACCGAATATGTTATGGGCGGCGGCGCAACCAATTTTATGTTTCTGGTGCTGGCTGCCGATAATTTACTGAAAAAATAAGCATAAAGAAATGAGGCGCATGGAACAGTTGTTTTTCAATGAACTGACTGATTGCGCCTGCTTGTTTTCTATTGGTAACCTCTGTTAGAAGATACGCGATGCATCGTGTCTGTTTAACTGTTGTATACCTGTAGAGACGCGATGCATCACGTCTCTACAGGTATACAACAGTTGTTTTTATTTTCCACGCTGAAAGTGCGCCATATTACAGCCCGGAAAAGAGTGAATTGCCGATAAATGAGAGTATAACCCCGTGAGATTTATCGGAAAAAGGGATGACGCAACGCTTTGGAAACTTCTGCTTTTGAATTAACTTTACACGAAATTAGTGTACATCATGTTAAAGAATATAACTTTTAGTGCAGAGGAAGAATTGATTGACAAAGCAAGGGAACAGGCAAGGAAAGAAAAAACCACATTAAATGCACTCTTTCGAAGATGGCTTAAACAATATGCTGATCGTAAAAAAGCTGTTGAAGAATACGATAAAGTGATGGAATCATTGAGTTATGCCCGGGCTGGCAGAAAGTTTACAAGAGATGAAATGAATGAAAGATAAGTTTTTCCTGGATACCAATATCATCTGATAAATTAATTAAAAATGCACTTTCCGGCAGAGGTTGTGTTAGTTTTCAGGTTATTCAGGAGTTTCTGAATGTCGTAACCAAAAAATTTCGTATTCCATTGAAAACCGAAGACATTCAACTTCATCTTGAAAAAATAATTTATCCAATTTGCGAAATATTTCCAACAAAGGAACTAAAGTTTCAGCATTGGATATAAATCGAAGGTGGCAATTTTCGTTTTATGATTCATTACTAATTGCGGTTGCCCTTGAAGCCAATTGCACCATTCTTTATTCCGAAGATTTACAACACAATCAGAAAATCAACGACTTAACTGTAATAAATCCTTTTCTTTAAAGCAACGCCCGATCCCAGGGAATTGCGGCCAGTATCACAATTAAACCAAGGGTATAATATATTGCTGCGGAACGGTGTTTTCTTAAAACGATTAACTTTTTCTTTGATTTTGACCTTCCGATGTGGATAATTATCAGTGCAATTACCATCATTATGAAATGTTCAACCGCATAAAAACGCATCATTTCATTTTTCATGGCAGCTCCAAAATCGGCAAATGCAGCTTTGGTAACGGGGCTTACAAATGCGTAAAGAACTATTCCCACCACAAACTGAATATCAACAAGAATTGTCAGCAGTAAACCTAAAACGTTATCAGCTTTTGTCCAGTTCCGTTTCCTGAACCATCCTGAGAATGCAAAACCAATGGCCAAAACTGCTACAATTAATATAAGCCAGCGAAATAAATTGTGTGTGTGCAATAATCCTGTGTACATGTTTTTAGTTTTAATTTTTGAAGTGAAACGTTTAAAAGGTGTTTTGGTTGAAAAAATTCTGCATTTCAAATAAATTCCACGTTTTCACTGTTGATTGGCCAACTCAAAAACTTCGCTTCCTTCCCAGATAATTTTTTCAGGATTTGGATTTTGTACAGCATTAATCATAGCCTGTGCCACTGTTTTGCCATGAATTGGCCGGTAATCTTTAAACACAAACCGGGTAATGAATTTCAATACCGGAACCGAAATTTCCTCCATCGTCCGTTTCTCATCGCGGTCGCCGGTTAAGGATGCCGGACGTAAAATAACCGTGTTTCGGAAACCTGTTTTTACTATCGCCTCGTCCAATTCACCTTTCATGCGGGAATAAAAAATATGTGATTCAGGATTGGCGCCAACCGATGAAACCAACACATAATTTTCAATTCCGTTTTGTTTGGCTTTCTGCGCAAAATTCAGATTAAACGTAAAATCCACTTCGTATTGTTTTTCTTTACTGCCGGCCTGTTTTAAGGTCGTCCCCAAAGCCGAAAACAAAACATCGCCCTTTAAATAATTTTTCCACATTTCCTCATCACCGAAATCAACAATATGCTGAACCAGTTTGGGATGAGCCATTCCGGATTCCCGCCGGATATATATTTTCACCCTTTCAAAATTCTCATTCTCCAAAAGCAGCCGAACCAGTTGTTTTCCAACCAATCCTGTGGCACCAATAACATTTGCCGTCAGGTTCATAAGCCAATGTGTTTAATTTTTCCCATTCCTTTACCTTTAACATTAACGGGATCCTTTCATGAACTGATTTGCACCCGGAAACCTTCAGTTTCTATTCGGGTTTCATTCTGTTAAACAAACGATTTGAAAGTAAGTTTATAATATTTTGGGAATCCGCGGCACTCTTTCCGGACAAATCCGGAATGATTTCAACCCCTTTTTTGAGCGTTGGCCAGTGGAATGGAAAAATGAAAAACAGTTCCCTTTGGAACATTTGCCGTTGCCCATATTTTCCCGCTGTTTTTGCTGATAAATTCCTTGCTTATCAGCAGTCCCAGACCTGTTCCGGTTTCTCCGGTGGTGCCTTTTCTGCTGGCGACACCCACATCAAAAATCCGGTTGAACTGATCTGCGCTTAATCCCACTCCGGAATCGGCAAAATGAACTTCTGCCGAAGTTTCATGTGCTTCAGCTTTTACTTCAATTCTGCCCCCGCTGGCAGTAAATTTTATTGCATTGTTCAACATATTCCTGATAACCGTGTCTATCATATTTTCATCGGCAAAAACGTACAGGTTTTCAGAGAAAAGCGCTGCAACATCTATATTTTTCTGTTTTGCCTGTTCCTGACTGAGGAGAATGTTCTTCCCCAGCAATTCGTTCAAATTAAAAGTTACAGGCTCAAAATTAACTTTGTTCATCTGGCTGCTTGCCCAGGTCAAAAGGTTATTGAGCAGGTTAAACGTTTGTTTTGCAGAATGATGTGCCGCGTTCAATAAATCTTCGCGTTTGTTGCAGGGAATTTCATCGGGTTCCGATAATATCTCCAAAACCCCAAGCAATCCGGATAACGGGCTTTTTAAATCGTGCGAAATAATGGTAAAAAACCTGTTTTTGGTGTTGTTGGCCAAATCGAGTTCATTATTTCTTTCAACCAGCTCGTTTGTGCGGTCGTGGATTATTTGTTCGAGTTTTCGCTGACGTCGTTTTGTTCTTTGATTATTTGCCCAGCCAATTATAAAAAACAAAAGAAAAAACAGCAGCACGACTACAGTTACAAAAGTTGATGTTTCCCAAAAAGGCTGGTTAATAAGGAGCTGAATGCTGCTCTGCCTTGAACTCCATTTTCCATCTTTACTTATGGTTTGAACCACAAACTGATAATCTCCGGAATTCAGATTGGTGTAAGTTGCAACCTGTTCATTCTGCGGATAAACCCACTGGTCGTCAAAACCTTCCAGTTTGTACCGGAACCTCAATTGTTCGGGATTGGCAAAGTTTATGGAGGTAAAACGGAATGAAACCATTCGCTGATCGTAATCCAGCTCCAGCAGAGGAATCCCCGGATTTTCATCATTTTTCACCGGATAAATCTTTTTGCCATAAACTGTTGTTTCTGTAATTAATGCTTTTGGTGGCAGGTTTTTAATATTGCTGATTTCAGCAGGCACAATCAAATCCAACCCTTCGTTTCCTCCAAAATAAAGTGTGCGATTTTCATCTATTCCGGAACTTCGGCTAAAGTAACTCGATGATATCAAACCATTTGAACGATAATAAAAAGTTAAATCATAAATCAGATTATCTCCGTTTTCATTTAACGTATAAGTAACCCTGCAAAGTCCGTTTTTTGTACTGACCCATATTTCTCCCGGCCCTGGTGATTCTATGGAAGAAACATTAAAAAAGGAATAATCATTTTCTGTTTTTAGAGGAATGAAATTTTTCAATTTCGGAATATATACATTCAAGCCGGTTCCGGTTCCTGCCCAAACCAAGCCGGAATAATCAAAAAAAACTGTATGCACAGAATTATCGGATAACGAATTGGCATTTTTGGGTTCATGATAAAAACTGGTTATTTTTTCGGTTTTTGTATTAATCGATGAAAGCCCGTTACTGCTGGACACCCAGATGTTTCCGTCATCATCGGCACATAAATCATACGTATAATCGTTCGATATTCCGTCTTCGGGTTTTTCATCATTTCTTAAAAAGAATTTACTTGAATGACTATCCGGATTATATTTTAGAACTCCTATCCCATGAACGCAAATCCAAAGGTTTCCATCCGGCCCTTCAATGATATCTCGGATATCAGCATTGCGCATCATACGGTTTACCGAATCGGACGGAAATGACACCTTCTCAAATGAAGTTCCAGCCGTGTTTAATTTATTCAAACCACTTTCCCAGCCACCTGCCCAAATCCGATCTTTTGAGTCCTGGAAAATACTGAATATGGATCCCGAAAACAGTTTGTTGCCCCAGGTAAGATGATATTTTCTTTTCGCCAGCGGATCATAACTGTGCTTTTCTATCAGTCCCGATTCATAACCAAGCCACAAATTTCCCAAACGGTCGAAAGAAATACCGGTCACTTCTTTTTCCGTCAGAGTATATGGCAAGTTATCAGAAAACATCAGATGATTAAAAGGAAGATTGTTCAAACCATAACTTATCCCCCTGACTCCCGATGATACCCAAAGGTTGTCTTCCGCATCAACAAAAACATAATTCACAGCGGTCCGGTCAAGACTGAGCGGATCAATGGGAATACTGGTGTACCGTTCGTATTTCTTATTCAGGTAGTTTAACTGCACCAATCCATTATTGGTTGACAACCAAGCAATTGAATCGTTAGCCAGATGAAAATTATGAACAGATTTTAAGTATGAACCATCAATGTAACTTGTATTTTCTTCTGCTTCAGGTTCAAAACAGAATAATCCCCTGGAAAGTGTACTGTAATACAATTTGTCATCCCGGAAATCCAAATCGGTAATTTTTAAATTGCTGATTTTAGTTCCCGCCAGCTCCTCATAATATTCCACTTCACGGTTTTTTGGATCGAACCTGCAAATTCCGCTCTGGAAAAAAGATATCCATATTTTGCCATCGGGTTCATGACAAATATGACTGATATATCCTGCGGGCAAAATATTATTTCCCTCAGTTTCTATAACATCTTTGGCTGTAAACCAGGTTGTTTCCTGT
The DNA here is from genome assembly GCA_963771595.1 of uncultured Prolixibacteraceae bacterium. Classification (GTDB taxonomy): domain Bacteria; phylum Bacteroidota; class Bacteroidia; order Bacteroidales; family Prolixibacteraceae; genus CAVYUC01. The sequence continues at coordinate 6,277 of CAVYUC010000019.1, read as the reverse complement.
GTGTCCCGATTATATTTTACCAGTCCCTGATCAGTTCCAATCCATAAGTTTCCAAACCGATCTTCTGTGAAATCTGTTACTGCAATGGTATCCCACCCCTGCACCGGAGTTACAAATTCATCTTTTAGAAAATTATAACTGGCAAACCCCAAATCGGAACCCACCCAGAGTGTTCCTTTTGCATCGGTAAAAATGGTATTTATTTTGTTCCAGGGCTGGCGTTCTCCGTTTACACCTTTATTTCTGTACACTTTAAACACATGGCTGTCGAACCGGGTAAGCGTATTTTCGCCGGCAAGCCAGATAAAACCAACCGAATCCTGTTTAATATTTGTTATAATCGATTCTGTGAGTCCCTTTTCGGTACCATAATGATAAAAGGCAATGGCAGATTGCGAAATCCTCGCAAACAGAAGGAAAACAAGTAGCAAAAATCCACAAAAAATATGCTTATGCATGTTTTATCAGAATAATTAGGTCAAACAAAAATAGAAAAATCCGGGTATAATTACATTAATATCAATTTTAAAATGACATTCGGTCAATTAAATGAAACGGATTGGAAATCTGTCCTGTAGTTTTCCCCTTTACCAGGTCGGCAGCAGTTTTTCCCATAAGTTCAAAATCGGTACTCAACACCGAAATTCCGCCCGCCAGCAATTCCTTCATTGGCGTTTCATCAAACGAAATAATACCGATGTTTTCTTTCAGTTTCCATCCTTTTTTCTGAATGAGTTTCAGTGTATTCAGAAGTTCACTGTCATCGAAAATAATATACAATTCATTTTCTTTCAGACTCACATTTGAAATGCTTTGAATAATTTTATGGTTGATTTGATACTCGTTGCAAAAGGCGGCGAATCCTTTCTGAATGCCTTTTGGAACAAATTGAAACTGACTTTGCGACAAGCTCAGATTTACGGCCTCATATTGCTTAATCCGACCAATATTTTGTTTCAGCGCCTGGTAAATGTCGCCGTAAAAATCCTGGCAAACTGCTTTTACATTCGTTTTTTTCAAATAGCCGGGCAGGTTGTCTATGAGAATGATTTTTTTCGCAGGCAGCCGATCGATACTTTTCTGAACGTTTTCAATCAGATGGGGCATTAAAACATAATGGCTGAATTTCCCAAGGTTTTCGCGGATTAATTTATCAAACCGCTTCATGTCGTAATGATGAAAAAAAACCTGGATGTCGGTTTTTTCGTCAAACTCATTTCTGAACGATTCGTATAAAATCTCTTTGAATGCCGAAATCCGGTCGAAAAGAAGAAAAATCCGGTGATGCAAAATTATACCGGCATCCGATACAAAATATCCTTTGCCCTGTTTGGAAGAAATCATTCCCAGTTCGCGCAGTTCTTTGTAAGCTCTGATAACTGTTCCGGGAGCCAGTTTCAATTCGCCGGCCACTTTGTTAATGGACGGCAGTTGATCGCCCGGCTGAAGTTTTCCGCTGCCAATATCCTGTTCGAGCCTGCTGATAATTTGCTTGTATATCGGAATTTCAAGACTGCTATCTACCTTAAAATGAATATTTTTCATTTCAGAGATGTTTTACAACATATTCAATGATAAAGCATAAAAGTAACCAATTTTCCTAATTTCGACTGAATAAGTATGTATAAGTAAACTAAATCAAAATAATGATCATCATTCAAAGTTACTGGCTTGCCATCCTGTTCTGCATTTTTGCAATGATTTGCTGGGGTTCGTGGCAAAACACTCAAAAAATGGTTCAGAAAGGCTGGCGTTTTGAGTTGTTTTACTGGGATCTGGCAATCGGGATTATGATATTTGCAACCGTGGCCGCTTTTACCGTTGGCAGTTTGGGCGGTGCCGGCCGCACGTTCATTGAGGATTTAGGTCAGGCCAAAATTTCAAGTATGTTGTATGCCATGCTGGGCGGACTGCTCTGGAACATGGGAAACCTGCTGATGGTTGCAGCAATTGCGGTTGCCGGAATGTCGGTTGCTTTTCCCATTGGCGGCGGCATTGCCTGGGTTTTGGGAATTATACTCAACTACATCAATATTTCAATGAAAGGCGGAAATCCGAGTAACTACCCTGTTTTATTGTGGATTGGCATCGCAGTTATAATATTTGCCATTATTTTGAGCGGGAAATCATATAAAAACCTGACCAAAACAAAAGAAAAAACTTCGTTTAAAGGAATTATTCTTTCGGTGCTGGCCGGAACTTTTATTGCATTTTTTTACCCGGTGGTGGTAAATTCACTCGACCCCACTTTTGTAGAGAGCGGCAAAGGAACACTTACTCCTTATTCGGGTGTATTTTTTATGGCTGTTGGAATTGTAATTTCCACAGCTGTTATCAATCCGTTTTTCATGCGAAAACCAGTGGAAGGGCCGCCGGTAAAAATGAAAATGTATGCTGCCGGAACTACAAAAACACATTTGCTTGGCATGCTTGGCGGCGGAATCTGGGCGCTCGGAACCATATTCAGTTATATGGCGGTTGGCGCTGCAAATCCGGCCATTGCTTACGCCCTCAGCAATGCTGCCCCGGTTGTGGCTATTCTTTGGGGATTATTTGTGTGGAAGGAATTCAGCAGTGCGCCCAAAGGTACAAACCTGCTGCTGGCCATCATGTTCATCGCGTATATCATCGGTTTGATATTAATTACAATTTCTAATGCTTAATTTATTTAAAATGAAATATTTACTAACTATGGTTTTGCTGTTGTCCATTTCAGGTTTACATGCGCAGGAAGTAAAATGGGAAGGCAAACCGGTTGATTTCTCCCACGGAAAGTTGAAGGTTTCCGAAAATCACCGGTTCCTGGTTTTTGACGATGGAACGCCGTTTTTTTATCTGGGCGACACCGCCTGGGAACTATTTCACCGGTTGTCGAAAGAGGATGCAGAGAAATACCTGGAAAACCGGCGCGAGAAAGGTTTTACCGTAATTCAGGCGGTTATTTTAGCAGAACTAGATGGATTGAACACGCCAAATATAGAAGGCGAAAAACCGCTTATCGACAACGATCCTACAAAAATAAATGAAGCCTATTTCGAACATGTTGACTGGGTGATTAAAAAGGCAGAAGAAAAAGGAATGTTTATCGGGCTTTTGCCAACGTGGGGCGATAAAGTGGACAAGCGCTGGGGAGTTGGCCCGGTGATATTCAATCCTGAAAATGCAGGGAAATATGGCGAAATTATTAGCAACCGCTACAAAGATTACAAAAACATTATCTGGATTAATGGTGGTGACCGACCGGGTGGCGACGGCAATTTTCCGGTGTGGAATGCACTGGCACGCGGCATCAAAAAAGTGGATAAAAATCATTTGATGACCTTTCATCCGATGGGTGGAAACAGTTCATCGCGCTGGTTCCACAACGAAGACTGGCTCGATTTCAATATGATGCAAACCGGACATGGTGAACGTTCGTATGCTGCATACATCAAACTGATGATTCCTGATTACAACCTCAAACCGGTAAAACCAACATTCGACGGCGAACCGCGCTACGAAGACCATCCGCACAACTGGCAACCCGAAATTTTAGGCTGGTTTAACGATGCCGATGTCCGGCAGGCGGCCTACTGGGATTTATTTACCGGCGGTTTCGGACATACCTACGGTTGCCACGCCATCTGGCAAATGCTGGCACCCGGCCGCGAACCGGTTGGTTACGCCAGAAACTACTGGTACAACGATCTTGATTTACCCGGTGCATGGGACATGATTCACGTAAGAAAACTGATGGAAAGCCGTCCGTTTACCGATCGGGTTCCGTTTCAGCAAATCGTAAAAAATGATTATGTTCCCGAAATCGATTATATTGTTGCCACACGCGGAAAAGATTATGTGATGGTTTACATTCCAACCGGGTATGATGCGAAACTTGATTTAAACCTTTGCGGCTGGCCCAACGCAAAAGCCTGGTGGTACAACTGCCAAACCGGAGAAGCTGCGGATTTGGGAGAAATCGCCACCAACCAGGTAAAAGAATTCAAACCCGAAACCGGCGGCCGCGGGAACGACTGGGTACTGGTACTCGATAATGCTGAAATGAATTTCCCAAAACCTGGTGAAGCGTTAAAGTGAAAGCAGGAATAAGTTCATATACATTTACATGGGCGATTGGTGTTCCGGGAAAAGAGCCCAAACACCCGATGACCGTTTACCAACTCATTGAGAATGCAGCCGGGTTTGGAGTGGAAGTGGTGCAAATCGCCGATAACCTTCCGCTGGATTCATTTGAACAAACCGAACTGCTGAAAATAAGAAATTTTGCGGAGGACCTGAATGTTCAAATTGAAGTGGGCGCGCGTAAAATGACTTTTGAAAACCTTGAAAAATATATCGCACTGTCCGTGTTCTTCCGTTCGCCGGTTTTGCGTTTTGTAATCGACAGCCCTGGTTTTGAGCCCGGATTGAATGAGATTCATTCGATTATTAAAAAAGCAGTTCCAGCGCTTGAAAAGAACAACGTGGTTCTTGCCATTGAAAACCACGACCGGTTTAAAAGCAGCGACTTTGTTGCGATGGTCGAAAATGCCGGAAGTCCTTTTGTTGCCATTTGTCTCGACTCTGTAAATTCCATGGGCGCCGGCGAAGGACTGGAAACCGTTATTAATAATCTGGCGCCTTTCACTGTCAATCTGCACGTAAAAGAATTTTCAGTAAAACGTGTATTTCATAAAATGGGATTTATAATTGAAGGTTGTCCGTTGGGAGAAGGAATGCTGCCGCTGAAAGAGTTGGTTCAAAAAGTGCCGTTGCGTTGCGGGTCAGCAATTTTGGAACAGTGGACACCGCCGGAAGAAACCATCGAAAAAACCATTGAAAAAGAAGTCCGCTGGGCAAAACAAAGCATCAATTATTTAAAAAACAGATTGGAGTAAAATGAAAAGATTTATTTACAGCATCGTTATCATTTTAATTGCGGGAAACCTGCTTGCCCAAACTCTGGTGCGGACAAAAAATAATACTACATATAACAGATAAAAACAGTACATCATGAAAATTGCTTTAATAGGAGCAGGTGGTAAAATGGGCTGCCGTCTCACGCGAAACCTGAAGGATTCAGGATACGAAATGAGTTATGTGGAAATTAGTGAAACGGGCAGAAACAATTTAACAGAACTGGGTGTGGAAAAAATCTCTACTGACGATGTAGTTCCCGACGCTGAGATTGTAATCCTCGCGGTCCCCGATGTTGCACTGGGTAAAGTTTCAGAACAAATCGTCCCCAAAATGAAAACCGGTTCGATGGTTGTTTTTCTCGATCCGGCAGTGGCCATGGCCGGAAAATTACATCAGCGCAATGATATTTCTTATTTCATTTCGCATCCGGCTCACCCTTCTGTATTTAACTGGGAATCAACACCGGAAGCTCAAAAAGATTTTTTTGGCGGCACACTGGCAAAACAGGTAATTGTTTGCACGCTCCTGAAAGGTCCGGAGCAGGATTATAAAAAAGGAGAAAAACTGGCAAAAACCATGTATGCACCGGTGAAAAAATCGTACCGGATAACAGTTGAACAGATGGCACTGCTCGAACCGGCGCTGGTTGAAACGCTTTCAGCAACCTGCCTGGCCATTGTAAAAGAAGGAATGGACGAGGTGGTTAAACGCGGAGTTCCTGCCGAAGCTGCCCGTGAATTTTTACTCGGGCATCTGAATATTCAGCTTGCAGTAATATTCCAGGAAATTCCGGACGCTGTTTTCTCGGATGCCGCAAATAAGGCGCTGGAACGTGGCCGCAAAATTTTGTTTAAAGACAACTGGAAACAGATCTTCGAACCGGATAATGTACTGGAACAAGTGAATGATATCACATAGCAGTTCAAAGTTTAAAGTTCAAAGTTTAAAGAGGAAAATCTAATAATCTCCTGAAATGAAAAAATTTGCAATATTCGGATGCGGGTTCTGGAGCCAGTTTCAACTGGGAGCCTGGCAGGAACTGGAAGGTGCAGAATGTGTGGCACTTTATAACCGCACCAGGTGAAAGGCAGAAGTTTTGGCCAAACGGTTTGGAATTCCCCATGTATATGACGATGCGGAGGAATTGCTCAAAAATGAAAAGCTCGATTTTATCGACATTATTACCGATGTGGACACGCACGAAAAATTCACACTTCTCGGGGCAAAATATGGCAAAGATGTGATTTGCCAGAAACCGTTGGCTCCATCATATCAAGCGGCAAAACGAATGATGCAGGCTACCAAAGATGCAGGTGTTCGTTTTTATGTTCACGAGAATTACCGCTGGCAGCCACAGTTCCGGCGGGTGAAGGAAATT